>JAHDXW010000005.1:0-110848 GCA_023383015.1 Paracoccaceae bacterium
GGGGGGGGGGGGCCGCGGGCGGGGCGGGGGGGGCCGGCGCCGGGGCCGGCGCCGGGGCGGGGGGGGGCGGGGCGGCGGGGGGCGGCGGGGTCAGGCGGCGGAGGCTGCGGGCTGCGGGCTCGGGCGGCGGCACGGCGGCGGGCGCGGCCGCCGGCGATTGCGTTGTGGGGGGCCGCGGCGGGACGGGCGGATGCGGCGGAAGGGGATCGGCCGGGTCGGGGACCGCCCCGCTGTCCGCATCGGCGGACGGGGCGGGCGCGTCCGGCGGGGCGGCGGCGGCGCCGGGGGCGGCCTGCCAGCGGTCGGCCATCGCGGCAAGCCCTGCCGGCGCCGCCGCCAGCGTCACCGCCGCCGCCCCGCCGGCGCCCGCCCCGCCCCCGGCCGGATCGTGGCCGAGCCCCTGCCACAGCCCGGCATGGGCGACGGCCGAGACGGCGAGGAAGGCCGCGAAGCCGGTCGCGCGCATCAGCCCCCCTCCGCCAGCACCAGCCCCACCTCGGCCCGGCCGAGGGCGGCCAGGCGGGCGAGCAGCCGGGCGAGCTCGGCCGCCGGCAGCGCTCGGTCGGCGCGCAGGTCGAGCGCCCCGTCGGCCGCGGCGGCGGCGGCGAGTGCCGCCTCGCCGGTGGCCCCGTCGAAGTCCAGCCGACCGTCGGCGGCGACATGCAGCGTCGTGCCCCCGCGCGCCCCGGGCGGGGCCGGGGCGGCGGGTGGCGCGGCCGCGAAGGGGTCGGGCGGGGCAAGGGTGGCGGCCATCAGGAAGAAGACGAGGAGCAGGAAGACGACGTTGATCATCGCCACGATGCTGTCGCGCGGCGGCCGGGGGGCGGGCGGGGGGCCGAACTCCATCGCCCTACTCGGCAAGGTAGAGCCGGGAATGCCCGGCGGCGGCGAGCGCCTCGACGACGTCGACAAGCCGCTGCAGATCGGCGTCCCCGGCGGCCTGCAGCACGACCGGCGCCGTCGCCGGGCCGAGCGCGGCGAGCGCCGCGGCGAGGCCCGCCTCGGGCAGCGGCCGGCCGTTGAGCGCAACGCCGTCGGCGGCCACCGTGACCAGCCGCGGCGGCCCCTCCCAGCCCGGCCCGGGGCCGCCGGCGAGCGCGAGCGCGCGCGTGCCCTCGGCGCCGAAGCGGGCGGCGAGCATGAAGAAGACGACGAGCAGGAAGATGACATCGATCATCGGCGTCAGGCTCGGCCGGCGGCGCGGCGGGGGGCTGCCGAAGGCGAACATCACCGCCCCCCCGCGGGGGCAAGGAAGATGCGCGTGGCGATGTCCTCGAGGTCGGTGCGCAGCCCGTCCACCACGCCCTCGGCCCAGGCCAGCGCCGCGGCGGCGGGGATCGCCACGCCCATGCCGGCCGCCGTGGTCAGGAGCGCCTCCCAGATGCCGCCGGCGAGCACCGCGGGGTCGGCGCGGGTGCCGGTGGCCTGCAGCGCCTGGAAGGCGCCGATCATGCCGAGGACGGTGCCGAGAAGGCCGAGCAGCGGGGCGACGGTGACGATCAGGTCAAGCCCGCGCAGCCCGGCCCGCGCCTCGGCAAGGATGCGGCGGGCCTGGCGGGCCGTCTCCTCGCGCGCCGCCGCCTCGGGCAGGCGGGAACGGGCGGCAAGCGCCGCGGCGGCCAGCCGCGCCCGCGCCCCGCGCCGCCCCGACAGCGCGGCGGCGGCAGCGGCGGCCCGCCCGGCGGCAAGCTCGGCCACCGCCGCCTCGGCCGCCCCCCCGCCAAAGGCGCCGAGGCGCAGGAAGTCCCAGAGCTTCCACAGGATCAGCGCCAGCCCGACGACCGACAGAAGCGCGATCGCCCACATCGCCGGGCCGCCGCGGTCAAGGAAGGCGGCAAGCCCCTCGGGCAGCAGCGCATCGAGCAGGGTGACGGGCTGCTCCATCAGACCACCTCCAGCGGCTGGACGATCGGGCCTGCCGCGGTTGTGGCGCGGAAGGCGCGGATGCCGAACACCGCCGCCAGCCGCGCGTCGGTCAGCACCTCGGCGGCGGTGCCGTCGGCGACGATCCGGCCGGCCTGCATCATTACCAGCCGGGTGCAGGCGCGGGCGGCCAGCCCGAGGTCGTGCAGGGTGACGACGACCGCCCGCCCGGCGCGGGCGAGGCCGCCGAAGGTGGCGAGCGCGGCGAGCTGGGCGGCGGGGTCGAGGCCGGCCACGGGCTCGTCGGCAAGCAGCAGCGGCGCCTCCTGGGCCAGCGCCCTCGCCATCAGCGCCCGCGCCTGCTCGCCCCCCGAAAGCTCGGTGGCGATCCGCCCGGCCAGCCCGGCCAGCCCGGTTGCGGCCAGCGCCCGGCCGACCGCCGCCCGGTCCCCGGCCGCAAGCCGGCCCGGCCCGCCGCCGTGCGGCAGCCGGCCGAGGGCCACGAGGTCGGCCACCGTCACCGGCCAGGCGATGGTGCGGCCCTGCGGCAGGAAGGCCACGGCCCGCGCCCGCGCCGCGGCCGGCAGCGCGGCCAGGCTCGACCTCCCGGCTGCCACCGGCAGAAGGCCCAGCGCGGCGCGCAGGAGCGTCGTCTTGCCCGCGCCGTTCGGGCCGATCAGACCCACCACCTCGCCCGGACCGACGGCAAGGCTTGCGCTTGCCACCGCCGCGCTGCCGCCGCGCATGACCGTCAGTTGGTCCAGCGCCAGGAGCGTCATGCCTCGGCCCTCGCCGTGCGCAGGATCAGGTGCAGGAAGAATGGCGCGCCGATCAGCGCGGTGACGACGCCGAGCTTGAGGTCGCGCTCGGGGGCGAGAAGGCGGGTGGCGAGGTCGGCGGCCAGCAGCATCGCCGCCCCGCCCAGCGCCGCCGCCGGCAGGCTGCGCGAGGGCAGCCCGCCGCAGAGCGGCCGGACGAGATGCGGTACGACGAGGCCGACGAAGCCGATCGCGCCCGCGACCGCGGTGGCCGCGCCGACCAGCGCCGCGGTGCCGCCGACGACGAGGATGCGCAGCCGCACCAGCCCCGTGCCCATCGTCGCCGCCGCCTCCTCGCCGAGCGTCAGCGCGTCCAGCCCGCGGCGGGCGGTAAGCAGCATCGCCGCGCCGAGGGCAAGGAAGGGCAGGGCAAGCCAGAGATGGCTCATCGCCCGGTCCCTGAGCGAGCCCATCGTCCAGAAGACGATCTCGGCCGCAGCGAAGGGGTTGGGCGAGAGGTTGAGGACAAGCGCGGTGGCCGCCCCGGCGAGGGCCGAAAGCGCGATGCCGGCGAGGATGAGCGCTAGTGTGCCGCCGCGCGGCCCGGCGACGGCGAGCATCAGCCCCGCCGCCAGACCCGCCCCGGCCAGCGCCGCGACCGGCAGGGCCAGCGCGAAGGCGGCGGCAAGCCCGGTCTGCAGCGCCACCACCGCGCCCAGCGCCGCCGCCGCCGAGACGCCGAGCAGCCCCGGCTCGGCCAGCGGGTTGCGCAGGAGCCCCTGCATCGCCGCCCCGGCGAGCCCGAGTGCGGCGCCGACGGCGGCGGCCAGAAGCGCCCGTGGCAGCCGGATCTCCTGCATCACCAGCACCAGCGCCCGCCCCTCGGCGCCGAACAGCGCCCGCAGGCTCGCTGAGGCCGGCAGCCCCGCCGGCCCGACCATCAGCGAGGCCGCGAACAGCGCCGCGACGGCAAGGGCGAGCGCGAGAAGGATGGCGGGATAGCTCATCGCGCCTCCGGCAGAAGGTCGCGGGCGGCGCGCAGGGCGGCGAGCGCGCGCAGAAGGTGCGGCGTGCCGCAGACCCAGTCGGCGTCATCGGGGCGGATCGCCGGGCGGCCGGCGGCGAGCGCGGCCAGGGCGGGATGGGTCAGCAGCTCTTCGGCCCGGCTTGCCCCGGGGTAGGGGCGGGCGAGGACGAGGAGCGCTGGCTCGGCCAGCACCAGAAGCTCGAGCGGCAGGTAGCCGCCGGCGTCAAGCCCGAGCTCGGCGGCAAGGTTGGCAAGGCCGGCGCGGGAGAGGATCTCGCCCGAGAGGCTGGCCGCGCCGCCCGTCCAGCCGGCGGCGGCGTAGATCGCCGCCCGCGGCCGCGGTCCCGGCGGGGCGGCCAGCCGGGCGAGCCCGGCGTCGAACTCGGCCAGCAGCGCGGCGGCGGCGGCCTCGCGGCCGAGTGCTGCGCCGACGGTGACGATCGCCGCCCGCGCCGCCGCAACCGAGCCGGGCGGCGGCACCTCGACCACCGCCACGCCGAGCCGGCGGAGCAGCTCGACCGTCGCCCGCGTCGTGAAGGTGCCGGCCAGGACGAGGTCGGGGGCAAGGGCGAACACCTCCTCGGCGCCGCCGTGGGTGACCGGATGGGCCATCGCCTCGGTCGCCATGGCCGAGGCGCGGGGGTCGCGCGCGACATGGCTCAGGGCCGCGATCTGCCCCGGCGCGGCCAGCAGCATGGCAAGCTGGTCGGTGCAGAGGTTCAGCGAGACGACGCGCGCCGGTGCCCCCCCCGCCGCCGGCGCGGCGGCGGCGAGGGCCAGGGCCAGGGCCAGGGCGGCCGGCGGCGCGCGCGGCGGGCGCATCAGAACTCGGCCGACAGCCCGGCGAACAGGCCGAAGCCGGGCGTTCCGTAGCCGCGCACCCGCTGGTAATGGGTGTCGAACAGGTTCTCGACCCGCACATAGGCCTCGGTGCGCTCGTCGATGCGGTAGCGCAGGCTGGCGTTGACGACCGCGAAGTCGCCGAGCGGCGCCCCGCCCTCGACGACATCGGCGGCACCGATCACGGCAAGCTGGCCCGAGAGCCGGTCGGTGATGCGCCCGTCAAGGGTGACCGAGCCCTCGTGCCGGGGCACCCGCGGCAGCCGGCCGCCGGCGGCGGTTCTCGTGTCGGTGAAGGTGTAGGCAAAGCTCAGCGTCGCCCGCTCGCCGAGCGGCAGCGCGGCCTCGACCTCGATGCCGCGGCGTTCGGTGCGGCCGGGGATGTTGGCGTAGCGGTCGGTGGCGAAGTCGTAGTCGATGAGGTTGCGGGTATCGAGCAGGAAGGCGGTGGCGGCCAGCCGCGCGCCCCCGGCGAGCCGCCATTCGGCGCCGATCTCGGCCGAGCGGCTTTCCTCGGGCTCGAGCGCGGGGTCGCCATAGAAGCTGTAGAGCTCGAAGGGCGAGGGGGCGCGGAAGCCGTTGGAGACGGCGGCGCGCAGCGTCACCGCCTCGGAGGCGCGGAAGGCCGCGGCCAGCCGGCCGGTGGTGAAGCCGCCGAAGGCGGAATGGTAGTCCTGCCGGAGGGTGGCGGCGATCGACAGCCGGTCGGTCGGCTCGGCGATCAGCTGGCCCCAGAGGCCGGCGCTGCGGACATCGGCGGACAGCGGGCCGAAGGTGCCGGCCTGGTCGTAGCGCTCCTCCTGCCAGTCGGCGCCCCAGACGAGGCGCAGCCGCGCCGTCGCCTGCCAGTTGCCGACGTAGTCGAGCGCCGTGCGCTCGCCGGTGTAGGTGTTGTCGGCCGGGCCGAAGCCGTTCGATTCGCGGTAGCGCCGCTCGATGCGGTAGCGCGACAGGCCGAATACATGGCGCGTTGCCCCGAGGTCGGCCTCGGCGAAGCCGCGGACCCCGATGCTGTCGACGTCGGCGCGCTCGTCGGGGCTGCCGTCGCCGAGGGGGAAGCCCTCGTCGTACTCGCCGCGGCTGCGGTCGGCGAAGGCCGCGAAGCCGAGCGTGACCGAATCGGAGGCGCGGAACCGGCCCGAGGCCGACAGGCGCCAGTCGCGCAGGCCGTCGGCCTCGGTGTTGCCGTTGCGCGCGTCGGCGGCCGAGAAGCCCGCGGTGACGAAGCGGCTGGCCGAGACGGCAAGCTCGCCACGCTCGCCGCGCGCGGTCATCCCCCAGGAGAGGAGCGCGCTCTCGCGGCTGCCGGCCTCGATGCCGAAGCGGTGGCGCACCCCGTCCTCGCGTGCCTGGCGGGTGGTGATGGCGATCACCCCGCCCACCGCCGAGCCGCCGTAGAGCGCCGACTGCGATCCGCGAACGATCTCGATGCGGGCGATATCGGATGTCCTGAGCAGGCCCATGTTGAAGATGACCTGCGTTCCGGATGGGTCGGAGACGTCGATGCCGTCGACCAGGACCTTGACGTAGGCCCCCGCGGCGCCGCGCAGGAAGGTGGTGGCCGGCGCCCCCGGCGGGCCCGCCTGGGTGACCGTGACCCCCGCGAATCGGGTCAGGAAGGCCGCGAGCGCCACATCGCCGGCCGCCGCGAGTTCCTCGGGACCGATCACGGTGACGCTGGCGCCGGTGGCGTCGGCGGCGGTCTCGACCCGGTTGGCGAAGACGGTGATCTCGCCGAGGTCGAAGCTGCCCTGCGCCGCCGCCGGAACGGCGAGCAGGGACAGCGCGAGTGAGAGAATGCCGGGGTGTCGCATCGCTTCGGGCTCCGCTCGAGGCGGGCAAGGCCCGCCGGGATGGGGTATGGCCACGGAGAGGAAGCCTCTCCGCAGTCGGTGGTCTGGCGTCACCGCTGCGGAACATCCGCCCCCGGGGCGCACCCCGCGCCCGGGAAAGGGTGATCACCCTGGCAGGTCTCCTGGCTTGCGGGTCCTCGCGCGCGCCGGCCTTCCCAGGGCGGACCCCAGTGGCATCGTCGGCCGCGCTCTCCGCTCACAGTTGCGGGGGCAGCCACGGACTGGCCCCTCGCGGGGCTGCACCGTGTTCCCTATTCCTCCGGCTGTCGGGCCGGAACCAAGGCCGTTCCTTGCTAGGCAAGCCGGAGTGAAAGTCAAGGCCCGCGCGGGCCCGGCGGGGGCCTGCCGGCGGTGGCCGGGGTCGGTTGACAGGGCATGGCGCATGGCGCATCGCTCGCCACCGGGTTCGGGGCGAGAAGGGGCGGCGCTTCCATGAAGATCGCGATGATCGGGACCGGTTATGTCGGGCTCGTCTCGGGCGTGTGCTTTTCGGATTTCGGCCACCGCGTCGTCTGCGTCGACAAGGATGCGGCGAAGGTCGCGGCGCTGACGGCGGGCCGGGTGCCGATCTACGAGCCGGGGCTTGAGGAGGTGATGCAGCGCAACGTCGCCGCCGGGCGGCTGCTGTTCACCGGCGACATTGCCGCCGCGGTCGAGGGTGCCGATGCCGTGTTCATCGCCGTCGGCACCCCCAGTCGGCGCGGTGACGGCCATGCCGACCTGACCTATGTCTTCGCCGCCGCCGAGGAGATCGCCCGCGCGCTGACGGGCTATGCGGTGGTGGTGACCAAGTCGACCGTGCCGGTGGGCACCAACCGCAGGGTTCGCGAGGTGATTCGCCGCGCGAACCCGGCGGCGGAGTTCGACGTCGCCTCGAACCCGGAATTCCTGCGCGAGGGCGCAGCGGTCGACGACTTCATGCGCCCTGACCGCGTCGTCGTCGGCGTGGAGAGCGAGCGGGCGCGCGACGTCATGGGCCACATCTACCGGCCGCTGTTCCTGCGCGACTTCCCGGTCGTCTTCACCGACCTCGAATCGGCGGAGATGATCAAGTACGCGGCCAACGCCTTCCTTGCCGCCAAGATCACCTTCATCAACGAGATCGCCGCCCTGTGCGAGAAGCTCGGCGCCGACGTCAAGGCGGTGGCGCGGGGCATCGGGCTGGACGGCCGCATCGGCATGAAGTTCCTGCACGCCGGCCCGGGCTACGGCGGGTCGTGCTTTCCCAAGGACACCCGCGCGCTGGCCCGGATCGGCCAGGAGAACGCGGTGCCGATGCAGATCACCGAGACCGTCATCAAGGTCAACGAGGAGATCAAGCGCCGGATGGTCGACAAGATCCTCGACCTCTGCGGCGGCTCGGTCAACGGCCGTACGGTGGCGGTCCTGGGTGTCACCTTCAAGCCCAACACCGACGACATGCGCGAGGCGCCGTCGCTGACGATCGTGCCGGCGCTGGTGGGCAGGGGGGCGCGGGTGCGGGTGGTCGACCCCGAGGGGAGGCGCGAGGGCGAGGCGCTCCTGCCCGGCGTCGCCTGGATGGACGACCCCTATGCCGCCGCCGAGGGTGCCGACGCGCTGGTCCTGCTGACCGAGTGGAACGCCTTCCGCGCTCTCGACCTGGCGCGCATCGCCGGCGCCATGGCGCATCCGCGGCTGGCCGACCTGCGCAACGTCTATTCGCCCGAGGAGGCGCGGGCGGCCGGCTTCACCGCCTTCGCCGGTGTCGGCCGCTAGGCCCGGCCCGGCCCGGCGAGGGCCTTGCCCGGCCGAGGCCGGCGCGCTATCGCCGCGGCCATGGCGGACCGGCAGACATATGGCGCCCATGCGCGGGCGACGCTGGCGCTCGGCCTGCCGCTGATCGGCAGCAACCTCGCGCAGTTCGGGCTGCACCTGACCGACACGGTGATGCTGGGCTGGTACGCCGTGCCGGCGCTGGCGGCCGGCGTCATGGGCGCGACCAGCTTCTTCACCCTGTTCGTGGTCGGCGCGGGCTTTGCCATGGCGGTCATGCCGATGGTGGCCGCTGCGGTGGCGGCCGGCGACGATACCGAGGTGCGGCGCGTTACCCGGATGGGGCTGTGGCTGTCGATCCTGTTCGGCGTCGCCGTCTATCCGGTGCTGTGGTTCTCGGGTGCGCTGCTCGAGGCGGCCGGGCAGGAGGAGGCTCTGGCCGCCGATGCGCAGGCCTACCTGCGGGTCGCCGGGCTCGGGATGGTGCCGGCGCTGGTGGTGATGGTGCTGCGCAGCCACCTCGCCGCCCTGGAGCGGGCGGGTATCGTGCTGTGGGTCACGCTCGCCGGGCTGGCGGTGAACGCGGCGCTGAACTGGGCGCTGATCTTCGGTCACTGGGGCGCGCCCGAGCTTGGCGTCGTGGGGGCGGCGGCGGCCTCGGTGGCGGTGCAGCTGTTCGCGCTGTTCTTCCTTGCGCTCTATGCCGCGCGCCATCCGGCGCTGCGCCGGCATGAGCTGTTCGCCCGCTTCTGGCGCGCCGACCCGGGAGCCTTCGCGCGGGTGTTCCGCCTCGGCTGGCCGATCGGGCTGACCGGGCTGGCCGAAAGCGGCCTCTTTGCCGCCTCGGCGGTGATGATGGGCTGGATCGGCACGCGCGAGCTTGCCGCCCACGGGATCGCGCTCGAGGTCGCGGCGCTGACCTTCATGATCCATGTCGGCCTGTCCAATGCCGCCACGGTGCGCGCAGGCCAGGCGCATGGCCAGGGCGACCGGCTGGCGCTCAGGCGCGGGGCGGCGGTGGCGGTGGCCCTGTCGGCCGGCGTGGGGCTGGTGGCGGTGGCGGTGATGCTGGGCTTTCCCGAGGCGCTGGTCGGGGCCTTCCTCGGCCCCGCCGACCCCGACCGCGCCGCGATCATCGCCATCGGCACCACGCTGCTGGCGGCCGCTGCCGCCTTCCAGTTCTTCGATGCGGCGCAGGTGATGGCGCTGGGGCTGCTGCGCGGTGTGCAGGACACCCGCGTGCCGATGGTGCTGGCGTCGGTAAGCTACTACCTTGTCGGGATTCCGGCCAGCTACGGCCTCGGGATCGCCATGGGCCTTGGCGGTGCGGGGGTGTGGGCGGGGCTGGTGATCGGGCTGGTGGCTGCGGGCGGGCTTCTGATGGCGCGCTTCTGGCACCGCCACGCGTCGGGGCCGGGCCGCGGCTGACGGGCGCCGGCGGCGCGGCGGCCTACTCGCCGCCGGTTCCGCGCCCCAGCCGCTCGGCCTTCCGGCGCACCAGCACCGTGCGCAGGTCGTGCATGGCCAGCAGGAGCGCGTCGGTCACCTCGTCGAGCTGGGCGTCGGTGGCGCGCGTCTGGGCCCAGTGCGCGGTCAGGTTAAGGTGGTCGACGGCGCGGTGGATGTCGTCGATGTCGCGGCGGGCGAGGGTGGCGGCGCGCGCCTCCATCCAGTCGCGGATCGCCGCCAGGTCCTGGGGGCCGAGCACGCGGTCGCCGTGCGGCTTGATCTCGCCGTTGCGGATGTTGGCGACGGCGATCTGCTCCATCTCGATCCGGCGCTGGCGGTTCTCGGTGTTGACACGGTAGACCGCGGCACCGTTCTCGCGCACCCGGAAGAAGTAGTCGGGCAGGTCGCCGCCCATCACCCTAGCGGAGCCCGCCGCAGAAGGTCTGGATGCGGCGGCAGGCTTCCTCGAGCTGGTTGTCGGAGGTGGCATAGCTGATTCGGAAGGCCGGCGACATCCCGAAGGCCGCGCCGAACACCACCGCGACCCCCGTCTCCTCGAGCAGCGCGGTCGCGAAGGTCTCGTCGTCGACAAGCGGCGTCCCGCCCGCGGAGGTCCGGCCGATGCACCCGGCGACCGAGGGGTAGACGTAGAAGGCGCCCTCGGGCGTCGGGCAGGTGATGCCGCGGGCCTGGTTCAGCATCGACACGACGAGGTCGCGGCGGCGCTGGAAGGCCACACGGGCGGTGGCGATGTAGTCCTGCGGGCCGTTCAGCGCCGCCACGGCGGCATACTGGGCGATCGAGCAGGGGTTGGAGGTGGACTGCGACTGCACCACCGCCATCGCCCGGATCAGCATCTCGGGCCCGGCAGCATAGCCGATCCGCCAGCCGGTCATGGCATAGGCCTTGGAGACGCCGTTCACCGTCAGCGTGCGGTCGTGGAGCGCGGGCTCGACTTCGGCGGGGGTGGCGAATGTGAATCCGTCGTAGGCGATGTGCTCGTACATGTCGTCGGCCATCACCCAGACTTGCGGATGGCGCAGCAGCACCTCGGTCAGCGCCCTGACCTCGGCCGCCGAGTAGCCGGCCCCGGTGGGGTTCGAGGGAGAGTTGAAGATCAGCCACTTGGTCTTCGGGGTGATCGCCGCCTCGAGGGCGGCGGGGGTGATCTTGTAGCGCGTCGCGATGCCGGCGGGCACGAACACCGGGGTGCCGCCGGCGAGCTGCACCATGTCGGGGTAGGAGACCCAGTAGGGCGCGGGGATGATCACCTCGTCGCCGGGGTTCAGCGTCGCCACCAGCGCGTTGTAGAGCACCTGCTTGCCGCCGGTGCCGACGCTGACCTGCGCCGGCCGGTAGGAAAGGCGGTTCTCCCGCCGGAACTTGTCGCAGATCGCGGCCTTGAGCTCGGGGATGCCGTCGACGGCGGTGTATTTGGTGCGGCCCTCGTCGATCGCGCGCTTGGCTGCTTCCTTGATGTGGTCGGGCGTGTCGAAGTCGGGCTCGCCGGCGCCGAGGCCGATGATGTCGCGCCCGGCGGCCTTCAGCTCGCGCGCCTTGTTGGTGACGGCGATCGTCGGCGAGGGCTTCACGCGGTCGAGCGTGGCCGAGAGGAACGGCATTGCGGGCTCCGGTTTGATCTTGGGGCGCCCATCTCTTAGGCTCGGGCCGGGAGCCGATCAAGCCGGTATGGCAGCGGCGGGAGGGGGGCGGCGATGGCCGAGGCGGACGCAGGAGGCTGGTTCGGCGATGGGGTGGCCACCTTCGGCGACCGTCTGGCCGCCGCGCGCGAGGCCGCGGGAATGAGCCGCGAGGACCTGGCCCGCCGGCTGGGGGTGCGGGCGGGCAGCATCGCCGCCTGGGAGGACGACCGCGCCGACCCGCGCGCCAACCGGCTGCAGATGATGGCGGGGATGCTGAACGTCTCGGTCGGCTGGCTGCTCACCGGCCAGGGCCAGGGGCTGGAGGGCCCGCCCTCCGAGGGCCGGGCGCTGGCCCCGGCGGCAGCGGCCGCGCTGGCCGACCTGCGCGAGGTGCGCGGCGATCTTGCCCGGCTGGATGCGCGCATCGCGGCGGCCGAGAAGCGCCTGCGGGCGCTCCTGGGTCCGGCGGCATGAGCGCCGCCGACCTTGAACTGGACGCGCGGCGGCGGCGCGCGCGGCTGCGCGCCTGGCGGCGCGGCACGCGCGAGATGGACCTGCTGCTCGGCCCCTTCGCGGACGCGCGCCTGCCTGCCATGGGCCCCGAGGAGATCGCCGCCTTCGAGGCGCTGGCCGCCTGCGACGACCATGCGCTCTACCGCTGGATCGCCGGGCAGGAGGCGCCGGAGGCGGCCCATGCCACGCTGGTGGCCGAGATCCGCGCCGATGCCGCGGCCCGGCACGGGCCTCCCGGCGGCGGTGGGTCCGAGGGGCGGGAGGCGGGCGGCAGACCTTAACCGAATGTTCGGCGAATCGCCCGAACCTGTCGTCATCGGCAGGCGACGGGGGCGGCATGAGCATCCATTCTGCGGTGGCGGAGGTCCGGCAGCAGGGGTTCCTCGCAAGCTATCTCGATACTCTCGCCATGCTCGAACGCCTGCACCGGCTCCTGCTCGATGTCATCAAGGACGAGTTCGAGCGGCTGGGGGTGATCGAGCTCAACGCCGTGCAGGCGTTGCTGCTGTTCAACATCGGCGACAACGAGGTGACGGCCGGCGAGCTGAAGTCGCGCGGCTACTACCAGGGCTCCAACGTCTCCTACAACCTCAAGAAGCTGGTCGAGATGGGCTACATGCACCACCAGCGCTGCGAGATCGACCGCCGGTCGGTGCGGGTGCGGTTGACCGAGAAGGGGCGCACGACGCGCCGGATCGTGGCCGAGCTGTTCGCCCGCCACGCCGAGGGGCTGGAGCGGCGCGGGACGGTCGCCCGCGACCGCATCGAGGACGTCAACGGCACGCTGCGCCGGGTGGAGCGCTTCTGGACCGACCAGATCCGCTACATCTACTGAAGCCGGCCCCGGCGCGCGCCATCTTCGCGCCCCGGGGCACGCAGCGCGGACCGACGGCCGCGGCCCCGGGCGGCGGCGCGGCCTGCGGGGATGCCGGGCGATGCCGGCGCTGGAAGCGCGGCCGGCCCGCCGCGGGCGCCGGCGCCGGAGGGCATCGCGCGGACTGCGGACGCTGCCGGCGATGCCCGAGGGGCGGCACGGATACGGGGCGATGCCGGCGATGCCCGAGGGGCGGCACGAATGCGGGGCGATGCCGGCGGGATGGCGCCGGTGCCGCACCGCCGGCCCCCCGGGGGGCCGGCGACGCGGGCGGCTACCAGTGGCCGGTGTTCGGCATGCTGGCCCAGGGTTCGGCCGACGGGAGCGCCGGCCCCATCTGCAGAAGCTCGACCGAGACGTTGTCGGGGGAGCGGACGAAGGCCATGCGCCCGTCGCGCGGCGGCCGGTTGATCGTCACCCCGTTGGCCCGGAGGTGTGCGCAAATGTCGTAGACGTTCTCGACCGCATAGGCGAGATGGCCGAAGTGGCGGCTGTCGGAGGGCAGGCCGGGATCGCCGTCCCAGTTCCAGGTCAGCTCGACCGGGCAGTCCTCCTGCCCCGGCGGCGCCATGAAGACGAGGGTGAAGCGGCCCTGCGTGCTCTCGTGACGGCGGGTCTCGCGCAGGCCGAGAAGCTCGTAGAACGCCTTCGACCGCTCGAGGTCCAGCACGCGGATCATGGTGTGGAGGTAACGGATCTGCATCTTCGGCTCTCCCTGCTTGGTGGCGCCATCCTATGCCGGCCGCCGGTCGGGCGGAACTGCGCGGGCCTCAGAAGGCGGACCGGAAGGCTACCTCGAGCCCCATGTATTCGCTGTCGAACCGGCTGATGTTCGAGCGCGTGCGCCCGCCCTTCAGCGTCACCACCGGGGCGTAGCCCCAGACCTCGGCATCGGGGAAGGCCATCTCGACGGCGAGGCCGAGCTGTTCCTCCTCGCGGCCGGTCTTGCTGAAGATGTTGCTCATGAACACCGGGTAGTCGCGGACCGCGCCGGTCACCGACAGGGCCAGCCGGGCGGGGCCGAGGGGGCGGGCGAGTTCCCAGCGCAGCTCGCCCGACAGCCCCAGATGCGCGGCGTTGCGGTCCTGCGAGCGCAGGTCGGTGGCGGTCAGGCGCAGCCGCAGCATGTCGCCGTTGCCGAGGCGGTGGTGAAGCTGTGCCTGGGCGGCAAGGATCAGGGCCCGCGGCTTGAGGCCGCGGTCGCTCCACTGCCGTTCGGCCAGCAGGTCGATGCGCAGGCCGGTGGCCGCAGTGAGCGTGAAGCTGCGGCCGGCGTCGAGCCTGAGGGTGCGCGCCAGCGGCTCGTCGCCGTACCAGCTCTGCCCCACAGCCAGGCCGAGCGAGACCGGCTCGCGCCCGCCCTGCGGCAGGACCGTCATGCGCAGCGACACCTCGGCGCCGCCATGGGCGAAATCGGCCCCGGTGACGTCGGGGGCGGCGTCGCGCGCAGCCCCGGAGAGCACATAGGTGGTGTGGTGCACGCGCGCGCCGACTTCGGCCCGCCAGTCCGGCCCCTGCGACAGGCGGTAGGTGGCGCCCATCGACACGCCGGCCTCGACCCCCGACAGCGCCTGCGCATCCCCCGACAGCACGAAGGGTGTCGGGATGCCGTCGATGATCAGCTGGTCGTAGCGGCTGCCGCGGTTGACGTTGGAGGAGGGCGCGACATGCAGCCGGAAATGCGTCGACCAGCGGTTGGCCGACTGCACCGCGCGGTAGTGCGCCGCGGTATCGGCGCGCGCGGCCGGGTCGGGGGCGAGGCCCGCCGCAAGCCGCAGCCAGCCCTGGGCGCGGAATGGCCGGCCCGCGGCCTCGGCCGCCAGCGCCGCGACGCGCGCCGCCTCGTAGCGCTGGTCGCGCGTCGCGGCGCTGCGGAAGGCCAGGCGGGCGGTGTTGCGCGCCGCCGCGGTCTCGCCCATGCGGGCCTGGGCGGCGGCAAGCAGGGTCAGCGCGGCGTGATCGCGCGGGTCGGCCTCCAGAAGGGCCAGCGCGATGGCGCGCGCGACCTCCGCCCGCCCGGCCTCGAGCGCACGGCGCGCGAAGGCGCGCGAATCGTCCAGCGACAGCGTCAGTGTCCGGGTCTCGGCCGCAGCCGCGGCCGGGACCAGCACGAGGGCGAGCGCGGCCGCCGCGGCGCGGAGCGCCCGGGCGGCCCGGCTCATGGACACAGGGGATGATCGCCCACGGTTCCGCAGCGCGGCAGGACGAACACGCCATGCTCCCAGATGTGCTCCTCGTCCTTGATCGGGTTGATCACCAGCACGCCGGCGACGTCGGAGGCATTCAGTCCGCCGAAGATGCCGCCGTAATGTCCGATCGTCCGGGTGGGATCGCCGAGGAACTCGACCGAGCCGAGGAACTGCCCCTTCTCGTCGATGCCGGTGACCGTCAGCGCCAGGCTGTCGAGTTCCTCTCCGGTCTCGACGATGCGCCGGTTGGTGACCGCTCCGTTGACGCTCGAATCGGTGAAGTCGGCGTTCAGCGTCATGTCGCCCTGGGTGCGCATGGGCCCGCCACTGCCATCGCCGATGGTGATCAGCCCCGCATAGCTGCCCATGTAGGTGGCCAGCCCCGAGGTCGGCAGGCTGTAGACATCGATGCGGCTGAAGGTGCCGCCGCCGAAGTAGCGGTTGAACTGGCCGCCGTCGGCGACGATGCCGGCCGAGACCGTCCCCCGCTCGCTGGTCTTGAACAGCGCCACGAACTTGCGGTGCGCCGGGGACTCCTGGATCGTGAAGGCCTGGTATCCGTCGACGTCGAGGTCGGGGGTGCGGTCGTAGGTCGCCAGCAGGGGCGAGCCGTCGAGCGACTGCAGCTGGATCCGCAGCGTCTGGCTGTCGGGGTCGTACTGCGCGGCGGTCAGGTTCTGGCGCAGGACCGGGGGCACCACGACGGTGTCGCCGCCGCCCCCACCGCCGCCGCCCCCGCCTCCGCCGCCCCCGCCGCCACCCGGAAAGGGATTGCCGCTGCAGGCCGCCAGGGCCAGCAGCGCCGCTGCCGCCGTCATCTTTTTCATCGGATACCTCTGCTCGCTCTGCCCTGGGCGGGTCTCATGCCCGCTTTGCAAAGTAGGGTCAGGGGCTTGCGGGGCGAAGTCAATCCGGTCGCGGAAATCCCTGCGCAACCGTGGCGAATCGGCCGCGGCCGCTGGCGCGGCTGCCGGCGCCGCGGGGTTTTCGCCGCCCCGCCCGCCAGATACAGTTGGCGCCTGTGCCGCCACCCCCAGCCGGAGCCCGCCGATGCCGCTTTCCCCCGAGGCCGAAGCCGAGATCGCCCGCCTGCGCGCGACGCCCCGCCCGACGCTGCGCAGCGTGTCGGAGGGGATGGAGGCGCATCTCTACCGGCCGATCCCGGTGCTCGACCACGGTTTCCTGCGGGTTGTGGACTACATGGGCGACGACGCCGCCATCGTCCAGGCGGCGCGGGTCAGCTATGGCGCCGGCACCCGCGCGGCGCGCGACGACACCGGGCTGATCCGCTACCTGATGCGGCACTGGCACTCGACGCCCTTCGAGATGTGCGAGATCAAGCTGCATGTGAAGCTGCCCGTCTTCGTCGCCCGCCAGTGGATCCGCCACCGCACCGCGAACGTGAACGAGTATTCGGCGCGCTACTCGATTCTCGACCGCGAGTTCTACATCCCCGCGCCCGAGCATCTGGCGGCGCAGTCGGCCTCCAACGCGCAGGGGCGGGGCACGCCGCTCGGCGCCGACGAGGCCGCGCGGGTGCTGCACTGGCTGAAGGACGACGCGGCGCGCGCCTACGACCATTACCAGGCGATGCTGTCCACCGACGGCCAGCAGGGCCTCGCGCGCGAGCTTGCGCGGATGAACTTGCCGATGAACACCTACACCCAGTGGTACTGGAAGACCGACCTGCACAACCTCTTCCACTTCCTGCGCCTGCGGGCCGATGCTCATGCCCAGCACGAGATCCGGGCCTATGCCGAGGCACTCTGCGGGGTGGTGCGCGACTGGGTGCCGGCGGCCTGGGGCGCGTTTGCCGACTACCGGCTGGGCGGGGCCACCCTGTCGGCGCAGGCGGTCGCGGCGCTGAAGCGCCGGCTGGCCGGCGAGACGGTGACCGAGGAGACTTCGGGGATGACCCGGGGCGAATGGCGGGAGTTCTTGGCGGCCTGGGGCTAGGACGGCGCCGGCGGCCTTTGCAGGCGGCGCCGCGCTGGCCTACCATCGCCGCCCGGGCAGCGGGCGAGGGGACGGCGCGATGATGGTGAACGGTGTGCCCTGCCGGCCGATCCGGCTTGCGGAGGGTGGCGGCGGGGTCGAGGTGATCGACCAGCGGCGGCTGCCGCACGAGTTCGTGGTCGTGCCGCTGGAGGGCCTGGCCGACGCGGCGGCCGCGATCCGCGACATGTGGGTGCGCGGGGCGCCGCTGATCGGCGCCACCGCCGCCTGCGGCGTCGCCCTTCACATGGACCGCGACCCTTCGGACGCCGGGCTGGGCGAGGCGGTGGCCGTCCTCGGGGCGACCCGCCCGACGGCGGTGAACCTGCGCTGGGCTCTGGAGGACATGCGCGCCCGCCTCGCCCCGCTGGCCCCCGCCGCGCGGGCCGCGGCGGCCTGGACGCGGGCGGCAGCGGTGTGCGAGGAGGATGTCGCGATCAACCGCGCCATCGGCGAGCACGGGCTGGCGCTGATCGCCGCGATTGCCGCGCGCAAGGCCGGGCCGGTGAACATCCTGACCCACTGCAATGCCGGCTGGCTGGCGACCGTCGACTGGGGCACGGCGACCGCGCCGATCTACCTGGCCCGCGAACGCGGGATCGCGCTCCACGTCTGGGTCGACGAGACGCGGCCGCGCAACCAGGGTGCGCATCTGACCGCCTGGGAACTGGCCGCCGCGGGGGTGCCCCATCGGCTGGTCGTGGACAACGCCGGCGGGCACCTGATGCAGCGCGGCCTGGTCGACATGGTGATCGTCGGCACCGACCGGACCACGGCCGCGGGCGATGTCTGCAACAAGATCGGCACCTACCTCAAGGCGCTGGCGGCGCGTGACTGCGGCGTGCCCTTCTACGTCGCCCTGCCTTCGCCGACGATCGACTGGACGCTGGCCGACGGGCTGTCCGGAATCCCGATCGAGGAGCGCGCGGGTCGCGAGGTGACCCATGTCCAGGGGCGGGCCGCGGACGGCGCCGTGACCGAGGTGCGCATCTGTCCCGATGCCACCGCGGCCGCCAACCCGGCGTTCGACGTCACGCCGGCCCGGCTGGTGACCGCGCTGATCACCGAGCGCGGGGTCTGCCCGGCCACGGCCGGGGGCCTGGCGGGCCTGTTCCCCGAGCGGGCGGCGGTGCGATGACGGCGGCGCTGCGGGAGGAGATCGTCGCGGTCGCGCGCGCCCTCGATGCCCGCGGGCTGAACCGCGGCTCGTCGGGCAACGTGTCGGCGCGCGACGGCGCGGCGATGCTGATCACCCCCTCCGGCGTGCCGCCGGCGGCGCTCGACCCCGGACTGGTCGCGCGGATGGCACTTGACGATGATGCCGGCGGCTGGGAGGGGCCGCTCGCGCCCTCGACCGAATGGCGCTTCCACCGCGACCTTTACCGGGCGCGGCCCGAGTTCGGCGCGGTCGTCCACAGCCATGCGCCCTGGTCGACGGTGCTGGCGGTGGCGCGGCGGCCGATCCCGGCCATCCACTACATGATCGCTGCCTTCGGCGGCGCCGACATCCGCTGCGCCGATTATGCCCGCTTCGGCACCGCGGCGCTGTCGGCGGCGGTGGTGGCGGCGATGGCGGGGCGGTGCGGCTGCCTGATGGCCAACCACGGCATGCTGACGGCCGGCCCCGGCCTGTCACGCGCGCTGTGGCTGGCCGAGGAGCTGGAGGCGCTGGCCCACCAGCATGTGCATGCGCTGGCAATCGGCGGGCCGGTGCTGCTGTCGGCGGCCGAGATCGCCGAGGCGGCCGCAGCATTCGCCGGCTACGGTCCGCGGCCGGCGGTACCCGGCGCCGGCGGGGCGGCGGGCTGAGGCGGCCGGACCGCGGGGCGCCGGGCCTCAGCCGAAGGCGACGCAGACCTTGCCGCTGTGGGTGCCGGTGCGGAGGTATTCCAGCGCGTCGCGCAATCCGTCGAGCGCGAAGGCGCGCGGGTCGATCACCGGCCGGATCCCGTGCAGCGCCATCGTTTCGGACAGCTGCCGGAGCGTCAGCCGGCTGCCCACCGCGACCCCTTCCAGCCGGAAGGCGTTCATCGCCATGACCGGGATGTTCAGTTCGGCCCGCGCCCCGGAGACCACCCCCACCATGGCGATGAATCCGCCCGCGGCAGTGGCGTGCATGGTCTGCCGCAGCGTCCCGGCCCCGCCGATCTCGACCGCGTGGGTCACGCCGCGTCCGCCGGCAAGCCTGCGGATCGTCCGGCCCCAGTCGGCATCGTCGCGGTAGTTGACGACATGGCGGGCACCGAGGCGTCGCAGCAGCCCGGCCTTGGCCGCGCCGGAAGTGATGGCGAAGACCTCGGCGCCCGTCATGACCGCGAACTGCAGCGCAAACAGCGACACCCCGCCGGTGCCCTGGACGAGGACGCGGTCGCCGGGGCGGACGCCGCCGCGCTCGATCACCGCCGACCATGCGGTGGCCGCGGCGCAGGGAAGCGTCGCGGCCTCGGGAAAGCCCATGCCGTCGGGGATGCGCACCAGCGCGTCCTGCCGGAAGACCCGGAACTCGCAGGCCACCCCGTCGGTGCGGCAGCCGAGGTCGGAGGCGAGCGCCTCGGCAGTCGGCGGGCCCGCCTGCCAGTCGGGGTGGAAGCAGCCCATCACCCGGTCGCCGGATTTCCATGCCGTCACGCCCGGGCCGGTGGCGACGACCTCGCCCGCGCCGTCCGACAGCGGGATCAGCCGCGACCGCTTCTGCCGGGTGCCGTAGCCGCCCTCGACGATCAGCAGGTCGCGCCAGTTGAGCGACGCCGCCCGCAGCGCCACCACAACCTCGCCGGGGCCTGCCGCGGGCTCGGGCAGCGTGACGATGGCGAGGTTGGCGATGCCGACGGGGCCGACGAGCGCGGCCCTCATCGCCCGCGCCCCGTACCGGGTCGTGCGGGAGGGGACGGCGCCCGGACGATGACGGCCGCCGGTCGGCGGCCGTCGCAGGTTCGGCCAGGGGCCGCGGCGGGGACGAGGGAGACCCCGCGCGGCACCCGCCGGCGCATCAGTTGGTCAGGATGTAGTAGGTGTTGCGCATGCCGCCGACGTTCATGACCGTGACGTAGAACGGCCCGTTCCAGCGCGGCGTCCACGAGCAGTAGACCTTGTCGGAATAGGAGTTGTCGTAGCAGATGGTGTTGCCGTTCTCGTCGGTGATGATGACGTCGAGATCGGCGTCGCCGTCGCCGACGATCGCCACCTCGGCGAGCGAGCCGCCGTAGAAGGGGATCGTCCAGACATCGGTGTGGCCCGCCCGCAGCCGCGACGGCGTGCGCGACGGACCGCCGATGCGACCGCGAGCGCCGGCCGCCTCGATGTCCTCGATCAGGCCGAGGAGGGTGGCGTCGTCGCCGGACAGCTCGCGCGCGGTGGCCAGCATCGCCTCGAGGTCGGGCGGGGCGGCATCCTCGCCGCCCTCGTCATCGGCCGTGACCTGGGCGCCCTCGGTGGCCTTGGTTTCTGCCGAGCGCTCGGCCTCGCCGATCTCGATCGTCGACATCAGCCGCGCCGCCGCGACCACCGACAGGGCGTCGCCGTTGGCGACGCCGTAGGCGTAGAGGTTCTGCGCCAGCGCCACCGTTGCGACCGGCCCGGTCGCGCCGTCGAGTGTCGCCGACTGGTTCTCTCCGCTCTTGTCCTGGGCCATCGCCAGGGGCGAGAGCGCCACCAGGGCCGAGGTGGCCAAGGTGAGCGCAAGTGTCTTGGTTGAGGTCATCCTCGCGTCCTTCCGGGGGTTGCGCGCCATCCCGGCGCCTTGATCCAACGTGCCTGCAAGGTGCCATCGTCGGCGCCACATTGGAAGACGGTACCGCGTGACAAATGCTGTCAGAATCAGCGCCCAGCCGGCGGAGCGGCAAGGCCGGCGAGGATCGGGCAGTCGGGCCGGTGGTCGCCCGAGCAGGCGGAGACCAGATCGGCCAGGGTGGCGTGCAGGCTCTCGAGCTCGGCGATCTTGGCCTCGATCCGCGCCAGGTGCTGGCTTGCGAGCGCCTTGACGTCGGCCGAGGCGCGGCCCTTGTCCTCCCACAGCGCCAGCAGCGCGCGGCAGTCCTCGACCGAGAAGCCGAGCGAGCGCGCCCGGGCGAGGAAGCCGAGCTTCATGATGTCGCCGTCGCGGAAGGCGCGATAGCCGTTCGGCCGCCGCAGCGGCCGGATCAGCCCGATCGATTCGTAGTAGCGGATGGTCTTGGCCGGAAGGCCGGACCGGCGCGCGACCTCGGTGATGGTCATGGCAAGCCACCGGCCGCGGTGCGGCCGCCGGCGCGCCGCAGCCGCAGCGCGTTGCCGACCACGATCACCGACGAGGCCGCCATCGCCCCGGCCGCGAACACCGGCGACAGCATCATCCCGGCCGCAGGATAGAGCGCCCCGGCCGCAAGCGGGATCAGCGCGACGTTGTAGGCGAAGGCCCAGAACAGGTTCTGGCGGATGTTGGCGAGAATGGCGCGGGCGAGCGCCACCGCCTCGGCCACCGCGCGCGGGTCGCCGGCGACCAGGACGACGTCGCCGGCCTCGATCGCCACGTCGGTGCCGGTGCCGATGGCGATGCCGACGTCGGCGGCGGCCAGCGCCGGGGCGTCGTTGATGCCGTCGCCGACGAAGGCGACCGGGCCGCCCGCCGCCAGCCGGCGCACGGCCTCGAGCTTGCCCTCGGGCAGCACCTCGGCCTGGACGCTGTCGATGCCCAGCCGGTCGGCCACCGCCCGTGCGGTGGCGGTGCCGTCGCCGGTGATCATCGCCGTCGACAGGCCGAGCGCGTGCAGCCCCGCGACCGCCGCGGCGGCGCCGGGGCGGGGGCTGTCGGCGACAGCGAGGAGCGCTGCCGCCTGCCCGTCGACCGCGAGGTAGAGCACCGTCTCGCCGGCCCCGGCGCGGGCCGCGGCGGCGGCGGCAAGGCCGGCGGGGTCGGCGCCCTCCTCGGCCATCAGCCGGGCGGTGCCGAGCGCCACGCGCCGGCCGCCGGCGCGGGCGGTGACGCCGCGCCCCGGGCGGGCGGCGAAGCCCTCGACCGCCGGCAGGCCGAGGCCGCGGTCGGCTGCCGCCTCGACCACCGCCCGGGCGATGGGATGTTCCGAACGCGCCTCGACTCCCGCGGCGAGTGCAAGCAGCGCGTCGGCATCCTGCCCCGGGACGGCGTCGAGTGCGACAAGCCGCGGCCGGCCTTCGGTCAGCGTGCCGGTCTTGTCGAAGGCGACGGTGGTGACCGAGGCCAGACGCTGCAGCGCCTCGCCGCGGCGCACGAGGATGCCGCGCTCGGCCGCCCTGCCGAGGCCGACCATGATCGACACCGGGGTCGCCAGCCCCATCGCGCAGGGGCAGGCGATGATCAGCACCGACACCCCGGCGACCAGCGCATGGGCGAGCGAGGGGCCGAGCGCGAGCCAGGCCGCGACCGTGACCGCCGCGACCACCAGCACCGCCGGAACGAACCACAGCGTGATGCGGTCGACCATCGCCTGCACCGGCAGCTTGGCGCCCTGCGCGCCCTCGACGAGGGCGACGATGCGCGACAGGGTCGTCGCCTCGCCCGTGCGCGTCAGCCGCACCGTCAGCGCCCCGGCGCCGTTCACCGTGCCGCCGGTGACGGCGGCGCCCGGGGCCTTGGCCACCGGCAGGGGCTCGCCCGTCAGCATCGATTCGTCGACCCAGGAGTCGCCCTCCTCCACGATGCCGTCGGCCGGTACCCGCGCCCCCGGCCGCACCAGCACGCGGTCGCCGGGCTGAAGGCCGGCGGCCGGCACCTCCTCTGGCCCCGCGGGCCCCAGGCGCATGGCGGTGGCGGGGGCAAGCGCGACGAGCCGGCGGATCGCCGCCCCGGCGTGCCCCTTGGCCCGCGCCTCGAGCCAGCGGCCGAGCAGCACCAGCGCCACGATCACCGCCGCCGCCTCGTAATAGACCGCACGCGAGGCCGGCGGCAGCACCTCCGGGGCGAAGGTGGCGACCAGTGAATAGGCGAAGGCGGCAGCGGTGCCGAGCATCACCAGCGCGTTCATGTCGGGGGCGCGGCGGGCAAGGCTGCGGGCGCCGCGGACGTAGAACTCGCGCCCCGGCCACGCCAGCAGCACGGCGGCCAGCGCAGCCTGCAGCGCCCAGGCGCCGGTCTGGCCCAGCAGCGCGTGCTGCCAGTGGTGGAAGGCCGGGAACACGTGGCCGCCCATCTCGAGCACGACGACCGGCAGCGCCAGCGCCGCCGCCAGTGCCGCCCGGCGGCCGGCGGCACGGGTCTCGGCGGCCAGGTGGTCGGCGGCTGGGGCGGTGTCGGTTAGCGGGCGGGCGGCGTAGCCGGCCTTTGCCACCGCCGCGGCCAGCACCGCCGGGGTGGCGGCGCCGGCCAGATGCTCCACCCGCGCGGTGGCGTCGGCGAGGTTGACCGTCGCCGCCACCACCGCCGGCACCGCGCGCAGCGCCGTCTCGATCCGGCCGACGCAGGAGGCGCAGTGCATCCCCTCGACGGCCAGCCGCGTGACCGCGCGCGCCGGCGGATAGCCGGCCCGGTCCAGTGCCGAGGCGATCGTCGGCAGGTCGGCCGGGGCGGCGAAGCTGACCCGCAGGGTGCGCTGGGCAAGGTTGGCGGCCGCCATCTCGACCCCCGGCAGCGGAGCGATGGCGCGCTCCACCCGCCCGACGCAGGCACCGCAGGACATGTCGCGGATCTCGAGTGTGGCGGTGGTCATGGCACCCCTGCGGCCCGCCCGCGGGCCGTGTACCGCCCGCAGATAACCTTCCAGTAGCGGGAAGGTCAAGGGCCGCCGAGGCGCGGGGCGGTGCGGCGCGGCAGTGTGGCGCCCGGGCGGCCGGGCGCTTGCCCAAGCGGCCTCGGTTGGGCAGGCTGGCCGCGGCCGGCGGCGGGGCCTGCCGTCGACAGGCCGGCAGGCGGAACGGGGGGCGGACAGCGCAGATGGGCGGACAGCATCCGGCACGGGGGCCCGGAGACATCCCCGACCACGCGGCGCTGCGGGCGATGTCGGGGATGGAGTTCATGCAGGGCGTGCTCGACGGCAGCCTGCCGGCCGCGGCAATCGCGGCGGTGATGGACTTCCGCCTGACCGCCGTCGCCCCGGGCACGGCGACCTTCCGCGGCACCGCGGCCTTCGCCCACACCAACCCCATGGGCGGCGTCCATGGCGGCTGGTACGGCACCATCCTCGACAGCGCCCTCGGCTGTGCGGTGATGACGCTGGTGCCGCGCGGGCGCTGGTACACGACGCTGGAGTACAAGGTGAACCTGACACGGGCCCTGGCGGTCGGGGTCGAGGTGGAGTGCACCGCGACGGTCAGCCACCTCGGCCGCACCACGGCGACCGCGGAGGGCCGGATCCGCGGCCTGGCCGACGGCCGGCTTTACGCCACCGGATCGACCACCTGCCTTGTCATGGGCGGCTGAACCCCCCCGGGGCGGCCGGCCCCGGCCCTCCGGGCGGACCTTGGGCGCCACGATGCCGTCAGGCGCCTTCTTCCGGCCGGGCTTGATCCCGATCATGCCGCCCGGCCGTGCCCCGTGCCATGCTGCGGTGTTCCCGTCACGGGCCAGGAGGAGTCCATGATCAGTCTCGACGACATCCAGGACATGGCCGGCCTCACGCGCGAGGAGATCGCGGCCATCGCCGAGCACGAGCACCTCGCGCCGGCGAACGCCGCCCTGCTGTCGGAATACCTGCTGCATGTCCACCACGGCCCGCAGAGGGTGCAGCGGATGATCTGCGAGGACATCCGCACGGCGATCCGCGGCGGCGACGCGGGCCATGCGCGGGCGCTGTTCGCCGCCCTGCGCCACTTCATGGCCGAACACCCCGAGGCCGAGCGCGGCAACGACTGACGCCCCTGCTCACAGCGGCCAGACGAGCAGGATCGCCGGCAGCCCGACGGCGACGACGATCGCCTCGAGCGGCAGGCCGACCGGCCAGTAGTCGCCGAAGCGGTAGCCGCCGGGGCCGAGGATGAGGGTGTTGTTCTGGTGCCCGATCGGGGTGAGGAAGGCGCAGGAGGCGCCCACCGCCACGGCCATCAGGAAGGGGTCGGGGCTGGCACCGAGCGTCTCGGCCAGGCGCAGGGCGACCGGAGCGGCAAGGATCGCGGTGGCGTTGTTGTTCAGCACGTCCGACAGGAACATCACCGCCACCATGAGCACCGCAAGGCTGATCCAGGCCGGCAGCCCCGCGGTCAGCGCCGCGAGGCCCGCCGCGATCAGCGCCGTGCCGCCGACATCGTCGAGCGCCAGCCCGAGCGGGATCATCGCGCCGAGAAGCACCACCACCGGCCAGTCGACGCTGCCGTAGACCTCCTCGGCGGTCAGCACGCCGCCGAGGACGTAGAGGATCACCACCGCACCCAGCGCCACCGCCATCGGCATCACGCCGAGGCTTGCGGCCGCGACGGCGGCGGCGAAGACGGCCAGCGCGAAGGCGGTGCGGTCCTGGCGCGTCACCGCCACCGACCGGCCGGCGAGCGGCAGCGCCCCGAGCCACTCGGCGACGTCGGCCGCGGTCTCCTCGGGGGTAAGCACGAGCAGCGTGTCGCCGGCCGCGACCCGCGTCATGCGCACGCGCTCGCGCAGCGTCCGGCCGCGGCGCACGATGCCCATCAGCACCGCGCCCTGCCGCCAGTGCAGCCCGATCGCCTGCGCCGTCCGGCCGGTGATGCGGCTGCGCGAGGTGGCCACCATCTCGACCAGCACGCGGCCGCCGCCGCCGGGTTCGGGCCGCTCGCCCGCGCCCCCCGCCTGCGGAAAGGCAAGGCCGGCCTCGGCGCGGAACGCCTCCAGCGCATCCGGCGCGGCCTCCACCAGAAGCATGTCGCCCTCGCGCAGTTCCACCCCGCGCAGGGCGCGGGCAAGGCGGCGGCCGTCGCGCTGCACGCCGATCACCGCCGCATCGGCCGCCTCGGCCGCCGCGTCGAGGTCGGCCAGGCGGCGGCCGGCGGCGCGCGAGCCCTCGGGCACCAGTAGCTCGGCCACATAGGCCGCGACCTCGGCACGCGGGTCGGGGGCCTCGGGCCGGGCGGGTATGAGCCGCCAGCCGGCGAGCGCGAGGAAGGCCAGCCCCGCCGCCGCCACCGCCGCGCCGACCGGCAGGAAATCGAACATCCCGAAGGGCGCGCCCGCCGCCCCCTCGCGGAAGGAAGCGACGATGATGTTGGGCGGGGTGCCGATCAGCGTCAGCATGCCGCCGAGGATGGTGGCGAAGGAGACCGGCATCAGCGTCAGCGCGGCGGCGCGGCGGGCGCGCGCGGAAGCCGCAAGGTCGGCCGGCATCAGGAGCGCGAGCGCGGCGACGTTGTTCATCACCGCCGACAGCAGCGCCCCGGCGCCGCCCATCACCGCGACATGGCCGCCCGGCCCGCGGCGACCGGAGGCCAGCAGCCGCATCAGAAGCTGCACCACCCCCGCCCGGCCGAGCCCCGCCGAGGCGATCAGCACCAGCGCCACCAGCACCGTCGCGGGATGGCCGAACCCCGCGAAGGCCGACTGCGCCGGCACCACGCCCAGAAGGACGCCCGCCACCAGTGCGCCGAAGGCGACCAGGTCGTAGCGCAGCCGCCCCCACAGGAACAGCGCCAGCACCGCCGCGAACAGTGCAAACAGGATCGCCTGATCGGCCGTCATCGTGCCCCTCCGGCCGGCAGTCTGGCGATCGCGGCGTGCAGTGCAAGGGTTGCGGCAGGAGGGGCGGCTTTGCTAGATAGCGCCGCACTCCCACCATCGCAGGGACCTGAGCCACATGGCCGGCCATTCCAAATGGGCGAACATCCAGCACCGCAAGGGCAAGCAGGACGCGGCGCGGTCGCGGCTGTTCTCCCGGCTCGCGCGCGAGATCACCGTCGCCGCCAAGCTGGGTGACCCCGACCCCGACAAGAATCCCCGCCTGCGCCTTGCCGTCCGCGAGGCGAAGTCGAACTCCATGCCGAAGGACGTGATCGAGCGGGCGATCGCCAAGGCGCGCGGCGCCGATGCCGAGGCGCTGGAGGAAATCCGCTACGAGGGCTACGGCCCCGGAGGCGTCGCCATCATCGTCGAGGCGCTGACCGACAACCGCAACCGCACCGCCTCGAACGTGCGGGCGGTGTTCGCCCGCAACGGCGGCAGCCTTGCCGAGACCGGCGCGGTGGCGTTCATGTTCGAGCGCAAGGGGCAGGTCGGCTACCTGCCCGCAGCGGGCGACGCCGAGCGCGTGCTCGAGGCGGCGATCGAGGCCGGGGCCGAGGATGTCGAAAGCGGCGAGGACGGCCACACCATCTGGTGCGCCGTGGGCGACCTCTACGAGGTGTCGCGGGCGCTGGAGCAGAGCCTCGGCGAGCCGGAAAGCGCCCGGCTGGTGTGGAAGCCGTCCACCGTCACCGCCGTCGATCTTGAACCGGCTGAACGGCTGATGAAGCTGATCGAGGCGCTCGAGGACGACGATGACGTGCAGACCGTCACCGCCAACTTCGAGATGACCGACGAGGTGATGGCCGCGCTCTGACACTGCCCGGGGCGGCCGGGACGCGCCACATCCCGGCTGCGGCGCCGGCGGGTACTTCCGGGCGGGCGTGGCGTCGCTCGGGCCAGCAGCGCCACACCCCCGCGCCGTGCCGCCGGCCGGGCCGGAGGGGGAAACGGCAGCTAGCCGCGCACCCACGCGGCCTGCGCCGCGCCCTCGGGCTGCGCCACCGACAGGACGGTGAGCTCGCGCAGCTCTCCGGCGCGCGTCTCCCAGTGGAACCGCGCCCCCGCCCTCAGCCCCAGGAGCGCCACCCCGATCGGCGTCAGGACCGAGGCGCGCCCGGCGTCGATGTCGGCCTCTTCCGGCCAGACCAGCGTCGCCGTCTGCTCGCGGCCGGTCGTCTCGTCGCGCCAGGTGACGCGGCTGCCGATGCCGGCGACGTCGGCGGGCATCCGCGCCGCCGGCACGATGCGGGCGCGCGCGAGCTCGTCCAGAAGCTGCTCGGCAAGCTTGGGCATCCGCGCGGCGGAGCGTTCGGCGAGCGCCTCGAGATGGTCGAGCGTCTCCGCCGCGATGGTGACTTGGGGGCGTCGGGTCCTGGGCATGGTCATGGCTCCACGGGCAGGCGCGGCCGGGGAAGCGGCGGCACCGGTTGTGTCGGAAGGGGGGTGGGTCGGGACGTCCCCGGGGTGGCGGATCAGCGCAGCCGCGCCGCTGTCCCGGGAAGGGCGCGGGTTTGCGTGCGACCGGCGTTGCGCCGGACCCTGCGGAGGGGAGAGTCCCTGTTCATGCCATCAAGATAGGTGCAGCCGTGCCCGGCGTCCATGCCCGCCCGTCGCCGGGCGGCCCCGCACCGCGCACCCCCCGGCAGCGCGGCCTGTTCAGCCGCCGCGCTCCAGCGACAGCGCCATGATCCCGGCCCCAAGCGCCAGGTCGGAAACCTGCCCGAAGTGGCGCGCCCGCATCCGGCCCCCGCGGTCGAACAGCACCAGCGTCGGCGTTCCCTCCAGCGCCCAGGCCTCCATCGTCCGGGGCAGCGGGCCGTGGCCGGGCTGGTCCACCGCCACCGGAAAGCGGATGCGGTATTCGTGCAGGAACGCGCGCAGCGCCACCGTCGTCATGGCCGCATGATGCTCGAAGACCGAATGCAGCCCGATCACCGCCACGCCGGCGGGATCGAAGGTGGACGCGATGCGGGCCGCCTGCGGCAGTCCCTGGCTGACGCAGCCGGGGCAGAGCATCTGGAACACCTCCACCGCCAGCACCCTGCCGCGGAAGTCCTCCAGCGCCAGGGGCCGGTCGGTGTTCAGCCATTCGGAGACGAAAAGGCCGGTGGCGTCGCTCATCATCTTCTCCGGTCCGGGCGCGGGCGAGGGGCCGATCGCCGCCCGGCCCGGC
This sequence comes from Paracoccaceae bacterium, assembly GCA_023383015.1. Taxonomy (GTDB): domain Bacteria; phylum Pseudomonadota; class Alphaproteobacteria; order Rhodobacterales; family Rhodobacteraceae; genus JAHDXW01. The sequence goes on from JAHDXW010000005.1 coordinate 28,540, forward strand.
CGGCGCCGGTCCGTGCCTGCCGCTGCCGGTCCGCTGGCCGCTGTCCGTGAAGCCGGCGGCGCACAGCCGCCCGGCGCGTCACGCCCCCTGCCGCGGCCTGGTGAGCGGGGTGGGGATCGAACCCACGACCACATGATTAAAAGTCACGTGCTCTACCACTGAGCTACCCGCCCGCCGCGGCATCCGGGCGCGCCGCGCGGCGCGCCCGGATGGGACGCTGACCTAGGCAGAAGCGCCGGCAGGGTCAAGCGGAAATCGGCCCTCTGGCCTGCCGGCCCGCCGCGCGCTATACGCCACCGCCATGACCGACGCGCAAGGCCCTGCCGGCCTGCCCTTCGCCAAGATGCACGGGGCGGGCAACGACTTCGTGGTGATCGACCGGCGGCAGACGGCGGCGCCCGTCACACCGGCGCTCGTGCGCGCGCTGGCCGACCGCCACCGCGGCGTGGGCTTCGACCAGCTCGCCCTCGTCGAACCCGACGGCGAGGCCGACCTGCGCCTGACCTTCTACAACGCCGACGGCTCGGAATCGGCCGCCTGCGGCAACGCAACCCGCTGCGTCGCCCGCGCCGAGATGGCGGCGACCGGCCGGGCGCGGCTGGTCCTGCGCACCGGCCGCGGCCTTCTGGTGGCCGAGGACCGCGGCGGCGGCCTGACGGCGGTGAACATGGGCGCGCCGCTGACCGGCTGGCAGGACATCCCGCTGGCGCGGGCGGTGGACACGCTGCGCCTGCCGCTGCCCGGCGAGCCGGTCGCGACCGGCATGGGCAACCCGCACTGCACCTTCCTGGTCGACGACGCCGAGGCCGCCGACCCGGCCGATCTGGGCCCCCGCTGGGAGACCGATGCGCTCTTTCCCGCCCGCACCAACGTCGAGTTTGCCGCCGTCACCGGCCCCGACCGGCTGCGCCTGCGCATCTGGGAGCGTGGCACGGGGGTGACGCTCGCCTCGGGCTCGTGCACCTGCGCGGCGGCGGTGGCGGCGGCCCGCCGCGGCCTCACCGGCCGGCGGGTGCGGGTGGACTGCGACGGCGGCACGCTGACGGTCGACTGGCGCGCCGACGGCGTCTGGCTGGAGGGGCCGGTGGCGCATGTCTTCGACGGCCGGCTGACGCCCGCCTTCCTTGCGGGACTGGCATGACCGCGCCGGTCTTCGCCTCCCAGGGCTGCCGGCTGAACCTCTTCGAGACCGAGGCGATGGCCCGGCTTGCCGCGGCGGCCGGGCTGGGCGGGGCGGTGGTGCTGAACTCCTGCGCCGTCACCGCCGAGGCCCAGCGCAAGGCCCGCCAGGAGGTCCGCCGGCTGGCGCGCGAGAACCCCGGCGCGCCGGTGATCGTCACCGGCTGCGCCGCCCAGACCGGCCCTTCCGCCTTCGCCGCCATGCCCGAGGTCGCCCATGTGCTGGGCAACGACGAGAAGCTTTCGCCCGAGGTCTGGGCGGCGCTGGCCGAGGGCCGCGCGCCGCGGCTGGCGGTGGGCGACATCATGGTCGCCCGGCGCGCCGCGGCGCCCGCGATCGACGGCTTCGGCCGGCACCGGGCGCATGTGGCGGTGCAGAACGGCTGCGATCACCGCTGCACCTTCTGCATCATCCCCTACGCTCGCGGCAACTCGCGCTCGGTGCCGGCCGCCGAGGTGGCCCGGCAGGTGGCCCGGCTGACCGATGCGGGCTTTGCCGAGGTGGTGCTGACCGGCGTCGACCTGACGGGCTGGGGCGCCGACCTCGACGGCGCGCCGCGGCTGGGCGATCTCGTGCGCCATGTGCTGAGGGCGGTGCCGGGGCTCGCGCGGCTGCGGCTGTCGTCGATCGATTCGGTGGAGGCCGATCCGCTGCTGCTGGAGTGCATCGCCACCGAGCCCCGGCTGATGCCGCATCTGCACCTGTCCCTGCAGGCGGGCGACGACCTGATCCTGAAGCGCATGAAGCGCCGCCATTCGCGTGACGGGGCGGTGGCGCTGGCCGCCGAACTGCGCCGCCTGCGGCCGGGAATTGCGCTCGGCGCCGACCTGATCGCGGGCTTTCCGACCGAGACCGAGGCGATGTTCGCCAACACCCTCGCCATGGTCGCGGACTGCGGGCTTGCCTTCCTGCACGTCTTTCCCTTCTCGCCGCGCCCGGGCACGCCGGCCGCGCGGATGCCCCAGGTGCCCGCCGCCGTGATCCGCGAGCGCGCGGCGCGGCTGCGTGCGGCCGGCGCTGCGGCGCTTGCCGGCCATCTTGCCGGGCTGGTCGGTAGCGAGCAGCGGCTTCTGGCCGAGGGGCCGCGCAGCGCCCGCACCGAGGGCTTCGCCGAGGTCGTGCTGGCGGAGGGGCGCACCCCCGGCAGCCTGTTTGCCGCCCGCATCACCGGACAGGACGGCTGCCGCCTGGCAGCCTGACCGCCCCCCCGGGCGGCGCGGCCCTCAGGCCACGAGCCCGGGATCGGCGCCGAGATCGAGGCCGGGGAAGATGCGCTGCTCGACCAGCCCGCGGTCGAGCCCGAAGAGCCCCCGCATCGCCCAGCCCGCGACGGCGCGGACGTCGGCGGTGGGCATCACGTCGCGCCCGGCGTAGAGGTCGGCATCCGCCAGCCCCGGCCAGCGGCCCAGCACCCGGCCACCGTGGATAGCCCCGCCGGCGGCAACGAGCGTGCCGCCGGTGCCGTGGTCGGTGCCGCCGGTGCCGTTCTCGCGCGCGGTGCGGCCGAACTCGGTCATCGCCAGCACGGCTGTCCGGTCCCAGACCGGGCCGAGACCCTCGCGCAGCGTGCCGATCGCCGCTGCCAGCTGGCCCAGCGCCCGTGGCAGCGCCCGCGCCTGGTCGCGGTGGGTGTCCCAGCCGGCGATCGAGAAGGCGGCGATGCGCGTCTCCTCCTTCAGCCGCTCGGCGGCGAAGGCGGCAAGCTGGGCCGCCGGGCCCGTCGCCTGCCCGCCCATGGCGCCCTCGGCCGCCACCGCGTCGGCGATCATCATCGCCTGCATCCCCGCATCGCGGAACAGGGCGTCGTCGTGGTACATGTGCTCCAGCAGCAGGCGGCTCTGCGGCGACAGCGTCAGCCGCGCCTCGGGCGACCATCGCAGCACCCCGGCCGCGCCGGCCAGCACCAGCAGCCCGTCCTGGCCGATGGCGTAGGCGGTCTCGGCCGTGGTGCCGGGGATCGCCCCCAGCATACGGTTCAGCCAGCCGTCGCGGGCCTGGCCGGGGGCGAGGTCGCTGCCGGTGCCGGCCTCGAGCAGCGCCTGGCCGTCGAAATGGCTGCGCTTGTCGCGGTAGGGGGTCGAGACCGCCGGCACGAAGGCAAGCTGGCCGGCCTGCCACAGCGGCAGCAGCGGGTCGAGCGCGGGGTGCAGGGCCCAGAAGTCGTCGAGCCCGCGCGCCTCGCCGGCCGCGAGCGTCGGGCGCAGCGCGGCAAAGGCGGGGTCGCCCAGCGGACGCAGCGCGTCGATTCCGTCCATCGCGCCGCGCAGGATGATGACGACAAGCCGCTCCTCCCAGGGGGCGGCCATCAGCGTCACGGGGGTGATCAGCGGCGCGGCGGCGGCCGAGCAGCCCGCCGCCGCGGCGCCGCGCATGAACAGCCGGCGGGTCAGCATGGGGGCCTCCTACCTGCGGTTGAACTCGGGCGAGGCGAGGACAAGCCCCACGCCCTCCCACTCGGTCTCGGCCGCGGTGGCTGCCAGCCGTGTCTCCTCCCGCGCCCGCGCACCGAGGACGGCCTCGACGAAGGCGCGCGGGTCGGGCCGCGCCGCCCGGTCGAGCAGCCGGGGCGGCGCGGTCATCGCCCAGTCGATCCGCGCGGCCAGCCCGTGCGGGGTGATCCAGCGGCCGGCGGCCTCGGGCCAGCCGTCCGGGCCCGGCGGATCCTCGAACGGCTGGCCCATGGCGGCGAGGGCATCGAAGGTCAGGCGCTGGCGGTCGCGCGGGCGCAGCCCGGCCATGTCCAGCGGGTCGGCGCCGAGCGCGCGGAAGGCCGCCGCCATGAACTCCAGCGGCTGGCGCACCTTCGCCCCCGCCGCCGCCCAGGTGGCGGGATGCTCGGCCAGCGCGGCATAGACCGCGGGAAGCGCGCCGCCATGGGCGCGGTAGGCGGCGGCGAGGTGGTCGACAAGCGCCGGCTCGGGCGTGTCGGCGGCGAAATGGGTGGCAAGCTTCCAGGCGAGGTGGCGCGCCGTCTCGGGCCGCGCGGCAATGTCCTCCAGCGCCTCGAGGATGTCCTCGATGCGGGCCGCCCGGCCGCTGCCGTAGGTGCGCCCCAGGACAAGGTCGCCCCCCGGCTCGGCCCGGCCGGGGGCAAAGCGGAAGCCGTCGTCAAGGTTGTAGGCAAGCCCGGTGAACAGCCGCGCCAGACCGCGCACGTCGTCCTGGGTGTAGCCCGCATCCACTCCCAGCGAATGCAGTTCCAGGACCTCGCGGGCGAGGTTCTCGTTCAGGCCGCGGCCGCTCCGCAGCCCCTGGCGCGAGGTCGGCCCGATCGATTCCGCCTGGTCGAGGTAGAGCAGCATCATCGGATGCAGCGCCGCCGCCTTCAGCATGTCGGCGAAGCGGCCGGCAAGATGCGGCCGGATCGCCGCCTCGGCATGGGCGGCCACGCCGGGGCGCATCCGCGGCTCGCGCGGGCGGACGGTGAAATGGTCGGCCCAGAACCACGCCAGCCGCTCGCGCAGGCCCGCACCGCGCGCCGCCCGGGCCAGGCGGTGGGCGAGGATGCGGTCCATCTCGGCCCGGCGTGCGCGCTGATTTTCCTTCAGCGCCTCCTCGGCCCCCGCGGTGCCGGCGCGGCGGGCCCGCTGCAGGTCGCGGTGGGCGCGGGCCTCGGCAGCGACGGCGTCGAAACCGGGCAGCGGCCAATGTGCGGCGGCCTCGTCGGGGCCGCCGACCGCGGCCAGCATGTCCCCGACCCCGACCTCCGCGCCTCCCGGCGCAGGGCCGAATCCGAGGCGGACGGCAACGAGATGGGGGTCGGGCGACATCGGTATGCTCCTCACCGGCAGCATAGCGCCACGCGCCTTCCGCCGGAAGCCGGCCCGCCCGGCCGCCCCGCCCCGGCGCCATCAATTCATTGCGCGCAGACCCTTGTTCTGGTAACGTTCTCGCCGCCCGCCGGATTTCCGGGCCGCCGGGTTTCCGCCGCAGACGCCCGGGGCCGCCGGCCGCGCCGGGCGACGGCCCGGGCTGCGGGCTTCATTGCGCAGTAACCATTGTTCGCCTGAAGTTCCGGTTGATCCAACCCCGGGGTTCGTCAACATGTCGTGGATGCCACAGGACGCCGCACAAGATCTTCGGGATTGCCTCGGCCCCCGCCGCTACGGCTGCGTGCTGGCCGACCCGCCCTGGCGGTTCGCCAACCGGACGGGCAAGGCCCAGCATGTCCTCAGGACTCCAGCAGGAAGGTGACCTGACGTGAACGACCAGACGCTTGCAGGCCTGTCCGCTTCCCTTCCCGTCCCGATCAGCCTGACCGAATGCGCCGACAACCGGCAATTCCTGCGCCGATTTCCTGTCGGCCGCTTTGCTCTGATCGTCACATCTCCTCCCTACAATATCGGGAAGGCTTACGAACGGCGACGGTCGCTCGACAGCTATCTCGCGGAGCAGGCTGAGATCATTGCCGAGTGTGTCCGGGTTCTCGACCCGCAGGGCTCGATCTGCTGGCAGGTGGGCAACCACGTCGATCAGGGCGAGGTCTTCCCGCTCGATGCCGTCCTCTATCCGGTGTTCAAGTCGTTCGGCCTCAAGCTGCGGAACCGGATCGTCTGGCATTTCGGCCACGGGCTGCATTGCAGCCGCCGGCTTTCGGGGCGGCACGAGACGATCCTGTGGTTTACCCGCGGAGACGATTACCGCTTCAATCTCGACGCGATCCGAGTTCCGTCGAAGTACCCGGGAAAGAAGCATTTCAAGGGTCCGCGCGCAGGAGAGCTTTCGGGCAATCCGCTCGGCAAGAACCCGACCGACGTCTGGGACATCCCCAACGTCAAGAGCAATCATGTCGAGAAGACGATTCACCCCTGTCAGTTCCCCGTCGAACTGGTCGAGCGGTTGGTCCTCGCCCTGACCGACCGGGGGGACGCGGTGCTCGACCCCTACATGGGCGTCGGCTCGGCAGTTATCGCTGCCGAGAAGCACGGGCGGATCGGCATCGGCTGCGACATCGTTCCGGAATATGTCGAGATTGCCCGCAGGCGACTGGGCGAGCTTCGGGCTGGGCTTCTGCGCACCCGACCGATGAACCGCCCCGTCTACGACCCGTGACTTCCGCGAGGCGGCCACTGAATGCGGGTCGTCGAGGTCTATTCACACCTTAACGGACTGGAATCACTGCAGGTCCACAAGCCCCGGCTCTGGTCGGAGATCGAGCATGTGATCGCCGGGGGCGATTCCCACGCCCTGACCAAGAAGATATCCCGCGAAGTGCGCATGCCGGGGCGCGAGCTTTTCTCGCCCAGGGCAATGAACCACGCAGTAGGCTGCGCTTTCAGGGCGAAAGGATGGGCGGAATCCCGTACCAGCTACTGGGTGACTCGGGACGCACGCCTGATCCGCCGCACGATCAACCTGCCCGACCGCGAGCAGCGGGCCGCGATCGAGGCCGAGGGCCAGGAGGCGATAAAGTCGTTCAACCAGACCGATTTCGTGAAGGAGAGAGTGGCCGTCGAGGTGCAGTTCGGGAAATATGCCTTCGTCGCTTTCGACCTGTTCGTCAAGCACATGGCCTTCTTCGTCGGCGATGTGATCGATGTCGGAATCGAAATCCTGCCGATGAAGGAATTGCAGGCGCAGATGTCCTCCGGGATCGGCTATTACGAGGGCGAACTCTATAACCTCATCCGCCAGGGCCGAGGGGTGCCGGCAGTCCCCCTCGTCCTTCTCGGCGTGGCGCCGTAGTCACCTCTCCTTGCCCGCCACCCTGAGCCCCAGCTCGCGCAGCTGCGTCGGCGTCGGCTCCGAGGGGGCGCCGAGCAGGGGATCCTCGGCGCGCTGGTTCATCGGGAACAGGATGACCTGGCGGATGTTGGGCTCGTCGGCCAGAAGCATCACCATGCGGTCGATGCCGGCGGCGCAGCCGCCGTGGGGAGGGGGGCCGTAGCGGAAGGCGCGCAGCATGCCGCCGAAGCGCCGCTCGACCTCGTCGCGGCCGTAGCCGGCAAGGGCGAAGGCCTTCACCATGATCTCGGGGTCGTGGTTCCTGATGCCGCCCGAGACGAGTTCGTAGCCGTTGCAGGCGAGGTCGTACTGGTGGGCGAGGATGTCGAGGGGCTCGCGGTCGAAGACCGCCATGCCCCCCTGCGGCATCGAGAAGGGGTTGTGCGAGAACTCGACGGCGCCGGTGTCGGGGTTCTTCTCGTACATCGGGAAGTCGACGATCCAGGCGAACTCGAAGCGGTCCTGGTCGCCGAGGCGCAGCTCGCGACCGATCTCCACCCGCGCCTTCGCCGCCACGGGCAGGAAATCCTCCACCCGGCCGCCGAGGAAGAAGGCGGCGTCGCCGGCCTTCAGCCCCAGCGCGCCGCGGATCGCCTCGGTCCGCGCCTCGCCGATGTTCTTCGCGATGGGCCCCGCGCCCACGCAGGCGCCTCCTTCCTCGCGCCACATGATGTAGCCCATCCCCGGCAGCCCGTGGGACTGCGCGAAGACGTTCATGCGGTCGCAGAAGGCGCGGCTGCCGCCGCCGGGGGCGGGGATGGCGCGGACGACGTTGCCCTCCGTCTCCAGGAGCCGGGCGAAGATGGCGAAGCCCGAGCCGCGGAAATGCCCGCTGACATCGGCCATGCGGATCGGGCAGCGCAGGTCGGGCTTGTCGGTGCCGTACCACATGAGCGCGTCGCGGTACGCGATGCGCGGCCAGTCCCGGGCGACGGGGCGGCCGCCGAACTCCTCGAATACGCCGCGGATCACCGGCTCGACGGTGGCAAAGACGTCCTCCTGCTCGACGAAGCTCATCTCGACGTCGAGCTGGTAGAAGTCGGTGGGCGAGCGGTCGGCGCGGGGATCCTCGTCGCGGAAGCAGGGGGCGATCTGGAAGTAGCGGTCGAAGCCGGCCACCATCAGCAGCTGCTTGAACTGCTGGGGGGCCTGCGGCAGCGCATAGAACCTGCCCGGGTGCAGGCGCGAGGGAACGAGGAAGTCGCGCGCCCCCTCCGGGCTGGAGGCGGTGAGGATCGGCGTCTGGAACTCGTTGAAGCCCGCGTCCCACATCCGCCGGCGGAGCGAGCGCACCACGTTCGAGCGCAGCATCATGTTGGCATGCAGGCGCTCGCGGCGCAGGTCGAGGAAGCGGTAGGCAAGCCGCGTCTCCTCGGGATAGTCGGGCTCGCCGAAGACCGGCAGCGGCAGGTCCTCGGCCGGGCCGAGCACGTCCATGCCGCGGGCATAGACCTCGATCGCGCCCGTGGGGATCTTCGGATTGACGAGGCCGGCGTCGCGCGCCTTCACCGTTCCCTCGAGGCGGATACAGGTTTCGGCGCGCAGCCGCTCCATGCCGGCGAAGGCGGGGCTGTCGGCATCGGCGATGACCTGGGTGATGCCGTGGTGGTCGCGCAGGTCGAGGAACAGCACGCCCCCGTGGTCGCGCACGCGGTGCACCCAGCCGGCAAGCCGGACGGTCTGGCCCACATGCTCGGGGCGGAGGTCCGCGCAGGTGTGGCTGCGGTAGGCGTTCATGGCGGCGCTCCCGGGAGAAGGACGGGCGCGATTGAGCCCGCGCGCCGCGCGCTGTCAAGCCCGGCGGGCGATCTCGAACCGGCAGGACGGGTCGCCCATGGCGCAGCAGGCGGTCTCGCGCGCCGTCAGCCGCGGGTCGACGAGGGCCTGGAACAGCCGCTCGAACACCGCCGCGTGCCAGGCACACAGCGGCCGCGGCGAGACCTCGCCGCGGACGACCGGGTTGTCGGCGATGGCGAAGGCGAGCGGCCAGCGGGAGGCGATCGCAAAGGCGCCCGAACCGGCGAAGGTCCAGGCGTTGCCGGCGATGGCGCGGGCGAGCAGCGGCGATGCCATGGGCGCGGGCAGCGCCCGCAGGAGCGCCCGGGCGGGGCGGGGGATGCGGCGGGAAAGGATGTAGTCGGCGGTGCGCCGCCCGGCCTCGGCGGCCAGCCGGTCGGCATCGGGCCGGGTGGCGCGGACGGCGCGGTGGAAGGCGGCGGCCGGGGCCTCGGGCATCAGCCCGCTGTCGGAGGGCGGCCCGGCCAGCCCCGCCGCCGCCAGCATCGCCTGACCAAGCGCTGCCCCCCCCGCCCGCTCCAGCACCGGCAGGTACTGGAGCACGGCGTTGGGGCCGATCATGCCGCGGCCCGCGGACATGGCTACTCGGCCGCCACCCGGGGCGCGCGTGGCAGCAGCGGCACCTCGCCGGCCTCCTCCATCTGCTCGCGGCCGCCGCCGCAGGCCATGGCCGCCGCGCTGCGCCCGGCCGCGCGCTCCTTCATCTGGGCCTTCAGCGCCGCCTGCCGCTCGCGCGCCTTGCGCGAACGGTCGGCCGCGGCCTCCCAGTCGGCGACCTGGGCAGGGGCGATGGTGCGCGAGGTGTCGAAGTCGAAATGGACATTCTTCTTGGACTGCGGGCCCCAGTAGTCGACCTTGCCGAGGTCGTAGAAGGTGCGCTGGACCCCGGCCTTGAGGAACGCCTTCAGGCAGCCCAGCAGATAGCGCCGCCGGAAGCCGGTGCCCCGCCATGGGTAGTGGAACAGCGCCTTGCGCGAGTAGAAGCGGCGATAGTTGTGCATCACCCGGTCGAGCAGGGTGGCGCGGTCCATCGCCTCGGGCTTCATGATCGGGGTGACGAAGTTGTACTTCGAGAAGTCGAAGATCTCGACCTTGTCGCCCAGTTCCTGGAACAGCGGCGAGAACGGCCAGGGCGTGTACATCGACCAGTTGGCAAGGTCCGGCTGCCACTCCCACGCCATCCGGAAGGTTTCCTCCAGCGTTTCGGGGGTCTCGTTGTCCAGCCCGACGATGAACTGCGCCTCGGTGAAGATGTCGGCGTTGCGCAGCAGCTCGATGGCGCGGCGGTTGTCGGCGACGGTCGTCTCCTTGTTGAACTGGTCGAGCTTGAGTTGGGCTGCCGCCTCGGTGCCGAGCGAGACATGCACCAGCCCCGCCTCGCGGTACAGCGGCAGCAGCGCCTCGTCGCGCAGGATGTCGGTCACGCGGGTGTTGATGCCCCACTTGATGCGGCGGTTGAGCCCGCGGGCGATCAGCTCCTCGCAGAACTGAACGAACTTCCTGCGGTTGATGGTGGGTTCCTCGTCGGCAAGGATGAAGAAGCCGACCTGGTGGTCGTTCACCAGCCGCTCGATCTCGTCCACCACCTTCCTGGGGTCGCGGATGCGGTAGTCGCGCCAGAACTTCCACTGGCTGCAGAACGAGCAGGTGAAGGGACAGCCGCGCGCCATGTTCGGGATGGCGACGCGGACGCCGAGCGGGATGTAGATGTACTTCTCCCAGTCGATGATGGTCCAGTCGGGGTTGATCGCGTCGAGGTTCTTCACCGTCGGCGCCGCCTGGGTGGCCACGATCTCGTCGCCTTCGAGGAAGGCCAGCCCCCTGATCCGCCGCCGGCGCTCGGCCCAGGCGCCGTCGGCGACGGCGCGGGCCAGCTCGACCATGATCTCCTCGCCCTCGCCGCGCACGATCGCCTGCACCCAAGGCGCCTCCGACAGCACCTGGCGGAACATGAAGGTGGCATGCACCCCGCCCAGAACGCGCAGCGCGCCCGGCACCACCTCGGAGGCGATTCGCAGCACCTCCTCGGCGACGTAGATCGACGGTGTGATGGCGGTGACGCCGATGATGTCCGGCTGCAGCTCGGCCATCCTCCGGCGCAGGTCACCCGGCGTCAGGTGGTGGGTCATCGCGTCCAGGAAGTGGATGTCGGTGAAGCCCGCGTCCTTGAGAGACCCCGTCAGGTAGGCAACCCACGCCGGCGGCCAGCTGCCCGCGATCTCGGCACCGCCCGAGTGGTAGTTGGGGTGGACGAAGAGGATCCGCATGGCCGCACTCCCGATATGTCAACTCAAGCTTACATATCACACGTCTTCTCGTGTTGACATGGATCAACTGCCGGCCGCGGCGGCGGCGCGCTGCCGCGGGATTTGTGAATCGGGGCCTCATCCGGTATCCTCTCTGCGTTTGTCGCACGCCCGGCGCGGGTCGGTCCGGTCGCGCCTGGATTCCGGGAGCGGGAGGTTCCGGGCCGAGGCAGGAGGTGGCAGATGTGGACGGCGCTGTTCGACAGGTTCGCGCGCGACCTGATCCGCACCGGCACGCTGGTGGTCCACTTGCCCGACGGCACCGCACGGCAGTACGGCGACGGCAGCGGGGCGCCCGTCACCATCCGCCTCCGTGACCCGGGGCTGGTCCGGCGCATCCTCGTCAGCCCCGACCTCGCGGTGGGCGAGGGCTACATGGACGGCACGCTCACCATCGACGACGACGACCTGGCGGGCTTCATCGCGCTGGCCGTCGGGAACATGGCCGCCGGCGGCGCGTGGCTGTGGCGCCGCCCGGCCGACATCGCGCGGCTGTGGATGCGCCGGCTGGCCCAGTTCAACCCCGCCGGCCGGGCGCGGCGCAACGTTGCCCACCACTACGACCTGTCGGGGCGGCTGTACGAGCTGTTTCTCGACGCCGACCGGCAGTATTCCTGCGCCTATTTCCGCGAGCCCGGCATGTCGCTGGAGGCCGCGCAGGCGGCCAAGAAGGCGCATGTCGCCGCCAAGCTGCTGCTGTCGCCGGGGATGCGCGTGCTCGACATCGGCTGCGGCTGGGGCGGCATGGCGCTGACGCTGGCGCGCGAGCACGGCGCGCAGGTCCTCGGCGTCACCCTGTCGGCCGAGCAGCACCGTGTCGCCACCGAGCGCGCCCGCGCCGCCGGCCTGTCCGACCAGGTTGAGTTCCGTCTCGCCGACTACCGCACCGTGACCGGCCGCTTCGACCGCATCGTGTCGGTCGGCATGTTCGAGCATGTCGGCGTACCCCACTACCGGACCTATTTCGGCCGGGTCCGCGAGCTCCTGGCCGACGACGGGGTGGCGCTGATCCACACCATCGGAAGGGCCTCGCCGCCGGGCTCCACGAGCCCCTGGGTGCTGAAGTACATCTTTCCCGGCGGCTACGTGCCGGCGATGTCGGAAGTGATGGCGGCGGTCGAGCGCGAGGGGCTCTGGCCGGCCGATGTCGAGGTGTGGCGGCTGCACTACGCCGAGACCCTGCGCCACTGGCACGACCGCTTCATGGCCAGTCTCGGCGAGGTCCGCGCCCTCTACGACGACCGCTTCGTGCGGATGTGGCGGTACTACCTCGTCGGCGCCGAGATGACCTTCCGCCACAACGCGCAGTGCGTGTTCCAGTTCCAGCTTGCCCGGCGCCAGGACGCGGTGCCACTCGCCCGCGACTACCTCTACCGCGACGCCGCGCCGCTGCCGCTGAAGCTGTCGCACGCCGCCGAATAGCCCCCGGCCCCGCTGCCGGGACGGTGCGCCCGGGCCGGCGCGGCGTCGCCGTTTCCCATCGCCCTTGCGCCCCTCGCCCCCCCGGCTATAAACCGCGCGACTTCGCCGGGGGGCTGCAATGCCGAAGCGTACCGACATCCGCTCGATCCTGATCATCGGGGCGGGTCCGATCGTCATCGGCCAGGCCTGCGAGTTCGACTACTCCGGCGCCCAGGCCTGCAAGGCGCTGCGGGAGGAGGGCTACCGCGTCATCCTCGTCAACTCCAACCCCGCGACGATCATGACCGACCCGGGGATGGCCGATGCCACCTACATCGAGCCGATCACGCCCGAGGTGGTGGCCAAGATCATCGAGAAGGAGCGGCCCGACGCGCTGCTGCCGACCATGGGCGGGCAGACCGGGCTCAACACCGCGCTGGCGCTTGCCGACATGGGCGTGCTCGACCGCTGCGGGGTGGAACTGATCGGCGCCAACCGCAAGGCCATCGAGATGGCCGAGGACCGCAGGCTGTTCCGCGAGGCGATGGCGCGGATCGGGCTGGAGAACCCGCGCGCAGCGATCGTCACCGCGCCGCGGCGCGCCGACGGCCGGCGCGACCTTGCCTCCGGCGTGGCCACGGCGATGGCCGCGCTCGACGAGGTCGGCCTGCCGGCGATCATCCGCCCGGCCTTCACGCTCGGCGGCACCGGCGGCGGGGTGGCCTACAACCGCGACGATTTCGCCGCCCTTGCCCGTGCCGGGATGGATGCATCGCCCGCCGGCCAGATCCTGATCGACGAAAGCCTGCTCGGCTGGAAGGAATTCGAGATGGAGGTGGTCCGCGACAAGGCGGACAATGCCATCATCGTCTGCTCGATCGAGAACGTCGACCCGATGGGGGTGCACACCGGCGATTCGATCACCGTCGCCCCGGCCCTGACGCTGACCGACAAGGAATACCAGCTGATGCGCAACGGCTCGATCGCCGTGCTGCGCGAGATCGGGGTCGAGACCGGGGGCTCCAACGTCCAGTGGGCGATCGACCCGGCGACGGGCCGGATGGTGGTGATCGAGATGAACCCGCGCGTCAGCCGCTCCTCGGCGCTGGCCTCCAAGGCGACGGGCTTTCCCATCGCCAAGGTCGCGGCCAAGCTCGCGGTCGGCTACACGCTCGACGAACTCGACAACGACATCACGCGGGTGACGCCGGCCAGCTTCGAGCCCTCGATCGACTACGTCGTGACCAAGATCCCGCGCTTCGCCTTCGAGAAGTTTCCCGGCGCGAGGCCCGAGCTCACCACCGCCATGAAGTCGGTGGGCGAGGTCATGGCGATCGGGCGCACCTTCCACGAGAGCGTGCAGAAGGCGCTGGCCGGGCTCGAGACCGGGCTCTCCGGCTTCGACGAGATCGCCATCGAGGGCGCGCCCGACAAGGCCGCCGTCGTCAAGGCGCTGTCGGTCGCTACCCCCGACCGGCTGCGCCTGGTCGCGCAGGCAATGCGCGAGGGGCTCTCGGACGACGAGATCGCCCAGGCCACGGCCTACGACCCCTGGTTCCTCGCCCGCATCCGCGAGATTGTCGGGGCCGAGGCCGAGGTCAGTCGCGCCGGCCTGCCCGTCACCGAGGAAGGCCTGCGGCGGCTGAAGATGCTGGGCTTCACCGATGCCCGGCTGGCACGGCTGACAGGGCGCGACGAGGTGCAGGTGCGCCGCGCCCGCCGCAACCTCGGTGTGCAGGCGGTCTTCAAGCGCATCGACACCTGCGCCGCCGAGTTCGAGGCGCAGACGCCCTACATGTATTCCACCTACGAATCCCCCGCGATGGGCGATGTCGAATGCGAGGCGCGGCCCTCCGGACGGCGCAAGATCGTCATCCTCGGCGGCGGCCCGAACCGGATCGGCCAGGGCATCGAGTTCGACTACTGCTGCTGCCATGCCTGCTATGCGCTCAGCGCCGCGGGCTACGAGACGATCATGATCAACTGCAACCCCGAGACGGTGTCGACCGACTACGACACCTCGGACCGGCTGTATTTCGAGCCGCTGACGCTCGAGCACGTGCTCGAGATCCTGCGCGTGGAGCAGGAGGCCGGGACGCTGCTCGGCGTCGTCGTCCAGTTCGGCGGCCAGACGCCGCTGAAGCTCGCCAACGCGCTGCAGGCCGAGGGCATCCCGATCCTCGGCACCTCGCCGGACGCCATCGACCTTGCCGAAGACCGCGCCCGCTTCCAGCGGCTGCTGACCGAACTGGGGCTCGAGCAGCCCGAGAACGGGCTGGCCACCAGCCGCGACGAGGCCTTCGCCGTGGCGTCGCGGATCGGCTATCCGCTGGTCATCCGCCCCTCCTATGTGCTCGGCGGACGGGCGATGGAGGTGGTGCGCTCGGACGCCGACCTCGAGCGCTACATCCGCGAGGCCGTGGTGGTGTCGGGCTCCTCGCCGGTGCTGCTCGACAGCTACCTCTCCGGTGCCATCGAGGTCGATGTCGACGCGCTGTCGGACGGCCAGGCGGTGCATGTCGCCGGCATCATGGAGCATATCGAGGAGGCGGGGGTGCACTCGGGCGACAGCGCCTGCTCGCTGCCCCCGCACACGCTCGCCCCCGACGTCGTGGACGAACTCAAGCGCCAGACCGTGGCGATGGCGCGTGCGCTCAAGGTCGTTGGGCTCATGAACGTGCAGTTCGCGATCAAGGACGGGGTCATCCATGTCCTCGAGGTGAACCCGCGCGCAAGCCGGACGGTGCCCTTCGTCGCCAAGGCGACCGACAGTGCCATCGCCTCGATCGCCGCTCGGCTGATGGCCGGCGAGAAGCTCGCCGTCTTCCCCATGCGGCCGCCCTATCCCGCCGGCGTCGGCCCCGACACGCCCCTGCCGCTTGCCGACCCGATGACGCTGACCGACCCGATCACGCCCTGGTTCAGTGTCAAGGAGGCGGTGCTGCCCTTCGCCCGCTTCCCCGGGGTCGACCCGCTGCTCGGCCCCGAGATGCGCTCGACCGGCGAGGTGATGGGCTGGGACCGCAGCTTCCCGCTTGCCTTCCTCAAGGCGCAGATGGGGGCGGGCACGCATCTGCCCGAGGGGGGCCGCGTGTTCCTGAGCGTGCGCGACGCCGACAAGACCCCGGGCCTCGCGGCGGCCGCGGCGGGGCTCATCGGCCTCGGCTTCGAGATCGTCGCGACCCGCGGCACCGCCGCCTGGCTGGCCGCGGCGGGCGTGCCCTGCGCGGTGGTCAACAAGGTCTACGAGGGTCGCCCCAACGTCGTCGACCTGCTCAAGGATGACGCGATCGCCATCGTGATGAACACCACCGAGGGTGCCCAGGCGGTCGAGGACAGCCGCGACATCCGCCGCGTCGCGCTGATGGACCGCGTGCCCTACTTCACCACCGCCGCCGCCAGCATCGCCGCGGTGGCGGCGATGAAGGCCCGCGGCGAGGGTTACGGCGTCAGGACGCTGCAGGGCTAGCCCCGGGGGCGCGATCCGCCCCCGCCGCGGCAGACCTCGGCCGCATCCTCCTTCTCCCGAGCGCGGGCGGCGATGCGGCGGCATCGCCCTCCGTGCCTTGCCGCGGCCGCCGCCGGAGGGCCGCGGGGGCACGGCCGGGCGACCGGCGCGGCTTCCGCGGCAGACGATTCGGGCCGGCGGCGCGGGGCATCGGCCGCGGGCGGCGGCGCGGGCGACGCACCGGCACGGCGCCGGCGCCGGCAGGCCGCGCGTGGTTCCGCCATGTTCGGGCGGCAATCCTCTAACCCATCCGGCGATCCGCGGCGCCATAAACCCGGGTTTATGGTCCGGCCGCCGGCCGTGACCGATAACCCGCGTGCCGGTCGCGGCATCGCGGTGGTGCCGGCGACGACGGACAGCGACCTCCGGACAGGGCGGAACGCCCGCGGGCAATCAGATGGGAGACGGACAGATGGCACGGTTCGAGGGCACGGACGATGCGGACGACCTGCGCGGCAACTGGCGCGGCAACCTCATCCGCGGCGGCGACGGCGAGGACACGATCCGCGGGCTCGGCGGCGACGACACCCTCTATGGCGACGACGACGACGACCTCGTCTACGGCGGAACCGGCAACGACCGGCTCCACGGCGGCAAGGGCGAGGACACGCTCTACGGCGACGGCGGCAACGACTACCTGACCGACGAGAGCGGCAACGACGCCTTCTACGGTGGAGGCGGCCACGACACCATCGAGGCCGGCGAGGGCAACGACAGCGCCTGGGGCGGGTCGGGCAACGACATGATCGACGGCGGCTCGGGCAACGACCTGGTCGACGGCGGCACGGGCAACGACACGCTGGTCGGCGGCGAGGGCGACGACACGCTGCTGGGCGGCGGTGGCCGCGATCGCATCACCGGCGGCGAGGGCGACGACCTGCTCGACGGCGGCACCGGCAACGACACGATGACCGGCGGCGAGGGGGCCGACACCTTCGTCTTCGCCGCCGGCCACGACATCATCACCGACTTCGAGGAGGGCGACGACCAGATCGACCTGACCGCCTTCGGCATCGACTGGGACGACCTGCTTGCAGCCGCCCGGCAGGTCGGCGATGACGTCGTGATCAAGCTGAACGGCCAGACGCTGCGGATCGAGGACTTCACCCTCGCCCGGCTTGACGAGGACGACTTCCTGCTCTGAGACGGCTCCGCCATCCCCCCGGCCGCACCGGCGCCGGGGGGATGGTCCGCCAGGGATGCGTGCGCCGCGGTGGGCCTCAGCGCATCAGCTGCGGGCGAAAGCGCAGCCGCGGCCGCAGTGCCGCCGGCAGGTGGCGGTTGAGCCGGCGGTTGACGAGGCCGAAGGCGAAGGTGATGGCCAGCGTCAGGACGACGAAATAGGCCGCGGCGATGGGATAGGGCACGAAGGGGTTGAAGGTCGCGTCGGCGAAGTAGTCGGCGTAGTAGAGCGCGTCGCCCGACTGCTGCCAGGCCGGGAAGCCCGAGAAGAAGACCAGCGTCGTGGCGTGGAAAAGGAAGATCGCCTCGTTGGTGTAGGACGGCCAGGCCAGCCGCAGCATGGTCGGCCAGACGATGCGGCGGAAACGGGCGAAGCCCGCCAGCCCGTAGGCGTCCGCCGCCTCGAGATCGGCCCGCGGCACCGCCTTCAGCGCGCCGTGGAAGATCTCGGCGGTGTAGGCCGAGGTGTTGAGGAACAGCACGACCAGCGCCCCCGCCCAGGCGCGCGTCAGCCAGCGCGTCTCGGCGGTGATCGTGACGAGGCCGAGGTCGATCGTCACGCCCGCCCGCGGCAGCAGCACGAAGGCCTCGTAGGCAAAGAAGAACTGGATGAACAGCGGCGAGCCGCGGAAGACGAAGACGAAGGCCGCGGCCGGGGCGCGCAGCAGCGGGCTGGCGCTCGACTTGCCCAGCGCGACGAGGGTGGCCAGGAAGAAGCCCGCCACCACCGCAAGGGCGCCGAAGTAGACGTTCCAGATCATCCCCGAGCCGATCAGCACCAGCTGGTCGCAGAGGCTGATCTCGGTGGGCTGCGGCAGGCGCACCGCGCCCCACTCGCGCCCAAGCGCCCGCAAGGCGTAAAGCTCGAAGGACTCCGCGCAGGTCCTCATGCCGCCGCCCGCCGCAGGGCCTCGCCGGCCGCGGTCGCCTGGCCGTGCGACAGCCGCCGCATCAGCGCCGCGAACACCCGCTCGCTGACCCAGGTCAGGCCGAGGTAGAAGGCGAGCACGGCGAGGAAATAGAACATCCGCCAGTCGGGATGGGGATAGGCGTAGATCGAGGTCTTCGAGCCGCCGAGCTCGCGCGCCCAGTAGACGATGTCCTGGATGCCGAGCAGGAACAGGAGCGGCGTCGACTTGACGAGGATCTGCCAGAGGTTCGACAGCCCCGGCAGGGCATAGACCCACATCTGCGGCAGCAGCACCCGGCGGAACGCCTGGCCGCGGCTCATGCCGTAGGCCTCGGCGGTCTCGAGCTGGGCCCGCGGCACCGCCGCCATCGCACCACGCAGCGTGTTGGCGGCGAAGGCGCCGAACACCAGCGCGAAGGCGGCCAGCGCCAGCACGAAGGCGTAGGTATCCTGCGCCAGCCGCGAGGCGCTGGGCTGGGGAACCTTGGCCTCGGGGCAGACCGCGAATTCCGCGCCGCGGCGGATCGGCTCGGTCCAGTCGGGGCAGCGGGCGTGGTGGATGAGGTACTCGATGCCCTGGTCGACCGCGATCGGCACGAACAGGAAGAAGACGATGTCGGGAACGCCCCGCACCATCGCGATGTAGGTGCCGCCGGCGGCGCGCGCCGGCAGGAACCGCGACCGCGCCGCCAGCGCCCCGGCAAAGCCGAAGGCCAGCGCCGCCGGCGCCGCCAGCGCCAGCAGAAGAAGCACCGTCCCGAACGACCAGTAGAACGCCAGATGCGTGCCGGACGTCAGGTAGCAGGCAAACCACTGCCACCCGGTCAGGACGCTGGGATCGGCACAGAAGGCGAACATCGCGGCGGCCGGGAGGGCGGGGCCGGACGGGCCCGCCCGCCGTTCTTCAGAAGGTTGCCGCTTCGGCGCCAAACCACTTCAGGATCATGGCATTGAGCGAGCCGTCGGCCTTCATCGTCGCGATCGCGGCGTCGAACCTGTCGCGCAGCGCGCTGTCGGACTGGCGCAGGCCCATGCCGACCCCGCCGCCAAGCTCGACCTCCTCGCCCACGAACATCAGTGCGCCGCCGGATTCGGCCACGATCGGCACGAGGAAGTCCTTGTCGGCAAAGACCGCGTCGGCCTCGCCGCGGCGGACGGCGGCGATCGTCTCGTCGGGGGTGGCGAACTCCACCAGCGTCGCGTCGGTCGAGGCGATGTAGCCGGCCTGGATGGTGTTCACCTGCGCGGCGATCACGCCCTTGAGGTCGGCATCGGCCGAGGCCGCGACATAGGCCGAGGACGCCGGCGGGAAGTAGTTCTGCGTGAAGCTGATGACCCTCGCGCGCTCCTCGGTGATCGACATCCCGGCCATGATCGCGTCGTAGTTGCCCGCGGTCAGGTTCGGGATGATCGAATCCCAGTCGTTGAGGATCCACTCGCAGGTCATCGCTGCCCGCCGGCACAACTCGTCGCCGACCTCGCGCTCGAAGCCGTCGACCTGGTTGGCGTCGTTGATGAAGTTGAACGGGGGGTAGGCCCCTTCCGTCGCCAGCCGGACCACCTGCTGGGCAGAGGCCCCGCCTGCGGCGAGGGCCAGCGCCGCGGCGATCATCAATGTGCGCATGTTGTCGTTTCCCTGTTGCGACTTGCTTGACCTGTCGGCCGGCACCGCCGGCCCGGCGATGATCATACATTGCCGTCCGGGCGGCAAGGCGTTGCGGGGGCGGCGGCGGCGCGTGTTGTCACAGGGGGCCGGCCAGCACGCCGGCGTAGACGGCCAGCCCGGTCACGAATGCCGCCACCACGGTGACAAGCTGGAACAGCGCCATCCCGGCCTGCAGCCGCGCCACCAGCCCCGCGCCCTCGCCGGTGCGCTGGTTGCCGCGGTTCGTCCAGCGCTGCTTGGCGAGGTGGAAGACCATGTAGATCTTCACTCCGGCGTTGATGATCTGGTTCAGGTACAGGATGAACGGCCACAGCGGGTCGGCCCGGCGGGCGTGCCGGAACAGGAACAGCGACAGCATCAGCCGGGTGGCGACGATCCAGGCGAGGACGTTGACGATGTAGAGCGACTCGGCCGCGGTGGCGAACGCCGCCAGCACCGGGGCGACCATCATCGTCCACATGGCGATGCGCTGGTCGACGATGCACCACCAGATGAACGGCGGCATCGCGCGCGGGCCAAGGGCGATGGCGCGCGCGCCGTTGCGCAGCATGTTGCCCGACCAGCGGCGGAAGTTCTGCACCATCCGCGCCAGCCCCGCCTCGCGGATGATCTCGATGGTGTAGACCGTAGCGTCGGGGACGTAGGTCATCCGCGCGCCGATCCGCAGGAGGTGGAACCAGCTCGACTTGTCGTCGCCGGAGAGGAAGCGGAAGCGGCCCCACAGCCAGTGGTCGAGGTGGTCGGCCTCGATCGTCCGGATGAATGCGGGGTCGATCACATGCAGGGCACGGAACATGCTCATCCGCCCGGTCAGCGTCAGCACCCGGCCCGAGAGCGCATGGCTCTGCATCGCGATCCGGCGCTGGGCGAAGCGCATGTCCAGCCACGAGGCGATCCAGCGCGGGCCGTAGCAGATGACCTCCTCGTCGGTGGTCAGCGCCTGCAACCCGGGGTCGGATTCGAACAGCGGCAGGCAGCGGGCCAGCACCTCGGGGCCGAGCAGCGCATCACCGTCCATGAACAGCACGATGTCGTCGGGGGCCACGCCGCTGCGGGCGATCCCCCGCAGGATCAGCCCGATCGCCATCCGCTTGCCGGGCTGGTTCTGGCGGATCATGACCGTCTCGAAGCGATCGGTCGCCAGGTCGGCCGCCTGGGCCTCGACGAATTCGCGGATCACCCGCTCGTCGCGGGGATTGCCGGTGCCGATCCACAGCGTCGTCGGAATCCGCTCGCGCCGCACCTGCGCGAGCACGGCGGCAAGCACGGCGCGGGTGATGACGGGATCCTCCAGATAGGTCGTCATCTGGATGTGCAGCCGGCGCGGCCGCCAGCCCTGCGCCCAGACGGCATCGGCGGCGGCGCGCGTCCGCGGCCAGGCGCGGGCGGCGAACACCTCGGCCCGCAGGGCATGGTTGAGCCACCAGCCGAAGCGCCACACGCCCAGCGCGCCGATGGCGATGGACAGATGCGCCACCTCGGGGGCAAGGAAGCGGTTGGGCACCAGCACCAGCGCCGCCGCCAGGACAAGCACCACGGTCCCGAGCGCCAGCGCCGCCCGCATGCCGAAGCGCCGGGCGTAGGGCCGGGGCGGGCCCGACAGCCGCGCCAGGTCGGCGGCCAGCGCCTTGGCCAGGGGATAGCCGGCGGGAATCTCCACCATGGCCGGAAGGCCTAGCCGTCAACCGCCGGGAGGCCCAGCCAGCGCCGCCAGACGCCGCGGGCGACGCTCGCCCGCACCGGCGCGCCGACGCCGAGGATCTCGCGCGTCTCCGCCTCGCTCAGCGCGTCCAGCGCGATCCGCAGCCGGATGGCCCCCGCGGTGTTGCCCGGCCTGGCCTCGGCCTGGATGTCGGCGACGCGGCCGGCCAGCACTACCGGCGTCCCCTCGCGGCTCAGCCGGACACTGGCGCGCATGCCCGTCCAGACCGACCCCGCCAGCGCGTCGGGCAGCCAGCCGTCGACGGTGCGCGGCCCGTCGCTCTCGAAGGCGACGAGCGGCGTGCCCGCCCCGACCGCCTGCCCGGGCGCGACCTCGACGGCCAGCACCCGCCCCGACGTCGGCGCCAGCACGTCCAGCGCCGCCAGCGCCTCGCGCAGCCGCCCGGCCTCGGCCTGCAGCACCCGCAGGTCGCGGGCGCGGTCGCGCAGCTCGTCCTCCAGCCGCATCCGCACGTCGTGGAAATCGCCCGGCTGCAGCGGCACGCCGGGATCCTCCGCCCCCGCCTCCACCGCCGCGCCGCGCACCGCCAGATGTGCCGCAAGCCGCATCTCGACGTCACGCACCTGCGCGGTGTTGCGCTCGATGGCAAGCATCAGCTCCTCCAGCGTCCGCCGCGTCTCGGGCGCGCTCAGGCGCATCAGCGGCGCCCCGGCCGCGACCGCGGCGCCCGGCACCGCCAGCACCTCGCCCACCACGGCCACCGCCGGAGCGGCGAGCACGCGCAGGTCGGCCGTCACCCGGGCGTTCTGCAGCGGGACGCTGTCGAAGCGCTGGTACACGGCATAGGCGAGATAGCCGAAGACGGCGGCGGCCAGCGCCAGGTAGACCAGCAGATGCGCCACCACCCGCACCGGCCGCGGCGACATGCCGGCGGTGGCGGCGGTGCGCTCGCGGTCGGTCTCGGTCAGCGGCACGAGGTCGACCGGGGTGTCGAGCGCGGTGATCACGTCGGCGACGGCCGCCATCCGCCCCGACAGGAGGTTGCGGTAGAACAGCGCGAGCACCTCGCGCTGCCGCCCGGACAGCTCCTTCAGGAGCACCTCGCCCGGCACCGTGCCGGGCTCGAGCGTCACCGGGAAGAAGATGTGGACCCCCTGGAAGGGAATCGACAGGCTCGCCCCCGCCAGCTCGCTGCCCGCCAGCTCGGCGCTGTAGAGCGCGCGCAGCGACCACTCGCGCACCTGCACAACCGAACCGTCCGCGAGCCCCACCAGCAGCGGCGCGGCCACGCGGAACGACATGTCCGGCTCCGGACGTTCATGCCGAACGTTCATCGTCGGCCCTTCTTGCTGCTCGCTCGGATACCATTACCACGACTCGGCCCCGCCAGTAAGAAACAATGTCAAGGCGAATTTGAGGCAGAGGGCACGAATTCCCGCGCCGACCCCGGGCGCCACCGCGGGGAAGGCGGCCGTTGACATCGCGGGACCGGGCCGGCAAACCGGACGGCGAGGCCGGACCCAACCGGCCCCGGGGTCGCGCAAGCGGCCGGACAACAGCGAGAGGTGTCATGGGAATCCTGCATCACGCCCTTGCCGCCGCCCTGGCCTTCGCCACCCCTGCGGCCGCGCAGGAGCTGTCGATCGCCACGGGAGGAACCGGCGGCGTCTACTACCCCTACGGCGGGGGCCTTGCCGAACTGATCAACCGCCATGTCGAGGGCGCCACCGCCACCGCCGAGGTGACCGGCGCTTCGGTCGAGAACATGGCGCTGATCGCCCGCGGCGACAGCGACATCGCGCTGGCGCTTGCGGACACGGTGGCCCAGGCCTACGCCGGCACCGGCGCCTTCGAGGGGCGCCGGATCGCCGAGCTGCGCACGCTGGCGGCGATCTACCCCAACGCGATCCACCTCGTGACGCTGGCCGACAGCGGCGTGCAGACGCTCGCCGACCTGCGCGGCCGCAAGGTGTCGGTCGGCGCGCCGGGCTCGGGAACCGAGGTCAACGCCCGCGCCCTGCTCGAGGCCAACGGCATCACCTACGACGATTTCGAGCCGCAGCGGCTGAACTTCAACGAGACCGCCGACGCCCTGCGCGACGGGGCCATCGCCGCGGGGTTCTGGAGCGTCGGGCCGCCGACCAGCTCGATCCTCAACCTTGCGGCCACGCGGGCGATCCGGATCGTGCCGATCTCGGACGAGGAATTCGCGCGCGGGCAGGCTGCCGACCCGGTGTTCGCCCGCTACACCATCCGCGCCGGGCTCTACGACGGCGTCGGCGACACCCAGACGATCTCGATCCCGAACGCGCTGGTCGTCCATGCCGATATGGACGAGAACCTCGCCTACCGCATCACCAGGGCGCTGTTCGAGCATGTCGGCGAGCTGATCGCGATCCACCCGGCTGCCAACGACACGACGGTGGAGTTCACGCTGGGCTCCTCGCCCATCCCGCTCCACCCCGGCGCGCTGCGCTACTACGAGGAGACGGGCGCGGCGGTTCCCGACCGGCTGCGGCCCTGAGATGGCGGCCCGGGCGGCGCCAGCCGCCCTGGCGCTGGCACTGGCGCTGGCGCTGGCCGGCCCCGCCGCGGCGGGGCCGCTCGTGTGCGTGCTGGTGGTGGAATCCGGCGGCGCGGCGCTGGCGCGGCTGCCGCTCGGGGCGGGCGGCCTCTTCTGCCTGCACTGGCGCCACTCGGTCACCGGCGGGCCGGTGGCCGACTGCTTCGGGGTTGCCCCGAACGGAGGGCTGATGCTCGCCGAGAGCTTCCTGCACGACTACGCCGCCGGGCTGGGCGACATCCCCGGCCGCGGCCGCGTCGAGGCCGCCCCGGGCGGCGGCTACCGCATAGTGGAGATCAACGAGCCCCTGCCGGGGGGCGTGCTGCGGCTTCGTGTGGGGGCGGCGCGGGTGGGCCACCGGCTCACCTCGGCCGCGGGTGCACTCGACCTGTCGGCACTGGCTCCCGGGCAGCGCGTGACCCTGCGGCTTGCCGCCGAGGCGCCGTGACCGCCGGCGCGGAGGGCCCGGGCATGGCGGCGGCCGCCCTTCCCGGGGCGGCGCCGCAGTCGCGCACGCTGGTCCTGGCGATCGCCGCGATCGGCATCGCGATGTCGCTGTTCCAGCTTCACGCCGCCGGGGTCAGGCCCCTGGGGCTGTTCTACCAGCGCTCGGTCCATCTCGGTTTCGTGATGGTGCTGGCGGTGCTGATGTTCCCCCTCGGCGGGCGGCAGCGCGGCGGCAGCGCGGTGGCGGATGCGCTGATGCTGGCCGCCGCCGCGGCGCTGGGGTTGGCGGCGGCGCTTCAGACCGAGGCGCTGGCTGCCCGTCTCGGCACCCCGGCGGGCGGAGCGGCGGCGCTGGCCGGGCTGGCCGGGGCCGCGC
Organism: Paracoccaceae bacterium; assembly: GCA_023383015.1. GTDB lineage: Bacteria > Pseudomonadota > Alphaproteobacteria > Rhodobacterales > Rhodobacteraceae > JAHDXW01. Next base: position 53,263 of record JAHDXW010000005.1, read on the forward strand.
TCGCCGCCGCACTCGCCGCCCGGGCGGGGGCGGTGGCGCTGGCCGCGGCCCTGGCGCGTGGCCTCGATGCGCTGCTGCTGGCCGCCGGTTTCCTTGCCGCCTTCTACCTCGCCTGGAACCTCGACGCGATCATCGGCCGGGCGGGGTTCTGGAGCCAGGCCGACATCTTCGTCGGCGTCGTCTGCACCCTGGCCCTGCTCGAGACGTCGCGGCGTGCGATCGGGCTGGGGATGACGGCGATCGGGGCGGTGGCAGCGGTCTATGCGCTTGCCGGCCCGCGCGGCGCCCTGCCCGAGCTCGGCGCCTGGCTGCCCGGCATCCTTGCCCACCGCGGCGCCGACGTCACCCGCCTGGTCAGCCAGCTCTACCTCGGTCAGGAGGGGATCTTCGGGCTGCCGCTCGGGGTGGCGGCGACCTTCATCTTCGTCTTCGTCCTGTTCGGGGCGCTGCTCGAGGTGACGGGGGCGGGGCGGTTCTTCATCGACCTCGCCTGGGCTGCGACCGGCCGGCGCGTCGGCGGGCCGGCCAAGGCGGCGGTCCTGGCGTCGGCGGGCATGGGCTCGATCTCGGGCTCGGCGATCGCCAATGTCGTCACCACCGGTGCCTTCACCATCCCGCTGATGAAGCGGCTGGGCTACCGGCCGGCGCAGGCCGGCGGCATCGAGGCGGCAGCCTCGACCGGCGGCCAGATCACCCCGCCGCTGATGGGCGCGGGCGCCTTCCTGATGTCGGAATACACCCGCGTGCCCTACGTCGACATCGTGATGGTGTCGATCTTCCCCGCCATCCTCTACCTCGGGACCGTCTATCTCTTCGTCCACATCGCGGCGATGAAGGCGGGGATGCGCGGCATGCCGGCGGCCGAGCTGCCGCGGGTCGGTGCGGTGCTGGCGCAGGGCTGGCACTTCCTCGTCCCGCTCGGGGTTCTGATGTGGCTGCTCGCGCAGTCGGCCTCGCCGATGCGGGTGGGGTTCTGGGCCTGCGTCTCGGTGGTGGCGGTGGCGGCGCTGCGCGGCGCGGTGGAGCTGTTCGTCACCGCGCCGCGGCAGGGCCGGCCGGCGACGCCGGCCCGGGTCCGCGACGCGGCCCTCGCAGGCGGCCGCCGGCTGCTCGCCGCGCTCGCGCTCGGGGCGCGCAACGCGGTGGCCGTGTCGCTGGCCTGCGCCGTCGCGGGCATCATCGTCGGCGTCGTCGGGCTCACCGGCCTGGGGCTCAAGTTCTCCTCGCTGATGGTGTCGCTCTCCGGCGGCAACGTCGTGGTTGCGCTCCTCCTGGTGCTCCTTGCCAGCCTCGTGCTGGGCATGGGGCTGCCGGTGACGGCAAGCTACATCGTGCTGATCGTGCTCGTCGGACCGGCGCTGACGGCCGAGTTCGGCATCCCGCTGCTGATCGCCCATCTGGTGGTGTTCTGGTATTCGCAGGATTCCAACGTCACCCCGCCGGTGGCGCTGGCCGCATTCGCCGGCGGCGCGATCGCCGGCTCGCGGCCGCTGGAAACCTCGCTGCAGGCGTGGAAATACGCCAAGGGTCTCTACCTGATCCCGGCCTTCATGGTGTTCAACCCCGAGATCATCCTCGGCGGGCCGCTGTGGTACCTGCTCTGGACCGGGGCGATCGCGGTGCTGGCGCTGGCTGCCTTCGCGGCGGCGATCGAGGGCTTCCTGTTCGCCCCGCTCGGCCCCCTGTCGCGGCTGGCGGTCGTGCCGGCGACGGTGGCGGTCTTCTGGCCCGCCTTCGCGGCCGAGGCGGCGGGTGCGGCGGCGCTGGCGGCGGTGGTGGGGCTGAACTGGCTGGCCGCGCGGCGTGCGGCCGCGGGGGGTGGCAGGCGGCGCGGCCCGGTATAGAACATAAGAAGAACATAACCGAGTCGCCCGCACCGCTGCCGATGGCCTTCGCCGAGCTGTCGATCACCTCGAACTTCACCTTCCTGACCGGCGCCTCGCATCCGGAGGAGCATGTCGCGCGGGCGGCCGAGCTCGGCCTGCCCGCGCTCGCCATCGCCGACGTCAACTCGGTCGCCGGCATCGTCCGCGCCCATGCCGCCCTGCGCGACCTCGCCCGCCGCATCGCCGCCGGCGAAGAGGGGCTGCCGGCGGCGGTGCCGCGGCTCCTGCCTGCGGCGCGCATCGTGCTGGCCGACGGCTTCGCGGCCACCGCCCTGCCGCGCGACCGTGCCGCCTGGGGGCGGCTCTGCCGGCTGATCTCGGCCGGCCGGCTCCGGGCGGCGAAGGGCGACTGCCACCTGACGCTCGACGACCTCCTGGCCTGGGGCGAGGGGATGGAGCTGCTGCTGCATCCGCCCGACGCCTTCGCTCCGGCCCCGCCCGGCTGGCGGGCCGCCGCCGGCCGGCTTGTCCGCCGCTTTCCCGGCCAGGCGGGGTTGCTGCTCGCCCCCGCCTACGACGGCCGCGATGCGGCGCGGCTCGACCGCCTCGCGCGGCTGGCGGCGCGGCTCGGGGTGCCGGCGGTCGCCTCGGCGGCGCCGCTGATGCACCACGGCCGCCGCCGGCGGCTGGCCGACGTGCTGACGGCGATCCGCACCGCCACCCCGGTCGACGCGCTCGGCCGCGCCGCGCTGGCCAATGCCGAATGCCGGCTCAGGTCGGAGGCCGAGATGCTGCGGCTGTTCGCCGGCCACGAGGCGGCCGTGCATGCCGCCGGCGCGGTCGCGGCGCGCTGCCGCTTCGGCCTCGAGGCGCTGCGCTACGAATACCCCTCGGAATGCTCGGGCGGCGAGACGGCGGCGGCGCGGCTGGCCCGGCTGGCCCGCGAGGGGCTGGCCGGCCGCTATCCCGCCGGCATCCCCGCCCGCGTTCAGGCGATGCTCGACCACGAACTCGCGCTGATCGGCCGGCTCGGCTACGAGCCCTACTTCCTGACCGTCCACGACATCGTCGCCTTCGCGCGCGGCCGGGGCATCCTCTGCCAGGGCCGCGGCTCGGCGGCCAATTCGGTGGTCTGCTACGCCCTCGGCGTCACCTCGGTCAGCCCCGAGATCGGCACCATGGTGTTCGAGCGCTTCGTCTCCGAGGCGCGCGGCGAGCCGCCCGACATCGACGTCGATTTCGAGCACGAGCGGCGCGAGGAGGTGATCCAGCACATCTACGACCGCTACGGCCGCCACCGCGCCGGCCTCTGCGCCACCGTCATCCACTACCGCGGCAAGCGCGCCGTGCGCGAGGTCGGCCGGGCGATGGGGCTGACCGAGGACACGGTCGCCGCCATGTCCTCGCAGATCTGGGGCTGGGGGTCGCTGAAGGGCACCGAGGAGACGCGGCTGCGCGAGATCGGGCTCGACCCCGCCGACCGCCGCCTCGCCCTGACCATGGAGCTGATCGCCGAGATCCAGGGCTTTCCCCGCCACCTCTCCCAGCATGTCGGCGGCTTCGTCATCACCGAGGGGCGGCTGGACGAGCTTGCCCCGGTCGAGAACGCCACCATGGAGGGGCGCACGGTGATCCCCTGGGACAAGGACGACATCGACACCCTCGGCATCCTCAAGGTCGATGTCCTCGCCCTCGGCATGCTCACCTGCATCCGCAAGGCCTTCGAGCTGATCGCCCGCCACCACCGCACCGAGTGGACGCTGGCCACGCTGCCGCCCGAGGACGGGGCCGTCTACGACATGCTCTGCAAGGCCGATTCGCTCGGCGTCTTCCAGGTGGAAAGCCGGGCGCAGATGAACTTCCTGCCGCGGCTGCGGCCGCGGACCTTCTACGACCTCGTCATCCAGGTGGCGATCATCCGCCCCGGGCCGATCCAGGGCGACATGGTGCATCCCTACCTGCGGCGGAGGAACGGCGAGGAGGCGGTGGCCTTCCCCTCCGACGCGCTTGGCGCGGTCCTCGCCAAGACCCTCGGCGTGCCCCTGTTCCAGGAGCAGGCGATGCAGATCGCCATCGTCGGCGCCGGCTTCACCCCCGAGGAGGCCGACCGGCTGCGCCGCGCGCTCGCCACCTTCCGCCGCCTCGGCCATGTCGGCGAGCTGCGCGACCGCTTCCTCGCCGGCATGAAGGCCAACGGCTACGACGACGGTTTCGCCGCCCGCTGCTTCTCGCAGATCGAGGGTTTCGGCAGCTACGGCTTTCCCGAAAGCCACGCGGCAAGCTTCGCGCTCTTGGTCTACGCCTCGGCCTGGCTGAAGCGCCACCACCCCGGCATCTTCGCCTGCGCGCTGCTGAATGCCCAGCCGATGGGCTTCTACGCCCCGGCCCAGATCGTGCGCGACGCGCGCGAGCACGGGGTCGCGGTGCGCCCGCCCTGCATCAACGCCTCCGTCCGGGACTGCACGATGGAGCCCGACGGGAGGGGCGGGCTGGCCCTGCGGCTGGGTCTGCGCCAGATCACCGCCATGCCCGAGGAGGAGGCGGGCTGGATCGTCGCGGCGCGCGGCAACGGCTACGGCTCGGTCGAGGATGTCTGGCGCCGCGCCGGGATCGCGCCGGCGCTGCTCGCCCGGCTGGCCGAGGCCGACGCCTTCGCCGGCCTCGGGCTCACGCGCCGCGATGCGCTCTGGGCCGCAAGGGCACTCGGTGCCGCGCCGCTGCCGCTGTTCGCGGCCGATCTCGACGGCGAGGCGATCGCCGAACCCGCCGTCACCCTGCCGGCGATGAGCCTTGGCGAGGAGGTGGTCGAGGACTACCACGCGCTGCGGCTGACGCTGCGCGCCCACCCGCTGGCCTTGCTGCGCCACCTGCTGACGCCCGGGGCGGGCTGAGGGCAGGCGCAGCCTCTGCCCGCCGCCGTCCGGCGCTACTTCGGCGGCTCGGAAGCCGCGGCGCCCACGGTCGGGAGCGCCTTGACGGTCAGATACCCGGCGTGGCTGAGGCCGATCAGGGTCACGATCGTGCCGTCGATTGGCGGGAAGCCGAACACCCCCGCCTTCCCCTCCACAGCACCGAACCCGTCCCGCCCCAGCAGCAGCACATACCCGATCCAGACCAGCACCGTGAAGGCGAACATCTGCACCTTGCCGAGGTCGATGGTCCCGGCGTCGCGGGGGTTCTCGCTCATGAAGATGTCCGAGAACCGGGCCCGGTCGGGCTTGTCGTTCACGATCACGCGGCCGTTGTGGCCCACGGGCTTGCCCTTGGGGTCCGGCGCCCCCTCGGTGTTCACCCTGGCGACCTCGGCCTCGTTCACGTCGCGCGTTGCATTGACCGCCTTGACGGTGATCGCCGCTGCCGTCGAGGCGACCGAGATGCCGAGCAGGGCAAGGAGTTCGTCGGGGACGTGCAGCTTCAGCGTCCCCTTGCCGATCACCCAGGCAAGCATCGCCGACAGGACGACCAGCGTCCAGCCGACGAGTTGCAGGCGCGACAGGCTGACCTTGTTGCGCCCGTCGATCAGGATGCCGCGGCCGTCACCCATCCGGTACTTGCCGAGCAGGTAGAGCAGAACGGCAAGAACGACGCTGGCCACGACCCAGATCACGGCAAGCCCGTGATCGTACCCCCATGCCTTCTGCGACCACATCGAACCCTCCCGCCCGGTGCACCGGCCCCTTCGGCCACACCCGCCCCGAGATTGGCATTTCCGTGATACCCGTCAAGGTTGCAGCCGGCGGTCCTGCCGCCGCCGATGAGCCCGGGCGAAGCGGCGGCAGAGGACTGCGGGGCGCTGCGGCTGACACTGCGCGCCATCCCGTGGCGCTGCCGCGCCGCCCGATGACACCACCGGCTGGGGCACCGCCGGGTGTGAAGAAGGGATGAATCCCGCCACGGAACAGGCCTGAGATCAACGGGTTGATGGGGTGTCCCATGCGTGGGACGCCGGCCGTCCGCCGGCCTGCGCGACGCCCCCCCGGTGGCCCCCGCTAGGCCCCCCGGCGAAGGCCGGCCACATTCGCCGGCGGCAGGCTGACCCCGGCAGTCGACCCGTCAGGATCGGGCCCGTCGATCAGCTGGTCGGGCCGTGCGAGCGCGGTCAGCCGGGCGCGGTCGGTGATGATGACGCGGGTGCCGTCGATCTTGACCCCGTCGGCCTCGAGCGTCTTCAGCGCCCGGCTCAGGTTCTCCGGCGTCATGCCGAGGTAGGAGGCGAGCAGCCGCTTCTCCACCGGCAGGATGTAGCTGGCCACCTCGCCTGCGAGCCGCGACTGCCGCAGCAGGTAGGAGGCGATGCGTTCGCGCGAGGTGCGCAGCTTCAGCCCCTTGGCATGCCGAACCACGGCCCGGTAGCAGCCGGCCAGCTCGCCGATGACCGACACCGCGAACTCCGGGTCGGTGCGGAACACTGCCCGGACGTCCGAGGACGGCAGCAGCACAAGCCGCGACCGCTCCAGTGTCCGGGCCGACATCAGGTAGGGCGCATCGCGGATGCAGGCCGCCAGGATGAAGCTGCCGACCGGCTGGACCACCGCCATCGTGCACTCCCGGTCGGACCAGAGCGAATAGAGCTCCACCGCCCCTTCCATCACGATGTGCAGGAAATCCGCCGGATCGCCCTGCCGGATCAGCTCCAGCCCGGCGGGAAAGGTCTGCGCATACGCTCCCTGCATCAGCGTCTCGAAGCTGGCATGCCGCATGTCGCGGAACAGCGGCAGGCGGCGAATCTCCGGCAGTTCGTGGGCACGCATGGGGGGGGTGCGATTCCTTCGGTTGAGATAAGGCAGAAATAGGGGCCAGAAAATGACATATGTCAACTGCCTGGCCGGCAGATGCGACGTTCAGGCGCCAATCCCTCCGCCACTCCGGGAAGCGGACCGCAATTCCTGTCGGAATTCCCCCGAAGGGGGAGCCCGCCTTGACCTGCATCAAGTTGCGTCGCGCGGCACTGCGGCAACTGCCGGGCGGCGGGCGATGCCCGTGCCACGGAGGGATTCATGCTGAAAGGCTCAGAGGTCGCGCGGAGCGAGCAGACACGCGCGCTCACCCTGTCCACGATTGCCTTCACCGCGTGCTTCGCGGTCTGGACCATCTTCTCGATCATCGGTGTCGCCATCAAGGCCGAGCTCGGGCTCAGCGAGTTCCAGTTCGGTCTGCTCGTCGCCACGCCGATCCTCACCGGGTCGGTCACGCGGCTGTTCCTGGGCGTCTGGACCGAGCGCTACGGTGGCAGGCTGGTGTTCTCGCTGCAGATGCTCGCCGCCGCCGCGGCGACCTGGGCGCTGACCTTCGCGACGACCTATCCGATGTACCTGCTCGCGGCGCTCGGCATCGGGCTTGCCGGCGGGTCGTTCATCATCGGCGTGGCCTACGTCTCGCGCTGGTACGACCGTGCCCACCAGGGCACGGCGCTGGGCATCTTCGGGGCGGGCAACGTCGGCGCCGCGGTGACCAAGTTCATCGCGCCCTTCGTGATGGTGGCCTGGGGCTGGCAGGGGGTCGCCAACGTCTGGGCGGCCGGGCTGGCCCTGATGGCGGTGGCGTTCTGGGTGCTGGCCAAGGACGACCCCGAGCTGGTCGAGCGCAGGGCACGCGGGGTGCGCGCCCAGACACTCGCCACGCAGTTCGCCCCCCTCCGCAACCTGCAGGTCTGGCGCTTCTCGCTCTACTACTTCTTCGTGTTCGGCGCCTTCGTCGCGCTGGCGCTGTGGATGCCGCACTACCTGATCGAGGTCTACGGCGTCGACGTGAAGACGGCCGGCATGGCGGCGGCGGCCTTCTCGCTATCGGCCTCGCTGTTCCGGGCCTACGGCGGGCACCTGTCGGACCGCTTCGGCGCCCGGTCGGTGATGTATTGGACCTTCGGCTTCAGCCTGATCTTCCTGTTCATGCTGTCCTATCCGCCGACCGAGTACACGATCCGCGGCAAGGACGGGCCGATCGCCTTCTCCACCGAGATGGGGCTGTGGCCGTTCGTGATCGTGCTGTTCGCGCTCGGCTTCTTCATGAGCCTCGGCAAGGCCGCGGTCTACAAGCACATCCCGGTCTACTACCCCGACCATGTCGGCGCGGTCGGCGGCCTGGTAGGGATGATCGGCGGGCTCGGCGGCTTCATCCTGCCGATCGTCTTCGGCGTGCTGCTGGACGCCACCGGCATCTACACCTCGTGCTTCGCGCTGCTGTTCCTGCTGGTCGCGGTCGCGCTCGGCTGGATGCACATGTCGATCCGCGCGATGGAGCGCAAGGCGCACGGCGAGGCGCTGGACCGGCTGCCGGCGCTGCCCGAGATGCAGGACATCCACGTTCCCGGAAAGACCGTGATGCCGCGGGTGCTGGAGGAATGGCGGCCCGAGGACACGTCCTTCTGGGCCGACAGGGGCCGCAGCGTTGCGCGGCGGAACCTGTGGATCTCCATCCCGGCGCTGCTGCTGGCCTTCTCGGTCTGGATGGTGTGGTCGATGGTGGTCGCCCGGCTGCCCTCGATCGGCTTCGCCTTCACCTCGGACCAGCTGTTCTGGCTGGCCGCGCTGCCGGCGCTGTCGGGGGCGACGCTGCGCATCTTCTACGGTTTCATGGTGCCGATCTTCGGCGGCCGGCTGTGGACGACGCTCTCGACCGCCTCGCTGCTGCTGCCGGCGATGGGCATCGGCTATGCCGTGCAGAACCCGGACACCCCCTATTTCATCTTCCTTGTCCTGGCGCTGCTCTGCGGCCTCGGCGGCGGCAACTTCGCCTCGTCGATGGCCAACATCGGCTACTTCTTCCCCAAGGCCGAGAAGGGCAACGCGCTGGCGCTGAACGCCGGGCTCGGCAACCTCGGGGTCTCGGTGATGCAGTTCCTGGTGCCGCTCGTGATCACTGCGGGTGTCTTCGGGGCGATGGGCGGGGCGCCGCAGGAGCTGTCGGACGGCGGCCGGCTGTGGGTGCAGAACGCGGGCTTCGTCTGGGTGCCGTTCATCATCGCCGCCACGGTCGCGGCCTGGGTGGGGATGAACGACATCGCGGATGCGAGGGCATCCTTCGCGCAGCAGGCGGTGATCTTCGGGCGCACCCAGAACTGGCTGATGTGCGTGCTCTACATCGGCACCTTCGGCAGCTTCATCGGCTATTCGGCGGGCTTCCCGCTGCTGACCAAGCTTGCCTTCCCCGAGGTCAACGCGCTGCAGTACGTCTTCCTCGGCCCGCTGGTCGGGGCGCTGAGCCGGGCGGCGACCGGTTGGGTCTCGGACAAGTACGGCGGCGGACGCGTCACCTTCTGGGTCTTCGTCGGCATGATCGCGGCCGTGCTGGGGGTGATCCTGTTCCTGCAGGCCGGGCTGTTCCTGGGCTTCTTCCTGTCCTTCATGGCACTGTTCTTCTTCACCGGGGTCGGCAACGCCTCGACCTTCCAGATGATCCCGGCGATCATGGCCAAGGAGGTGCCGCGGCTGATGCCCGAGCTCGGCCCCGCCGAGCGGACGCGGCAGATCGCGATGGAATCGGGCGGCATCGTTGCCTTCACCAGCGCAATCGGCGCCTACGGCGGCTTCTTCATCCCCAAGGCCTACGGCTCGTCGATCGCCATGACCGGCTCGGCGCAGGGGGCGCTGTGGCTGTTCCTGGCCTTCTACGTGCTCTGCCTGGGGATCACATGGGCTGTCTACACCCGTCGTGGCGGGCTGCTCCACGACGTTGAACGCGGGCCGCGTGGCGCCTCCGGCGCCGGCGCCCGCTCCGCGGCATGAAAGGGAAAGCGTGATGAGCCATCTTCTGGACCGCCTGAACTTCCTGAAGTCCCTGCGCAAGGACGTCTTCGCGGACGGACACGGCCAGACGACGGTGGAGAGCCGCGACTGGGAAGACACCTACCGGGGCCGCTGGCGGCACGACAAGATCGTTCGATCGACCCACGGCGTGAACTGCACCGGCTCGTGCTCGTGGAAGATCTACGTCAAGTCGGGCATCGTCACCTGGGAGACCCAGCAGACCGACTATCCGCGCACGCGGCCCGACCTGCCCAACCACGAGCCCCGCGGCTGCGCGCGGGGGGCCTCGTACAGCTGGTACCTGTACTCGGCCAACCGGGTGAAGACGCCCCTGGTGCGCGGCCGGCTGATGAAGCTGTGGCGCGAGAAGCGGCAGACGCTGTCGCCGGTCGCCGCCTGGGCGGCGATTCAGGCCGATCCGGCCGCCCGCGCCTCCTACACCCGCATCCGCGGCAAGGGCGGCTTCGTGCGGGCGAGCTGGGAGGAGGTGACCGAGATGGTCGCCGCGGCCAATGCCCACACCGCCAGGACCTTCGGGCCCGACCGGGTGTTCGGCTTCTCGCCGATCCCGGCGATGTCGATGGTCAGCTACGCCGCCGGAAGCCGCTACCTGAGTCTGCTCGGCGGCACCTGCATGTCGTTCTACGACTGGTACTGCGACCTGCCACCCTCGTCTCCCCAGACCTGGGGCGAGCAGACCGACGTGCCGGAATCGGCCGATTGGTACAACGCGGGCTACCTCATCCTGTGGGGGTCGAACGTGCCGCAGACGCGCACGCCCGACGCCCATTTCTACACCGAGGCCCGCTATCGCGGCACCAAGTCGGCGGTCGTCAGTCCCGACTACGCCGAGGCGACCAAGTTCGCCGACATCTGGCTGAACGTGAAGCAGGGGACCGACGCGGCCCTCGGCATGGCGATGGGCCATGTCATCATGCGCGAGTTTCACCTCGACCGGCAGGTCGAGTACTTCGAGGACTACTGCCGCCGCTACACCGACATGCCGATGCTGGTGCGGCTGGACGAGCAGGACGGCCGGCTGGTGCCCGGCCGGCAGCTGCGCGCGGGCGACCTTTCCGGGGCGCTGGGCGAGACCAACAACCCCGAGTGGAAGACGGTGGCCATCGACGAGGCCACCGGCGCGCCGGTCGCGCCCAACGGCTCGATCGGCTTCCGCTGGGGCGAGCAGGGCAAGTGGAACCTCGAGCAGAAGGCGGCCGGCGGCGACGTCAGGCTGAAGATGACGCTGGTTCTCGAGGAGGACCACGACGACATCCGCGGCGTCGACTTCCCCTGGTTCGGCGGCGCGGCGACCAACGGCTTCGCAAACGACCCGCGCGGCGCGGTGCTGACGCGCAACGTGCCGGTCCGCAAGCTGCGGCTGGCCGACGGGTCGGACGCGCTCTGCGCCACCGTGTTCGACCTCTTCTGCGCCAACTACGGGCTGGACCGCGGGCTGGGCGGCGAGAACGTCGCGCGCGGCTATGACGAGGACCAGCCCTTCACGCCCGCCTGGGCCGAGCGCATCACCGGCGTGCGGCGCGACAAGATCATCCAGGTGGCACGGGAATTCGCCGACAACGCGGAGAAGACCCGCGGCAAGTCGATGGTGATCATCGGCGCGGCGATGAACCACTGGTACCACATGGACATGAACTACCGCAGCGTCATCAACATGCTGGTGATGTGCGGCTGCGTGGGCGAGTCGGGGGGCGGCTGGGCCCATTACGTCGGCCAGGAGAAGCTGCGCCCGCAGACCGGCTGGACGGCGCTGGCCTTCGCGCTGGACTGGGCGCGGCCGCCGCGGCAGATGAACTCAACCTCGGCCTGGTACGCGCACACCGACCAGTGGCGCTACGAGACGGTGACGACCAGGGAGATCCTGTCGCCCACCGCGCCGAAGGGCGACTGGGACCGGCTGTCGCTGATCGACTACAACATCCGTGCCGAGCGGATGGGCTGGCTGCCGTCGGCGCCGCAGCTGCGCACCAACCCGCTGGACGTGGCCCGAGCGGCCAAGGCCGCCGGCGTCGAGGTGCGCGACTACGTCGCCCGGGAACTGGAGGCCGGGCGGCTGGAGATGTCCTGCCAGGACCCCGATGCGCCCGAGAACTGGCCGCGGAACCTGTTCGTCTGGCGCTCGAACCTGCTCGGCTCGTCGGGCAAGGGGCACGAGTATTTCCTCAAGCACCTGCTCGGCACCGACCACGGCGTGCTGGGCCGCGATCTCGGCGAGGAGGGACGCCAGAAGCCGGCCGAGGCGCGCTGGCACGACAAGGCACCGGAGGGCAAGCTGGACCTGCTGGTCTGCCTCGACTTCCGGATGAGCACGACGGCGGTCTATTCCGACGTCGTCCTGCCGACCGCGAGCTGGTACGAGAAGGACGACCTCAACACCTCGGACATGCACCCCTTCATCCACCCGCTGCAGGCGGCGGTGGACCCGGCCTACGAGAGCAAGTCGGACTGGGAGATCTTCAAGGCGATCGCCCGGAAGTTCTCGGAGGTAGCGCCCGAGATCCTGGGCGTGGAGACCGATGTCGTGGCCCTGCCGCTGCAGCACGACAGCCCGATGGAGATCGCCCAGCCGCAGGTTGCCGACTGGAAGCGGGGCGAGTGCAAGCTGGTGCCGGGCCGGACGGCGCCCAACTTCATCGCCGTCGAGCGAGACTATCCCGGCCTCTACGCCCGCTTCACCACCCTCGGCCCGCTGATGGAGAAGGTCGGCAACGGCGGCAAGGGCATCGCCTGGGACACCAAGGACGAGGTCCACCACCTCAAGGCGCTGAACGGCACCCATGTCGAGGGCCCCACCAAGGGCATGGCCAGGATCGAGACCGCGATCGACGCGGCCGAGGTGATCCTGATGCTGGCCCCCGAGACCAACGGCGAGGTGGCGGTCAAGGCGTGGCATGCGCTGTCGAAGGCGACCGGTCGCGAGCACGCGCACCTTGCCGAGGTCAAGGAGGACGAGAAGATCCGCTTCCGCGACATCGCCGCCCAGCCGCGCAAGATCATCTCCTCGCCGACCTGGTCGGGTATCGAGAGCGAGGATGTCTGCTACAACGCGGGCTGGACCAACGTGCACGAGCTGATCCCCTGGCGCACCGTCACCGGCCGCCAGCAGCTCTACCAGGATCACGAGTGGATGCGCGCCTTCGGCGAGTTCTTCGTCACCTGGCGACCGCCCGTCGACCTCAAGACGATCTCGCCGGCCGCCACCCGGGCGCTGAAGCCGAACGAGCCGCATGTGGTGCTGAACTTCATCACCCCCCACCAGAAGTGGGGTATCCATTCCACCTATACCGACAACCTGCTGATGCTGACGCTGAACCGCGGCGGCCCGGTGGTGTGGATCTCCGAGGTGGACGCGCGCAAGGCGGGGATCGTCGACAACGACTGGATCGAGGTCTTCAACGCGAACGGCGTGCTGACGGCACGCGCGGTCGTCAGCCAGCGGGTGAAGGAGGGGATGACCCTCATGTACCACGCCCAGGAGAAGATCGTGAACACCCCCGGCTCGGTCATCACCGGCAAGCGCGGCGGCATCCACAACTCGGTCACCCGCGCGATCGTCAAGCCGACGCACATGATCGGCGGCTACGCCCAGCTCGCCTACGGGTTCAACTACTACGGCACCGTGGGGTCGAACCGCGACGAGTTCGTCATCGTTCGCAAGATGCAGACGGTCGACTGGCTCGACCGGCCCGCCACCCAGCGCCAGGAGGCAGCGGAATGAAAGTGCGTGCGCAAATCGGCATGGTGCTGAACCTCGACAAGTGCATCGGGTGCCACACCTGTTCGGTCACCTGCAAGAACGTCTGGACCAGCCGCGAGGGTGTCGAATACGCGTGGTTCAACAACGTCGAGACCAAGCCCGGCATCGGCTACCCCAAGGACTGGGAGAACCAGAAGCGCTGGAACGGCGGCTGGACGCGCACATCGCGCGGGCACCTCGTGCCCAAGCAGGGGGCGAAGTGGCGCATCCTGGCCAACATCTTCGCCAACCCCGACCTGCCCGAGATCGATGACTTCTACGAGCCCTTCGACTTCGACTACGACCATCTGAAGTCGGCCCCCGAGATGGAGGCCTTCCCCACCGCCCGGCCGCGCTCGCTGGTTTCGGGCGAGCGGATGGAGAAGATCGAGTGGGGGCCGAACTGGGAGGAGATTCTCGGCGGCGAATTCGCCAAGCGCAGCAAGGACTACAACTTCGAGGGCATCCAGAAGGACATCTACGGGGAGTACGAGAACACCTTCATGATGTACCTCCCGAGGCTGTGCGAGCACTGCCTCAACCCCGCCTGTGTCGCATCCTGCCCGTCGGGGGCGATCTACAAGCGCGAGGAGGACGGCGTCGTCCTGATCGACCAGGAGAAGTGCCGGGGCTGGCGGATGTGCGTCTCGGGCTGCCCCTACAAGAAGATCTATTACAACTGGAGCACCGGCAAGTCGGAGAAGTGCACGCTGTGCTATCCCCGCCTTGAATCGGGACAGCCCACGGTCTGCTCGGAGACCTGCGTCGGCCGCATCCGCTACATCGGCGTGATGCTCTACGATGCCGACCGCATCGCCGCGGCGGCGAGCGTGGAGGGCGAGAAGGAGCTCTACGATGCCCAGCTCGGCATCTTCCTCGACCCGTCCGACCCCAAGGTGATCGCGGCCGCCCGCGCCGAGGGCATCCCCGAGGACTGGCTGGCCGCGGCGCGCCGGTCGCCGATATGGAAGATGGCGATGGAGTGGAAGATCGCCTTCCCGCTGCATCCCGAGTACCGCACGCTGCCGATGGTGTGGTACGTCCCGCCACTGTCGCCGATCCAGAACGCGGCGGAGGCCGGCCGGATCTCGGCGCAGGACGGCATGCCCGACGTGCGCAGCCTGCGGATTCCGGTGCGCTACCTTGCCAACATGCTGACGGCCGGCGATGAGGCGCCGGTGGTCGCGGCGCTGGAGCGGATGCTCGCGATGCGGGCCTACATGCGGTCGAAGACCGTCGACGGGGTCGTCAATCTTGGTGTCGCAAAGCGCGTCGGCATGACCCCGGCGCAGATCGACGAGATGTACCAGCTGATGGCGATCGCCAACTACGAGGATCGCTTCGTCATCCCGACGACCCATCGCGAACTCGTCGAGGACGCCTACGACCTGCGCGGCGGCTGCGGCTTCACCGACGGCAACCGCTGCTCCACCGGATCGTCGGGCTTCTCGCTGTTCAGCGGCGGCAAGAAGTTCCGCAGCCCGCAGGAGTTCATCCGGTCATGAGGACGTTCAAGGCACTGTCGGCGCTGCTGAGCTATCCCGAGGCCGACCTGCAGGCGGCGGTCCCGGCCATCCGGGCCGCACTCGGCGAGGGAATGCTGGCGCCCGGCCATGTCGCGGCGCTGGGCCCGCTGCTGGACGAACTCGCCGCGCGCGACCTCTACGACCTGCAGGAGCGTTTCGTGCTCCTGTTCGACCGCTCGCGGTCGCTGTCGCTCAACCTGTTCGAGCACATCCACGGCGAGAGCCGCGACCGCGGCGGCGCCATGGTCGACCTGCTGGAGACCTACCGGGCCGGCGGGTTCGACCTCTGCGGACCCGAACTGCCCGATCACCTTCCGGTGCTGCTCGAGTTCCTCTCGACCAGGCCGCGGGAGGAGGCGCGGGCGATCCTGGCCGACGCCGGCCACATCCTCGCCGCCCTAGCCGAGCGGCTGCGCCGGCGCGACAGTGTCTATGCGCCGGTGTTCGGCGCGCTGGTCGCGCTGGCCGACGCCCGCACGAATTCGGAGGAGGCGGCAGCCCTCATCGCCGGGCCCGACGACGACCCCGAGGATCTTGCCGCGCTGGATGCGGTCTGGGAGGAGGCGCAGGTGACCTTCGGCCCCGACCCGAACGCCGGTTGCCCGGTCAGCCGGGACATCCTGGCCCGGATGGACATTCCGCCCGCTCCGCCCCGCGCGCCCGAAGCGCGGGGCAGCTGAGCCAAGGAGACCGACACATGTTCGACTTCGACTTCTTCCTCTTCGGCGTGATGCCCTACTCGGTGCTGGTGGTCTTCGTCATCGGCTCGATCGCCCGCTACGAGCGCGACCCGTTCACATGGAAGTCGAGCTCCAGCCAGATCCTGCGCCGCAGGCAGCTGATGTGGGGCTCGATCCTGTTCCACGTCGGCATCATCGTGCTGTTCTTCGGGCATCTGATCGGCCTGTTCACGCCGATCTGGGTGCTGGACGCGCTGGGCATTCCCTATGGTGCCAAGCAGTGGCTCGCGGTGCTTCTCGGCGGGGTCGCCGGCGCGTCGGCCTTCACCGGCTGCACGATGCTCCTGCACCGGCGGCTTGCCGATCCGCGGATCCGCAACAACTCCACCTGGGCCGACATCGGCGTCCTGGCCATCCTGTGGGTGCAGATCGTGGTGGGGATGGGCACCATCTGGCTGACGCTCGACCACATGGACGGCTCGAAGATGGTGCGCTTCATGACCTGGTCGCAGAGCGTGATGGGGCTCAGGGTCAATGCCTGGGAACAGGTGATCGACGTCCACTGGCTCTACAAGTTCCACATCTTCCTCGGCATGGTGATCGTCGCCATCTTCCCGTTCACGCGGCTGGTGCACATGCTGTCGGTGCCGCTGCGCTTCCTGTGGCGGCCGGGCTACCAGATCGTGCGGTCGCGCTGGGGCGCCCGGCCGGTGCGCACGGGGCTGAAGCCGATCGCCGCGGGCCGTGTCGCCGCACCGGTGCCGCAGCCGCCGCAGCCGCGCCTTCCGGGCGGCACCCAGCCGGCGGAGTGACGAGATGCAGCCCCTCCTTGCCGACATCAGGGTGAACGGCCGGGTCATCCCGGCCGCCGCGATAGCCGCGGAGGCCCAGAACCACCCCGCCCCGCCCGGCAAGCCGGGCCTGGCCTGGCGCGCCGCCGCGCGTGCGCTCGCGCTGCGGATGCTGATGCTCGATGCGGCAGGGGCGCGCGGCCTCGTGCCCGCGCCGCGCGAGGTCGCGCCGGGGCAGATCGAAACCGACGACGAGGCGCTGTGCCGCCAGCTGGTCGAGTGCGCCGTCGAGCCGGCGCCGGTAGAGGAGGCGGTGCTCCGGGAGATCTACGCGCGCAGTCCCGGGCGCTTCCGCGCGCCGGCACTCTACGAGGCTGCCCACATCCTGATCGCAGCGCCGCCGGGCGAGCGGGCGGCGGCGCGGGCCGAGGCCGAGGCCGTGCTGGCCGAGGTGCTTGCCGCGCCGCGGCGGTTCGCCGAGGTGGCGCAGCAGCGGTCGGCCTGCGAGTCACGGGCCAGCGGCGGACGGCTGGGCCAGATTTCGGCCGGCGACACGGTGCCGGAGTTCGAGGCCGTGCTGCGCGAACTTGCCGAGGGCGAGATCGCTCCGGCGCCGGTTGAATCGCGGTTCGGTTTCCATATCGTGCGGCTGGACGCACGGGCCGAGGGCGCCGTGCTGCCGTTCGAGGCGGTGGAACCGCGGCTGCGCGCGGCAGCGGAGAAGGCCGCCTGGGTGCGGGCGGCGCGCACCTTCGCCGACGGTCTGCTGGCCGGGGCCCGGCTGGAGGGCATGCCGGGCGGGGCCGCGGTCTGAACTGGAAGGGGTGCCGCGTCCCGAGTGGGTGGCGCCTGAACGGAGGGACGGCATGCCGATCGGCTATCTGACCTGCCCCGGACGCGGGGAAACGGATCCCTGCATCGCCCGCGCCGCGGAGCTGCTTGCGGCCCGCGGCATCCGCCTTGCGGGGACGGTGGCGGCCGACCAGCAGGGCGACGGCCCCTGCTGCGATGCGCTGCAGGTGCTTCCCGACGGGCCTGTGATGCCGATCCGGCAGGATCTCGGGGCCGGCGCCAGCGGCTGCCGGCTGGACGGGACGGCGCTGGAGGCCGCGGTGGCGGCGGCGCGGCCGCGGCTTGCCGCTGCGGAGGTTCTCGTTGTCAACAAGTTCGGCAAGATCGAGGCGGTCGGCCGCGGGTTCGTGCCGCTGATCGTCGAGGCCGTGGATCGGGGCCTGCCCGTTCTGGTGGGGGTGAGCGGTCTCAATCTGCCCGACTTCCTGGCCTTCGCCGACGGCCTGGCCGAGCGGCTGCCGCCTAGCCCAGAGGCTGCTGCCGCCTGGGCGCTGGCCGCGGTCGGCCCGGTCGGGGCGTGAGCGGGTTGGCACGGATCGCGGTCCTGACCGTGTCCGACCGCGCCGCCCGGGGGGAGTACCCCGACCGCGGTGGCCCGGCGGCGGAGGAGTGGCTGCGGGCGGTGATCGCGAGCCCCGCCGAATACCGCCGCGAGATCGTCGCCGACGGGGCCGACAGCGTCGCCGCGGCGCTCAGGACGCTGGCCGACGACTGGGGCGCCGACTTCATCGCCGTGACCGGCGGCACCGGCCCCGCGCCGCGGGACCGCACGCCCGAGGGCGTTTCCGCCGTGGCCGACTTCGACCTGCCGGGCTTCGGCGAGGCGATGCGGGGCGCCTCGCTGGCCGAGGTGCCGACCGCGATCCTGTCGCGTCAGGGCGCGGCGGTGCGCGGCCGGACGCTGATCGTCACCCTGCCTGGCAAGCCGGCGGCGATCGCCACCTGCCTGGGGGCGGTGTTCGCGGCGGTGCCCTACTGCCTTGACCTGATCGGCGCGGCGCACATCGAGACCGACCCCGGCCGCTGCCGCGCCTTCCGCCCGGGCTGAGGAGCGCGGCGCCGGCATGTCGGGGTGGTGGGAGTATGCCGCGGCCTGGACGGCCTTCCTAATGTCGCACGCCCTGCCGGTGCGGCCGCCGCTGCGGCCGCGGCTTGACGCGTGGCTGGGGCCGCGGGGCTTCCTGGTCGGCTATTCGGTGCTTTCGCTCGCGGTTCTCGGCTGGCTGGTCGTGGCGGCCGGGCGCGCACCGGTCGTGGTTCTGTGGCCCGAGCCGCCGGGGGCGGGCTGGATCGTCCTCGCCGCCGTGGCGGCGGCCGCGGCGGTCATCGCCTTCGGACTGGGACGACCAAACCCGCTTTCCTTCGGCGGGACAGCGGGGGCGTTCGATCCCGACGATCCAGGCCCGGTCGGCCGCATCCGGCATCCGGTGCTGGCGGCGCTGCTGCTGTGGTCGCTCGCCCACATGGCGGTGAACGGCCAGCTGGCCCATGCGCTGCTGTTCGGGGGCTTCGCGCTGTTCGCGGCGTCCGGCTGGCGGATGCTCGACCGCCGCCGCCGCCGGACGATGGGCGCGCCGGCCTGGGAGGCCATGGTCGCGCGGACGCGCGCGGCGCCCGTGCGGCTGGGGCCGCAGGCATGGCTGCGCGGCCTTCTGGCCGCGGGCGCTGTGGCCGGGCTCTTGCTGGCCCATCCCTGGATCGCCGGCCCGGCGGTGCTGCAGCGCTTCCTGCCCTGAGCGGGGCGATCACAGCAGGCCGCGGCCGGCGAGGTTGGTCATCAGCGCGCCGGTGCCGAAGGTCCACTCCGGGGCCTCGGTGGACAGGCGCACGGTGTTGGCAAGCCTGCCGAGGCCCGGCGCGGTGATCTCGACCACATCGCCGGCGTGATGAGTGAAGCCCTGTCCGGGCGCGTCGCGGTCCTGGACCGGGGCGAACATTGTCCCGAGAAAGAGCATGAACCCGTCGGGATACTGGTGGTGGCGGCCGCAGGTCTGGGCAACGAGGTCGGCGGGGTCGCGGCTGATCTCGGTCAGCGACGAGCGCCCCTCGAGGCGGAAGCCGTCATCACCGGTGACCGTCATCGCCAGCTCCAGCCTGCGGATGTGGTCGAGCGTGAAGTCCGCGTCGACGAGCCGGATGACGGGGCCGATGCTGGCCGAGGCGTTGTTGTCCTTGGCCTTGCCGAGCAGGAGCGCCGAGCGCCCCTCGACGTCGCGCAGGTTGACGTCGTTGCCGAGGGCCGCGCCGAGTATGCGGCCCCGCCCGTCGCAGGAGAGCACCACCTCCGGCTCGGGGTTGTTCCAGCGGCTGACCGGATGCAGCCCGACCGCGGCGCCATGGCCGACGGCCGCCATCGGCTGGGCCTTGGTGAAGACCTCGGCATCGGCGCCGATGCCGACCTCGAGATACTGGCTCCACAATCCCTCGCCCTGGAGGAAGCCCCTGACCTCGGCCGCCTTCGGCGACCCCGGCACGAGGTCGCGCAGGCTGTCGCCGATGATCGCTGCGATGTGGGCGCGGATCGCTGCGGCCCGGGAAGGGTCGCCGCCCGCGCGCTCCTCGATCACCCGCTCGATCATCGAGCGGGCGAAGGTGACGCCGCAGGCCTTGACCGCCTGAAGGTCGCAGGGGGCGAGCAGGCGGAAGCCGTCCGCACCCGCGGCCTCGGTGCTGGCGGCGAGCAACCCCTCGGCGGTGCCGAGATCGCTGCCCGGGGCGGCGGCGACGTGGGCGGCGGGGTCGGACAGCGCGAGGATGGCGCTGACCGTCGCCGCCCCGCGGGCGGTGATGTCGACCACACGGCCGCCGCGGAGGGTGACGACCGCAGGGCCGATGCCGGGGCGCCAGACGCGGCCGAGGACGGTTCCGGAAGGAAAGGGGGAGGGCATCGGGGCGGTTCCTCTCGGTTGCGGACCGCGCCCAGCCTTTCCCCGCCGCCGGGCGCCGCGCAACCCCGATGCGCGCCGGTCCCCGGCGCGGGCAGGGCGGACCGCCGTCCGCCCCCGCCCGGCCCCGGCGGAAGGGGCCGTCAGACGTAGCCGGCGGCGCGGTGCGGGCCCCCGGCCGAGCGGTAGACGAGCAGCGTGCGCTCGTAGCGGCAGACCTCGCCGCCGCCGCGGCAGATTCCGCGGGTCCGGACGGTGAGGATTCCCTGATCGGGGCGCGAACGCGAATCGCGCTTGGCGAGGATCTCGGATTCGGCGAAAACTGTGTCGCCGTCGCGTACCGGGTTGGCGAAGGTGACGTCCCGCCAGGCGAGATTGGCCACCACCCGGCCGAAGGCCCGCGTCGTGGCCGCCGCGAAGGCGCCGACGACCCAGGCCGGCGAGAGCGCCGCCGCCCCGCCGCCGGCGATCTCGGCAAAGGCACGGTCGACCAGCACCGGCGCGTGGTCGCCGGCGAGTGCGGCGCGGTAGCGGGCCTCGGCCCAGGAGAAGGTGAAGCCCGGCCGGTGCTCGATGATCATCCCGGGGGCGAAATCGTCAAACTCGATTCCGAGCGTCTCGACATATTCGTCCGGGCCGATGGCGACGTGCGAGGGAAAGCGTGTCATCACGGTGCCTCTTTGCGGTCAGTAGCCGAGGGCAGCGAACGGGCCGCACCCCCGCCGCCAGACCGATTGCGTGTAGCTCACCACCGCCACCTCGCCGCCGCCGGCGCGGGTGACCGTCGATTCGCAGTCGAGGATGCCGCAGCCGCTGTCCTCGGGGTCGGGCCGCATGGCCAGGATTCGCGTGCGCGAATAGAGGGTGTCGCCCCCGAACACCGGTCCGGTCAGGCGGATGTCGGAGAAGCCGAGGATGCGGCGGCGGCGGCCGAAGGTCTTCCAGCCCATGCCGACGGCGCGCTGCAGCGTCAGCGTGCTGACCACGAGCGGCCGGCCGAACTCGGTGGCGCCGGCGTAGTTGGCATCGTAGTGGAGCGCGGCCTGGTTCAGCGTTGCCAGTGCCTCGTTGGCGTTCTCGTCCTGGGTCACGGTGATGCCGGGGCGGTGGTGGAAGACCTGCCCGGGGCTGAAGGACTCGAACTCCAGCCCGACCGATTCGCGCAGGTGACCGTCGGGCGTGGGATTAAAGGCTGCAAACATGCGGTCAGGCTCTCCCTGTCTGGCCCGGGTCCGGCTGGCCGGCGTCGCGGGCATGTGCTGCGCGGGTCAGGACGCGCCGGGCCGCCTGGGCCACGGGGGCGTCGATCATCCGGCCGTCGAGGCGGGCAACGCCACCGGCAGCGGCATCCATGGCGGCCAGTAGCCGCTCGGCGCGCGCCACCGCCTCGGCATCCGGGGCGAAGACGCTGCGGATCGGTGCCACCTGCGCGGGATGGATGGCGAGCTTGCCGGTGAAGCCGAGTGCGCGCACCCGCGCGGTCTCGGCCCGCAGCCCGGCGGTGTCGTCGAGCGCGAGCCAGGGCACGTCGAACGCCCCGCGCCGGGCCGCCGCGGCGGCCGCGACGACTGCGGCGCGCGGGGCGAGCAGCGGCTCCCAGGCGAATTCGGCGCCGAGGTCGGCCGCCAGGTCGGCGCCGCCGAAGCCCAGCGCATCGCCCGGCGACAGCGATGCGGCAATGGCGTGGGCGGCATGCAGCCCGCGGGCTGACTCGATCACCGCAAGCAGGGGCAGGGGCGCGGGCAGGCAGGCGCGCACGATCTCGATGTCGCGGGGGGCCTCGACCTTCGCCAGCACCAGCCCGTCGGGCATGGCATCGGCGCGCGCCAGCGCTGCGAGGTCGTCGAGCGCGGGCACGGTGCCGAGCGCGTTGAGGCGCAGCAGGACCGGGGCGCCGGCCCCGCGGGCGCGCAGGTGCCCCAGGGCATGGGCGCGGGCCTCGTCCTTGCCCGCAGGCGGCACGGCATCCTCGAGGTCGATGACGATGCCTTCCCGGCAGGCCGCCCGCGCCTTGCCGAAGCGCTCGGGCCGGTGGCCCGGGACGAACAGGAGGCAACTGGCTTCGCAGAGGTCGAGCGTGCTCATCGGGAGGCTCCAAGAACGAGGTCGGGCAGGCCGGTGGACAGGCCCGGCCAGAGGATCACCGCCGCCCAGAGCAGGAGCATGGCGACGAAGAACGGCATCAGGCCTCGCTGCACCTCGGCGACCGGGGCACGCGACACCTCGGCCATGACGAAGAGGTTCAGCCCCACGGGCGGGGTCAGCATGGCAAGCTCGATCCCGATCACCATCACGATTCCGTAGTGCACCGGATCGATGCCCAGCCCGTGGACGATGGGCAGGGTCAGGGGCAGGGTGATGAGGATGATGGCATAGCCCTCGAGGACCATGCCGAGGACCAGCAAGATGCCGGCGAGGACAAAGAGGAACTACGTCGGGGTCAGGTCGAGCCCGGTGGCGAAGGCGGCGATATGCGCGGCCAGCCCGTCGCGCGTCATCCAGCCCGACAGCAGGTCAGCGCCGGCGATGATGAGCAGGATCGCGGCGGTGCGCGAGATGCCCTGCACGAGGACCTCGGGCACCTCGAGGAAAGTCAGGGTTCGGTAGACGAACAGGCTGACAACCAGCGCCACGGCCGCCGACAGGGCCGCGGCCTCGGTCACGGTGACGAAGCCGCCGTAGATGCCGCCGAGCACGATGAGCGGCACCGCCAGCGCCGGCAGCGCCCGCAGGTTCGCCTGTCCGGCCGCCTGCCAGCCCGGGAAGGGCACCTTCCGGGCGCCCTGGACCGAGGCCATGACCATCACCACCACCGCGAACAGGCCGACCTGGATAAGCCCCGGGACGACCCCGGCGAGAAACAGCCGCGGGATCGAGGTTTCCGAGACCAGCCCGTAGACGACCATGGGCATCGATGGCGGGATCAGGATACCGAGCGTGCCGGCCGCCGCCGTCAGCCCCAGCGCGAAGGGACGCCGGTAGCCGTGCTGCAGCATCTCGGGGACGACCATCGTGCCCATCGCCAGCACGGTGGCCACCGACGAGCCGCTGATCGCGGCGAACAGCGCGGTTGCGGCCAGCGCCGACAGCGCGATCCCCCCCGGCAGCCGGCCGATCCAGGTGCTGGCCATGTCGATCAGCGCCCGGGCGATGCCGCCGCCCTGGATGAAGCCCGCCGCGATCACGAAGAACGGCACCGCCATCAGCGTCGCCGAGTTCATGTGGTCGAGGATGTCCTGCCCGATGCCGCCGATCGAGGCGCCGTCGGCCAGCAGCAGCACGATGCCGAGCCCGGTGAGCACGATGTAGATCGGCACGCCGAGCGCGAGCAGCACCAGCAGGCCTGCAAGGCCGAGGATGGCCGCGGTGCTCATGGGGGCGTGCCCTCAGCGCTCATGGTGGCCGACCTCGTCGGTGGCGCGGCCGGTGACAAGCCGGACCGCGCGCACCATCAGGTGGAAGCCGATCAGCGCCGCGCCGACCGGCAGGCTGAGGTAGAAGACCCACAGCGGCAGCCGGAGCGAGGAGGTCGTCCGCTCGTTCCAGCGGATCGACTCCTCGACCACGATTGAGCCAGACCAGACGAGAAAGCCGGCCATGGCGATCCCGGCCAGCGTGGCCAGCACCGACAGCGCCAGCCGCGCCCGCTGCGGCAGGAGCAGCACGAAGCTGTCGACCCGCACGTGCTCGCCGCGGCCCGCGATCCGCGCCCCGGCGATGAACGTCGCCCAGATGACGGCGAAGATCGTCACCTCGAAGGTCCAGTCGAGCCGGAGGGCCGGCAGGACATAGCGCCCGGCCATGGCGATGCAGGCCAGGACCAGCGCCACCCCGGCAAGAAGTGCGATCAGCACGGCCTCGGCGCGGTCGAGGATGGCGAGGAAACGGGACATCGCGGTGGTTCCGGGTGCCGGGCGCGGTCGGGCCGCGCCGCGCCGGCCCGGGCTGCCCCGGGGGCCGCGCGGCGCGCCTTGCAGGCGTGTCAGTCGAGCTTGGCGATCTCCGACTGGGCAAGCGCGACGACCTCGTCGGAGACGTCCAGCTCTGCCGCGATCTCGGGGGCGAGGGCCAGCAGACGGGCGTTCACGGCCGCGAGTTCGGCGGGGTCGGGGACGTGGATGACCACGCCGTTGCCGGCGTTCTCCTCGGCAGCGGCGTTCTGGCGGCGCATCGCCTCGACCCGCTCCTCGTCGATCACGCTGTCCCAGGCGGCGGCGAAGGCTGCGCGGTGCTCCTCGCTGAGACCGTTCCAGAAGGCGGCATTGACCAGCGGCACGTAGTAGAGGACCGACACCTGGTCGATGAACACCGAGCGCACCCCGGCCTCGTGCAGCTTGCCCGAGCGCAGGGTCTCGTGGGTGGTCAGCAGCGCGTCGATCGTGCCCTGCGACAGCGCGAGCGGCACGTCGGGGAAGGGGATCGCCACGCCCTCGGCGCCCAGCGCGCGGTAGCGGGCGATGAAGCCCGCGCCGCCGGGGACGCGGATGCGCGCGCCCTCGAAATCGGCGAAGCTGGCGATCTCCTTTCGGGCGCCGAAGGTATTGGTGAAGCCGAGCAGGAACCAGCGGCCGGGGATCTCGACGCCAAGCGTCTCCTCGATGCCCTGGGCCAGCCGCGCGCCCAGCGGACCGTCGACCAGCCCGTTCACCTGCTCGGGCGAGCGGCCCGAGAACAGCGGCAGGTCGAGGATGTTCATGTCCGAGGCGAAGGCCGCGATCGAGGAGTTGGTGGTCACCGACATCTCGATGTCGCCGCGCGCGACCGCCCGCGG
This sequence comes from Paracoccaceae bacterium, assembly GCA_023383015.1. Classification (GTDB taxonomy): domain Bacteria; phylum Pseudomonadota; class Alphaproteobacteria; order Rhodobacterales; family Rhodobacteraceae; genus JAHDXW01. The sequence continues at coordinate 78,096 of JAHDXW010000005.1, forward strand.
CTCGTCGCGGGCGGCGTAGAGCTGCCCGGACTCGAACAGTTCGCCCACGAGTTCGCCGCCGGTGGCCTCGGCAAGGCGGTCCATGAAGCTGCGCAGCGTGATGTTGCGCACATGGTTCGGCCCGGTGTCGACCGAGATCCGGAACCGGGTCTCGGCCGATGCCGCGCCCTGCATGCCGCCGAGCGCGAGCGTTGCGGCGACCGCGACCAGCGCCGTGCGCCGCGAGAGGCCCCGATATCCCGTCATGCCGTCATCCTCCCTGAACTCCGGCCCCGCGGATCGCGCATCCCGCCGACCCCGGCGGCGCGGTGCGGACGACCGTCAATGAGCCGCTTGATATTGTCCGGACAACAGGACAAAATCAAGCATCATCGTCTGGCATGGCGGAGCGCTTCCCATGGGGCCACTCGACGGTCTGCGCGTGCTCGCGGTCGAGCAATACGGTGCCGGTCCGTTCGGCACACAGGCCCTGGCCGACCTCGGCGCGGAGGTTATCAAGATCGAGAACCCGCACGAGGGTGGCGACGTCACCCGCGGCCTCGGCCCGTACTTCGACGACAGCCTCGGCAGGGGCGCCGAAAGCCTGTTCTTCCAGGCCATCAACCGCAACAAGCGCAGCATCGCGCTCGACCTTGCCAGCGCCGAGGGGCGGGCCGTATTCCGCGACCTTGCCCGCGATGCCGACGCAATCGCCTGCAACCTGCGTGGCGACGTGCCAGGGCGGCTGGGCATCTCCCATGCCGGACTGAGCGACGTGAACCCGCGGCTGGTGTGCGCCTTCCTGACCGCCTACGGCCGGACGGGCCCGCGCGCCGCCTGGCCGGGCTACGACTACCTGATCCAGGCCGAGACGGGCTATTTCACGCTCAACGGCGAGCCCGACGCGCCGCCGGCGCGCTTCGGCCTGTCGATCGTGGATTTCATGACCGGCTACTGCATGGCGCTCGCGCTGGTCGCCGGGGTGATGGAGGCGCGCCGCACCGGAGTCGGCCGGGATGTCGACGTCTGCCTCTATGATGTCGGGCTTGCCAACCTCAACTACCTCGCCGCCTGGAGCATGAACGCGGGCTACACGCCGCGGCGTGTCGCCCGTTCGGGGCACCCCACGCTGGTACCCTGCCAGCTGTTCCGCACCGCCGACGGCTGGATCTTCATCATGGCGAACAAGGAGAAGTTCTTTCCGCCGCTGTGCGAAAGGCTGGGCGTGCCCGAGCTTGCGGGCGATCCGCGCTTTGCCACCTTCGCCGACCGGCTTGCGCATCGCGAGACGCTGTCGGGACTTCTGGAGCAAGCTTTCATGACCGCGCCGACCGACCACTGGCTTGCCCGGCTGGCGGGGGTGGTTCCGGTCGCGCCCGTGCTCGGCGTGCGCGAGGCGCTCGAATCGCCCTTCGCTGCCGAACGCGGCATGATCACCGAGATCACGGCCGACAGCGGGGCGGCGCTGCGTGTCGTGGGCTCGCCCTTCCGTGGCTGGGAAGGCGGCGGAGGCCGCGCCGCCCCGCCGCTGGGCCGGGACAGCGAGGCCATCCTGCAGGCTGCGGGCTATGCGCCGGACGAGATTGACAGGCTGCGCGGGCTTGGTGTCCTGATCTGAGCTGCGCAGGGAGGAAGAGCGAGGACTGCCAGTGACGGCCTTGGCCGGACCGATGTTCCGCCAGATCGCCGGCGCCATCGCCGCGGCGATCGCCGACGGCACGATCGCCGTCGGTGATCTGCTGCCCACCGAGCAGGAGCTCGCCCGCCGCCACGGGGTCAGCCGCCACACCGTGCGCGAGGCGCTGGCCGCGCTGCGCGCCGGCGGGCTGATCGAGAGCCGGCGCGGCGTCGGCACCTGCGTGGTCCGGCGCACCGCCGGCGGCGCCTACACCGAGGCCTATTCCTCGATCGAGGAACTGACCCGCTTCGCCAAGGGCGCGCCGGTGCAGACCGACGCGGTGGACGAGGTGACCGCGGATGCGGCGCTGGCGCAACTGGTGCGCGGGCGGGTGGGGCAGGGCTACCTGCGCATCCGCGGCGTCCGCCGGCACCAGGACGAGGCGCTGCCGGCCTGCGCCATCGAGGTCTATGTCGACGCCACCTATGCCGGCATCGCCGCCAGCCTGCCGGGACTTCGGCAGTCGATCGCCGAGACGGTCGAGGCGACCTACGGGCTGCGGATCGCGCGCATCGAGCAGGAGATATCTGCCGATGTGATCGACGAGGTCGCGGCCGCACGGCTGCAGGTCGAGCCGAGGACGCCGGCGCTGCAGATCCGGCGGTGGTATGTCGCGGACGGCGGACGCATCTTCGAGGCCGCCTTCAGCCGCTATCCGATCGGCCGCTTCACCTACCGCAACGTGCTGTTGCGGCGCGGCGGCTGAGGCGGGCGCGGGCGCAGGGTACGGCCGGCGCACCCGTGGCGGCCGCTCCGGGCGGGGCGGCCGTCATCAGGCGGCCGGGTCGGCGGGGTGCCAGAGGCGGCGGCCGGTCGTGGCCTCGTAGCCCTTGCCGGACGGGTAGCTGACAAGCTCCATCTGCATGCCCCAGGGGGCGAGGAAATACACCCAGGTCTGGCCGGCGCTGGGCCCGTTGCGGCGGACCACCGGCTCGCCCAGGATGCGGACGCCATGGGCGCGCAGATGGGCAAGCGTGGCGTCGAAATCGTCGGTATAGAAGGCGAGGTGATGGCCGCCGACGTCGCTGTTGCACGGCGCTTCGCGGCGCTGGCCGGGGGCGTCGTATTCGAACACCTCGAAATTGGGCCCGTGGCCGCAGCGGAAGAAGCGCAGCCGGCGCATGATGGCGCGGGGATGGACGGCAAGCTGGCGGGCCATCCAGTCGTCATCGGCGGCGAAGGGTCCGAGGTCGTAGAAGGGCTCGCAGCCGAGCACATCGACCAGAAAGCGCGTTGCCGCCTCGAGGTCGGGGACGGTGAAGCCCAGATGCTCCACCCCCCGCAGCCCAGGTGCGCGACCGGCCATCGCCCGCCCTCCCTACCGACCCACCAGCCGGCCGCGCCCGGTGCCGACCATCACCTGGCGCAGCCGGGCCTCGATTTCGGGTTGGGCGGCGAAGGCCGCCCGCTCGAGAACCTTCGAGACGCTGGGTGACGATTCCCCGCCATGCACCCGGGCCACCGGGTGGTCGAGCAGGTCGAAGAACCGCCGCTGAATCTCGTCGACGAGCATCGCCCCGTACGAGACGGTCAGCGCGCCCTGCTCGACCACCACGACGGTGTTGGTGCGCGCGATGCTGGTGCCGATCGTCTCCCAGTCGAGCCCGGCGCGGTCGAGCGAGCGCAGGTCGATCACCTCGGCGTCAAGGTCGAGAGCGGCGGCCGCGCGCAGCGCTTCGTGGACCATGGCCGAGTAGGCGAGCACGGTGACGGCCCGACCCGGGCGGACCACCCGGGCCCTGCCGAGCGGGATCATGTAGTCCCAGTCGTCGACCGGGCCCGGCCCCTTCATGTTGTAGAGCGCCACATGTTCGATCACCAGCACCGGGTCCTCGCAGGCCAGTGCGGCGTTCATCAGCCCGACATAGTCGTAGGGGGTGGAGGGGGCGACGATGCGCCAGCCCGGCCATTGCGCGAACAGTCCGGCGGGGTCCATCGAATGCTGCGCGCCGTATCCCGAGCCGATCGCGATCTTGGTGCGCAGGACAAGCGGCATGGCCGCACCGCCGCCGAACATCTGCCGCGCCTTGCCGATCTGGTTGAAGAGCTGGTCGGCGGCGACGAGGGCGAAGTCTGGATACATCAGCTCGACCACAGGGCGGAAGCGCCCGGCCATGGCGACACCGCCGGCAAATCCGCAGAAGCCCGCCTCGGAGATGGGGGTGGGCAGGATGCGGTCGGGGAAGCGCCCGGCCAGGCCGCGGGTGGCGCCGTTGGTGCCGCCCTTCAGGCGGTGGATGTCCTCGCCGAGGCAGAAGATCCGCGCGTCGGTGGCCATCCGGCGGCCCATCACGTCGGCGGCGGCGTCGACATAGCGCATCTCGGCCAGCGGGCCGGCGAACGCCTCCGCCTCGACGAAGCGGGCTCCGGCGAATTCCGAGAGGTCGCCGCGCAGGCCGGCATCGCGCTCGGCAGGGTCGGGCCAGAGGCCCGGGCGGGCCCGGCGCGCATTGCCGTCGGGCTCGGTCAGCGCCTCTGCCGCGGCGGCCATGGCGGTGCGCGCCTGGCGGGCGATCGCCGCATCGGTCTCGGCGTCCATCCAGCCCCGCTCCTCGAGCCCCGCCCGCATCAGCGCCAGCGGGTCGCGCGCCCGCCAGGCCGCCTCCTCCTCGCGGCTGCGGTAGCCGAACGCACTGCCGGCGATGCCGCCGCCATGGTGGAAGAAGCGGTAGAGCACCGCCTCGACGACCGCCGGCCCCATGCCGGCGCGCATGATGGCGAGCGCGGCCTCGGTCGCCGCATGGACGGCCACGGGGTCCATCCCGTCGACGCGGAACGCGGGGATGCCGTAGGCCGGGCCGCGCGAGGACAGCCGCGTCTCGCGCGTCGCCTCGGCGATCGAGGTGGCCACGGCATAGCCGTTGTTCTCGATGAAGAAGCAGACGGGCAGGTTCCACAGCGCCGCCAGGTTCATCGCCTCGTGCACCGAGCCGATGTTCACCGCCCCGTCGCCGAAGCAGGCGAACACCGCCGCATCGCTGCCCGACCGCTTGGCCGACCAGGCGGCGCCGGTGGCGAAGGCGACGCCGCCGCCGACGATGGCGTTGGTTCCGAGCGCCCCGGCCTCGGCCCAGCGCAGGTGCATCGAGCCGCCGCGGCCGCCGCAGAAGCCCTGGCGCAGCCCCATGATCTCGGCCAGCGCACGGCGCAGCACGGACTGTACCTGAGGGGCGGCGGGGGCGGCCGGCTCCACGCGGTCGCCCTCGAGATGGGCCAGCGCCCTGGCGACGAACTGGTGGTGGCCGCGGTGCGAGCCGGTGACGAGGTCGTGCCCGGAGAGCGCCGCGATCGACCCGACGGCCCCGCCTTCCTGCCCGATCGAGACGTGGGCGGGCCCGTGGATCAGCCCGTGGCCGTCCATCTCGAGCACCGTCTCCTCGAACGCGCGGACGAAATGGAGGTGGCGCTGGATCCGCAGCGCCCGCTGGCGGCCGATCCGGTCCCAATCGGCGCCGGTGGCGGCGACCTCGACCCATTCGGCCATGGGCTGGAGCGGGCGGGTCTGAGGCATGGGCGGGTCCTCTCGTCGTGCCTGCGGCCGGGCTCAGGCGGGGCGGTCGCGGCCGGGCCCGGCCGGGCCGGAAGCAAGCTCGACAAGCCTGCTGAAGTCCTGCGCCCCCTCGCCCCTGCCGATCAGCACCGCGAAGGCCTCGCGCACCCGCTCGGCCAGGGGTAGCGGCACGCCGGCGTCGCGGGCGGCGGCCAGCGCGAGGTCGAAGTCCTTGGCCATCTGGCGCGTCTCGAAGGCGGGGCGGTAGTCGGCCGCGCGCAGCGCCGCCTCCTTGTAGCCGAGGAAGGGCGAGGCGACGGCCGAGCCCATCACCGCATCGAGCATCACCCCGCGCGGGATGCCGTGGCCGGCCGCGAGCGCGAGGGATTCGGCCAGCATCGCCATGGTGGTGCCGATCATCAGGTTGATGGCGAGCTTGACGACGCGCGCTTCCTCGCCCTCGCCGAGGTAGAACTGGCGGGCCGAGAGGGCGGCGAGCAGCGGGCCGGCGCGGTCAAAGGCGCGGCGCGGCCCGGAGGCGAGCACGGTCAGCGTGCCGGCGGTGGCGAGCGCGACGCTGCCCGAGACCGGTGCGCGCAGGAGGTCGGCGCCGGCGGCGGCTGCCGCCTCGGCAAGGCGGGCGGAGACCTCCGGCGAGACGGTGCTCATCTCCACCACCAGGGCGCCGGGAGCAAGCGCCTGCACCGCACCGCCGGGGCCGAGGCCGACCGCTGCCAGTGCGGCGTCGTCGGCGAGCATCAGGAACAGGGCCTCGGCCCCCGCCGCGGCCCCGGCCGGCGTGGCGGCGACCGTTGCACCCCGGGCGGCCAGCGCCGCGGCCGGGGCGGGGCTGCGGTTCCAGACCGTCATCGCATGGCCGGCGGCCAGCAGGCGCGCCGCCATCGGCGCGCCCATCTTGCCGAGGCCGATCCAGCCGATCCGCATGCGCGCCACCTATCCTGCGGCGTCGGCGCGCGGGAAGTGCGTCGCCCGCCCGTCGGGGTAGACCCTGGGGTTGTTGAACTGCGACTGGATATCGCGCACGGCCGGTAGCGGACCGGCGGCGCTGTGGTAGCGGCGGCCGCAGACGAGAAGCTCTTCGGCCGGGAAGCGGCTGATGACCTCGCAGCCGTCGGCAGTGACCACCATCTCCTCCTCGATGCGTGCCGCCGACCAGCCGTCCCGGGCCGGCCAGAAGGTCTCGAGCGCGAACACCATCCCCTCGCGGATAACCTCCGGATGGTCGAGCGAGACCAGCCGGCTGATGACCGGCCGCTCCCAGATCGCCAGCCCGAGCCCGTGGCCGTACTGCAGCGCGAACGCCGCCTCCTCTGAGGGGAAGCCGAATTCCTCGGCCCGCGGCCAGACCGACGCGACCTCGGCCGTGGTGACGCCGGGACGGATGAGCGCGATGGCCTGGTCGAGATAGTCGCGGCAGCGGGCGTAGGCGTCAACCTGCTCGCGCGAGGCGCTGCCGACCGCGAAGGTGCGGTAGTAGCAGGTGCGGTATCCCATGTAGCTGTGCAGAATGTCGAAATACGCCGGATCCCCGGGCCGCAGCATGCGGTCGGAGAAGATGTGCGGGTGCGGGTTGCAGCGCTCGCCCGAGATCGCGTTGACGCCCTCGACGTACTCCGAGCCGTTCTCGTAGAGCACCCTGGAGGCCAGCGCCACGAGATCGCATTCGCGCACACCGGGGCGGAGCGCCATGTGCAACTCCTCATAGGCCATGTCGACCAGCGCCGCGGCATGGGTGAGCAGGCTGATCTCATCGCGGGTCTTGATGACGCGGGCGTCCTGCATCAGCGCCTGACCGTCGACCACCCTCACCCCGCGCGCCTGCAGCGCAAAGAGGATGGGCAGTTCGACGATGTCGATCCCCAGCGCCTCGCCCATCAGCCCCGCGGCCTGAAGCTCGGTGACGATCTTGTCGGCCACCGCCTCGGCGCGGCCCATGTCGGGCGTCATCGCGCCCCGCAGCAGCGGGATTCCCGACCGCGACCGTCCGCCCCCGAGCCACGGGCAGTGGAGCTGGTGGTGCTTGGCGGCCGAGCCGAAATCCCACAGGATCGGCTCGTGGCCCTGCATCAGGAGCGAGAAGCGCGACACCTTGTCCTGCGCCCAGGCGCCGATGTTGGTCGCCGTCATGTAGCGGACGTTGGTCATGTCGAAGCACAGGATCGCGCCCATGTCGGCGAGGGCGAGCCGCGATTTCAGCCGTGCCAGCCGCTCGGTGCGCAGCCGCTCGAAGTCGATCCGGTTCTCCCAGTCGACGGCCATCGGACCGAAGGTGTGAATCGCCATCTGCTGGCCTCCCTGGCCGGTCGTTGGTCGGGGGCGCCGCATCCGCCCCGTCTGTTCGAGGATCTGCCGGCGCGGCGTCTCCGGCAACGCCGCCGACATCCCGGACGGACATCGGCGGCGGCTGCGCCTCAGGGTGCCGGCCAGAGCCAGGCCGGGCGTGCGGGGTCCAGCAGGACGAGCATGACCAGCCCACCGAGGATCGAGGCGTTCTTGCAGACCTGCACGAACTCGGGGAACAGCAGGGTTCCGTCGGCGGCGAGGATGCGGCGGTGTTCAAGCCAGGTCGCCCAGAGTGTGAAGGCCATCCACACCAGCGCCACGCCGGTGACCCACAGCCCCAGCACCAGAAGGGCGGTCCCGGCCAGTTCGGTGGCGATCACCGCGGCCGCCGCCGCCGCCGGCAGGGGAAAGCCGAGATGGGCCATCTTCGCGGTAAACAGCCGGAAATGGGTGAGTTTCCACAGCCCCGCGCCGACCCAGATGCCGCAGGACAGGACCCGCGCGAGATCCCAGGCGAGCTCGGGGCCGGACATGGACGCCTCAGCCCCGGGCCGGAAACAGCATCGGTCGCAGTTTCGGCTGCGCCGCGCCCAGCTTCGGCGGATAGGCGATCTCGACGCCCAGCGCCTCGGCGGCATGCCAGGCCCAGTGCGGGTCGTACAGATGGCCGCGGCCGAGCTTGATGAAGTCGGTCTGTCCGTCGGCCACCAGCCGCTCGGCATGACGGGGATCGGCGATCAGCCCGACGGTCATCGTCGTGACCCCCGCCCCGGCGCGGACCTTCGCCGCGAAGGGCGCCTGGTAGCCGGGTGCGAGCGGGATCTTCTGGGCCGGGTGCAGCCCGCCCGACGAGACGTCCACATAGTCGATGCCGAGGTCCTTCAGCGTCCGCGCCAGGGCAACCGTCTCCTCCGGCGTCCAGCCGCCCTCCACCCAGTCGGTCGCCGACAGGCGGATGCCGATCGGGCGGTCGGCGGGCCAGACGGCGCGCACCGCCTCGTAGACCTCGATGACGAATCGCATCCGCCGGGCCGGGGTCCCGCCCCAGGCGTCGCTGCGCCGGTTGGTGAGCGGCGACAGGAACTGGTGCAGCAGATAGCCGTGGCCGCCATGCAGTTCGATCAGGTCGAATCCGGCGGCCTCGGCGCGGCGTGCAGCGGCGACGAAGTCGTCGCGGATACGGGCGATGTCGGACGCGGTAGCCTCGGCCGGGGCTGGCCAGCCGTCATCATACGGGACGGCCGAGGGGGCGATGGTCGTCCATGCGCCCTCGCCGGCGGCAAGCGGCCTGCCGCCGCGGGCAGGCGGATGGGTCGAGCCCTTGCGGCCGGCATGGGCAAGCTGGACGCCGACGCGCGCCGTGCCCCAGGCCTTGCAGAACCCGACGATGCGCGCCGCTGCCGCCTGGGCAGCGTCGCCGTAGAGCCCCGCGCAGGCCGGCGTGATGCGCCCCTCGGGCGCGACATCGGTCATCTCGGTCAGGACTAGCCCCGCCCCGCCGAGCGCGAACTTGCCGTAGTGCACCAGATGCCAGTCGTTCATCACCCCGTCGGTGGCGGCGTACTGGCACATCGGGGACAGCACCACGCGGTTGGGCAGGCGCAGTCCCCGCAGCTCGGCGGGCGCGAAGAGGGCAGACATCGGCTTCCTTCCCGGTTGTGCGGGCGGTCATCCCGCCGTGCCGCGAGCATCGCCTCCGGTGCGGTGCCGCCCGGCGGGTAGTTTGTCCGGAGTGGACAACGTGGCGTCCGGCCGGCCGCACCGCGGCGCGGGGTCGCAGGCCGCGGGATGTCCGGAGCGGACAGAGTGCCGCCTGTCGGCCGGCGGCGATTCCGGGGCAGGGCGCCGCCTGCGATGGCGGGCGGGGCGCGGGGGGTGCCGGCCCGCATGTGCCGGGGAGGAGGCAACGAATGGCGGGCGGCACCGGGAGGGCGGGCAGGGGCACCGGGGCCGCGCGCGGGCAGCCGGCCGCGCCGGCATCCGCCGGCCCTGCCGATGCCGGCGCGGGCGTGACGCCGGCCGAGGTGCTGCGAATCATCCGCATCCTGCGCCGCATCCGCGAGCCCTTCGATGCCGGCCTGCCGGTGGCCGCCGCCGACGCCGGCTGGAACGTCACGCTGTTCCTGATGGAGGCCCGTCTCAGGGGCGAGCCGGTCAACATCTCGACGCTGGTCGCGGTGTCCGGCCTGCCCTACGGCACCGCGATGCGCCGCCTGCGCGGAATGATCGATGCGGGGCACCTTGTCAGGGTGCCGAAGGGGGCGGACCGCAAGACCTTCCACCTCGAGCCGAGCCGGGCCTACCAGGACGCCTTCCTGCGGTATGCCGAGAGGATCAAGGCGCTGATGGCCGAGACCTTCGGCCTGCTCGCCGACCGCGACCCCGACGAGTTCTATTTCGGCGGGGGCGACTTCGCCGCCGACATCCTGGCGCCGGCGCCGCTGCGCGCCCGTCTTGCCGGCGTCGGGGCCGAACTGCGCTTCCTGCTCAACGACGACAACTACTTCGTCGCCATGCGCAACCTCTGGTCGGACTACCGCAACAACCTCGCGTCGCCGAGGAGCTTCCGCCTCGAGCCGCTGCAGGCCCTGTATGCGGCGCTGCACGAGGAGTTGCGCCGCCCGGTGCCGGGCTTCGAGGTGGTGGCCCTGAACCTGCCCTGGATCGGCGAGTTCGCCGAGGCCGGGCTCCTGCAGCCGCTCGACGGCTTCATCACCCGCGAGAACCTCAACCCCTTCGACTTCCTGCCGGCGGTGTGGAGCACCGGCACCTGGAACGAGCGCCAGTACGGCATCCCCATCTACTGCACCGTCGAGGTGCTGGCCGCCCGCCGCGACCTGTTCGCCGAGCGCAACGTCCCCTTCCCGCGCAGCTTCGACGAGGTTGTGGCGGCTGCCCGCGCCTTCCACGACCCTGCCCGCGGGTTCCACGGCATCGCCTGGAACGGTGCGGCGGGAATGCCGGTCGCCTCGACCTTCATGATCCTGATGGGATGCTGCGGCGCGCCGATCTTCACGATGCCGCGCTTCCGTCGCTACTACCCCTGGGGGTCGATGCCCGCCGAGCATCTGCGGCCGAACGTTGACAGCCCCGAGGGGCGGATGGTGCTCGACTATCTGCACCGGCTGGTCGAGGTATCGCCGCCCGACATCCTGGAGATGGACTGGAACCGACGCATCCGCGCCTTCATGACCGGCGAGGTGGCGATGTGCTACTGCTGGTCGATGCGGGCGGCGCGCTTCGAGTTCGACTTCGGCTCGGTCGTCAAGCGCAAGGTCGCCTACCTGCCCCAGCCGAAGGGGCCGACCGGGCTCTCGGCCAACCCGATCGGCGGCTTCCTGCTCGCGGTGCCGGCCAACGTGCCGCGCGAGCGCGCCGAGCTGGCCTTCCAGAGCATCGCCTGGATGGCCTCGCCCGAATCGATGAAGAAGCACGTCACGAGCGGCCTGCCGGTGGCGCCGCGGTTCAGCGTCGCCGCCGACCCCGAGGCGGCGGCAAGCTCGCCGATCGTCCGCTTCCTCGACGGGCTGGCGCAGCGCGGGATGCTGTGCACCTGGCAACGGCCGCCCCTGCCCGAGTACTCGGCCGTCGAGGCCGCGCTTGGGCACCACATCCATGCGGCCCTGTCGGGCGCGGCCAGCGACACGCGGGCGCTGGCGGCCGCGCAGCAGGCGATCGACCGCATCATGCGCGAGCGCGGACGATACTGAGCCGCGCCGCCGGCGGCACTTGCCACGGCGCGGCGGGTGCATTCAATGCACCGGAAGTCCTGCTCCGATTGGAGGCGACATGCAGAACACACCACCCGTCTGGGAGCGGGTCGACCGCCACCGCGACGACCTGACCGGCCTGGCCGATCGGGTCTGGGGCACGCCCGAGACCCTGTATGCCGAGTTCGCCTCGTGTGCCGAGCACGACGCTATGCTGCGGGCCAAGGGGTTCCGCGTTGTCGCGGAGGTGGCCGGCATGCCGACCGCAGTGATGGGCGAGGCCGGTTCGGGTGGGCCTGTCATCGCCATCCTCGGCGAGTACGACGCCCTCCCGGGCCTCAGCCAGGCGGCCGGCATCGCCGAGCCGCGCCCGGAGGAGCAAGGCGGCAACGGTCACGGCTGCGGCCACAACCTGCTCGGTGCGGCGGCGCTGCTGGCCGCCTGCGCGCTGAAGGACTGGCTGGAGGAGAGCGGCCAGCCCGGGCGGGTGCGCTACTACGGCTGTCCGGCGGAGGAGGGCGGTGCGGCCAAGACGTTCATGGTGCGCGACGGGGTCTTCGCCGATGTCGACGCCGCGATCACCTGGCACCCGAACTGCATGACCCGGGTCGACGACCCCCTGAGCCTCGCGAACACGCGGATCGACTTCAGCTTCCAGGGCCGCGCGAGCCATGCCGCCGCGTCGCCGCATCTGGGCCGGTCGGCGCTCGATGCCGTCGAGCTGATGTCGGTCGGGGTCAACTACCTGCGCGAGCACATGGTCCAGGACGCCAGGATCCACTACGCCTATCTGGACGCCGGCGGCGTCGCCCCCAACGTCGTGCAGGCGCGGGCGCGGGTGCGCTATTCGATCCGGGCGCTGCAGCTGGCCGAGATGCTGGCGCTGGTCGAGCGGGTGAAGGACGTCGCCCGCGGCGCGGCGCTGATGACCGGTACGGCGGTGACGATGAAGGTCTTCTCGGCGGTGTCGAACACGCTTCTGAACGAGGTGATGGACGAGGCCATGCGGCGGGCGCTCGAGGAACTCGGGGGCGTGCCCTTCGACGAGGCCGACCGCGCTTTCGCGCGCGCCATCCAGGCAACGCTTTCACCCGAGGACATCGCGGCCTCCTACCGGCGGGTGGGGCTGCCGCCGCGGCCGGACGAGGCGCTGTGCGACTATGTCGTTGCGCCGCTGCCGGGCGCGGAGGTGATGATCGGCTCGACCGACGTCGCCGATGTGAGCTGGGCCGTCCCCACTACCGAGGTCCTCGTCGCCACCCATGCCATCGGCACGCCGGCGCACAGCTGGCAGATCACCGCGCAGGGCAAGACGCCGGCGGCGCACAAGGGGATGGTTCACGCCGCCAAGGCGATGGCCCGCTGCGCCGAGATGCTGTTCGCCGATCCTGCGCTCCTGGCGCGGGCGCGTGCCGAACACGCCGGTCGCCTGCGGCAGACGCCCTACACCTGCCCTCTTCCCGCGGATCTGGCGCCGCCCGTCCTGCCGCGCCCGCCTGCCTGAGCCGCGGACGGCGTTCGGGCGGGGGGCGGGCGGTGCCCTCACCCGCCCCGGGTCTGCGCGTCGCGCATCAGCGCGGCGAGGCGGAAGGCGCCGTGGACGAGCTTGGAATAGGGGATGAGAAGGAACAGCGCCAGTACCGCGCCGAGGTGCAGGGCCAAGAGGGACGCCACCGCCCCGGTTCCGGTCGCCGCCCACAGCGCCAGCCCGGATGCGGCCACGAGCACGAGCAGCAGGGTCACCGCCATCTCGCCGCCCCAGCGTCCGGGCGAGCCGAGCGCAGGGTCGGCGCGCAGCTTCAGGGCCGCAAGCCACGCCCCGCCGATTACCATCAGGATGCCGCCGGGAATGCCGAACAGCTTCGGCGGCGTGAGCAGGCCGTAGGGCGCCGGCCAGTCGAGCGCATAGTGCATGACGGTGCCCGAGGAGGTGGCGGCAAAGCACAGCACGAAGCCCCAGAACATCGCCTGGTGCGCGTGCCGGCGTGCCGTTGACGGCCGGTCGCCCTTCTCGTAGTGGCAGGCGCCCTGGGCACCGCCGGATAGGTTGCGCAGTCGCGCCACATCGCCCAGCGCCGCGAGGACATGCGCAATCCGCAGCGGCGCGCCGCCGACGGCCCGCCAGTAGTCGCGCAGCGCCAGCCCGGTGACGGCAAGAGGGGCCAGGAATGCCGGCAGGAAGATCGTCACCATCGCCGCATGCGACAGGTGGGCGTAGAAGCCCGTGCCATCGGCGGGCCGCAGGGCGGCAATCGCCGCCAGCATCGCCGCGAGCGCAACCACGGCCAGCGCCGCCACGGCCACCCCGCGCCCCTGGACGAGCCGCGCCAGCCAGGACGGCCGAACGAACCGCTCCCAGCTTTCGGCGCGCAGTTCGGCCAGAACGCGGGGGATGTTGAGGTCGAACTCGTGCGGGGCGGTGTACTGGCAGGCGTGGAAGCAGCCTTGGCAGGCATGGCAGAGATTGGCGAACTGGACCATCTCGCCGTCGGGAAAGCTGCGGTGCAGCGTCATCGCCGGGAACACCGCGCAGAAGCCCTCGCAGTAGCGGCAGGCGTTGCAGATCTCGATCTGGCGGCGCGCCTCGGCGAGCGCGGGCATGGCCGCGGCGGGGTCAGGCGACATGGGCGGCGGCCTCCTCGCCGGCGATGCGGCCGAACACGGTTCCGATGGTCATGCCGAAACCGGCCAGATAGCCCTGCCCGAGGATCGAGCCGGCCATCATCTCGCCCGCGGCCCAGACGTTGTCGTAGCGGCCGCCGCTCCCGGCCACGCGCGCGGTCGCGTCAACCTTCAGCCCGAGATAGGTAAAGGTCACGCCGGGGCGCAGCGCGTAGCCCTGGAAGGGCGGGGTGTCGATCGGGCGCGCCCAGTTCGACTTCGGCGGCACCAGCCCCCGGGTCGCCAGCCCGTCGATCTCGGTGGGGTGGAACGGCCCGGGCCGGCAGGATGCGTTGAATGCCGCAACGGTCGCGGACAGCCGGTCGGCTGCAATCCCGAGCCTGCTGCCGAGTTCTTCGAGCGTCGGCGCCGTTACCGGCGGATAGACCGACGGCATGAACAGCTCGGCCGACTTGGCGTCGATGATCGCATAGGCAACCTGCTCGGGCTGGGCGGCCACGAGGCGGCCCCAGATGGCGTAGCGCTTGGGCCAGACATCCTCGCCCTCGTCATGGAAGCGCTCGCCGTTGCGGTTCACCACCACCCCGAAGGGAACGCAGTCGAGGCGGGTGACGATGCCGCCGTCGAACTTAGGCGCCCGCCCGTCGATGGCCACGCAGTGGCACTGGGTCGGGTCGCCGACGCTGTCGGCCCCCTGATCGAGCATGTCGCGCAGCACCACGCCGCGGTTGTAGGGCGTGCCGCGGATCAGGAAGTTGCGCGCTGCCGGGCCCCAGGCGCGGGCGAGCCAGTCGATGTCGCCCTGGAAGCCGCCGGCGGCCAGCACCACCGCCCGGCCGCGGACCGAGACCTCCTGCCCGGCCAGGCGAACCTCGACCGCCTCGAACCGGCCGTCGCGCAGCACCACATGGCGGACCTCGGCCTCGTACACCACCACGACCCCGAGATCGGCGGCGACGTTGTAGTAGGCGTTCACCAGCGCCTTGCCGCCGCCGAGGAAGAACGCGTTGGTCCGCGACAGCGACAGTGTCCCCGACAGCGAGGGCTGGAAGTGCACGCCATGGGCGAGCATCCAGCCGAAGCAGGCTTCCGAACTGCGGATCGTCAGCCGCGCCAGCTCCTCGTCGGTCTTGCCGCCGGTGACGAGCAGGAGGTCGCGCAGATACTCCTCCTCGCCGTAGCTGCCGGTGAGAACCGACAGGGGGCCTTCGTGCCGGCAGCGGAAGTTGCGGGTGTGGCGCGAGTTTCCGCCCCGGTAGGGCCGGGGTGCGCCTTCCAGCAGAAGCACGCGGGCGCCGCGTTCGGCAGCGGTGATGGCCGCGGTCAGCGCGGCGTTGCCGCCGCCCACCACGACAACGTCCCAGCAGGTCGCAGCCATCGCATCGGCTGTCGGCATCACCTCCGGCACCCTCCCTGCGGCCGGGTGCCGGCAGCCGCAGCGGCGGGGTGCGGCCTTGCGGCGCCGGGCGAGCGATGCTGCCTGCGCGCCTGCCCGGCAGCCACCAGCGGCGAGCCTCCGACGGTCACGGCAGGGCGGCCCCTATCGGCGGATCGCCGCGGCCATGCGCGGCGAGATCACCTGGTCGGAGATCTGGATGTCGAGCAGCATCGAACCCGGCGAAGTCCTGAACTCCTCCACCCGGGCGGGCAGCGCGCCGAGGTCGCGCACGACCGCGCCGCGAATCCCGAACCCCTCGGCGATGCGCGCGATGTCGTTCCTGCCGTAGACGCCGCCCCGGTCGCTCAACCCGTCCGCCCTGAGCTTGTGGATCTCGGCGCCGTAGGCGCCATCGTTCAGGACACATAGCAGAATCTTCCATCCCTGCAAACGGATGGTCTCGAGTTCCTGCACATGCACCATGAGACCGCCGTCACCCTCGAACAGGACGGTCGGCCGGTCCGGCCGGGCTGCCGCCATGCCAGCGGCGTAGGAAAGGCCGTTGCCGATGGCGCCGAACTCCCTGATGGTCAGGAAGCAGTCGGCCGGCCGGTCGAACATGTGGGCCGAGAAGAACGAGCAGTGCCCCGAGGAGTTCACGCAGCCCCAGTCCTTCGGCAGCAGCCGGTCAAGCGTGCGGATGACGTCGCGGGGGTCGAGCGTGCCCTCGGGAACAGGGTAGGCGCGGGCGTCCACGGGCTCGCTGCGCAGCCGGCGGGCGTAGTCCGAAACCCCCCAGTCGGCCCGCACGGGCGGGCCATCGGCCCCGATCTCGCGGACCAGGGCCTCCACCGCCAGCCGGGCATCGGCGGCCAGGTACTGCCCTGCGGTCCTGCGGCCGCGGGCGAAGCCGGTCGGGGCGTCGTCGATCTGGATGACGTCGCCGGCAGCGAAATAGCGCCCGTGGTCGCTGGTGTAGCCACGCAGCGACGCGCCGACGGCAACCACGAGGTCGCAGGCGCCGAACGCTTCCTCGGTGACGGGGTGGCCGAAGCTGCCGCAGGTGCCGATGTCGCGGCTGCTGCCGGCAAACAGGCCGCGGACCGGCAGGGTGGTCGCCAGCGCGGCGTTGCAGAGTTCGGCAAGCTGCATGCACGCCTCGCGCGCGCCGGCCCGGCGGGCACCGCGGCCGGCGACGATGATGATGCGGCGGGCGGCACGGATGCGCTCGACCGCCCGCGCCAGGTAGTCGGGATGCGGCTGCCGCGGTCCGGCGTCGGGCATGAAGCCGGTCGAGGGCTGGTATTCCGGCGGATTGCCTGCCGGTTCCTTCTGCAGGTCGAAGGGAACGCCGATCACCACCGGCTCGGACCGGCTGCGGGCGTGGTGGAAGGCCTCGGCGACGCTCTGCTGGAGCCGCTTGACGCTGTGCACCGCGATGTAGCGCGCGCCGGTGGAGGTGACGATCGGGCCGAGGTCGATCGACTGGTTGTACCAGCCGCCGTGCAGGGGGCTCTCGCCGGCGAACACCACCAGCGGGATGCGCGCCTGGGCGGCGGTGACGAGCGCGGTGGCGATCTGGGTCACCCCCGGACCGCAAGTGACCGAGGCGACACCGACCCCGTCGGTCACGCGGGCGTAGGCCGACGCCATGGCGCAGGCGCAATGCTCGTGGCGGACGTTGACTGTGCGCGTGCCCTGGGCCTCGGCAAAGGCGGCCTCCCAGTGCATGTTGCCATCGCCGGTCAGCGCGAAGACAGTGCCGACGCCTTCCCTGACGAAGGCGTCCGCAAGTACCCGGTAGCTCGGTGTGCCCACTGTTGGTCTCCGGATGGCAATGCCAATAGGTGGATTGTTCTCGCGGGCCTTGCCCGGTTTTTGCCGGATAGCTCCCTACCATGTGAGAGAATCCTTGACAAGGAGTTGCCGTCGGCATTTCAGAATGGGCATCGACGACATCATCCGGCGCCGCGCCGCACCAGGGCGGCCGTGCGCGGTTCACCGTGGGGAAGCCTTGACGCTGCCGGCGTGCGCCGCAAGGGGTTTGATGCCGCCGCCGACCCTGGCGAGGGACGCGGCCGGTCGCCGTCTCCGTGCCGGGGCCCCGGGCGGCCGCAAGGGCCGCTGCATCCGCCCGGCCAGGCCCGTGCCGGGGGCGTGAGGGGGATGACGGCGACCGCCCCTGCCGGCGGCGACCGGATCGGCCGGCGCAACCTGGCCGCCATCCCCCGCCGCTTCCGGTCGATCCTGTCGCTTGACGACTTCGAGGTGGCGGCACGGCGGCGGCTGCCGCGCCCGCTGTTCGGCTACGTCCGCGGCGGGGTGGAGGACGAGCGGTCGCTGCAGGGCGCCGCGGCGGCCTATGACGACTATGTCTTCCTGCCGCGCTACTTCGCGGGCGTGGCGGATGTCTCCACTGCCGCAACGCTGCTGGGCGAGGTATGGTCGGCGCCGTTCGGCATCGCCCCGATGGGTATCTGCGCAATCAACGGCTACCGCGCCGACGTGGCGCTGGCCCGGGCGGCCGGCCGCAACGGCATCCCGATGATCATCTCGGGCGCCTCGCTGATCGCGCTCGAGGCGATCATGGACGAGTATCCGCGCGCCTGGTTCCAGGCCTACCTGCCACCGACGACCGAGAAGATGCGCGCGCTGCTCGACCGCGCCCGGGGTGCCGGCGTCGCGACGGTGGTGATCACGGTGGATTCGCCGGTCGGTTCCAACCGCGAGAACAACCTGCGGGCCGGCTTTTCCTCGCCGCTGCGGCCCAGCCTGCGGCTTGCGCTCGACGGTCTGGTGCGGCCGCGCTGGCTGGTCGGCACCTTCCTGCGCACGCTGATGACCCACGGGATGCCGCATTTCGAGAACCTCTATGCCCACCGTGGCGCGCCGATCGTCTCGCGCACGGTGCAGCGGGAGTTCGGCGGCCGGGCGCATTTCGCCTGGGAGCATTTCCGCGACATCCGCAGGATGTGGACGGGCCGGCTGGTGGTGAAGGGCATTCTGCACCCCGGCGACGCGCGTCAGGCGGTCGCGGAGGGGACAGATGCGCTGATCGTCTCCAACCACGGCGGGCGGCAGCTTGACTGCACCATTGCGCCGCTGCACGCGCTGCCCGCGGTGCGCGAGGCCGCGCCCGCCGTTCCGGTGATGCTGGACGGCGGCATCCGGCGCGGCACGCAGGCGGTCAAGGCACTCGCGCTCGGGGCCGACTTCGTCTTCTGCGGGCGGCCGTTCAACTATGCGGCGGCAATCGGCGGCGAGGCGGGTGTGGAGCACGCCATCGCCATCCTGAAGGGCGAGATCCAGCGGACGATGGCGCAGGTCGGTGTCCGGCGCGTCGAGGACGTCGACCCGGCCCGGGTGGTCGCCCGCGGCATCCAGCCTCGAAATCCCAGCGCGGAGGAGCTTGAACGTGGACATGCCCGCGGGCCCGACAATCAGTGAGACCCTCGCCGGCGAGGTCGCCGCGATCGGCGCCGGCGGAGCCGGCGCGCGGGCCGATCATGCCTTCGCGCGCGCCTGCATCGACTTCGTCACCTGCTCGCTGATCGGCGCCGGGCTGCCGGTCACGCAGGCGACACTGCGCCATTTCGCCGCGACCGACCCGGGCCGTCAGGCGACGCTGATCGGCCGCGCCGAGCGGCTGTCGCCGGCCTCGGCAGCCTTCGTCAACGCGACCGCGGCCCACGGGCTAGACCTTGACGACGGCCACACCCGCGCCGGGGGGCATCCGGGCGCCGCCGTCTTTCCGGCGACCTTCGCGATGGCCGAGCATCTGGGGGCCGATGCCGCCGACGTCATCGCCGCGGTGGTCGCGGGCTACCAGACGATGGTCCGCGTCGCCACCATGATGCACCCCCACTCGGCCCGGACGGGCTGGCACAACACCGCCGTCGCCGGGACCTTCGGGGCGACCGCGGCGGTGGCGACGCTCCAGCGGCTCGACGCCGCGCGCATCGCCCACGCCTTCGGCCTTGCCGGCAGCTTCGCGGGCGGGCTGCTGGAATTCCTGGCCGAAGGGCCCGACAGCAAGCGCATCCACCCCGGCATGGCCGCCCGCGACGGCATCACCTGTGCGGGCCTGGCCGCCGAGGGGCTGACCGGCCCGTCGCGGGTCTTCGAGGGGAGGCACGGGGTGTTCAACGCCTTCATCGGCGGCGCCTCCGACCGCTCGGGGCTGGAGACGCCGGGGCTCGAGATCGGGAACGTCTACTTCAAGCTCTATCCCTGCTGCCGGCACTACCATGCCGCCATCGACGGCCTGATCGACCTGCGCGCCGAGCACGGCCTCGAGCCCGCTGCCATCCGTCGAGTGCATCTCGGTCTCTACGGGGTTGCGGTGCGCGGGCACGACCACCGCGAGGCCGACACGATGCTCGGCGCGCAGATGAGCGCGCCGATCGCTGCCGGGCTTGCGCTGCTGGACGGGGCTGTCGCGGTGGGCGGCTTCTCGCCCGAAAGTCTGGGGCGGGACGCGCTGCGCGAGCTGGTTGCGCGGGTCGATGTCGCCGTCGACGAGTCTTGCGAGCGCGCCTATCCGCGGCAGCGCTCGGGGGCGGTGCAGATTGAGCTTGCCGACGGCAGGCGGCTGGAGCGCCGCGTGCTGGACCCAAGGGGCGAGGGGGCACACCCGCTCTCCGACGCCGACCTCGAAGGCAAGTTCCGCGCCAACTGCGTGCCCGTCCTGGGGGCCGACGCCAGTGCTGAAGTGCTGGGCCTGATCTGGAACTTCCGTCGGGAGCGCGATGCCTTTGGCCGCCTCCTGCGGCACCTGGCGGCGGCGGAACGGCACGGCGCCGGCCGCAAGATGGAGGGAAGAGCTTGAGGATCGGAATCATCGGCTACGGCGAGGTCGGGCAGATCTTTGCTGCCGGGCTCCTGGCCGGCGGGGCGTCGCATGTGGCGGCATGGGACATCCTGTTCGGCACGCCTGCGGCCGAGGCACGAATCGCGCGCGCGGGCGAGCTCGGGGTGCGGACCGCCACCTCGGGTGCCGATGCCGCCGCTGCGGCCGACATCGTGATCTCGGCCGTGACCGCCGACCAGGCGCGGGTGGTGGCCAGCGGCGCGGCCGCCTTTCTCAGGCCCGGCCAGATCTACCTCGACATCAACTCCGCCTCGCCCAACACCAAGATCGACTCCGCCCGGGTGATCGATGCCATCGGGGCGCATTTCGTCGAGGGCGCGGTGATGGCGACCGTCCCGGGCCCGGGGCTGAGGGTGCCCATCCTCGGCGGGGGCCGGATGGCGGTGCGTGCCGCCGAGCTTCTCAATCCGCTCGGCATGAACATCACGCCGGTTTCCGAGGAGACCGGGCGCGCCTCGGCCATGAAGCTCTGCCGGAGCATCGTCATCAAGGGCATGGAGGCCCTGATGATCCAGTGCAAGGAGGCCTCGGTGCGCTGGGGCGTCGAGGAGGAGGTGTTCGCGAGCCTCGCCGCAAGTTATCCCGGCATGAACTGGAGGGATCTTGCCGTGAAGATGCGCGGGCGCGTCCGCCAGCACGGGGTCCGCCGCAGCGCCGAGATGCGCGAGGCCGCCGAGATGGTGGCGGCGATGGGATTGGACGACAGCCTCTGCAATGGCATCGCCGACGTCCAGGCGGCCTTCGCCGGGAGGAAATAGGCCGGCGGGCGGCGCGGGCCGGAGCGGCGCGAAGGCCGCGGGGCATGCCGGACCGAAAGAGCGCCCCGCGCCGGCACATCGACGGGCTGATCGGCGCGACCGGCGCGGCCCCGCGGCCTCAGCCCGGACCCCGGCGCGCGGGCGCCATCCCGCCCGAGGGCAGCACGGCCGCGGCGAAGGCCGCGAAGAAGGCCGACAGCCGGGCGACGATGGCTTCGGCCATCGCCTCCCCGGTCTGGACCGTCGCGGCGGCGGGATCGCCGGTGTATCCGGCATCGTCGCCGAGATAGACCGAGGGCCACCAGGCTCCGGCTGCGGCGATGGGGTTCGGCTGGGTGGTGCCGCGCGCGGTGGCCTTGGTCCGCGCCGGCAGGCCCCGGGCGCGGCCCTCGTAGAAGGCAAGCCGGGCCGGGTCGTCCCTTTCCATCGCCATCACCAGCGCGGTCTCGAACTCGCCGGCATGGGTCACCCCGCGCGCGCTGCCCTTCAGGAGCGCGTTGATCTCGGCAGCGGGCGGGGCGAAGTAGTCGACATAGCCCACCTCGCGCCCCGAGCAGACGAATTCGGCGGCGATGGCGGCGAGCGGCCCCCGGTTGCCGCCGTGGCCGTTGACCAGAAGCTGCCGGCGGAACCCGGCCCCCTCGATGCAGCGGGTCACGTCCTCGAGCAGCGCCGCCATCGTCGCAAGCCGCAGCGAGATCGTGCCGGGCCAGCTCAGGTGGTGCGGCGAATGCCCGTAGGTGATGGCCGGCGCCACCAGCACCGGATGGGAAGAGGCCCGGGCGGCGGCGAGGCTCATCGTCCCGGCGCCGAGGCTGTCGGTGCCCGTGGGCAGGTGTCCGGCGTGCTGCTCGGTCGAGCCGACGGGGATGACGACCAGCGCCCCCGCGGCGGCGGCGGCGGCGATCTCGTCGCGGGTGAGGTCGGCCCAGAGATGCGAGCGCAGGATCATGGTGACCGCAGGGATCAGACCGGATCCCAGGAGAAGATGTCCTGGTTGCGGTCGAGGGGGTAGAAACTGGGCCGCAGGGCCGGAATGGCGTGCTCGGCCACGGTCTGCGGCGTCCATCCCTCGCTGCGGTGGATGCCGCGCAGCGGGCGCGACTGTCCCATCAGGAATATCTCGTTCTTGCGCGTCGCGAAGACCTGCCCCGTCACCCCGGACGCGGCGTCGCCGCAGAGGAACACCACGAGGGGGGCGTTCTTGTCGGGGGTCACCTGGCGGCGCTGCTCGATTCGGGCGAGGTTGGCGCCGGTCTCGGGAATCGAGCTCGTCATCCGCGTCCAGGCCGAGGGGGCGACACAGTTCGAACGCACGCCATAGCGCGCCGCGTCGATGGCGATCGACTTCGAGAGCGCCGCGAGCCCGGCCTTGGCCGCAGCATAGGCCGCCTGGCCGAAGTTGCCTGCAAGCCCCGAGGCCGAGATCATGTGGACGAAAGCGCCGCCCTCCTGCGCCCGGAAATGCGGGATCGCGGCGCGGCTGACGTAGAAGGCGCCGTTGAGGTCGACCTGGATTACCGCGTCCCAGTCCGACGGCTCCAGCCGGTGGAAGATCGTGTCGCGCAGGATGGCAGCGTTGTTCACCACCCCGTCGATCCGGCCGAAGGCGTCGAGCGCGGTTGCGACGATGGCCTGCGCCCCGTCCCATGTGGCGACGCTGTCGCGGCTTGCCGCCGCCTCGCCGCCTGCGGCCCGGATCTCGGCCACCACGCCGTCGGCCGGGTTCTCGGCCTCGGAGGCGCCGGCAAGCGTCACGCCGATGTCGTTGACGACGACCCGCGCGCCCTCGCGCGCGAGCAACAGCGCGATCTCGCGCCCGATGCCGCGCCCGGCCCCGGTGACGACGACCACCTTTCCCTCGAGCATGCCCGTCTCCCTCATGCCGTGTCCGCCGACCCGAACACCGCCGTGCACTGGCTGGACAGGACTCCGCCGTTGCCATGGGCGAGCGCCAGCCGCGCCCCATGCACCTGCCGCGCGCCGCACTCGCCGCGCAACTGGCGCACCGCCTCGATCATGCCCAGAAGCCCGTACATTCCCGGATGGCAGTAGGACAGGCCGCCGCCGTTGGTGTTCACCGCCAGCCGCCCCCCGGGGGCGATCGCACCGCCGGCGACGAAGGGCCCGCCCTCGCCCTTGGCGCAGTAGCCGAGGTCCTCGAGGAACAGGATCGGGGTGATGGTGAAGGCGTCGTAGAGGATGGTCACGTCCATCTCCGCCGGCCCGGTCCCCGCCATCGCGAAGGCGTCGGCGCCCGAGCGGACGGCGGCCGTGACCGTGAGCTCCTCCATGGCCGAGATCGACTGGTGTGCCAGCGCCTGGCCGTGACCCAGCACGTAGACCGGCGGGCGGGCGAGGTCGCGTGCCCGGTCCGCGGCCACCAGCACCATCGCCCCGCCGCCGTCGGTGACCAGGCAGCAGTCGCGCACCGTCAGCGGGGTCGAGACCATGCGCGCGGCCAGCACCTCGTCCACCGTCAGAGGCGCCTTCTCCCAGGCCTTGGGGTTCAGGAGCGCCCAGGACCGCGCCGCCACCGCCACCTCGGCAAGCTGCTCGCGCGTGGTGCCGTAGAGGTGCATGTGGCGCGCCGCCGCCAGCGCATAGGCCGAGGTCGGCAGGATCGGCCGGTAGGGGGTCTCCCAGGGGTTCGGCTCGCGGGGGGCCGCGGCGGCGCGGCTGACGCTCCGCTGGGTGCTGCCGTAGGCGATGACCGCGACCGTGCAGAGCCCGGCTTCGATCGCCGCGTGGGCATGGGCAAGATGCGACAGGAACGAGGACCCGCCGATGTTGGTGCCGTCGAAGACCCGCGGACGGATGCGCAGGTATTCGGCCAGCGCCAGCGGGGCCATGCGCAGCTGGGAGGAGGCGGCGAAAAGCCCGTCGATATCCCGCAGTGCAAGCCCGGCGTCGGCCAGCGCGCGGCTGACCGCCTGACCCATCAGGTCGACGGGGGTCGTCTCGTCGGGCACGCGGCCGAGGTCGGACTCGGCTACGCCGGCGACGGCGACGCTGCCGCGCCCGGGGGTGCTCATGCGCCCGCCTCCGCCGGCGCGAAGACCGGCAGCGGCGGCTCGCCCGCGGCGAGCGGGCGGAAGCCCGCCCGGACGCGGGCGCCGATTGGAACCGACGCGGGGTCGTCGCAGTCGATCCGGCTCATCATCCGGAACCCCTCGTCGAGGTCGACGAGGGCGAGCGCGAAGGGCGGCTCGCCCTGGGGATGGACGACGGTCAGCGAATGGATGCGGCCGAGACCGGCCGAGACCTCCCATTCCATACCCTCGGCGCCGGTGTCGGGGTCGACGGCGCGGGGGTGGAACACCGCACGTCCGCTGCCGCTGCGCTGGAAGGCGAGTTCCCCCCGGGCGGCATGCCAGAGAAAGCGGGAACGGGGAGAGAGGGTGGCGGGGTCGGTCATGTGGCAGGCCCGGGCACGAGGAGGGCGAGAACCTCGCCGAGATCGGCCGCCGGGTCGGCGGCCCAGACGCAGGCCAGAAGCCGCGCCGCGCGGTCCGCGCCGAGGGCGGGGCCGGCGTTGTCGGTGAACTTGGCCGAGAGGTCGTCGTCGGAAAGCGGGTTCGCCCCCTCGCCGCGGGGGTCGAGCACGCGGCGCTCGAGCCGCCGGCCGTCGCGCAGCGTCAGCGCGACGAAGCCGCTGCGCATCCCGGGATAGACGCGCTCGCATTCGGGATCGACGAAGACCCGGGTCGCGCCCGCAAGCCGCCGCGCCTCGGGCCCCGCAAGGGCCGCGGGCTCGAAATCGGCGGCGCCGAGGCGTCCGTGGAGCAGCGTCGCCGCCAGCGCGTTGGGCGCGCTCATCTGCGCCTCGAGCAGGGTGCGGGCGGAGGCGTGGTCGTGGCCGTGGACGCCGACGCGATACATCCCGATCTCGGCCGAAGCCACGTCGGTCGCGGCCAGCCCCTCCTCGCGGCGCAGCGCCAGGGCAGCGTCGATGGCGGCGTGGAAGTGACGGCAGCAGGGATAGGGCTTGAAGTAGGCGCTGCCGATCAGGAACTCGGCCCCCAGCCCGCGGGTGATCTCGGCCGGGTCCACCTGCCCGTCGCTGATCGTGCGGAAGAGGCCGTCCTTGCCCTCGAGGCATTCAGCCGAACCGGTGATGCCCGCCGCCGCAAGCCCGGCACAGACGATCCCGTCGCGCGCGGCCTTGCCAGGGTGCAGCCGCTTCACCTCGGCTCCGTCGCGCAGATACTGACGGATGCCGCCGGCAAAGCTCGATGCGATGCCGAGGGCGTCGCGG
Source organism: Paracoccaceae bacterium (assembly GCA_023383015.1). GTDB lineage: Bacteria > Pseudomonadota > Alphaproteobacteria > Rhodobacterales > Rhodobacteraceae > JAHDXW01. The sequence goes on from JAHDXW010000005.1 coordinate 103,143, forward strand.
GTCGTGGCGGCGTCGAGGCCGCCCAGGCGGGCGGCGGCGGCGGTGGCACCGAACACCCCCGCGACCGGCGTGTTGTGCCAGCCGCGCAGCGCCGAGGCGGGGTGGATCGCCGAGGAGATGCGCAGGAGTACGTCGTAGCCCAGCACGACCGCGGCGATGAACTCGGCCATCCCCGCCCCCTCGCGCTCGGCCGCCGCCAGCGCGGCGGGAAAGACCACGCCGCCGGGATGGACCGAGCCGCGGGTCTGGCCGTCGTCGAAGTCAAGGCCGTGGGCGGCAGCGCCGTTGACGAAGGCCGCGTCGGCCGCCGGCAGCCGCACCCGGGCGCCGATGACGGTGGCGGCCGTGCCCCCGCCCTGCGCCAGGGCCCAGCCGCGCAGGGCGCGGGTCACCGGCAGCTCGGCGCCCGCCAGGGTGCAGGCGAGGAAGTCGACGAAGGCGCGGCGGAAGGCATGCAGCGCCCCGGGCGGGATTGCCGCGGCCGGGGTTTCGGCCACCAGCCGGGCCAGTTGTCCGCTCAGGCTTTCGCCCGCCGCAACCGTCCTGTGCTCGTTCATCCCGTCCTCCCCTCTCCGGCCGCGACGACAAGGCCGTCGACGGCCACCACCCCCTGCCCCTCGGCCCGAACCAGGAGCGGGTTGATCTCGGCCTCGGCCACCGCCCCGCCGAGTGCCGCCAGCCGCGAGAAGCGCGCTACCGCCTCGGCCAGCGCGCCAAGATCGCCCCACGGCAGGTTGCGATACCCCGCCAGCGCGCGCAGCTCGGGGATCTCGGCGATCATCTCGCGCGCGGTCCCGGCATCCACGGGCGCGAGGCGCACGGCGACGGACGGCCGCAGCTCGGCCGTGACCCCGCCCATGCCGAGCACGACCACCGGGCCGACCTCGCGGTCGTCGCGGTAGCCGAGGATCACCTCGGCCAACCCGCGTTCCATCTGCTGCACTAGCGCGCCCGCGATCCGGGCGCCGGGAAAGGCCGCGCGGGCCTTGTCGACAAGGCCGGCGGCGACCTCTACGACCTCGCCCTCCGCCACGTTCAGTTGCACGAGGCCGGCGTCGGACTTGTGCAGGATGTCGGGCGAGAGCACCTTGACCGCGCAGGGCCCGGGCAGCCCCGGCGGCGCCGCGGCGCCGGGGCCAAGCACCGCGCTCGCCGCCGCCGGCACCCCGAGCGCGGCGAAAAGCGCGCCGGCCGCGCGCTCATCCCACCCGGTGGTCGCCGCCAGTACCGCCCGGGCCGGGGCGACGTCGGCCTCCGCCACAGCGGGCGGGTCGGCGGGCGCGCGCCAGTCAAGATAGGCGTGCATCGCGTCGGCGCAGCTTTCGGGGGTGCGGAAGCCCGCGATCCCGGCCTCGTGGAACATCCGCAGCCCCTCGTCGGCCTGCGGGGCAAGGAACACCGCGAGCGGCTTGGCGCCGAGCCGCGCCTCGGTCACCCGCGACAGGATCATGCCGGGGTTGGACCGCGCCGAGGAGCCCATGACCGAGATCACCGCGTCGCAGTGGTCCGAGGCCATGAGCTCGGTCAGGATGCGGGCGTAGCGCCCGCCCTCGCCGGTGCCCATGGGCAGGTCGATCACCGGGCTGTCCGGGATCGCGATCCCCGCCGCCGCGAGCCGCTCGCGCAGCGCCGGCGGCGGTTCGGGCACCCTGTCGCCCATCAGGCCGAGGCGGTCCGCGATCATCCCAGCCGCGCCGCCGGTGGCGGTGACCATGGCGACCCCGCGGCCGCGGGGCGGGCCGAAGCCCTGCACCAGCCGCGGCAGCTCGATCAGCCCCTCGAAGGTCTCGACCCGCAGGATGCCCTGGGCGCGCAGCCAGGCCTGCGCCAGTTCGTCGCCGCCCACCATCGCCCCGGTGTGCGAGGCCGCGACCCGCCTTCCCAAGGCCGAACGGCCGAGTTTGAAGGCGATCACCGGCTTGCCCGCGGCAAAGGCGCGGCGGGCGGCTGCGGCCAGCCCGGGGCCGTCGCGGATCGTCTCGAGGAAGAGCAGGATGACCTTCGTCTCGGGGTCGTCGGCCAGGATTGCGGCAAGGTCGCCCACCGAGAGGTCGGCCTCGTTGCCGATCGACACCATCTTGGCGAACCCGATCCCGCGCGCCGCGGCGCGGGTCAGCAGGCTGCCGAGCATCGAGCCCGACTGCGAGATCACCGAGACCGGTCCGGGCAGCATCCGCTCGGCCCCGAAGGCGGCGTTGGTGGTCAGAGGCAGGCGGCCCTGGACGTCGACGAGCCCGATGCAGTTGGGCCCCAAGATCCGCACGCCGCCCTCCCGCGCTCGGGCGACGATCCGTGCCTGGAGCGCCGCGCCCGCGGGTCCGGTCTCGGCGAAGCCGGCGGTGAAGAGCGTGGCCACCGGTACCCGGCGGCGGGCGCACTGGTCGATCACCCCCTCCACCGCGGCTGCGGGCACCATCACGAAGGCATGGTCGATCTCTCCGGGGATGGCGTCGAGGTCGGGGAAGGCGGGCAGCCCCATCACCTCGGCCCGGCCGGGATTGACCGGTACGATCCGGCCCGCGAAGCCTGCCGCGGCCAGGTAGCGCTGGGGGCGGGCGTTGTTCTTCGCCGGGTCGGCCGAGGCGCCGACCAGCGCCACGGTCCGCGGGCGGAAGATGCAGTCGCCGAGCGAGGGGGCGGGGGGTGCGGGGGCGTCCGTCATTGCTGGGTCCTGCGGTCGGTCGGGAGCCTCGGTCATTCCCCGGTGAAGCGCGGCCTGCGCTTTTCCCGGAAGGCCGTGACGCCCTCGGCGTGGTCGCGCGAGGCGCGCGCCACCGCGGCGGCGAAGCTCTCGATCTCGAGCACGGTCTCGAGCGGGGGGGCGCAGGTGGCGGCAAACATCTTCTTGGCGAGCCCCAGCACATGGGTCGGCCCGGCCGCAAGCTCGGCGGCAAGCACGCGGGCCTCGGCCTCCAGCGTCTCGCCGGTGACGACGCGGTTGACCACCCCCCAGCCGAGCGCCTCGGCCGCCGGCAGGCGCCGGCCGGTCATCACCACATCCTTCGCCCGCCCGACGCCCAGCCGCTGGGCGAGAAAGAAGACAGAGCCGCCGTCGGGCACCAGCCCGACGTTGGTGAAGGCCTGCTGGAAATAGGCGTCCTCGGCCGCCAGCACGAAGTCGCAGGCCATGGCAAGCGAGAAGCCGATGCCCGCGACCGGGCCGTGCACCGCCGCCACGACCGGCTTCTCGATCCGGTAGACGGCCTGGATCGCGGCGTGGCGGCGCTGCAGCCGCGCCCGGGCGGCGGGGCCGGTCGTCTTGAGCATCCCGCCCACATCCGAGCCCGAGCAGAACCCCCGCCCCGCCCCCCGCAGGATGACGGCGCGCACCGAGGCATCCTCGTGCAGTCGCAGGAACAGGTCGGCCAGCCCGCGATACATCGCCTCGTCCAGCGCGTTCAGCTTCGCGGGGCGGTTCAGCACCACCTCGGCGACGCCCGGAGACGGCGAGGAAAGAAGCAGCCCCGGGGTCTCGGCCAGCGTGTCGGGCGCCATCATGCCCCTCCCTCTGCCGCGGCCCCCGCACGGGGCGGCCGCTGGCTGAACCGCCGGCCGAAGACCGACTCGGCCAGCCGGTTCTTCAGCATCTCGAGCGAGCCGCCGGCAATCATCCAGCCGCGCGACCGGCGGAAGCAGTACTCGACGAGCGACTCGCGTGAATAGCCGAGGCCCCCCATGATCTGGATCGCCTCGTTGGCGGCATCGAAGCCCGCCCGGTTGCACATCAGCTTGGCCAGCGTCGTCTCGTCGGGCGCCGGCAGGCCGCGGTCGGCGTTGCTGGCAGCGCGGTAGAGCAGGAGCTGCGCCGCCTCGAGCGCGACCAGCATGTCGGCGAACTTCCACTGCAGGCCCTGGAACTCGCAGAGCGGGCGGCCGAACTGCTGGCGGTCCTGGGCATAGCGGCGGGCCTCGTTGAAGCAGTAGCGGCCATAGGCGAGCGAGCGGGCGGCGTTGCCGATCCGCTCGGCGTTGAAGCCCGACATCTGCTTCTTGAACCCGCCGGCGGGCAGCAGAACGTCCTCGGGCGGAACGAGGACGTTGTCGAAGAAGAGCGGCGCCCAGGCCGCCCCCGACATGAACTGCGAGGTCTTGCCCATGGTGAAGCCCGGCGCGTCGCGCCGGATCAGGACCGAGCCGATGCCGCCCACCCCGGGCCCGAAGCGGACATAGACGAGGTAGACGTCGGCGAAGGGATTGGGGAACACCTTCGAGCCCCTGATCCGGAAGCCGTTGCCGTCGGGCACCGCCTGGGTCTTGAGGTCGGTCGTGGCCGAGCCGGCGTCGGGTTCGGTCATGCCGACCGCGATCACCTCGCGCCCCTCGAGGATGGGCCTCAGGAAGCGCGCCTTCTGGTCGGGAGTTGCGTACTGCGCCAGCGTCCGGACGGCTCCGAAGTTGCCCTCCTGGATGATGTCGGCGCTGCGCGGGCAGACCAGCGCCACCTGCTCGATGGCGATCACCGCATCCATCAGCGTGCCGCCCTGGCCGCCGTCGGCCTCGGGGATGGTGATGCCGAGCAGGCCGTGCTCGTGGAAGAGCCGCTTCAGCGCCCTCGGGAACTGCTCCTCGTGGGCGCGCTCCAACGCGCCGTCCTTCAGGTGGCGCAGGGCGAAGGCGCGCACCGTGTCGGCGAAGATCTGCTGCTCGGGGGTAAAGGCGAAGTCCATGGATCGTCCATCATCGAAAGGGGCGGGAAAGGGGGTGCGCGGGGCCGCGTGCGGTCATGGCGGCCAGGCCCCCCGCCCGGGTGCGGCGCCGGCATCGGCATCGAGCGGAAAGATCGGCCGGGGCAGGCGGCGCCAGTCGAACTCGTCCAGCCCCGAGCGGGTGTGGCCGGGGCTGTCGACGCGGATCACCTCCGCCGTCCAGGGGGCGAAGAACTGGAAGTTCGATCCGGTCTTCACCACCACCGCCCGGACGGCGCTGCGGTCGGTCGCGTCGACCCCGAAATCGGCCCAGAACTCGGGCATGTGCATCCTGCGCCCGCGCAGTTCCGTCACCGCGACCAGGGCGGGCCCGACCCGCAGGAGCGCCGCGGCGCCCTGCATCGCCGGGTCGAAGGCCCCGGCCCGGCCGGGCAGCGCCGCCTCGACCCGCGCCCGAACGGCGACCGGGCGGCCCTGCGCGGGGTCGAGCGCGTGGCCGAGCGACAGGTCGAGCACCGCGCCCGGCCCCGCCGCCAGTGCCGCCCGTGCCGCCGGTGGGTCGACCAGCGGCACCAGCGCCGCGGCCGGCATTCCCTGCCGCAGAACCTCGGCCAGGATCGCGACGCTGTCGCCCGTCGCGCCCCCGATGGTGCTGTCGCCGGTGTCCGACAGCACGACGATGCCCCCCGCTGCCGCCGCCGCCCGCGCCACCGCGGTCGCGACCGGGATGCTGTCGCGCCGCCAGAAGTCGTGGCGCAGATCCCAGGCGCAGGCCGCAAGCTCGTCGGCCAGCCGCGCGGCCAGCGCGGGATCGTCGTCGGTGTGGACGACCGCGGCCCAGCCGCCCTCCTCGACGTCGAGCCAGGGCTGCATCGGGTAGGTCGAGACGCTGAGCACGCCCGGCCGCGCCTCGATCGCGCGGGCGAGGTCGAACCAGGTCTTCATCGGCGGCCGGGCGGTCAGGAACTGCTCCTGATGGGTGACCATCGCCACCTTGCGCAGCGCTCGGGCGGGCTTGCGGCCCCGGTCCCAGGCGCTGAAGAAGGCCCGCGCTGTCGCGCGGCCGGTGTCGGGCGGGTCGTGGGGGTGGGTGCGGTGGCCGACGCTGACGTCGGCCGCGGCGATCTTGCGCCGGGTGACGCAGGCGTGGTGGTCCATCGAGGCGACGAGCCAGGCGCGCGCACCGATCCGGGCGCGCAGCGCCTCGAGCAGGAGCCCCTCGGGGTCGTCGTGGTGCTCGGCCGCCATGGCGCCGTGCAGCGCGACATAGACCGCATCCACCGGGCCGACGGCGTCGAGCCGGGCGAGGAAGCGGCCGAGGATCGTCTCGAAGGCCTCGCGCGTCACCCGCCCCCCCGCGCCCGAGCGCGCCTTGAGCAGGGGGACGAGTTCGACCCCGCCGCGGGCATGGGCGACCTCGGCAAAGCCCATCGCCGCGCCCTCGGCGCCCGGCCCGCGCAGCGCGAAGGCCTCGCCGAAGGCGTAGCCCTGCCGCTCGAAGGTGGCGAGGTCGGTCGCCAGCGGGCTGAACGTGTCGGTCTCCTGCGAGAACCAGCCTACCGCGATGCGCATGGGCCGCGCCCTCCATTCTGCGATGCCGTCCAGGACGCGGCGCCGCGCCGCCGCGCCGGGTCGGCGCGGCGGGCCGGACGACGGGCCGGGGAGGGCGCGGACACCCTTCGCCTCAGGAGAAGCGGTATTCGGTGTAGGTACCGACGCAGGCCGGCCCCGGGGCCGTCCACATCCGCCGGTCGTTGAGATCGATCACCGAGGATACGAGGTTGTAGCCGATCTCGTCGGCGGCCGGGTCGGGGTGGCGGCAGACCGACTTCGGATACCCATGGTGGTCCTGCAGCGCGGCCTTGATGTCCTCCATGGTGATCGACCCGCGCTTGGCGGCGAGCGCGTCGCGCACCCGGCAGTCGCGGTAGAGCGTGTCGGGATGCGTCACCGGGCCGCGGTCGACCAGGTTCGCCTGCGCCTGCTTGTTCAGGAAGTGGTTGGAGTGCACGAGGATGCCGCCCTCGGGATGGACGTCGAAGGTTTCGCCCGGGATCGCCTCGACATCCACCGCCGCGCCGGCGGCGTCTGCCAGCATGTGGTTGCCGGAATGCGACTGCGGCGTTGAGACGAGCGCCCGGTGGGCGTCGGCGAGGTTGGTGTGACGCAGCGCCCGGCGGCGTGCGACGCAGGAGGTGACGCCGTTGTCGGCCTTCGCCTCGCGGTCGGTCCTGAGCGCGTTGCCGACCGCGCCGATGCCGGCGTCGTTGATGCCGTGGCGGAAGAGGATGCCGGCCTCGGTGACGAAGAGGAGCGCCGGCTGGCCGGGGATGTGCTGCTCGATGATCACGGTGTTGGGTTGCAGGACGCCGCTCTGGTCCCAGTTCTGGCCCATCAGCGTGTGCCCGTCGGCGGTGACGCTGCCGAGCACCGCGACGGTGGTGCATTCGTGGTCCTCGGGGGCCGCGACCTCGATCATCCGCGTCAGCCCGGTGCGGATGTTGATGACGAGGATTTCGCGGGGGTCGACCCCGGCGCCCTCGGCGATGCCGTCGAGTTCCTCTGCCAGCGCCGGATCCAGCCGGCGCAGAAGCGCGCCCGTGCGCTCGGCAAAGCCCAGCGCCTGCGCCCACGGCAGGCGCATCTTCTCGAACTTGACCTTGTAGACGCCGATGCTGCCAAGCACCTCGTCGCCGAAGTGGCGGCCGTGGTTGCGGCCGACGTCCCGCGGCAGGCCCTCGGAACGCAGGAAGCGGAGCGCGGCGGGCGGGCTTACGTCTCGGATGGCATTCATTTCTTGGTTTCCTTGCTCAGACGGAGGTTCCGGAGGCGGCCGCTTCCCTGCGGGCGCGGGCAGCGGCGATGGCCTGGTTGCGGGCGATGCGGAAGGGCGACCGCGGGTCATAGCGGTCGCGGATCCAGTCGCCGATCAGGTTCGAGGCCATCACGACGAGGAAGATCGCAATTCCCGGCAGTGCGGCCAGCCACCAGGCGGTGGCGACATAGTTGCGCCCCGAGGCGAGCATGCCGCCCCAGGTCGCGGTCTCGGCACCCATGCCG
>JAHDXW010000005.1:110858-168442 GCA_023383015.1 Paracoccaceae bacterium
GCACCCCCTCGACCTACCCTCCCCAGCTCCCCGACGCGCCTCCGATCCCGTCCCCCAGGAAGCAGAGCGCGGCCAGGGCGAGGATGTTGGCGCCGAGGTCAAGCGCGGCGAGCACCAGGATCGTCGGCATGATGTTTGGAAGCAGGTGCTTGAACATGATGCCGATCGACGACACGCCGAGCACCCGCGCCGAGAGCGTGTATTCCCGCTCGCGCAGCTGCAGCACCTCGCCGCGCACCGGGCGGGCGAAGCCCGGCCAGCCGCTGAGGACCAGGGCGATGACCAGCTTGTCGACCCCCTGCCCGAGGACCGCGACCAGCGCGATCGCCAGGACGAGAAACGGAAAGGCCAGCCAGATGTCGACGATCCGCATGATGACGGTGTCGATGATGCCGCCGAAGTAGCCCGAGATGATCCCGATCGCCACTCCCAGCACGGCCGTGAGCAGCATCACGATGACGCCGATGGCCAGCGAGATGCGGGCGCCGTAGATCAGCCGCGAAAGCAGGTCGCGCCCGAGCTGGTCGGTGCCGAGCAGGTAGCCCTCGGTTCCCGGCGGCCGCAGCCGCATCATCAGGAGCTGGGCGTTGGGCGGGTGCGGCGCCAGAAGCGGCGCCAGCGCGCCGATCACGATGAAGGCGATCAGGATTGCCCAGGCGGCGACCACGATCACGTTCGGCCGGGGCATCCGGTGCCCCACGGATGCTGGTGGCGCGCTCATGCGGATGCCCCCCTGCCGCCGGACAGCTTGATGCGCGGATCAAGGACGCCGTGGATGATGTCGGCCGCGAGGTTTGACAGGATGACCAGCACCGTCAGCAGCACGACCACGCCCTGCACCACCGGGAAATCGCGCGCGTTGATCGCGGTGATCAGCAGCAGGCCCATGCCCGGATAGGCGAAGACGGTCTCGATCACGATCGTCCCGCTGAGGAGCGCGCCGACCCGCATCCCGACGATGACGGCGGTGGTCGGCAGCGCGTTGTGCAGCATGTGCCGGACGATCGTCGGCTCGCCCAGCCCGCGGGCGCGGAACGCGTCGATGAAGTCCTGGTGCTTGACCTCGAGCAGGCTCGAACGCAGCACCCGCACGAACTGGCCGCTGATGCCGGTGCCGAGGGTGAGGGCGGGAAGCACCATGTGGCGGAAGACCGACCAGGCGGCCTCCCAGTTGCCGGAAAGAAGGGCATCGGTCAGCGGCATCCCGGTGATCCGCACGATCGACATGCGTGGGTCCATCACCCCGCTGACCGGGAAGATCGGAACCCACACTGCCAGGAACACGATCAGCATCAGCCCCTGCCAGAAGCTGGGCATCGACACGCCGATCAGCGCGAAGGCGGTTCCGCCGCGGTCCCAGAGCGTGTTCTGTTTCAGCGCCGACAGGATGGCCACGGGGATGGCAATGGCCAGGGCGATGAACAGCGCGAACAGCGACAGCTCGACCGTGATCGGCAGGGCGCGGGCGACCATCTCGATCACCGGCTCGCCGCCGCGGACGATCGAGTTGCCGAACTCGCCGCGGCCGATCTCGCCCAGGAACCGCACGTACTGGACGGGAAGCGGCTGGTCGAGGCCGAGCTGCTGCTCGTAGCGGAGGCGGGATTCACCGAGGTTGGCGTCGTCGCCCTCGCCGAACATCAGCTGCACGGGATCGCCGGGCATCACCCGCAGGACGAAGAAGATGATCACCGTCACGCCAAGCACGACGACGAGCGTCTGGCCCACACGATGCAGGATGTATCTCAGCACTGTCCTTGCCCCCGTGCAGCCCGCGCCCGGCGGGCCTTCGGTTCGGGGCTGCCCGCCCGGGCGGGCGGGCAGCCGGTTGGCGCGGATCCTGCGGTCACCGCGCGAGGGTGATCTTGTGCAGGTCGAACATCTGCCCGGCCGCCGAGCCGCGGAAGCCCTGCACACTGGGCTGCATCGCCCAGACCTCGGCCTCGCCGAACAGCGGCACCCAGGGCATGTGCACCTCGGTCAGGTCCTTGACGATGGCATCGAGCATGGCCTTGCGCGCGACCGGGTCGGCCTCTCCCCGCACGGCGGTCATCCTTGCGTCGAGCGCCTCGTCGCAGAAGCCGGTGCGGATGCGGTTTGTGGCCATCCGGACGCATTCGAAGTGGTTGTTGTAGTAGGCGCCGGTGAAGTCGCCCGAGCCGTAGCCCGCGCCGCCGAGGGCGAGGTTGAAGGTGCCGCCCTCGGTCGAGTTGGTGAACGAGGCGTTGTCCAGCACCACCGTGATCACGTTCATCCCGTAGCCGCGCAGCTGCTCGGCGATGGCCTCGGCGGCAAGCTGCCACTGCTCCTGGACGAACAGCTCGATCGGCTTCGTCACCTTGCTCAGGACCGCCCGCGCCGCCTCGGGATCATAGCTGAAGGGGGCGTAGCCCTCGATGTAGCCGTCCTGACCGGCGCCGGTGATCTGGTCGAAGGGCAGGGCTAGGCCGCCGTAGATGAACTCGGTGATCGCCCGCTTGTCGACCGCCATGTTCATCGCCCGGCGCACCTCGGGGTCGGCGAAGGGCGAGCCCTCGCGGACGTTCATCATCAGCATCCGCATCGCGCTGCCCGGCACGATCTCGAGCGTCATCCCCGCCGCGCGGAGCTGCCCGACGAAGTCGGGCGTCACGGGGTGGATCATGTCGACCGAGCCGGCGAGCAGTTCGGCAACCCGCGTCGCCTCCTCGGGGATGGTGCGCCAGATGATCCGCTCCACCCCCGGCGCGCCCTGCCAGTAGTCGGGGAAGGCCTCCATCACCACCCGCTGGTCGGGCAGCCACTCGACGAAGCGGAAGGGGCCGACCCCGATCGGCCCGGCGGTGCGCGCCTCCTCGAGGGTCAGTTTCTCGTAGGTGGCCTTGTGCAGGATCTCCTGGCCGCTGAAGTGGAAGCCAAGGATAGCGTTCTCCGGCGGGCCGAAGGGAATCTTCGTCGTCCAGCGCACGGTATAGCGGTCGAGCGCGCGGACGCCCTCGATCTGGGTCATGTTGCCCATGCTGGCGCGCGGCGACTTGTTGTCGGGATTCCACAGGCGCTCGAAGGTGAAGACGAGGTCCTCCGAGGTCAGCTCGTCACCGGTGTGGAACTTCACGCCCTCGCGGATGCGGACGTCATAGTTGGTGTCGTCGACCTGGGTGACCGACACGGCGAGCATCGGTACCAGCGCCAGCCCCGGCGGCTCCTGATAGTACAGCTTGTCGCGCATCGCGTGCGAGATGATCTGGGTGTAGCGCTGGCGGTGCATCTGGGGGTCCATCGTCCCCGGATCCCACTGCCAGCCGATCGTCAGCGTCCCGGACGGCTCGGCGTCGGCAGCCGGGGGCGGCAGCGCCAGGGCCGTGCCGAGGGCCAGCGCGGCCATGATCGCGCGCGTTCGCCGGCCCCGCCTCTTCGTGGTCGATGCAGTCATGCCTCTTCTCCTCCCACTCCTGTCCTGCCCCCTGCAGGGCTGCTTCGGTCGGCAGAAATCGGGCGCCGCTGATGGGGGTCCGGAACTGGATGCGCCTCGATCAGGGCACGGGTGTAGGGATGCCGGGGGTTGCGGTGGACCTCGGCGGGTGCGCCGCGCTCCACGATCTGCCCCTTGCGCATCACGGCGATGTGGTCGCAGAAGCGCTCGACCACGGCCAGGTCATGCGCGATCAGCAGGTAGGTCAGGCCGAAGGCGGCCTGAAGTTCTTGCAGAAGCACAAGAATCTGCGCCTGCACCGAGACGTCGAGGGCCGAGACAGGCTCGTCCAGGACAAGCACGCTCGGCTCTACTGCCAGCGCACGGGCGATGGCGATGCGCTGGCGCTGGCCACCGGAAAACTCGTGGGGGAAGCGGTCGAGCGCATCCGCCGGCAGGCCGCAGCGGTGCACAAGCTCGACAACGCGCGCGGGAATCTCGGCCCGCGGGCACAGCCGGTGGACCGCGATCCCCTCGCCGATCAGCGCCCCCACCTTCCAGCGGGGGTTGAGCGAGGATGTCGGATCCTGGAAGACGATCTGAACCTGGCGGGCGAAGCGGCGGGCATCGATGCCGCGGCCGAGGATGCTGTGGCCGTCGACCAGCACCTCGCCTGCGTCGGGGCGCACGAGGCGGGTGATCATCCGCGCGACGGTCGACTTGCCCGAGCCGGATTCGCCGACCAGCCCCATGGTCGTGCCGGGCTCGATCCGGAACGAGACTTCGTCCACCGCCTTGACCCGCGCGGTCCGTCCGAATGTCTCGGAGCCGACCCGGAAGCTCTTGGTCAGCCCCTGCACCTCCAGCACGGCGCCGCGACGGGACGGGCCCGGCCCCGTGGTGAGGGGCGCGGTCATTCCCGGCCCCTCCGGAGGCGCCCGCGGGCGCCCCGCGGCCGCAGCGGGGGCCGGCATCTGCCGTGCGGGTTGGCGGCTTTCACCTCTGCCTGTCCTGTCATGGCCCGCGGCCGTCCCGCGAGCGGTGGGTTCTGGGCCGCCCGCCGGGGCGGGCGGCCGGGCGGGCCTCAGGGTTCCAGCGTGACCTTGTGCAGGTCGAAGAACTGTCCGGCCGACGATCCGCGGAAGCCCTTCACGCGGGGCTGCATCGCCCACACCTCGGCCTCGCCGTAGAGCGGCACCCAGGGCATGTGCACCTCGGTCAGGTCGCGGACGATCTCGTGCAGGAGCGTCAGCCGGGCGGCGCGGTCGGGCTCGGCCCGGGCGGCGGCGTATTTCGCGTCGAGCGCGGGGTCGCAGAAGCCGGTGCGGATGCGGTTGTTGGTCAGCCGCACGCATTCGAAGTGGTTGTTGTAGTAGGCGCCGACGAACTCGCCGGTGCCGTAGCCCGCGCCGCCGAACATCAGGTCGAAGGTGCCGGCCTCGTTGATCTGGTTGTGGGTGGCGCTGTCGACGACAACCGTGATCACGTTCATCCCGTAGCCGCGCAGCTGCTCGGCGATGGCCTCGGCGGCAAGCTGCCACTGCTCCTGGACGAACAGCTCGATCGGCTTCGTCACCTTGCTCAGGACCGCCCGCGCCGCCTCGGGATCATAGCTGAAGGGGGCGTAGCCCTCGATGTAGCCGTCCTGACCGGCGCCGGTGATCTGGTCGAAGGGCAGGGCTAGGCCGCCGTAGATGAACTCGGTGATCGCCCGCTTGTCGACCGCCATGTTCATCGCCCGGCGCACCTCGGGGTCGGCGAAGGGCGAGCCCTCGCGGACGTTCATCATCAGCATCCGCATCGCGCTGCCCGGCACGATCTCGAGCGTCATCCCCGCCGCGCGGAGCTGCCCGACGAAGTCGGGCGTCACGGGGTGGATCATGTCGACCGAGCCGGCGAGCAGTTCGGCAACCCGCGTCGCCTCCTCGGGGATGGTGCGCCAGATGATCCGCTCCACCCCCGGCGCGCCCTGCCAGTAGTCGGGGAAGGCCTCCATCACCACCCGCTGGTCGGGCAGCCACTCGACGAAGCGGAAGGGGCCGACCCCGATCGGTCCGGCGGTGCGCGCCTCGTCCATCGTCTGGGTCGAGGTGCTGGCCTTGTGCAGCACCTCCTGCGCGGTGAAGTTCAGCCCGATCACCGCCTCGTCGGGCGGGCCGAAGGGCACCGCGGTGGTAAAGCGCACGGTGTAGCGGTCGAGCGCGGTCACGGCCGCGATGTTGCCCATGTTGCCCATCCGCGCCCGCGGCGAGGCGGTGGCGGGGTCGAACAGCCGCGCGTAGGTATAGACGACATCCTCGGAGGTGAGTTCGTCGCCGTTGTGGAACTTCACGCCCTGGCGGATCGCAAGGTCGTAGGTGGTCGCGTCGACCTGCGTCAGACCCGCGGCGAGGAGCGGACCCACGGCCAGCCCGGGCGGCGGCAGGTAGTAGAACTTGTCGCGCATCGCGTGCGAGATGATCTGGGTGTAGCGCTGTCGGTGCATCTGGGCATCCATCGTGCCCGGGTCCCAGCGCCAGCCGACTGTCAGCGTGCCCGACGGCCCGGATGCCTGTGCGGCGGCTGCGCCGGCCGTCAGGGCGAGGGAAAGGGCGATGCCCGGAAGGTGGCGCAGCGCTGCGGAAACAGGTCTGGTCATTCGGATGCTCCTCTCTCGCGGGTTGCCGCCTTGGCTGGCGGGCGCTGGTGTGGTCGGGCGGCCGCGCCGCAGAGCGACGCCGTCCTCATGCCGGCACCGCCAGCGGATGCAGGCAGCGGTGCGTCGATTTCCCGGTCCGCTGCACCGGCGGCAGGGCCGAACGGCAGGCCGGGGTCACGCGGTCGCAGCGGTCGGCGAAGGGGCAGGCGCGCAGCTCGCCGAAGATCTGGATCGCCGAGCCGGGGATGGGCCGGAACGGCGCGCTGTCGCCGATGCGCGGCATCGACTGCAGCAGGGCCCGGGTGTAGGGGTGCATCGGCCGGTCGAAGAGGGCGAAGACGTCGGCCTCCTCGGCGACGATGCCGCCGTAGAGCACCGCCACACGGTCGCAGGTCTGCGCGACGACGCCGAGGTCATGGGTGATCAGGATCACCCCCGCCCCGCGGGCGGCACAGACACCGAGCAGGAGGTCGAGCACCTTGCGCTGGACGGTGACGTCGAGGGCCGAGGTCACCTCGTCGGCAATGATCAGCGCGGGGTCGGCGATCAGGGCGGCCGCGATCACCGCCCGCTGCCGCATGCCCCCCGACAACTGGTGCGGATACGAGCGCAGCGTGCGCTCGGGGTCCGCGATCTGGAGTTCGGCCAGCAGCTCGGCCGCCGCCGCCAGGGCCTCGCGCGGGCGTACCTTCCGGTGGACCCGCAGCACCTCGACCAGCTGGGCGCCGATCGTACGCACCGGGTCGAGCGCCGTCAGCGCGTCCTGGAAGACATAGCCGATCTCGCTACCGCGGACGCTGCGCAGCCGTGCCTGGGACGCGCCGACCAGCTCCTCGCCCCGGAAGCGGACGCTGCCGCCGAGCCTGGCGCTGGGCGGCAGGAGCCCGATGATGCCGCGGGCGGCCGCCGACTTCCCGGCGCCGGATTCGCCGACGATGCCGAACACCTCGCCCTTGGCGACGCTGAAGCCGACCGACGAGACCGCCGTCACGGCCCCGAACCGGATCGAGAGATCCCTCACCTCGAGAAGCGGCGCGTCGCTCACGTCGGCATCAACTCCCGGGCGTCGTTCTCGACAGCGGCCTGGAAGGGGGTTCCCGTCCCCTCCCCTCCAGGCGCTCTCACATAGTGAGATATCAGGTCGGAAATCTTCTGACTATGCGCCATGATTGCATTGGGTGGCAGATTCCGGCTCATGTCAACCCGTCCAATCGACATCGGCGCGGCCGAGCGCCACGGCCTCTCGGCCGGCGGGGGTGAGGACGCGGAACAGCACCGCCCCACCCTGCCGCCAGACCTCGAGGCGCAGCGTCTCGCCGGGGTAGACCGGGGCGGCCAGCCGTCCGCCAAGGCCGCGAAGGGCCATCCCCCCGCCGCCCCTGCCGAGCCGCGACAGCGCGTGGCCGGCCATGCCCATGGTCGCGAGGCCGTGAAGGATCGGGCGGTCGAATCCGGCCCGCCGCGCCACCTCCGGGTCGGCATGCAGCGGGTTCATGTCGCCCGACAGCCGGTAGACGAGGGCCTGCTGGGGGGCTGTGGGCAGCAGCGCCACCGCGTCGGGCGGCCGTGTCCCGGGCTCCCACGGCGGGGCCGGTTCGGCCGGGTCGTGCCGGCCGTCGGCAGCAAAGCCGCCGTCGCCGCGGCAGAACGAGACCTGTTCGAACTCGGCCAGCAACTGGCCAGAGCGGGCGTCGTGCAGCATGCGCCCCACCGTCACCAGCGCACCGCGGCCGGCACCCTTGTCGGTGACCCGCAGGATGCGGTGCTCGCCGCGCACCGTCGCGTCGGGTGCAAGCGGGGCGTGCAGGCGCAGCGCGACCTCGCCCACCACGACGCGCGTGTAGTCGATTCCGATGGCGGGGTCGCGCATCCACGGGCCGAGCCGGGCCAGCGCCATCGGCATCGTCGCGACGACCTCCGGCGGATCGTCGGCCGCAAAGCGCAGCGCTGCCGGATCGGTGGGGTCGCGGCCGATGTTCAGGCCGAGGGCGTAGAGCCGCGCGTCGCGGGCCGTATACGACTGCACGACCGGCGCAAAGCGGTGGGCCTTCAGGGCGTCGTACGCGATCACGCCATCCCCTCCTGCCGCGCGCGGTCGCCCGCCCCCTCAGCGATAGCCGCCGCCGCCGCTGACATAGACGGTGTCGGCAGTCATGAACTGGCAGGCGTCCGAGGCCAGGAACACCACGAGCTCGCCGATCTCGTCGGCCTCGGCCATCCGCTTCATCGGGATGCCGGCGACGATGCGCGCCTCCATCTCGGGCGAGGTTCCGGAGGCCGCCTGGAACGCCGTCTCGACGCTCGCGGGCGAGACCGAGAGGCAGCGGATGCCGCGGTCGGCGAACTCGCGCGCCACGCCCATTGTCAGGGTGACGACCGCGCCCTTGGCCGAGGCATAGTGCACCGAGCCGCCGGGGCCGCCACGGCGGTGCGCCATGCTCGCCATGTTGACGATCACGCCGCCGCCCGCGGCGAGCATGTGCGGCAGCACCTCCTGCATGCCGTAGAAGGTGCCCTTGACGTTGAGGTCATAGCTGCGGTCCCAGAGCGCGTCGTCGATCTCCAGAAAGCCGCAGCGGCGCAGCGCCGACCCGGCGGAGTTGAACAGCACGTCGATGCGGCCGAAGCGCGCGATCGCCTCGCCGATCATCGCCCGCACCTGATCGCGCCGTGTCACGTCGACGCGCAGCGCGATCGCCTCGCTTCCCGCGGCCTCGACCTGACGGGCGGTTTCGGCGCCGCCCTCGGCATCGATGTCGGCACAGACGACGCGGGCGCCCTCGCGGGCGAAGATCAGGGCCGTGGCCCGGCCGATGCCGCTGGCCGCGCCGGTGATCACCGCAGTCCTGCCCCTGAAGTAGTCCGGCGTTCGCGCCATGTCGTCACCCGTACTGAAGCGTGTCGGTGCAGGGCGGCCCGGCTGGCCGCCCCGTGCGAGGCCGGGCCCCTAGTCGGCGAAGGGGTCGCGTTCCTCGGTCGAGAAGTCGATCAGCACGTTCTTGGTCTGGAGGTACTGGTCCAGCGCCTCAAGCCCGCGCTCGCGGCCGAACCCCGAATCCCTGTAGCCGCCGAAGGGCGCCATCGCCTGCGCCATCCGGTATGTATTGACCCAGACGGTTCCGGCATGAACGGCGCGGATCATCCGCATCGCCCTTGACAGGTCGGACGTCCACACCCCCGAGGCGAGGCCGTAGCGGGTGTCATTGGCGATCGCGACCGCTTCCTCCTCGGTGTCGAAGGGGATGATCGACAGCACCGGGCCGAAGATCTCCTCGCGCGCCAGCGCCATGGAGTTGCTGACCTCGGTGAAGATGGTGGGCTCGATGAAGAATCCACGCGCCAGCCCCTCGCCGGTGGCGGCGCGGCCGCCGGTGGCAAGGGTGGCGCCGTCGGCGACGCCTTGCGCAACGGCATCAAGGATGCGGCGGAACTGGGGCTCGTTGGCGGCCGTTCCCATCTGGGTGCGCTTGTCGAGCGGATCGCCCAGGCGGATCCGGCGCGCACGTTCGACGAGGCGCCCGGAGACCTCGCCGTAGACGCCGCGCTGGACGAGCAGGCGCGAGCCGGCGATGCAGGTCTGGCCGGTGGCCGAGAAGATGCCGACCAGTGCTCCGGGCACTGCCCGGTCGAGATCGGCATCGTCGAAGATGATGTTCGGCGACTTGCCGCCCAGTTCCAGCGTGACCGGGATCAGCCGCTCGCCGGCGTCGGCCGCGATCCGCGCCCCGACCCCGGGGCTGCCGGTGAAGCTGACCCGGTCGACGCGGCCTGACCGCAGGAGCGCCTGGCCGGTGCGGTGGTCGCCGGTGACGATGTTGACGACGCCGGGCGGAAAGCCGGCCTCCCGCACCTTGTCGGCGAAGGCGAGCGTCGTCACCGAGGCGTGCTCGGAGGGCTTGACGACGACGCAGTTGCCCGCCGCCAGCGCCGGCGCGAGCTTGCTGGCCAGAAGGCTGATGGGCGAGTTCCAGGCCGTGATCAGCACGCACACGCCCATCGGCTCGCGCCGGGTGAAGTCGAATGCGTCCTTCCGGTCCACCGGGATCGTGGCGCCGGTCAGCTTGTCGGCCATGCCTGCGAAGAAGCGGTAGACGCGGGCGGCAAAGGACATCTGGCCGCGGGTCTCGCGGATCGCCTTGCCGTTGTCGGTCGTCTCCATGACCGCCATGCGATCGGCGTCGGCCTCCAGAAGGTCGGCAAGGCGCAGCATCAGCCGCGCGCGCTCATAGCCGGTCGTCCCGCTCCAGACCGTATCGAAGGCGCGGCGTGCCGCGGCAATGGCGCCGGCGACCTGCGCAGGGCTTGCCTGCGGCACTGACGCCCAGGCCTCGCGCGTGTAGGGGTTGATCGCGGGAAAGCGCTCCTGGTCGGGCGCGCACACACGCTCGTTGTTGATGAAAAGATCGTGGGTGGCCGTCATCGGCTGTCACTCCTCCGGGGTACCCGGCGCCCGCGCCCCGCGTGGGGGCGAAGGCGCGAGGCTCCCGCATTCAGGCAGCCCGACGGGCCGCAGTCATTGATCATGAGGCGATGCACCCATATATTGGAAAGGACGCCCGGGCCGGACGCTATGCCATCTGCAACCGGCTGACAAGAGAAACCCGATTGGTGGATCGCCCGAGTGATATGATGACGCAACAGGCCCAGGAATCCCAATTGATGGAGTCTCCCGAATCCCGCACCGCGGTCGCGCCCGATGCGGGCTGGGCCCGGTACGTCGCCAACGCAGCCCCCCAGGGGGCGCTCGGAACGGTCCGCATCGCCGCACTGTTGCGGATCGTGGCCGCCCACAACGCCGCGGGGATGAAGCTGAACGAGATCGCCAGGCTCGCCGGGCTCGAGCAGTCCACCGCCCACCGCATCGTCACCGCCCTTCACTCGGTGGGCTTCCTCGCCCGCGAACCGCGGTCGCGCCGCTACCACCTGGGCCCGCTGCTGTTCGAGCTGTTCACCACGGCCTATCCGCACTTCAACACCCGCGAGATCTGCCTGCCGGCGATGACCGCACTGGCTGAGCGGATGGGCGACACCGTCTATCTCACCGTGCGCAGCGGCCTTGACGGCATCTGCGCCGAGCGGCGCGAGGGCAGCTACCCCATCCGCACCTGTACCGTCGAGGTCGGCCAGCGGCGGCCGCTGGGGGTTGGCGCGGGAAGCCTCGCGCTCCTGTCGGCGCTGCCCGAGGTCGAGGCGGGCATGATCATCGAGCAGTGCGCGCCGCGCTACGCGGCCTTCGGCACCTCGGCCGAGGCGGTGACCGAGGGCCTCGAAAAGGCCCGTGCCCAGGGCTTCGTCCACCAGCCCGCCGTGACATCGTCGGATGTGATGGCCGTGGCCCTGCCGGTCACGGGGCGCACCGGGCATCCCTACTGCGCCATCAGCATGACCGCGATCGCCAGCCGCATGACCAGCGAGAGGGCCGAGAAGGCGCTCGCGGCAATGCGCCAGGAGATGGGCAAGATCCAGCAGCGGATCAGCGAACTCGGCTACGTGTAGCGTCGGCGGGCCGGCAGCGGCGGCGGGCGTCATCCCTCGGGCCGGCGGCGCTCGCCGGCCGCGATCTCCGCGGCCTGCCGCAGGATGGCGGGCAGGAGCGCGAGGAACACAACCGCGAAGGCGATGGTGGCCGCCGATACCGCCACCGGAAGCCCCGCCACGTCGAAGGCCGAGCCGATCGCCAGCGCGCCGATCGAGGGGCTGCTGCGCGCGATCAGGCCATGCACGCTGAGTGCCCGGCCACGCATCGCGTCGGGCGCGCGCAGCTGCACGAAGGTCTGGGTAAGGATCAGCCCGCGCGCCACGCCGAACCCCGAACCGCAGACGAAGGCCATCGAGAGCCAGGGGCCCGATGCCAGCCCCATGCCGAATCCGAACAGGGCCGCCAGCGCCCAGGCGAAGGCGGCGTTGCGCATGAGCGACGCCTCGGAGAAGTGCCGTCCGACCGTCAGGCCGGCCAGCAGGGCCCCGAGCGCGAGCGACGAGGTGAGGGTGGCCAGGCCGGTGGCCGTGTCGGCGAAGCCTCGCGCGGCGAAAGCGGGCAGCAGCTCGGCCAGCGAGCGCACCAGCACGCCGCCGAGCAGCATCGTCACAAGGGCAAGCCGCAGCGGCCGCTCCGACAGGACATAGCGGAAGCCCTCTCCGACCTGCTGCAGCACATGGCCCGCGGGCCGTTCGCGCCGCGACGGCAGCAGCCGGAGCCGGCCGAGGGCGAAGACGAACAGCAGCGTGACCGCGGCGTTGCCAAGGAATACCCAGCCGATGTTGACGTGCAGGATCATCGCCGCGGCGACCGCCGGGCCAATCAGCCGCGCGAGGTTGGTGTTGACCGAGTTGATTGCCACCGCCGGACCGACATCGGCCCGCGGCACCAGTTCCTGCACCAGGGCAAGCCGCGCGGGCTGCGACAGCGCGCCGAACACGCCCTTCAGCGTCGAAAGCGCGATCAGCAGCGACAGGGTGATCGCATCGGCGAACACAAGCACCGCGACTAGGCCGGCCAGCGCGGCCAGGACCGACTGGCAGATGCGGTTCACCACCAGCCGCGACCAGCGGTCGGCCAGCGCGCCGGCGAACGGCCCGACGAACACCGCCGGCAACAGGTCGGCTGCGGCCAGCACCCCGAGCCAGAAGCCCGACCCGGTCCATTCCCAGACAAGCCAGCCCGCGGCCACCCGCTGGCCCCACGACCCGATCAACGACAGGCAGTTGAAGAGCGTATAGACGGCGAACGGACCGCGCCTCAGAAGCCGCACCGCCGGGATGGCGCCAAGCCCCCGCCCGCCCGGGCCCGGCCCCTCGGGGCTGGCCTCAGCCATGCGCGGCCAGCAGTGGGGGGCGAAGGGCGATGGTCATCCCCGCCCCGCAGAGGCCGTGCGGCCATTGGCCATCCACCGGCCGGGGCACGGGGGCGTCGGCGCTGACGGAGGTGCCGGCAAACTTCCCAAGAGTGGAACTCATGTCACCTATGGGCACGATTCCCGGGCGACATTATGTGTCGAGTGGAAGTTTCGCAACCACTCCCCGCGCGCGCCTCAGCCGGGGCAACGGGCCTTGCGCGGCCCGGCCACGGGCCCCGGCCCGGGGGGTGATCGCGGCGGCGCCGTCGGGCGCCCTCAGCGGGCGGTGTAGCCGCCGTCGACCACCAGTTCGGAACCTGTCACGAACTTCGATTCGTCCGAGGCCAGGTAGACGACCGCCCAGGCGACATCGTCGGGCTCGCCCATGTGGCCCAGCGGGTGGACGGAATCGGCGGCGGCCCGTGCCGCTGCAAGGTCGCCGGAGGTGGCGCGCAGGTGGTTCTCGACCATCGGTGTCCAGATGTAGGCCGGATGGACCGAGTTCACGCGGATGCCCTCGGGCGCGTAGGTGATCGCGTCGGTCTTCGTCAGGAGCCGCACCGCGCCCTTGGAGGCATGGTAGGCGGCGATGCCCCCGACGCCGACAAGCCCGGCGATCGACGACAGGTTGACGATCGAGCCGCCCTGCGCCTCGCGCAGATGCGGGATGGCGTGCTTGGTGCAGAAGAACACGCCCTTTACGTTGACGGCCTGCACCCGGTCCCACTCGGCCTCCGTGACCTGGTCGGTGGGCTTTGCCGAGCCGGAGATGCCGGCGTTGTTGACCAGCACGTTGAGGCCGCCGAAGCGGCCGGCCGCGGCGTCGACGGCCGCCCGCACCGCCGCCTCGTCGGTGACGTCGACATGCCAGTACGCGACTTCGTGGCCGCGCCGGGCGAGCGAGTCCGCAAGCGCGGCCCCCTCCGCATCGAGGATGTCGAAGATCG
The DNA here is from genome assembly GCA_023383015.1 of Paracoccaceae bacterium. GTDB lineage: Bacteria > Pseudomonadota > Alphaproteobacteria > Rhodobacterales > Rhodobacteraceae > JAHDXW01. The sequence continues at coordinate 124,671 of JAHDXW010000005.1, forward strand.
CCACCTTCGCCCCCTCGCCGGCCATGCGCTCGACGCAGGCGCGTCCGATGCCGAGTGCGCCGCCGGTGACAATGGCGGACTTGGTCTGCATGCGACCCATCGCGTGCTCCTTCCCGTGGTGACTGATTGAACGCGGCCAGATTGGCGATTGCGCCGGGCGGCGCATTGATCGGGGTCAAGCCCCGCTCCGTGCCCGCGCAAGCGGGACGCGCGCCGCCGGTGCGGCCCGGCCCCGAAGGCCGCGATCTCGCGCCTCAGCTGCGCGACAGACGGTATTCGGTCAACTGTAGGTAGCGCTCGCCGGGGTGCAGAACGGCCTGAGGAAAGGCCGGATGGTTGGGCGAATCGGGCCACACCTGCGGCTCGAGTGCGACGCCGGCGAAGGCGCCGTAGTGCCGCCCGCCAAGGCCCGCGACCGGCGGGGCGAGCTTGGCGCCCGTGTAGACCTGCAGCCCGGGCTCGGTGGTGAAGACCTCGACCGCCGCGCCGCCCCGCGCCGCAAGGCGGGCGGCGAAGGCAAGGCCGCGTCGCGCCGTGGCAAGGCAGAAGTTGTGGTCGATCGCCGCCGCCGCCCGCCCCGCCGCGTCCAGCGCGCGGGGACTGCGGAAGTCGAAGGCGGTGCCGGCGACCGGGGCCACCTCGCCGGTCGGGATCAACTCGGCATCGACCGGCAGGTATTCCCCGGCCGCGACCGTCAACTCGTGACCCAGCGCCTCGGTCGCGCCGCCGTCGGCGAGATTGAAGTAGGAATGATGGGCGAGGTTGCAGAGCGTCGGCGCGTCGGTCGCCGCCTCGAGCGTCACCGAAAGGGACCCCGCCGGCGTGCAGCGGTAGGTGCAGGCGATCTCGAGCGTACCGGGAAAGCCGGCGTGCCCGTCGGGATCGGTGATCTCCAGGCGCAGGCGGTCGGGCCCGGCATCGGCGATCCGCCACAGCCGCTTGCCGATCCCGCGGGCGCCGCCGTGCAGGAGATGACGGCCGAGGAAGTTGGTCTCGACCTGCACCACCCGGCCATCGAGGACGAAGCGGCCGTCGCGGATGCGGTTGGCGTAGCGGCCGGCGATTGCACCGAAATAGGGCGAATGCGCAGGATAGGCATCGAACGCCTCGAAGCCGAGCACGAGCGGGGCAGCATGGCCTTCCAGCCGCAGATCCTGCACCACGGCGCCCCAGGTCAGTATCGCCGCCGAGATCCCGCCGCCGGAGATGCGCAGGCGCTGCACCGCGCTGCCGTCGGCGAGCCGCCCGAAGACTTCGGCATTCATGGCGCGCGCCCGCGGGCGATCGCCTCGATCTCGGCCAGCAGCGCCTCGTCGACGGCGATTCCCTCGGCCGCAATCCGCGACGCGTGCGCCTGGCGGCGGCGGCCGGGCAGGCGGGCGGGCGGGTCGGCCTCCACCGCCGCGGCCAGCGCGGCAAAACGGTCGGGGGCAGCGGCGTCGAAGGCGCGGGCGTCGAAGGCGACCAATAGCTGGCCGGTGCCGGGCGGCGGGCCCTTGGCGTCGAAGAAGCTCGACTGCTCGGCGGCAAAGTTCGCCCCGGTCAGCCCGGCGGCCAGCATCTCGACCATCAGCGCCAGCGCGGTTCCCTTGGCATCGCCCATCGGTAGCATGGTGCCGGCAAGCGCGGCGGCGGCGTCGGTGGTCGGCCGGCCGGCGGCGTCGAGCGCCCAGCCCTCGGGGATCGGCGCGCCCTGCTGGGCCGCCGCCATCACCTTGCCGCGGGCGACGCGCGACAGCGAGACATCCACGACCACCGGCGCGCCGCCGGCGACCGGGCAGGCGAAGGCGATGGGGTCGGTCCCGAAGAGCGGGCGCGACCCGCCCCAGGCGGCCATCGCCCCGGGGGTGTTGGCAAACATCAGCCCCACCAGCCCGGCCCCTGCCAGCCGCTCGACGAACAGGCCCGCGACGCCCGCGTGGTGCGACCGGCGGATGCCGGCCGCGGCCACGCCATGGCGCGGCGCCAGCCGGAGAAGCTCGGCCACGGCGAGGTCAAGCGCGGGATAGGCAAAGCCGTGACCGGCGTCGATGGCGGCCAGTGCCGGGCGCGGATGGCTGGCGGTGGCGACCGCGCGCCCGTCCACCTTGCCGGTGCGCACCTGCGCGGCATAGGCCGGCAGCCGGCGCAGCCCGTGGCCGGCCTGTCCGGCAAGCTCGGCCCCGGTCAGCGCCGCGGCTACCGAGGCGGCGTTCGCCGGGGCGGTGCCGGAGGCGACCAGCGCCGCCACCGCGAGGTCGTGCGCCGCGGCCACCGCGAGCGTCCGGCTCATCATTCGCCCTCCAGATGCGCAAGCACCCGGTCGGCGACCAGATGCGAGACGCGGCCGTTCGATTCCGCCGTCACCCCGGCGATGTGAGGGGTCAGGATCAGGTTGGCTAGGCCGGCGAACCGGGCCCCGGCCTCGGCCGTCAGCGGTTCGGTCTCGAAGACGTCGAGCGCCGCGCCGCCAAGCCGGCCGGCCCGCAGCGCCGCCGCCAGCGCGGCCTCGTCGACGACACCGCCCCGTGCGGCGTTGACCAGGATCGCGCCAGGTCTCATCGCCGCCAGCGCGGCCGCGTCGATCAGGTGGCGCGTGGCCTCCGTCAGCGGCACATGCAGGCTGACGACATCGGCCCCGGCCAGAAGGTCGGGAAGACTGCAGCGCCGCGCCCCGGCCCAGAGCGCGCTGTCGGCGGGAAGGTGGGGGTCGTGGGCCCAGATCTCCATGCCCAGTGTCGCGGCGCGGGCGGCGGTCAGCCGCCCGATTGCGCCGAACCCCACCAGCCCAAGCACGGCGCCCGACAGCTCGCGCCCCATCAGCCGCGTGCGCGGCCAGCCGCCGGCCGCGACCTCGGCGGTCGCGCTCCAGGCACCGCGGCGCAGGACCAGCGCCGCCGTCAGCACATATTCCGCCACCGACAGGTCGTTCGCGCCGGTCGCGGGGTAGACGGCGATGCCGCGGGCGGCGCAGGCAGCCATGTCGATGTTGTCGAGTCCCACCCCCAGCCGGCCCACGCAGGCAAGGCGCGGTGCGGCGGCGAGCAGCGGCCCGCGCACCTGGGTGCGGTTGCGGACCACCAGCGCCCGGGCGTCGCCCAGCGCCGCGGCAAGCCGGCCGGGGTCGTCGACCAACGCCGGGTCGCAGAGGGTGTCGTGGCGGGCGGCGAGGCGGGCGACCGCCGCCTCGTCCATGAACTCGGAGACGACGATCGCGGCCATGGGCGGGGTCAGGCGCTGCGGTAAAGCTTGGTCATCACGAACTCGCGGTGGCCGAGCGCCTCGGCCGCCGTCGCCCGGCCGCTGGCGGTGCGCCGGATCATCTCGATCAGCGCGTCGCCGGCCTGGTCGATCGTCATCTCGCGCCGCAGGATGCCCGAGACGTCGAGGTCGACATGCTCGCCCATCGTCCGCACCGTGCGCGGGTTGGCGGTGATCTTGATGACCGGCACGATCGGGTTGCCGATGACGTTGCCCTGGCCGGTGGGGAAGGTGTGGACCACATAGCCGCCCGCGGCCATCAGCGTCACGCATTCGGCCGCCGCCGACGAACTGTCCATGAAATAGAGGCCGGGGCCCTTGGCGGGCGCCTCGGCGGGTTCGAGGATGTCGATGTAGCGCGAGGTCCGGCCGATCTTCTCGAGGTTGCCGAGCGCCTTCTCCTCGATCGTCGTCAGCCCGCCCTCGATGTTGCCCTTGGTCGGCTGGCTTTCGGAGAGGTCGTCGGTCTTGTGGGCCTCGATCACCTCGTCCTGGTAGGCCTTCCACATCGCATGCCAGCGCTCGCCGACCTCCGGCGTGGCGGCGCGGGCCTTGCAGATGTGCTCGGCGCCGGTGATCTCGGAGGTTTCGCCGAAGCAGCCGTAGATGCCCCCGGGGATCAGCTTGTCGTACATGTTGCCGACCGTCGGGCATGAGCCGAGGCCGGTGGTGGTGTCGCTCTCGCCGCATTTGGTCGACACCCACAGCTCGGACATCGGGCAGTCCTCGCGCTGCAGCTCGCTCGCGTGGTGGACGAACTCCTTGGCCGCCCAGGAGGCGGCGCGGATCGTCTCGAGATCGCCCTTCTGCTCGATCGAGAACTCGGCCACCGGCTTGCCGGTGGCGCGGATGCCGTCGGCGATCTTCCGCGTCCAGCCCGGCTCGATGCCGATGACCACGCAGGCGGCGACGTTGGGGTTGGCGCCGGTCCCGATCATGGTGCGGAAATGCAGGTCGAGGTCGGCCCCGAACTGCAGCCGGCCGTAGGCATGAGGCAGCGCCAGCGTGCCCTTGATGTTGTTGGCCACCGCCTCGCAGGCAGCGTTGGAGATGTCGTCGACCGGCAGGATGACGACGTGGTTGCGCACGCCGACGCGGCCGTTCTCGCGACGGTAGCCCCTGAAGGTCAGGTTCGCAAAGGCGTTCATGCCGGCCTCACCACCGCTTGGTCTTGAGATTGTGGACGTGGACGTGGCCGCCGCGGGCCACGTCGGCGACGATGCGGCCGATGTCCTCGCCGTACTTGATCGCGGTGTCGCCCGCCCGGAGATCGACGAGGGCGACCTTGTGGCCGATCGGGATATCGGCACCCGCCTCGAGATCGAAGGTCGAATTGTCGGCGGTCACGCAGCCGAGCATGCGCGTCCCCGCCTTCAGCCCCTCGACGACGACGACGCCCACGTTGTCCCTGTGCTCGTGGACAAGCAGATGCGGTGCGGGCATGGCCCCCCCTCATGCAGTGAAATCTTGTATAAGACATAAGACAGAAGATCTGGCCGGAGTCAATGGAACGGTGTAGTCTCCGGCCATGGGCTCGGGCAGGGGCGGCGCATGACGGACGCAGGGAAGGTCGGCTACAAGCCCCTTTATGCCCGGGTGCGCGAACTGCTGACCCAGCGCCTGATCGACGGCCGCTGGCAGCCGGGCGCGCTGATCCCCAGCGAGGCGGAACTCGCGCGCGAACTGGGCGTCAGCCAGGGCACCATCCGCAAGGCGCTGGACGAGATGACGGCCGCGCACCTGCTGGTTCGCAGGCAGGGGCGCGGAACCTTCGTCGCCGTGCCCGAGGACGGCCGCATCCTGTTCCAGTTCTTCCGGCTGTCGCCCGACGACGGCCCCCGGCAACTGCCCGATTCGCGCGTCCTTCACCGCCGGTCGGGCAGGGCGGGCACGGCCGAGGCGGCCGCCCTGGGGCTGTCGCCGGGCGCAACGGTCCACAGGGTCGAGCGGCTGCGCGTCTTCGGCGCCGCGCCGATCCTGGTCGAGACGATCGTGCTGCCGGCCACCCGCTTCGCCGGCATCGCGGCGCTGGAGGAGTTGCCCAACAACCTCTACCGGCTGTTCTCGGAACGCTGGGGGGTGACGATCGCCGGCGCGCGCGAGCGGCTGAAGGCGGTGCCGGCCGTCGCCGCCGACGCCGGCACGCTGGGCGTCGCCGAAGGCGCGCCGCTGCTCGAAATCCACCGTATCGCCTTCGACCTCGAGGACAAGCCGGTGGAACTCCGGCTGTCGCGCTGCCTCACGGCGACGACGCATTACGCCGCCGACCTGCGCTGAGCCCGCCCCGACTCAGTCCGCGCAGAGGTCCTGCACCGGAAGGCCAAGCGCTGCGGCCGCCTCGGCCAGCGCGGCGCGGTGGTCGCCGTAGGCCAGCGCCATGTGGTGCTCGAGCCCGCCGTCGATTACGCCGGCAAGCACCCGCCCGGCCGGGGCGTCGAAGCGCAGCACGCCCGAGGTGCCGGTGAAGGCCATCGGCCGGCGCAGCATCTCGGCCCCGGCGATCACCATCCGCGGCCTCCCCTGCGCCTGGCTGATCCGTGCCAGTGTGATGCGGCCGGGCTTCAGCGCGAACTCGAACAGCAGCGCCATGCGGCGGTTGGAATGCACGGTGGCGCGCGCCGGCACGGCGGGGTCGGCCAGCGACAGCGGCGCCTGCCCGCAGTGCCAGACCACGGCGCTGTCGTCGCCGGCATCGACATCGACGAGATCGGCCAGGAATACCGGTGCGGCGGCGATCTCCTGCAGCAGAAGCTGGGTCAGCGCACCGTAGACGTCGGCCTCGCAGGCGCAGGGGGTGCGCGCCTCGCCAAGCATCGCCGCGGGCCCGCAGACTGCCCCGCCGTGCTCGGTGAAGGCCTCGGGCCAGCAGCGGATGGCGAAGGCGTCGATTTGCTGCTCCCTGGCGAGCGCGGCGAGCGCGGCGCGCAGGCGCAGCGAACGGTCGAGTTCGTCCGCGTCGAGCGCCTCGAGCCCCTGCACCGCGGCTGCGGCCTCCTGCCTTGCCGCCGCCACCGCAGCAGCGGGCACCGCGCGGGCGCGGGCGAAGAGGTCGGGCAGCGTCCGCTCGACCACCGCGACGCCGGTCATCCGCTGCACCGCCGCGGCGTCGTAGGCGCAGGTGTCGAAGCCCTCGGGATGGACGCCGATGCGGCCGATGCGCCGGCCCGATAGCCGGCGTGCGGCCGCCGCTCCGCCCCCCTCGGCGGGTGCCGCCGGCGCGGGCAGGACCGGCGGGCGGACATCGCGCCCGCCCGCGAGCAGCGCCCTGACGGCCGCCGGCGCGCCCTCCTCCGCCGGATCGGCGAACAGCCAGCCGAAGCGCCGGCCGCGCAGGCCGAGCGCATGGGAGGCGAGATTGAGGCCGCAGAGCGCATTGAGGCGGAGCCGCCCGCCCGCCCGTGGCTCGGGCGGGGCCCAGAGGGCGAGCGGTCCGCCAAAGCGCGCCGCGACCTCGGCGATCATGGCGGCGTCGGTGAAGGTCACCTGCAGAACGAGGATCCGGTCGACCCCGCGGGTGACAAGCGCCTCGAGCCCGGCGCGGGCGGCGGCGGCATCGAGCAGCAGCTCGACGGGCCCGACGGTCTCGACCCCCGCAGCCGCGATCGCCCCGCGCATCGCCGCCAGCCGCTCTCCGGCATAGGCGAGATCGAAGGTCGGCCGGCCGAGGGCCAACACGCCGGTCAGCGGGCCGGTCATGCCGAGAACCCCTGGTAGACGTGGCGGAAGCTTGCATCGGCGGGGTGGAAAGCGGCGCCGTCGCCGCCCCAGCAGGGGTGCGCGTGCCAGGGCCGGGCCTCGGCGTCGGTCAGCGCGTTCAGCTCGCGCATGTAGGCGCACGCCTCGCCCTCGAGCGCCGCGCGCATTGCCGGCCAGTCCGGGAAGCGGCCGAAGGCATCCAGCCAGATCGCCCGTCCGGCCAGGTAGCCGGCGGCGCCGGCGCGGTAGGCATGGGTCAGGATGGCGCGGAACTCGGCCTTGCCGGCGCCTGCCGACAGCATCACCCAGGGCCGCCCGGCGAGCCTTCCCATCTCGTCGAAGAGGGTCTGCACCTCCTGCCAGCCCTCGCCACCCACCCCCGGCACCGCCGCCGCGGCGACCGGGCTTTCCAGCTTGAAGACGTCGACGCCGTAGTCGGCCCGCGCGAACTCGGCGACGCTCTGCAGCACGTGGTCGGCGCGCTTGCTCTTCATCTCGACATAGTCGCGGGTTTGCTCGGCATCGGCCGCCAGCGGATAGACGAGCAGCTCGAACAGGAACGGCAGGTCGTAGCGGGCGCAGGCGGCGCCGATGCGGGCGACGAAATCGCGCTGGTGGGCAAGCACCCGCGCCCCGGCATCGGGTCGGTACCAGGCCAGCACCTTTACCGCATCGCCGCCCATGCGCTTGATCTTCTCCACCGACCAGTCGTCGATCTCGGCCGACATCCGGCCCTCTGCCGTCTCGGTGAAGAGCGAATCCTCCAGCGTCACGATCAGCCCCTTGGAGGGCGACAGCAGGCCGATGCCGCGCGGGATGGCGTAGTGGGGGTCGAGCAGCAGCGCCGAGCTTTCCGGCTGCAGGGTCTCGATCAGCAGCGCCTTGAAGCCGGCGACATCCTCCCACGGCGCCTCGGGCAGGCCGTAGTGGCGCGCGATCGGGCCCTTGATCGGCGGCCGCTGGTCGACCGCGGTCATCTTGAAGCGCCCCGCGGCGTCGGCCATGCGCCGCATTCCCCAGAGCTTTCCGGGTGTCAGCTGCATTCGGTGGTCTCCTTCAGGAAAGCCTCGACCTCGGCGCGGTTGGGGGTGCCGGCGCGGCCCCCCGGCCGGGTGCATTTCAGTGCGGCTGCGGCATGCGCGAAGCGGATGGCGCCGGTCTCGTCCTGCCCCTCGGCCAGGCCGAGGGCGAAGGCCCCATGCCAGACGTCGCCCGCCCCCAGCGTGTCGACGGCGCGGATGCCGAAGGCCGGTGCGCGGCGGACGGTTCCCCCCGCCCGCCACAGGGCGCCGGCCGCACCGTCGGTGACGGCGACCCAGGCGCCGGTCGCTTCCTCGGCCGACGCCAGGCCGTCGGCGAGGTCTTCGCGGCCGGTGAAGTCGCGCAGCCCCTGCGCCGAGAAGACGACATGCGAGGCCAGCCGCAGTGCGTCCGCGGCCGGCACCACCGGCGCCTCGGCGTCGATCACCCCGGGCACGCCGGCCGCCCGTGCCCGCGCCATCAGCGCCAGCGCGCCCTCCGGCCAGCGGGTGTCGGCGAGCGCGGCGCCGAAGCGGGCGAGCGGGGCGGTCTCCAGCCACGCCGCGCCGGCGGGCAGCGCGGGGTCGCGGAAGTTGACGATCTGCCGGTCGCCCGCGGCGTCGACGAGAACCGTCGAGAAGGACGACCGGCAGCCGCCGAAGCGGCGGACGAGCGTGCAGTCCACTCCTTCGGCCAGCAGGCCCGCGACGATCATCGCGCCGACCTCGTCCTCGCCAAGCCGGGTGGCAAGCCGCGCCGTGCCGCCGAGGCGAGCGACCGCCACCGCCGCCGTCGCAGCGCAGCCGCCGCCGACCACCGCGGCGTCGCGGGCACGGTACTTCTCGGCACGGGTTGGCAGCGCATCCACCGTCATGACGAAGTCGACGGCGGCGGCGCCCGCGGCGATCACGCTGGCCATGGTCGGCGAATCCTCCTGCGGGCCGTGGCAGGTGCATTCTTCTATAAGATATAAGACTTGTCGAGACCCGACACACCACCGCGGGCGATGCGGCTGCGCCGCCGCCCGGGGAGGGGCCCTGTGGCCGTCAGCGGGGCGAGGTGCCGCACGGGCGGTCCGCGCCGCGCCGGCAGGTATCGCGGAGGAAGTGCCGGCCGGTGGTCGCAGACGTCGGTGCGGCCCCCACGGTCGCGGGGGCAGGCCCGGCCGCCAGGCGGGCCGGCCGCGCCTCAGGCAGGGGCCGCGGCCGGCTCGCGGTGACCGGAGGCAGGCCCGCAATAGGCGTCCAGCCCCAGCGCCGACAGCGCGCTGGCGCTTGGCGCGGTGGTCTCGCGGTCCCAGCCGTGCAGGTCATAGTAGCGGTCCAGCAGCCGTTCCCAGCTTGCCCGGTCAAGACCGATCCGGTAGCCGCGAGAGGATTCCGGCACCTCGAACATCCGCGCCGGCGGCAGGTCGTCAGCGCGCGCATGCGCCGTGTGCCGGAGGTTGAACAGCTTCTGCAGCGTGTGAATCCGCTCGCCGGCCGCAAGGAACTCCTCGCGCGACATGTCCGCGCCGCAGGCCAGGTTGGCCAGCGCAAGATAGTCCTCGGGGCCAAGCAGGTCGGCGCCCAGCCAGTTCGAGGCGAAGAAGCAGCTGCCGAGCGCCTCAAGCACCGCGTGGAACCGCTGGTAATAGACGACGAGTTCGGCCTTGCCCTCGTAGGCCATCGGATCGGCGGCGCTGTCCACACCGAACAACTCGCGCGACCGCTCGGCGCTGATCGAGTAGCGTTCGGCGAGCGGCGCGCCGGTGGTGTGGGCGCCGCCGCGCTCGGAGACCATGATCCCCAGGGCCCAGCCGACGAGGCCGCGGAACTCCTCGGCCAGATCCTGCCCCTTGACATGCATGACGAACGCCTCCGAGCCGCGGCCGAGCCGGGCTGCCGCGGCACGGGCGCCGTCCTTCAGCAGGGCTCCGAGGCCGGTGCCGCGGGCGATCTGGTGCAGCAGGGTGACGATCGCCTCTTCGTTCCCCCAGGAGAGGTCGAGGCCGCCGGTGTCCTTCTCGGTCAGGATGCCGCGCTGCCAGCATTCCATCGCCCAGGCGATGGCGCCCGACGCGTTGTTCATGTCGAGCCCGAGTTCGCCGCACAGCGCCGATGACTTCACCACCGCGGCCACGTTGTCGGCCCCGAGCTTGGCACCGAAATCCCAGAACGCCTGGCATTCCAGCTTCTCGCCGCGGGTGCCGGCATACTTGCCGTCGGTCAGATGCGTGGCCTGCGTGCAGCGGATCGGACAGGAGAAGCAGGCGAAGCTGCGCACCAGCGCCTCGCGGTGCAGCTGCGCGGGGGTGAAGCGCTCGGCCACGCCGGGGGCGAGCGTGGTGTCCTGGTAGTTGCGCCCGGGCAGGTTGCCCATCTTGTTCCACTGCAGGAACGAGGCCGGGGTGCCGAAGCGGCGCAGCATCTTGACCGTGGTCGATCCGTCCAGCCTTCCCGCGAGCCGGCCGCAGAGGCGGGTGAAGCTGTCGGGCTGGGCCACCCGGATGGCGCCGCTGCCGCGCACCGCGATCGCCTTGAGATTTTTGGAGCCCATCACCGCCCCCAGGCCGCAGCGCGAGGCCGAGCGGAAGCGGCTGACGATGATCGTCGCCGCCGCCGCGAGCGCCTCTCCGGCCGGGCCGATCGAGAGGATCTGGATCGAGGGGTCGCCGTGGGCGGCGTGGATGGCGTCCTCGGTCTCGCCGGTGGTCAGCCCGGCCAGGAACCGCCCGTCGCGGACCTCGGCCCGCCCGTCCTCGATCCAGAGGTACGACAGGTGCTCGGCCCGACCGCTGACGAGGATGTTGTCGAAGCCGGCATACTTCAGCTCGGGGGCGAAAAAGCCGGCGGCGCTAGCGGCCCCGTAACCCCCGGTCAGGGCATTCATCGCCGCGACATGGGTGCGGCAGGCGGCCGGGGCTGGCGTTCCGACAAGCAGTCCCGCGCTGAACACCATCAGGTTGGCCGGGTCGAGCGGGCGGGTGCCGGCGGGGATGCGCTCGAGCATCGCGCGGATGGCGATGCCCGAGCCGCCGATGACACCCTCGGCATAGCGCGACGTGGGAAGCGTGGCGATGGTGCCGGCCGTCAGGTCGACGTCCAGGATGCGGCCGGCGGCCGGGGTGGGGATGTCCATGCTCATGCCTCCTCTGCCTGCCGGGTGACCGAAATCGCGCCCGTCGGGCACCATTCGGCGCAGACCGGTGCGCGCCGGTCGGGGCAGCCGTCGCACGCCGGCCGACCGTCGGCCGCCGCCTCCAGTACCTCGGCAGCCACCTCGGCCCGCGCAGCCAGCTTGCGGATGACGATGCTGCTGCGGCGCGGGGCGAAGGCGCCGAGATGGTGGAACGAACAGCCGAGCTCGCAGATGCGGCAGGCGGCGCAGATGGTGGTGTCGATGCGGATCATGCCCATGGGGTCCTCCACGCGACCGGCGCCGCACCGCGCTGGGAGGGCTGCCGAGGGGTTCAGATATACGACAGGTATATGTGGTGCGTCAAACTCTGCGGCGGCACCGGGCTGCGACAGAACGCGCGCCGGCGCGGATCGGCCACCTGCCGGTCGTCAGGCGGGGAACGGAGCAGGGTCGAGGAAGCGGTCGAGCACGTTGGCGGTGATCCGCGACACGCTGTTCTCGCCGCCGTTCCACAACAGCGACGTGGCCCAGGCGATAGTCCCTGTGGACCACACGGCGCCGCCGCCGGCCGTCGTGAGGAAGACCATGTCGCAGCGCGCCCGCCCGTTCTGCACCCCGTCAAGGGCGCGCGTGGTGGTGATGTACTCCTCGCCCGTCAGCAGCGCGCCCTCGCTCTCGTATTCCGAGGTGGCGAGGATCACCGACCCGGGCGGCGAGCCGAGGTCGGCGTCCCAGCGGTCGATCTCGAGCCCCACGGCGCCGCCGCCGCGAAAGCCGAAATCGCCGATCACCTCGCTGTTGACCCCGCGGAAGACGAAATCGAGGCGCGGGTCGTGCGAGGCCTGGCTGCGCCGGAACCAGGTCGAGCGGACGAACAGGGTGGAGCTGAAGCCGGTGCCGACCAGCCGCTGCGGGGCCCGGCCGTGGGTGCGCCACAAACCGCCCGGCTCGCCGTTGAAGCTGAGGTGGTGCTCGCCCGGCTCGCCTTCCCATGTGCGCACGCCCGAGATGCCGCGGCGGTTCTCGATCACCCCGGGGTGGTCGTCCGACCACGCAATCCGCCAGTAGAAGCCATTGCCGCCGAGATACATGTGCCGCCCGCCCGCCTCCTGCCAGCCGTGCAGCGCGTCCCACATGGGGGTCGAGTAGTACTCGGGGTGCGACAGCGTCATCACCACGCGGTAGCCGTCGAGCAGCGCCCGGCCATCGCGGTGCAGGTCGTGGTCGGTGGCGACGTCGTAGGCGATGCCGCGCCCCTCCAGCCATTTCAGCACATGGGTGTCGTTGAGGTAGTTGAAGGTGTAGAGGCCGGGCCGCATGTTCAGCATCGGCCGACGCTCGCCGGCGTAGATCACCCCGCTGTCGTCGGCATGGGTGTCGTAGTGCGACAGCCCCAGTTCGCGGTGCAGGTTGAGGTAGAGCTCGTCCTCGCTCAGCGCCATCGGCGCCTCGTAGAGGTTCTCGGTGTTGTGGCTGTCGAACTTGATGTGGGTGTTTGCGTAAGCCATGTAGGTCGCCGTCGCCGCGATCACGAGCACCGGCGCGCGGGCCTCGCCGGGCCGTGCCGAGACGAAGAAGGGCACGTCGCTCTGCACCCCGGGCGCGGTCATCCTCGCGATGTAGAAGCCGCTGCGCGCCGTCGCCGGCGGCGTGATCGCCAGCGTCGTGTCCCAGCGGCAGTCGGTCATGTCGTCGTCGTGGAAGTGGATCGCGGCATACTGGCCGGGCGCGCGCGGCCAGCTTTCCACCGACCCGTCCCAGAGGTGCCCGGCCGCCCCGCGCATCGGCGTGTTGACGAGATCGAGGTCGCAGCCCGCGGGCCCGAGATCGCGGACCACGGCCGCCGGCTGGTCGCGGCCGAAATCCCAGCCGGCCAGCAGCGCCCCGTCGTCGCTGCGTCGCAGCGCCGGCGCCTCGATCTTGCCGTTGTAGCATTCGGCGACGAACAGCCGCCCGTCCTGCCGCCGCACCGCCGCCGCCGCGAGGACGAGCGGGTCCGCGGCTTCGGGCAGCGGCAGTGCCGCCAGCGCCGCGGCGGCGCTCTGGCTTGCCGGGTGGCCCGCGACGGGGGCTACCATCTCGGCCACCAGCGACAGCCCTTCCTCCCCCGGCGCCGCCGTCATCGTGACCCGGTACCAGAAGCGGCGCAGCAGCGGCTCGGCCAGCACCGCGCGGGCGGCACCCGCGGCAGCAAAGAGCCGCCCCTTGCCGTCCAGCCTCAGCCCCAGCGGTCCCCAGTCGACCACCGCCTGCGCCCGACCGGCCGCGGGCAGCGTGGGGAAGAGCAGGCAGGACAGCACGATCCCCGTCACGCCCGGCAGCCCCGGGGCCCGCCGCGCGACTGCGTGCGAACCCGCCACAACGGGCTGGCCCTGCACCGGCAGGCCGTCGGCCCGGCCCCACTCCTGGGCCTCGAACGCCGCGCCCGGGCCATTCGGGTCGATGTCGCCGCAGATCACCCGCAGCACCTCGACGCGGCAGCGGTCGGGCCCGTTCGACGAGACCTTCAGCTCCACCGTCTCTCCGGGGCGGGTGACGAGCGGCTGGCAGTAGCCCAGAAGCCCGGTGCTGCTATCCATGGGCCGCATCCTCCACCGTCACCTCCTGCCCGGTCAGGTCGCGCCAGCGCCGCTTGAAGATGTCCCACTCCGCCTCGGCCATGCTTCGGTAACGGACCCCGGGCACCACCTCCGGGGCCACGCCGCGCACCCCGCTCAGCCGGCACAGCGCGTACTCGCGGAACGGCACGACCACGATCAGCGCATAACGCCCCTTCATCGGCGTGTTGCGCATCCGGTCGAGCACCTTCTGCAATTCGTGGCCGAACGGCCCGCGCAGGCGGTCGCGGTATTCGCGCGCCAGATCCATCCGACTGCCGTCGATCTGGTAGGTAGCGCCCTCGGGGTCGTAAAGCAGCATCGCCGCACCTCGTCCTGGGTCTGGACAGTGTAGGGCGGGTCTGCATATATTGAAAGTATATTCTATTGGAGAGAAATGGATGCACATCAGCGGGCGGCTTCGGGCCGCGCGGGTGTCGGGCACGGTCCGGCTGTCGCAGCTTGCGCGGGCGCTTGCGGCCTCGGGCCGCCCGGTGATCGATCTGGCCGAGGGCGAAAGCGACTTCGACACGCCCGCGCATGTGGTCGAGGCCGCCCATGCAGCCGCCCGTGCCGGCCAGACCCGCTACACCGACGTCGCCGGAACCGCCGCGTTGCGGGCGGCCATCGCGGCCAGATTCCGCCGCGACCACGGGATGGCCGTCGAAGCGTCCCAGGTGGTGGTGGGCAACGGCGGCAAGCAGCTGATCTTCAACGCCCTCATGGCCACGCTCGAGCCGGGCGACGAGGTGATCGTGCCGGCGCCCTTCTGGGTCAGCTACTACGACATCGCGGGGCTTTGCGGCGGCGTGCCGGTGGTGGTGCCCTGCGACGCCGCGCGCGGCTGGAAGCTCGGGGCCGACGCGCTCGCCGCCGCGATCACGCCGCGCAGCCGCTGGCTGATCCTGAATTCGCCCGGCAACCCCACCGGGGCGGTCTATTCGGCCGGCGAACTGCGGGCGCTGGCCGAGGTGCTGCGCGCCCATCCCGGCGTGGCGGTGCTGAGCGACGACATCTACGAATCGATCCGCTTCGACGGCACGCCCTTCGCCACCATGGCCGCTGTCGCCCCCGACCTCGCCGACCGGGTGCTGACGGTGAACGGGGTCTCCAAGGCCTATGCCATGACCGGCTGGCGCATCGGCTATGCCGCCGGGCCGCAGGATCTGATCGACGCGATGGTCAAGCTGCAGGGCCAGCAGACCACCAACGCCTCCTCGGTGGGGCAGGCGGCAGCGCTGGCCGCGCTCACCGGCCCGCAGGACTTCGTCGCGGCTTGGTGCGCGGCCTATGCCCGCCGGCGCGACCAGGTGGCTGCCGCGCTCGCCGGCGTCCCGGGGCTGCGGGCGGGCCGGCCGCCCGGCGCCTTCTACCATTTCCTCGATTGCCAGGGCCTGATCGGCCTGCAGGCGCCAGGCGACACGACGATGGCCAGCGACACCGACCTCAGCGCCTTCCTGCTGGAACATGCGGGCGTGGCGCTGGTGCCTGGCAGCGCCTTCGGTGCCCCGGGACATCTGCGGCTGTGCTTTGCCAAATCCGAGGATGCACTCGCGCGCGCCTGTGCGCAGCTTGCCGCGGCGGTCTCGCGGCTGGGCGGACCCGCGCGCACCGACGGCTGACGCCGCGCCGCGCCACTCCCCCCGGAGCCAGCCCGCTGGGCGCGCCCGGGGTGAGGGCGGCCGTCCC
Organism: Paracoccaceae bacterium; assembly: GCA_023383015.1. Lineage (GTDB taxonomy): Bacteria > Pseudomonadota > Alphaproteobacteria > Rhodobacterales > Rhodobacteraceae > JAHDXW01. The sequence goes on from JAHDXW010000005.1 coordinate 140,033, forward strand.
CGGGGGCGGGGGGCTCAGCCCGGCAGAGTGCTTCCCCGGCCGCCGGCAAGCGGCGCCAGCGCCGCCCGCACGGAAACGGCAGGGTCGCCCGGCTGGGCGCAGAGGGCGACGATCGCGCCGATCCGGTCCGCGTCCAGATGCGGGGCGGCGAGCGTGCGGAACTTGGAGCGGAGATCGTCGCGGCCCATCGGGTTGGTGGGGTCGCCGAAGGCCGCCTCGACGGTGCGCAGGAAGGTCTGCCCGCCGCTGCGAAGCCGCACCCGGGCCGGGGCGAGGCCGGGGAAAAGCGCGTCCATGTCCGGGCTCGTCGATACCCTCACCCTGCGGGCCACCGCCTCCACCCTCCCGTTTCCGATCAGCCGCGCGTCCATCGGGGTCAGCGCCTCGGCACCGGCCACCGCCACGACCCCGAGGCAGAACGGAATCGAGAACTGCGCCTCGGCCTCGCTGGCCGGGGCTGGATGGTTGCCAAGCCCGGTGGCGCGCGCGAAGGTCTCGACCTCGATGGCCTCGATCGCCTCGGCCTGCACCCCGGTCTCAGACAGCAGGCCGGCCAGCGCGTCGATCGCCGAGTGGCTCCAGCGGCAGCAGGCATAGGGCTTGAAGAACAGCCCCGCGAGGGCATCGAACCGTCCCAGCCCGTCCACCAGCCGGGCCGGGTCGTAGAGGATCCCCTGATCGAAGGCCTGCGGGTAGCCGCGGAAGCCAGCCGCAGCGAGCTCGGCCGCGAACATCCCGCTGTGCACCGACCAGGCGATGCCTTCCTTGACGTCCGATCCGGCGAATCCGTGGTGCATCGCGGCGGCGACGCGGGGCGCGTGCTGTTCGGCGATCAGGATCGCCTCGGCCATGGCCGGGGGCGGCAGCCGCATCAGCCGCGCCGCCGCCACCGCCGCGCCGACGCCGCTCCACCGGCCCGAGACGGTGGAGCTGTGATGGGTCGGCCGCCGCGCCAGGGCGACAGCGATCGCCGCCTCGTAGCCGGCCACGATCGCAGCCATGAGCTCGTCCATCCGCGCGTCCGCCGCCTCGGCGGCGGCGCAGGCGGCCGCCACCACGGCGGCTCCGGGATGGCCGGCGGCCTTGCGGTGGCCATCGTCGATGTCGAGCGCGGTCGCGGCCATGGCATTGGCGGTTGCCGCCGCGATCGGGCTGCGCGCGGGGGCGTCGGTGAACCACAGCCGCGCCGGGCCGGGGGGGAACTGCGCCGCCATCACCCCGGCCATGGCGCGCGACGAGCCCGCATCACGCCCCGCCACCGCAGCGCCCAGCACGTCAAGCAGGCAGTCGCCGGCACGCGCCAGCACCGTCGGGGGGATGTCGGCAGGACCGAGCCGGGCGACGAAGCGGGCAAGCGCGTCGACCGCCCGGCCGCCTCCCTCAGCCGCGGGCGACATGGCGGGCCAGAAGCGTGAAGCCCGCTGCCAGCAGGCGGTCGGTCGCCGCCGTCGTCAGCCAGGCCGAATGGGGAGTCAGGGTGACGCAATCGAGCGCCGCAAGGGGATGTCCGGCCGGCATCGGCTCGTTCGCAAGCACGTCGAGCGCGGCATGGCCGACCTGCCCGGACGCCAGCGCCACGAGCAGCGCGGCCTCGTCCACCAGCCCGCCGCGGGCGGTGTTGACAAGGATCGCCCCGCGCTTCATCGCCGCGATCCGCCCGGCGTCCAGCCAGCCAGCGGTGTCGGGCGTCAGGGCGAGGTGCAGCGACAGGATGTCGGCCTCGGCCAGCACCCGTTCCGCCGCCATCAGCTCCACCGGTGCGCCGCCGGCACCGCCCGACCGGCTCCAGCCGATGGTGCGGGCGCCGAGCGCATGCGCCAGCCGCGCGGTCTCGGCGCCGATCCCGCCCAGCCCAATCAACCCGAAGGTCCGGCCCGCGAACTCCTCGCCGCGCATGAGCCCCCAGGCACCGGCGCGCACCCGCCGGTCCATCTCGGCCAGCCGGCGCAGCGCGGCCAGTGCCAGCAGAATCGCATGCTCGGCCACGGCGCGGTCGCCGTAGCCCTTCACCCCCTCGAAGCGGATGCCCAGCCGAGCCGCCTCGTCAAGGTCGCCATGAGTGGCAAGGCCGGTGGAGAGATAGGCGATCGTTCGCAACTCGGGGCAGGCGCGCAGAACCCGGCCCGACATGTAGGCCATGTAGGCCAGCACATGGAGCCGCCCCTGCATCCGCCCGATCAGCTCGTCCTCGCCGGTCGCCGCGCCCGGGATCACCTCGACCCCGGGCACGAGCGCCAGATGCTCCGGCGCCAGCCGCTCGGCGACATCGCCGTAGCAGTCCACGAAGGCCGGCGCCGCCATCGTCAGCCGACCACCGAGAAGCTGCTCTCACGGTTGATCTCGCGCCGGCGCGAGCAGAACCGCATGTTCAGCACGTAGTCCATGTTCGGCAGCGGGAAGCCGAAGGGTTCGGCATCATGGTCGGCGCCGCCCTCGCAGTAGTCGATGAGCGCGCGCATCATCATCCCGACCACGGGGGCGTTCTTGAACTGGTTGCCGCTGGTTCCCACCGCCATGTAGAAGCCCGGCAGATCCGACTTGTCGTAGATCGGGATCCAGTCGTCGGAGGCGTCGTAGAGATCGGCGATGCCCTGCACGCTGTTCGGCACGCCCATGGTGGGGAAGCGCTGGGCGCCGCGCAGTGCCTGCAGCCGGGCCTGCTCGGTGACGTTGCGGTTCCACTGGTCGGGGTCGACCCACTCCAGCGGGTCGCATTCCGGCTCCTCGCTGCCAATCAGGATCTTGTTGCCGACCTCGGGCCGCCAGTAGCCGCCGATGTCGGCATCCGAGCAGATCGACCCGTCCTTCTCGAAGTCGAACCCGGCCGGCGAGGGCACATGCGCAACCTCGACGCGCAGCGCCCGGGTGTGGATGTTCATGCCGCCCGTGACGCCCGCCATCTCGTTGATCTTGTAGGAATGCGGCCCGGCGACGTTGACCACGACCGGGGCCCGCAGCCGCCGCCCGCTCTCCAGCGTGACGCCGGCGGTGCGGCCGTCCTTCTGGTCGACCGACACCACCCGCTCGCCCAGAACGAAGATCGCCCCGGCGCGCCGTGCCGCGGCCTGGATGTTCTGGGTCGCCAGCATCGGGTCGCTGATGTAGCCCGCCTTGGGGAAGTAGAGACAGTAGCGCATCTCGCCGTTCTGGGTGCCGAAGGCGGGGTCGTCGGCGGCTTTGGGCGGATGGAAGTGGCCGGGGTTCATGATCGGCAGGCGCGCGCGAATCTTCGCCGGCGTCATCACCTCGTAGGGGATGCCGATGGCGTTGGCGATCACCTCGAGCTTCACGCCGTAGTTGTTCTTCTCGAAGCAGGTGTAGAAGCAGCCGGTCTCGCGGTAGCGTGCCAGCACCTCGTCCTTGAGGGCCCCGAGATAGCCCGCCCAGTCCTCCCAGTAGGGATAGTTGGACTTCGCCAACGCCGCGCCGTCCATCGTCGAGTAGTGCGTGCGGATGATCGCGCAGGAGTTCGCCGTCGAGCCCGCGCCCGCGACGGTGTTCTTGTCCACGCAGACGGTCCTGCGCCCGGACTTGGCCAGTTCGTATGCGGTGGCGCAGCCGATGATGCCCGCGCCGATCACGATGGCATCGAAGTCGTCAGACATGTCAAATCTCACCGTTGAGGTTCGTATACTTCTGATATATGTCTTTCGCGGGCGGTGCAAGCCGGCGTTTTCGTCCCGAGAGGTCGGAGTGGGCAGATACAGCATATTCGCAGTCGCGGCGGGGGCCCTCGGCGGCAACCGGGGATGGCGTCCTGCATGGCGCAAGGCGGTTCCGAAGCCTTCCTACGAGGTCGTGATCGTCGGCGGGGGCGGCCACGGGCTGGCCACCGCCCACTACCTCGCCCGGGAGCATGGAATCACCGATGTCGCGGTGGTCGAGAAGGGGTGGATCGGGTCGGGCAACGTCGGCCGCAACACCACCATCGTGCGCTCGAACTACATGCTCGACCGCACGGTGCCGTTCTACGAGGCGTCGCTGAAGCTGTGGGAGGGCCTCTCCCACGACCTGAACTTCAACGTCATGTTCTCGTCGCGCGGGGTGATCAACCTCGCCCACACCCCCGCCCAGATGGACATCTTCACGCGGCGCGCCAACTCGATGATGCTGAACGGAATCGCGGCCGAGATGCTTGACGTCGCAGGGCTGCGGCGCAGGGTTCCGCTGCTCGATGTCTCGCCCGCGGCGCGATTCCCGGTCGTCGGCGCCATCCACCAGGCCCGCGGCGGGACGGCGCGCCACGATGCGGTGGCCTGGGGATACGCCCGCGCCGCCGACAGCCGCGGCGTCGACATCATCGAGAACTGCGAGGTCACCGGATTCCTCCGCGAGGGCGACCGGATCACCGGGGTCCGCACCACGCGCGGCGACATCCGCGCACGCAAGACCGCGGTCGCGGTGGCCGGCTCGACCAGCCAGGTGATGGCGCTTGCCGGCATCGACGACCTGCCGATCGAAAGCCACGTCCTGCAGGCCTTCGTCAGCGAGGGGATGAAGCCCGCGCTCGACGTCGTCGTCACATTCGGTGCGGGACACCTCTACATCAGCCAGTCCGACAAGGGCGGCCTCGTCTTCGGCGGCGACATCGACGGCTACAACTCCTACGCCCAGCGCGGCAACCTGCCGATCGTCGAGGATGTGGCCTCGGCCGCGCTGGCGATGTTCCCGGCCTTCAGCCGGGTCCGGCTGCTGCGCACCTGGGGCGGGCTCATGGACATGACGATGGACGGCCAGCCAATCATCACCACCGGACCGCTGCCCGGCCTCTACCTCAACTGCGGCTGGTGCTACGAGGGCTTCAAGGCCACGCCTGCCTCGGGCTTCACCTTCGCCTGGACGATCGCGAAGGACGAGCCCCACCCGCTCAACGCGCCCTTCCGGCTCGACCGCTTCCGTCAGGGCCGCGTGCTCGACGAGAAGGGCCGCGGCCCCTATCCGGGACATCACTGAGAGACGCCATGCGCATCCCCTGTCCGACCTGCGGCCCCCGCGACCTGCGCGAGTTCACCTACATCGGCGATGCGCTGCGCAGCGCCCCCGCCCTCGAGGCCGATGCCGACACCTGGGCCGCCTATGTCTACACGCGGCGCAACCCCCGGGGCGAGCATCTGGAATACTGGCAGCACAGCCACGGCTGCCGGCAGTTCCTGCGCGTCCGCCGCGACACCGCCACCCATGTCATCCACGCGGCGGCATGCGTCGGCCCCCACGCCACGGAGGACGAGGCATGAGCGGCTACCGGCTGACCTCGGGCGGCAACGTCGACCGCCAGCGCCCGGTCCGGTTCGCCTTCGACGGGCGTCCCTGCACCGGCCTCGCCGGCGACACCCTCGCCTCAGCCCTGCTCGCCGAGGGCATCAGGCTGGTCGGGCGGAGCTTCAAGTACCATCGCCCGCGCGGCGTGCTCGGTATCGCCGCTGAAGAGCCGAACGCGCTGGTCAGCCTGCGCGGCGGTGGCCGGCACGAGCCCAACATCCAGGCGACGATGGCCGAGCTGCACGACGGCCTCGAGGTGCGCAGCCAGAACGCCTGGCCCTCGCTCGGCTTCGACGCGCTGGCGGTGAACGGCCTTGCCGGGCCGCTCTTCGGGGCTGGGTTCTACTACAAGACCTTCATGGGCCCGACGCGGCGCGCCTGGATGTGGTTCGAGCCTTTCATCCGCCGCGCCGCCGGGCTTGGTCCGCCGCCGCGGCAGGCCGACCCCGATGTCTATGACCGGAACAACCTGTTCTGCGACGTGCTGGTGGTGGGCGGCGGGCCGGCGGGGCTGGCCGCGGCCCGTGCCGCGGCTGAATGCGGGGCCCGGGTCGCGCTCTGCGACGAGCGTGCGGCCTTCGGCGGCAGCCTGCGCGGTGCCGCGCGCGAGATCGGCGACGTCCCGGCGCAGGACTGGATCGACGCGCAGCTTGCCTTCCTGGCCGGGCGGGGCGCGGTGCTGCTGCCGCGGACCGGCGTCTTCGGCTATTACGACGGCGAGACCCTGGGCGCGGTCGAGCGCGTGGCCGACCATCTGCCGGCGCCCTCCTCAGGACAGCCGCGGCAGCGCTACTGGACGATCCGCACGGCCGAGGTGGTCCTGGCCACGGGGGCGGTCGAGCGGCCGGTCCTCTTTGCCGGCAATGACCGGCCGGGGGTGATGCTGGCCGATTCGGTCCGGCAATACGCCGAGACCTACGGGGTCGCCTGCGGCCGTTCGGTCACGGTGCTGGCCAACAACGACAGCGGCCATGCTGCGGCAAGGTCGCTGGCGGCGGCCGGGGTGACGGTGGCGCGCATCTTCGACCAGCGGCCCGAGGTCGGGCCCGCGATCCGCGCGATCGCGGTCGGGATCGGCGCCGACCTGCGGACCGGCTGGACGGTGGTCGCCACCCACGGCGGCAAGGGGCTGCACGCGGTCACCGCCGCGCCGGCCGACGGTTCGGGCCGGGCCGAGCGGTTCGAGACCGACTGCCTGGCCATGGCCGGCGGGTGGACGCCCGCGATCGCCCTGGCAAGCCAGCGCGGCAGCGCGCCGGTCTGGTCCGATGCGCTGGGCGCGCCTCTGGCCGGCGTCCCCGCGCCCGGGGCGCGCTGGCGCGTCGCCGGTGCCGCGGCCGGCAGGCTCGACACCGCGGGCTGCCTCGCCGAGGGCGCCGCCGCCGGCCATGCCGCCGCCCGCGCGGCGGGCTTCGACGCCGCCCCCTCCGCGCCGCCCGCCTGCGCGGCCGAACCTGTCGGCCTGCACCCTGCGCCGGTGCCGCGCCATCCCGACGGCAAGGCGTTCGTCGACTTCCAGAACGACGTGAAATGCGCCGACGTCGCCCTGGCCCTGCGCGAGGGCTATGTCTCGGTCGAGCATCTGAAGCGCTACACCACCCTCGGGATGGCGACCGACCAGGGGCGCACCGCAAACGTCAACGCCATCGCCCTGATGGCCGCGGCGACCGGGCGGAGCCCCGGCGAAGTCGGCACCACGCGGTTCCGCGCCCCGGCCGCCCCGGTCGCGCTGGGCGCGCTGGCCGGGCGCCACACGGGGGCGCATTTCCAGGCCGTCCGACGCACCCCGGTGCAGGACTGGCACGTCCGCCACGGCGGGGTGCTGTCGCCGGTCGGGCCCTGGCTGCGTCCACGCGCCTACCTGCGCGAAGGCGAGACCATCCGGACCGCCTACATCCGCGAGGCCGCCAACGTCCGCGGCGCGGTCGGGCTCTGCGATGTCTCGACCCTGGGCAAGATCGCGGTCGAGGGGCCGGATGCGGCCGTCTTCCTCGACCGGGTCTACAGCAACGCCATGCAGTCACTGGCCGTTGGCCGCGCCCGCTACGGGCTGATGCTGCGCGACGACGGCATGGTGCTCGACGACGGCACCGCCTGGCGGCTGTCGGAAACAAGCTTCCTCGTCACCACCACGACCACCGGTGCCGGCGCGGTGATGACCCATCTCGAGCGGCTGCATGCACTCTTCTGGCCCGGCCTGCGGGTGGCGCTGACCAGCGTCACCAGCCAGTGGGCCGGCATGTCGCTGGCCGGGCCGCGCTCGCGCGAGGTGCTGGCCGCGGCGCTGCCGGGCACCGAGGTCGGCAACGGGGTGCTGCCGTTCATGGGCCTGCTCGAGGCCCGCATGGACGGGGCCCCGGTTCTGGTCGCGCGCCTCTCCTTCTCGGGCGAACGCGCCTACGAGGTGTTCTGCGGGGCCGACCATGGCGAGGCAGTCTGGGAGCGTCTGCTGCAGGCCGGCCGGCCGCACGGCATCATGCCCTACGGCACCGAGGCGCTGGGCACGCTGCGCATCGAGAAGGGGCATGTCGCGGGCGGCGAGCTGGACGGCCGGGTGTCGCCCTTCAACCTCGGCCTCGAGGGGCTCCTGTCGCGCAAGAAGGCGTTCTTCGGCTCGGCCCTGCTCGAACGGCCGGGACTGCACGCCGCCGACCGCTACGAGCTGGTCGGCCTCGTGTCGACCGCTGGCGTGCCGCTGCGCGCAGGCTCCCACCTTGCCGAGGGGCCCCGGACGCGGCCGGGGCCGTCGCAGGGCTTCGTCTCGTCCACCACCTTCAGCCCCGCGACCGGCCAGGAGATCGCGCTGGCGCTGGTGAAAGGCGGGCGGGCCCGGATCGGGCAGGACATGTTCGCCGCCGACCCGGTGCACGGCGCGCATCACCCGGTGCGCCTCGCCCCGCCCTGTTTCGTCGATCCCGAAGGCGCAAGGATGCGGGGATGACCATGATCGAACGCCGTTCCGCCCTTGGCGATGCCGCCGCCCTCGCCGGCCCGCGGCTGCAGATTCGCGACCGCGGCTTTGCGGCGCTCGCGCTGGTGGCGGCCTGGCCGGGCACCGGCCCGGACGTCGCCGCCGCCCTCGCCCCCGCCGGCCTCGACTTGCCGGCCGCGGCGGGCACGGTCGCGGAGGGGCCGGGCGGGCACGCGATGATGCTCGCCCCCGGCCGCTGGCTGCTTGAACTCGCCGCCCCGGCGCTGCCGCGGCTCGACGCCGCGATCGGCACGGTCACCGACATCGGCCATGCCCGGTGTTCCTTCATGCTTGCCGGCGAGGATGCCCCGGCCCTCGCCGGCAAGTTGGCGGCGGTCGACCTGTCGCTGCCGCGCCATGGCCCGGGGACCGTTCTGCAGACCGGCAGCGCGCACAGCACGCCCTTCACGTTGTGGCGCCAGGGGCCCGATCGCTTCGTCCTCTATGTCGAGCGCAGCTACGGCCGCGACTTCCTCGATTCCCTCGCCGCCGAGGCCGCCGAGTTCGGGGTCGCCTGACGGCAGTCGCCGGCCCGGCCATTGCGGCCGCGGGGCGGCGCAGCGCCGCAGGTCGCCGGCCGTGCCGCGCAGGTCGCCGTTGTGGGGGCCCGCGCCTCCGCGATCGTCGACGATCGCGGAACCCCGCCGGCCGCGGGCGCAACCCTGCTGCCGGCTCCGCTGCCGAAGGAGCACCCGAATGGACCGAAGCAACGCCCCGCCGGGCTTCGCCACCCGCGCGATCCACCTCGGCTACGACCCCGCCGGCGCCGAGGGGGCGCTGACCCCGCCCATCTACATGACCTCGACCTACGCCTTCGAGAGCGCCGAGGCCGGCGGAGAGATGGTCGCGGGCACGCGCGCGGGCTACGTCTACGGCCGCACCCGGAACCCGACGCAGACCCTGCTCGAGCAGCGCATGGCGAGCCTCGAGGGGACCGAGGCGGCGCTCGCGCTCGCCTCGGGCATGGGGGCGATCACCGCGACCGCCTGGTCGCTGGTCGAGGCCGGCGACCGCATCGTCATCGACCACACCCTCTACGGGTCAACCTACGCCTTCTTCACCCGGGGCCTGGCCCGGTTCGGTGTCGAGATCGCCGTGGCCGACCTCGCGGACCCCGCCGCCGCCGCTTCGGCGATCCGGCCGGGGACGCGGATGGTCTATCTCGAAACCCCGGCCAATCCGAACCTGCGCGTGATCGACATCGCCGCCGTTGCCGCGCCGGCCCGGGCCGCAGGGGCGACGGTCGTGGTCGACAACACCTTCGCCACCCCCGCGCTGCAGCGACCCGCCGAGCATGGCGCCGACCTCGTCGTCCATTCGGCGACGAAGTACCTCGGCGGGCACGGCGACCTGCTCGGTGGCATCGTCGCCGGCCGGGCCGAGACGATCGCGCGGATCCGCGGCTCCGGACTGCGCTGGATGACCGGGGCCACGCTGTCGCCGCTCAACGCCTTCCTCATCCTGCGCGGTCTGAAGACGCTGGAGCTGCGGATGGAACGCCACAGCGCCACCGCGGCGCGGCTGGCCGCCCTGCTTGCCGGGCATGGCGCGGTGGCGCGCGTGGCCTTCCCCGGGCTCGCCTCCGGTGCCGCGGCCGACGTGGTGGCCAGGCAGATGTCGGCGCCGGGGGGGCTCGTTGCCTGCGAACTGGCCGGCGGCCTGGCGGCGGGCCTGCGCTTCATGAACGCGCTTCGTCTGGTGACACGGGCGGTCAGCCTCGGCGATGCCGAGACGCTGGTGCAGCACCCCGCCAGCATGACCCACGCGAGCTACCCGCCCGAGGAGCGCGCCCGCCACGGGATCACCGACGGGCTTGTCCGCTTCTCCGTCGGGCTCGAGACGCCGGAGGACATCCTTGCCGATGTGGCCCGGGCGCTCGACGCCGCCGCCTGAGTGACCGCGCCCTTCACATTCCCCGCCATCCCGGGCAAGCTGGGCGTCCATCCCGCCGCCGGCACGAGGAGCGACGCGCATGCCCACCCCCTCCTGCTTCCATCACATCGGGATCACCGTCCCCGACCTCGAAGCCGCCGTCCGCTTCATGACCGAGGGGATGGGCTGCGCGCTGGCCTTCACCGCGCCGGGGCGCGATCCGATGACCGCCGAGGCGGCCGCGCGCATCAATGTGGCGCCGGGGTCGCGCATCGCCGGCATGGCGATGCTGCGCGCCGGTGCGGGCTATGTCGAACTCTTCGCCTTCGAGCATCCCGGCGGTGCCCGCCCGGCCGCGCCCCGCTGGAACGAGGGCGGCGCCCATGTCGCCTTCGCGGTCGATGACCTCGAGGCGGCGCTGGCGCGCGCCGTGGCCGCCGGAGGCTGCGCGCTGAGCGGCATCAACCGCTCCGAATCACCGGGCTTCGCCGGCATGCGCTGGGTCTATGTCGTTGCTCCCTGGGGCCAGACGTTCGAGCTTGTCGACGTGCGCGCCGCCCCGGGCGTCGCCCTCGGCGCCTGATTGTCGGCCGGAGGTGCCTTTGGCCGACTACGCCGCCCTTGCCGCCCGCATCGCCGCCCTCACCGAGGGCGAGACCGACGCCGTGGCGCTGATGGCCACGCTAGCCTGCGAATTGCACCATGCCGACGACCGCTTCGACTGGACGGGCTTCTACCGCGTGGTGGCGCCGGGGATGCTGAAGGTGGGGCCCTACCAGGGCGGGCACGGCTGCCTTGTCATCCCTTTCGCGCGCGGCGTCTGCGGTGCCTGCGCGCGGACCGGCGAGGCGCAGATCGTGCCGGACGTCGATGCCTTTCCCGGCCACATCGCCTGCTCCTCCTCCACGAGGTCCGAGATCGTGCTGCCGGTACATGACGCCGCCGGACGGCTGATCGCGGTGCTCGACATCGACAGCGACCGTCCCGGGGCTTTCGACGCGGCCGACGCGACCGCGCTGGCGGCGATCCTCGCCGCGACGTTCAGCCGGCCCGGCGTATCCTGAACGAACGTTCGTTCAGGGTGTCAGCGGCCGGCTCGGCACCCAGGCATAGCCGTCGGGGTCAAGGATGACCGCCTCGCGCAGACCGTGCGGACGGTCGGCGGGCGGCTTCAGTACCTGGCCGCCGGCCGCTCCGGCGCGGGCGCAGGCATCGTCGGGGTCGCTGTCGTAGAGGCGCAGCTCGACGCCCGTCCCGCGCGGCCCGGCCTCGGGCAGCAGCGCCGCCAGGGGATGGGTGGCAAAGGCTGCATCGGCATGCAGCTGGAACAGCTGCCCGCCGTAGCGCAGGATCGCGAAATCCCTGCTCGCGCGGTGGGCGGTCATGCCGAACACCGCGGTCATGAAGGCGACGCTGCGGCCGACATCACGCACCAGAAGGTTCAGTCCCAGCCCCCGCAGCCCGCGGCCGAAGGCCGCCGCCGGCACCGTCTCCAGATCCATCCGCCGCCTCCCTTTCCGCGCCTCCGAGTGTCGCCGCCGGCAGGCGGACGTCAAGCGTCGGGCCGGGGCTTGACAGCGCCCGCCCGCCCACGCACCTCGGCGCGATGGACGCCTATTGCCCGCCCGACACGCCGCTCACCGTGCTCCACGCCGACCACATGCTGGTGGCTGTGGACAAGCCCGCCGGCCTGCTGTCGGTCCCAGGCAAGGGCGAACACCTGGCCGACTGCCTGCACGCGCGCGTCCGCGGCGCCTTTCCCGAGGCGCTGCTGGTGCACCGGCTCGACCGCGACACCTCCGGCGTGATCGTCTTCGCGCTCACCCCCCACGCCCAGCGCCACCTCGGCCTGCAGTTCGAGCGTCGCCATGCTCGCAAGTGCTACATCGCCCGTGTCTGGGGCGAGCCAGCCGGGGATGCCGGCACCATCGACCTGCCGCTGACCGTCGACTGGCCGAACCGGCCGCTGCAGATGGTCTGCCACGCCACCGGCAAGCCGGCCGTCACCGGCTGGCAGCTGCTGCGGCGCGAAGGCGGCACCGCCCGGCTGCGGCTGATGCCCCAGACAGGGCGAAGCCACCAGCTGCGCGTGCATCTGAAGGCGATCGGCCACCCGATCCTCGGCGATCCGTTCTACGCCGAGGGGCCGGCGCGCGCCTTCCCGCGGATGATGCTGCATTCCGAGACGCTGCGCCTTGCCCACCCCGACGGCGGCCGGAGCGTCACCTTCCGTGCGGCCTGCCCGTTCTGAACTGCAGGGGCTACTCCGCCGCCTCCTGCCCCCAGCCGGACACTGCCTTGACCTCAAGGAAATCCTCGATGCCCCAGACCCCGCCCTCGCGGCCGTGGCCGGACATCTTCATCCCCCCGAAGGGCGAGCCCGCCCCGCGCGACCTGCCGTTCATCTCCACCATGCCCGAGCGCAGCCTGCGCGCGAGCCGGTTGCGCCGCGCGGGATCGGCCGACTGGACGTAGTTGGTCAGCCCGTAGGGGGTGTCGTTGGCGATCGCCAGCGCCTCCTCCTCGGTCTCGAAGGGAATGATCGACAGCACCGGCCCGAAGATCTCCTCGCGCGCGATCGTCATGTCGTTGCTGGCGTCGGCAAAGACGGTCGGGCGGACGAAGTAGCCCCGGTTCAGCCCCTCCGGCCGGCCCGGGCCGCCCGCCATCAGCCGCGCGCCCTCGGCGATGCCGGCCTCGATCAGTCGCTGGATGCGGTCGAACTGCACCCGGCTGACCACCGGGCCGATGTGGCGGCCCGCCTCGTGGGCGCTGCCGACCCGCGTTGCCTCGGCGACCTCGCGCGCCGTGGCGACCGCCCGGTCGTAGACCGGCCGCTGCACCAGCATCCGCGTCGGCGCGTTGCAGCTCTGCCCGGAGTTGTTGAAGCAGTGTCGCACCCCGCGTGCCACCGCCTTGTCGTCGGCATCGGCGAAGACCAGGTTCGCGCCCTTGCCGCCCAGCTCCAGATGCACCCGCTTCAGCGTTTCGGCGGCGTTCCTCGAGATCGCGATGCCGGCCCTGGTCGAGCCGGTGAAGCTGACCATGTCGACGCCGGGGTGGGTGGCCAGGTCGGTCCCCACCCCCGCCCCGTCGCCGTTGACAAGGTTGAAGACACCCGCCGGCACCCCCGCCTCGTGCAGGATCTCGGCGTAGACCAGCCCCGACAGCGGCGCGACCTCGGAGGGCTTCAGCACCATCGTGCAGCCGGCGATGAGGGCCGGGATGGTCTTCAGCGCGATCTGGTTCATCGGCCAGTTCCAGGGCGTGATCAGCGCACAGACCCCCGTCGCCTCGCGGATGATGCGGTCCTCGGGGGCGTGGGCGCCCAGCGGCGCTTCCCAAGCGATCTGGTCGAAGGCTCTGATGAAGTTGCCGATGTGCCAGGGCCCGCAGGGCGTCTGCTGCTCGCGCGCCATGTCGATCGGCGCCCCCATCTCGAGGCTGATCGCGCGGCTCATGTCCTCGGAGCGCCGCTCGTAGACCGCGAGGATGCGGCGCACCAGCGCCAGCCGCTCGGCCGGCGGGGTGGCCATCCAGCCCGGCAGCGCCGCCCGCGCGGCGGCCACAGCGGCATCGGTATCGCCCTGCCCGCCCAGCGCGATCTCCGCGCAGGACTCCTCGGTCGAGGGGTCGATGACGTCGGCAGTGCCGCGCCCGTCGCGCGGGGCCACCCATGCGCCGCCGATGTAGAACTCGTGCCTGACCAGCATGCCTTCACTCCGCCCGTCCGGGGATGGCCGCACAGTGGCACCCAGGTTCCGCCGGCGCAAGCCGGCTGGGGACGCGGGTGTACGGTTGCGCCCGCCAGCGGAACGCCGTTCCGCTCCGGGCGCCGGCGGCGGCGACTGCGGCCCTTTTGCACGGTGCGGCGATCCGGACCGCTGCGGAATCCGCCGCCGATGCCTAGATCGGCCCGGTCCACTGACCGAAGGCAAGGAGACAGCAATGGGCCTGCGCATCAACGACGTCGCCCCCGACTTCACCGCCGATTCCACCGCCGGCCGGATCCGCTTCCACGACTGGATCGGCGACCATTATGCAATCCTGTTCTCGCACCCGAAGGATTTCACGCCGGTCTGCACCACCGAGTTCGGCGCCGTCGCCCAGCTTGCCGGCGAGTTCGCGCGCCGCGGCACCAGGGTCATGGGCGTGTCGGTCGACAACGTCGCCGACCACCGCAAATGGGTGAAGGACATCGAGGCGGTGGCCGGCGCGCCCGCCGACTTCCCGATCATCGACGATTCCTCGCTGACCGTGGCCAAGCTCTACGACATGCTGCCGGCCGAGACCGTGCTGCCCGACGGCCGCACGCCCCAGCACACCGCCACGGTGCGCACCGTCTACATCATCGGCCCCGACAAGAGGGTGCGGCTGACGATGACCTATCCGATGTCGGTGGGGCGCAACTTCGCCGAGATCCTGCGGGCGCTCGATGCCGTCCGCGCCACCGACGGCGTGCCGATCGCCACGCCGGCGAACTGGGTGCCCGGGCAGGACGTGATCGTGGCGCTGTCGCTGTCTACTGCCGAGGCCCGCGCCCGCTTCGGCGAAGTCGACGTCCGCCTGCCCTATCTGCGCTTCGTCCGCCACGCCGTCTGACAGCGGCGCCCGCTGCGGCGGACGGCCTCAGCGACGGCCCTCGCGCAGCCACGCCGCGGTTGCCAGGGCAGCGGCCAGCAGCAGGAACGCCCAGGCCGGCAGGATCGCGGCCACGCGCAGGTCGGTGGTCACATAGGCGCCGCGCGGGGTGATGCCGATCCAGCCCCGCCCCGCGGCCGGCCGGCCCGCCCGCACCTGCCGGATGTCGGGCAGCCCGTCGGCGATGCGCAGCGACGCCCCGCCGGCCGCCGCCACCGCCGCGGCAAGCGGGACGGCAGAGGCGATTGTCGCCTCGAACTCCCGCGGCGCCGCGGGGCCCATCGCGGCCACCGTCTCCATCTCGCCGTCGCCGATCCGGTAAAGCCCGACGTCGGGGGCCAGCCACTCAGCCTGGTGGCGCCCCGGCGAGACCTCGGTCATCGGCAGCACCGTCACGGTGCCGTCCGGTGCGGTGACCGTCACCTCGCGGGCACCCTCCGACAGGGTGCGCCGCGTCACCGTCAGCCGCAGCCCCTCGGCGGCAGCCGTCAGCGCCTCCTCCTCTAGTTCGGGCTCCCGCATCATCCAGTGCGCAAGCCGGCGGAGCAGTTCCAGCTGCGGCCCGCCGCCCTCGTAGCCGCGGCTCCACAGCCAGGCGTGGTCCGACGCCATCAGCGCCACCCGCCCCTCGCCCGCCCGATCGAGGATCAGCAGCGGCCGGTCGCCCAGGCCGGCCATCACCACCTGCCCGCGGTCGGCCTGCACCTCGACCATGCGGAACCACCGGCCCCAGCCGGGCCCTTCGCCGGGTCCGCCGGCGAAAAGGCCCGCGCCCAGCCCCTCGGTGACCGGATGGCGCGCGCCGAGCGCCGTCACCGTGGGGCGATAGCCCTCCTCGATCACCCGGGCGGTCGGGATGCCGGGCAGCACCTGGGCCAGCGCCGAATGATAGAGGCTTTCGGCCGACCCGTACTCCGGCCCCGCCGCCACCAGTACCGCCCCACCCTGCATCACGTAGCGGCGGATGTTGTCGAAATAGGCCGCAGGCAGGATGCCCCGGCGGCGGTAGCGGTCGAAGATGATCAGGTCGAACTCGTCGATCTTCTCGACGAACAGCTCGCGCGTCGGAAAGGCGATCAGCGACAGCTCGGTCACCGGCACGCCGTCCTGCTTCTCGGGGGGGCGCAGGATGGTGAAATGCACCAGATCCACCGCCGCGTCGGCCTTGAGCAGGTTGCGCCAGACGCGCTCGCCGGCATGCGGCTCGCCCGAGACGAGAAGCACCCGCAGCCGGTCGCGGACGCCGTTGATCTGCACGATGGCGGCGTTGTTGCGGTCGGTCAGCTCGCCCTCCGCCGCCGCCACCTCGAAGCGCAGGACGTTGACGCCGCCATGGCTCAGCGTGACCGGAAGCTCGAGGTCCTGCCCGGTCGGGACGCTGTAGGCGACGGGCTCGTCGCCGCCGACGCCGATCGACAGCAGCGCCCGGCCGGCCACGCCCGCCGGCACCCGCCCCTCGTCCTCGACCCGCAGGGTCAGGGTCACGGGCTCCCCCAGGATCGCGAAGGCCGGTGCGTTGCGGACGATCAGGCGCCGGTCCCAGTCGTCCCCGCGCCCGGTCAGCAGCACATGCAGCGGCGCCTCCATCGCCGGGGCCAGCGCGGCGTCGTGCACCTGCCCGTCGGTGACGACGATGGCCCCCGCAACCTGCCCGCGCGGCAGCTCGGCCAGCGCCTCGGCCAGCGCGGTCATCGCCAGCGTGCCGCCGTTCCCGGGCCCGTCGCCCACCCGGACGAGGCGCATCTCGGTGTCGGGCAGCGCCCCCAGCCGGGTTGCCAGCCCCGCCACCGCGGTCTCGACCTGCTCGGGACGGTCGGCGATGCGCTGGCTTGCGCTCGCGTCGGCGACCACCAGCACGATGTCGGGCAGGGCGGAGCGTTCCTCCGACTGCAGCGAGGGGTTGACAACCGCCGCCAGCACGGTCGCCGCCGCCAGCGCCCGCAGCCACCAGCCGGCGAGCCCGCGCCACAGCGCCAGCCCGACCAGCCCCGCCGCCAGCCCCGCCGCGGCCCACAGCACCGGCCATGGCAGCAGCGGGTCGAGGATGATCTGTCCGCCCATCTACTGCCCCAGCCGTTCCAGAAGCGCGGGCACGTGCACCTGGTCCGACTTGTAGTTGCCTGTCAGCACATGCATCACCAGGTTGACGCCGAAGCGCACCGCCAGTTCGCGCTGCCGCTCGCCGCCCAGGCCGCGGCCCACCGGCACCATCGGCCCCCCGCGGGGATCGAGCGCCCAGGCCGCTGCCCAGTCGTTGCCGCCGATGACCACCGGCGTCACCCCGTCGTTGAGATTGCGGAACGGCATCCCCTCGGCGCGCTCGGCATCGGGCGCCGCCGCCTCGACCCACACCTCGCGGCCGGCGAAGCGGCCGGGGAACTCCTGGATCAGGTAGAAGGTGCGGGTCAGCACATGGTCGGTCGGAACCGGCTCCAGTGCCGGCACGTCCAGGGGGCGTGCGATCTCGCGCAGCCGCCGGCCCGCCGCGGTGGTGCCGCCGGACGGCGCGATGTCGGCATCCCGGGTGTCGAACAGGATCAGCCCGCCGGTGCGCAGGAAGTGGTTCAGCCGTGCATAGGCGGCATCGGAGGGAAGCGGCTGGTCGGCCGTCACCGGCCAATAGAGGAAGGGGAAGAACGCCAGCTCGTCGGTCTCGATGTCGACCGCGATCGGCTCTGCCGGCTCGACCGAGGTGCGCTCGAACAGCCGCCGCGTCAGGCCGGCAAGCCCCGCCGCAGCCATCCGGTCCACCTCGGGATCACCGCTCAGCACATGGGCGAGCGCGAACTGCCCGGTGGCCCGGATCGCTGCCGAATCGTCGGCCCGCGCCTCAGTGGCGACCAGCAGCGCCGCCAGCGCCACCGCCGCCGACGTCGCCCGCGGCCCGCCAAGCCGCCCCGATATCCACAGCGCCACCAGGATGTCGAGCAGGAGCAGCGCCAGCGCCCCGGCCAGCACCTCGCCCTTCAGCGGCCGCTCGGCCGCCGGGGCCAGCCCCTCCACGGGGATCCACGCGGGCCAGACGGCGGGGGCAAGCACGGTGCCGTAGCCGATCACGTTCAGCGCCACCCGCCGGTCGCCGGCCGCATAGACGCCGGGCGGCACCGCCGCCGAGGGCGCGCCGGCGGCGATCGCGCCCGCAAGCGCGCTGCCCGCGACCCCGGCAATCTGCCCCGCCTCGCCCACCCGGCCGAAGGCGTCAAGCCGCTTCTCGGCGACCCACACCGTGCCCTCGAGGTCCTCCGCCGCCGGTGCCGCCGGCCGGGTCGAGACGGCAAGCCGCTCGAGCATCTGCACGAACAGCCCCGACAGCGGGAGGGTCGACCATTCGGCGTTGGCGGTCACATGGAACAGCACCACCTGCCCCTGTCCGGCGAGGCGGCGGGTGACAAGCGGCGTGCCGTCGGCAAGGCTGGCGATCGTGCGCTCGGCAAGGCTCGGGTCCGGCTGGGCCAGCACCTGCGCCGCCACCTGCACATCCTCGGGGATCGGCAGGCCGGCGAAGGGCGAGCCGTCGGGGAACGGCCTCAGCCGCTTCGGCTCGCCCCAGCTCATCGCCCCGCCGAGCGTCCGACCGCCCTCGCGCAGCCGCACCGGCATCAGCGGGTTCTCGGCCGTGCGGGCGACATCGCTTGCCGCAAGCCGCGGGCCGGCGAAGCGCACCAGAAGGCCGCCGCGCTCCACCCAGGCCAGCATCGTCGCGGCCTCCGCCTCGGTCAGCCGCGCCACGTCGGCCAGCACGATGACATCGGGCGCGGCGTGCAGCACGTCCTCCAGCGGCCCGTCGATCAACTCGGCCACCGGCGCGAGCGCGTTGCGCAGGTAGTGCAGCGGCGACAGCAGGTCGAGGCCCTCGCGGTCCTCGCGCCCCGCGATCAGCGCCACCTTGCGTCGCCTCAGCGCGTCATCGGTCAGGCTGACCGCCCCGGCCGACCGGATGCCGGCGATCTGGAAACTCAGGATGCGGTTGCGCAGTTCGGGCGGCAGCGCCAGCGCCGCCTCGGCCGTGGTCGCCCCGGCGGCGAAGACCAGCCCGAGCCGCGCCAGCTCGCGCGCGATACCGGCAGGGTCGAGGCCATGGGCCGACACCGTCACCCCCGCCTCCGGCCCGGCCGCCGGCCGCAGCACCGCAAGCGCGATTGCCCCCTCGCGGAATGCCGCCGGGGCCAGCGCAAGCACCGGCCGCGGGCTTTCCACCACCCGCACCGGCCCGTGCGCCTCCAGCGCCGCAAGCAGCGGCGCCCGGCTGTCGCGGGCCAGCCCGTCCGACAGCCAGACCGTCTCGAACCCGGTCTCGGGAAGCCGGGCCGAAAGGGCCGCCAGCGCATCGGGGTCGGGCGCGAAGGGGCGCGGCTCCAGCCCGGCCACCCGCTCGGCCCAGCTGCCCGCCGCCTGAAAGGGCAGGGGGCCGGCCGGCGGATCGGTCAGCACGACCACCGCCACCGGCCGGCCGTTGCGGCCCGCCTCGTCCAGAAGCGCCGTGATGCGCTCCTGCCGGCGAGGCCAGTCCGCGGCATCCGCCCAGGTGCCGTCGGCAATCACCAGCAGCGGCCCGCCTGCCGCCGCCCGCGGCTCGGGGTTCAGAACCGGTCCGGCGAAGCCCAGGATCAGCAGTGCCGCCGCCGCCATCCGCAGGAGCAGCAGCCACCAGGGCGTGCGGTCGGCCTCGGCCGTCTCGTCCTTCAGCCCCAGAAGCAGCGCCACGCCCGGAAAGCGCCGCCGCACGGGCGCGGGCGGCACCGCCCGCAGCAGGAACCACAGCACCGGCAGCACCGCCAGTCCCAGCAGAAGCGCCGGAGCAGTGAAGCCGACCGGGCCCAGGACCAGCATCAGTGCACGCGCTCCATCGCCCGATGAAGCCACAGCAGCGCCGCCTGCGCGGGCGCGTCGGTGTGGTGCAGGCCCAGATGCCACCCCGCCTGCCGGGCCAGCCCGGCCAGCCGGGCCTTGCGCCCGGCCAGCCGTTCGCGATAGCGGCCCCGCAGGTCGCCCGCCTTCAGCGTCTCGAAGCGCAGCGCACCGCCCATGCTCTCGAAGATCGTCCGGCCCTCGAAGGGAAAGGCTTCCTCGGCCGGGTCAAGCACCTGCAGCAGCGTGCCCCTTACCCCGCGGTCGGCGGCGGTGGCGAGCGCCGCCTCGACCGGGGCCAGATCGCCCAGGAAGTCCGACACGAACAGCGCCCGCGCCTGCCCCGGCACCGCCGCCACCGATGGCGCGCCGTAGTCGGCCGCCCCGTCCTCGGCCAGCCGCCCGGCCAGCCGGAACAACTGCCCCGCCCCCCGGCGCGGCGGCAGGTCGGGGTCGGCCAGCCCGACGCGCTCGCCGCCACGGATCAGCAGCACCGCCAGCGCCATCGCCAGAAGCCGCGCACGCGCGGCCTTGGTGGGCAGCCGCGGCGTGCTCGCGAAGGCCATCGCGCGGGCGTCATCCACCCACAGCACCACCGACTGCGCCGCCTGCCATTCCTTCTCGCGCACGAAGGGCGTGTCCGAGCGCGCCGACCGCCGCCAGTCGATCGTCCGCGCCTCGTCCGAGGGGGTGGCCGGCCGGTACTGCCAGAAGGCATCACCCAGCCCCGCCCGCCGCCGGCCGTGCTCGCCCAGAACGACCGTCTGCGCCAGGTGCCGGGCGTCGGCCAGCAGGGGCGGCAGCGCCGCCGCCAGCGCCTCGGCACCGGCGCGCAGCGAACCAGCTGCGGGCAGGTCGGTCACGCCGCCGCCTCGGTCCGCGTCACCTGCGCGGCCATGCTGTCGATCAGCGGCCCGAGGCTCTCGCCCCGGGCCCGGGCGGCAAAGCCCAGCGCCATGCGGTGGCTCAGCACCGGCCGGGCCAGCGCGGCCACGTCCTCGGCCGAGGGCGCCAGCCGTCCGTCCAGGAGCGCCCGCGCCCGCACCGTCAGCATCAGCGCCTGCGCCGCGCGGGGCCCCGGACCCCAGCTGACCGACTCGCGGATCCGCGCGGGGGCCGAGGGGTCGTCGGGCCGGCAGGCGCGCACGAGGTCGAGGATCAGCTCCACCACCCCGTCGCCAACCGGCATCCGGCGCACCGTCGTCTGCGCCGCCAGCAGTTCGGCGGCGGTGAAGACCTGGGGCGATTCCGCCTCCTCGGTGCCGGTGGTGGCGATCAGGATCGCCTTCTCGGTGGTCCGGTCGGGATAGTCGACGTCGACCTGAACCAGGAAGCGGTCGAGCTGCGCCTCGGGCAGCGGATAGGTGCCCTCCTGCTCAATGGGGTTCTGCGTCGCCAGCACGTGGAAGGGCGCGCCCAGCGGCCGGTGCACGCCCGCCACCGTCACCTCGCGCTCCTGCATCGCCTGCAGGAGGGCAGACTGCGTGCGGGGGCTCGCGCGGTTGATCTCGTCGGCCAGCAGCAGCTGGCAGAACACCGGCCCCTCGATGAAGCGGAAGCCGCGGCTGCCGTCGGCGGAAGTCTCGAGCACCTCCGAGCCGAGGATGTCGGCCGGCATCAGGTCCGGGGTGAACTGGATCCGCCCCGCCCTCAGCCCCATCACCGTCGCCAGCGTTCCCACCAGCCGCGTCTTGCCCAGTCCCGGCAGCCCGACAAGCAGCGCATGTCCGCCGCACAGCAGCGCCGCCAGCGCCAGTTCGACCACCCTCTCCTGGCCGATAAAGCGGCGGTCGATGCTGGCCCTGGCCGCGGCGAGCTTCGCGCCGAGGGCCTCGATCTCGCCGACCAGGGCGTCCGCCTGGGCCATTGCTCTCTCCCGGTCCCGCTGTAGATTTTGCCAAGGTGACATATCCCGGCAACTCTGCCAGACAAAAACGATGACCGCACAAAACATCGTGAAACCCTCGGCCGACAGCCTCGCCGCCGCGGCCGGCCGCGCCGCCCGCAGGGGCCTGCCGCCGGTGCATCTGTGGAACCCGCCCTACTGCGGGGAGATCGACATCCGCATCGCCCGGGACGGCAGCTGGCACTACCTCGGCACGCCGATCGGGCGGGCCCCGCTGGTGCGCCTGTTCGCCTCGATCCTGAAGCGCGAGGGCGACCGCTTCTTCCTCGTCACGCCGGTCGAGAAGGTGGGCATCCGTGTCGACGACGTGCCCTTCGTTGCGGTCGATGTCGATGTCGCCGGCCGCGGCGCGGCCCAGGCGCTGCGCTTCACCACCAGCGTCGGCGACGAGGTGACGGCCGGCGCCGACCGGCCGATCCGGGTGCACCGCGGCGCCGCCGCCGGCGAGCCTGCGCCCTACGTCCTCGTCCGCCCCGGCCTCGACGCGCGGATCGACCGCAAGACCTTCTACCGCCTCGTCGATCTGGGCGAGCACTCCGACCACGCCGGCGGCCGCTGGTTCGGCGTGCGCTCGCAGGGCGTCTTCTTCCCCATCATCCTCTCCGCCGAGCTTCCCGAGGAGTCCCGCGCATGACGATCCACATCGGCGCCGCCCCCGGCGCCATCGCCGACACCGTCCTGATGCCCGGAGACCCCTACCGCGCGCGCTGGGCGGCGCAGCGCTTCCTCGCCGATGTCGAGGCCGTCAACGAGGTTCGCGGCATGCTCGGCTTCACCGGCCACTGGCAGGGCCGGCGGGTCACCATCCACGGCTCGGGGATGGGCATGCCCTCGATGTCGATCTACTCCAACGAGCTGATCCGCGACTACGGCGCCCGCACCGTCATCCGCATCGGCTCGGCCGGGGCGCTCAGGGCCGAGGTGAAGCTGCGCGACCTCGTCATCGCGATGACCGCCTCCTCCGTCTCCACCCCCTCGCGCACCCTGTTCCGCGAGGCGAACCTCGCGCCGGCGGCCGACTTCGGCCTCCTGCGCGCCGCCGTCGCCGCGGCAGAGGCGCGCGGGGCTGCCTTCCATGTCGGCGGCATCTACTCCTCCGACACCTTCTACGACGAGCGCTCCGACCTCACCGACCAGCTTGCCCGCCACGGCGTGCTGGCGGTCGAGATGGAGACGGCCGAGCTCTACACCGTCGCCGCGCGCCACGGCGCCCGCGCGCTCGCCGTCGTCACGGTCTCCGACCACCTGCTGACCGGCGAGGCGATGAGCTCGGCCGAGCGCGAGCAGGGCTTCGCCGCCATGGTCGAGGTCGCGCTCGAGGCCGCCTTCGCCGGCCGCTGACCGCGCCCGAGGCGCTTCACCATGCCGCGGGGGGTGCGACGGCTGCGCCCCTCAGCCTGGCGTCCGCTGCGTGAGAGCATGCACATCGTGTCTTTGCCCCGCGACCGGGGCACCGGCACGGGAGGTGGTGCGATGGCGGGTCTTGCGGACATGATCCTGCGCCGGGGCGTGCGGCGGCACGACCTGCGGCCCATCGATTCCGTCGACACATGCTCGGAGGCCGAATCCGGCATGCAGCGCTGGCAGTTGGCGCGATATCTGTCATTCCCCGCCGAGGTGCCCGAGCGGATGGAGCGGATGGCCCGCGTCCACGGGCTCGAACTCGCGCGCGTCGGTGTCGACCGCGCGACGATGCTCGCGATGACCGAGCGCTGCGGCGCCTGCGAGGTCTATCTCGACTGCGCCGAGGCCCTGTCGGAGGCCCGGGCAAGCCCCGAGACCTGCCGCTTCTGCCCCAACGCCGGGCTCTACCGCGACGTCGCGCTGCGGCAGGGCAGCCGCGGCTGACGGATGGCCGCGCCGCGCCCAGGCCGGCCCGTGCGACGCGCGAGCGGGTCAGGCGGCGTCCGTTCCGGGTCCGCCCTGCCGGCGCCGTGACACTGGACCTTGCCATCGCCGCCGCCACCGCGGCGGGGCTGGCAGGGGCGGCGCTCGCCTGGCGCCGCTTCCGCCTGCGGCTTGCTGCCGCGCGTTCCCGTCTGCCGCCCGCGGCCGTCCATCCCACGCGCCACGGACCGGTGGCCGCGGCCGCGGCCGGAGCCGGTGCGCCGGTGCTCGTGCTGCACGGCGCACTCGGCGGGCACGACCAGGGGCTCGCGCTTGCCGCGCCGCTGGTTCCGGCGGGCTTCCGCACGATCGCCCCGTCGCGGATGGGCTACCTCGGCTCGGCCCTGCCCGGTGGCGCGGGGCCCTTCACCCAGGCCGAGATCCTCGTCGACCTGCTCGACCGGCTCGGCGTTGACCGCACGGTCGTTGCCGGCTTCTCGGCCGGGGCGATCCCGGCGCTCGCCTTCGCGGCCGCCCATCCGCAGCGGACGCGGGCGCTGGTGCTGCTCCTGCCGGTGCTGCGCCCGCCCGGGGCGTTGCCGGTCCTGCCCTGGGGGCGGCTGCGCTGGTGGCTGGCCGAGCGCCTGATGGCCACCGACGCCTTCGCCTGGGCGGCGCTCGGCCTCGGCCGCCGCTGGCTCCTCGGCGCGATGATGGCCACCGACCCCGCCCTCCGCGACCGCGCCGACCCTGCCGAGCGGGCGCGCGTCGACGCCTTCCTCGACGCGATCCTGCCGCTTGCGCCGCGCCGGCCGGGACTTTTCCACGACGCCCGCGCCGTGCTGGAGCCGGCCGACCCGCGGCTGCTCGGCTGGGCGGGGCCGACTCTTGTCGTCGCCACTGCGGACGACCGCTTCGGGACCGCCGGCGTGGCAGGCTGGATCGCCGGGCACCTCGCGGTGGCCGATCTCGCGGTGCTGCCCGACGGCGGCCACCTCGCCGTCGGCCGCCAGGACGAGATCGCCGCCCTCGTGACCGCCTTCCTTGCCCGACACCCCTGACGGCGCCGCCGTGCCCGCCGTCAGGCGGCGCGGGCGCGCCGGGGCCGCCGCCGCTGCGGCACGCTGCCCTCCGTTGCCGGGGCCGGGGCGGGGGCCTTGCGACCGCCCTTGGCCGCGGCGGCCTTGGGCGCCGCCTGCGGCTTGCGCGCCGGCCGCCCGCCTGCCGGCGCCCCCGCGCCCGACCGCTGTGCCGCCCGCGCGGCCTCGGCCGCGGCCACCGCCGCGGGCGCCCAGGCCGTGCCGCCGACCACCGGGATCGTCGCCCGCATCGCCGTCTCGACGGCCCGCAGTTCGCCCATCTCTGCCGGGGCGCAGAAGGCCACCGCCCGCCCAGAAGCCCCCGCCCGCGCGGTGCGGCCGATGCGGTGGACATAGATTTCCGGCACGTTCGGCATGTCGTAGTTGTAGACATGGCGCACGTCGGGAATGTCGATCCCCCGCGCGGCCACGTCGGTGGCGACCAGCACCGCCAGCTCGCCGGCGCGGAACCCCGCCAGCGCCCGGTCGCGCTGGCCCTGGCTCTTGTTGCCGTGGATCGAGCCCGCCGCGAAGCCCCGGCCGACCAGCAGCTTCATCAGCTTCTCGGCGCCGTGCTTGGTGCGCGCGAAGACCAGCGCCCGCTCGCCGGGGTGCTGCGTCAGATACTCCTCGAGCAGCCGCGCCTTGTCGCCCTGGCCGATGAAGTGGACGCCTTGGTCGATGCGCTCCACCGCCCGGCCCGGCGGCGAGACCTCGATGCGCACCGGCGTCCGCAGGAAGGCCGCGGCGACCTCGTCCATCAGCCGGGGCATGGTCGCCGAGAACAGGAGCGTCTGGCGCCGCTGCGGCAAGACCCGCGCGATCCGCCGAAGGGCGTGGATGAAGCCGAGGTCGAGCATCTGGTCGGCCTCGTCCAGCACCAGCGCCCGCGTCGCGTCCAGCCGCAGGCTGCCGCGGTCGAGGTGGTCGATCAGCCGGCCCGGGGTGGCCACTAGGATGTCGGTGCCACGCGCCAGGCGCTCGGCCTGCGCGTTCAGCGAGGCGCCGCCCACCACCAGCCCCACGCGCAGCGGCCCGCCGCGCGTCAGCGCGCCCAGCGTGGTGGCGATCTGGCCGGCAAGCTCGCGGGTCGGGGCCAGAATCAGCGCCCGGGCCTCCCCGGGGGCCGGGCGCTGGCGCGGCTCGGTCAGCATCTGCACCAGCGGCAGGCCGAAGGCGAGCGTCTTGCCGGTGCCGGTCTGGGCCAGGCCCAGCACGTCGCGGCCGGCCAGCACCTCGGGAATGGCGCGGGTCTGGATGGGGGTCGGGGCGGCATGGCCCTCCGCCGCGATGCGTTCAAGCAGGCGGGGCGTCAGGCCGAGGTCGTCGAAACGGGTCAATCGGGTCGCTTTCATGGAGCGCCCGCTGCGGGCGCGCGTGGCAAGGGCGCCGCAGGGGCGGCGTTGCCCCCGGCAGCATACGGTCAGGTCCGGTGGCATGCAGCGCCGCCGGCAGCCCCCCGCGTGAAGTGGGAACCATCATGTCGGGACGCCGCATCGCGCGGCAGCCCTGCCCCGGCCCGGCAGCGCGGCGCGCGCAGCACCCGCTCACGCGGCGGGGGCCCTTGGGGTGCGCCTCACATCGGCTGCCCGGCCGCCGATGTCAATGCCCGATCGCGCCGTCCCGCCCGCCGCCGGCCGCCGTCCCGTTCCTCACACCACCCGCTCGACCATCA
This sequence comes from Paracoccaceae bacterium, assembly GCA_023383015.1. Classification (GTDB taxonomy): domain Bacteria; phylum Pseudomonadota; class Alphaproteobacteria; order Rhodobacterales; family Rhodobacteraceae; genus JAHDXW01. The sequence goes on from JAHDXW010000005.1 coordinate 166,111, forward strand.
TCTTCTTGATCGAGGCGATGGCCTTCGCCGGGTTCAGCCCCTTGGGGCAGGTCTTGGTGCAGTTCATGATCGTGTGGCAGCGGTAGAGGCGGAAGGGGTCCTCGAGCGCGTCCAGCCGCTCGCCGGTGGCCTCGTCGCGGCTGTCGATGATCCAGCGGTAGGCATGCAGCAGCGCCGCAGGCCCGAGGTAGCGGTCGCCGTTCCACCAGTAGGACGGGCAGGCAGTCGAGCAGCAGGCGCACATCACGCATTCGTAGAGGCCGTCGAGCTTCTCGCGGTCCTCGATCGACTGCTTCCATTCCTTGGCCGGCGTGTTCGAGCGCGTCTCGAGCCAGGGCATGATCGAGGCGTGCTGGGCGTAAAAATGCGTCAGGTCGGGGACAAGGTCCTTGACCACCGGCATGTGCGGCAGGGGGTAGATGCTGACGTCACCGCGGATCTCGTCCATCCCCTTGATGCACGCCAGCGTGTTCGCCCCGTCGATGTTCATCGCGCAGGAGCCGCAGATGCCCTCGCGGCACGACCGTCGGAAGGTCAGCGTCGGGTCGACACGGGTCTTGATCCAGATCAGCGCGTCCAGCACCATCGGCCCGCAGTCGTCGAGGTCGACGACATAGGTGTCGACGCGCGGGTTCTGACCGTCGTCGGGGTTCCAGCGGTAGATGCGGAAGGTCCGCACGCGGGTCGCGCCCGCAGGTCGGGGCCAGGTCTTGCCGGTGCGGATCTGGCTGTTCTTGGGCAGGGTCAGCTGGACCATCGGATGCTCCTACAGCGGTCTGGGCACGGCGCGGCGGCGGCGCGTGTCCCGGTCGAGATGGCGTGCGACGTACTTGCGTACGATGGCGGGAAGGGCGAGTGCGAGCGGGCGCTCCATCGCCGCGGCTGCCTGCTCCGACAGCCCGGCGTTGCGCCGTCCGGCGGGCTGCCAGGCCGCCAGCGTCGCCTCGTCAAGCCCCAGCCGGCCCAGCATGGCCGCTCCCGGCCCGAGGGGGTGGCCGATGTCGGCCTCCATGCGGAACACCTCCACCGGGCCGAAGCGGCTGCGGATGTCGGCAAGCACCCCCTCCCAGGAGAAGGCGGCAAACCCCGGCAGCATCCGGAAGGCCGCCTCCGACAGCCGCAGCCCACGCGACGCCAGCAGATGCCGGAACAGGCTGGTCAGCCATGGGTCGCGGTCGCGCACGCTCAGCCATACGTCCACCGGCCGCTCGCCCAGCCCCGCACGTGCCCAGCGCAGGATGTCGGCGGCCGTGCCGTAGACCGGGCTCGACCGCTTCGGCGCCGGGATCGGCCCGGTCAGGAACTCGGTGGAGACCAGCAGCCGCCCTGGATGCGGCGCCGCCAGCGCCGCCACGGCCGCCGCCACCGCCGGCCCGGTCTCGGCGTCGCGGCCGGGCCTGTAGGCGTAGACCGCCGAGCGCAGCCGGCGCACCTGGGGGTCGGCGTGGTTGACAAGCGCCATCGGCAGCCGCTCCCGGTTGGCGGCAAGCAGCGCCTGGAACGAGGTCGTGCCGGTCTTGTGGAAGCCGGCGTGCAGGATGACCTCCCCGGCCTCGCCCATGGCGCCGCTCAGTACACCCGCGCCTTGGGCGCGACCTTCTTGGGGTCGATCCCGCCCTGCGCGGGGGAGGTCAGGGGTTCGGTCTTCACCGGCCGGTAGCCCAGACGCACGTGCGGCCCGTCGACCCAGGCCAGCGTGTGCTTGCGCCAGCCGGCATCGTCGCGCGCGGGATAGTCCTCGTGCGCATGCGCGCCGCGGCTTTCCTTGCGCGCCTCGGCCGAGACGATGGTGGTCACCGCGTTCGGCATGAGGTTGGCAAGCTCGAGCGTCTCCATCAGGTCGGAGTTCCAGATCAGGCTCCGGTCGGTCACCGCAAGGTCGTCCATCCTGCGGGCGATGGCGTCCATCTTCGCGCAACCCTCGGCCAGCACCTCGGCGGTGCGGAAGACGGCGGCGTTCGACTGCATCGTGCGCTGCATCTCCAGCCGCAGCTCGGCCGTCGGCACCGCGCCGGCGGCGTGGCGGAAGCGGTCGAAGCGGTCGAGCGCGGCCTCCAGGCTGGCCGGCTCGGGCTCGGGCACGGCGGCGGCGCGGTCAACCACCTGGCCCGCCCGGATCGCTGCCGCGCGGCCGAACACCACCAGATCGATCAGGCTGTTCGACCCCAGCCGGTTCGCCCCGTGGACGCTCGCGCAGGCCGCCTCGCCCACCGCCATCAGCCCCGGTGCGACGCGGTCGGGGTCCCCGTCGGCAGGGTTCAGGACTTCTCCCCAGTAGTTGGTGGGGATGCCGCCCATGTTGTAGTGCACCGTCGGCAGCACCGGGATCGGC
>JAHDXW010000006.1 GCA_023383015.1 Paracoccaceae bacterium
CCGCCCCGCGGCCCGGCCGGGCGGCAAAGCGCGCCAGCGCCCAGGCCGCGCCGGGGGTGTCGGCGATCGCCGCCTGCAGGCTCAGCCCGAAGGCGGCGCAGTCGGCCTCGACCTCGGCCAGCAGCGCGGACTCGCCGCCGAAGAGATGGGCGCAGCCGGTGAGGTCGACCATCAGCCCGTCGGGCGGCGCCTCGGCCACCCAGGGCGAGAAGCGCCCGGCCCAGCGCGCGAGCGCGGCCAGGAAGGCGGCCTCGGCGGCAGGGTGGACGGGCCGGGTGAGAAGCGCCGGGCAGACCGCGAGCGCGTCGCGCAGGGGCTGGCCGGGGACGAGCCCCGCCGCCTCGGCCTCGGCCGTCAGCGCCGCAAGCCGCTGGACGTTGCCCGCCTCGGCCACCACCGCGAAGGGGCCGGGCAGCGCCGCCCCCGCCGCCCGCAGCGCCCGTTCGGCGGCGAGACGGGGAAACCACAGCGCGAGGATCCGGCGGGCGGGCATGGGGGATGGCCGATGTTCGTCTTTTGTTCCTTTCTAGTCCGTGCGCCGGCAGGATGGAAGCGCCTCCGGGACGGGCGGTCGTGACGGGGCGGGACGGGCAGCCTCGATGCCCCCCCTGCCTTCAGGCCGAGGCCCCCCTGCCTTCAGGCCGAGGCCCCCCGGCCCGCGGGGCCGGGGGGGAGGGCCACGGGCGCCGCGAGCGGCTCAGCCGCAGGTGATCTCCTCGATCGTGCCGGCCGCCGTGACGATGAAGTTGATCCGCCGCGGGGCAAACTCCATCGTCATCGCGTCGCCCGGCCGCAGGATGCGCACCGGCCCGCGGAAGGCCATGTTGCGGATGGCCGACACGTTGCGGCCGACCAGATGCTGCACCCCGGATGCGCCGCAGGCGTCGGCCCCCGGCCCGGGCGGCACACCGGTGCCCGGAAGGTCGGTCGTCGGCGTGCCGGGCGCGGGGGGGACGCCGGTGCCGGGGGTGCCCGGCGAGGGCGGCACGATGGTGCCGGGCGTGCCGCCGGTGCCGCCGCCGGGGCGGATGCCGCCGCCGGCCCCGGGGCCGGGCGGCACCCCCACCCCCGGCGAGGGCGCGGTGCCCGGCGAGGGCCGCGTCTCGAAGGTGCAGGCGCCCAGGGCGAGGGCGGCGAGGACGGCAAGGACGGGGGGGAGCAGGCGCATGGGGGAACTCCGCTCGACGGGCAGGGGGCACACACGCCAGTCTGACCGCCCGGGCCGCCCGCCGCAAGCCGCGCCGCGCCCCGGTTGCGGCCGTCGGCCGATTGCCGCACTCTGACCCCCGACAGGGAGAGGACGGGAGGAGAGACAACATGCGCAGCCGCGCCGCCGTGGCCTTCGGGGCCGGGGCCCCGCTCGAGGTGACCGAAGTGGAACTCGACGGCCCCAAGGCCGGCGAGGTGCTGGTGGAGATCCGGGCCACCGGCATCTGCCACACCGATGCCTACACGCTGTCGGGCGCCGACCCGGAGGGGCTGTTTCCCGCCATCCTCGGCCATGAGGGGGCGGGGGTGGTGGTCGAGGTGGGCCCGGGCGTCACCGCCCTGCGCCCCGGCGACCATGTCATCCCGCTCTACACGCCCGAGTGCCGCGAGTGCCCCTCCTGCCTCAGCCGCAAGACGAACCTGTGCACCGCGATCCGGGCGACCCAGGGCAGGGGGGTGATGCCCGACGGAACGTCGCGGTTCCGCACCCTCGATGGTGTGCCGATCCTGCACTACATGGGCTGCTCCACCTTCTCGAACTACACGGTGCTGCCCGAGATCGCGGTCGCGAAGGTGCGCCCCGACGCCCCCTTCGACAAGATCTGCTACATCGGCTGCGGGGTGACGACCGGGGTCGGCGCCGTCCTCAACACCGCCCGGGTCGAGGTCGGGGCGAAGGCGATCGTCTTCGGCCTCGGCGGCATCGGGCTGAACGTGATCCAGGGGCTCCGGCTGGCCGGGGCCGACATGATCATCGGCGTCGACATCAACCCCGCCCGCAAGGCCTGGGGCGAGCGGTTCGGGATGACCCATTTCGTCAACCCCGCCGAGGTGGGGGGCGAGCTGGTCGCCCATCTCGTCAACCTCACCCGGACCCCCTTCGACCAGATCGGCGGGGCCGACTACACATTCGATTGCACCGGCAATGTCGAGGTGATGCGGGCGGCGCTGGAATCCTGCCACCGCGGCTGGGGGGTGTCGGTGGTCATCGGGGTCGCCCCTGCGGGGGCCGAGATCCGCACCCGGCCCTTCCAGCTGGTCACCGGTCGGGTCTGGAAGGGCACAGCCTTCGGCGGCGCCCGCGGCCGCACTGATGTCCCGAAGATCGTCGACTGGTACATGGACGGCAAGATCGAGATCGACCCGATGATCACCCATGTCCTGCCGCTCGAGCGGATCAACGAGGGCTTCGAGCTGATGCATCGGGGCGAGAGCATCCGGGCGGTCGTGGCCTACTGAGCCGAGGGCCCCTGTCCCACGCCTGGGACAGGGGCAATCCATTGTAATAAATGGGGTATCTGCGCAGGATTCAGGATGTGTCCACACTGTCCCCGGGCGCTGTGCACGGCACCCGCGGGGCGGGGGCCTGACAGCGGAGGCGCCGGGGAGATGGGCGGCCCGGGACAGGGAGAGGGGCAGGGCGGCGGTCGCATGGAGGCGGCGGCCGGGCTGCCGGCGGTGCTTGTCCTCGGCGCGGCCGTCCGGCCCGGGGGCCTGCCCTCGCCGGCGCTGCGGCGGCGGGCGCTGCACGGCGCCGGTCTGGTGACGGCGGGGCGGGCGGGGCATCTGGTCGCCTGCGGCGGCCGGGGACGGCACGGGCCGGCCGAGGCGGAGGTGATCGCCGCGCTTGCGCATGCGGCCGGCGTGCCAGCGGACTGCATCAGCCTCGAGGACCGCTCGACCGACACCGAGGGCAACCTTGCCCTTGCGCGGCCGATCCTGGCGTGGCTGGGCGACCCCGCGGTGGTGATCGTGACCGACCGCTTCCACGCCCCGCGCGCGCTGCTGATCGCCCGGGCGATGGGACTGAGCGCCACCGCCGACTGCCCGCCGCCGGGCGGTACCCCGCCGCTGCGCCGGGCCTGGCTGCATGCCCGCGAGGCCGGCGCGCTGGTCCGCAGCCTGTGGCGGCGGGCGCGCGGGCGCTACCGCCAGACGTCGACCTCGATCCAGGTCGCGCGGCCGCCGGCGCCGTAGACCTGCACCTCCACCATCACCCCTCCGCGGAGGATGTCGCGGCGGGCGGCAGGGGTGATCGACCCCTGCATCAGCAGCCGTTCCATCGCCGCGCGGGCGTCGATGTCGTGGAAGACCGGGTCCCACTGGTCGCCGGGCTGGGAGATGCCGTAGCGGTGGAAGTTGGCCCGGTCCTGGCGCAGCACCTGCCATGGTTCGGTCAGCCGCTGGCCCTGCGAGTTGTAGAGGTCGTCGCGGCCGATGAAGGCGACATAGCCGGCAATGAGCCCCTGCGCCGCGGCCGGACCGGCCGGGGCGGCGAGGGCGAGGGCGGCGGCGGCGAGCGCCGCGGCGGCGAGGGAGCGGGGGGAACGCATGCCGGGCCTGCCTTTCCGGCCGGCGGGCTGCCGGCGCCTGCGGCGGCAGCCTGCCACGCCGGTCGGTGCGCTTCAACCGCCGGCAGGGGCGGCGGGGTCTTTCGCCGCGGGGCGGCCTCTGGCAGGCTGCGGACCGTAAAGGACCGGGGACGGGGCCGATGGCGGGGCAGGACGGGGCGGGGGCGGCAGCCGGCGGTGCTTCGGTGCGGGCGCGGTTCTGCCGGCAGGTGGCGCTGCCCGCCCACATGCAGGGGGCGGCGGGCACGGGCCGGCGGCGGCGCGGCGTGCTGGCGGCGCTGGGGACGTTCTGGCTGGCCTCGGACGCGGGCTACTACCTGCTGCTGCCGCGCCTCGGGATCGCGGGCGACTACAACGCCGCGCCGGTGGCCATAGCCGTCTACTACCTGTTCTGGTGCGGGCTGGCGGTGATCGCCTTCTGGCCGGTCTATGCCCTGTGGGCGCAGGAGGCGCCCTGGCCCGCGCTCGGCAACCGGCTGGCGGCGGTGGGGTTGTGGACGGGGATGTTCGCATTCGCCGCCGGCTACGCCTGCTGGGTGGTGCCGGCGCTGCCGCCGCTGGTCTGGCCTGAGGGGCTTGGCCCCGTTCCCGACGTGGCGGTGGCGGGGCCGGGCTATTTCCTGCCGAAGACCGCCGACATCGCCTTCCAGCAGCTCCTGGTGCTGGCGCTGGTGCTGGCGCTGGCCGCCGACGGGGTGCGGGCGCGGGCGCTGTCGGCGGCCTGCGCGGGGCTGTTCGGGGGGATGCACCTGCTCCTGCTGTTCGGGGATTATCCGGTCGGGGCGGCGCTGCGCTTCGTGGTGTTCGCCGCCGGCTTCGGGGCGCTGGTGCCGGTGCTGCTGCTGCGGGTGCGCTACGGGCTGGCGCTGTCGTTCGGGGTGCACTGGCTCTATTACGCCGCGACCGTGGCGCAGGTGCGGCTGTTCGGGCCCGAGATGGTGCTGCGTACGATCGGGGCGGGATGAGCGCGGCGGGGACGGCAGGCGGGGTGGCGATCCGGCCGCTCGCTGCGGCGGGCGACGGCGAGGCGGTGCGGGCGCTGTTCGCGGCGGCGGCCGACTACGTCCTGCTGATCGAGGGCGGGCCGCCGGGGCCGGCGACGCTGGAGGATTTCTGGCAGGGGGCGCCGCCGGGCGCCGACCCCGCGGCGGGGCTGCGGCTTGGCCTGTTCGAGGACGGGGTGCTCGCCGGGGTGGCCGAGCTTGCCTTCGGCTTCCCCGAACCCGCCGACGCCTATCTCGGGCTGATGCTGCTGGCGCCGGCGGCGCGGGGGAGGGGGCTGGGGCTGCGGCTGCTGGCGCGGGTGGCGGCGGAGGCCGCCCTGCGCGGGGCGGGGCGGCTGGTGCTCGCGGTGGCCGAGGCCAACCCGCGCGCCCGCGCCTTCTGGGAGCGGGAGGGGTTCAGGCCGGTGCTGACGGCGCCGCCGCGGCGGGTGGGCAGCCGGGTGCATGTGCTGCACCGGATGGCGCGCCCGCTCCGGCCGGCGGCGGGCTGAGCGCGGCGCCGGCCGGAGCGCGCGTTCAGCGGTCGCGGGCGACGGTGAGGGTGCGGTTGGCGGTCGCGGGAAGCCAGGCCCCGGCGGCGCCGTCGGGCCAGATGACGCGGACCTCGGCCGCCGCGGCCGGGCCGAGGCCGAAGTGCCAGGGGACGAGAACGCCGCCGGCGTGGCCGCCGCCCACCGTCACCTCGCGCGCCTGCACGCCGCCGGCGGTGCGGACCTCGATCCAGGCGCCGACGGCGTCGCGGTTCGCCCCCTCCTGCCGCAGCGCGACCGCAAGCCAGTTGCCCGCCCCGGCGGTGGCGTTGCGCCAGAGCTGGGCGGGGGCATTGCGGTTGACGACGACCAGGTCGATCAGCCCGTCGGCGTTGAGATCGGCGAGCGCGGCGCCGCGCGAGGTCTCCATGCTCGCCACCCCGGCGCGGTCGCCGGCCTCCTCGAAGCGGCCGTCGGCGCGGCCGAGCAGCAGGTTGTTGGGGTCGCGGAGCGCGAAGTCGGGCATTTCCGAGACGTTGCCCTTGGCGATGAAGAGGTCGGCGCGGCCGTCGTTGTTGACGTCCTCGAACTGGGCGTGCCAGGCGGTGGAGGGCCTGACCTCGCCGCCGGTGTAGGGCCGCTGGGCGATGGCGCCGAGGGCGAAGGCGATGTCGTCGTAGTCGGGCGCCGCCGGCGGCACCACGGCGAGGCGCTGCAGCTTGTTGTCGGCCATCGAGGTCAGGAAGTACTCGGGATAGCCGTCGCCGGTGATGTCGCGGCTGGCGATGCCCATGCCCCAGATGCGCAGCCGCCGCCAGCCCTCGGCCTCGGTCCATTCCCTGGGCGGGCCGCCGGCGGGCAGCTGCCAGAGCTGCTCGCGCCCGCCCTTGTAGTACTCCCGGTCGTTGGCGATGCGCAGGTCGCGCCGGCCGCTGCGGTCCCAGTCGGTGAACAGCATCGACAGCGCGCAGAAGCTTGGCGCGAGCGCCACCGGCGGGGCAAAGCGGCGTTCGCCGGGAGCCGCCGGGCGGTGGAGGCGGTTGGCGGTGCACGAGCCCCAGGGGAAGGCCGCCTCGCGGCGGTCGATGTAGCTGCCGAAGGCGAGCGTCGGCCAGTCGGCGCCGGCCTCCCAGGTGGCGGCGAAGGCGGCCGTCCAGTCGTCGCCGCCCTCGAGGCCCCAGGCATCGCCGGCGGGCGCGAAGCGGCAGTCGCCCCTGCCCTGCAGAAGGAGGTTCGCGCCCACCCGGGTGAGCGCGAGGTCGGTGATGCCGTCGCCGTCGACGTCGAGCGGATAGAGGCCGGTGACCCCCGTCGCCTCCACCCCGGCCTCGGCGTGGGCGAAGGCGAGCGTTCCGCCTTCGGCCGAGCGGTTCAGCCACAGGCTCGCGGCGCCCTCGCCGCCGGCCAGGACGAGCTCGGGCAAGCCGTCGCCGGTGCAGTCGAAGACGGCGACGCCGCCGCCGACCATGTACTCCCACTCGCCGCCGTAGCGGTGCTCGAGCCCCGCCGCCGCCGTCTCCTCGACGAAGCGGGGCACGAGCGGGCCTGCGCCCTCGGGCACGCCCTCGCCCGCGCCCGCACCCGCTGCCGCGGACAGGGCGAGAAGCAGGGCAAGGCCGGAGCCGGCCGCGCGCCGGCCCCGCCGGCTGCCGGCCCCGGCCACCCCCTCAGCCCTCGCCGAAGCGCAGCGCGATCGCGTGGGCTGCGACGCAGTCGCCCTGGTCGAGCCCGCGCTCGACCGCGGCGCGGAAGTGAATCCCGCCCCACAGCCGCGAGATGCCCGCCTCCTCGGCCGCTGCCCGGAAGCTTGCGAAGGCACGCACGCCGAGCCCGTCGTCCTCGTGGGTGGCGTCCTCGAAGGCGAAGGGCGCGCCCAGAAGCGCCGTCAGCACCGCCGCCGCCGCCGCCGATTCGGTCGAATGCCCCGAGGGGTATTCGGGGAAGGGCGGGGTGATCAGGTAGGGCTGCCAGCCGGGGTCGATCAGCCGGTTGATGTAGGTCACCGGCCGCAGGAGGTCGTATGCGTACTTGCTGTGCCAGCAGGCGATGAAGCTGTCGGCAAGCGCAATGCCGAGGCGGGCGAGGATCTCGCGCGCGCGCCCGTCGTCGATCGCGTCGCGGTCGATGATCTGCAGCGCGATCGCGATCCAGTGCCCGGGCGGGGTGGGCGACAGCATCGGATCGTCCGACCAGAAGCGGGCGACGAGCTTCTGCTCCTCGGTCAGGGCGCGGCTGACCTGCCAAACCTCGACCGCCTCGGCATGGAAGGCCGAGCCCGGCACCTCGCTGTAGGCGGTGGGCGGCGGCAGGGGGCAGGCGCCGCCCGCCGGCATGGCGAAGGGCCGCACGTCGCCCCAGAGGGGCAGAAGCGGCGTCTGCTGCTGGACGATCAGGCTGGTCGGCACCCAGCTTTCCGGGCGGCCGCCGGACGTCCAGACGAGCGGAAAGCCCATGTTCTCGACCACCGCGCCGCCATCGGCTGCGGCCCAGGCCAGGATGTGGGCGGCGACCGCGCGGCCGTGGGCAAGGCTGCGGGCGGCCACCTCCGGCGCCACGCCCTCCGCCAGGCGGGCGCCGATCCGCGCCGCCATCGCCGCCATCGCCCGCTGCCCGGTCGGGCCGGTGTTGGCGAAGAGCACCGGCACCGCGGCCGCGAGCGCGCCGTGCAGGACGAGCGCCGCGTCATGCGCGCCGGCCGCCCGCGCCGGCCCCTCGCCAAGGCCGTTCAGCTGGCCGGCAAGCGAGCGGCGGCCGGCCTCGCCGCCGGCCTCCGCCTCCCAGGCGGCGACGCCGAGATAGCCTAGCGCGCGGGCGGCGACGGGCGGCGAATAGGTCGGGGTGTGGCGGACCAGCTCGAGGACAAGACGGTACCAGTCGGTCAGCGCCGCGCGGGCGGCATCGTCGCGCCCGCCGGCAGCGGCCGGCAGGGCGAGAAGGGCCGCGGCGAGCACCGCCGCGGCGGTGATGCGGAGCATCTGCACATGCGCCTCCCCTGCGGGGCGTTCGTCCCCCGTCGCGGCGCATCATGGCGGATCGGCGGCGGCGCTGTCCAGCGGGGCCGCCGGCGGGGCTACATGCCGGGGTCGACCATCGGCACGACGGTGCCGCCGCCGTCGGCCCAGTCCTTCAGCCCGCCGAGGTTGAAGACCTCGGTGTATCCCATCTCCTTCAGCACCTTGCCGGCGAGCGCGGCGCGCCCGCCCGAGGCGCAGTAAAGGACCACCGGGCGGTCCTTGCGGAACGCGGGGTCGTGGTAGGGGGTGGCGGCATCGGCGCGGAACTCGATCATGCCGCGGGGCACGTGATGGGCGCCGGCGGCACGGCCGGTCTTGGCCAGTTCCGGCGCGTCGCGGATGTCGAGCAGGAGCGCGCCGCGCTCGGCCACCAGCCGCTGCGCGCCTGCGGCGTCGATCTTCCGCACGACCGCATGCGCGGCCTCCAGCATGTCCTTGACCGTCACGCTCATCGGAACCTCCTGTCCCGCTGGGTTGCCGGCCGCAAGGATACGCCCCTCGCGCCCGCCGGCAAAGCGCGGCTTTCCTCGCCCCGCGCTTTCCGGCAGAAAGGGCGCCGACACCGGAAGGATGCCCATGGCCGAGCCCCGCGCCCCCCGCCTGTGCGTGCTGATCGACGCCGACAACGTGCCGGCCCACTACGCCGAGGCGATCTTCGACGAGATCGCCGCGCTGGGCGAGGCGAGCGTGCGGCGCATCTACGGCGACTGGTCGGCGCTGCGGCTGAACGCCTGGGCCAAGAAGGTCGCGGCCTTGGGGCTGGTCGCCGACCAGCAGTTCTCCAACACCAAGGGCAAGAACGCCTCCGACATCGGGCTCGTCATCGCGGCGATGGACTTCCTGCACTCGCGGCTTTTCGACGGCTTCGTGCTCGTCTCCTCCGACAGCGACTTCACCCGCCTTGCCGCGCGCATCCGCGAGCAGGGCCTCGACGTCTACGGCATCGGCGAGAAGAAGACCCCCGAGGCCTTCCGCATGGCCTGCAAGCGCTTCATCTACGTCGAGAACCTGACCCCCGCCGAGGAGCCGGCGCGGGCTGCCGAGCCGGCCGCGCGGCGCGAGGCCGAGGCCCCGAAGGAGGCCGGCCCGCCGCGCGAGCCCGCCCGCGACAAAGAGCCGCCGGCCCGCGCCATCCCCTTCATCACCGCCGCCATGCGCGCGATCGACCCCGAGGGCGAGTGGTACTCGCTGGGCCAGGTGGGCCAGTTCATCACCCAGGCCAACCCCGATTTCGACACCCGCACCTACGGCGAGAAGAAGCTGTCGGACCTCGTCCGCAAGCTGCCGCGCTTCGAGGTCAAGAAGGGGCCCGGCAATACGCTGAGCGTCCGCGACGTGACCTGACCCTCCCCCGTTCCCCCTGTCTCCCCAGACCTGCCAGGAAGGTGCCCTTATGCCCACGCTCTACGGTGTCGCCCGCTCCCGCGCCTCGCGCGCGCTGTGGCTGATCGCGGAGGCCGGGATCGCGGTCGACCGCGTGCCCGTCGTCCAGGCCGGGCGGCTGGCCGACCCCGCGGCGGCGGATGCGCCGCTGAACACCGCCTCGCCGGCCTACCTGAAGGTCAACCCGATGGGGCAGGTGCCGGCGCTGGACGACGACGGCACCGTCCTGACCGAATCGCTGGCGATCGTGCTGCACCTCGCCCGGCGGCACGGCGGCGCCTGCGGCCCGCGCGACTGGCGCGAGGATGCCGAGATGCTGAACTGGACGCTGTTCGCGGCCACGGCGATCGAGCCGCATGCGGTGGCGATCCTCTATGTCGGCATGGAGGGGCGGGCGGGCAGTGCCGAGGGGCAGGCCGAGATGGCGGCGGCGGCGGGGCGGCTGGCGCGCCCCTTCGCGCGGCTGGAGGCGCATCTGGCGACGGCCGAGTGGCTGGTCGGCGGGCGCTTCACCGCCGCCGACATCGCCGTGGCCGAGTGCTGCCGCTATGCCCAGGGCCACGCCCCCGCCCTTGCCGGCGCCCCGCGGCTGGCGGCATGGCTGGCCCGCTGCCACGCGCGGTCGGGCTTTCAGGCGATGATGGCGGCGCGCAACGCCGAGCCTGCCTGAGCGCGGGCACGGCCGGTTTAGCCGGCGCCGTAGCGGGCAAGGAAGGTGGCCACCGCGCCGTCGGCCACGCGGTCGATCTCGTCGGCGGTGAAGGTGCGTTGCACGCCGCAGAACACCCGGTCGTAGATCCAGGCGTGGCAGAGCGACGAGAACTGGTCGGCGGCGAGGTCGACATCGGCGATGGCAAGCTCGCCGCGGGCGTGGGCGGCGCGGAGGTATTCGCCGATCCGGGCCCGGGCGAGCGCCGGGCCGGCCTCGTAGTACTGCTGGCCGAGGTCGGGAAAGCGGTCGCATTCGGCCATGATGATGCGGTGCATGCGCTGGCCGAACTCGGACAGCACGAAGGACAGCAGGTGCCGCGCTCCCAGGCGCAGCACCACCGCCGGCGGCTGGGTGAGGTCGATCATATCGATCGCCGAATCGGCGCGGCGCAGGCATTCGCTGCGCAGCACCTCGACGAACAGCAGCCGCTTGTCGGGGAAGTAGCGGTAGAGCGTCGCCTTGGAGACACCCGCGGCGCGGGCGATGTCGTCGGTGTTGGCGCGTTCGAACCCGTCGCGCAGGAAGATCGCCCGCGCCCCCTCGAGCACCTGGGCGAACTTGCGTCCGCGTGTGACCTGCGCGCCTGCCCCGTCCATCGGCCCCGCTTTCGGACTGTCCGGGCGAGAATAGACTGCGCAGTTCAATATTCGCAAGCGCGCATCGGTCGCAGTGCCGCGCCGCCGGCACCGGCCCCCCCGCCCGCCCGCCCGCGGCTTCTGCGGGCCCCGGCGGCGGGCGGCGGGGCGGGGCGGCCGGAGCGACGCATGTCGACTCGTTGCGGTTGAACTTGGCCGCGGATGGGGCTATCTGCTTCGCTGATCGCTTTTGTGTCGACATTCAGGCAGCGGCGCGCAGCGGACGCCGGTGGTCGGCCCGGCAACGGCCGCCGCCGGGCGCGCGGGGCCGGTGCGACGAAACGGAGGACGCATGCCCACTACCGCCGCCACCCCCTTCGACCGGGCAGAGGCCCTCCCCGCCGGGGACCGCGCCCTGAGCGGTATCACCATCGTCGACCTGACCCAGTTCGAGGCGGGGCCGTCCTGCACCCAGATGCTGGGCTGGCTTGGCGCCGAGGTGATCAAGATCGAGCCTCCGGGGAAGGGCGAGCAGGGCCGCCGTGCCTCGACCGAGGACCCCGACACCGATTCGGTCTACTTCATGCTGCTGAACGCCAACAAGCGCAGCGTCACCTGCAACCTCAAGGACGAGCGCGGCAAGGACCTGCTGCGCCGGCTGATCGCCAGGGCCGACGTCTTCATCGAGAACTTCGGCCCCGGGGTGATCGAGCGGCTGGGGTTCTCCTACGAGGCGGTCGCGGCGATCAACCCGCGGGTGATCTATGCCCAGATCAAGGGCTTCGACGCCAACGGCCCGCATGCCAGCCTGCTTGCCTTCGACAACATCGCCCAGGCGGCCGGCGGCAGCCTGTCGGTGACCGGCGATGCCGACGGCCGACCGCTGACCCCGGGGGTGAACGTCGGCGACACCGGCAGCGGACTGCACTGCTCGGTCGGCATCCTCGCGGCGCTGCTGCAGCGCGAACGCACCGGCCGCGGCCAGAAGATCGAGATCATCATGCAGGAGGCGGTGATCAACTTCGGCCGCATCCTCTATGCCGCGCAGGCGATCTTCGGGCGGGCCGTGCCGCGGCGCGGCAACGCCCACATCATGGGCGCCAGCGCCCCCTGCGAGGTGTATCCCTGCAAGGGCGGGGGGCCCAACGACCATGTGCTGGTCTACACCAGCCGCGCCGGCAACCACCAGTGGCACAACCTGCTGAAACTGATGGGGCGCGAGGACCTCGGGGACGACCCGCGCTTTGCCACCCCGCAGCTGCGGTTCCAGCACTCGGCGGTGATCGACCCGCTGATCCGCGAATGGACGCTGACGCGCGACAAGTACACCTGCATGCGCGAACTGGGCGAGGCCGGGGTTCCGGCCAGCGCCGTGATCGACACGATGGAGCTGTACGAGGATCCGGTGCTGCGCGCGCAAGGGGCCTTCGTGACCGTCGAGCACCCGGTGCGCGGGCCGTTCACCATGCCGGGCTGCCCGGTGCGGATGTCGGATTCGCCGATCGCCAGCACCGCCGCGCCGCTGCTCGGGGCCGACAACGCCCGTGTCTGGGGCGGGATGCTGGGGCTGAGCGCCGAGCAGCTGGCGGCGCTGCGCGCCGATCGGGCGATCTGACCGGCGCCCGGAGGCGGGGGGCTGGCCCGCGGGCGCGGCCGGGAGCGGCCGGGCCTGTCAGGGGCGCGGGTCGTAGGGAGCGTACAGGAGGTGCAGGTCGATCCGCCGGCCCAGCGGGCCGAGACGGGCGACGAGGTCGGTCAGCGGCATGGGGTCGATCTGCCCGACGAGCGCGAAGTGGCATCCGGGCCGGTCGTCGGCGAGGACCCGGAGCGCACCTTCGGCCTGCCCTGGCAGCGCCGCGCGCAGGGCGTCGACGAGGGCCCCAGGGTCGTCGATGCCGGCGAAGCGGATCAGGCGCAGGCGGGCGTGGCGGCCGGTGATGGCGCGTCCGGGCCAGAGCTGGCGGCCGGCACGGCGGTCGACGAGCACGCGGCCGGTCACCCTGCGGGTCCAGGGGCTGAAGTTCTCGCCGGCGACGGCACGGTAGGCCGGGCTGTCCAGCACCGCGGGATCGTCGAGATCATAGAGGGCGAGATAGCGCGGATGGCCGTCCAGCGCGACGAAGCGTTCGCCGGTCAGAAAGCCTGGCACGGCGCGGCGCTCGGGCACGTGTTCGGTGTCGTACCAGGCGTTGAATTCCTCCTCCATCGCCGGTGGCGGCTGCATCATCACCAGCAGAAAGCCGCAGTTGCCCGTCGCGTCCGTCATTGCACGCTCTCCTGCCGGTGGTCCGCCGTCCCGGCCCGGCCGGCGCAGGCATGCGCCGCCTCGACCAGCCGCATCACCCGCGCCATCGCCTCGAGCCCCGCGCAGGGCGGCGCGCCCTCGCGCAGCCGGCGCAGGACGTCGGCGACGAAGCCCGGGTAGGCCTCCATGTTCGTCGTGCTGGCCGCGCGGACGGTGCAGTTGCCCGCGAGGTCGCACAGCTCGATCCGGCCGGGGCCCTGGGCGAGCAGGTAGTGGCGGGCAGTGCGGACGGAGAAGTGCATGTCGAAGCGGCCGGTGGGCGCGGGGTAGAGGTAGCCCGTCTCGACCCGCCCGACAGCGCCGGGGGCGGCGAGCGTGAGGTCGGCGTAGTCCTCGACATCGCCGCTGTCGCCGAGACGCGCGAGGCTGGCCGCGGCGACGGAGGCGCCGGCGGGAAGCAGCGTCAGCAGGAGGTCGAGGAAATGGACGCCGAGGTTGGTGAGCACGCCGCCGCCGGCGAACCGGCGCTCGAGCATCCAGTCGCAGCCGTTCCGGCGGTAGCGGTCCGGAAGGCCGGCGAAGAAGCGGAAGCCGGCGTAGCGCACGCCCTCGGCGGCGGCAATGGGGCCGAGCTCGGCCATGAAGCCGGTCTGGCGGAAGACCAGCGGGACGGCCGCGAACACCCCCGCCGCGGCCGCCCGGGCGGCGAGCGCGGCGACCTCGGCCGCCGACATGCCGCAGGGCTTCTCGACCACGAGGGGGATGCCGCGCCCGATCGCCACCCCCGCGTCGCGGGCCATCCCGGCGTGGCGGCCGAGCACGAAGACGAGGTCGGGGCGCACGCGGTCGCAGAGGCTGTCGAGGTCGCTGTCGTGGGCGCAGTCCTCGGCGGCGGCGATGCGCCGGGCGACGGCGGGGTCGTGGTCGGTCACGCCGACCACGCGGGTTCCGGCGATGCCGCGGAGCGGCTCGCGGTAGAGCGGCAGGTGCCAGTGGCCGGCCCCGGCGAAAACGATCCTCATGGCCCCTCCGCGATGCCGGTGCCGATGTCGCGGGGAATGATGCGGCGGCGGCTCGGGAAACTCAAGTGTCGACGGTTGATTTCCTGCATGCCGGGAATGCGGCAAGAAAGCGCTTGAGCACTGCAACGCGTCGACACTACTGTGGCGGCGGCTGGATGGCAGGCGGCGGAGGGCGGATGCGGACCTGGCTGGTCACAGGGGCTTCCGGCGGGCTTGGGGCGGCGATCGCCGCCGAGGCGCTGGCGCGCGGCGAGCGGGTCGTGCTGGGCGCCCGGTCGGTGGAGCGCTGCCGCGACGTGGCGGCGGCGGCGGGCGGCGCGGCGTTGTGCCTGCGGCTGGACATGGCGGATGCGGGGTCGATCGCCACCGCGACAGCGCGGATCGCGGAATGGGCGCCGCGGGTCGACATCCTGGTCAACAATGCCGGCCGCGGCCTGCACGGCGCGGTCGAGGAGGTGTCGGACGCCGAGGCCCGGGCGCTGTTCGAGGTCAACCTGTTCGGCCTGCTGACGCTGACCCGTGCCCTGCTGCCGGCGATGCGGGAGGCGCGGAGCGGCCATGTGATCAACATCGGCTCGGTGGCGGGGATGTCGGGCGATGCCGGCACGGGCCTCTACTCGGCCACCAAGTTCGCGCTGGCGGGGCTGTCGGAGGCGATGCGGGCGGAGCTGGCGCCGCTGGGAATCGGGGTCACGTTGGTCGAGCCGGGGCCGTTCCGCACCGAGTTCAACGGCGCCTCGGCCAGCCGCGCGGCGCGCCGGATCGACGACTACGCCGCCACCGCGCACCGGCGCATCGAATCCTTGCGGGCAGCGAGCGGGCGCCAGCCCGGCGACCCGCGGAAAGCGGCGCGGCTGATCTGCGACCTCGCCGGCCAGACCAGGGCGCCGCTCCATCTCGTGCTGGGTGCCGTCGCGGTGGCGCGCGCGCGCGCCAAGCTGGCCCAGCTGGCCGAGGAGATCGACCGCTGGGAGGATGCGGGTCGGGCCACCGCGCGTGACGATGCCGGCTGACCGGAACGCGGGCAACGCCGGGCGCGGCCGCACCGGAGGGCGGGCCTTGCGGCAGGCGCTGCAGGGAGAGGCGACACTTTCCGCAGGGTGAGACCGATTGACTCGCGTCTTCCGGCGAATCTGCTAAGAGTGTCGACACAAGATATGAGTCCGCGCTTGCCCGCGGTGCCGGACCCGAGGTGGTGCGCCGCCCGGGCCGCGACCGCGGGCTGCCGGCCATGTGACCCGAGGAACCGGGAGGAGGACCGATGAGACCCACGCACCACCTCAGGCGCCTGCTTGCCGCCGCCGGCCTTGCGGCGGCGATGGCGACGGCGACACCTGTCATGGCGCAGGACGGGCCGCGCTTCGGCGGCACCTTCGTCGCCGCGATCGCGGGCGAGCCTGGCGGCCTCAACCCTGTGCTGTTCCAGGGGGCCGAGCCGCAGATCGCCGCCGCGCCGATGTTCGATCCCCTGATCCAGCTGGACATGGTGGGCAATCCGCGCGGTGTGCTGGCCGAAAGCTGGACGGTCTCGGACGACCGGACGACGGTCACCTTCACCCTGCGAGAGGGGGTGCGCTGGCACGACGGCAAGCCGCTGACATCGGCCGACGTGCTGTGGACGTTCATGGGCACGCGCGACGGCTACATGCCCCATCCGCGCTACCGCTCGACCCTCGACGTGCTGGTCGACCGCTACGAGGCCCCCGACCCGCGGAGCTTCACGATCACCCTCAAGCAGCCCTACGCGCCGTTCCTGCGGGTCTTCGCGGCCGCCAACTACGCCATGCCGATCGTGCCCAAGCACGTCTACGAGGGCACCGACATCCCCAACAACCCCGCCCACTGGGCGCCGGTCGGCAGCGGGCCGTTCAAGTTCCGCGAATGGGTGCGCGGCAGCCACATCGAGCTGGTCCGCAACGAGGACTACTTCATCCCCGACCAGCCGCGGGTCGATTCGGTCTTCATCCGCATCATGCCCGACGAGACCGCGCGCCTGCTGGCGCTGCGCCAGGGCGAGGTCGACTATCTCTACTACTACGCGGTGGCCTACAGCGCGATCCCGGCGCTCCAGGCCGACCCCGCGATCACGGTCACGAGTGACGGCGCCGGGCTGCAGGGGCTGGTCCAGCTCCTGGCACTGAACATCGCGCAGCCTCCGTTCGACGATGTGCGCGTGCGCCGGGCGCTCGCGCACCTGATCGACCGCGAGCTGATCAACCGGCTGGTCTACTTCGGGCTGGCGCGGCCGACCGTCAGCAACATCGGCATCACCACGCCGTTCTGGACCGAGGAGGTGCAGCAACGCCACGACCTCGGCAGCGCCGAGGCCAACCTCGCCGAGGCCGAGCGGCTTCTGGACGAGGCCGGCCATGTCCGCGGCGCCGACGGCAACCGCTTCACCGTCAGCCTGATGCACATGACCGGGCGGCCATACGCCGGCAAGATCGCCGAGATTCTCGACGAGAGCCTGCGCCGGGCCGGCATCCGCATGACGGCGACGCCGCTCGACCGGCCCGCCTTCATCGAGAAGACCCACGGCACGTGGGAGTTCACGGTTGCCGAGCAGCAGTTCTCGTCGGGCGCCCACCCCTATGTCGGCATCCCCCGCTACCTGCTGTCGTCGCAACACATCTCCGGGACCTATCCGTCGAACTCGATGGGCTACGCCAATCCCGAGCTTGACGCGCTGTTCGCGGCCTCGGTCCAGGCGGGCAGCGATGCCGAGGAGGCCGAGATCTGGGCACGGGTGCAGCGCATCCTGTCCGATGACCTGCCGGTCATCCCGATCGTCGAGATGCCCTACACCAACGTCCACCGCTCGGAATGGCGCGACGTCTTCTCGAGCGTGGACGGGGTCTTCGACGTCACCCGCACGGTCTGGTCGGTGAACGGCCGCCCGACCCGCTGACCCCCCCCTGCTGACCGGCACCGGCCGCCGCCGCCGCGGCGGCCGGGCCACGACAGAAGTCGACCCGATGTCAGGCTCCTCGCTTCCGATCGTGCTTTACGTCCTGCGCCGGCTCGTCCAGGCGGTGCCGCTGGTCGTCGGGATCGTCACGATCAACTTCATCCTCATCCGCCTTGCACCCGGCGACCCGGCGACGCTGCTGGCCGGGGAGTTCGCCGATCGCGCCACGGTCGACCGGCTGCGCGAGGAGTTCGGGCTGAACGAGCCCCTGTGGGTCCAGTACGCGACCTACCTGTGGAAGGTGGCGAGCCTCGATCTGGGCCATTCATACCGGTTCCGCGCCCCGGTCACCGAGATCGTGCTGGGGCGGCTGCCGAACACGCTCCTGCTGCTGGTCGTGTCCTTCGGCCTGTCGATGGTGCTGGGCATCCTCCTGGCCGCCCTGTCGGCGCGGCGGCCGAACTCGGCCTTCGACAACACCGCCTCGACGATCGCGATGCTGGGCTACTGCCTGCCGATGTTCTGGCTGGGCATGATGCTGATCCTCGTCTTCTCGTCGCTCCTCGGCTGGCTGCCGACGGGGGGGATGTATTCGCTGCGCGGCAACGCCACCGGAATGGCGCTGGTCGCCGACATTGCCCGCCACCTGATCCTGCCGGCCACGGCATATGCGGCCTATTTCATGGCGATGGCCTACCGGCTGACCCGCGCCAAGCTGATCGAGACGCTGCGCGAGGACTACATCCGCACCGCCCGCATGAAGGGGCTGAGCGAGCGCAGGGTCCTGTTCGGGCATGCGCTGCGCAACGCGATGGTGCCGGTGATCGCGGTGATGGGCCTCGACTTCGGGGTGATGATCGGGGGGGCGGTGGTGGTGGAGACGGTGTTCTCGTGGCCCGGGGTCGGGCGGCTGATGTACGAGAGCATCCTGTCGCGTGACTATCCGCTGCTGCTTGGCATCTTCGTCATCGTCTCGTTCGGGGTCATCGTCGTCAATCTGCTTGCCGACCTGGTCGCCGCCCTGGTCGACCCGCGGATCGCCTATGACTGACCGCCGGCCCCCCGCCGCGGCCGCCGCCGCCGGCCCGCGCCGGCCGGGTGCGATCGGACTGTTCCTGCGCAAGTACGGCGAGAACCGCTCGGCGGTCGCCGGCGCGATGCTCGTGGCCGGCCTCGTGGCGCTGGCCGTGGCCGCGCCTCTTCTGACCGGCCACGGCCCCCGCCAGCTTGGCGCGGTGCCGCTGCTGCCGCCCGGGGCGGAGCATCCGATGGGCACCGACGACCTCGGCCGCGACATCTGGGCGCAGTTCCTTTACGGCGGGCGCACCTCGCTTCTGGTGGGTCTTGTCGCCGCCGCGATATCGACCGCGATCGGGGTGTTCCTCGGCGCCGTGTCGGGCTACTTCGGCGGGCTGGTCGACGACGCCATCCAGCGGGTGACCGAGATGCTGTCGATCGTGCCGCGCTATTTCCTGGCAATGGTCACGGTCGCGATCCTCGGCCCGACCATCCTGAACGTCATCGTGGTGATCGGCGTCCTGTCGTGGCCACCGGCGACGAAGCTGGCGCGGGCGGAGTTCGTGACGCTGAAGTCGCGCAGCTTCGTCGATGCGGCGCGGATGTCGGGCGCCGGGCCGTGGACGATCATCTTCTCGGAGATCCTGCCCAATGCGCTGCCGCCGATCGTCGTGCAGACGATCCTGGCGGTGTCGGCCGCGGTGCTGATGGAGGCGACGCTGAGCTTCCTCGGCCTCGGCGACCCCAACCTCATCAGCTGGGGACTCATGCTGAACAAGGCCCAGACCTTCCTGACCATCGCGCCGTGGATGGCGATCTTTCCCGGCCTCGGCATCTCGCTCTTCATCCTCGGGCTGAACCTGATGGGCGACGGGCTGAACCAGGCGCTGAACCCGCGCCTGCGGCGCGAGGCGAAGGCATGAGCGGGGCGGGCGGGGCGGGCGGGGGGACGCTTCTGGCGGTGGAGGACCTCCGTCTGCACATCGACACCTACCGCGGCACCGTCCGGGCCATCGACGGGATCAGCTTCACCGTCGGCCAGCAGGAATCGGTGGGCATCGTCGGCGAATCCGGCAGCGGCAAGAGCATGACGGCGCTGAGCGTGCTGGGCTTCACGCCGCCGGGGGCGCGGGTGGTGAGCGGGCGGGTCAGCTTCGAGGGAAGGGACCTGCTGGCGCTCAACGATGCGGGGATGCGCGCGATCCGCGGCGCGCGGCTGGCGATGGTGTTCCAGGACCCGATGACCTTCCTCAACCCGCTGATGCGGATCGGCGACCAGATCGGCGAGGTGCTCGTCACGCACCGCGGGCTTGGCCGCCGCGAGGCCCGGGCGCGGGCCGTGGAGGCCCTGCGGCTGGTGCGCATCCCCTCGCCGGAGACGGTGGCCGGGCAGTACCCTCACCAGCTGAGCGGCGGCATGCGCCAGCGGGCGCTGATCGCGATGGCGATCGTCGGCGAGCCGGCGCTGCTGATCGCCGACGAGCCGACGACGGCGCTGGACGTCACCGTGCAGGCCCAGATCATCGCGCTCCTGCGCGACATCAAGGAGGAGCGCGGGCTCTCGCTGCTGCTGATCACCCATGACCTGGGGATCGTGGCGCATGTCTGCGACCGTCTCTATGTCGTCTACGCGGGGCGGATCATGGAGGAGGGTGCGGTCCGCACGCTGTTCGCGCGCTCCATGCACCCCTACACGGCCGCGCTGCTGGCCTCGGTCGCCTATGACGAGGACGCCGGCGGAACGGTCAGCTTCATCGAGGGCAACGTGCCGAACCCGATCGACCCCCCGCCGGGGTGCCGCTTCCAGACCCGCTGCCCAAGGGTGATGCCCGTCTGCAGGCGGATGCAGCCGCCGCGCCTGCCCCAGGGCGGCGATCATGCCGTCTACTGCTGGCTGCATGCCCCGGAGCTGCCCGATGTCCGCGACTGAGCTGCTGCGCCTCGAGAACGTCGAGCGCCGTTTCGTGCTGGGCGGCGGGCTGGGCGGCCTGCTGTCGGGCCACCGCCGCGTCCTGCACGCGGTCGACGGCGTCTCGCTGACGGTCGCGGCCGGCGAGACCTTCGGGATCGCCGGCGAGAGCGGCTGCGGCAAGTCCACGCTCGCGCGGCTGATCTGCCGGCTCGACCGTCCGACGGCGGGCACCATCCGCTTCGACGGGCAGGACATCGGGCAGCTTGACCGCCGCGGGCTGCGGCGGCTGTACCGCGACGTCCAGATGGTGTTCCAGGATCCGATGGCATCGCTGAACCCGCGCAAGACGGTGGGGGCGATCCTGGCGCGCCCGCTGCGGCTGCAGGAGGGGCTGAGGGGCGCCGCACTGGCCGGGCGGATCGAGCGGCTGCTCGAGGAGGTCGACCTGCGCCCGGGCGGCGAATATGCCCAGCGCTACCCCCACGAACTGAGCGGCGGCGAGAAGCAGCGCGTGGTCATCGCCCGCGCGGTGGCGCTGCGGCCGCGGCTGGTGGTGGCCGACGAGCCGGTGACCTCGCTCGACATGTCGATCCGGGGAAAGATCCTGACCCTGATGCGCGAGCTGCAGGCACGCCACGGGCTGAGCTATGTGCTGATCACCCACGACCTGCGGGTGCTGCGCATCATGTCGTCGCGGGCGGCGGTGATGTACCTCGGCCTGGTCATGGAGACCGGGCCGACGCGGGCGCTGTTCGCCCGCCGTCTGCACCCCTACACCCAGGCGCTGTTCGCCGCCGAGATGGTACCCGACCCAGATGCCGCCCGCCACACCCGGGGGGTGCTGGTGACGGGCGAGGTCGCCTCGGCCATCAACCCCGCGCCGGCCTGCCGGTTCCGCGAACGCTGCCCGTTCAGGCAGGCGCGCTGCGACACCGTCCAGCCCGTCCCCGAGGAGGCCGCGCCCGGCCACTGGGTGGCCTGCCACCGCTGGCGCGAGATCGCCGCGGCGGGCTGATCGCCGGGCCCCTGCCCGCGGCGGTTCAGCGGATCAGCCGGCTCATGTCGCGGAAGGCGGGGGCGGTGGCCGTGCGCAGGAGTTCGAACACCACCATCTCGGTCGTCACCACGGCGGCGCCGGCGGCGTGCATCCGGGCCATGGCGGCGGCGTGGCTTTCCGGACGCCGCGATCCGCAGGCGTCGTC
Source organism: Paracoccaceae bacterium (assembly GCA_023383015.1). GTDB lineage: Bacteria > Pseudomonadota > Alphaproteobacteria > Rhodobacterales > Rhodobacteraceae > JAHDXW01. Next base: position 21,025 of record JAHDXW010000006.1, read on the forward strand.
GACCACGAACACCGCCCGCCCGGCGGCGAGCAGGTCCATCACCGACTGCAGAACGCAGACATGGGCCTCGATCCCGGCGACGACCAGCTGGTCGCGGTCGTGCCCGAGGATGCGCGCGCGCAGCTCTGCATCGGCAAGGCAGGAGAAGGCGGTCTTGGCCAGCGGGGCGACCGCGGTGCGGCCGGCAATCTCGGGCAGGGTCGGGCCGAGGCCGCGGGGATACTGCTCGGAGAGGGTGACGGGCAGCAGGTGCGCGGCTGCCGCATCGAGCAGGATGGCGGTGTTGCGCACCACCCCCTCGCGCCCCGCCACCACCGGCGCGAGGCGCTCCTGGACGTCGACGACGAGAAGCTGCGCCCTGCCTGCCTCGATCAGCATGTGATCCCCCCACTGCCCCGTGCATGCTAGCCCGGCCCCGCCCTCGCCGCAAGCGGCGGTGCCGGGATGTCGACACTTCATGGTGAAATGGGCAGGAAGGATGCCGTCCGGCGAAATCCATCTGCTCAAGAGTTGACACTCTGGCAGGACCGGGGCACATCCGCACCGGCTGGTCACAGGAGGGCAGGATGGCGGTCAGCGGCAATGCGCTTCTCGGCAGGGCACTCAGGCAGCAGGGGGCGGACGCGGTCTTCTTCATCATGGGCGGGCCGATGAACGAGGCGCTGAACGCCAGCCGGGCCGAGGGCATCCGGCTGGTCGACGTGCGCCACGAGCAGGCGGCGGCGATGATGGCGCAGGCCTATGCGCGGGTGCGCAGCGTGCCGGGCGTCTGTGCCGGCGCCTCCGGGCCCGGGACGATCAACCTTGTCACCGGGCTGGCCAACGCGCTGGTGGACTGCGCGCCGGTCGTCGCCCTCGGCGGCGCCGCCCCGGTCGGGCAGTGGGCGACCGGGGCCTTCCAGGAGATCGACCAGCTTGCCATCATGCGGCCGGTCACCAAATGGGCCGAGCGCGTGCACGACACCCGCCGCATCCCCGAATACGTCGACCGTGCCTTCCGCATGGCGCTCGCGGGCAAGCCCGGGCCGGTCTACCTGGACCTGCCGGGCGACGTCCTGTACCGCGAGGTCGACGAGGCCGCGGTCGGCTGGCCGGCGGCGGCGGCGGTGAATGTGCGCAGCCGCCCGGCCGCGGCGCCGCCCGAGGTCGAGACGGTGGTCGCGGCCCTGGCCGCCGCACGCCGGCCGATCCTTCTGACCGGCAGTGGCATCCTGTGGTCGGGCGCCGCGGCGGCGCTGACCCGGTTCGTGGACGCCGCGGGCATCCCGTTCTACACCACGCCGCAGGGCCGCGGCGCGGTTCCCGAGGATCATCCGGCCTGCTACGCGCTGGCCCGTTCCACGGCGTTCAGGGAGGCCGACCTGATCGTCGTCGTCGGAACGCGTCTCAACTACGTCTTCTCGCAGTTGAAGCCGCCGCGCTTCTCGGCGGCGGCGAAGGTCGTGCGCATCGACATCGACCCGGGCGAGCTGGCGCAGGCCGGCCGCACGGACATCGGCATCCTGGCCGATGCCGGCACGGCGCTGGAGCAGCTTACCGCCGCGCTGACGGGGCGGGTCGATGCCGGCAGCTTTTCGGAATGGCGTGCCCGGCTGGCCCAGACCGAGGCCTCGAAGCTGGCAGGGCACGAGGCCAAGCTGGCCACCGAACAGCTGCCAATCCACCCGCTGCGGCTGTGCCGCGAGCTGCGCGACACCCTGCCGCGCGATGCGATCCTGTGCGTCGACGGCCAGGAGATTTTGAACTACGCTCGCCAGTCGATCCCGAGCTTCCGCCCCGGCCACCGGCTGAACTCCGGCCCGTTCGGGACCATGGGCGTGGGGCTGCCGTTCGGCGTCGGCGCGAAGGTCGCGCGCCCGGATGCCGAGGTGGTGGTGCTGCACGGCGACGGCTCGTTCGGGCTGAACGCGATGGAGCTTGACACCGCGGTGCGCCACGGCCTGCCGCTTCTGGTGGTCATCAGCCTGAACGGCGGCTGGACCGCCGACCCCGACCGGGTGAAGCCGGGACGGGATCTCGGCTATACCCGATACGACCGGATGGCCGAGGCGCTGGGCTGCCATGGCGAGTTCGTGGAGGAGCCGGCGGCGATCCGCCCGGCGCTGGAGCGGGCCCGTGCGGAGGTGCGCAAGGGGCGCGTCGCCGTCGTCAACGTGGTGACCGACTGGCGCGCGCGCTCGGCGACGACGGAGTTCACCACCTACAGCACCTGAGGCCGGTCGGCCGGCAGCCCGGCGACGAAGCCCGCGACGGCCGCGGCGAAGGCGTCGGGCGTCTCGATCTGCATCATGTGCGGGGCCTGCGGCAGGACGGCCAGCCGCGCGCCCGGGATCGCGGCCGCGATGGCCTCGAGCACCGGCGGCGGCGCGGCGGGGTCGAGCGCGCCGGCGACGCAGAGGGTGGGCACGCGCACCCCGCCGAGGCGGGAGGCAAGGTCGAGCCCTGCGATCGCCCGCCATGCGGCGGCCCAGCTGGCGGGGTCGTCGGCCAGAAGTCGGTCCCGGGTGGCCGCATCGCCCCCCGCGGCCCGGAAGCCCGGCGTGAACCAGCGCGCCAGCGTCGGCTCCACCACCGCCTCCATCCCGCCGGTCAGGGCGTCGGTGCCGCGGGCAGCGATCGCGGCACGGACCGCGGCGTCGGGGAACCCCGCCCCGCAGCCCGCGACCACCAGCGCGGCAACCGCCTCCGGATGGTCGAGCGCGAGCGTCTGGGCGAGCATGCCGCCGAAGGACAGGCCGACGACGACGGCCGGCGCGGCCCGGCGCGCGGCAAGCCAGCCGGCGACGGCGGCGGCGTAATCGGCCAGCGCCGGCGTGCCGCGCAGCGCCGGCGAGCGGCCGTGGCCCGGCAGGTCGGGCCGCAGCAGGCGCCATCCGCCGCCGAGCCTGGCGGCGACGGCGTCCCAGCAGCGGTGGTCGAGCCCGACGGGGTGCAGCAGCAGGAGCGGCCGCCCGCTGCCTTGGTCGGCCCCGTGCAGGGCCGGTCCGCGATCCGGGGTCATGGCGTTGCGCCCTCGCCTTCGGTGCCGGCGCGCGGCCGGCCGCGCCGTTCGCGCGGCGGCGGCGCGGCGACCGGGTGGCGCGCCGTTACTGTCGACAGATTCGGCCCCCCCTCGCAGGGCACCCAGGCTGCCGCGCCGCTGCCCGCCCCGAGCAGCCCCTCGAGCCGGTTCAGCGCCTGGATGTGGTTGGAGCGCAGCAGCGCGGCGGCGAGGTTGGGGTCGCGGTTGCGGTAGGCCTTGATCAGGTAGAGGTGGTCGTCGAGCGAGTTCGACACCCATTCGGCGCGCGACAGGCTGAGCCGGCGCAGCGGCAGGGTGCGCAGCAGCAGCGAGTCGATGATCCGCTTCACCGTCCGGTTGCGCGACAGCAGCGTGTTGAGGTCGTGGAAATCGACGTTCGCCCAGAGGTAGGCGTTGAAGTCCTGCGCCGCGAAGGCACTGCCCATCCGTTCGCCGATCATCGTCAGCCGCCCGACCTCCTCGTCGGTTGCGAAGCGCGCGACATCGGCGGCGATGAATTCCAGAAGCGCGCTGCGGGTCCGGTAGATTTCGCGTACGTCCCTGATATCGAGCACGCTTACCCGCGGGCGGCGGCGCGGCGGCACGGTCACGAGTCCTTCCTTCTCGAGCAGCATCAGGGCCTCGCGCACCGGCGTGCGGCTGGTGGCGTAGCGCCGCGACAGCTCGACCGAATTCAGGTCGTCGCCGGGTGCGCGCAGGCGCTCGACGATCTCCGCGCCGACCTCGCAGGCGATGCGCGAGACGAGCGAGGGCGGCTGCTCGCCGTTCGAGACGATTGCGGCGACCGACGCCAGCGCCCTGCGCATGGATTCGGCGGCGTCCATCTTCTGGTGCTGGCCCTCGGGCGGGTGAGGCGGCGGTGGGGGCATGCGGGGCAGCGGTTCCGGGCTGTACTGTCGGTGCGGCGATGGTAGCGGGATTCGTGCGGCGTGGCGAGAAATCTCGCCCGGCCGGCAGGACCCGGCGCGGAGGTGTGGCGCTTGACCAGGGAAAATGTCGACACTATACGTCGCCCCTGAGACCTGACGCTGCCCCGTCGGCAGGCCGGGCCGGACCGCCGGCGGTCTCGGACGACGTGACCGTCCAGCGTGGAGAGCCTTGCCGATGAATGCCAACAGCGGACTGCTGACCGGAACCCTGAAATACCTGCGCCGTCCCTTCGAGTGCAACGTGCGGCCCGGGCACCGCGTGCTCGTGCTGAGCGACACGGCGCATGACCCGCGGGTCTGGCAGGCGGTGATGACGATCCTTGCCGATCTGGATGCCGAGGCGACGCTGGCGCTGTTCGAGCGCCGGCCGGCGGACTACTACAACCCGCCGGCGGCGGTCTGCGAGGCGATGATGAAGTCGGACTTCAACGTCCTGCTCGCCTCGACGGGGATGCTGCACTGCTCGGCCAACTTCGACGCCATGGCCGCCGGCATCCCGGCGATCTGCATGGACGGGGGGATGACGCTGGAGATGTTCCAGTCGGGCGCGGTGACCGACGACATGCGCCAGATCGCGGTGCGCAAGTACAACGTCGCGCGCAAGGTGTTCGGGCGCGGCGCCCGCGAATGCCGGGTGACCACCCCCCACGGCACCGACTTCACCTATGGCGTGGCCGACCGGATCACCCTGCCGCCTCTGCCGCCGAAGGACTTCGACCCCTACCGGATCATCAACTTCGCGCGCGACGAGAACCGTCCGGGCAACAACCTGCTCTACTACCTGTTCCCGACCGGCGAATACAACGTCGCCCCGATCGAAGGCAGTGCCAACGGCAAGCTGGTGATCGACCTGACGATGCACCACATCGGCCGTCTCGGCAGCCCGATCGAGCTGACGGTGCGGGACGGGCGGGTGACGCGGATCGAGGGCGGCGCGGATGCGCGCATCCTGCGCGACTATCTCGAGGCCTACGGCGACGAGAACGCCTACATGTGCCCGGCCGAGGCCTCGGTGGGGGTGAACGCCAGGGCGATCGTGCGGGGCATCCAGCGCGAGGACAAGAACATCTACGGCTCGATGCATTTCGGGCTCGGGACAAACATCGACGTCGGCGGCTCGATCAAGTCGCGCATCCACATGGACGGAGTCATCCTGGCGCCGACACTGCATGTCGACGGCGAGCTGCGGATCGACAACGGCCGCTTCCCGATGTCGATCGAGGACGACTGCGACCTCGACGCCGCGACGTGAGAGCGGCGCGCGTCGCGATGGTGACGGAGGGGACGGCGCTGGACGGCCAGGGACGAGAGGACGGACAACCGGCCGGCAAGGTCCCCACGGGGCGCGCCGACGTGGTGGCCGGGCTCACGGTCGCGGCTGTCGGCGTGGCCGTCACCGCCATCGCCGTGCAGTATCCGCTCGGCACGCTGCGGCGCATGGGGCCGGGATACCTGCCGGTGGTGCTTGGCGCCCTGCTGGTTCTGCTGGGCCTGTTGATCGCGCTTTCGCGGCCCGATGCGGGGATGCGGATCGCCCGGCAGCGGGCCCGGCCGATCCTGTGCGTGCTCGGGTCGCTGGCGGTCGTCGTCGCGGTTGTCGACGCCGCCGGCCTCGTGCCCGCGATCATGCTGGCGGTGCCGGTCGCGGTGGCGGCAGAGGACGGGGGCTCGCTGCTGCATTCGGTGGTCCTGGCCGCGGCGATCGCGGCGCTGGTGGCGGCGATCTTCGTCTGGGCGCTGGGCGTGCCGCTGCCGCTTGTCCGGTTCTAGCGATGGAGCTGCTCGCGAACCTCGCCATGGGCTTCGAGGCGGCCCTGTCGCCGGTCCTGCTGTTCTACTGCGCGGTCGGGGTGACGGTCGGCACGATGGTCGGCGTGCTGCCCGGGATCGGGCCGCTGGTGGCGATCTCGGTGCTTTTCCCGCTGACCTTCCATGTGCCGCCGGATGCCGCGCTGATCATGCTCGCGGGCATCTACTTCGGCGCCCAGTACGGGGGCTCCACCGCCTCGATCCTGCTTAACCTGCCCGGCACCGCGTCGAACGCGGTCACCTGCCTGGACGGCTATCCGATGGCGCGGCAGGGGCGGGCCGGGGTGGCGCTGTTCATGACCACGATCGCCTCGTTTGCCGGCGGCTGCGGGGCACTGGTGGTGCTGATCGTGCTGACCCCGGTGATCGTGAAGGTGGCACTGAGCTTCGGCGCCCCGGAGTACTTCGCGCTGATGGTGCTGGGACTGCTGGCGGCGGCGACGCTGTCGGTCGGCTCGCCGCTCAAGGGCATCGCGATGGTGGTGCTGGGGGTGCTGCTGGGGCTGATCGGCACGGACGTCAACTCGGGCCAGTACCGGTTCGTGTTCGGGCTGCCGGCGCTTGCCGACGGGCTGAACCTTGTCGCGCTGGCGATGGGGCTGTTCGGGGTCTCCGAGATCGTCGGGCGGCTGGTCGCGGGCGATGTGACGGGCCGTCCCGAGCGGGTGGGCTGGGCCCAGATGATGGCCAGCCGGGACGACATGCGGCGCTCGAGGATGCCGATGGTCCGCGGCACGCTGTGGGGCGTGCTGTGCGGGATCCTGCCCGGTGCGGGGCCCTCGCTCGCGGCGTTCCTGTCCTATGGTGCCGAGAAGCGGGTGTCGCGCACCCCCGAGCGTTTCGGCCACGGCGCGATCGAGGGGATCGTGGCGCCCGAGGCGGCCAACAACGCCTCGGTGCAGGCGGCGTTCATCCCGACCCTGTCGCTGGGCATTCCGGGCGATGCGGTCATGGCACTGATGCTCGGGGCGCTGATCGTGCACGGCATCCAGCCGGGGCCGAACCTCATTCCCGAGAACCCCGGGCTGTTCTGGAGCCTGGTGGCCAGCTTCTGGATCGCCAACATCCTCCTGATGGTGCTGAACCTGCCGATGATCGGGCTGTGGGTGCGGCTTCTGACCATCCCCTATTCGGTGCTCTATCCGGCGGTGCTGGTCTTCATCTCGGTCGGCGTCTACAGCCTGCGGCTGTCGTCCTTCGACGTGGCGGTGGTGCTGGTGTGCGGCGCCATCGGCTATGCGATGCAGCTGGTGCGGCTGCCGACCGCGCCCCTGCTGCTGGGGTTCATCCTCGGTGCCCCGCTGGAGGAGAACCTGCGCCGGGCGCTGCTGATTTCCCGCGGCGACCTGTCGGTCTTCGTCGACCGCCCGATCGCCGCGACGCTGCTGGCGCTGAGCGTGGCCCTGGTGGCGGCCGCCACCCTGTCGGCCCTGCTGCGCCGCCGCCGTGCCGCCCTCGCCCTGCGCGAGGACGGGTGATGCGGCCGCGGACCGCCACCGCGCAACCCCACCGCCCCGGCGCCGGGGCCGGGCCCGACATCCGCAACCCTGGGAGGAGACCGACATGACGACCCGCAGGACCCTCATCGCCGCCGCGCTGGCCTTGGCCGCCGTGCCCGGCCTGGCGCAGGCCGACTGGCCCGAGCGGCCGGTCACGATCATCGTTCCGTTCGCGCCGGGCGGGGCGACGGACATCACCGCCCGCATCGTCGCCGACGCGATGGCGGCGAAGTTCGGCCAGCCCTTCGTCGTCGAGAACCGCACCGGCGCGGCCGGCAACATCGGGGTGGAGGCCGCGGTCCGGGCGGCGCCGGACGGCTACACCTTCCTGTTCGCCACGCAGGGGACGATGACGGTCAACCCGCACATCTACCAGCTTCCCTACGATCCGGCGACCGACCTGATGCCGGTCAGCCAGACCTTCTCGGTCGACCATCTCGTGGCCGTCAACCCCGTGCTCGGCGTCACCACGCTGCAGGAGTTCATCGACCTGGCCAAGCAGCGGCCGGGCGAGCTTGCCTACGGGTCGGCCGGCGTCGGATCCTTCCTGCATCTGACGACGCTGATGCTGGAGATGGCCGCCGGCATCGAGCTGAACCACGTGCCCTACCGCGGATCGGCGGCGGCGCAGGTGGACCTTCTGGCCGGCGACATCCAGATGGTGATGGATTCGGTGCCGACGGCGCTGGGGCAGATCGAATCCGGGGCGCTTCTGGCCCTGGCGCTGACGAGCAGCAAGCGCAACCCAAAGCTGCCCGACGTGCCGACGATGATCGAGGCAGGGGTGCCGGGCTATGACATCGCTTCCTGGGGCGGGCTGATGGCGCCGAAGGGAACCGACCCCGAGATCGTCGCGCGGCTGTCGGCGGCGGTGCGCGAGGCCTATGCCCAGCCCGGGGTGCTGGCACAGCTCGAGGAGCGCGGCCTTGGCGCGACCGCCTCCACCCCCGAGGAGTTCGCGGCGCTGATCCGGCGTGACTTCGAGGCGCTGGGCAACGTCATCCGGACCGCGGGGATCAAGCTGGAATGACCCGGGCGGGGCGCGGGCCCGCCGCCTGCGGCAGCGCATGAGCGGGCCGGGTCCGTCCGGCCATAAGGATGACGGCGGGCCGGGCGGTCCGCCGCTGCTGCTGATCCACGGGCTCGGCGGCGACCGGCGGATGTGGGACGACTGCGCCCGGCGGTGGCGCGGGCGCCGGCGCTGCATCGCCGTCGACCTGCCGGGTGCCGGCGCCGTGCGGCCGGCCCGGCTGCCGCCTGCGCCCGCCGAGCTTGCAGCGCGGCTTGCCGGGCTGTGCGACCGGCTGGGCACGGGCCGTGTGGTCGCGGTCGGCTGTGCGGTGGGCAGCCTGGTCGCGGCGGCCTTCGCGGCGCGCGAGCCGGCCCGCACGGCGGCGCTGGTGCTCGTCAATCCTATCCTGCGGATCACCCCGGAGGCGGGCGCGGTGCTGCGCGAGCGGGCGGCGGCGGTGCGCGCGGGGGGGATGGCGGCGATCCTGCCGGGGGCAGTCGAGCGGGCCTTCGCCGGCCAGCCCGACGATTCGCGCCGGCGCGCCTTCGCGGCAGGCTTCGCGGCCCATGACCCCGAGGGTTATGCGAGCCTGGCGCTCGGCTTTCTGGGGGCCGATGCCGGCGCGGACTGCGCGCGCATCTCCTGCCCGGTGCTGCTGGTCCCGGGCGGTGAGGATGCGATCCTGCCGCCCTGGCATGCGGCGGGCTACCTCGAGCGGCTGGCGGATGCACGCTGCGTTCCGGTTCCCGAGGGGGCGCATTTCCTGCCCGTGCAGCGGCCCGAGGCGCTGGCCGCAATCGTCGAGGCCTTCCTTGACGCGGTACCGGCGGCGGCGGGGGGGCGGGGCGGGCTGTCCACGGATGGCGGCGGCCCGTGACGCGGGCCCGGGGCGGCGGCCGGGGCGGGCCGCCGGCGGCATGGAGGTCGGCGGCAGGGGCGTTCGGTCGCGGGCGGCGGCCGCAGCTCGGGGCGGCGCGGTTATGGCGAGGGCCGGCGGGCCGTGCTATCGGCGCCCCGGCATGGTCGAGATCTTTCTCAAGACGCTGCCCTTCTTCGGGCTGATCGGCCTTGGCTACTGGGCCGGGGCGAGCCGCTTCTTCAGCCCCGAGGCCACCGCCTACCTGACCAAGTTCGTCTTCTACTTCGCGCTGTCGGCGATGCTGTTCCGCTTTGCCGCGACGCTGTCGCTGGCCGAGCTGTTCTCGTGGCGGTTCATCCTGGCCTATCTGTGGGGCACGTCGGTGGCCTATCTGGCGGCGCTGGCGGTGGCCTTCCTGCGGCGCCTGCCGCTGGCCGAGGCGGCGATCGAGGCGCAGTGCGCGGCGATCGGCAATACCGGCTTTCTTGGCGTGCCGATGCTGGTCGTCATCCTCGGCCCGGCGGCGGCGGGGCCGGTGCTGCTGGTGCTGGCGACCGACATGATCGTGTTCTCGACGCTGATCACGCTGCTGATCACCGGGGCGCGCGAGGGCCGGCTGCGGGCGGCGGCGGTGCCTGCGCTGCTGGCGGGGCTCCTGCGCAACCCGATGATCGTGTCGATGGCGCTGGGCCTCGCGTGGTCGTCGTTCCGGCTGCCGATGCCCGGCCCGGCGGCGGAGTTCCTGGCGATCCTTGGTGCGGCGGCGACGCCCGGGGCGCTGTTCGCGATCGGCGCCTCGCTGGCCGGCCGGTCGGCCGAGCGCATCGAGGTGGCCGGCTGGCTGGCCTTCTGCAAGCTGGTCGTCCACCCCGCCGCGGTGGCCCTGGCGGCGCTGGTGCTGTTCCCGGTCGAGCGGCATGCCGCGGGGGTGATGATCGCGGCCGCGGCGCTGCCGGTGGCCGGCAACGTCTTCATCCTGGCCCAGCACTACGGCGTGGCGCCGCGCCGGGTGTCGAGCGCGATCCTGGTCTCGACGGTGGCGAGCATCCTGACGGTGCCGGCGGTCATCGCCGCGCTCGGCCCGCCCTGAGGCCGGCCGGCTTGATTGTTGGCGCGGCTTCGACTAGCTCGGGGGCGCGGGCGGGTATGGTGTAGTGGCAGCGCCTCAGCCTTCCAAGCTGAAGGGGCGGGTTCGATTCCCGCTACCCGCTCCAGCCCGCCGCCCGGTCACGCCGCATTCGGCCTGCGACGCCACGGCCGGGTTGCCGGCGGTGGCAGGCTTCCGTAAAGCCGTGCCGGGAAGGCAGCCGATGGGCCGAGGGGGATGACCGAGGAACGCGCGAAATCGCGCAACATGCGGGCACTGTCGGCGCTGTGGCCGTTCCTGCGGCCCTACCGGCTGCTGATGGTCCTGTCGCTGCTCGCGCTGGTGCTGACGGCGACGGTGTCGCTGACGCTGCCGCTGGCCGTCCGGCGGGTGGTGGACAGCTTCGAAGCCGAGGACTTCGCGCTGCTGGATCTCTACTTCCTGGCGGCGCTGGGGCTTGCGGGGCTGATGGCACTGGGCACCGGGCTGCGCTACTACCTGGTGACGCGGCTGGGCGAGCGGGTGGTGGCGGACGTCCGCAAGGCGCTGTTCGGGCACATGCTGGGCATGAGCCCCGGCTTCCACGAGAAGATCATGACCGGCGAGGTCCTGTCGCGGCTGACCACCGACACCACGCTGATCCTGTCGGTGATCGGCTCGTCTGTCTCGGTGGCGCTGCGCAACCTCCTGATGCTTGCGGGCGGGGTGGCGCTGCTGATGCTAACCTCGGCGAAGCTCACCGGGCTTGTGCTGCTGGGCGTGCCGGCAGTGATCGTGCCGATCGTGCTGCTCGGCCGGCGGCTCAGGTCGCTGTCACGCGAGAACCAGGACTGGATCGCCGCCTCGTCGGGCAACGCCGCGGAGGCGCTGCAGGCGGTGCAGACGGTGCAGGCCTTCACCCACGAGCGCGAGACCCGCACCGCCTTCGACCGCGTGACCGAGCGCGCCTTCGGCTCGGCCCGGCGGCGGATCGCGACCCGGGCGGTGATGACGGTGATCGTGATCTTCCTGGTCTTCACCGCGGTCCTCGGCGTCCTGTGGATCGGCGCGCGCGACGTGCGCGGCGGTGCGATGACGGTGGGCGAACTGATCCAGTTCGTCATCTACGCGGTGTTGGTGGCCGGCGCGGCCGGGGCGCTGACCGAGATCTGGGGCGAGCTGCAGCGGGCGGCGGGGGCGACGGAGCGGCTGGCGGAACTCCTGGACGCGGCCGACCCGGTGCGCGACCCGGCGGCGCCGGCGGCGCTGCCGCGGCCGGTGCGGGGAGACATCCGCTTCGAGCGCGTGAGCTTCCGCTATCCCTCGCGCCCGGGGACCGCAGCGCTGGAGGGGGTGGACCTGCATGTCCGGCCCGGCGAGACGGTTGCGCTGGTGGGTCCCTCGGGTGCCGGCAAGAGCACGGTCTTCCAGCTGCTGCTGCGTTTCCACGACCCGGTTGCGGGGCGCATCCTGCTGGACGGGGTGGACCTAAGGGCGATGGCGCGTGCGGACTTCCGACAGGCGATCGCGCTGGTGCCGCAGGACCCGGTAATCTTCGCTGCGAGCGCGCGCGACAACATCCGCTTCGGCCGGCCCCGCGCCAGCGATGCCGAGGTGGAGGCGGCGGCGAAGGCGGCGGCGGCGCACGGCTTCATCACGGCGCTGCCGGACGGCTGGGACACCCATCTCGGAGAGCGCGGGGTGATGCTGTCGGGCGGGCAGCGCCAGCGAATCGCGATCGCCAGAGCGATCCTGCGCGACGCGCCGGTGCTGCTTCTGGACGAGGCGACCTCGGCCCTGGATGCCGAGAGCGAGCGGGCGGTGCAGCAGGCAGTGCAGGCGCTTGCCCGCGGTCGGACGACCCTGATCGTCGCCCACCGGCTGGCGACGGTGAAGCGCGCCGACCGCATCCTGGTGTTCGACGCCGGCCGCATCGTGGCCGTGGGCACCCATGACGCGCTGGTGGCCGAGGGCGGGCTTTACGCACGGCTGGCGCGACTGCAGTTCACCGACGGGCTTGCGGCCGAGTAGCCCCGCCGGAGCGACGTGCGGACAAGACCGGCGATCCCCGTTGCCGGATGGCGCGCGGGCCTTCATCCTGCGGCCGTGGCGACGGGGAGGGCCGGTGATGAGCAACTTCAGTTCCATGGCGGATCGCGACCGCATCGAGGCAGAGGCCGCATGGCCGGTGCCCGACATGCCGGCCGACGTCTACGCTATGCTGGAGCGCACGGCGGCGCGCCATCCGCGCCGCCCGGCGCTGTCGTTCCAGATGTTCGCCGATCCGCGGTCGCGCGCCGAGACGCTTGACTGGGCGGGGTTCCACGCAAGGGTGACGCAGGCGGCGAACCTCTTCCGCTCGCTCGGCGTCAACGAGGGCGATGCGGTGGCCTATGTGCTGCCCAACGCCACCGAGACCGCGGTGACGCTGATCGGGGCGATGACGGCGGGCGTGGTCTGCCCGGTCAACCCGCTGCTCGCGGCCGATCAGATCGCCGCCATCCTGCGCGAGACCGGCGCCCGCGCGGTGGTGACATTGAAGCCCTTCCCGCGGACCGACATCCCCCAGCGGGTGGCCGCCGCCCTTGCGCTTGCCCCGGAGGTGCGCACGGTGATCGAGGTGGATCTCGCCCGCTACCTGCCGGTGCCGAAGCGATGGATCGTGCCGTTCATGCGCCCGCAGATCGCCGCGCGGCCGCGGGTGGAGGTGCTCGACCTCGCCGCCTCGCTGGCCCGCCAGCCGGCCGACCGGCTGACCTTCGCGCGGAGCGGGCCTGACCGGGTGGCGGCCCGGTTCCACACCGGCGGTACCACGGGCCTGCCGAAGCTTGCCGAGCACCGCCCGGCGGGCATGGTCTACAACGGCTGGGTCGGTCACCGGCTGCTGTTCGCCGAGGGCGACGTGCTGATGTGCCCGCTGCCGCTGTTCCATGTCTTCGCCGCCTATCCGGTGATGATGTCGGCGATCGCGGCGGGCGCGCATGTGGTGCTGCCGACCCCGGCGGGCTACCGCGGCGAGGGGGTGTTCGACAACTTCTGGAAGCTGATCGAGCGGTGGCGGGCGACCTTCATGATCACCGTGCCGACGGCGGTGGCAGCGCTGATGCAGCGGCCGGTCAACGCCGATGTCTCGTCGCTGCGGTCGGGCATCTCGGGGTCGGCGCCGCTGTCGGTGGAGCTCTACCGCCGGTTCCAGGCCGCCACCGGCCTGGAGATCGCCGAGGGTTACGGGCTCACCGAGGCGACCTGCCTGGTGTCCTGCAACCCGCCGGGGGGGATGAAGAAGGTCGGCTCGGTCGGCATCCCCTTTCCGCATACCGAGGTGCGTATCCTCGAGTGCGACGAGGAGGGGCGCATCCTGCATGTCTGCGGCACCGACGAGGTCGGCGAGATCTGCGTCGCCAATCCCGGCGTCGATCAGCGGGGAATCTATGCCGATCCCGCGCGCAACCGCGGGCTGATCGCCGACGGGCGGTTCCTGCGCACGGGCGATCTTGGCCGCCTGGATGCCGACGGATACCTGTGGATCACCGGGCGGGCCAAGGACCTGATCATCCGCGGCGGCCACAACATCGATCCGGCGATGATCGAGGAGGCGCTCGCCGGCCATCCGGCGGTGGCGGTGGCGGCCGCGATCGGCCAGCCCGACGCCTTTGCCGGCGAGCTGCCCTGTGCCTATGTCGAGCTTGTCGCCGGTGCGACCGCCACACCCGAGGAACTGATGGCCCATGCCGAGGCCCGCGTGGCCGAGCGCGCGGCGGTGCCCAAGCACCTGGAAATCCTGCCCGAGCTGCCCAAGACCGCGGTCGGCAAGGTGTTCAAGCCGGACCTGCGCAAGCGCGCCATCAGCCGCGTCTACAACGACCGGCTGGCCGCCGCGGGGCTGGCCGCGCGGGTCGCCGAGGTGGTCGAGGACCGCAAGCGCGGGCTGGTGGTGCGGCTGTCGCCGACCGGCGAGGTCAGCCGGGCGGCGGTGGCGCGTCTGGCCGGCGAGTACGCCCTGCCCTGGGAGTGGGCCGAATAGCCGGCGCTGGCGCTCAGCGGGCGGTGGCGCCCGCGGCGGCAAGCGCCGCGAGGCGCAGGCAGACCCGTGTTGCCGCCGCCATGTCCTGGACGCTGACCCATTCGCGCGGTCCGTGCACCTCCTGCATGCCGGTGAAGACGTTGGGCGTCGGGACGCCGAGTTCGGTCAGGCGCGAGCCGTCGGTGCCGCCGCGGATCGGTACCGAGACCGGCGCGATCCCCTCGGCCTCGCAGGCGGCGCGGGCGAGGGCGACGGGGCGCATGTCCTTCTCGAGCCAGTAGCGCATGTTGCGGTACTGCGGCGCGATCTCGCAGCGGATGCGGGCGCGCGGTTCGCCCGCGGCCACCGCCGCGCAGACCTGGCGCAGCAGCGCGCCCCTGGCGGCCAGCCCGTCAAGCTCGAAGTCGCGCAGGATGAACTTCAGTTCGGCCTCGGCGGCGGTGCCCGACATGGCGTAGAGGTGCAGGAAGCCCTCGCGCCCCTCGGTGACCTCGGGTGTCATCGTCGCCTGCGGCAGGGTGGCGACGATCCGCGCGGCCAGGTGCAGGGCGTTGACAAGCTTGCCGCGGGCATAGCCGGTGTGGACCGACACGCCCTCGACGGAGACGGTCGCGCGGTCGGCCGAGAAGGTCTCGGATTCGATCTCGCCGCGGCGGCCGCCGTCGAAGGTGTAGGCGAAATCGGCGCCCAGGTCGGCAGGCAGGCGGGCATGGACCCCGCGGCCGATCTCCTCGTCGGTGGTGAAGGCCAGCCGCAGCCGGCCGTGGGGCAGGGAAAGGTTGGCGAGCAGGTGGTGCGCGGCGGTCATCACGATCGCCACCCCGGCCTTGTCGTCGGCGCCGAGCAGGGTGGTGCCGGAGGCGGTGATGATGTCGTCGCCGATGCGCTCGCCGAGGTAGGTTGAATCGGCCGGGGACAGGACGAGGCCGGGGTCGTCGGGGAAGGTGATGGTGCTGCCGTCGTAGCGGCGGTGCACGCGCGGGCGCACGCCGGCGGCGCGGAAGGCGGGGGCGGTGTCGACATGCGCCAGCAGGCCGATGACCGGGGCAGGGCCGGGCACGGTGGCGGGGATGGTGGCCAGGACGGCGCCGTAGTCGGTCTGGCGCACGTCGGCGGCACCGATCGCCGCCAGCTCGCCGGCGAGCAGCCGCAGCATGTCGTTCTGGATCGCGGTGCTGGGGGTGGCGGCGGAGGTCTCGTCGCTCTGGCTGTCGATGGCGCAGTAGCGGACGAGCCGCTCCTCGAGCTCGCGGTCGAAATCGGTGCGCATGGATCCTCCGGAACGTTCCCGCCGGCAGCGGGCACCGCGGCCGCGGCGCTGTCAAGCGGGCGTCGCCGCGCGATCAGATCGTCGCGGCGACGCTGTAGCCCGGGGCGTAGGTCAGCCTGACGGCGGTGATGGGCTCGGCGCCCGCCCAGGTTTCGCGTTCGACGACGAACAGTGCCGCTCCCGGCGTGCAGCCGAGCAGGCCGGCCAGCTGCGGGTCGGCGGCCTGGGCCGAGAAGGCGATGCCGCCGCCCGAGAAGGGGCGGTTCTGCACCAGCCATTCGTTGGCACTGACGGTGGCGAAATCGGCCCCCGCGACGCCAGGGATGGCAGGGTTCAGCCAGCGGTCCTCGATGCAGAAGGGCAGGCCGTCGGCAAGGTGCAGGGCGAGGAGGTGCAGCAGGGGCGCGTGCGGGGCAAGGCCGAGTCGCGCCTGCACCGCGGCAGGGGCCGGCAGGGTTTCGGCCACGATCAGGCGGTAGCCGTGGCGCAGGCCGCGGGCCTCGACATCCTGGCGGATCACCGGGATCTCGAAGGTCGCCTTGCGGACGGGATGGGCGGCGACGAAGCTGCCGGCCTTCCGGCGGCGGACCAGAAGCCCGGCGGCGGCAAGCTCGCGCAGCGCTCGGTTGACGGTGGCGCGGGCACAGCCGAATTCGGCCGCGAGGTCGGCCTCGTCGGGGATGCGGGCGCCGGGCGGCCAGAGGCGCGCGGCGATGCGCCGCCGCGCCTCGGCCGCGATCCACTGCCAGGTGAGGGTGCCGGGCACGGCGCTCAGCCGGCGAGCAGGCGCGCCATGGTGGCGGAGTAGGCGCGGCCGATCGCCGCCGCCCGGGGATGGGCGCCGTCGCGCAGGATGTGGCGGCCCGCCGACCAGACGTCGGTCACGATGCGGTCGTCGCGGGCGAAGACCCAGGCGTCGAGCGCGAGGTCGCCCGCACGCCCGGCCATGTCGGGATGGCCGCCGTCGAGTGCGACAAGGTCGGCCAGCCGCCCCGGGGCGATGGCGCCCGCCTCGCGGCCGGCGGCCTGCGCGCCCCCCTGCGCCGCGGCCTCCACCAGCACCCGGCCGGTGGAGCGGTCGGGGGTGGCGAGTGCGGCGCGGGTGCGGTCGCGCAGGCGCTGGGAGTATTCGAGGGTGCGCAGTTCCTCGGCCAGCGCGATGCGGATGTTGCTGTCGCTGCCCACGCCCCAGCGACCGCCGGCGCCGGCGTAGGCGACGCCGTCGAAGATGCCGTCGCCGAGCGAGCTTTCGGTGATCGGGCAGAGGCCTGCGACGGCGCCGGTGGCGGCAAGGCGCAGGGTTTCGGCCCGCTCCGTCTGGGTGCAGTGGATCAGGCACCAGCGGCCGTCGACGTCGGCGTGGTCGAGCAGCCAGTCTGCCGGGCGGGCACCGAGCGCGGCCCGGACCTCGGCGACCTCGGCCTCCTGCTCGGCCAGGTGCATGTGGATGGGGGCGGCCGGGTGCAGCGCCGCGGCGGCGGCCAGCGCATGGGGCGGAACGGCGCGCAAGGAATGCGGGGCGACGCCGGTGCGGCAGTCGGCCGGCAGCGCCGCCACCGCCGCCGCCGCGCCGTCGAGCAGGCGGGCGAAGCCGTCCAGGTCGCTGCCGAAGCGGTCCTGCCCGGGTGAAAGGGGGCGCCCGTCGCAGCCGCCCTGCATGTAGAGCACCGGCAGCAGCGTCAGCCCGATGCCGGTGGTCGCGGCGGCGGCGGCGATGCGGGTGGCCATCTCGGCCGGCGCCGCGTAGGGCCGGCCGCCGGGGCCGTGGTGGAGGTAGTGGAACTCGGCCACCGCGGCATAGCCGGCCTCGATCATCTCGAGGAACACGAAGGCGGCGATCGCCTCGACATCCTCGGGCGTCAGGCGGTCGAGGAAGGCGTACATCTGCCGCCGCCAGGTCCAGAAGCTGTCCTGCGCCCCGGGCCCGCGCCTTTCGGTCAGCCCGGCCATGGCCCGCTGGAAGGCGTGGCTGTGCAGGTTGGCGGGCGCCGGCAGCAGGGTCGCCACGCGGCGGGCGCCGGCCGGGGCGGGGCTGGACGGAGCGACCGATGCGATGCGGCCGCCGTCGATCCCCACCGCGACATCGCCGGCCCAGCCGCCGGGGAGGAGCGCCTGCCGTGCCCAGATCGTCGTCATTGCTGCCTCCGGATTGACACGGGTATTATGTGCAGACATAATAACGTCAGCCGCGGAGGAATCAAGCATGGACGTGGAGGCGCCGACCATACTGACCAACGCCCGGCTGTTCGGGACCGAGGGCGATGCGGTGGCGCTGAGGGGAGGGCGCATCGCCTGGGTCGGCGCGCTGGCCGGGCTTCCGGCGGCACTGGCAGGCTGGGCGCGCCGCGACCTCGGCGGCCGCCTCCTGACGCCTGCTCCGATCGACTGCCACACCCATATCGTCCACGGCGGCCATCGCGCGCGGGAGTTCGAGATGCGGCTCGAGGGCGCCGCCTACGAGGAGATCGCGCGGGCCGGCGGCGGCATCGTCTCCACCGTCGCCGCCACCCGGGCCGCCGACGAGGCGGCGCTGGTCGCCGCCGCCCTGCCGCGGCTGGATGCGCTGATCGCCGAGGGCGTGGCCTGCGTCGAGGTCAAGTCGGGCTACGGGCTGGACGTGGAGACCGAGCTGCGCATGCTGCGCGCCGCCCGCGCCCTGGCCCGCGCCCGCCCGGTGCGGGTGCGCACGACCTTCCTGGGCGCCCATGCGGTGCCGAAGGGGGCCGATGCGGATGCCTACATCGATGAGGTCTGCATCCCGGCGCTGCGTGCGGCCCATGCCGCCGGGCTGGCCGATTCGGTCGACGGCTTCTGCGAGGGGATCGCCTTCAGCCCCGCCCAGATCGCCCGCGTCTTCGCCACCGCGCGCGCGCTTGGCCTGCCGGTCAAGCTGCACGCCGAACAGCTGAGCCACCAGGGCGGGGCGGCGCTGGCCGCGCGTCACGGCGCGCTGTCGGCAGACCATCTCGAATGGGCGACCGAAGCCGATGCCGCCGCCATGGCCGCGGCGGCCGCGGTGGCGGTGCTGCTGCCCGGCGCCTTCTACGCCCTGCGCGAGACGCGCCTGCCGCCGGTCGCGGCCTTCCGCGCCCATGGCGTGGCGATGGCGGTGGCGACCGACTGCAACCCCGGCACCTCGCCCATGACCTCGCTGCTGCTGGCCATGAACATGGCCTGCACCTTCTTCCGCGTGACCCCCGCCGAGGCGCTGGCGGGGGTGACGGCGCATGCCGCCCGGGCGCTGGGGCTGGCCGATTGCGGCCGGATTGCCCCCGGGCTGCGCGCCGATCTTGCCGTCTGGGACGTCGAGACCCCGGCCGAGCTGGCCTACCGCATCGGCTTCAACCCGCTTCATGCCCGCATCTTCGGAGGCCCGGAATGCTGACCCTCACCCCCGGAGCGGCAGGACTTGACGATCTCGAGGCGGTCTGGCGCGAGGGCCGCGCGGTGCGGCTGGACCCCGAGGCACGGCCGGGGGTGGAGGCGGCGGCGGCGCGGGTGGCAGAAGCGGCGGCCGGAGGGGCGGCCGTCTACGGCGTCAACACCGGCTTCGGCAAGCTTGCCACGGTGCGCATCGCGCCCGTCGATACTGCGACGCTGCAGCGCAACCTGATCCTCAGCCACTGCTGCGGCGTCGGCGAGACGCTCGACGTCGCGACCACCCGGCTGATGATGGCGCTGAAGCTGCTCAGCCTCGGGCGCGGCGCGTCGGGCGTGCGCTGGGAGGTGGTGGCGCAGATCGAGGCGATGCTTGCCCGAGGTGTCGTCCCGGTGGTTCCGGTCCAGGGATCGGTCGGGGCATCGGGCGACCTCGCGCCGCTGGCCCACATGACGGCGGCGATGCTGGGCGAGGGCGAGGCCCTGCACGGCGGCGAGCGAATGCCGGCGGCGTCGGCGCTTGCGGCGGCGGGGCTTGCGCCCGTGGCGCTGGGCCCCAAGGAGGGGCTCGCCCTCATCAACGGCACCCAGTTCTCGACCGCGCTGGCGCTTGCGGGGCTGTTCCGGGGCTGGCGCTGTGCGGCGGCAAGCCTGGTGACTGCCTGCCTGTCGACCGACGCGATCATGGGGTCGGACGCGCCGCTGCACGCCGGCATCCACGCCCTGAGGGGCCACCGCGGCCAGATCGAGGTGGCGGCGGCGATGCGGGCGCTGATGGCGGGATCGGCGATCCGCGACAGCCACCGCGAGGGCGATGCAAGGGTGCAGGATCCCTACTGCATCCGCTGCCAGCCGCAGGTGGCCGGGGCAGCGGTGGACCTGCTGCGCTTTGCCGCCGCGACGCTGGTGACCGAGGCCAACGCAGTCACCGACAACCCGCTGGTGGTCGGGGCGGCGATCCTCTCGGGCGGCAACTTCCATGCCGAGCCCGTGGCCTTCGCTGCCGACCAGATCGCGCTCGCCCTGGCCGAGATCGGAGCCATCGCCCAGCGACGGGTGGCGCTGATGGTCGACCCCGCGCTCAACCACGACCTGCCGCCGTTCCTGACGCCGGCGCCGGGGCTCAACTCGGGCTTCATGATCGCCGAGGTGACGACGGCGGCGCTGATGAGCGAGAACAAGCACCTCGCCAACCCCTGCTCGACCGATTCGACGCCGACCTCGGCCAACCAGGAGGACCACGTCAGCATGGCCGCGCATGGCGCCCGCCGGCTGGGGCGGATGGCGGATAACCTTGCCGTCATCCTCGGGGTCGAGGCGCTCTGCGCCGCCCAGGGGGTGGAGTTCCGCGCCCCGCTGCGCACGTCGCCACGGCTGTCGCCGGTGCTGGCGGCGATCCGGGGCGCGAGCCCCGCGCTCGGGCAGGACCGGCTGCTTGCCCCCGACATCGCCGCCGCGGCGGCACTGGTGCGCGACGGTACGCTTGTCCGCGCCGCAGGAATCGAGGAGTTTCGCCCATGACGCAATCCGATCCCGCCCCGGTCGAAGTGATCCGCGGCGACGGCCCGGTGGTGCTGGGGATGCCGCACACCGGCACCTGGCTGCCGCAGGGAACCGCCGCGCGGCTGAACGCCCGCGGCCGACTGCTGGCCGACACCGACTGGCACATCGAGCGGCTCTACGCCGGCCTCCTGCCGGGGGCGACGGTGGTGCGCGCCACCTTCCACCGCTATGTCATCGACGCCAACCGCCCGCCCTCGGGCGAGAGCCTCTATCCGGGGCAGAACACCACCGGCCTCTGCCCCGCGACCGATTTCGACGGGCACGACATCCACGCCCCCGGGCAGGCGCCCGACGGGGCCGAGGTGGCGAGGCGGGCGGCACGCTTCCACGCCCCCTACCACGCCGCGCTGGCTGCCGAGCTGGAGCGGGTGCGGGCGGCGCACGGGGTCGCGATCCTCTACGACTGCCACTCGATCCGCTCGCGCATCCCCTTCCTCTTTGCCGGCACGCTGCCCGACTTCAACATCGGCACCGCCGGCGGCACGAGCTGCTCGCCCGCGGTGGAAGCGGCGATCAGGGACATCTGCGCGGCGGCGCCGGGTTACAGCCATGTCCTGAACGGCCGCTTCACCGGCGGCTGGACGACGCGCCACTACGGCCGGCCGGAAGAAGGGCTGCATGCGGTGCAGATGGAGCTTGCCCAGTCCACCCACCTGGCCGCCGAGGAGGCTCCCTTCGCCTACGACCCCGACCGGGCCGGCCGGCTGCGCCCGGTGCTGGCCGCCATCCTGTCCACGCTGGCCGACCTGGCCCCGACCCTGAGGCGCTGAGATGACCGACCCCCGACGCCACAACGCCCGCGACGTCTTTCCCCCCACCGGCCCCGAGATCAGCGCGCGAAGCTGGCAGACCGAGGCGCCGCTCCGGATGCTGATGAACAACCTGCATCCAGACGTCGCCGAGAACCCCCACGAGCTGGTCGTCTACGGCGGCATCGGCAGGGCAGCGCGGACCTGGGAGGATTTCGACCGTATCGTCGCCTGCCTGCGCCGGCTCGAGGACGACCAGACGCTGCTGGTCCAGTCGGGCAGGCCGGTCGGCGTCTTCCGCACCCATGCGGACGCGCCGCGGGTGCTGATCGCCAACTCCAACCTCGTGCCGCACTGGGCGACCTGGGCGCACTTCAACGAACTCGACCGCAAGGGGCTGGCCATGTACGGCCAGATGACGGCGGGCAGCTGGATCTACATCGGCACCCAGGGGATCGTGCAGGGCACCTACGAGACCTTCGCCGAGGCCGGGCGCCAGCACTACGGCGGCGACCTGCGCGGCCGCTGGATCCTGACTGCGGGGCTGGGCGGCATGGGCGGGGCGCAGCCGCTTGCCGCGGTGATGGCCGGGGCCTCGTGCCTCGCCGTGGAGTGCGACGAGACGCGGGCCGACTTCCGCCTGCGCACGCGCTACTGCGACGCCAAGACCGCAAGCCTCGACGAGGCGCTGGCGATGGTGGGCCGCTGGACGGCGGCCGGGGAGGCGAAGTCGGTGGCGCTGATCGGCAACGCCGCCGAGGTCTTCCCCGCGCTCGTTGCCCGCATGAAGGCCGGCGGGCCGCGCCCCGACATCGTCACCGACCAGACCTCGGCCCACGATCCCCTGCACGGCTACCTGCCGGCGGGCTGGAGCGTGGCCGAATGGCGGGCCCGCCAGGAAAGCGACCCCGCGGCCGTCGAGCGCGCGGCGCGGGCAAGCATGAAGACCCATGTCGCCGCGATGGTCGATTTCTGGAACGCCGGGGTGCCCACGCTCGACTACGGCAACAACATCCGCCAGGTGGCGCGCGAGGAGGGGCTCGAGAACGCCTTCGCCTTCCCGGGTTTCGTGCCGGCCTACATCAGGCCGCTCTTCTGCCGCGGGATCGGGCCGTTCCGCTGGTGCGCGCTGTCGGGCGACCCCGAGGACATCTGGAAGACCGACGCGAAGATGAAGGAGCTCTTTCCCGACAACGCGCATCTGCACAACTGGCTGGACATGGCGCGGGCGCGCATCGCCTTCCAGGGGCTGCCGGCGCGGATCTGCTGGATCGGGCTCGGCGAGCGGCACCGGGCGGGGCTCGCGTTCAACGAGATGGTGCGGCGGGGAGAGCTGAAGGCGCCGGTGGTGATCGGCCGCGACCATCTCGATTCGGGCTCGGTCGCCTCGCCCAACCGCGAGACCGAGGCGATGCGCGACGGATCGGACGCGGTGTCGGACTGGCCGCTCCTGAACGCGCTGCTCAACTGCGCATCGGGCGCGACCTGGGTGTCGATCCACCACGGCGGCGGCGTCGGCATGGGCTTTTCGCAGCACGCCGGGATGGTGATCGTCTGCGACGGCAGCGAGGCCGCCGACCGCCGGCTGGCCCGGGTGCTGTGGAACGACCCCGCGACCGGGGTCATGCGCCACGCCGATGCCGGCTACGAGATCGCGCTGGACTGCGCGCGGGAGCAGGGGCTGGACCTGCCGGCGATCCTCAGGTGAGGCTGCGCCCCGCCGCGGCCTCGCGGGCGGTGGCCTCGGCCTCGATCATCCGCTTCAGCCGGCTGCGGAAGCGCAGCGGGCCGAGGTCGATGGCGAGGTCGAGGTTGGGCGTGCGCATCGCCGTCATCCCCTTCTGGACGGCGTTCAGCACCGCCCGGTCCTCCTCGAACGCGCCGCGGACGGACGTGGCGAAGCGCGCAGACACCTCGGCGTCGCCGGGGGCGAAGTTGCGCATCTGGAACCAGAAGTAGCGCGTCTCGTCGTCGCTGACCGGGGTCATGAAGTTGTAGCTGTCCATGACGAAGCCGTCGGGGTGCAGCGGCCGGTCCTCGCCGCCGGTGCCCGCGGGCACGAAGACCGCCTTGATAATGGCATGGCAGGGCCAGTGCACCTCGTAGTGCTGCTTGCGGTCGCAGTTGCCGGCGAACCTCAGGAACTGGGCGTAGAAGGGGGCGGGCGGGGTGTCCTTCATCCAGCGCCAGACGGTGACGCCGCGGTCGTGGACGTCGGTGTTGAGCGGAGTGGCGTCGGTGCCCGCACCGGCGAAGGAGGTCTGGTGGACCCACGCCACATGGCTGGGGTCGAGCAGGTTGTCAGTCATGTAGAGGTAGTTGCAGTTCAGCGTCATGGCGTCGCCGCGGTTGACGCCCCAGGCCGGATCGCCCCAGTTCGGGACCGCGAAGATCCTCGCCGGGTCGGCAAGCGCGGAATCGCCCATCCACACCCAGACGAGGCCGTAACGTTCCTCGGCGGGGTAGGCGCGGACGCAGGCGCGGTGCGGGATGGTCTCGGCGCCCGGGACGCGGGTGCAGGTTCCGCGCGCGTCGAAGGTGAGCCCGTGGTAGCCGCATTCGACCTCGTCGCCCCTGAGGCGGCCCATCGACAGCGGCAGCTTGCGGTGCGGGCAGGCGTCCTCGAGCGCGGCGACGCGCCCGGCGGCGGTGCGGAAGAGCACGATCTCCTCGCCCAGAATCCTCACCGGGGTCAGCCGGCGGCCGATCTCGTGGTCCCAGGCCGCGACATACCAGGCGTTCCTCAGGAACATCGCCATACTCCCTTCAGCGTTGGCGGAGGCATTCAGTCGATCCCGACCGCGGTTTGGGGCGACGCGAACTGCGCCGCAAGCTCGGGGAAGGCGTCAAGCACCGCCGCGCCGCCCGGGATGCGCCCGGGGTGCAGCCGCCCGTCCTGCCACAGCGCGACGCCGTCGAGGGCGATGCTGGGGTCGAGCAGGTTCCAGCAGATCTCGCCCGGGGCATAGGTTCCGCAGCTGTGGACGTGCAGCAGCCGCGGGTTGCCAAAGGCGCTGCCCGTCCAGCGGCCGGGATTGTCGGTGGCGGCGCCGTCATAGGCGCAGCCGGGGTGGATGCCGGCGTGCCAGGAATGGACGAAGTTGCCGTCGAGCCCGAACATGGCCGCCACCCGGGCGACATGGGCGCGGACGCCGGCGACGGCCGCGGGGGGGCCGTCGTGGCCCATGACGCGGTTGCCGGCGAAGCTGACCGTCACCACCCCGTCGATGGGGTGCAGGAAGGGCTGGTAGTAGAACGACCCGGTGCCGACGAGGAACCGGGCGAGCGCCACCCGGCCGGCGAAGCCCGCCATCGGCACCGGCGCGAACACCGACATCGGGAAGCGCCGGATGCCGACGTCGGCAAGCCCGCCCGGCGAAGGGGCGATGCGGCCGGAGAAGTCGCTGCCGAGCGGGCAGGTGACGCGGATGCGCCCGGCTGCCAGCATCGCCGTGTCGATCGCCTGCTTGAGCGCAACGAGGGCGGCATGCGGCAGCGTGCCGAAGGGGCCGGCGAGCGCGGCAGGGCTGAGGGCGTAGCTGACGACCGATCGCGCCCCGCCGGGCAGGGGGCGGAAGCGGGTCTGGTCGCCGAGGCGGGCGAGATAGACGATGTGGTCGGCCGCCGCGATGGCCGCAAGCACCGGCGGCGGCGGGTCGTCGGCGCTCGGCGAGAAGCCGATGTCGCGGCGGCTGACGGAGAGCCCGAGGTCGACGGCGACCGCGGCCAGCGCCGCGCCGAGGCCGGGCGCGTAGTGGCCGAAGGCAGGGTCCTCCTCGAGGATCAGGAGACGCGCGCCGGGCATCGCCCCCGCGCAGCCGACCAGCAGGTTGGCGGCCCCGCGCCGCAGGCCCTGCGCCATGTCCCCGACCGCCGTCGCCATGCCGCCCGATCCCCCCGATGCCGCCGACTCGACGGCGTTGCGGGGCGCGATGCAATATGCGAGGTCTTATCTGCACCTTAAGCTAGGCTTATGCCCTGCCGATGCTGGCCACCCTGCCGTTCGCCGCGCTGCGCGCCTTCGAGGCGGTGGTGCGGCTGCGCGGGTTCAGCCGTGCCGCCGAGGAGCTTGGCATGTCGCAGAGCGCGGTGTCGCAGCATGTGCGCCTGCTGGAGGACTGGACCGGCCATCGCCTGCTGATCCGCGGGGCGCGCGATTCCCGGCCAACCGAGGAGGGCCAGGCGCTTGCGGCAGCGGTGTCCGAGGGGCTGGGGCGGATCGGTGAGGTCTGCCAGAACCTGCGCCACCGCACCGCCCGGGGCGCGACGCTGGCCGTCTCGTGCCTGCCGGGCTTCGCGATCAACTGGCTGTTCCCGCGGCTGATCCGGTTCGACCAGGCGCAGCCGGGCATCACCGTGTCGATCTCGACCGATCCGCGTCCGGTGACCTTCGCCGGCGGCGAGGCCGATCTGGCGATCCGCTATGGCATGGGGCACTATCCCGGCCTGCATGTCCGCCGCCTGCTGGCCGAGAGCCTCGCCCCGGTCTGTGCCCCGTCGCTGCTGCGCGAGGGGCCGCCGCTGCGCGGCCCTGCCGACCTGGCAATGCACACGCTCTTGGTCGACGAGCCCAAGCCGGTCGGCGGGCGACCGCCCACCTGGGAGTTCTGGGCGGCGCAGTCGGGCGTGGTGCTGCCGCGGCCGGCGCGGCTGCGCCGCTTCGGCCAGTCGAACATGGTCATCCAGGCGGCGATCGAGGGGCTGGGCGTGGCGCTGGGGCGCGATGCGCTGGTGATGGACGCGCTGGCCGACGGCCGGCTGGTGCGGCCGTTCCCGGGCCCCGGGGTGGCATCGGACTATGCCTTCTGGTTCGTCTGCCCCGAAGCCGCGCTGGCGCGTCCGGCGGTGCGCGCCTTCCACGACTGGGTGTTTGCCGAGGCCGCGGCCTGCAATAAGCCCGGCTAATGCCCGGCATTACCAGCCCGTGATTGCGCCTGCCGCGGGCGGCCGGCAAGGCTCGGCCTGCGACGGCAATGCCGGGGGAGGGGCGATGACGACGTTGTGGTACACCCGCTGTCCGGCGCCGACCGCCGCCTCGGTGGCGATCCGGCAGGGCTGGCTGGAGGAGGAGTTCGCCGCCGACGGCATCGCCGTGCGCTCGATCGCCGAGGCTGCCGACGAGGCGACACGGCTGGCCCACTACAGCCACGACCACCCCGCGCTGTTCCGCTTCGGCGGCTATGTGCCGCCCTTGCAGGCGCGCGGGCGAGGGGTCGGGCTGAAGGTGATCGGGCTGAACTGGCACGACCGGGTCAGCGGCCTGTTCGCCCTGCCGGAGCGCGGGCTTCGCGGTGTCGACGACCTGCGGGGCGCGCGCATCGCCCTGCCGGTGCGCCGCCACGACCGTACCGACTGGTGGCGGGCGACGGTACTGGCGGGGATCGAGCATGTGCTTGCGACCGCAGGCCTGCCGCGCGATGCCGTGCAGGTGGTGCCGATCGAGATCGGTCGGGCCTACTACGACGACGCCACCGCCGGGCCGCAGGCGCGGGCCTCGCTCTGGGGCAGCCGGAGCCAGTTCGCCGTGCAGCGCGAGGAGGTGGCCGCGCTCTATCGCGGCGAGGTGGACGCCATCTATTCGGACGCCGCGCTGGCGGCGATCCTGACCGCGACCACCGGGGCGGTGCCGGTGGTGCGCTTCCGCGGTCACGAGGACGACAGCGAGGCGGGATTCGGCCACCCCATCGTCCTGACGGTGTCGGCGCGGCTGCTGGCCGAGCGGCCCGACCTTGTCGACCGCTGGATGGGGCGCCTGCTGCGGGCGCAGGGCTGGGTGCGCGCCAACGTCGATGCAGCGCGGCGCATCTTTGCCAACGACACCGGCCTGCCCGAGGCGCTGCTCGACCAGGGGTATTCGCCCCGGCTGGTCGAGCAGGTGGACGTCTCGCTGGCCCCGGCCCGGGTGGCGCTGCTGCGCCGGAAGTACGAGCACCTCCTGCGCCACGGTTTCCTTGACGCGGGCTTCGATTTCGATGCGATGATCGACCACGGCCCGCTCTGCCGCTCGTCCCGCCTGATGGCGGCGTGAGCGGGGCCGCCGCCCGGGGGAGCGGGACGGACGGCAACCATGCAACCAACAAGAACAGGGATGAACGGGATGAACAGACGGGATCTGATTGCGGCGGCGGCGCTGGGTGCGGGCGGAATCGCGCTGGCGGCGGGCGAGGGACGGGCGCAGACGGCGGGTTCGCGGCTGGCGGGCATCCTGCAGCGGGGAACGCTGCGGGTGGGCACGACGGGCGACTTCAACCCGATGTCCTTCCGCGACACCGCCTCCAACGCCTATGCGGGCTACGACATCGAGGCCATGACGGCGCTGGCCGCCGACATGGGCGTACAGGTGGAATGGGTGGTGGCCGAATGGGCGACGATCACCGCCGGGATCGCGGCTGACCGTTACGACATCTTCTCGGGCGCCTCGGTCAACGTCGCCCGCGCCCGCGTGGCGGCGTTCTCGGTTCCCTACACGGAGGCAGGGACGGTGCCGCTGGCGCTGGCCGAGAACGCCGGGCGGTTCGGCAGCTGGGAGGCGATCAACACCGCCGGCACGCGGGTGGCGGTGTCGATGGGCACGGTGTTCGAGGAGCAGGCCCGCCGGCACTTCCCCGACGCCACGATCCAGGCGGTGCAGGCGCCGGCGACCGGCTTTCAGGAGGTGCTGGCGCGGCGGGCTGACGTCACGATCACCTCCAACGTCGAGGCCGGCACGCTGGTGCAGCGCTTCGCGGACCTGCGCATCCTCGTCCCGGGGGCGGCGATGCGCAACCGCCGGCCCTTTGCCTATGTGGTGGCGCAGGACGACCAGGTGTGGCTGAACTTCGTCAACACCTGGGTGACGCTGAAGCGGATCGAGGGCTTCTACGCCGGGCTGGACGCGAAGTGGCTTGGCCAGACCTGAGCCCGGCATGACCATGGCCCGGCCGCGCGGTGCGCGGCGATGGCGGACGCCGGGCCTTGCGGCCGCGGCGTCCGTCGCACTGGCCGGCTGCGCCGGCGGCAACTACAGCTTCGGCTGGTACATCCTGTCGCCGGCCGACGCCCGCGGCATCGCCAACCTCGAGTTCCTGCTCGTCGGCTTCTGGGCGACGGTGTCGATCTCGACCCTCGCCACGGCCATCTCGATGACGATCGGCCTGATCGTGGCGCTGATGGGCATCTCCCGGCGGCGCTGGCTGTTCCTGGCCAGCCGCGTGTATGTCGAGTTCTTCCGGTCGATTCCGCTCCTGGTGATGATCCTGTGGGTCTACTACGGGCTGCCGATCCTGACCGGGGTGCAGCTCGGCGTGTTCGTCACCGGGCTGGTCTGCCTGGCGATGTCCGACAGCGCCTTCACCTCGGAGATCTTCCGCTCGGGGCTGCAGTCGGTCAGGAAGGGCCAGGGCGAGGCGGCCCGCTCGCTGGGCCTGTCGCCGGCGCAGACGATGTGGCTGGTGATCCTGCCGCAGGTGGTGCGGGCGGTGCTGCCGGCGCTCGGCAACCAGTACGTCTACGTGCTGAAGATGTCGTCGCTCGTCTCGGTGATCGGCTTCCAGGAGCTGACGCGGCGGGCCAACGAGCTGACGCTGTCCGAGTTCCGGCCGCTCGAGATCTACAGCTTCCTGGTACTGGAATATCTGGTGCTGATCCTGCTGGTGTCCTGGGGCGTGCGGGCGATGGAGCGCCGCCTGCGCTCGGGCGCGCATGCGCGTGACTGAGATGCTGCGCCTCTACGCCACCCCGGCCAGTGTCTATTCCTGCAAGGTCCGGCTCGCGCTGGCGCTGAAGGGGCTGGAGTGGGAGGAGGTCGCCCCGCCGGGCGGCTACGGCAGCGCCGCCTACCGGGCGCTGGTGCCGCAGGGCACGGTGCCGGCGATCGACCACGACGGCTTCGTGCTGGCCGAATCCGACGCCATCGTCGAGTACCTCGACGACATCGGGGCGGGCCGGCCGCTGCTGCCGGCCGATCCGCAGCCGCGGGCACGGGCGCGGGCGCTGTCGCGCTTCATCGACACCCGGCTGGAGCCCTCCGCACGGGCGCTGTTCCCGGCGGTGGGCGTCGCCGGGTCGCCGCCGGCGGCCGCGCGGGAGGCGCTGGCGCGGCATCTGGCGACGCTGGACGGGCTGGCAGGGTCGGGGCCGTGGCTTGCAGGGCCGGCGCCGGGTCTGCCCGACTGCGGGCTGTGGGCGGTGTCCTCGGTGGTGGCGATGCTGGACCGCGTGCTGGGCCTCGGGCTGGAGGTGCCGTCCCCTGGGCCGGCAGGGGAGTTGCCGGCCGAGGTCGCGGGCCATCTTGCGGCCTACCGCGCCGCGCTTGACGGCTGGGCCGCGGCGAAGGGGGCGGCGCGGTGAGGCTCGAGCTGATGGCGTGGGAGGAGGTGGCCGCCTACCTCGCCACCCGTGACGGGGCGATCCTGCCCCTGGGCTCGACCGAGCAGCACGGGCCGATCGGGCTGATCGGAACTGACGCGCTGTGCGCCGCGGCGGTGGCCGAGCGGGCGGCCGAGATCGCCGGGGCGGTGGTGCTGCCGCCGGTGGCCTACGCGCCGGCACCCTTCAACATGGGGTTCCCCGGAACGATCTCGGTCTCGGAGGGGGTCTTCGCGGCGCTGGTGGGCGAGATCATGGCCGCGCTCGCCGCGCATGGCTTCCGCCGGCTGTACCTGCTGAACGGCCATGGCGCCAGCCTCGTCCCGCTGGGGTCGCTGGCGGCGGGGGCACCGCTGGCGCTGCGGCTGCGGTCGTGGTGGGAGTATCCGCGCACCGATGCACTGCGGCGGCAGCTTTACGGTGAGTGGGAAGGCATGCATGCCACGCCCTCCGAGGTCGCCATCACCCAGGCCCTGCACCGGCGTATCGACCGCCCGCCGCTGCCGCCGCCGGCACCCCTCGATGCGGCGTTCCGGGCCGCCCATGCCGGCGACCGCCACGGCCCGCCGGCCGAGCACCGGGCGCGCTTTCCCGACGGCCGCGTCGGCGCCTGGTCAGAGCTTGCCCGGCCCGAGCATGGCGCCCGGCTGCTGGCGCTGGCTGCCGAGGAGGCGGCGGCCGACTTCGCCGACTTCGCCGCCTGAGGCGTGACCAGGAAGCAGGCAGGTTTCGTGCAGCCATGCGCTGGACCCGGGCCCTCCGCAGGGGCTGCGGACACGCGCGATTGTGCGATTCCTGCAGGCCCCTGTCAGGCGCCGCCTACCCGGACGGGCCCGGCGAGGGCACCGTGACGGCGTCCGGCCCGGGCGCGGTGGCCTGGAAGATGTCTCCCCCTGCCGCGAGCCCCTCGAGGGTGGCGGGCGGAAGGCCGAGCAGGCCGGAGAGGACGGCGAATGTATCCTCGCCGACGCGGCGGCCGGCGTGGCGGATCGCGCCCGGCGTCTGCGACAGGCGCGGCACGACCCCGGGCAGCGTCACGCTTCCCAGCACCGGATGGGGCACCGGCACCAGCATTTCGCGGGCGCGGAAATGCGGATCGGCGAAGATGTCGGCGATGGTGTTGACGCGCGCGCAGGGAACCCCGGCGCCTTCCAGCGCCGCGATCGCCGCGCTCGCCGTGCGCGCCGACACCCAGGCCGCCACCTCGGCGTCGAGGGCGTCGGCGTTGACGCTGCGGTCGCGGTTGCTGCGGTAGCGGGGGTCGCCGGCCAGCCCGGGCTGCCCCATCGCCCCGGCGAGCCGGCGGAACACGGCATCGTTGTTGGCTGCCACCAGGACAAAGGCGCCGTCGGCGGCGGGATAGAGGTTGTTCGGGGCGGTGCCGGGCAGGCGCGAGCCCTGGCGCATCGGCACGGTGCCCAGCCGGTCATGCTCTGGCACGACCATCTCCATCATCGAGAAGGCCGATTCGTAGAGGGCGCAGTCGACCACCTGGCCCTGCCCGGTGTGTTCGGCGTGGCGCAGCGCCATGACGGCGCCGAAGGCGGCATGCAGCGAGGTGACGTAGTCGGTGACGGCAAGGGCGGTTCTGGCCGGAGGGCGGTCGGCGTCGCCGGTCATGTGGCGGACGCCGGCGAAGGCCTCGCAGATCGCGCCATAGCCGGGCTTTGCCGAATAGGGGCCTGTCTGGCCGTAGCCGCTGATCCGGACGAGCACGAGGCGCGGATTGCGCGCCGCCATCGCCTCGTATGACAGCCCCAGGCGCTCCAGCGTGCCGGGGCGGAAGTTCTCGACCACGATGTCGGCCCCGGCCGCGAGGTCGACCACGAGGCCGCGCCCCGCCTCGGTCTTGATGTTGATCGACACCGCGCGCTTGTTTCGCAGGATCGCCGCGCCGTAGAGCGACACCCCGCGGTCCTGGCCGCCGATGTTGCGCACCGAGTCGCCCTCCGGCGGCTCGACCTTGATCACCTCGGCGCCGAAATCGGCGAGCAGGCGGGTGCAGGCCGGGCCGGCGATGGTGCTGCACAGCTCCACCACGCGGCAGCCCGCGAGCGGGCCGGTCGGCCGGTCGGGCGTCGTCGTCTCCACCGCGCCTGCCTCCCCCGATGACGGCGCGGGAAGGAGATCAGGGCCGGCGGGCCGCTGTCAAGGGGACTGTCATCAAGAGGATTGTTGACAATCATCCACGCCCGCCGGAATACGGCGGGCATGGGACGGCGGCCCGAGGACGGCGGCACCGGGGGGCCCCGGGACAACCCGGCGGGCGCGAGCGAAAGGACGCAGCGGATGACAAGGATCGTCGATGTCCCCTCCACGATCACCGGGACGGTCTGGACCGTCGATGCGGCGGTGGGCGACCGGCTGCGCCAGGACGACCCAGTGGTGACACTGGAGGCGATGAAGATGGAGATTCCCGTCGGGGCGCCGGCGGCGGGCGAGGTCGTGGAGATCCTCGTCGTCAAGGACGACCATGTCGAGGAAGGGCAGCCGGTGGCCCGGCTGAAGGTGTAGCCGCCGCCTTCCGGCGGGCCCGGGCCCCGGCCCGGCCCGCCGCGGCGCACCCGGACGGAGGTGTGATGGAAAGCGACGGGAACCGCGACACCCTGCCGCCGTCCCTGGGCTTCCGTACCAAGGGAACCATCCTGACCGTTCCCGAGCAGATCGCCGACCGCATCTGTGCCGACATCCTGGCCGGACGTTACCGGCCCGGTGAGCGCATCCGGGAGCTGCGGCTGGCGCAGCTGTTCGAGGTCAGCCGGGGGCCGGTCCGCGAGGCGCTGCGCATCCTCGAGCGCGAGGGGCTGGTGACGATGTCGCCGCGGCGGGGCGCACAGGTCACGGCGCTGTCGATCGCCGAGGTCGAGCAGCTGTTCGACATCCGCGCCGCCCTGTCGTCGCTGGCCGCGCAGCAGGCGGCGCGCAACATCCTGCCCGACGAACTGGAGGCGCTGGGCCGCAACGTTGCGGCCATGGGCCGACTTGCCGAGGACAGCGAGGGCGCCGGGGAGTACGTCGCCCTGAGTTCGCAGTGCAGCCAGATCATCGCCACCGCGGCGCGCAACCCGCGGCTGCTGGCGATGCTGCTGTCGCTGTGGCGCCAGACGTTGCGCTACTCGCAGCTCGGCCTCGGCAGCCGGGAGCGGCGGCGCGAGTCGGCGGGCTGCTGGGCCGAGCTGGCCGCCGCGGTCGCCACCGGCGAGGCCGAGCGCGCGGGGGCGGTGAACGCGCGCACCATCCTGCTGTCGAAGGCCGAGGCGGTGCGGCGCCTGCACGCCGATGCGGATGCCGGCGGACCCGGCGGGCCGGGCGAGGACGGCCGGCCGGCCGCGCGCTGACCGGCGCACGGCGCCGCCCGGGCCGACCGTCAGGCGAAACGCGCCGGGCTTCGTGCGGCGGCAGGCAGCGTGTAGGCTGGCCTGCGGAATTGCCGGAGCCCAGCATGCGTGTCTTCGTCGCCTCGCTTGCCACCGAGACCAACACCTTCGCGCCGCTCTACGTCGACCGATCGGCGTTCGAGGATGCATTCTACAGCCCTCCCGGCACCCACCCGGCGACCCCGACGCTGTGCTCGGCGCCCGTGGTGGCGGCGCGGGCGCGGGCGGCGGCCGAGGGGCTGACCCTGATCGAGGGAACGGCGAGCTGGGCCGAGCCGGCAGGGCTGGTCTCGCGCGAGGGCTACGAAAGCCTGCGCGACGAGATTCTCGGCCAGCTCGCCGCCGCCCTGCCCGTGGACGTCGTCCTGTTCGGGCTGCATGGCGCGATGGTGGCGCATGGCTACGAGGACTGCGAAGGCGACCTGCTGGCGCGGGCGCGTGCCGTCGCCGGAGCACGCTGCGTGATCGGGGCGGAGCTCGACATGCACTGCCACCTCACCCCGGAGATGGTCCGGGCGGCCGACGTGCTGGTGGCGTTCAAGGAGTTCCCCCACACCGACTTCCTGGCCCGGGCCGAAGACCTCGTCGACCTCTGCCTGCGGGCGGCGAGGGGACAGGTTCGGCCGGTGACGCGCGTCTTCGACTGCCGGGCGATGTCGGGGTTCATGACCAGCCGTGAGCCCGGGCGGGGGTTCGTCGACCGGATGTTGGCGCTGGAGGGGAAGGAGGGAATCCTGTCGGTGTCGGTCGCGCACGGCTTCCAGGCCGGGGACGTGCCCGAGGTCGGCACCAAGGTCTTGGTGATTGCCGACGGCGAGCACAACGCGGGCCGTGCCGCGGCGTTGGCCGAGCGGCTGGGCAACGAGATCCTGTCATGGGGCCGGGCCGGGGCGGGGCCGCGCCACTACCGCCCCGACGAGGCGATCGCGGCGGCGCTGGCCATCGCCGGCGGGCCGGTGGTGATGGCCGACCGCTGGGACAGCCCCGGCGGCGGCGTCGCCGGTGACAACCCGATGATGATCGAGGCGCTGCGGGCCCATCCCGACGTGCCGGCCGCGGTCGGGGCACTGTGGGATCCGGTGGCGGTGGCGCTGTGCCGCGCGGCCGGGGCGGGGGCACGGATTCCGTTGCGCTTCTGCGGCAAGGCGGCGCCGACCTCGGGCCGGCCGGTCGATGCCGAGGTGACGGTGCGGGCGGTGACGGCCGACCTTGTCATCCCCTTCGAGCAGAGCCTGGTGTCGCTTGGCCCCGCGGCGGCGATCACGCTTGGCAGCCTCGACATCGTACTGGCCTCCAAGCGGGCGCAGACCTTCAGCCCCCCGGCCTTCACCGGCCTCGGGATCGACCTGGCGGCCAAGAAGATCGTCGTGGTGAAGTCGTCCAATCACTTCTTCGCCGCATTCCGTCCGGTGGCCGCGGAGATCCTCTACCTCGACACCGGGGGCCCCTATCCCTACGACCCCCGTCGTGTCACCTACCGGCGGGCGCGGCGGCCGCTGTGGCCGCTCGACCCCCACCCCTGGGCCGACATGGACCGTGCAGCCGGAGGGCAAGCATGATTCCCGCGCCCGGCGCGCCGCTGCCCCGGCTTCGCCTTGCTGCGCTCGAGGCGATGGCGTTCGACGGGTTGACCAAGGGCCTGCCCTACGGCGCTGCCGGCATCACGCCTGCCGGGGTCGGCGGCCGCGGCTGGCGGCTGCTGGAGGGCGACCTGCCCTTTCCCGCGGCGGTGATCCGCAGCGCGGTGCTGCGGGCCAACAGCCGCTGGATGGCCGCCTTCACCGAGGCCAACGGGCTGCGCATCGCCCCGCACGGCAAGACGACCATGGCGCCGCAGCTGTTCGACCTGCAGGCCGCCGACGGCGCCTGGGCGATCACCGCGGCCACCGCCCAGCAGGTGGCGGTGTGCCACCGCTTCGGCGTGGCGCGGGTGATCCTGGCCAACCAGCCGGTCGGACGGCAGGCGCTGGCGCAGCTTTTCTCGGTCCTGTCCGGGAGCGGGAGGATCGAGCTTTACTGCCTGGCCGACAGTCCCGAGGGCGTGGCGGCGCTGGCGGCGGCGGCGACAGCAGCCCCGCCGCCGGCCGACAACCCGTTGCGCGTGCTGGTCGAGGTGGGCGTCGCCGGCGGGCGCACCGGGGCCCGCGATCGGGCGGCTGCGCTTGCCGTGGCGCAGGCGGTGGCCGCCGCACCCGGGCTGGCGCTGGCGGGGGTGGAGTGCTTCGAGGGCATCCTGCCCGATGCGCCGGCGGTCGACCGGCTGGTCGACGAGGTGGTGGCGGTGGCGCGGGCGGTGGACGCGGCCGGGCTGGTTGCGGCCGACCGTCCGCTGGTGCTGACCGCGGGCGGCTCGTCCTTCTTCGACCGGGTGGGCGAGCGGCTGGGGGCGGCGGGCTTCGACCGGCCGGTGCTGCGGGTGCTGCGCTCGGGCTGCTACCTGACCCATGACACGATGGGCTACGCCCGGGCCTTCGCGCGCATCCGTGCCGAGACCCGGCTGCGCCTGCCGCCCGGCGGGCTGGAGCCGGCGCTGGAGGTCTGGGCGCTGGTGCAGTCGCGGCCCGAACCGGGGCGGGCGATCCTGACGATGGGCAAGCGCGACGTCGGCCATGATGCGGGCCTCCCGCAGCTGGTGCGCTGGTTCCGCCCCGGCATGACGGCGCCCGCCGCCCTGCCGGAGGGGCATGTGACGGTGGCGCTGAACGACCAGCACGCCCACATGACCCTGCCCGCGGGCAGCCCCCTTGCGTTCGGAGACATGGTCGGATTTGGCATCGGCCATCCCTGCACGACCTTCGAGCGCTGGCAGCTGATCTGGCTGGTCAACGAGCAATGGGAGGTGGAGTCGGCCCTGAGGACGTTCTTCTGAGCGTTCCATTCGGCGAAACGGGCGACGGTTGACCGACTTGCAGCCGCCCTCGTAGCTTCTGCAAGTATTTGATTTTGCGCACGACCGGAAAAGTTGTCGCAGGGGCATGGAGTCGCGGCTCTACCCGTGGAAAGGGCAGCCGCAGGACATCGGGACGTGGCCGGGGGAGGGCGCGCTTGGACAGGATCCGCATCGGCTTGATCTGCATCTCGCAGGAGACCAACGATTTCAACCCGGTTCCGACGACGCTGGACGATTTCGCCGCCTACGGCATCCTCGAGGGTGGCGCGCTGATGCGGGCGGCGTCGGCCGAGCGGTCGGTGGGCGGCTACTTCGACGCGGTGGCGGCCTCGGGGCTTGCGGTCGAGACCGTGCCGATCATCCGGGCCAATGCGGTTGCCGGCGGTCGGATCACGCGCGAGGCCTTCGACTTCTTCGCTTCGCGCATCGCCGCGGGGCTGCGCGCGGCCGGGCGGCTGGACGGGCTCGCGCTGCAACTGCACGGCGCCTGCGCGGCCGACGGCGAGGACGACGTGGAGGGCGCGCAGATCGCGCTCTGCCGCGAAATCCTCGGCCCCGGCGTGCCGATCGTGCTGGCGCTCGACCACCACGCCAACATCACGGCGCGCATCGTCCGCCACGCCGACGCGATCGTGGGCCACCGCACCCAGCCGCACCTGCCGCGCGAGACCGGGCGGATCGCTGCCGAGCTGCTGTTCCGGGTCGTCCGGCGTGAGGTCGCCCCCGTAGTTGCCTGGCGCAAGATCCCGATGCTGTCGCACCAGGAGCAGTTCCTGACCGACCGGCCGCCGATGAAGACCTGGTTCGACCGCGCCCGGGCGATGGAGGCCGATCCGCGCGTGCTGCAGGCCTCGCCCTTCCCGATGCAGCCCTGGCTGGACGTGTCCGAGGGCGGCTGGGCGGTGACGGTGACGACCGACGGCGACCGCGTGCTGGCCGAGCGGCTGGCCGACGAGCTTGCCGATCTCGCCTGGTCACTGCGGGCAGAGTTCCAGCGTCAGACGGCAGTGGCCGTGGACGAGGCGGTGCGGCGGGCCGACGCCGCGCCGCGGGGCATGGTGTGCCTGTCGGACACCGGCGACACGGTGTTCGGCGGCGCGGCCGGCGACAGCAACGTGATCCTCGAGGCGATGCTGCGCCTTGGCATCCGGTCGCGGGCGGTCATCCCGCTGATCTCGCCGGCAACCGTGGCGCGGCTTGCCGCAGCCGGCGAGGGCGCCGAGGTGACGCTGCCCGTGGGCGGCGACCAGACCGCCTTCTTCCGGCCGCTGACGGTGACGGGGCGGGTGCGGCGGGTTTCGCCCGGCCCGGTGAAGGCCGTGCTCGGCGAACTCGGCCAGGTGGACATGGGGCGGGTCGCGGTCCTCGACGTCGGCAGCGTGACGCTGCTGGTGACCGAGCGGCGGGGTGTCGCCGGCAACATGCCCGACGCCTATGCCGCCTGCGGCGTCGACCTTGCCCCCTACAAGATCGCGGTGCTGAAGACCGCGTCCAACTTCCAGTACTTCGCGCCGCTGACCGCCGAGGTGATCCGCGTCGATTCGCCCGGCCCGGGCCAGTCGGACCTGCACCGCCTGCCCTGGCGGCGCCAGCCGCGGCCGGTCTATCCGCTCGACCCCCTCGCCGATCGCCGCCGCGCGGCGGAACCGGCGCGGCAAGCCTGAACGCAACACGATCCCCGACAGGAGAGCACCCATGAGACTGAGGCTATTCGATTGGCTCCGCCCGCTGGCGCTTGCACTCGCAGCGGTGGCGGTGGTCACGGTCGCGACGGCACCCCGCGCCACGGCGCAGGAGGGCACCCTGCGCGTGGCCGTGCTGAACGACATGACGAACTTCGACCCGATGCAGTTCTCGACGGTCAACTTCTTCCTGATCAAGAACCTCTACGACAGCCTGATCGAATACACCGAGGACGGCACGCCCGAGCCGAGTCTGGCGACCTCCTGGGAGATCGCCGCCGACAACACCGCGGTGACGCTGACCCTGCGCGATGACGTGACCTTCGCCACCGGCGCGCGCTTCACCGCCGCCGACGTTGCGGCGACCTGGGCCAAGGCCAACGATCCGACCGCGGGCAAGAACGTCTATCCGACCATGGGCATTGTCGCGGACTGGGTGGTCGAGGGCGACCACCGCATCACCCTGCGCTTCAAGAACCCCGTCCCCGACCGCCAGATCCTGGACCTCCTTCAGTTCAGCATGCCGATCGAGGCGGCGGGCATCGCCACCGTCGAGACCCAGCCCGCCGGCACCGGCGCCTTCCGCCTGAAGGAGCGGCTGGTCGGCCAGCGGATCGTGCTCGAGGCCAATCCTGACTACTGGCGCGAGGGCGAGCCGGCGGTGGCGACGGTCGAGTTCACCATCTTCAGCGACGATGCATCGGCTGCCGCGGCGCTGGAATCAGGTGCGGTGGACATGACCTACATGGGCCAGTCGCGCACCGCCGTGCGCCTGGGCAACTCCGGCTTCCAGGTCGTGACCGGCCCGGGCAAGCTGGCGCAGGTGTTCCGCATCAACTCCACCCGCGGGCCGTTCCGCAATGCGAGCTTCCGGCAGGCCTTCAACCACCTGATGAACCGCGAGGGCATCCTGCGGGTGGGCTATGCTGGGCTTGGTGCGGTCTCGGCGCTGCCGTGGGCGCCGGCGAGCCCGGCGGCCGACCCGTCCTTCAACGACGAGTTCGCCTATGACCTCGACAAGGCGCGGGCGCTCCTCGCGGCCTCGGGCCTTTCGGCGGCCGAAATGGCCGACTGGAAACTCTTGGTCAACGGCAGCGACGAGGCCGCGATCGCGATCAGCCAGGTGGTGCAGGCCTCGCTGGCCGAGGTCGGGGTGGCGATCGAACTCGACATCCGCCAGGGAGCGGAGTTCATCGACGCGCTGCTCGGCGGCGACTTCGCGGCCGTGTTCGGCGGGGTCGGCAACGTCCAGAAGTTCCCCTCGCGGCTGTCGACGAACAGCATCTACCGGACCGCGAACAACCCGGTCCTGGGCGAGCCGCATCCCCATCCGCGCTACGTCGAGGCGATCGCCCGCGTCAACTCTACCATCGGCAGCCCCGAGGAGGTGCAGGCGGCGTACGACAACCTCAACCGCGTGCTGGTCGAGGAGGCCTTCGGGGTCGCCACCAACAGCTACGAGACCGGCATCATCGTGGCGGCGCCGAACGTGTCGGGGTTCGTGCCCGACATGGACAACCTGCTGGTCGCGCGCCGGCTGCGCGCGAACTGACCGGCATGGCACGCCGTCCGGCCCGCGAGATCCGCCGATGAGCGCCCCCGTCCTGTCGGTGCGGGGTCTGGAGGTGGATTTCGCGGGGTCCGGGCGGCCGGTCCCGGTGATCCGCGGGGTGGACCTTGACGTCCACCCCAACGAGATTCTGTGTATCGTCGGCGAGTCCGGCTCGGGCAAGAGCGTGACGGCGCTGGCGGCCACGGGCCTGCTGCCGCCCACCGCGCGGGTGCGGGGCAGGGTGGTGCTGGACGGCACCGACGTCACCGGCGCCCCGCCCGAGGTGCTGCGGCGCCTGCGCGGCGAGGCGGTGGGGTTCATCTTCCAGGACCCGACGACGACCCTGAATCCGGTGCTGCCGGTCGGCCGGCAGATCACCGAGGGCCAGGTCGCCCACGGCCGTCTGCGCCAGGCCGATGCGCCGGCGCGGGCGGCCGAACTGCTGGGCGAGGTCGAGATCGCCGACCCCGAGGGCCGGGCGCGGCAGTATCCCCACCAGTTCTCGGGCGGCATGCGCCAGCGCGCGGTAATCGCGATGGCGATGGCCGGGCGGCCGCGGCTGATCATCGCCGACGAGCCGACCACAGCGCTTGACGTCACCGTGCAGGCGCAGGTGCTTGACCTTCTTCGCCGCCGGCAGGCCGAGACCGGTGCCGCGATCGTGCTGATCACCCACGACCTGGGCGTCGTGGCCGAGGTCGCCGACCGTGTCGCGGTGATGTACGGGGGCCGGATCGTCGAGACCGGGCCGGTCGATGCGCTGTTCGCCCGGCCGCGGCATCCCTACACCACGGCGCTGCTGGAGAGCCTGCCGCGGCTGGACACCCGCGGCGGACGGCTGGACCCTATCCCCGGCCAGCCGCCCCTGCCCGGGGCGCTTCCCGCGGGCTGCAGCTTTCACCCCCGCTGCCGGCTGGCCGCCGGCCGGCCCCGCTGCGCGGCCGAGGAACCGGCGCTGCGACCGGTGGGCGCCGCCGCCGCCGGCCAGGCCGCCGCCTGCCATTTTGCCGAGGAGAACCCGAGGCCGAAGCCGCCGGCCACGGTGGCCGAGGCCGCCGCGTCCGCCGCCGCCGCCGCGCCGCTGCTGCAGATCGAGGGGCTGAAGGTGCACTTCCCCCTGCGGTCGCGCGTGCTGCGGCTGACGCGGGGGCATGTCCGCGCCGTCGACGGGGTCAGCCTGACGGTGCGGGCCGGCGAGACCGTGAGCCTCGTGGGCGAATCGGGCTGCGGCAAGACCACCACCGGCCGGGCGGTGATGGGGCTCGTGCCGGTGACGGGCGGGGACATCCGTTTCGAGGGCCGGTCGGTCGTCGGCCTGCGCCGGCTGGCGATGCGCGGCGTGCGCCGCCACATGCAATATGTCTTTCAGGATCCGTTCTCGTCGCTGAACCCGGTGCTGCCGGTGGAGGACGTCGTCGCCGAGCCGCTGCGCATCCACGGGCTCTACGACAGCTTCGGGGGCGCGCGCTACATCGCCCGGTTGTTCGAGATGGTCGGGTTGTCGCCGACCATGTTCGGCCGCTATCCGCGCGAGTTTTCGGGCGGGCAGAAGCAGCGGATCGGCATCGCCCGGGCGCTGGCCCTCAAGCCGCGGCTGGTCATCCTCGACGAGCCGGTGGCGGCGCTGGACGTCTCGATTCAGGCGCAGATCCTCAACCTGCTGCAGGACCTCCAGCGCGAGCTCGGCCTCGGCTACCTGTTCATCGCCCACAACCTCAGCGTCGTGCGCCAGATCTCCGACCGGGTGGCGGTGATGTACCTCGGCCGGGTGGTCGAGGAGAGCGACAGTGACACGCTCTACGAGGCGCCGGCGCATCCCTACACGCAGAGCCTGCTGTCGGCGGTGCCGGTGCCCGAGCCCGCGGGGCGCACCGGGCGCGGGCGGATCGTGCTGACCGGCGAGATCCCCAACCCGGCGGCGCCGCCCGGCGGCTGCACCTTTCACCCCCGCTGCTTCCGCGCCACCGACCGCTGCAGGGCCGAGGCCCCGGCCTTCCGCCCCCATCCCGGCCTGCCGTCGCGCGTCGCCTGCCACCACGCCGGACCGCCGGGCACCGGCGCATCGGCCGAGCGCACCGAGGAGGCCGCGCCATGACCGCCCGCCTTCGCCGCCTAAGTCTGGCGCTTGCCGCCCTGCTGGCCGACCGGGGCGCTGCGATCAGCCTGGCCTTCCTGGTGGTCGTGACCCTGCTGGCGGCCGGTGCCGGCTGGCTGCCGATGGACGCCATGCGGCAGGACATCCTGAAGGCGCTGGAGCCACCCTCGGCGGCACACTGGTTCGGCACCGACGAACTCGGCCGCGACATCCTGGCCCGCGTCATCCTTGGCGCGCGGACCTCGCTGCAGACTGCGGCCGGCGCCGTGGCGATCGCGGCCGTGGTGGGCATCCCGATGGGTCTCGTTGCGGGGTATTTCGGCGGCTGGCGCGACACCGTCCTGATGCGCTTCGTCGACGTGCTGCTGGCGCTGCCCGGCATCCTGTTCGCGATGGCGATCATCGCGGTGCTGGGCCGCAGCCAGATGGCGGCTCTGATCGCCGTCGGCATCACCGGGGTGCCGAACTTCGCCCGCATCACCCGGGCGCAGGTGCTGTCGCTGCGCTCGCGCGATTTCGTGACTGCGGTAGAGGCCTTTGGCGCCTCGTCAGGCTATGCGATGGCGCGGACCATTCTGCCCAACGCCTGGAGCCCGATCATGGTGCAGGCGATCGTGCTTGCCTCGCTTGCCATCCTTCTCGAGGCTGCGCTCGCCTTCCTCGGCATCGGGGTGCCGCCGCCGACGCCGAGCTGGGGCGAGATGCTGCGCACGGGCAAGAACTATCTCCACGAGGCGCCCCACTACGCGGTGCTGCCGGGGATCGCGCTGACGCTGACGATCCTGTCCTTCGACACCCTGGGCCGCGCGATGTCGCGGGTGCTGGAGGACCGCCACGGGCAGGCGATGCCGGCGGGCGACCGGCAGGAGGAGGGGCGATGATCGGCTACATCCTGCGCCGGCTGGTGCAGCTTGTCCCGGTGCTCCTGCTGGCCTCGGTGGCGATCTGGGGGATGGTCTATGCCGTCCCCGGCGGCCCCGTCGGGGTGATCGTGGGCGAGAACGCGTCCGTCGAGCAGATCGCGGCGGTCCGGGCCCAGCTGGGCCTCGACCGGCCGATCCATGTCCAGTACCTCGACTGGCTGCTGCGGGCGGTGCAGGGCGACTTCGGCGCATCGATCCACAGCCGGCGGCCGGTGATGGAGCTGATCGAGCAGCGCCTGCCGGCGTCCTTCCAGCTTGGCCTCGCGGCGACCGTGGTGTCGCTGGCGGTGGGCGTGCCGGTGGCGATCATCTCGGCGATGTACCCCGGCAGCTGGATCGACCGCAGCCTCAGCGCCTGGAACGCGCTGGCGCTTGGCGTGCCAACCTTCTGGCTGGGCATCCTGCTGATCCTGTTCTTCGCGGTGCAGCTTCGCTGGCTGCCGGCGATCTCGACCCATGTGCCGTTCTGGGAAAACCCGTTCGGCGCGCTGCGCAACCTCGCCCTGCCGGCGGTGACGCTGGGGCTGTACGTCTCGGGCATCTTCGCCCGCTTCCTGCGTGCCTCGATCGTCAGCGAGCTCGGCTCGGACTATGTCCGCACCGCCCGCGCCAAGGGTCTGCCGGAGCGGCAGATCCTGCTCGGCCATGTGATGCGCAACGCGCTTCTGCCGTTCATCACGATCGTCGGGCTGTCGCTGGCCAACTTCATCGGTGGCGCGGTGGTCACCGAGGCGGTCTTCACCTATCCAGGCATCGCCCGGCTGCTGATCAACGCCATCAGCCAACGCGACTACCCGCTGATCCAGGGCTGCATCGTCGTGATCCTGGTCGTCTACGTCTTCGTCAACCTGGTTGTGGACATCCTCTATGCCTACGCCGATCCCCGGATCGAGTACCGCTGAGCCGGACCCGGCCGCTGCCGGCGACAACGGTCCCGACGCAAGGCCGCGGCCCCCTGCGGCGCTGTTCGACCTGACAGGGCGCGTGGCGATGGTCACCGGCGCCTCGCGCGGGATCGGCTGGAGCATCGCCCGCGCCCTCGCCGCAGCCGGTGCGCGGGTGGTGTTGGCCGCCCGCGGTGCCGCCCCGCTGGAGGCGCGCCGTGCGCAGCTTGCCGGCTGGGGGCTTGCCGCCGAGGCGATGACGCTCGACGTCACCGATGCGGCGGCGGCGCGGGCGGCGGTGCAGGCCACGCACGACCGCCACGGCCGGCTGGACATCCTGGTCAGCAACGCGGCCGGCACCGTGCGCCGGCCGTTCCTGGAGCAGGAGGAAGCCGACTGGCAGAGGGTGATCGACGTGGCGCTGACGGCCTCCTGGCGGCTGGCCCGGGCGGCCGCGCCGGCGATGGCGGCAGCCGGCTTCGGGCGAATCATCCTGGTGTCGTCGATCAATGCGGTCGTGGCGCGGCCCGAGATCCACGGCTACAT
Organism: Paracoccaceae bacterium; assembly: GCA_023383015.1. Classification (GTDB taxonomy): domain Bacteria; phylum Pseudomonadota; class Alphaproteobacteria; order Rhodobacterales; family Rhodobacteraceae; genus JAHDXW01. The sequence continues at coordinate 64,500 of JAHDXW010000006.1, forward strand.
TGCCGCCAAGGCGGGGCTGGAGGGGCTGGTTCGGGCGCTGGGCGTCGAGCTTGCCCCGCATGGCGTGACGGTCAATGCCCTCGCTCCGGGCTATGTCCGCACCGAGAACACCGCCGGCCTGCTGGCCGGGCGGCCCGGTTTCGAGGCGTGGATCCGGGGCCGGACGCCCGCCGGGCGCTGGGGCAGCCCGGCCGACATGGAAGGCGCGGTGCTGTATCTGGCCTCGCCCGCGAGCGGCTTCACCACCGGCAGCGTGGTCACGGTGGACGGCGGCCTGACCGCGGCGATCTGACGGACGGCGGGCCGCCGGCTGCGGGGCCCGCAGCGTGGCCGGGGTGCGTCGCCGGCGCGGCCCTAGCGCGGCCTGTCCGGCGCGCCGGCGGCGATCCGCGCTGCGGCCTCGGCAAGTCCGCGCAGGTAGCCGATGGCGTAGATGTGGCCTTCGGGCGCATAGCCCGCGGGCGCCGCCGTCCGGCGCAGCGACAGGAGCGGCGCGTGGTCGCTGCGCAGGCAACCCGCGTAGCCGTTGGCGGCAAGCCGGACGAAGGCTGCCAGCATGTCGGTCTGGCCGTCGTCGGGAAAGGTCTCGACGAAATCCTCGAGGTCGCCGCGGATGTCGCGGACGTGGACGAAGGCGATCCGCGGCGCGAAGCGGTCGATCAGCGCGGCGATGTCCTCGCCGGCCTCGGCGAAGCAGCCGAAGCACAGGGTCATGGCGTTGGCGGGGCTCGACGAGATCGCGAACAGCCGCTCGTAGTCCGTTGCCGTGCCGAGGATCCGCTCCAGCCCGCAGAGGCGCGGCAGGGGCGGGTCGTCGGGATGCATGGCCAGCCGCACCCCGGCCGCCTCGGCCGCCGGCAGCACCGCGCGCAGGAAGCGCTCGAGGTTGTCCCACATCGCCTCGCGCGGGATCCGGCGCTCGGCATGGGGCAGGGTATGGGGGCCGACATCGGCAAGGCGGAAGCCGGTCGTCAGCGCGCCGCCGCGGGTCGGCAGCGCCGTGGCGGTGCGCACCACCATCGCGTCGGCCGAGACCTGGGGCATGAAGTTGCAGGCCACCACCTCGACCCCGAGCGCGCCGAGATGGCCGAGGATGCGCCGGTAGCGTTCGGTCTGCTCGGCCGCGCCGTCCTTGCCCAGCACGATGCGGTCGATCGCGGGGCCCGATTCGGCGATCCGCCAGGCGAGCCCGGCGCGGGTGTAGCGCCGGGCGATCGCGGCCAGCGCATCGCGGTCGTCGGGCAGGCCGGCCATGTCGTAGTGCACCGCGTCGGCGATGCCGAGCTGGACAAGCAGGCGCAGGTTGCGCGGGTTCGGCGGCTGGGCAACCATGGTCAGACGCATCGCCGGCCCCTCACAGCGGGTCGAGCGGATGGAGCGGCCGCGTCACCCGCCGGTAGGGCAGGCCGCGGATGTCGGCCCGCGTCGCCCCGGGGGTGTCGGCCATCAGGATGCGGGCCGCGAGCGGGCCGAAGGTGGCGCGGAAATGCCCCGGCGACTTGACGAAGACCAGTGCCGCCTCGGCCGGCTCGATGCCGTTGGCGCGGTACATCGCCGGGTCCCATTCCATCGCCGGCAGGCTGCGCAGCATGAGCCGCAGGCTGCCGATGGCGATCACCGCGGTCGGCCCCATCTCGACCGGCAGGCCGCGGGTGCCGGCAGCGGTGGCGGTGTAGCGGCCGTCGGAAAGATGGGCGACGCGGCCGCGCAGGACGACCTTGCTTCCGGACCCGAAGGCGTGGCCGACCTCGAGCGTCACCGTCGCCCCCACTCCCGCGGCCTGCGCCGCCGCGACCGCCGGGGGGTCGCAGAGGCCGAGCACGCAGGTCCGGGGGGCGCCGTCGGCGCCGGCGTCCAGGAGCGCGCGCAGCACCGCGGGGCTGTCAGCGGCGGCGCCGCCGGTGGGTGCATCGCCGGAATCGGAGACGAGCGTCATGCCGTCGGCAGCAAGCCCGGTGGCAATGGCCTCGGCCAGCGGCACCAGACCGAGGTCGAAGGCGTCGCGGCGTGCCCACAGCATGTCGGCCAGCCGCCCGGCCACCCGCTCGGCGGCAGCGGCGTCGCCGTCGGCGCAGGCCAGCGCGACGAAGCCCAGGGCAGGCACGTCGAGCCATGGCTGGACGGGAAAGATCGAGGCGTGGAGCACCTCGCCCGCGGCCTCGGCGGCGCGGGCGGCGGCGGCGACCTCGGCAAGCGGGCCCTCGGTGGTGCGTGCGGCCACCGCCGGCACCACCACCGGGCGCCAGGCCCGCGCCATCACCGGCCGGCGCCTCCCGGCGAGCACCTCGACCATCAGCGCCGCCGCCCGTGCGCCTGTCTCGGCGATGTCGGTGTGGGGATAGTTGCGGTAGCCGATCAGGAAGCATCCGGACTGCAGCATCCGCGGAGTGACATGCGCGTGCAGGTCGAGGCTCGCGCCGATCGGCACGCCGTCGGGCAGCAGCGCGCGCATCCGGGCAAGAATCTCGCCGTCGCCGTCGTCGAGGTGCTCTGTCACCAGCGCCCCGTGCAGTGCCAGCAGAAGCCCGTCCACCGGCCCTGCGGCTGCGAGCCGGGCCGCAAGCTCGCCCGCAAGCGCCTCGAAGCAGTCCCGGGTCAGCGGGCCGGCCGCCATGGCATGCGCGGCCATCAGCGGCACGGCCTCGATCCCCGCGCCGCGGAGCACCGCGAGCATCGCCGGCAGTTCCACCTGTGCCTCGGCAAGCCCCGGCTCGACGGCATCGCCGAACAGCAGCAGGTTGCGCGCGAACACCTCGAGCGTGGTGGGGATGGGCGAGAAGCTGTTGCTTTCCTGCAGGAGCGCCGCCACGGCGACCCGCTGTCGCCGGCCCGTTGCCGCCATTGTCCCGCCTCCCATCCGTTCCGGCGCCGCGGCAGGCGACCGGCCGCCGCTCGGGGCCGGCAAGGCGCGCGCCGGACGCCCCCGCGGCGACCCGAGCCTAGGGCCGCCCCGCGGCGGCTGTCAACGCGGCCGGAGCGGGGCGGTGGACGTTGTATGCCTCCGGCCGATCCGCTAGCATCATCCGGATGTCCGGACAGCAAGGAGACGGCGCGGCGATGATCGAGTACCCCGGAACCGACGGCACCCCGCGCTCGCACCTGCCCTTCAGCCCCTGCGTCAAGGTCGGCAACCTGCTGTTCGTGTCGGGGCAGGCATCGGTCGATGCCACCGGGCGGATCGTCCCGGACAGCTTCGAGGGCGAGTTCCGCCGGTCGGTGGAGAACCTGCGCCAGATCCTCCGCGATGCGGGGTCCGACCTGACGCGCGTGGTCCAGACCCGCAACTACGTCCGCGACGGTGCCGATCTGCCGGAGTACAACCGTCTGTACCGCGAGTATTTCGCGGCACCCTACCCGGCCCGCACGACGATCGTGAACTGCCTGACACCGGCCCTGCGATTCGAGATCGAGGCCATCGCCGTCACCGGCGACTGAGCGGCGATGGCACGTCCGGGGCTCTATGCGCGCCATGCCGGGTACCTGCCGGTGCCCGCCGGGGCGGTGGACCTCGGTCAGGGAGCGACGCCGACGGTAAGGAGCCGCAGCATCGGTCCGGCGGCCGGCATCGCCGACCTGCGCTTCAAGCTGGAAAGCCTGAACCCGACGGGATCCTACAAGGACAGGTTCGCGGGACTGGCGATCGGGCGGCTTGCAGCGGCAGGGGTCGGGGCCTGCGTCGCGACCTCTTCGGGCAACACCGGCGCGGCGCTGGCGGCCTGCGCCGCGGCAGCGGGAATGCCCTGCGCGCTGTTCGTGGCCGAGGGTGCACCGGCGGGCAAGCTGGCGCAGATGCGGGCCTACGGGGCCCATGTGCACCGCGTTGCACGGTTCGTGGCCGACCCTGCCGAGAGCCGCAAGATCGCCGCGGTCCTGGCCGCGGCGGCCGCGGCGCGGGGCCTTCCCCTGCAGGTCTCGGCCTATGCGATCTGCCCGGAGGCGATGGAGGGCATCAAGACCCTCGCGTACGAACTGGCCGACGAGGCGGATGGGGCGGGCGACGTGTTCCTGCCGGTGGGCGGCGGCGGCCTCTTCGTCGCCGTGGCCCGCGGCTATGCCGATCTCGTCGCCGCGGGGCGGCTGGCGGGGCCGCCGCGGCTGCACGCCGTCCAGCCCGAGGGCAATGACACGGTGGTGACGCCCCTGCGGCGAGGAGAGAACCGGGCCCGCAGCGTCACGACCGTGACGGCGATCAGCGGGCTTGGCGTCGCCTACGACCTCGACGGCAGCCTGGCGATGTCCCATGCCCGCGCGACGGGCGGCCGCGGCCACCTTGTGGCCGAGGACGGCATCGCCGCCCTCCAGCGACGGCTGGCGCGCGAGGAGGGCATCCTGGTGGAGCCGGCGGGTGCGGTCGCGGTCGCCGGGGCTCTGGCGGCGGCGGAGCGGGGCGAGCTTTCCGGCGACGCCCCGGTCGTCTGCGTGCTGACCGGGCACGGCTTCAAGGACCCGGAGTCGCTGTCCGGGCCGGCGGCGGGGTTCGGCCCGCCGATCGGCAGCGGCGAGATAGCCGCCCGGATCGACGCACTGCTCGCTGCACCGGCGGCCGCATCAGCGGGTGGATGACCGCCGCGGCTGCCCTGCCCGCGGGGGAAGGGCGGCTCAGCGCCTGCGCGGCGGCCGGACCCCGGCGAATCGCGAGGCGAGCGGGGCCCCGGCGATCACCACCAGCATGCGCGCGAGGTGATGGACCACGACGTAGCCGAGGTCGGCCCCGGCGACGATGGCCAGCACCGTCATCTCTGCCTGGCCACCGGGCGCGAAGGCAAGGAAGGCCTCGACCGGGCCGGCCAGGCCGAAGATGACCGCGATCTCGGTCATGACCGCGGCAATGGTCGCGAGGATCGCGACGAAGGCGATGCCGGCGGCGACGTCCTGGCGCAGCTCGCGCGGCGTCACTCCGACATAGCCCGCGCCGATGCCGAGGCCGATGAAGAACTGGGCCAGCATGATCGCCTCGGCCGGCGGGCGGTAGTGCAGGATGCCCGAGAGCGACAGCACGCCCGAGACCAGGAGCGGGCCAAGGATCGAGGCGCCGAAGAGGCCGATCCGCTCGCCGCCCTTCCAGCCGACCAGCGCGGCAAGCGCCAGCAGGGCCATCTCGTGCAGGGGGACGTCGGCCGCCGGCGCGCCCATCGGCTGGTCGAGGCTGGCCCCGAAGCCATGGATCAGGATCACCGGCGCGACGGTGACGATCATCAGGACCCGTGTCGCATGGATCAGCGACAGCGCCCGGGTGTTCCCGCCGGCCTCGGTGCCGAAGATGATCATGTCCTGCAGCCCGCCGGGCATCGCCGCGTACCAGGCGGTGGCGGCGTCGTAGCCGCAGACCCGCCGGAAGAACGGCACGCCGACGGCACCGATCAGCACGATGTAGACCGGCACCAGCGCCACCGAGGCGAGCATCGGCGTGACCTTGCCCATCAGCGCCGGCGTCAGGCTTGCCCCGACGGCAAGCCCCAGGATCGTGCGCGCCGCCACGGCAACCTGCCCGGTCCCCCGCAGGGGGGCCCCCAGCAGGGCCGCGACGAGGCAGGCGAACATCGGGCCGAACAGGAACGGCAGCGGCAGCCCGGCGAGGTGGAACAGCGCCACCCCGGCCGCCGCGATGGCCAGCGTCATGGCGGTTCGGGCGGTCGGGGCAGCGGCGGGCAGGGGCATCGTCGGCCGGGGCTGGAGGCAGGCGTCGGCCACCCTATTGGTGCGGGTGCCCTTCGCAAGCCCGGCCGGGCCGGCCGGGCGGGCGGTGCCGGTACCGCCGGCCACGGCGGCGAGCGTACGCGCGGCCGCGCGCGCCGCTCAGCCGCTGGCCCAGGCGCGGGCAGCGTCGCGCGCGGCATCGATGGTGGCGTCGATCACCGCGGCGTCATGGGCGAAGGAGACGAACCAGGCACCCCGTTCCAGCACGCGGACACCGCGCTGGAGAAGGAGATGCGCGAAGCGGGCGTAGCCGGCGCGGTCGCCGGCGGCGATGTCCCGATACGTCCGGGCCGGGCGGTCGAGGCCGAAGGCGACGTGGAACATCAGCGGGAAGCCCACGACCTGCGCCACGATGCCGGCATCGGACAAGGCCGCGCGGATCCCTTCCTGCAGCCGCATCCCCTGGACCCCGGCAGTGGCATAGGCCTCGGGGGTCAGCTCGCGCTGGGTCGCCAGCGCCGCTGCCATGGTCACCGGCTGGGCATTGAAGGTGCCCCCGTGCACGGCACCGCCGCGCACGAACAGGTCGAGCAGGTCGGCACGCCCCATGATCGCCGCGACCGGATAGCCGTTGGCAAGCGCCTTTGCGAAGAGGGCGAGGTCGGGGGTGACCCCGAAGAGGCCCTGGCCGCCCGCCGGGCCCAGCCGGAAGCCGGTGATCACCTCGTCGAAGACCAGCACCGTGCCATGCCGGTCGCAGGCCGCGCGAACCCCCTCGAGGAAGCCCGGGGCCGGGGCGATGGCGCCCTGGTTGCACATCGCAGGTTCCATCAGCACCGCGGCGATGTCGCCGCGGGCAAGCCGCGCCTCGACCGCGGCGAGGTCGTTCCAGCCGAGGATCGCCAGTCCGGCGGCGTCGGAGGGATCCTGCCCGGTGCTGCCGGCGACCGGCACCGGCGCGTCGGCGGGGCCGGCGGCGTTGAGCGCGGGGGCTGTCGACCACAGGATGTTGTCGAGCCAGCCGTGGTAGTGCCCCTCGAACTTGATCACGTTCCGCCGGCCGGTCGCGACCCGGGCAAGGCGCATGGCAGCCTGCGCCACCTCCGAGCCCGAGGATGCGAAGCGCAGCCGCTGGGCGGCCGGGATGCGCGAGCAGAGAAGCTGGGCCACCTCGAACTCCAGCCGCGTCTGGCCGGCGAAGATGCAGCCCATCCGCGCCTGGTCGGCGACCGCCCTGGCCACCGGAGCCGGGGTGTGGCCGAGGATCGTTGCCCCCATGCCGCAGTAGTAGTCGATCAGCCGGTTGCCGTCGACGTCGTGCAGCCACGGCCCTTCGCCGCGCTCGAACACCAGCGGACCGGGCGCCATGCCCAGCCTGAAGTTGCTGTTGACGCCGCCCGCGACGAATGCCGCGCCTTCGGATATCATGCGCTGCGACGCGTCGAAATGCAGAAGCCGCGCGCCCGCTGCGGAGACGGTGGAAGCCACGGTCGAACCCCTCCCTTGCCCTGGCGCCTGAGGTCGGTCCGACGAGACCACGGCCGTGCGCCGCCCGCTAGGTCGGGCCGTTTCATGTTGCGAAACCCCTGCGGCTGGTGTTCACTTCCACCGCGCGGCGAGATCGCCGGCAGGGGTGGGAGGGGAGGCCCTATGCCGAAGACGCCCGATGACAGCTATGTCGTGCAGCCGGTCGAGAAGGCTCTGCTGGTGCTCGCCTATGTCGCGGAATGCGGCCATGTCGTGTCGCTGAAGTCGGTCAGCACCGTCCTGGGGATTCCGAAGACGACGGCGTTCCGCTACCTCCAGACGCTGACGCGCGCCGGCTTCCTGTCGCATGACAGCCGCACCGACCGCTACAGCGGCGGCCCGCGGCTGGGCGCCATCGCCCGCACCAACGCCCGCATCGACAGCGCGCGCGAACTGGCACGGCCGCTGATGCGCGACCTGACGGCCGAATACGACGGCACCGTGAACCTGGCGGTGAAGGGCGACGGCTCGGTGGTCTATCTGGACGTGTTCGAGCCGCCGGGAGGCTTCCGCACCAAGGCCCGCAGCGGCGACGCCCATCCGCTGCATTCGACCGCCCTCGGCAAGGCGATCCTGGCCTTCATGCCCGAGGAGGAAAGCCTGTCCTACCTCAGCCGGCCGCTGACCGAGCGCACCGGCCGGACGCTGATCGACCGCGCCGAGCTGATCCGCCAGCTCCGGCTGGTGGCGCGGCGCGGCTATGCCATGGAGACCGGCGAGAACGAGGACGGGGCGATGTGCGTAGGCGTGCCGATCCTTGACGAGCGCGGTTATCCGCTGGTTGCTCTGAGCGTGACGCTGCCGCTTCAGCGGATGTCGCCGAGCCATGCGATGAAGGCAGGCAACCGGCTGGTGGATGCGGCGCGGTCGATCTCGGCCCGCATGGCGCCGGCGCCCGCGACGCGGGCCATGGCCGCGGCGCTGCCGGGGCACTGATCGCCGCGGCAGCCGTGCGGGCCGGCGACCGGACGGGCGGCGACAGACGTTTCGCGGGACGGAACCGCCTGCGGTTGCCGCCCGGGCGTGCGGGCCGATAGCCCTGTGGCCACGGGCGGGCAGGGTGCCGGCGGCCGGGCAGGGGGGAGGCAGCGGTGCGGATCGGGCTGATCTACGTCGCGCAGGAAACCAACGACTTCAACCCGTTGCCGACGACGCTGGCGGACTACCGCGCGTTCGGCCTGTATGAGGGCGAGGCCATTCCCCGCCTTCTTGGCGGCATCGGCCAGATCGGCGGGCATTATGCGGCGGTCGCCGAGTCGGGCATGGCGGTCGAGACGGTGCCGATCCTGCGCGCCTTCACCGTCGCCGGCGGGCGCATCAGCCGCGAGGCCTTCGACCATTTCGCCGCGCGCATCGCCGCGGGGCTGCGCGCGGCCGGGCCGCTTGACGGGCTGGCGCTGCAGCTGCACGGCGCCTGCGCCGCCGACGGCGAGGATGACGTGGAGGGCGCGCAGGCCGAGCTTTGCCGGTCGATCCTGGGGCCACATGTGCCGATCGTGCTGGGCCTTGACCATCACGCCAACCTGACGCGGCGGATGGTGGCGGCCGTCGATGCCATCGTTGCCCACCGCACCCAGCCGCACGACACCTTCGACACCGGCCGGGTCGGCACCGCGCTCCTGCTGCGCATCCTGCGCGGCGAGGTCAGGCCGGTGATGGCCTGGCGCAAGATCCCGATGGTGACGCATCAGGAGCAGTTCCTGACCTCGGGCGGACCGATGAAGACCTGGTTCGACCGTGCCCGGGCGATGGAGGCCGCCGACCCGCGCGTGCTGCAGGCGGTTCCGCTGCCGATGCAGCCCTGGCTCGACGTTGCCGAGGGCGGCTGGTCCTGCGTCGTGGTCACCGACGGCGAGCGGGCGCTGGCCGAGCGGCTGGCCGACGAACTTGCCGATCTCGCCTGGTCGCTGCGCGAGGGGTTCCTTGTCAAGGACGCGGTGGCGGTGGACGAGGCGGTCCGCCGCGCCGATGCCGCCCCGCGCGGGGTGGTGGTGCTGAGCGACACCGGCGACACGGTGTTCGGCGGCTCGTCGGGTGACAGCAACGTCATTCTCGAGGCGATGCTGCGGCTGGGTATCCGCGGGCCGGCGGCGGTGCCGATGATCTCGCCTGCCGCCGCGGCGCGGCTGCACGCCGCCGGCGTCGGCGCCGAGGTGACGCTGCCCCTGGGCGGCGACGCGGCGACGGCGTTCTTCCGGCCGCTGACGGTGACCGGGCGGGTGCGCTTCGTCGGCGAGGGACCGGTGCCGGTGAGTGGCTACATGCACCAGTCCCATGTCGACATGGGGCGGCGGGCGGTGCTCGACGTCGGCCCGGTGCATGTGCTCGTGACCGAGTTGCGGGGCGTGGCGGGCAACCTGCCCGACGTCTGGACGGCCTCGGGCGTCGACATCGCGGCCTGCAAGATGGCGGTGCTGAAGACGGCGTCGAACTTCCAGTTCTTCACCCCGATCTCGAGCCAGCTGATCCGCGTCGGTTCCCCCGGGCCCGGGCAGTCGGACCTCATGACGCTGCCCTGGCGGCGGCTGCCGCGGCCGATCTGGCCGCTGGACGCGCGCGCGGACTGGCGCGGCTAGGAGGCCGGTGCGGCTAGCCGGCGGTGGCGGGCGCCGCCATGTCGTGCCGGCGGCGCGGACGGGGCCCGGCGATGATGTCGGGGTAGGGGCGGCCGGGGATCAGGCTCGTGCCGTCGGTGAAGCCCTCCGGCCGGCCGGCGAGCTCGGCGACAAGCGCCGTGCGCCAGTGTGCCACCCTTGCGGCGTGGGCGGGGCTTGCGACCAGGTTGCGGCATTCCCCCGGGTCGGCCACGAGTTCGAAGAACTGCTCGCGCCCGTCGCGGGTGAACCAGATGAATTTTTCCCGCCCGTCGGTCAGCGTGTGGTGGGGCAGGTCGTTCATGCCCTCGGAATGCTCGATGTGCAGGTGCGGCCTCCAGCCGGGGCTCTCGCCGCGCAGGAAGGGGGCGAGGCTGCGGCCGTCCAGCCCCTCCGGCAGCGGCACCCCGCAGAGGTCGAGCGCGGTCGGCAGGATGTCCTCGAGCGCCACCGGCCTGTCCACCACCCGGCCGGCCGGCAGGCCGAGGCGCGGCGGCGCGGCGATCGCGAGCGGGATCCGCGCCGAGCCCTCGTAGGGCACGCTCTTGCGCCAGAGATGGTGGTCGCCCAGCATCTCGCCGTGGTCGGAGGTGAACATCACCACCGTGTTCGCCCGGTCGATGGGGTCCTCGACCGGGGTCAGCAGCCGTCGGAGCTGGTCGTCGACATGGTTGATCATGCCCCAGTAGGCGGCGCGGGCTGAGGCCAGCGCCTCGCCCGTCAGGTCCACCCGCAGGTCCATGATGTCGCGGCCGCGACCGCCGTCCGGCGGCGGCACCGCCCAGTCGCCCCGGAGCGGCGCTGGGGCCGCAAGGCGCAGGTAGCGCTCCATGTAGAAGGCCGGCGGCAGCAGCGGCGGATGCGGGGCCAGGAACGACACGACCAGGAAGTAGGGCGCCGAGGTGTCGCGGTCCTTCAGGAACCTGAGAGCCTCGGCGACGGTCCAGTTGGTCTGGTGCAGCCCCTCGTCCCAGGGCCAGGGGCGTGCCGTCCAGTCGTTGTGCATCGGCCCCGCGGCGTAGTGGCCGCCGCCGCGCTGGAAGGTCTCGGCCGGCAGGCGACGCTCCAGCCAGTCGCGCCAATGGCTCTGCGCCGTCACCATCTGCTCGAAGCCGTAGCGCTTGCGCGGCGGATAGAGGTGCATGCTGCGCCCGACCAGCGCGGTCTGATAGCCGGCATCGCGCAGCCTGCCCACCAGCGACTGCGATGGGTCCCACTCGTCGGTCTCGTTGAAGCCGACGACGCCGTGGCTCGAGGGGAACAGCCCGGTCATCAGCGACCGCCGCGCCGGGATGCAGACCGGGCAGGTCGAATAGGCGCGGGAGAACCGCGTGCCGGCGCCGGCGATGGCATCCATGTTCGGGGTCATCAGCACCGGATGGCCATCGATCCCGAGGCAGTCGCCGCGCTGCTGGTCGGTCATGATCACAAGGACGTTGGGGCGGCGCGCGGCGGCGGGGGGGGCCATGGGGCAAACCTCGTTCGGGGCAGTGCGTGGCAGGCTGCGCGGCCCCGGCCGGCGGGTCAACGCGGGCCGGTTCCGCCCGGGGAAACATGCGCCCCGGATTTCTTCCGGTGGAACCGCGCCCCGTTGCCCGGGCCTGCGGCGGGCGCGACCTTCGGCCAACCCCAGACAGGAGAGCCGGGCCCATGACCGCCGACACTCGCAGCGTTCCCCTGCCGGAGGGCTTCTCGCTTTCCGGCCGCACCGCCCTTGTCACCGGCGGGGGCACCCATCTCGGCCGGGCGATGGCGTTGGCCCTGGCCGCGCAGGGGGCGCGGGTGACGGTGATGGCCCGGACCGAGAAGTTCCTGCTCGACACCGTCGCCCGCATGGGCGAGGGTCACGACCACATCGTCGCCGACCTGATGGACGAGGCGACCTACGACCGCCTCGCCGCCTCGGGGCGGACCTTCGACATCGTCGTGAACAACGCCGGCGGCGACCCCTGGGACGGTGCCTGGGAGGCGCAGACGACCAGGCACTGGCTGGACACCTACCATCTGAACGTCGTGGCGCCGAACCGGCTGGCACAGGTGCTGGTGCCGGGCATGATTGCGGGCGGCTACGGGCGGATCATCGTCATCGCCTCGATGTATGGCGTCGTCGCTCCCAACCCCAAGAACCGCCGCCCCGGCCTCGACTGCGCTGCCTACACGGCGGCCAAGCACGCGAGCGTCGGGCTGACGCGGTTCCTCGCCGCCAAGCTCGGCCAGCACGGGATCACCGTGAACGCGGTCAGTCCGGGCGGGTTTCCCCTGCCGCCGGACGACCCCTACATGGAGAAGATGCCCTGGCGCCAGGGCGACCCCAAGCTGCGCTCACGGATGGACGACCAGTATCCGCTCGGCCGCAGCGGCTATCCCACCGACCTGGGCGGTGCGGTCGCCTTCCTCGCCTCGCCGGCGGCGGCCTGGATCACCGGGCACAACCTGCTGGTCGACGGCGGCTTCACCGCCTGGTAGGGGGCAGGGATGGCCGGCCCCTTCGGGTTCATCGACGTCGCCGCGATGCGGCCTCGGGCGCGGGAGGGCCGCGCTGGGCTGACGATGGTCGTCGACGGCGGCATCCCCCTCGCACGGATGCGCGACGGGCTGGAGCTGGCGGGGGATTTCGCCGACATCGTCAAGGTCAAGGTCGGCAGCGCGCGGCTCTACACCGGGGCGGCCCTGGCGGCCAAGGTGGCGCTCTGCCGCGAGTCCGGGCTTGGCATCTTCCCCGGCGGCCAGTTCCTGGAATATGCGCTCCACATGCACGGGGTCGCGGTGGCGGCGGACTACTTCGCCGAGACGGCGCGGCTTGGCTTCACCGCCGTCGAGATCTCCGACAACGTCGTGCGTCTGTCCGACGCCGAGCGGCTGGTGCTGATCGGCCAGGCCCGGGCGGCGGGGCTGGCCGTCTATTCCGAGGTCGGGGCCAAGCACGAGGCCACGGGGTCGGTCGAGCTGATCCGCCAGGCGCAGGTCTCGCTCGACGCCGGCGCCGACCTCGTCCTCGTCGAGGCGGCCGAGTTCGTGGCCGGAGGGGCGGCCGACGCGGCGATGATTGCCGAGGTGACGGCGGCGCTCGACATGGCGCGGGTGATGATCGAGCTGCCGGGGCCGTGGATTCCCGGCGCCACGCCCGATGTCATCGAGGACATGAAGAAGGCGCTCATCCGCGCCGTGGGCCCGGGGGTGAACCTCGGCAACGTCGCCTTCGACGACCTGCTGGACCTCGAATGCGCCCGCGTCGGCCTTGGCACCGAGGGGCCGCCGGGGATGCGCGGCTGAGGGCGGGCCTCAGCCGCGGATCAGGTACACCGGGCTCGACCACGCCTGGGTGCCGTCCTCGAGCGTGACGCGGGCGTAGAGGGCGTTGTCGCGCCCCGCGGCCAGCACCACCGCGCGCTCCACCGCCATGTCGGGGGTCAGCGGGTCGGCCGGCAGGCGGTGCAGGGTGATGCGCCGTGGCAGCACCCCGTCGGCGGCCAGCACCCGGTCCTGCCCGGCAAGGCCGTCGACCTCCACCCCGGCGGTGACGAGCGGCGTCGCCAGCGCGATCCGCGCCGCCCCGGGGTCGTCGAGCCAGAGGTCGAAGCCCGCGAAGTTGCCTGTGGTGACGAGCTTCCAGGCCAGCCTGTCGGGGGAGGGTCGGGCAAGGGTGCGGTCGGGGTTGAAGAAGTTCACCGCCCCGGCGCGCAGGATCCGCGCGCCCGTCACGTCTGCCGTCCCGTCCCAGACCACCTGGCGGAAACGGCCGCGATAGGCCGCCCCCGACATCAGGACGCGCAGCCGCGACCCGGCGCCGTCGTGGTTGCGGATGGTCGCGACGTGGTCGAGACCGTTGAAAAGGTCGATCCGCTCGACCCCGCAGGAGGCCGTGACGCGCACCTCGAGCCGCGCCTCTGCCGCATCGGTCTCGGCGATGTCGCCCATTGCGAGGCGCTCCACGGGTGTCGTGCGGTGGCCGCCGAGGGCGGGGTCGCGGTCGCACAGGCGGGCGGGCACATGCACCGCGACGTCAAGATGCAGCCGCCCGTTCGGCCCGCCCGTGGTGCCGTAGTGGCGCCGCGACCGCAGCGCGGCGACCACCGCCTCGCGGCTGAGTTCCGGCATGAGCAGGCAGGTCAGCCCGCCGATCGCGCCGAACTGCGAGGCGCCGGGGTATTCCGCCCCCGGCCGGCCCTTGTGCCCGTCGGAGTTGCAGACGATGCCGACGCGGTGGCCGCGCTGGAGGGCATCGTGCAGGAGCCACTCGAAGGTGCCCCAGGAGGAATGCACCTCGACCGCCGTCTCGAGCCGCACGTGATGACCCTGCCCGAGGTCGGCATAGCGCCCGCCGCAGTGGGCGAAGCAGATCGCATCCTCGCCCGCTGCCTCGAGTGCCACGAAAAGCTCGGCGGCGGTGGTGCAGTCGGTTGCGAGGTCGCTGCGGTCGGGGATGAGCGCATGCGACGACCGCCTGATCGGCCGCCCCTCGGACGTGAAGAAGACGTTGCGGTCGCCGCCGAGCGCGGTGTTGCCCGACCACTCGTAGCCCGGCAGGGTGACGAAGCGCCCCGGCTCGTTGCGCGCCGCGGTCACGGCGTTGAGCCTGCCCCAGAACTCCGCAGTGATCTGGAAGTCGTTGCCCTGGTGGGAGGCGACATCGAGGAACGCCTCGTTCCGGCAGAAGTCGAAATAGCGCTCGACGCTGCCGGTGCCGATCGTCTCTTCCGACTGCGCATGGAAGTCGGCCCAGAACGGCCGCAGCGCCGGCGCGGCCTCGACGACCATGCGCTGGCGGGCGCGGACCGCGCCGGCCCCGTCGCACAGCGTCACCTCGACGGCGCCGGGCGCCGCGGCCACCAGCCCTGCGATCCGCCGGAAGGTCGCGCCGCGGCCGATCGAGACCCGATCGGGGAGGCCCGCGAGCGGCGGGTCGGCGGCGAGCGCGAAGACCTCCCCGCAGCGGTCCGAGGGGTTGCCCCAGACGTCCTCGGCCTTCAGCGTCAGCGCGAAGGGCGCGCCGGCCGCGACCATGGAGGGCAGGCCGAGCAGGTGGCGCGCCGGCGGGCCTGGAACGACCGCCACCTGGGGCTGCACGGGCAGCGACTGGAAGGTGAAGGTCGCGACCGGGTCGACGAGGACATGGAACTCGAAGCTCTCTTCGACGAAGGTCTGCACCCGCAGGCCGGGCGAGCCTGCCGAGCGGTCGCCCAGCACGATGGTGATCGTGTCGCCGGGCTTCATGAAGCCGTTGACGACCTTGACCGAGAGCGTGTGGTCGAAGGGCCGGACGTTGCCCTTGCGCTCGAAGCGGCATTCCAGCACCGCCAGGTTGGAGGCGGTGACGGTGGCATATCCCGGCGCCTTCGGGTCGGAGAACTGCAGGGGCGTCTGGTCGGCGGCGAAGCGGAAGGCAAGCCGCAGCGCGCCGCTGTCATCGATGCCGTAGCGGCCGGCGGTGTAGGTGAGCGTGAAGCTCTGCCACGACCCCGCCTCCACCGGCCCTGCGGGCTCGACCCGCGCGGTGCCGAGGTCGGCGGGGTCGAGCGGCGCGGGGATCGGCGTGCACTGCTGCCCGCCCCCGGCAAGGCGGGCGGGGGGCACGGCGGGCGGGGTCATGGCGATCCTCCTGCAGGGCCGGCCGTGCGGCTAGCGCATCCGGCCGGGCGAGACCCACATGTCGGGGTTGCGCCCGACCTTGGCCTTCACCGTCTCGGTCGCCGCCGAAAGCCGGGCGAGCATGTCGGCCGACAGCTTCGCCTGCGTGGCGGGCAGGTTCCAGCCCAGCTCCTCGGGCTTGCGCGCGCCCACGAGGTAGGATGTCACCCCCGGCTGCGCCCGAAGCCAGGCCAGCGCCATGATCGCCATCGGCATCCCCGCCTCTTCCGCCAGCCCGCGCAGGGTGTCGAGAGCCTCGAACACCTCGGCCTCGGCTCCCGGCTCGCCGTGCTTGGCCTTCGGGCGCGCGCTCGAATACCAGCGGGACTGTGCGATGCCCTCGGGCACCTCGTCGGCGCTGCGATAGCGCCCCGTCAAGAGGCCCTGCGCCAGCGGGCTGTAGCAGATGAGGCCGACCCCGCGTGCGACGCAGAGCGGCTGGATCTCGTGCTCGATCACCCGCCACAGCAGGCTGAAGGGCAGTTGGTCGGTGACGCACTCGGACAGCGCGAGCAGGTCGGTCAAGTCGCGGACGGCGAAGTTCGATACCCCGATGGCCCGGATCTTCCCGGCCTCCTTAAGCCGCTGCAATGCCCCCACGGTGTCAGCCAGCGGGATGTCGGCGTTCGCCCAGTGGAGCTGATAGAGGTCGATCCAGTCGGTCCCGAGCGCCTTCAGGCTGCGCTCGCAGGCCGCTGCGAGGTCGGCAGGCGCGAGGTTCTTCTTTGCCACCTTGGATGCGATCACCGCCTTGTCGCGCCGCCCCGCCAGCGCCAGCCCGAGGACCCGCTCCGAAGCGCCCCAGCCGTAGGCCTCGGCAGTGTCGAAGAAGTTGATGCCGGCGTCCAGCGCAGCGTGGACCGTGGCGATCGAGTCCTCGTCGCTCTGCTCGCCCCAGTAGGCGGGTTCACCAAAGGGCCAGCAGCCCAGCGCCATTTCCGAAACCGTGATGTCGGTGTTCCCGAGCTTTCGGTACTGCATGTCCGTCCGTCTCCTTCCGCCCGCCCCGCGCAGGCGCCTAGTAGTTCGACCAGCCCCCGTCCACCGTCAGGACCTGGGCGGTGATGAAGTCGCCCGCCCGGCTGGCCATGAACTGGCAGGCGGCGGCGATGTCGTCGGGCCAGCCGCGGACCGACAACGCCTGAAGCGAGGAAAGCCGGCCGAGTTCGGCCTTGCCGCCCTCCTCGAAATGCCGCTCGCTGGCGATGGCGCCGGGGACGACGCAGTTCACACGGATGCCGGAGGCGCCCTCGGCGCGCGCAAGCGAGCGGGTGAAGCCGATCAGCCCGTGCTTGGTGGTGACGTAGTGCAGCGCGCGGGGGTCGCCGATATGGGCCATCACCGAGCCGATGGTCAGGATCTTGCCGTAGCCTGCCGCCCGCATCGCCGGCACCGCGGCGCGCGCCGCGATGTAGGCGCCGCGCAGGTTGACGGCCATCATGTCGTCCCAGGCCGCGACGCCGATCTCCTGCCAGGGTGCCTTGGAGACGTCCGCGGCGTTGACGACCAGCGTGTCGGGGGCGGCCCCGAAGTGGGCCGAGGTCGCAGCGAAGGCGGCAGCGGTGGCGTCCTCGTCGGCGGCATCGGCGACCACGCCCAGAAGCGCCGCGGCGCCGAGTTCGGCCTCCAGCGCGGCGGCGGCGGCGGCGCTGACCGCATCGTCAAGCCGGGTGATCGCCACCCGCGCCCCTGACCGGACGAAGCGCCGCGCGATCGCTGCCCCGATCCCCCGCGCCCCGCCGGTGACCAGGGCGACCCGCCCGGCCAGCGCGAAATCCCTGTCGCTTCCCGTGGTGTTCGGCCCGCTCATCGCCGCTCCTCCGCCTCGTCCCAGCCTGCCCGCGCGAGGCTGACATCCGCCGCCGCGGCCACCAGCGCCGCCGTGTAGGGGTTCTCGGGGCTGCCGAGCACGCGGTGCGTCGGCCCGGCCTCGACGACGCGGCCGCGGTGAAGCACGATCACATGCTCGGTCAGCCGGGCGACGACGGCGAGATTGTGGGTGACCATCACCAGCGCAAGGCCGAGATCCTCGCGCAGATCCATCAGCAGGTTCAGGACCTGCGCCTGCACCGAGACGTCGAGCGCGCTGGTCGGCTCGTCGGCATAGAGGACGGCCGGGCGGACCGAGAGCGCGCGCGCGATCGCGACGCGCTGCAGCTGGCCGCCCGACAGCTGGTGGGGATAGCGGCCGAGCACCTCGGCCTGCAGCCCGACGCGCGCAAGGCTTGCGGCGAGCTCGGCGTCGGTGGGCTGGCGGCTCTCCAGCGAGCGAACGGGCTCGGCCAGCGCGCGCGCCACCGTCATGCGCGGGTCGAGCGAGCGGCGCGGGTTCTGGAACACGATCTGGTTGCGGGCGAGGAAGGCGCGCCGGTCGGTGGCCAGCCAGTCGGTCACCGGCCGGCCGTCGAAGGACAGCGCGCCCCGGTCGGGGCGGAGCAGGCCGCACATCAGCCGGATCAGCGTCGACTTGCCCGAACCCGATTCGCCGACGATGCCGAGCGTCCCGCGGGCCGGAAGCGCCAGCGAGATGTCGGCCAGCGTCCAGTCCTGGCCGGTGCCGCGCCGGCTCGAGCCATAGCGGAAATGGAGACCGCCGACCTCGACCAGCGCCGTCATCGCCCTGCCTCCGTGCCGACCGGATGCCAGCACTTGACCCAGCCGTTGCCGCCCTGGGGCGTGATCGGAGGATCTTCGGCGCATGCGGCCGTTGCATGGCGGCAGCGGTTGCGGAACCGGCAGCCGGCAGGAAAGCGCCCTGCCGCCGGCACCGAGCCCTCGATCACCGCGAACCGCCGGCCGGTCATGGCCGCGATTTCGTCGCCCCCCGGAAGGCCCGGGTTGGCGCCGATCAGCGCCGCAGTGTAGCGGTGGCGCGGCGTCTCGGCGAGCGCGCCCGCCGACGCGAGCTCCACCATCCGGCCGCCGTAGATGACGCCGATGTCGTCGCACACGGCCCGCACCACCCCGAGCTCGTGGCTGACGAAAAGCAGCGCCATGCGCTGGGCGCGGCTGAGGTCGAGGATCAGCCGCAGGATCTCGTTCTGCACCGTAACGTCCAGCGCCGTTGTCGGCTCGTCGGCGATCAGGAGTTGCGGCCGCGCGGCGATGGCCATGGCGATCAGCACACGCTGCTGCTGTCCACCCGAGATCTGGTGGGGATAGCGCTGGTAGAGCACCTCGGGCTCGGGCAGGCGGACCTGGGCAAACAGCTCCAGCACCCGGGCGCGGATCGCCGCGCCGCCGAGGTCGGTGTTCAGCCGCAGCGCCTCGGCCACCTGCGGGCCGACCCGGGTGGTGGGGTTCAGCGCGCGCGTCGGGTCCTGGGGGATGAACCCGATCCGCGCCCCGCGGACCTTCGCCATGGCCGCGTCCGAGAGCCCGACCAGTTCGCGGTCCTCGAAGCGGACCGATCCCGCAAGCCGCGCCTCGCGCGGTTGCAGCCCGGCGATGCTCATCGCCGTGATCGACTTGCCCGAGCCGGATTCGCCCACCAGCCCGACCCGGCGGCCCTGTGCGATGTCCAGCCGCTCGATGTGGACAAGCTCGAGGGGCCCGACGCTTACCCTGAGGTCGCGGATGGTCAGCATCAGTGGCCCGCCTGGGTCAGCTGGCGCGGGTCGAGCCAGGCGCGAAGCCCGTCGCCGAGGATGTTGAAGCCGAGCACGGCGACCATGATCGCCGCGCCGGGAAACACCATCAGCCCCGGGGCGACGTCGATCATCGGCTGTGCCTCCTTCAGGAGCCGCCCCCAGGACGCGGTAGGCGGTTGCGCGCCGATGCCGAGGAAGGACAGTGCCGCCTCGGCCAGGATGCCCGAGGCGAACATGATCGAGGCCTGCACGATCAGGATCGGCGAGATGTTGGGCAGCACGTGGCGGAAGAGAACGTAGGTGCGGCTGCGGCCGTAGGCGTAGGCGGCCTCGACATAGTCGAGCGCGAGGATCTGCCGCGCCGGTCCGATCGTCACGCGCGCGGCGATCGGGATGAACCAGATCACGATCGCGATGATCGAGGCGGTGTTGCCGGGCTCGAGGGCGGTGGCGATGACAAGGGCGATCAGGATGCCGGGGATCGCCACGCCAACATCGACCGCCCGTGACATGACCGACTGGCGGGCGCCGCTGGCCGCCGCCGTGGCCAGTCCGATCGCGGTGCCGACCACCAGCGCCACCAGCGTCGCGACGATCGAGACATAGAGCGACGTGCGTGCCCCGACGATGATCTGGGTGAGCATGTCACGCCCCAGACGGTCGGCGCCGAGCGGGAAGCCGGGGGTGCCGGGCGGGACAAGCCGGCTGCGCACGTTGATGCGCGCGGGGTCGTGCGGCGTCCAGATGTAGGACAGCAGCGCCACCCCGACGACAAGCCCCACCAGCACGCCGCCGATGATCAGAGCCAGCGGCAGGTGGCGGCGGACGGCCGGAACGGCCTCGCCGTCGGCGGCGGTGAGCGGTGCAGGGTCAGCCATGGGTCGGCTTGCCCTTGCGGTCGGCGATGCGCGGGTCGAGCAGGCCGTAGGAAAGGTCCATGAAGAAGTTCATCACCAGCACGATCATCAGGATGACAAAGGCGAGCGACTGGACCACCAGCACCTCGCGGCCCTGCACCGCGACCAGCAGCAGCCGCCCGAGCCCGGGAATGACGAAGACGTTCTCGATGACGATCGCCCCGGCCATCAGGCTGCCGAGCTGAAGGGTGCTGACCGTCAGGACCGGGATCGCGACGTTGCGCAGCCCGTGCAGCAGCACCGCGGCGTTGAAGGTGCGCCCCTTGGCCATGGCGGTGCGGATGTAGTCCTCGTTCATCACGTCCAGCATTGCCGAGCGCACGAAGCGGGTCTTGACCGCGGTGCTGCCGAGGCTCAGGGCGGCGATCGGCAGGATCAGCGACACCAGCGAGGCGCGCGGGTCCTCGAGCATCGGCACGTAGCCGCCGGCCGGCAGCCAGCCGAGGTAGACGGCGAAGAGGTAGACCAGGAGCAGCCCGGCCCAGAACGAGGGCACGGCGATGCCGAGCTGGGCGAAGACGTCCACCGCCGTGCCGCGGGCGTTGCGGGCGTTGAGCGCCGAATAGGTTCCGATCGCGAGCGCGATCGTGATCGAGACGATGAGCGAGCCGAAGGCAAGCAGTGTCGTCGGGCCCAGCCGGTCGGAGATCTGCTCGAAGATGTCGTAGCCGCCCGCGTAGGACCTGCCGAGGTTGCCGGTGAAGAAGCCGCCCATCCAGTCGAGGTATTGCACATGCCACGGCCGGTTCAGCCCGAGCTCCTCGCGCAGGGCGATGGCGGCCTCGGGCGCGGCCTCCTGCCCGAGGATCATCAGCGCGACGTCGCCGCCAAGAAGCCGCAGGAGCCCGAAGACGACGAGCGAGCCGATCACGGCCGAGACGAAGAGCGTCATGGCCTCGCGCGTGAACACCAGGAGAACCCTCGAGTTCATCAACTTCCCCTTCGCCCCCTCGGGCACGGCAAGGGCCGGCCTCGGCCGGCCCGCAAGCGGGCGCCCCCGGGGCGCCCGCCGGCTTGCGCGCGGACTAGTCGGTCCAACGCAGTCTCCGCGCGTCGATCTCGCCGTAGACGATGAACGGCTTGAAGCCGACGATGCCATCACGGGCGAGCGCTGGGAACGACTGGGCATAGAGCGGAATGACCCAGGCGCTTTCGGCGAGAAGGCCGACGATCCGCTCCATGACCTTGATGTACTCGGCCCGGTCGAGGATGGTGTCCGACTGCCTGACCAGATCGTCGAAACCCTCGATGCAGACCTGGTTGTCCGCCGCGCCGAGCGGCGGCCGTCCACCGCGACAGATGAAGGCCTCTGCCTTGCCGACGCCACCCACGACAGTTGCATCGTAGTCGCCGTTCCTCCAGGCCCGATCAAGCCAGGTCGCCACGTCCATCGGGCGCGGCTCGATCACTATCCCTGCCTCCTCGAACTGGAAGACGAGCAGATCCTTGATTTGCGGGGATTGCCCCGTGATGATGTAGGGGAAGCTCAGCCTGAGGGTCTCGATCCCTGCCTCCCGCAGCAGGGCGCGGGATTTCTGCGGGTCGTAGTCGTAGGGGCAATATCCGTTGTTCCACGGCTCGGTAAACGGAATGACAATCTGGCAGATCGTCTTGCCGATGCCGGACTGGGCGGCGAAAAGGATGTCGTCGCGGTAGATCGCATGGGCGATCGCCTGCCGCACCCTGATGTCCCGCAGCGTCTCGTTGCGCGGATTGAGGAACACATACTGGATGTAAAGCGGCTCCGGCACCACGAGCTTCAGGTTCTGGCTGCCGTCCAGATTGCGCGCGCGGTCCATGCCTTCGCCGACGACTGAGGCCACCATGTCGATTTCGCCGGCAAGCAGCGCGTTGATCGCCGAGGTCTCGTCGGGGATGAAGCGATGCACGATGCGCTCGAAGTGCGGCTTGTCGCCCCAATAGTCCTCGAAGCGCTCGAGCATCAGATGCACGTCGGGCCGGTATTCACCGAAGACATAGGGTCCGCTGCCGATCATCTCGGAGGCAGCATTTCGCGTCTCGTGGAAGTTCTCCGGAACGATGATCCCCGACATGCTGCCAAGTTCGCCAAGCAGGCGCTGGCTTGGCGTCGAAAGCGTCAGTCGCACGGTCCTGCGGTCGACCGCCTCGACCGATACGACCGGCACCAGCGGGCCCTTTGTCACGGCAATCGGGGACACCTTGTTCTTCAGCAGCGAGTAGACCACGTCATCGGCGTCGAGGTCGCTGCCGTCGTGGAACTTCGCCTCGCGGATGTGGAAGGTATAGATCAGGCCGTCGTCGCTGATCTCCCAGGAGTCCGCAAGCCAGGGTCCGACGGTCCCGTCGCCCAGTTGTTCCAGCAACGGCTCGAGCACGTTGTGCAGGGTCGGGGCCATGAGCGCGGTGGGGGCCGCCTGCCAGTAGTTCCAGGCCGGCGGTTCCGACGGGAAGGACCAGGTAAGCGTGGTTCCCCGGTCCTGGGCGAGGGCTGTCCCGCCGGCGCCCAATGCGGCGGCGGCAGCAAGGACTGCGGCGAGGGCGACCCCCGAACCGCGGCGAGGTTGCATTCCAGAGCCCCCGTTGGAGGGCCTTGAGCCGCGAGCGTCCTGCATTCCAGTACCTCCGCTTTCGACGATAGGACCGCCTGGCCGGCGGATCATGTCGCGGCTCTCAGAAGGGTCAGGCCGACGAGTTTCCCGGAAGCCCCTCCTGGCAAGTCCGATCCAATGGTATGGTCTGGTGTGGTCCGAAGTGTAGGTTTGCTCCGGATGGCTGTCAACAACAACCGGGCGTCGCGGTGGCGAGGGCAGCAAGGCGCGCTTGTGCCGGGCGCTCCACCGGCATTCCAACACCGGCTGCCCCGACACGCACAGCGTCAGCCTGTCGGATCCGAACCGGAACATCGAGCGCATCGTCTTCCCCCGGGATCCCCGCCCGAAGGCGGGCGCCCCAGGGGCGCCCGCCAGCCGGCTCGCGGGTCAGTCGGCCCAGCGCAGGGGGCGCAGGTCCATCTCGACGCGGAAGCGGTAGGACTTGTGTCCGACGAGGTCCGAGCGGGTCAGGGTCGGCGTGCTCTTGGCATGGATCGGAATGATCCAGGCGCTGTCGGCGAACACCGCCGCCATCTTCGCCATCGCCGCGATGTATTCGTCACGGTCGATGATCGCGTCCGAGGTCTTCACCAGCTCGTCGAACTCGGGCAGGCACTCTACCGTGTCCGGCCGGCCCAGCGGCTGGCGGCCGCCGCCGCAGACGAAGGTGTCGATGGTCACGTTGGAGGTGATGTTGGTGAACTGGTAGTCGCCGTCGGTGTTCACCTGCTTCAGCCAGGTCGCGAGGTCGAGCGTGCGGACGTTGAGCGTGATCCCCACCTCGGCGAGCTGGGCAACGACGATGTCCTTGATCGTCGGGTGCTCGGCCACGTTCACGAAGGGGAAGTCAAGCGTCAGGTCCGGATAGCCGGCCTCGCGCAGGAGCGCGCGCGAGCGTTCCTGGTCGAAGGGATAGGGGCAGTAGTCGTTGTTCCAGGGCTCGCTGAAGGGCACCACCCACTGGCAGGTGGTCTTGCCATAGCCGGCCTGCGCCGCCTCGAGGTAGTCGTCGCGGAAGATCGCGTGGGCGATCGCCTGCCGCACCCGGATGTCGCGCAGCGGCTCGGCGCGGGTGCTGAGGATCATGTAGTTGGTCTCGAACGGCGCCGGGATGATGACGTTGAACTTCGGATCCTGCGCCACCGTCCCGATGCGGTCGAGCCCTTCGCCGAAGACGCTGGCGATCATGTCGATCTCGCCGGCGAGAAGGGCGTTGATGGCCGCCGTCTCGTCGGGGATGAAGCGGTGCGTCACCTCGGTGAAGAACGGCTTCTCGCCCCAGTAGTCCTCGAAGCGCACGAGCTTGAGGTGCACGTCCGGGCGGTACTCGCCGAAGGTGTAGGGGCCGGTACCGATCATCTGCGAGGCCAGGTCCAGGGTCTCGTGCGCACCCTCGGGCACGATGATCCCGGCCATCAGCCCGAGGTTCGGCAGAAGCCGCTGGCTCGGCTGCGACAGGGTGAGGCGCACGGTGCGGGCATCCACCGCCTCGACGGCCGTCACCGTGGCGAGCGGTGTGCGCAGCGTCGCCTGAGGTGATTCCTTGTTCTTGAGCAGCGAGTAGACGACGTCCCCGGCGTCGAAGTCGCTGCCGTCGTGGAACTTCGCCTCGCGGAGCCGGAACGTGTAGGTCAGGCCGTCGCTGCTGATTTCCCAGGATTCTGCCAGCAGCGGCGCGATGGAGCCATCGCCGAGCTTCTCCACCAGCGGCTCGAGGATGTTGTGGAACGTGGGAACGGTCAGCGCGCTCGCCCCCGTCGCCCAGTAGTTCCAGTTCGGTGGCTCCTGGGGATGCGACCAGGTGAGGGTCGTGCGGGTCTCCTGCGCGACCGCGGGGCCGAGGACGCCGGACAGCGCAAGTCCGACCGCCGCGACGAGGGCGAGCCCGGCGACCTGCCGCCGCCGCAAGCTCCCGAGCGCTTCCGGCCGCGTCGCCTGCCGGACAGCCGTGTCAGCAACTACCATCTTCAGCTCTTCCTCCCTTGTTTGACTTGCCTCGCTTCCGAACCGGTCGGCGCAGAAGCGGCCCGACGCGCCAGAGCGCCCCGGGCCAGTCGGACAGAATGCCGGCCGCGGCCTGGCCGCGACACCGGCAACGGTTATTGCCGGCCACCGGCATCCCGGCGAAAGGCGCAGCAAGACAGGTGTTTAGGGAAGCACGCTTGAGCGTGCCGGGAGAAGGCGGCAGGGTTTCGTAGGATGAAATCCCTCCCTTTCGGCGCCCCCGCGGGCCGTTTGCGGGGTATTACCGCAGGCCCGGTTTCGCGGCGCGGAACGCCCCGGCGTTGACCCCCGGCGGCCCTGGGGTGTCCGCTGCCGCGGCGCCGCCCGGCCTGCGCGCGCCCGGAGGGACTGCCATGCGCCTGTTCATCGCGAGCCTCGCCACCGAGACCAACAGCTTCGCCACCTTCCCCACCGGGATCGAGGACTACCGCAGCCGCCAGTGGATCGACGGCGGCATCCTTCGGGCCACGCCGATGCCCGGCACCGCGCCGCTCCAGCACTGGGTGCGGCGCGCGCAGGGCCTCGGCTGGGAGGTCGTCGAGGGGCTCTGCGCCCGCGCCGCGCCCTCCGGCATCACGACCCGCACCGCCTACGAGACGATGCGCGACCGCATCCTCTCCCAGGCCCGTGCCGCGCTGCCGCTGGATGCCATGCTGCTCTATCTCCACGGCGCGATGATCGCCGAGGGCTACGACGACTGCGAGGCCGACCTCGTCACCCGCCTGCGCGCCATCGTCGGACCGCGCTGCCGGATCGGGGTGGAACTTGACCTGCACGCCAACCTCGACGAGGTGCTCCTCGGCGCGGCCGACCTGATCGTGTTCTACAAGGCCTACCCGCACATCGACTACACCGAGCGGGCCGAGGACCTGTTCGTCCTGATGCAGCGCACCCTGGCGGGCGAGATCGAGCCGGTGATGGCGCTTTTCGACTGCCGCACGATCGGCATCTTTCCCTGCACCTGGCCCGGTCCGATGGGCCACTTCGTCGCCGCCATGACCGCGGCCGAGGGCAAGGGAGGCATCCTGTCCCTGTCCCTGAACCACGGTTTCCCCTGGGCCGACGTCCCGCAGGCCGGGGCCAAGATGCTGGCCGTCGCCGACCGCTCGGCCGAGGTCGCGCGGCGGGCGGCGGAGGAGTTCGGCCGCCGCTTCTACGCCATCCGCAAGGCCGCGATGCTGCCCTTCACCCCCTTCGAGGACGCCATCGCCGAGGCCGGGCGCGGCCGTCCCGGCGACAGGCCGCTGATGCTGCTGGACACCTCCGACCAGATCGGCAGCGGCGCGCCGGGCGACACCACCCACATCCTGCGCGCCCTGATCGCCGCCGGCATCCGCGAGGCCGCCGTTGTGCCGCTGTGGGACCCGCTGGCGGTGGGCATCTGCATGGGCGTCGGTGCCGGCGCCCGGCTGCCCCTGCGGATCGGCGGCAAGTTCGAGCCGCAGTCGGGCCCCTGCCACGATGCCGCCGAGGCTGAGGTGCTGTTCGTCAAGCGCGACGCCTTCCAGAACCAGCTCGCCTCCGAGCGGATCCCGCTCGGCGACATCGCGGTGGTGCGGGTCGAGGGCATCGAGGTGATGCTGACCTCGCGGCGCAGCAACGTCTACGACCCGAGCATCTTCGCGCTGCACGGCATCGACATCGCCTCCAAGCGGGTGATCTCGGTCAAGAACCTCTTCAAGCAGTATGATCTGTTCAAGCCGCTGGTGCGCGACCAGCTGTTCGTCGCCTCTCCCGGCACCAGCAACCCCGACTGGACGGCGCTGCCCTTCGGCCGCCTGCCCCGCCCGGTGTGGCCGCTCGATCCCGACCCGCTGGGCCTGGACTGAGCCTGTCCGCGGCCCGTGCGCTCACGCCCCGGCCGCCGCACCAAGCCAGGCGCGGCCGGGGATGGCGTCGATCAGTCGGCGGGTGTAGCTGTCGCGCGGGGCGGCGAAGACGCGGCCGGTCGGCCCCTCCTCGACGATCCGGCCGTCCTTCATCACCAAGACCCGGTCGCAGATCTGCGCCGCGACCCGCAGGTCGTGGGTGATGAAGAGCATCGACAGGTCAAGCCGGGCACGCATCCGCGCGAGAAGCCGCAGCACCTGCGCCTGCACCGAGACATCGAGGGCCGAGACCGCCTCGTCGGCGATCAGCACCTCGGGTTCCATCACCAGCGCCCGGGCGATGGCGATGCGCTGGCGCTGGCCGCCCGAGAACTCGTGGGGGTATCGCGCCATCGCCGCGGGGTCGATCCCGACCTCGGCCAGCATTGCCGCGATCCGCTCCCGCGCCTCGGCCCGGGGAACGCCGCGCAGCCACAGACCGGTGCCGATGATCGTCTCGACCCGCTGGCGGGGGTTCAGCGAGCCGTAGGGATCCTGGAAGACCATCTGCACCCGGTGCCGCTCGGCCAAAAGCGCTGCGCCCTCAAGGCGCGAGAACGGGCGACCGGCGACTTCGACCTCGCCCGCGTCGAGCGGGGTCAGCCGCATCAGGCAGCGCGCCAGCGTCGACTTGCCCGATCCGGATTCCCCGACCACGCCGAGCGTCTCGCCGCGCGTCAGCCGCAGGTCGACGTCGTCGAGCGCGGCCACCGGCGGTCGGCGGCGGAACAGCCCGACGCTGCGCCCCTGGTAGAGCTTGCGCAGGCCGCGCCCTGCCATCGCCGGCTCGCCGCCGGGGGGCGGCGTCCCGGCGGCGGATGTGGCGGCGGCAAAGCGCGGCACGGCGTCGATCAGCAGCCGCGTGTAGTCCTGACGAGGCGCGCGCAGGATGCGCTCGGCGGTGCCCGACTCGACGATGCGGCCATGGCGCATCACCACCACCCGGTCGGCGATCTCGGCAACCACCCCGAGGTCGTGGGTGACGAACAGCACGGCCATGCCGCGGCGCGCCTGCAGTTCGGCGATCAGGCGGAGGATCTGCGCCTGGGTGGTGACGTCGAGGGCCGTCGTCGGCTCGTCGGCGATCAGCATTGCCGGTTCCAGCGCCAGCGCGATGGCGATCATCACCCGCTGCTGCTGGCCTCCCGACAGGCGGAACGGATAGCTGCGGCGCAGCGCCTCTGGGTCGGGCAGGCTGACCTCGGCAAGGCCGGCGGCAACGCGGCGCTCCACCTCGGCCGCGGGCAGCGACAGATGCGCGCGGATGACCTCGGCCACCTGGTCGCCGATGGTGCGCACCGGGTTCAGCGCCGCCGAGGGCTCCTGGAAGATCATCGCCGCCCGCCGGCCGCGCAGCCCGCGCAGCCGCGCCTCGGGCGCGCCGACCAGCTCTTCGCCCTCGAAGAGGATGCTGCCCCGCACGGTCCGCAGGGTCGGCGGCAGCAGGCCCAGCACCGCATGCGCGGTCACCGACTTGCCCGATCCGGTCTCGCCGACGATGCAGACGATCTCGCCGGCATGCACGTCGAGGTCGATCCCCTCGACGGCATGCGCGCGGTCGGCGCCGGCGGGCAGGGCAACGGTCAGGTCGCGGATCGCCAGCACCGGGGTGCCGCCCCCGTTCACGCCCGTTCCCCCTTGCGGCTGTGGCGGGGGTTCAGCGCCGTGGTCAGGCTGTCGCCGATCATGTTGATCGCCAGCACCGTCAGCACGATCATGACTCCGGGGATGGCGCTGAGCAGCCAGGCCTCGCGCAGGTAGGGCCGCGCCGCGCCGATCATGTACCCCCAGGTCATCACGTTCGGATCACCGAGGCCGAGAAAGCTCAGCCCCGATTCGATCAGGATCGCCGAGGCCACCATCACCGAGGCGACCACGATCACCGGCGAGAGCGCGTTGGGAAGGATCTGCCGCACGAGGATCGCCAGCGGCCGCTGGCCGAGCCCGCGGGCGGCATCGACGAAGGCCCTTGTGCGCAGCGACAGCACCTCGGCCCGCATGATCCGCGCGACGTTGGGCCAGGTGACGACGCCGATGCCGATCACCACCGACCACATGCTGGTGCCCATCACGACCACCAGCAGCATGATCAGCACGAGCCCCGGGATGATCTGGAAGAACTCGGTGATGCGCATCAGCACCTCGTCCACCCAGCCACGGAAGTAGCCCGCCACCGCCCCCACCGTGACGCCGATGCCAAGCGAGACGAGCGTCGACAGAAGGCCGATCAGCAGCGAGAAGCGCGCCCCGTGCACGAGCCCGGCGAGCACGTCGCGCCCCAGCATGTCGGTACCGAGCATGAACCGCCCGGTGAACGGCGGCTGGAACGGGCGGCCGACGATCGACCAGGGCGAGCGGGGGTTGTAGAGGGGATAGAAGAGCGCCACGGCGACCACGACGGCCAGGAACGCAAGGCCGATCGCGCCGCCGCGATGGGATGCAAGGCGGCGGATGAACCCCGTGCTCACCCCTTCACCTCGATCCGCGGGTCGACGAAGGTGTAGACGATGTCGGTCGCGAGGTTGATCAGGATCACCAGCACCGAGGTCACGAGGAAGGTTCCCAGCAGCACCGGGTGGTCGCGGCTGGCGATCGAGTCGAAGGCAAGGCGCCCGACCCCAGGCCAGGCGAAGACGGTCTCGATCAGGACCGTGCCGCTGATCAGGCTGCCGGCCTGCACGCCGGTGTAGGTGACGACGGCGAGCATGGCGTTGCGGAAGACGTGGCGCCAGAGCAGCTGCAGCTCGCCGATGCCCTTGGCCCGCGCGGCCTTCACGAACTCCATGTCGGCGACGTCGATCATCGCCGCGCGGGTGATGCGGGCGAAGACGCCCATGTAGTGGGTCCCGAGCGCGAAGGTCGGAAGCACCAGGTGCCAGGCCACGTCCGCGGCGTGCTGCAGCCCCGTCAGCCCCATGCCGATGCTCGTCATCCCGTAGGGCGGCAGGACCGGAAGCCAGACCGCGAACAAGAGCACGATCATCAGCCCGAGCCAGAAGTTCGGGGTGGCATAGCCGAGCAGCGACAGCGCCGTCACGGCGCTGTCCTGCCAGCGGCCGAGGTTGCGGGCGGCAAGGATGCCAAGCGCCACGCCGGTCACCAGGGCGAAAGAAAGCACCGAGGCTGCCAGCAGAAGCGTCGCCGGCATCCGCGCCAGGACAACGTCCAGCACCGGCTCCTGCATGCGCAGGGAATAGCCGAGATCGAGCCGGACGAGTTTGCCCGCGTAGATCAGGAACTGCTCCAGCAGCGGGCGGTCGAGACCGAGCTGCCGGCGCAGCTCGGCCACATACTCGGGGTCGGGCGCGCCACCTTCGATCATGAAATCGACGGCATCGCCCGGCGCCAGCCGGACCAGGAAGAAGCTTGCCACCATGATCAGGCCGATCACCACCACCGACCGGAGCAGGCGCTCGGCGATGTAGCCAAGCCGCGTCATGGCGCCCCGCAGCCCCTGGGCTGCGGGCGGCCGGCCGGGTCGCGCCCGGCTGCGCTCACAGCTTCCGCAGCTCCGCCCAGCTGTAATAGGCCGACAGCGGGCCCTGGTAGATGTCCTCGATGTTCGGCCGCACGACGAGGTAGTCCTGCAGCTCCATCAGGAACACGCAGGGCACATCCTCGGTGATCAGACGCTGGATCTCGGAGTAGAAGCCCTGCGCCTCGGCGTCGCTGAGGGCCGCATCGGCCTGCGCCCACAACTCGTCGACGCGCGGATTGCTGTAGCCGCCGATGTTGTTGCCCCAGGTGTTGTTGATGCGCGAGGTCAGGAAGTTGCGCGCCAGCCCGATGGTGGGGTGCTGGAACTGCCCGACGGTGGTGAAGACGACCTCGAAGTCCCAGTCGCCGCCGCGCTTCAGCAGGGTCGGGATGTCGACGAACTGCACCCGCGCGTCGATGCCCACCTCGCGGTACTGCTGGGCGATGATCTCCATCATCCTGGCGCGGTCGGACCCCGCCGACGCCACCAGCAGCTCGAAGGACAGCGCGCCGGGCGCAATTCCGGCCTCGGCCAGCAGGGCGCGCGCGCGGTCGGGATCGTGCTCGTAGCGGACCAGCGCGTCGGCGTCGTGGTAGAGCGTGCTCGAGGCGATCGGGCCGTGCTGCACCCGCGCCTGCCCCAGCAGCGCGACGTCGATGATCAGCTCGCGGTCGAGCGCATGCGTCATCGCCCGCCGCACCCGGACGTCGTCGAAGGGCTTGACGCGGAAGTTGAAGAAGAGCTGCGAGGCCGCCGACAGCCCGTCGAAGGACCGCGCGTCGGCGAGTTTTGCGTGGCCGGCTGCGACCAGCCGGTTCTGGTCGGTGGAGGTGATGGTGATGCGGGTGCAGACGTCGATGCGGCCGGTCTCGACGGCGATCGCCCGCTGCGACGAGTCCGGGATGATCTGGAAGTAGATCTCGTCGACCTTCGGCTCGCCGGGGTTCCAGTAGCCGTCGAAGCGGACGAGATGCACGAACTCGCCGCGGCGCCATTCGCTGAAGCGAAACGGACCCGTCCCGACGGGCGCGTTGTTCGCCGGGTTCTGCAGGAAGTCGGTGCCCTCGTAGAGGTGCCGGGGCAGGATCGGCCCGTTGACCGAGTTGATCGCGGTCAGGAAGGGCAGGAAGGGGGCCTCGAGCGTCATGACGACGGTGTGGGGGTCGGGCGCGGCGAAGCTGGCCACCTTCTGGATCGCCGAGCGGGTGCGCGCGTGGGTCTGGCGCAGGATCTGGTCGAAGCTGAAGACCACGTCGTCGGCGGTGAAGGGCTGGCCGTCGTGCCAGAGCACGCCGCGGCGCAGGTTGAATGTGTAGACAAGCCCGTCGGGCGAGACGCTCCAGCTTTCGGCAAGCTCGCCCTCGAGGCGGTTCTCCTCGTCGTAGCGGATCAGCGACTGCAGGATCTTGCCGCCCGAGATCGTCTGGGCGCCGTCGATCTGGACGATGCCGCAGGCCAGCATCCCCGGTTCCTGCGCCACCACGGAGTTGAGGATCACCCGCCCCTGGGCCCGGGCGGAGCGCGGCAGCCCCAGCGCGGTTCCCGCGGCGAGGGCGGCGCCCATGTTCAGGACGCTGCGGCGATCGTAGTGCGTCGGCATCTCGCTACCTCCCCGGCCGGCGCGTTGCGCGCGCCTGTTGCATGCACCGGCCGCCTGGCCGCACAGGGCGCCGGCGTCCGCATCCCCCCGGGAGTCATCCTGCTGGGGCCGGCGGCCGGCTGCCCTCCGCAGCAGCCCGCCCGCTCCCGCGACGGTCCCGTGGCCTTCCGCATCCGCGGCCAGCCAAGCACGGGCGCCGGCCCGCGCGGTAGGCCGTGCAGTTCCGTGCGGCGAAACACCCGCCATCGGGCGGCGGGTTTCTTCCCGCGAAACCGTCACGGCTTGCCCCGCCCCTCGCGTGCTGGTCCGCTGGCCGGGCCGACGCGCGCCAGGGGGAGAGGGAATGTCCAGCCAGGACCAGCCGGCCCGGTTCCGGATCTGGGCGTCTTCCTGTTCGCATCTGTCCACCGATCTCGCCCACGGCCGGCGTG
Organism: Paracoccaceae bacterium; assembly: GCA_023383015.1. Classification (GTDB taxonomy): domain Bacteria; phylum Pseudomonadota; class Alphaproteobacteria; order Rhodobacterales; family Rhodobacteraceae; genus JAHDXW01. The sequence continues at coordinate 96,347 of JAHDXW010000006.1, forward strand.
CCTTCGCCGAGGCGCTGGCGCAGTCGGAAGCCGGCGGCGCCGCCGGTGGGCCGCCCTTCGAGTGGGACATCGCGTTGCATCTCGGCGACCTCTCGGGCACCCAGACGCCGCCCACCGATGCCGAGGGCCCCGAGGTGGTGGCCCAGTTCGGCTCGGGTAGGAGGCACCCGCGCTCGCACATCTACACCGTCGCCGGCAACCATGATGCAAGCGGCCCCGAGGAGGAGGCCCAGTGGTGGTTCCGCAAATGGGTCGACCCGCTCGGCGCCAACACCGCCGTCTCGGGCGTCGACCCTGCCGCGATGCCCTTTCCCGCTCAGGGCAAGTGGGACCGTTACGCCTTCGACGCCGGCAACATCCGGGTGCTGATGATGAGCGACCGCAACGACGGCGGCCCGCCCTGGGGGCGGGGCGCGCGCGGCGGCTATCCCTCCGGACGCATTCTGCGCGAGACCTTCGATTGGTGGGTCGACGAGGTCGAGCGCCACGCCGACCGGATCATCCTGTCCTGCCACCACTACATGCTGAAGGAGACGACGGCCGCATCGGGGCCGTGGGAGGGCTTCCACCGCGACGCCGCCGGCAACCTTGTGTCGCTGTTCCACGGCTATTATCCCGACGCGGGGGCCGAGGGTGCCTCGTACCTCTACTGGTGCGACCGCACGCCTGACGCCCAGGTGTTCGAGCGCTACCTCGCCGCCCGTCCCCGGGCCGTCGACATGTGGCTCGGCGGGCACACGCACAGCGTGCCGGACGTCCGCCTCGCCGGGCGCGGCCTGATCGAGGAGAAGTGGGGGGTCACCTTCCTCAACGTCGCCGCGCTGACCAAGTTCCACATCGGCAAGCTGCAGCGCTCGGCGCCGATGAGCCGGCTGCTGACCTTCACCGAAGGCTCCGACGAGGTGGTCATCGGCTGCTATCTGCACACCGACGACTACGCCCCGCAGGGCTGGTTCGCGCCGGCCGAGCGGCGGGTGCGCCTGCGCCATCCCTTCCGGCCCTGAGGCGGCCGATGCCTGACGCCGAGGCGCACGAGGTCGAGGTTCTGCGCGACGTTCCCATGCGGGCCCGCGACGGGGTCGTGCTGCGCGCCGATGTCTGGCGACCCCGGGCCGCGGGGCGCCGGCCGGTGCTGGTCTGCCGCACCCCCTACGACAAGGCCGCGCCGCTGAACGCAGGCTATGCCGAGGCGCTGGCGCGGCGCGGTTACATCGCCGTCGCCCAGGACATCCGCGGCTCACACCGGTCCGAGGGCACGATGGTCTGGCACTACGCCGCCGGGGCCTTCGCCGCCGAGAGCCGCGACGGCGCCGACACCGTCCTCTGGGCCGCCGGCCTGCCGGGGTCGGACGGGCAGGTGGGAAGCTTCGGGGTGTCCTATTCCTCCTGGCTTGCCTGGTGTATGGCCGCCGCGCGGCCCGAGGGGCTGCGGGCGCTCGCCATCAGCGGCATCCCGGTGTCGATCCGGGACATGACCTTCGGCATCTTCGAGACCGGGCGGCGCCTGCAGTGGACCTACGCCCAGGCCGCCGGGCTGCGGGCCCGGTCGGGCGACGGGCGCTTTCCGGCCACGCTGGCCGAGGCCAACCGCGACTGGACCGAGAACCTGCGCGGCAAGTGGCTGTGGCACCTGCCGCTGGCCGGCATTCCCGGCGAAGTCTTCGGCCCGCTCGACGGCCCGCTCAAGGCCTACATGAACGCCCCGGCGACCGAGTTCTGGCCCTTCGGGGCGGTCCATGACGGGCTTGACTTCCCGGTGCTGGTGCAGACCGGCTGGTGGGACCGGCTGAGCCTCACGGTGCGGCACTTCGAGGGGCTGATGGCGCGTGGCGACCCCGCATCGCGGCCACGCCACCGGCTGGTGATCGGCCCGTGGCCGCACCACCCGTTCCACATGCATGGCCGCATCGGGCCGGTCGACTACGGCGAGGCCGCCCGCATCGCCTATCCCGACATGGTCGCCGACTGGTACGACACCCATCTGCGCGGCCGCGAGACCGAACTCGCCTGCGGCGCGCCGGTGCAGCTCTTCATCGTCAACGCCAACCTCTGGCGCGGCTTCTCCGCCTGGCCGCCGCCGGGGGTGAGGATCGTGCCCTTCTTCCTGCGCGGCGGCGGTCGCGCCAACACCCCCGCCGGCGACGGACGGCTGTCGCCGGCCCCGCCCGGCGACGAGCCCGCCGACGGCTACGTCTACGACCCCGCCGACCCGGTGATGAGCCTGATGGGCGCCGATTCGCAGATGCTCCCCGTGGACCAGCGGCCGAACGAGCGGCGCTCTGACATCCTCGTCTACACCTCTGCACCGCTCGAGCGCGACCTCCTGCTGGTCGGGCCGGTGGAGATGGAGCTCTGGGCCGCGTCCGACCGGACCGACACCGACTTTGCGGTGAAGCTGATCGAGCTGCGCCCGGACGGTCTGGCCATCAACATCTCCTCGGGCATCCTGCGGGCGCGCTGGCGCGAGGGCTACGAGCATGCACGGCCGCTGCGCCCGGGCGAGCCGGCGCTGATGCGCATCACGCTGCTGCCGGTGGGCATCCTGCTTGCCGCCGGCAGCCGGCTGCGGGTCGACGTCGCTAGCGCGGACTTCCCCGCCTTCGACCGCAATCACAACACCGGCGGGCACGACTGGGAGGAGACCGAGCTGCTGGCGGCCCGCCAAACCGTGTTCCACGACGCCGCGCGGCCCTCGCGCATCCTTCTGCCCGTGCTCGGGCAATGAACGGGGCGGCGCCCGCGGTCACCCGGGTCAGGCTGACGGTGGCACAGCCCGTGCCCTCGACGCGCTGGTGCTTTCTCGAGGTCGAGACCGCGGACGGGCGCACCGGAACGGGCGAGGCGACGCTGCAGGCGGCCGAGGCCGCGGTGCTGGAGCGCGCCGCGCGGCTGCTGCCGGCGCTGGCCGGACGGCCGGCCGATCCCGCCGCCATCGCCGCCCGGCTTCCCGCCGACCTGCCGGGGGCTGCGGTCCTGTCGGCCCTCAGCCAGGCTTTCTGGGACCTCGCCGGCCAGCGCGCCGGCCAGCCGCTGCGCGCCATGCTCGGCCCCGAGCGGCGGGCGGCGGTGGCGGTTTATGCCAACATCAACCGCCGCACCCGCGACCGCAGCCCCGAGGGGTTTGCCGCCTCGGCCCGCATCGCCTGTGCAGCCGGCTTCGATGCCATCAAGATCGCCCCCTTCGACGAGGTCAGCGCCGCGGCCCGCGCCGGGGGGCAGGAGGCGCAGGCGATGGGCTGCGGCATCGCCCGGATCGCGGCGGTGCGGGCGGAAGTCGGGACCGATGTCGCGCTGATGGTTGATTGCCACTGGCGCTTCACCCGGGCCGGGGCCGAGGCGATGATCGCCGCCGTCGCGCCCTTCGGCCTGCACTGGGTGGAGTGCCCGCTGCCCGAACGGCCCGAGGCGGTCCCGGTCCTGCGGGCGCTGCGGGCGCAGGCCAACCGCCTCGGCATGCGGCTTGCCGGCTGCGAGACCGAGGTCGGCCTGGCGGGGTTCGAGCCCTTCGCGGCGGGCGGGGCCTATGACGTCATGATGCCCGACATCAAGTATGTCGGCAGCATCGACGAGATGCTGGCGATCGGCCGGCGGCTGGAGCGGGCGGGGGTGGCGTTCTCGCCGCACAACCCCAGCGGTCCGGTGTCGCATGCGGCCAGCCTGCAGGTCTGCGCGGTGGTTCCGGCGATGGAACGTCTGGAGCTGCAGTTCGACGAGACGCCGCTTTTCGATGCGGTGACCGGCGGCGTGCTGCCGCGTCCGGCCGGAGGCCGTGCGGCCCTGCCGGCCGGCCCGGGGCTCGGCTGCGCGCTCGATCCCGCGGTGCTGGCCGCGACCATGGCGCTGGCGCGGTCATGGCCCTGAACACCCCAACCCCGGAGGCGACATGTCCGCGTCCCCGCTGACCATCGTGATGACCGGCCCGACCGCACCGGGGCTGCTTGACGAGGTGCGCGCCGCCGCCCCCGGCGCCGAGGTGCGCCACCACGACTCGCAGGCGGAGTTCGAGGCCGACCTCGCCGTGGCCGATGTGGCCGCGACGGTGCGGCTGTCGCCTGCGGCCCTGGCCAGCGCCGGGCGGCTGCGCTGGGTGCAGAGCTGGGCTGCGGGGCCCGATGCGCTCCTGTTCCCCGAGATGCTGGCCAGCCCGGTGGTTCTGACCTGTGCCCGGGGCAATGGCGCGGTGCCGCTGGCCGAGCATGCGATGATGCTAATCCTGATGCTCGACCGCGACGTGCGCCGGGCGCTGGCGGCGCAGGCGGTGCGGCGCTGGGACAGGTTCCCGCACGGCGAGCTGGCCGGCCGCACCCTCGGCATCCTCGGCACCGGCCATGCGGGGCAGGCGCTGGCGGTGCGGGCGCGGGCGTTCGGCATGCGGGTGATCGGCCTGCGCCGGGGCGACGCGCCGGTGGCGGGGTTCGATGCGCTCTACCGGCCGGCGGCGCTGCACGCCTTCCTCGGCGCCTGCGACTTTCTCGTCGTCACCGCGCCGCTGACGCCCGAGACCGAGGGGATGCTGGACGCGGCCGCCTTCGCTGCCCTGAAGCCGGGGGCGGTCTATGTCTGCATCTCGCGCGGCGGCATCGCCAGCGACGAGGCCCTGCTTGCCGCCCTCGCCGACGGCCGGGTGGCTGCCGCCGGGCTTGACGCCCACAGCATCGAGCCCCTGCCCCCCGACAGCCCCTTCTGGGGCCTGCCCAACGTCATCATCACGCCCCACCACGGCGCCGTCACTGCCGGCACCCGCCGGCGGGGGGTGGAGATCTTCCTCGACAACCTCGGCCGCTTCCTGCGCGGTGAGCCGCTGCGCAACCTCGTCGACAAGGCGGCCGGCTACTGAGGGCTGCAGCCATGAAGCTCGTCCTGCTCGGCACCGGAACGCCCGCACCCTCGCGCCGCCGCATGGGGGCTGGCCATCTTGTCGACCTCGGCCGGGCCGTGATCGTGTTCGACCATGGCCCCGGCGCCCACCAGCGGCTGATCGAGGCCGGCTACCGCGCCCAGGACGTGACCCATCTGTTCCTGACGCATCATCATTACGACCACATCCTCGACGTGCCGCGGCTGATCCTGACCCGCTGGGACCACGGGCCGCAGGACCAGCCGGAACTCGTCATCGCCGGGCCGCCGCCGCTGGTCCGCATGGCCGGGCTGATGCTCGGCCCCGACGGGCTGTTCGCCCCCGACATCGCCGCCCGCATCGGCAGCCCGGTGTCCGTGGCGGTGTTCCGCGCTCGCGGCGGCACCGGAGAGCGCCGCTGGCCCGTGCCCCGCCTGCGCGAGCTTGCTCCGGGCGACGTCGTCGCCGGCGACGGCTGGCAGGTGACGGCGGGCCCCGCCTACCACGCCCAGCCGCATCTGGCCTGCCTCAGCTACCGGCTCGACTGCGATGGCCGCAGCATCGTCTACTCCGGCGACAACGGCGGGGTCACCGACGACTTCATCGCCTTCGCCGCCGGCTGCGACGTTCTCGTCCACATGACCCATTTCCTTGCCGGCACAGAGTACTCGGCCGACTACCGGCGGATGTGCGCCGCCCACAGCGACGTTGCCGAAACGGCGCGGCGGGCGGGCGCGCGCATCCTCGTGCTGACCCATCTCCTGCCGCAGCTCGATACCCCCGGCGTCGGCGAGCGGATGCTGGCCGAGATGGCGCGGGTCTTCGATGGAACGATCATCCTCGGTGCCGACGGCATGACCGTCCCGCTGGCCCCCCCGGCAGCCGCCGTCGCCACCTGACGGCGCCGCCCGCGCCGGCCTCAGCGGATCACGAAGGCGGGCGCGCCCAGCACCTCGGCGCGCAGGGTGACGCCCAGGCCCGGCGCGTCGGCGGCGGCCATCCGTCCGTCGATCCGCCGCGGCGCGCCGTCCGCGAAACTGACCGTGCCGTAGGAGTTGAAGTCGGTGGCCGAAAAGCGGAAGCGCTCGGGCGTGGAATGAGCGAGATGGGCGATCGCTGCCGTCACCACATCGCCGCCCCAGCTGTCCTCGATCGTCATCGGATAGCCGAGGGCCACGCAGAGGTCGCGGATGCGCCGCGCCTTGGTCAGCCCGCCGACCTTGGAGATCTTGAGATTGATGGCGTTCATCGCCCCGTCCTGATGGGCACGCAGGAAGGCGGCAAGGCCGTCGATGTTCTCGTCAAGGATGAAGGGCTGCGATATGGCGCGGCGGACGCCGAGGCATTCCTCGTAGGTCCGGCAGGGTTGCTCGATCCAGACGTCGACCTCCCGCACCGCCGCTGCCACCCGCAGCGCGTCGCCCGAGGTCCAGCCGGTGTTGGCGTCCGCCACCAGCACCTCGCCGGGCGCGAGCACGCCCGCCACCGCGCGGATGCGGGCGATGTCGGTGGCCGGATCGCCGCCGACCTTCAGCTGGAACTTCGCATAACCGTGCGCCCGGTAGCCCGCCACGTTCTCGGCCATGGCTGCGGGCTCGGACTGCGAGATCGCGCGGTAGAGCGCGACCGAGGCGCCGAAGCGGCCGCCCATCAGGGTTGCCACTGGCAGCCCTGCGGCCTTGCCGGCGAGATCCCAGCAGGCCATGTCGAGCGCCGACTTGACGTAGGGGTGGCCGAGAAGCGCGCGGTCCATCACCGCTTCGACGACGCCGGTCGCGCGCGGATCAAGCCCGATCAGATGCGGGCCGAGCTCGCGGATGCCGGCGCGGGCCCCGGGCCCGTAGGCGGGCAGGTAGAAGGGGCCGAGCGGGCAGACCTCGCCCGCCCCGGTCAGCCCGGTGTCGGCGACGATCTCGACCACCGTCGCGTCGAAGACCTCGACGAACTTGCCCTCCGACCAGGAATAGCGGCCCTCCCTCAGGGGCAGGTCGCACTGCCAGACGCGGATCGCCTCGATCTTCATGCCACGTCCTCCGTCACCACCGCCTCGGCCTCGATCTCGACCTGATAGGGGCCGACCAGCCCGCCCGCGGCAATCAGCGTGTTGGCGGGCATGGCGCCGGCGAAGGCGCGGGCGTGGGCGCGCGAGGCCTCCTCCCACCGCTCGGGGTCGGTCAGGTAGATGCGGGTGCGCACCACGTCGTCGAGCGTGCCGCCCGCGGCCTCGACAGAGGCGGCGACCTTGTCGAGGATGTAGACCGTCTGCCCCTCGACATCGCCTTCGCAGACCGGATTGCCCGCGCCGTCCGTCGCCGTGGTGCCCGAGACGAGCACCCGCCCGCCCACGCGCACGGCCCGCGAGAAGCCCGCCGTCGCCTCCCACACCGATCCGGTGGAGACGCGGGTGCGGCCGGGCCGGGCCGGCACGGGCAGGGCGGGGTAGTATTTCGGCACCGCGTCGAGATGGTGCGACAGGTCGCCCGAGGCGGTCAGGAACGGGTGCCGGCGGTATTCGTCGCCGCAGTCGCCGGGAATCGGCGCCAGCGCCTCCGTCGCCGCAGCGATGGCGGCGCGGTCGTCTGCGTCCAGCACCAGGCTCATCATCCGCAGGTTGTCGTCGCGGTGCTCGTTCTCGCCCAGCCGGGTGCCGACGATCACGCCCGCGACCCCGGGCGTGTCCAGCACCCAGCGGGTGGCGACATTGGGAATCGAGACGCCATGCTTCCGCGCCACCCCGCCCAGCGTGCGCAGCAGCGCCTGGAACGGCGCCCAGCCCCCGGCGGCGTCGATGAAGCGCTTGTACTTCATCTTGCTCCAGTCGCCGATCGCGTCCGGCTCGGGCTTGCCCAGCCAGCGTTCCGACAGGAAGCCGCCCAGCAGCGTGCCGAAGGCGAGGATGCCCACGCCCTCCGCGGTCGCGACCTCGGCCATGCGGCCGGCGGCACGGCGGTCGACCAGCGAGAAGCACACCTGGTTGGTCGCCACCGGCACCCCGTGGCGGCACAGCAGCCGCAGATGCGCGGTGTCGAAGTTCGTCAGCCCGATCCAGCCGATCAGCCCCTCCTCGCGCAGGCGGGCGAGTTCCTCCATCGCCGGCAGCCATTCGAGGTGCTCGTAGCGCCACCAGTGGAACTGCATGACGTCGACGCGCGGCAGCCCCAGCCTCTCGAGCGACCGCTCGACGCCCGCGCGCACCACCTCGCGCGTCATCGGGCCGGGCGGCGGGCACCATTTCGTCATGATCAGCGGCGCCGGCGCGCCCGCCGCGGCCAGAAGCCGCGCGGCGCGGCCGGCCACGATCTCGGCCGAGCCGTAGTGGTCGGCCATGTCCCAGCTGTCGAAGCCCGCGGCCGCGTAGCCGGCCAGTGCCGCGGCCATGGCGTCAAGGTCCACCGCGCGGCCGTCGCGCTCCTGGTCGGCCATCTGCCACAGGCCGGTGACGATCTTGCGTGGCGCCAGGGCAGAGGGCAGTTCGGTGCGGGGGACGTCGGTCATGGCTTGCCTCGGCGTGTCAGTGGCGCAGGATCTTGCCGAAGAACTCCCGCGCCCGCTCGGTTCTCGGTGCGTCGAGTATCTCGGCCGGCGGGCCGGACTCGATCACCTGCCCCTTGTCCATCATCACCACCCGGTCGGCAACCTCGCGGACGAATGCCATCTCGTGGCTGACGAGGATCATCGTCATGCCCTCCCGCGCGAGGTCGCGGATGACGTCGAGCACCTCGTTGACGAGCTCGGGGTCGAGCGCCGAGGTGACCTCGTCGAGCAGCAGGATCTCGGGACGCAGCGCCAGTGCCCGGGCGATCGCCACCCGCTGCTGCTGGCCGCCGGACAGCTCGTCGGGAAAGGCGTGCAGCTTCTGGCCAAGCCCCACCCGTTCCAGCAGCGCCACCGCCAGCGTCTCGACCTCGCGCCGGTCGCGGCGCTTGATGCGGATGGGGGCCAGCGTGACGTTGCGCATCACGTCCATGTTCTGGAACAGGTTGTACTGCTGGAAGACGATCGCCATGCGGTTGCGGATTGCCCGCACCTGGCCGGCGCTTCGGTAGTCCACCGCCTGGCCGCCGACGCGGACGCTGCCGGACACCGGCTGCAGCAGCCCCACCAGCACCCGCAGCACCGTCGACTTGCCCGACCCCGAGGGGCCGACGAGCGCCACCACTTCGCCGCGGTCGACGTCGAGGCTCACGCCCGAGAGCACCTCATGGCTGCCGTAGCGTGCGACGACGTCTCTGACTTCGAGGTGCGGCAAGGCGCTTCTCCAGGTATTGGCCCCAGAGGTTCAGGGGCCAGGACATCAGGAAATACACGAAGGCGATGGTGCCGAACACCAGCACCGCCGAGTAGCCCTGGTTGTTCAACTCCTTGCCCCGGAACGTCAGTTCGAACATGCCGATCTGGCTGACCAGCGCGGTGTCCTTGATGAACGACACCCCGAAGGCGACCGCGGGCGGCACGATCACCGGCATCGCCTGCGGCAGCACCACCCAGAGCGTGGTCTGCGGCCGGCCGAGGTTCATCGTCGCCGCCGCCTCGACCTGCTGGCGCGGCACGCTCTCGATGCCGCCGCGGATGATCTCGGAGATGTAGGCGGTGGCGTAGATGCAGATCGACACGACCGCGATCACGAACAGCGAGGCATCCCGCAGCACCAGCGGAATCGTGAACAGCACCAGGTAGATGATGACGAGGAAGGGGATCCGGCGGAAGATCTCGACATAGGCGATGCAGGCCAGCCGCACCGGCAGCGCCCAGCGCCCCGGGGTCTGGCGCAGGTAGACGATGACGAAGGCAAGCAGGAAGCCGATCAGGCAGCCCGCGGCGGTCATCGCCAGCGTCATGCCCGCCGCCTCGGCCAGGAGCACGAGGTTGCGCTGCGAGAGGAACCGCGGCAGCTGCTCGAGGATGCGCTCCATCAGAACACCCGCGCCTTCACCCGGAAGGCCCAGCGCCCGAACAGCGCCAGCCCGACCGAGGCGATCAGCGTCAGCACGATGTAGAGCCCCGCGACGACGGTGAAGTACTCCAGCCAGCGGTAGTTGACGGTGGCCAGGGTGATCGCCGTGCCCGTCAGCTCGTCGACGCCGATCACCGCCCCGATCGAGGTGCCCATGACGAGGATGACGATGAAGAAGTTGGCCAGCGCGGGGTAGATGGTGCGGGCGATGTGGGGGGCGATGATGTAGCTGATCTGCTGCAGCCTGGTCATGCCCAGCACCTCGCCCGCCTCCATCTCGGCCCGCCGCACCGAAAGGAATCCCGCGCGCATGATCATCGTCAGGTAGGCGCCGGCGTTCAGCGTCAGCCCGAGTAGCAGGCAGAACTCGCCCGACCAGCGGATGCGGAATTCGGCAAGGCCGAAATACAGGAAGTAGATCTGGATCAGCGCCGGCGTGTTGGTCAGGAAGACGACATAGGTGTCGACCAGCGCCCGCACCGGCCGCGGTCCGAAGGTCTTCAGCGCCGCACCGGCAAGCCCGATCAGCGCGCCACCCCAGAAGGCCAGGAGGCCGAGCTGGAAGGTCACCAGCGCACCATCCATCAGCGCGCCGAGATCGCGCCAGACCACGCCGAACTGGAAGGTGTAGTTCATCGGCCGCTGGTGGCGGGGGGCGCCCGGCGGCGCCCCCCGCACGGGGTCAGAAGTAGGGTTCCGGCTCGATCGGCACGAGCATCGGCGCGCCGTAGTGCGCCTCCCAGGAGGTGTTGACGAAGCCCGAGCTGTGCATCGCGAACAGGATGATGTTCAGCACCTCGACGAGGTTCGCCTGGCCCTGGCCGACGCCGATGGCACAGTAGGCCACGTCGATGGCGTCGGGCAGCACCCGCCACTTCACATCCGGGTACTGCTTGGTGAAGGCCATGAAGAAGTCGATGTTCTCGATGATCGCGTCGGCCCGTCCCTGCGCCACCAGCCGCACCGTGTCAGCCATGGTGTCGACGAGCTCGAGCTTGGCGTTCGGCAGGTTCTGCTGCGTCCACTCCACCGTCCAGTTGCCGCGCATGTTGGCGAGCGTGATGTCGGCGCGGTCGAAGTCGCGCCAGCTGTCGCCGGCCACTTCCTCGGTGGTCAGCACCGCCAGTACCTCGGTGTGCAGCGGCACCGTGTAGTCGATCAGCTTGGCACGCTCGGAGTTGCGCGTGAGCGCGCCGAGCGAGATGTCGATGCGGTCGGCGGTCAGGAAGGGCACGCGCTGCGGCGTCTCGGTCGGCACCCACTCGACCGCGACGCCAAGGCGGCGGGCGATCTCGTTGCCCACGTCGATGTCGAAACCGACCCACTCGCCGGCGTCGTTGCGCACCGACATGTTGGGGAAGTTCGGGTTGATCCCGATCCGGATCGTTCCCGACGACAGGATGTCGTCGAGCGATCTCGCCTCGACCGCGCCGGCGGACAGCCCCGCCGCGGCGAGGGCGGCCAGGGCCAGGTTTCGCAGTGTGGACATCGATGGTCCTCCTTGGTGTCGTGTCGCTGTGGCGGGCGTTCCGCCTCTTCCATCGGGTGCGGCGCCCGGGCGGTGGTGCCGGGGCCGGGACGTCGGGGGCCGCCGCGGCATCGGCCCGCGCCGGGCTCCCTCCGGCGAGGTATCGCGGCCCCGAAAGGGTATACTCCATGTCGACACGCGAAGGCTAGCAGAGCCCGCAGGGGTCGTCATGGGGAAAATCGCGCCCGGCCTCCCGCGCCTTCAGAGCAGCAGGTCGCGCGAGGGCGGGTCGGCAAGCAGCGCGGCAAGCGTGCCGGCAAGCACATCGGCGTCGGCGGCGGCGGCGGCATCGGCGGCGGCGGCATCGCCGGCGGCGATGGCGGCAATCAGGGCATGATGGGTGCCCTCCATCGGCGCCGGCCCGCCGATCCGGCGCAGGCAGAGCCTCAGCAGCCGCTGGCCGTTCTCCAGGAGCCCCGCCTGCCAGGCGGCGAAATGGGGGTTGCCGCCGATCGCGGCGATGGCTGCGTGGAAGGCCGCATTGGCGCGCGCGATCCCGTCCAGCGCCCCCTCGGCGGCGGCGCGGTCATGGGCGGCCTGAAGCACCGCCAACCGTTCGGCATCGCCGGGGCCCCTGCGCAGCGCCGCCAGCCGCGCCGTGGCGCGGTAGACCAGGCGCGTGGCGTCGAGGAATGCGCCGATCTCGGCCAGGTCGAGCGGCGCCACCATCGCCGCGCGGTTGCGCAGCGACAGCACCAGCCGCTCGGAGCTGAGCCGGATCAGCGCCTCGCGCACCGGCGAGCGCGAGACGCCGAAGCGCGCGGCGACCTCGCTCTCGTCAAGCGGCGACCCCGGCGCCAGGACGAGTTCGAGGATGTCGCGCTTGAGGGCGTCGTAGACCGTGGCGGCGCCGGCGCCGCGCGGCCGCGCCGGCCGGGCACGGCCGGCGGCGACCGTCTCCGGGGCAGGCGGGGCAGGAGCGGCGGCGGAACCGCGGGGGCGGAGGGCGGAGGGCATGGCAACCGTTCGACCGGCATGGCGGCGGGACGCCCATTCCTTGCACGCCGCCGCGGGACGATCAACGCCGCCCGCCGCTGCCGCCGCCCTTGCCGCCGAGGCCGCCGGGTCCGCGCCGGCAGGGGCCTTGCCTCCGCCGGGCCGCTCGGCCACGCTGGCGCCGCGGCGGAGGGCGCCGCCCCGCGTTCCGAGCCATGGCCGACGATCCCACCATCCCCGGCGCGCCGCGCCTCCTGCCGCTAGGTGACGCCGGGCTCAGCGTCGAGTTCGGCGACGACCTCGATCCGGCGCTGACGGCACGGGTGCTGGCGCTGGATGCCGCCCTTGCGGCCGATCCCCTGCCCGGCGTCGTCGAGACGGTGCCGACCTACCGGGCGCTGATGCTGCACCTCGATCCGCTGGCCGCCGACCTTGACGTGATCGCCCGCCGGGTGGCGGCACTGGCGGGCCGGCCGCCGCCAGCCGTTCCCTCGGGTCGGCTGTGGCGGGTGCCGGTGGTTTATGGTGGCGAGTTCGGGGCCGACCTCGCCGGGCTCGCCGCCGCCCGCGGCCTGACCGAGGCCGCGGCGGTGGCGCTGCATGCCGCGCCCGTCTACACGGTGGCGATGATCGGGTTCGTGCCGGGGTTCAGCTATCTCGCGGGCCTCGATCCGCGGCTGGCGACGCCGCGCCGGCCGGTGCCAAGGCCGGTGGTGCCGGCCTCGTCGGTGGCGATCGGCGGCGGCCAGACGTCGATCGGCAGCATACCCGCGCCCTCGGGCTGGCACCTGATCGGCCGCACCCCGGTGCGCCCCTTCCTGGCCGGCAGGAACCCGCCGTTCCTGTTCGCGCCCGGCGACCGGATCCGGCTGGTGCCGCTGCCGGCGGCGGCCTGGGAGGCGCTGGACGCCCGCGCCGCTGCCGGCGACCCGGTCGCCGGGACGGAGACGGCGGCCGTGGCCGGGCCCTCAGGGGGGGCGGCGTGATCCGCCTCGTGGTCGAGGCGGCAGCGCCCGCGACCAGCGTCCAGGACGCTGGCCGGACGGGCTACCGCCGCTTCGGCGTGCCGGTGTCGGGGGTGGCCGACCGGCTGATGGCGGCGGCCGCCAATGCGCTGGTGGGCAACCGCCCGGGCGCGGCGGTTGTCGAGATGGCGCTGGCCGGGGCCCGCTTCCGGCTCGAGGGCGGTCCGGCGGTGGTGGCGCTGGCCGGGCCCGGGGCGGTCCTTCGCGTCAACGGGCAGGCGGTGCCACCGGCGACCGGGGTGGCGCTGGACCCCGGCGCGGTGGTCGAGGCCGGGCCGGCGCGGGGGGGTGTCTACGCCTTCCTCGCGGTCGGCGGCGGCGTCGCCCTGCGCCCCGAGATGGGCAGCCGCGCGCAGCACCGCCGCTCGGGCATCGGCGGGCCGCTGCCCGCCCCGGGACTGGCCCTGCCGGTGGGCGGGGGCGGCGCCCCGCATGTCCTGGGCGCGCTGCCCGAGCACGAATCCGGGCCGGTCCGCGTCATGCCCGGCCCCCAGGCGGACGAGTTCGCCGCCGATGCGCTCGCCACACTTCTCGCCGCCGGCTGGCGCGTCGGGGCACGGTCCGATCGCATGGCGGTGGCGCTGGAGGGGCCGGCACTGGTCCACCCGGGTGGCCACAACATCGTTTCCGACGGCGTCCTGCCCGGGGCGGTGCAGGTGCCCGGCGAGGGCCGTCCGATCGTGCTGATGCGCGACTGCCAGACCACCGGCGGCTATCCCAAGCTCGCCACAGTGATCTCGGCCGACCTCGACCGTCTGGCGCAGGTGCCCCCCGGCGGCACGGTGCGGTTGGCGCTGGTGGGGCAGGTGGCGGCGGTGGCGGCGGCGCGCCGGATGGCGGCGGCGCTGGCGGGAGTGGCGGCGGCGGCGCGGCCGGCGGGCGGCCCGGCGCTGGCCGCGCGCCTGCTTGGCGTCAACCTCGTCGGCGGCGTCGTCGACGCGCTGGCGCCCGAGCCGCCCGAGGGCTGAGGCGCGCCCGGGCGCTGGAACGGCGGGCGGAAAGCTGCTAGCCCCGGGCGCCGGACGCCGGAGCCGCAGGGAGGGCGCATGGCCGAGACCACCGAACCCATGGCGGGGCAGAAGGCGCGCGCCGCCGCGTGGTTCCGCGCCCTGCGCGACACGATCTGCACCGCCTTCGAGGCGCTGGAGGAGCGCGGTCCCGGCGACGCCCGGCCCGGGCGCTTCACCCTGCGCGAGACCCGCCGGCAGTCCGGCGAGGGGGCCGACGCCGGCGGCGGGCTGATGAGCGTGATGCGCGGCGGCCGGGTGTTCGAGAAGGTCGGGGTCAACGTCTCGACCGTGCACGGCACGCTGGGCGAGCGGGCGCAGAAGGCGATGGCCGCCCGCGGCGTTCCCGGCATGGAAGGGGACCCCCGCTTCTGGGCCTCGGGCATCAGTCTTGTCGCCCACATGCAGAACCCGCACGCGCCGGCGGTGCACATGAACACGCGGATGTTCTGGACCCCTGGCGCCTGGTGGTTCGGCGGCGGCTCCGACCTCAACCCCTGCATCGAATACCCCGCAGACACCGCGGCCTTCCACGCCGTTCTGAAGGCTGCCTGCGACGCCCACGACCCCGGCTACTATCCCCGCTTCAGGGCCTGGGCCGACGAGTACTTCTTCGTTCCCCACCGGGGCCGGGCGCGGGGCGTCGGCGGCATCTTCTACGACGACCTCAACACCGGCGACTGGGAGGCCGACTTCGCCTTCACCCATTCGGTGGGCCGCGCATTCCTGCCCGCCTTCCTGCCGCTGGCCGAGGCGCGGATGCACCTGCCCTGGGGGCCGGCCGAGAGGGACGCCCAGCTCGTCCACCGCGGGCTCTATGCCGAGTACAACCTCGTCTACGACCGCGGCACCAGGTTCGGGCTCGAGACCGGGCACGACCCCGAGGCGGTGCTGATGAGCCTGCCGCCGCTGGCGAAGTGGGTGTGAGACGGGCCCGCCCCGTCAGTCGAGTTCGAGGCGCAGGTCGCCCGAGCGATAGCCCCCGCCGATCAGGCGGCCGGGCTCGTGCACCTCGGGATGGGCTTCTGCCCAGTCGCGGTAGCGGTCGTTGGTGACGATGCGCGCCCCGACGCTGCGGGCCGCGTGAAGGATCACAGGGTCGGCCGGCATCCCCTTCGGAACCACCATCACCCGCTCGGTCGGAAGGCCGAGCCGCCGGCCGAACTCGCGGTCGTGCAGGTAGCGGCCGGCGAGCAGGTGGCCGGCGTTGGCGTCGAACACCACGCCGGGTGCGTAGCCGAGGGCGGAAAGCCGGTCGACGACCGCCTTCACGCTGTCCAGCCGGGGGGTGTTGTCGCGCCAGTACATCACGTTCGAGCCGTCCACGACGATCGGCCTGCGGGCCGCGGCGGACCTGCCGGGCCGGACGGCCCGGCGCCAGGCGGCGCGCAGCACGAGGAGCAGCGCTGCCGCGGCGGCCGACAGCGCCGGAAGGGCGAGGCCGGCCCAGCTTGGCAGGACAAGGGCGAGTGCGGCCGCGGCCAGCGCGGCAAGGAGGAGGAGGATCGGGACGGTCATGCGCCCGATTCTGGGCCGCGACGGTGGCGGCAGATGGCCCGTGCCGTGACGGCATCAGGGCATCGCGCGCGGCCGGCCGTCAGCCCCGCACCGCCCGCAGCAGCACCTCCACGTTCGCCGGATCCGCATCCGGGGCGATGCCGTGGCCGAGGTTGAAGATGTGCGGGCCCTTGGCGAAGGCGCGCACGATCGCCCGCGCCGCTTCGGCCAGCGCCTCGCCCCCGGTGACCATCAGCCGCGGGTCGAGGTTGCCCTGCACGCAGCCGTGCCGCTGGACGTGCTCCGCCGCCCAGCCGGCCGACACCGAGGTGTCCAGCGCCACGCAGTCGGCCCCCGTGGCGGCGTGGAAGCCGACGTATCCCTGCCCTGCCTCGCGCGGGAAGGCGATCACCGGCAGGCCGGGGTGGCGGGCCTTCAGTTCCGCGATGATGGCGCGGGTAGGCGCGACCGCGTAGCGGGAGAAGGCCTCGCCCTTCAGCGAGCCGGCCCAGCTGTCGAAAAGCTTGACCACCTCGGCCCCGGCCTGCACCTGCATCGAGAGATACTCGACCGTCGCCTCGGTCAGCCGCGCCATGAGCGCGTCGAAGAGCGCCGGGTCGGCCCGCATCAGCGCATGCGCGGGCCCCTGGTCCTTCGTGCCGCGGCCCGCGATCATGTAGGTGGCCACCGTCCAGGGCGCGCCGGCAAAGCCGATCAGCGTGGTCTCGCGCGGCAGGGCACGGGCGAGGATGCGCACCGTCTCGTAGACCGGGGCGAGGGTGGCGTGGATGTCGTCCTTGCCCTTCAGCCGGGCGAGATCCCGCGCCGTGGTCAGGGTCGACAGCCGCGGTCCCTCGCCGGTCTCGAACCAGAGCTCCGCCCCCAGCGCCTGCGGCAGGAGCAGGATGTCGGCGAACAGGATCGCGGCGTCGAAGCCGAAGCGGCGGATCGGCTGGAGCGTGACCTCCGCGGCCAGTTCGGGCGTGTAGCAGAGCTTCAGGAAGTCGCCCGCCTGCGCCCGGGTCGCGCGGTATTCGGGCAGGTAGCGCCCGGCCTGACGCATCAGCCAGACCGGTGGCACCGCCTGCCGCTCGCCGGCCAGCGCCCGCAGGATCGTCTTGCCCCCGTCCATCCTGGCCCTCCCCGCCGCAGCCGCAGCCTTGCTTGCCGTCGCCCCCGGCGATGTCAAGCCGGCGCGACAGCGAGGGCGTTGCGCCTGTCAGGGCCGGGCGCTAAGCCTGCCCCCATGACGCTCGCCCTGCCCACACCCTCGGCCCCCCTTCGGATCGGCACCCGCGGCTCGCCGCTTGCGCTTGCCCAGGCGCGGGAGACGCGGGCGCGGCTGATGGCGGCCTTCGCGCTGCGCGAGGACGCCTTCGAGATCGTCGCCATCCGCACCACCGGTGACCGGGTCCAGGACCGGCCGCTGAAGGAGATCGGCGGCAAGGGGCTGTTCACCCGCGAGATCGAGGAGGCGCTGGCGGCCGGGGCGATCGACATCGCCGTGCATTCGATGAAGGACATGCCCACCCACCAGCCGGCGGGGCTCGTGATCGACTGCCTGCTGCCACGGGAGGACGTGCGCGACGGCTTCGTCGCGCCGCGGGCGGCGGCGCTGGGCGATCTCGAGCCGGGCAGCATCGTCGGCACCTCGAGCCTGCGGCGGCGGGCGCAGCTTCTCTACCGCCACCCGCTGCTGAAGGTCGTGGAGTTCCGCGGCAACGTCCAGACCCGGCTGCGCAAGCTGGAGGAGGGGGTGGCGCACTGCACGTTCCTGGCGATGGCGGGGCTGAACCGGCTTGGAATGACCCAACTGGCACGGAGCGCGCTCGACCCCGGGGAGATGCTGCCCGCGGTCGCCCAGGGGGCGATCGGGATCGAGCGGCGGACGGACGACTGCCGCGCGGCAGGGCTGCTGGCGGCGATCCACGACCGTGACACCGGCATCCGGCTGACGGCCGAGCGGGCGATGCTGGCGGGGCTGGACGGGTCGTGCCAGACCCCGATCGCGGGGCTGGCGGTGCTCGAGGACGGCGACGTGTGGCTGCGCGGCGAGGTGCTGCGGCCCGACGGGTCGGAGGCGGTGGCCGACGAGGGCCGCGCGCCGCCGGCCGACGCGGCCGCGCTGGGTGCCGAGCTGGCGCGGCGGCTGCTGGCGCGAGTGCCCGAGGGGTTCTTCGCGGTTCCTGCCTGAGGCTGCGCCGCGCCCGCGGGCCCGGGCCGGAAGCCCGCGGGACGAGCCCGTCCCATGCGTGGGACAGGCCGCAAGGCATTGACAGTGCTTGGCAGGACCGCCGCGATTCAGGCTTTCTCAACGTCTGTCCCGGCCCGCCCCGGGGGCCTGCGGAGAGGTCGGGCGGGGTTGCGGGCGGGCAGGCAGGCAGGCGGGCCGCCGCGGCGTCAGCCGGCCGGGGCGGCGCCGGCGGCGGCGAGGATGTAGCGGGCGGTCATCAGATCGAGATGCGCCCCGCCGCCGTTCTTGCAGATGGTGATCTCGTCCGCGCTGCGGCGGGCGAAGCCGCCGGCGGCGATGTCGTAGAAGTCGCCCAGCACGTCCGTCCGGGCGATGGTGCCGGCGGCAAGCGGGATCATCAGCTCGCCGATGTGATCGAGCGTGGTCTCGCGCGAATCGACGAACAGCCGCGCCCGCCGCAGGGCATCGTCGTCGACCTCGCGCATGTCGGGCTTGTAGGCGCCGATCAGGTCGAGGTGCTGGCCGGGGCGCAGCCACACGCCGCGGATCAGCGGCGTGCGCGACATGGTCGCGGTGGCGATGACATCGGCGGCAGTGACCGCGGCGGCGAGGTCGGGCGCGACGCTGACGCCGGGGAAGGCCGCGGCAAGGGCGCCGGCGCCGGCGGGGGTTCGGTTCCAGACCGCGACCGCGGCGGCGGGAAAGAGGCTGCGGTAGGCCGCCACCATTGCCCGCGCCACCGCGCCTGCGCCCACCACCAGCACCTGCGCGCTGTCGGGCCGGGCGAGGTGGCGGGCGGCGAGAAGGCTGTCGCCGGCGGTCTTCCAGCGGGTGACAAGGTGGAAGTCGACCAGCGCCTCCAGCCGGCCGGTCGCATCGTCGTAGAGGCAGACGCCGCCGTTGACCGCGGGCAGGCCGCGGGCGCGGTTGCCGGGCAGGATGGTGGCGGTCTTCACCGCGATGCCGAGCCCTTCGATCCATGCCGAGCGCGTCAGCATCACCCCGTCGCCCCGGTAGAGGAAGCTGTCGCCGATCGCCGCCCGCGGCAGGCGGTGGCCGGCCTCCATCGCGTCGGCAAGTCCGGCCCATGAGAGCCGCGGCTCGGCGTCGGATCCGACGATCCGCAGGGTCATGGCACGGCCTCCACGGCGGCAACGAGCCCGGCTGCCACCAGCGCCGTCGCCAGCCCTGCCGGCCCCTCGAAGAGATGGGTCTGCCAGCCGCGGGCGTTGGCGGCGGCGATGTTGGCGGCGCGGTCGTCGACGAAGAAGAGCTCGGCGGGCGCCACGCCGGTCGCCGTCTCGAGGGCGGCGTAGATGGCCGGGTCGGGCTTGACGACCCCGAGCCGGCCCGACAGGAAGCGGGCGTCGAACTCGTCGAGGAACGGGTAGTGGGCCCGTGCGATCTCGAAGCTCGCGTTGCCGAAGTTGGAGAGCGCGAAGACCGGCACGCCGCGGGCCCGCAGCGCGCGCAGGAGCCGCACCGAATGCGGGATGGCGGGGGTGGCCATCTCGATCCAGCGGTCGTGCCAGAGGCCGATCGCCTCGGCCCATCGGGGATGGCGGGCGGCCGTTGCCGCGACCGTCCCGGCGAACGGGGCGCCGAGGTCGATGGCGCGGTTCATGCCGTCGAGGTCGACCTCGGCGAACAGCCGGGCCCGCCCCTCCGGCCCCAGCAGCGGGTCATAGAGCCTCGCGGGATCCCATTCGATCAGCACGTTGCCGATGTCGAAGACGACGGCGGTGACGGGTCGGGGTGGGTGCATGGCGTGCTCCTGCGGTCCGTCCGCCTTCCTAAGGCAGATTCCGCCGGCATGGAACGGGCCGCGAGACCTGTTCCCTCGGGAGGAAAACGGGTGCAGAATGGGCCCGCCCTGAGGAGGGGAGCCCCGACCATGCTGCTCTGCCGTCTCGCGATCTGCCTCGCCCTCGTCCTGCCGGCCGCCGCCTGCGACCCGGGAGCCTTCTCGCCCTGGGGCGGCTACGCCCAGCGCTGAGCGGCGCCCGGCAGCACCGCCCCGGCCGGGGCGCGGGGGCGCCCGCCGCCCCGCACGGCGCCCTATCCGCCGACCCGCGCGATCAGCGCCTCGACGGCGGGGCCGAGGGCCTCGACGATCAGCGCCACGCCCGCCGCCGAGGGGTGCAGCCCGTCGGGCTGCATCAGGCGCATGGCGGCCCCCGGCTCGGCCGCCCGGGCGGTGACCGGGTCGAGGAGGTCGGCAAGGTGGAGGGCCCCGAACTCGGCCGCGAGTTCGGGATACATCGCCTCGAAGTCGCGCTTGAACTCGGGCCCGTAGTTCCCGGGGGCGGGCAGGCCGACCAGCAGCACCGGGATGCTCCGGGCGGCCGCGGCCTGCAGGATGCCGCGCAGGTTGGCGCGGCTGACCGCAGGGTCGATGCCGCGCAGCAGGTCGTTGCCGCCGAGCGCCACGACCATCGCGTCGCCGCCGCCCGCGAGCGTCCACTCCACCCGCGCCAGCCCGCCGGCGGTGGTGTCGCCCGAGACCCCGGCGTTGACGACCGTGATCTCATGGCCGCGGGCGGCCAGCCAGGCCTGCAGCTGCGGCACGAGCCCCTCGCCCTCGGGCAGGCCATAGCCCTGGGTGAGGCTGTCGCCGAGGGCCACGAGGGTGAGCGGGCGCGCCTCGGCGACGGAAACCGCGGCGAGCAGCGTGAGCAGGAGCGCCACTGCCCGGTTGAGAACGCCGCGCATTGCCCCATATGCGCCCCGAGGCAGAGCTGAAAGGACCGACCGCATGGCCGAACCGATCCTGTCCCTGAGGGATGTGGAACTGACGCTGGCGGGCAATGCGGGGCCGGTGCGGGTGCTGTCGGGCATCACGCTTGATGTCGCGGCGGGCGAGACCTTGGGGCTGGTGGGGCCGTCGGGGTCGGGCAAGTCGTCGCTCCTCATGCTCATGGGCGGGCTCGAACGGGCCACCGCCGGCACGGTCCGGGCGCTGGGGCAGGACCTGACGGCGATGGGCGAGGACGGGCTCGCGCGGTTCCGCAGGGGCAATATGGGCGTGGTGTTCCAGTCCTTCCACCTCATCTCGACGATGACGGCGCTGGAGAATGTCGCCACGCCCCTGGAGCTGGCCGGCGCGGCGGACGCCTTCGGCCGGGCCGAGGCGGAGCTGGTGGCCGTGGGTCTCGGCCCGCGGCTACACCACTACCCCAGCCAGATGTCGGGGGGCGAGCAGCAGCGGGTGGCGCTGGCGCGGGCGGCCGCGCCGCGGCCGCGCATCCTTCTGGCCGACGAGCCGACGGGCAACCTCGACGCCGCCAACGGCGCGGCGATCATGGACCTCCTCTTCGGGCTGCGCGACCGGCACGGGGCGACGCTGGTGCTGGTCACCCATGCCCCCGAACTGGCGGCGCGCTGCGACCGCGTCGTGCGGCTGGCCGACGGGCGGATCGTTGCCGATGCGGGGCTCCGGAGGGCGGCCGAATGAGCCTTGCCATTGCCGCCCGCATCGCCCGCCGCGAGCTGCGCGGCGGGCTGAAGGGGTTCCGCATCTTCCTTCTGTGCCTGGCGCTCGGGGTCGGTGCGATCGCCGCGGTGGGGATGGTGCGCAGCGCCATCGAGCGCGGGCTGGCCGGGCAGGGGGCGGTGCTGCTGGGCGGCGACGCGGCGATGACCTTCACCTACCGCATGCCTGCGGAGGAGGAGCTTGCCTGGGCGGCGGCGAGGGCGGTCGCAACCTCGGTGATCGTCGACTTCCGCTCGATGGCGGCGGCGGGCGAGGAGCGCGGGCTGACGCAAGTGAAGGCCGTCGACGACGCCTATCCGCTGACCGGAGAGGTCGTGCTCGACCCGCCGGTGCCGCTGGCGGCGGCGCTGGCCGGCGGCGGCGGGCTGCCCGGCGGCGTGATGGACCGGGTGCTGGTCGACCGGATGGGGCTGGCCGTGGGCGACGTCTTCCGACTCGGTCGGCAGGAGTTCCGGCTGATGGCGGCGCTCGTGGCCGAGCCCGACGGCGCCACGGGCGGCTTCGGTCTGGGTCCACGGACGATCGTGCGCACCGCCGACCTGGCGGCGAGCGAGCTGCTCGGCCCTGGCACGCTGTACGAATCGCGGCTGCGGATGCTGCTGCCCGAGGGCGCCGACCTTGCGGCGCTGAGGGCCGCGGCGCTGGCGGAGTTCCGCGACGCCGGCATGCGCTGGCAGGACCGCCGCCGCGGCGCCCCGGGCGTGGAGCACTTCGTGGAGCGGATCGGCTCGTTCCTTGTGCTGGTCGGGCTGGCGGGGCTGGCGGTGGGCGGGGTCGGGGTGTCGGCGGCCGTGCGGGCCTATCTGGAGGGCAAGACCGGCGTCATCGCGACGCTGAAGACGCTGGGCGCCGAAAGCCGGACGATCTTCGCCGTCTACTTCATCCAGATTGGGGCGCTGACGGCGCTGGGCGTGGCCGCGGGGCTGGCGCTGGGGGCGGGCCTGCCGCTTCTGCTTGCGCCGGTGATCGCGACCGCCCTGCCGGTGCCGGTGGCCTTCGCCGTCTATCCCGCGCCGCTGGCCGAGGCGGCGCTTTACGGCGTGCTGACGGCGCTGGTCTTCACCCTCTGGCCGCTGGCGCGCACGAGCGAGGTGCGCGCGGCGGCGCTGTTCCGCGAGGCCGGCGGGCGGGCGCGGCGCTGGCCGCGGCCGGTCTTCGTGCTGGCCACCGCGGGGCTGGTGGCGCTGCTGGTCGGCGGGGCCACCGCCTTCGCGGCGGTGCCGGAGCTGGCGCTGGCCGCGGCCGTGGCGATCGCGGCGGCGCTGGCGGTGCTGACGGCGGCGGCGGTGGCGGTGCGGGCGGCGGCGCGGCGGCTGGCGCGGTCGCGGGTCGCCCGCGGCCGGCCGGCGCTGCGCCTGGCGCTGGCTGCGGTCGGCGGGCCGCGCGAGGAGGCGGCCTCGGTCGTGCTGTCGCTGGGGCTGGGGCTGACGGTGCTGGCGGCGGTCGGGCAGATCGAGGCCAACCTGCGCGGTGCCATCGCCCGCGACCTTCCCCAGCGGGCGCCCTCGTACTTCTTCGTCGACATCCAGAACGACCAGCTTGCCGGCTTCCGCGCGCGGCTGGAGGGCGACCCGGCAGTGAGCGCGGTGGAGACCGCTCCGATGCTGCGGGGCGTCGTCACCCGCATCAACGGCCGTCCGGCGCGCGAGGTTGCGGGCGACCACTGGGTGCTGCGCGGCGACCGCGGCGTGACCTATTCGGAGGCGCCGCCGCCGGGGGCGCGGATCACCGCCGGCGCCTGGTGGCCTTCGGGCTATTCGGGGCCGCCGGTGATGAGCTTCGCCGCCGACGAGGGGGCCGAGCTGGGCCTGAGGCTGGGCGACGAGCTCACCGTCAACATCCTCGGCCGCGACCTGTCGGCGACGATCACGAGCTTCCGCGAGGTCGACTTCTCGACCGGGGGGATCAACTTCATCCTGTCGCTGAACCCCGGCGCGCTGGCAGGGGCGCCGCACACGCACATCGCCACCGTCGATGCCGCCCCCGAGGCCGAGGCCGCGATCCTACGCGACCTCGCCCGCGCCTATCCCAACATCACCGCGATCCGTGTCCGCGACGCGATCGAGCAGGTGACCGCGGCCCTGGGGGCGCTGGCGGCGGCGACCGCCTATGCGGCGGCGGCAACGCTGGTGACCGGCTTCATGGTGCTGATCGGCGCGGCCGCCGCAGGCGAGCGTGCCCGCGTCTTCGAGGCGGCGGTGCTGAAGACGCTCGGGGCGACGCGGGCGCGGATTCTCGCAAGCTTCGCGCTGCGCTCGGCGATCATGGGGGCGGCGGCGGGGGGCGTGGCCATCGCCGGAGGCGGGCTGGCCGGGTGGGGCGTCATGACCTTCGTGATGGAGACCGACTACCGCTTCGAGCCGGTCTCGGCGGTGGCGATCGTCGCCGGCGGGGTGCTGGCGACGATGCTGGCCGGGCTGGCCTTCGCGCTGCGGCCCTTGGCAGCCCGGCCCGCGCAGGTGCTGCGGGCGCGGGAATGACGGTGCGGCGGGCAGAGAATGTCATCTTTGAGTGACATGATGGTGTAAGTTTGACTTGACGTCTCGCGGAGCCGCCGCCCATTCTGGCGCCGAAAGGTCCGCCAGGGGGCCGGCGTGCGGCCGGTGCGGTCCCGGCGGAGCACGGGCCCTGTCGAGGCGGCGATGATCCTGACCGATGACACGCATGAATTCGCCTGCAGCGACTGCACCCACACCGGCAAGCCCTGCATGGAGGGGCTGTGGCTGACGCGGCGGCTGGCCCGGTCGCTGGCCGAACAGGCGCGGCGGCTGGACGGCGCCTATGACGTGACCTGCGCGGCCAGCTTCGTCGGCTGCGGCCGGCTGTGCCACACGCTGCTGCGCGTGCGCCCGGCCCGGCTGGAGGCGTTCTGCGGCGTCGCCGACGGCGCGGCAGCGGGCGGCGGGACGGGGATCCAGCGGGCGACGGTCGTCGCGAGCCCGCTGTCGTCCGCCGCCCGCCGGCCGCCGCTGGCCGCCGAGTAGGATCGGGGCCCCGCCGTCCCGGCGATGCGGCACGGCGCCCTCCGGGGACGGCAGGCGCCGGCGAGGCAGGGGTGCGGGGGCCTGGTCAGTCAGCCGGCACGGTGTCGAGGTCGATCTGCAGGATCGTCGGCGCAGGTCCCTCGGCCTCGTCCGAGAACGGGACGGCCCCGCGGGTGGTCACGCCGAAGCCCGCCTCGCCCAGCACCTCGAGGAACCCCGGGGCGGCGCCGTCGCCGATGCTGCGGGTAAGCTCGATCTCGGACTGCTGCAGGAATGCAAGGTTCTCGACCATTCCCTGCCGGCGCGCCGGCGTCAGAACGATGACGATGCGGTCGCGGCCGAAGGCCTCGTCGGAGACCCGGAACAGCCCCTGCTGGCTGAGCCGCTCGCCGGGCTGCAGCTGGCCGGCCCACATGTGGGTGATCGAGTAGTCCGAGCCGATGTAGAGCACGTTGACGTCGACGGCGATGCCGAGGGTGTTCTCGATGCGGGCGAAGACGGTGTCGCCGGGCACGAGCCTCGGCACTCCGGCGAGGTCGAGGGCGGCAAGCTCGCGCTCGCCGGCGGGGCGGAGCAGGAGATCGACCGTGACGCCCGCGCCGACGCCGCCCGCGCCGGCCACCGAGGCGCCGAGCTTCAGCAGGTTGACCGCGCGCGCCATGCTGCGCAGGTTCTCGGCCACGAGGGCCGCAAGCTCGTCGGGGCCGCGTCCGGCGGTGCCCACCGAGGGGGTGACGGCCAGCGAGTCGGCATCGACGAGGCCGGCGCCGGGCAGCATCCAGATCGCGTCGGGGCGGATGCTGTCGGCCAGCACCGCAAGGCGGATGTCGGCCGCCTCGCCGGCCTCGACGAAGCGCACCCGCGGGCCGGCGAGCTCGCCCGAGGCAATCAGGGCGGCGGCGGCGCGCATGGCGGCGGCTGCCCCGGCCTCGCCCTCGGGCAGGGCGACGGTGAGGGTGAAGTCGACGGTCGCGGTGACCTGTCGGACATGGGCGCCGCGGGGCAGGTCGCGCAGGCTGACGGCGGGCAGCCCCCCGTGCGCCACCGGCCGGGCGGTGGCGCCGAAGGTGTCGGCGGCCACGACCTCGACATAGCCGATCGCCCGGTCGAGCCCGTCGGCGGCGCCGGGCAGGATGGCGAGGATCGTGCCCTCGCTGATCCCGTGCAGGGTGCCGGCCGGGAAGGCGAGGCTGTCGCCGTCGCGGGTTGCCGGCCACTGCGCCACCCGCCCGCCGGCGTCGGTGCCGAACACCACCCGGTCGAGATCGCCCTCGAACATCGGGGTGGTGCGGGCGAGGTTCTTGACAGCGTAGCGGCGCAGCACCTCCTGGGCGAGCTGGGCGTAGGTGATGCCGGGGTACTCGGCGAGCACCTCGAACAGTGTGTAGGTGAAGACGCCATGCGCGATCCGGTCGGGCCGGCCGGGCGGCATGCGCATCTCCGGCGTCACCTCGGTCGTCTGGGCGGCGAAGAAGGCGATCAGCGATCCCGCGCCCTCGCCGAGTTCGCCCGGCCCGACCGGCGCCTCGGCACGGGCCCGGGGATCGGCGGCGACGGGCGCGTCGCCGAGCGAGCGGCTGGTGGCCTCGTCCCAGGCCGCGGCGGGGATGCCGAGCGCGTCGGCGGCGACCTCGCGGGCGCGCACCTCCTCGCTCTCCACGCCGCGGGTGGCGGTGGCCGAGTGGCAGGAATCGAACACCACCCAGACGTCGGCGCCGCGGGCCCGCAGGGCGGTGACGAAGAGCGCCACCTCGTCGTCGACGAGCGCATTCTCGACCTCGCCCACGGTGTCGTTCCAGGTACCGACGTCCATCGGCAGGAAGATCTGGTCGAGGCCGTTCAGCTCGCTGCCCGCCACCCGCTCGGGTGCCTGGCTGCCGTGGCCGGAGAAGTGGATGTAGACGAAATCGCCGGGCTCGACCTCCTCGATCAGCCGCGCGAAGGCGGCGCGGATCGCCGCCAGCGTCGGGTCCTGCCCGCCCTCGACGCCGTCGGCGAGCAGGATGACGTTGCCGGGATCGAAGGGGACCGGTGCCGCGGAGGTCAGGTATTCGGCGATCAGCCGGGCGTCGTTGGCCGGGCCCTTGAGCCAGAAGCGTTCGGCGAGGTTGGGGTATTCGGAGACGCCGACGATCAGCGCGTGGTTCTCGCGGGAGAGGGCGGGGGAAGCGGCGATGAAGGCGGCGAGCGACAGGCCCGCGAGCAGGCGGCGCATGGAATGTCCTTTCGGGTCAGTTTGTCATCAGCAGATAGCGGTTGGCGACGGGGCCGGCGTTGGTCACCCGCACGGTGACCGGCTGGGCGACCGCCGGCCGCCAGGCGCAATAGGCGATGTCGCCCTCGCCGGTGCGGCGGCAGACCGGGCCCTCGGGCCCCTCGACCACGAGGTCGAGTGCGGTGCCGCCGTCACCCTCGATGTAGACCTCGGCAAGGGTGCCGGCGGCGAAGACGAGGTCGGGGTAGGCGTGGGTCTCGCCCGGTCCGATGACGGCCCAGGCGGTCCTGGGCCCGGCGGCGAGGCCGCGGACGGATTCGGCCAGCGCGTCGGCGACCAGCTGCGCGAGCGCGGGGTCGCCGGCCGCGGCGCGTGCGGCCTCGGCGAGAAGACCCTCCCAGTCGGCGATGCCGGCAGCGCGGCGCAGCCGCGCCGCGGCCAGCAGCGCCAGCGCGTCGCCCTGCGCCTGGCCGGCACGGTGCAGCCGGCGGGCAAGGGCCGCCAGCCCCAGGTCGGCCGCCGCGGGCCGGCCCTCGGCGGACGGCGCAGCCGGCAGCGGCGCGAAGGCGAGCGCGGCGGCGAGAATGGCGGAGGCAGCTGTAGTCCGGGTCATGGGCAAGGGGCCGGCGGAGGTCGGGGCTGGTGGCGGCAAGGTGCGCAGAATCCCCCGCGCGATCAACTGCAATCGGGCGAAAACCCGTTGCGTGACAGGACTTGTCATGTGCCCCGGTGGCAGGGGGCTGGTAGAACGGCGGCCGAAGGCAAGGAAAGGACCTGTCGTGCCTCACCATTCCGCTCCCGTTCCCGGGCCCGTCGCCGCGGTCTTTCGCGCGCTTGTCCTGGGCTTTCTCGTCGCCCTCGCAGGGCCCGTGCGCGCCGCCGAACCCGAGGGTGCGGCGCTGACCGACGCGCTGCATGCGACGCTTGTCATCCGCACGGCCGACGGTGGCCGCCGGCTGCTCGGTTCTGCGTTCCTGTGGGGCGACGACGGGCTTGCCGTGACCAACGCCCATGTCGTCGGAACCGCCACCCGTGTGCTGGCCGTTTTCAGCGACGGCCGCAGCCGCGAGGCCGAGGTGATCGCGCGCGACGATGTGCGCGACATCGCGGTGCTGTCGTTCGGCGAGAGCATGGGCCGCGGCCTGCGGCCGGCCGAGACGACGCCGGCCCTGGGCCAGAGCGTCTGGGCGTTCGGCGCCCCGCTCGGCATCGAGTTCACGCTGACGCAGGGGATGATCTCGCATCTCGGCCGCCAGGTGGAGGCGAACGTGCCGATCCTGATGCTGCAGCACGACGCGGCGGTGAACCCCGGGTCGTCCGGCGGACCGCTTGTGGACGCCGCCGGCCGGCTGGTCGGCATGAACAGCCGCATCGCCGACGGCTCGCGGCTGTTCGTCGGCATGGGGTTTGCCATCCCGGCGGCCGAACTCGCCCGGCTGGTGCCGGCGCTTGTCGACGGCACGCTCGACGCCATGCCGCAGCTGGGCCTCAGGGCGCGCCCGGTGGACGCCCGGCTGGCCCGGGCGCTGGACTGGCAGGGCGGCGGGCTGCTGGTCGACCATGTCGAGGCCGGCGGCCTGGCCGACCGCGCCGGCATCCTGCCCGGCGACATCCTGGTTGCCGTCGACGGCCGCGCGATCGGAGCCGCCGGCGACCTGGCCTTCCTTGTCGAGGCGGCGCTGCCGGCACGCGAGGCCTGGCTTGACGTGCGGCGCGCGGGTGCCGGCGAGCGGCTGCTGCTCGACCTCGAGCCGCCGCGGATGCGGCTATCGCCGGTCGGCATCGGCAATGCCCCCTCGCGCGTCACGGGCTATTCGCTGGAGCGGCTCGGGATCACGCTTGACGACGAGGGCCGCATCACCCGGCTGACCGCCAACAGTCTTGCCGCGCTGGCCGGCGTGGCCGAGGGCGACCTGCTGCTGGCGCTGAACGGGGCGGCGCTGGACAGCCCCGCGGCGGTGGCCGCGGCGCGCGAGCTGCGCATCGAGGAGCCGGCGGTGATCCTGGTCCGCCGCGCCGACGGCAGCACCCAGCATGTCGTCATCGACCCCTGGGAGGGCGGGCGCGGGTTGCGCCCGGTGGGCGGTGCCAATGTGCTTGACCCGGACGTCGTGGTGTTCTGATGCTGTCGGAAAGCCCCGACGTGACCGCCATGCCCGAGACCTTTCCCAGCGAGGATGCCGGCGCCCACGTGGCGCCGGCCGCCGCCCACCGCCGGCGCATCCTGATCGTCGAGGACGACCGCGAGACCGCGGCCGCCGTCGCCGCGATCGTTGAGGAGCTCGACTGCGAGCCGATCGTCATGCGCAACCTGCCCGACGGGGTGAAGGCGGCGGGGCTGGCGCGCTTCCCGGTGATCGTGCTGGACCGCATGCTGCCGGGCGGCGACGGGGTCGGGGCGATCGCCCAGATCCGGGCGGCGGGCTCGACGGCGCTGATCCTGGTGCTGTCGGCGCTCGGCACCGCGACCAAGCGCGTCGAGGGGCTCGAGCGGGGCGCCGACGACTACCTTGCCAAGCCGTTCGAGCCCGACGAGCTGAGGGCGCGGCTGCGCGCGCTTCTGCGCCGCGACAGCATGGCGGTACTGGACAACGACCTGATGGCCTTCGGCGATGTCGAGATCCGCCTGCGGGCCCGGACGCTGCATGTCCGGCGGGCCCATGTCGCGCTGTCGCCCAAGGAGTTCGAGCTGGTCACCTTCCTGGCCCGCAACGCCGGCCAGGTGGTGACGCGGATGCAGCTGCTGGAGAACGTCTGGAACCTGCACTTCGACCCCCAGACCAACGTCGTCGACGTCCATGTCGGCCGGCTGCGCCGCAAGATCGAGACCGCCGCCGGCCGCCCGGTGATCCTGACCGCGCGGGGGGAGGGATATGTCTTCCAGCCGGTGCCGCCGCCGGAGGGGGAGGCGCGGTGAACGCGCTGCGGGCGCGGGCGAGCCTGCGGCTTGCCGCGTTGATCGCGGGGGCGGTGATGGTGCCGTCGCTGGCCGGGCTCGGCATCTTCTACCTGCGCGCCAGCGAGGCGCTGCATGCCAACCAGGTGGCGCTGGTGGAGGCCGACCTCAGGGGGCTCGCAGCCATCTACGACCAGCGCCGGATCATCGCGCTGCGGCAGGCGATCGAGTTCCGCGCCGCCGCCAACCCGGCGGGCGGCGAGGCGTTCATCCTGCTGGCCGAGGACGGCACCCGGCTGGCAGGCACGCTGGCGGCCTGGCCGGAGGGGCTGCCGGCGCTGGAGGGCGCGATCGCCGGCCCGCGCATCGACCGCTTCGCGGTGGACGGCGCGGCCTACCTCGGCGCGGCACGCATCCTGCCGGGGGGGTTTGCGCTGCTGGTCGCCCGGCCGCTGGCGTCGGTGGAGGCCACGCTGGCGGGGCTGCGCGGGCTGATCGTGGCGGTGGCGGCCGCGATGCTGGCCGCCGGCGGGGCGCTGGGCTGGATGGCCGGGCGCAGCGTGCTGGGCCGGATCGAGCGGGTCAACGCGCTGGCCGACCGGGTGGCGGCGGGCGAGCTGGACGCGCGTCTGCCAGGCCCGCGCAGCCGCGACGAGTTCGGGCTTCTGGAGACCCATGTCCATGCGATGCTGGACCGCATCCAGAACCTCAACCGCGCCACTCACCATCTGTCGGATTCCATCGCCCACGAGCTGCGCACGCCGCTGAACCGGATGGCCCAGCGGCTGGCGCGGCTGCATGCACCGGCGCCCGAGGTCGAGGCGCTGCGGAGCGAGATGCGCGGGACGATCCGCATCTTCGACAGCCTGCTGGCGATCTCCCGAGCCGAGGCCGATGCCGGCCAGGGCCCGGGGCTGGTGCCGGTGGACCTGTCGGCGGTGGCTGCCGAGGTCTGGGAGCTCTACGAGCCGGTGGCCGAGGACAAGGGGCTCGTGCCCGAGGCCGCCATCGACCCCGGGCTGGCGGTGCTGGGCGACCGGACGCTGATCGCGCAGGCGCTGTCGAACCTGATCGAGAACGCGGTGAAGTACTGCGCCGCCGGCGACCGGCTGCGGCTGACGCTGCGTGCGGCGGGCGAGCGGCAGGTGCTGACGGTCGAGGACAGCGGCCCCGGCCTGCCCGACGACGTGCGCGAGGCGGCCTTCGACCGCTTCACCCGCGGCGCCCGCGACCGCGAGCTGCCCGGCCACGGGTTGGGGCTGGCGCTGGTGCGGGCGATCGCCGCCCGCCACGGCGCGCGGCTGTCGCTGCCGCCGCGCGAGCGGGGGCTGGCCATCGAGATCGCCTTCCCGCGGCTCGGCTGAGCCTTGGGCGAAGCAGGCCGCGCATGACATCTTCTGTCACCGGCACCGAAAACCTTGCCCGCGGCCGGTTCGTCCGTAAAGTCCGCGCCATGAAGCGCCCTCGCACCCATCGCACCCATCGCAGCCTGCGCGCCCTCGGCCGGGTGCCCGCCCTGTCGGTGCTTGCCCTGGCCTTCGGCTGGCTTGCCCCGGCCGAGGCGGCGGCGGCGGTGCGGGCGCTGCTGGTCGGGGTGTCGGCCTACGACCACCTCGACGGGCTGGACCTGCGTGGGCCGCGCAACGATGTGGCGCTTCTGGCCGCGGCGCTGGTCGAGCGCGGGGTGGACCCCGGGCTGATCACGGTGCTGGCCGACGGCGCGACCGGGCTTGACCCCGCCATCGCCACCGGCCGGCCGACACGGGCGGGGATCATCGCGGCGATGGACCGGCTTGCGGCTGCCGCCGGGCCGGGCGACACGGTGATCTTCTACTATTCCGGCCACGGCAGCCAGTCGCCCGACCTTGACGGCGACGAGGGCGGGGGCTGGGACGAGATCCTGCTTCCGGCCGACGTGCGGGGCTGGTCAGGCCGGCGCGCGCAGGTCGAGAACGCGCTCGTGGATGACGAGCTCAACGACTGGGCGCGCGCCGTGCTGGCCACCGGCGCGCAGTTCGTCGGCATCGTCGATTCCTGTCATTCCGGCACTGCCTTCCGGGCGTTCGGGCCGGCCGGCGTCGCGCGCGACGTGGCGCCCGAGCGCCTGGGCGTTCCGGGCCTGCCGCCCGAGCCCGCCCCGGCCACGGCCCGGCGCGAGGATGCGGCGCTGCCGGGCAGCTTCGTCTTCCTCTATGCCGCGCAGTCCGACGAGCGGGCCTTCGAGTACCCCGTCGGCCCGGCCGAGGACCCGGCGAGCTGGCACGGCGAGTTCACCCGCGCGCTGGTGGCCGCGCTGACGCTTGCCCCCGGGCATTCCTGGACGTCGCTGTTTGCGGCGACCACCGACGGCATGCGCCGCGACGCCTCCGGCCGGCCCGCGCAGACGCCCGATGCCGAGGGCACGGGGCTGGACGCGCCGGTGGTGGGTGCAGTCGAGGGCACGGCCAGGAGGCTGCGCATCGCCGGCGCCACGCTGGCCGCGGGGCTGCTGCACGGGATCGACCCCGGGGCGGTGGTTGCCGTCTATGCCGGGCCTGCGGGGGGTGTGCCGCTCGGGCGCGCGCGGGTGGTCCGCGCCGAGGCGACCTCGGCCGTGCTCGAGCCCGAGGCGGGCCTCGTGCTGCCCGACCGCGCCCATGCCGAGTTGGTCGCCCCCGGCGAGCCGCCAGCGTTCCGGCTGTCGGCGCCGCGGCGGGCGGATGCGGCCGACGGGCACGACTACGGCCCCCTGCTGGCGGCGCTGGACGCGGCGCGGGGCGCGGCGGATGCGGTCTTCGATGCGGCCGTCTACGACCTCGGCCTGGTGCTGGCGGAGGGGCAACTGGTGCTTACCGGCCCCGACGGGGTCGTCGACCCGCGCGGCCCCGGCTCCTCGCCGCGGATCGCGGCGGCCGAGGCCGGCGAGCTTGCCGGCCTGATCGCGCGCGCGGCACGGGTGGAGCGGCTGCGCCGCGCCCTCGCGCTGGCCGAGCGCGCGGCCGCCCGAAGCTTCACCGTGTTCGGGCCGCCGGTGACGGTGGAGATCGGCCGCGAGCCGCGCGGCACCGGCGGGGCCGACTGCGCGACCGCCGCGACCGGCCCCATCGAGCCCGGGATCGACCCTGCCGCGCGGCCGCTCGAGCACTGCGACGTGCTGCGGCTGTCGCTTGCCAACGGCTCGAGCCGGGCCCAGGACGTGACCGTGCTGTATGTCGACCGCAGCTTCCGCGTCAGCGTGTTGTGGCCGCTTCCGGGGCAGGGCAACCGCATCGAGCCGGGCACCCGCCGGACGGCCGCGCTGCAGCTTCTGAATGCCGAGGGGATCGCGCTGGAGGAGCTGATCGTGATCGCGGTGCCGGCCGAGGCCGGCCGGCCGCGGACCGACCTGGCGCATCTGGCCGACGATGCCACCGCGCGCAGCGCCGAAGCCAGCGCCACCGGCGAATTCCTTGCCGCCGCAACCGACCCCGACCGGACCGGCCGCAGCTTTGCGACCCGCCCGTCGGCCCCCGACCCGATCACCGTCTACCGGACGGCGGTCACTGTCCGTGCCCCCGAAAACTGATCACCGAAGAGGACATCCATGAAGACGATCCGGAAGAAACCCGCTGCCCTGCTCGGGGCTTCGCTGTCGGCGGCGGTGTTCGCCGCCGGCCTCGCCGTGGCCCAGGTCGGCGGCGAGGGAGGGGGCGCGAGCTCGCCCTTCGCCTTCGCCCAGACCGGGGAGAAGGCCGAGCGCGACGCCGCCCTGCCCGAAGGCGAGGATGCGGTGGCCGAGGCCGCGCGCGGCATCGGCGGGCGGCCGGCGGCCGACGGCGCCTGGCCCTGGCAGGTCGCGCTGCTGGTGGCCGGCCAGCCGACGGCGCCCGACGCGCAGTACTGCGGCGGTTCGATGCTTCTTGACGAATGGGTGCTGACGGCCGCGCACTGCGTCCACATGGAGGACGACAACGGCAACTTCTTCGACCTCCGGCCGGAGATGTTCGACGTCTTCGTCGGCTCGAACGTGCTGGCGCCCGGCCGCGGCGACCGCGTGCCGGTGCGCTCGGTGCATGTCTTTCCCGGCTACGACGGCACCGAGTTCGACAACGACGTGGCGCTGATCCGGCTCGCGCGCAAGCCGAACGTTCCCTATTCGACCATCCAGATTCCGACCACCGACTTCGCCGACATCCTCGACCAGCCGGGGGTGCCGACGATCGTCACCGGCTGGGGGCTGATCGAGGGCGCACGCGCCACCCCGGTGCTGTACGAGGTGCAGGTCGAGATCCTCGGCAACGAGCTGTGCAACCGCACCATGATGGAGGCCCGCGGCACCGAGGCGATGCGCGGCTTCAGCTATGCCGTCGACGTCTTCGGGCTGCGCGAGGAGGATGCGCGTGCGGCCTGGGAGGACCTGGTGGCGCGAGCGCCGCTGCCGCTGTCGGGCAACATGGTCTGCGCGGGATCCTACGAGGGCGGGCGCACCTCGTGCAACGGCGATTCGGGCGGCCCGCTGGTTGTGCCCCTGACCGACGGCAGCTACATCCAGGTGGGCGTGGTCAGCTGGGGCCTGACGGCCGGCGACACCCGCACCTGCGACGAGACGGCGCTGTTCTCGGTCTACACGCGGGTGTCGAACTACATCGGCTGGCTGGAATCGACCATCGCCGCCAACCCCTGAGGCCCCGCGGGCCGTCACGGCGGCCGGGGGAGAAGCGCGGGCGCCGGGGACACCCCCGGCGCCCGTCCGCTTGCGGGCGGGCGTGGGGCAGGGGGTCGCCGGCTGTTGCGCCGCCGCCCGGCCGGGCGTATCGGTCGCAGCCGGCAAGGCGGGAGAATGGCCATGGATTTCAGCGGACGGACAGCGGTCGTCACCGGCGGCGCGCAGGGGATCGGGGCGGCGGTGGCGGCGCGGCTGGCCGCCGGCGGGGCGCGGGTGGCGCTGTGGGACCTCGACCTCGGGCTCGCACGGACGGTGGCGGCGGGGCTCGGCGGCGGGGCGGAGGCCTTCGCCTGCGACGTCGCCGACGCCGCCAGCGTCGCGGCCGCCACGGCGGCCACCGAGGCGGCAATGGCGCGGATCGACATCCTGGTCAATTCGGCGGGGATCGCCGGGATGAACGCCCCGGTCGAGAGCTATCCGGAGGAGGAGTTCCGCCGCATCGTCGACATCAACCTGGTCGGAACCTTCCTCGTCAACCGGGCGGTGGTGGCGGGGATGAAGGCGCGCGGCTACGGGCGGATCGTGAACATCGCCTCGGTCGCGGGCAAGGAGGGCAACCCCAACGCCTCGGCCTACTCGGCCTCGAAGGCCGGCGTGATCGGATTCACCAAGTCGCTGGGCAAGGAACTGGCCGGGATCGACGTCGCGGTGAACTGCGTCACCCCGGCGGCGGCGCGCACGCGCATCTTCGACCAGATGAAGCCGGAGTTCATCGCCTACATGCTGTCGAAGATCCCCCGCGGCCGTTTCGTCGAGGTCGAGGAGGTGGCGGCCCTGGTCTGCTGGCTGTGCTCGGCCGAGAACAGCTTTGCCACCGGCGCGGTGTTCGACATCTCGGGCGGGCGCGCCACCTACTGAGGCGGGCGCCGCCGCCCCCGCCACCCGCCCGGCGCGTGGCGGGTGGCGGGCCGGTCAGCCGATCGCCGCCGCCTTCACATCGGCGTCGATGTGGGGGACGTACTGGGCGAAGTTCGCCGCGAACATCCTGACCAGCTTGCGCGCCTGGGCGTCGTAGGCGGCCGGGTCGGCCCAGGTGCCGCGGGGGTCGAGCAGGCCGGGATCCACACCGTGCACGGCCATCGGCACGTCGAAGCCGAAGAAGGGATCCCTGCGGAAGGGCACGACCGCGAGCGAGCCGTCGAGCGCCGCCGCCAGCAGCGCCCGCGTCGCCCTGATGGGCATGCGGTGGCCGGTTCCGTAGGCGCCACCGGTCCAGCCGGTGTTGACCAGCCAGCAGGCCGCGCCGTGGAGCGCGATCTTGTCGGCAAGGAGGCGGCCGTAGACCTCGGGCCGGCGCGGCATGAAGGGGGCGCCGAAGCAGGTGGAGAAGGTGGGCTGCGGTTCGGTCACGCCGACCTCGGTGCCGGCGACCTTGGAGGTGAAGCCGGAGAGGAAATGGTACATCGCCTGCGCCGGCGTCAGCCGGGCGATCGGCGGCAGGACCCCGAAGGCGTCGCAGGTCAGCATGATGACGTTCCGGGGATGGCCGGCCAGCCCGGTGTCGGAGGCGTTCGAGATGTAGTCGAGGGGGTAGGCGCTGCGGGTGTTGGCCGTCAGGCTGTCGTCGCCGAAGTCGAGCTCCAGCGTCTCGGGGTCGTAGACCATGTTCTCGATCACGGTCGCGAACCTGGCGGTGGTGGCGTAGATCTCGGGCTCGGCCTCGGGCGACAGGTTGATCGTCTTGGCGTAGCAGCCGCCCTCGAAGTTGAAGATGCCGCGCTCGGACCAGCCGTGCTCGTCGTCACCCACGAGCACGCGCGCGGGATCGGCCGACAGCGTCGTCTTGCCGGTGCCCGACAGGCCGAAGAAGATCGCCGTGTCGGAGGGATCGCCGGGCGCGTGGTTGGCCGAGCAGTGCATCGGCATGATTCCGCGCTCGGGCAGCAGGTAGTTCAGCAGGGTGAAGACCGACTTCTTGTTTTCGCCGGCATAGGCGGTGCCGCCGATCAGGATCAGCCTGCGCTCGAAATCGAGTGCGATCACCGTGCCGGTGCGGCAGCCATGGCGGGCGGGGTCGGCACGGAAGCTCGGGCAGTTCACGATGGTGAATTCGGGCACGAAGCCGTCGAGCTCGTGGCGCGAGGGCCGGCGCAGCAGATGGCGGATGAACAGCCCGTGCCAGGCGAGTTCGGTCACAAGCCGGACGTCAAGCCGGTGGGCGGGGTCGGCACCGCCGAAGAGATCCTGCACGAAGAAGTCGCGCCCCTGCATGTGCGCATACATGTCGGCGCGCAACCGCACGAAGGCGTCTGGCGCCATCGGGGCATTGTTCTCCCACCAGACGCTGGATTCGACGGCCGGGGTGCGGACCACGAACTTGTCCTTCGGCGAGCGTCCGGTGTGGGCCCCGGTCGAGACAAGGAAGGCGCCGCCACGCCCCAGCCGGCCTTCGCCCCGGCGCAGCGCCTCCTCCAGAAGCACCGGTTCGGTCAGGTTGTAGTAAACCGCGCCGAGCCCCGTGATACCCTGATCCTCGAGCCTGTGCGCCGGGTTCACCCGTCCGTGCGTCATGCGTGAATAACTCCCATGGCCGCCGGCGGCGGCGAACGTGAAGGCGGGGGTCATTGCCCCCGGGGGTCCGCTTTCCTCCCTGGAGGGTGGGCCCGCGTCCGGCCGCCACCCGCAGCGACCCTATAGCACGCGCCGCCGGACAGGGAACAGGATCGCCCGGGTCGTTAGCGCAATCATCTTTCGCGGCGGCAGAAGGTCGCCGAGAAGTGCGGCAAATTAGCCAAGGGTTACGAAATTCCGCGGCCCAATCATGCCCGGCGGGGGGTGATTCGCAGTTTGGAGTTGATTCCATGGGCCGAAGCCGGAACAATGCGGCAAAAAGCAGGCAAACCAACGTGCAGTAAGGGGAAGTTGAGATGGCGAGGATCGCCCTGGTCGACGACGACAGGAACATCCTGACGTCCGTCGCCATGACGCTCGAGGCCGAGGGTTTCGACGTCGACACTTATAACGACGGCCAGTCCGCACTTGACGCATTCAACCGCCGCCTTCCCGACATGGCGGTGCTGGACATCAAGATGCCGCGGATGGACGGCATGGAACTGCTGCAGCGGCTGCGCCAGAAGACGGCGATGCCGGTGATCTTCCTCACCTCCAAGGACGACGAGATCGACGAGGTGCTCGGCCTGCGCATGGGGGCCGACGACTACGTCAAGAAGCCCTTCTCGCAGCGGCTGCTGGTGGAGCGCATCCGCGCCATCCTGCGCCGGCAGGAGGTGATCCAGACCGGCGAGCTGCCGGTGGTGGAGGAAAGCAAGGTCATGGTCCGCGGCAGCCTGACCATGGACCCGCTGCGCCATGCGGTGACCTGGAAGGGCCGCGACGTGACCCTGACGGTGACCGAGTTCCTGCTGCTGCAGGCGCTTGCGCAGCGCCCCGGCTACGTCAAGAGCCGCGACCAGCTGATGGACGTGGCCTACGACGACCAGGTCTACGTCGACGACCGCACCATCGACAGCCACATCAAGCGGCTGCGCAAGAAGATGCGGATGGTCGACAACGACTTCTCGGCGATCGAGACGCTCTACGGCATCGGCTACCGCTACAACGAAGAATGAGCTTTGCATCCCGCATCGCGCCCGCAGGGGTTGCCGCCGCGCCGCCGGGAGGGGGCGGCAGCGGC
The DNA here is from genome assembly GCA_023383015.1 of Paracoccaceae bacterium. Lineage (GTDB taxonomy): Bacteria > Pseudomonadota > Alphaproteobacteria > Rhodobacterales > Rhodobacteraceae > JAHDXW01. Next base: position 134,231 of record JAHDXW010000006.1, read on the forward strand.
ATCATCCTCGGGGACGACCTGATCGCGCCGCCCCCGGCCGCCGGGGCGGGCGCGCGCACGCCGCGGCGCCGCCTAATCGCCCTCAACCGCTCGCCGCTCGCGCGCAAGATCGTCACCTTCAACCTCCTGGCGATGATCGTGCTGGTCGCGGGGGTGCTCTATCTCAACCCCTTCCGCGACAGCCTCGTGCTGCAGCGCGAGCGGGCGCTGGTGGTCGAGGCCGGGCTGATCGCCGACATCGTGGCGCTGCAGCTGTCGGGCGAAGCGGATGCCGCGGAGGGCCCCGACCTTGCCGCCCTCGCCGGCGGGCTGTCGCTGGAACCCGGGGTCGAGCTTTTCCTCTACGCGCCCGACGGCACGCTTCAGGCCACCGCCCGCGGCGCCCCGCGGCCGCCGGGCGGCGCGCCCGGGCTTGACCGCGGCGCCCGCTCGACCCTCATCACCGACTTCCTGAACCGGGTGTGGGAGGGGCTGTCGGCGCTGCTGTCGCCGGCCGCGAACAAGGCCCCCGAGGTGGCTCCGGGCGAGCTTGCGCGTGCGATGCTGGCCGATGCGCTGGCCGGCAACACCCGTGTGAACACCGGCCGCGACGAGTCCGGCCGCACCGTCTTCACCGTTGCGACCCCGGTGACGGTGGCCGGCACCCCCGCGGCGGTGGTGGCGCTGACCTCCGCGGCCGGCGAGATCGACACGCTGGTGCGCAACGAGCGCGAGCAGGTGCTGCAGATGTTCGTCATCGCGCTCCTGGTCTCGATCGGGCTGAGCCTGGTGCTGGCCTCGACCATCGCCAACCCGATCTCCGACCTCGCCGCCGCTGCCGAGGCAGGACGGGAGCGCAACGCCCGCAAGATGAGCCCGGCGCGCATCCGCATTCCCGACCTCGCCGCCCGTCCCGACGAGATCGGCCGGCTTTCGGAGGCGATGCGCGGCATGGTCGCGGCCCTCTACGACCGCATCGACGCCAACGAGCAGTTCGCCGCCGACGTCGCCCACGAGATCAAGAACCCCCTCGCCAGCCTGCGCTCGGCCGTCGGCACGCTGAAGCGGACCACCCGCGAGGACCAGCGCCAGCGCCTGCTCGAAGTGATCGAGCACGACGTCCGCCGGCTCGACCGGCTGGTCTCGGACATCTCCAACGCCTCGCGGCTGGACAGCGAACTGGTCAAGGAGCACGAGGAGCCCTTCGACCTGCTGCGGATGCTGGGCAATCTCGGCGAGCACCTGGGCAAGCAGGCGGCCGAGAAGGGGGTCGACTTCATCACCGACTTCCCGCCCGGGCCCTTGCTGATCCAGGGCCTCGAGGGCCGGCTGGCGCAGGTGTTCGTGAACCTGCTGACCAACGCCATCTCGTTCTGCGAGGACGGCGACGCGGTGCGGCTGTGGGTCCGCCGGCGCGAGAACCGGGTGCTGGTGGTGGTCGAGGACACCGGCCCCGGCATCCCCGAGCAGGCGCTGACCAAGATCTTCAAGCGCTTCTACTCCGAGCGGCCGCCGGGGCAGTTCGGCGAGCATTCTGGGCTGGGCCTGGCCATATCCAAGCAGATCGTCGAGGCCCATGGCGGGGTCATCTGGGCCGAGAACATCCGCCCCACCGATGCCGACCCGACGTCCGACCCGCTGGGGGCGCGCTTCGTGGTCGGCCTGCCGGTGTGACCGCCGCCGCCGCCGCCGGGGGCGCCCCTCCGCGGGCCGCCGCGGCGGGCGGGGGCGGGCGGCCGTCGGCGGCGGGGCGGGCGGCGGCGGCTGCGGCCCGCGACGGCCGGCCGCTGCACGGCTCGGCGGTGGCCGCCGGGTCGGCGGGCCTCCTGATCCTGGGGCCGTCGGGGGCGGGCAAGTCGTCGCTCGCGCTGGCGCTGATGGCGGCGGGCGCGGCGCTTGTGGCCGACGACGGCGTGCTGGTCGCGGCCGAGGGCGCGACGCTCATCGCCCGCCCGCCGGCCGCCACCGCGGGGCTGATCGAGGCGCGGGGCCTCGGCCTGCTGCGGGTCGCCTTCCGCGCCGCGGCGCCGGTCACGGCCGTCGTCGACCTCTCGCGGGCCGAGACAGCGCGCCTTCCGCCCGAGCGGCGGCTGGCGCTGCTCGGCCGGCCGCTGCCGCTGTTTCACGCCGTGGCGAGCCCCCATTTTCCTGCCGCGCTGATCGCCTATCTGCAGGGCGGAGGCAGGGCGGCATGACCGGAGCGACATCCCAGGCGGCGACCCCGGCGCCGGCGACTGCGGCGCAGCGTCTGGTGCTTGTCACCGGACCGTCGGGGGCCGGGCGGACGACCGCCATCGCCGCCCTCGCCGACCTCGGCTGGGAGCCGATCGACAACCTACCGCTGACATTCGTGCCGCGCCTGTTCGAGGGGCAGCCGCCGGGCCGGCCGGTGGCGCTCGGCCTCGACGTCCGCAACCGCGACTTCAGCGTCGCCGGGCTGGTGGCGCTGTGCGACCGGCTGCGTGCCGACCCCGGTCTGGCCGTCGACCTGCTCTACCTCGACTGCCGCCCGGAGGTGCTGGTCAACCGCTACGCCGAGACCCGCCGCCGTCACCCGCTGTCGCCGGCCGAGCCGGCTGCCGCCGGCGTCGCGCGCGAGCTTGACCTCCTCCGCCCGCTCCGCGAGGCGGCCGACGTCCTGGTGGACACCACGGAGCTGTCGCCCCACGACCTGCGCGGCGCGCTGGAGCGGCTGTTCGGCGCCGCCGGTGCGGCCGCCTTCGCCGTGTCGGTGCATTCCTTCGCCTTCAAGCGCGGCGTGCCGCCCGGCATCGACCTGATGTTCGACTGCCGCTTCCTGCGCAACCCCTACTGGGACGCCGGCCTGCGGCCCCTCGACGGGCGCAGCCCCGCGGTGGCCGCCCATGTCGCCGCCGACCCGCTCTATGCGGAGTTCTTCGACCGCCTGGCCGGGCTGGTCGAGCTTGTCCTGCCGGCGCAGCGCGCCGCCGGCCGCCCGCACCTGGCGATCGGCCTGGGCTGCACGGGCGGGCAGCACCGTTCGGTCACGGTGGCCGAAAACCTCGCCCGCAGGCTTGCGGATGGCGGCTGGCCCGTATCTATACGCCACAGGGAACTCGAACGGCGGGCGGAGTCGCCGGCGCCGCCGTCCAGGGGTGAAGGGTCGTGATCGGAATCGTGATCGTCGCGCACGGCGGTCTCGCGCGGGAGTATCTGTCGGCCGTGGAGCATGTGGTGGGCCACCAGCCCGGCATCCTCGCGGTGGCAATCGAGGAAGACCACGACCGGGCCGCTAAGCAGTCCGAGATCTGCCGCGCTGCCGATGCGGTGGACGAGGGCGACGGCGTCGTCGTGGTGACCGACATGTTCGGCGGCTCGCCGTCGAACCTGGCGCTCCTGGCCTGCGCCTGCGGCAACCGGCGCATCCTCTACGGCGCCAACCTGCCGATGCTGATCAAGCTTGCCAAGTCGCGGCAGATGGCGGTGCCCGATGCGGTGTCCTCGGCGCTCGAGGCCGGGCGGCGCTACATCGCCAGCTTCGACGTCACCTCGGGCCGGCAGATCGGATGAGCCGGCGGACCCTGCGCATCGTCAACGAGAAGGGGCTGCACGCGCGCGCCTCGGCCCGGTTCGTCGAGGTCGTCGAGGCCCATGACGCCACCGCCGAGGTGGAGAAGGACGGCATGCGCGTCGGTGGCGATTCGATCATGGGCCTGCTGATGCTGGCCGCCCACCGTGGCAGCTCCATCACCCTGACCACCTCGGGGCCCGAGGCCGAGCGGCTGGCCGACGCGCTGGAGGCGCTGGTCGCCGGCCGCTTCGGCGAGCCGATGTGAGGGCTCAGCGCGTCGGTACCGGCGCGGGGCCGCGGTAGTCGTAGAAGCCGCGCTCGGTCTTGCGGCCGAGCCAGCCGGCCTCGACGTATTTCACCAGCAGCGGACAGGGGCGGTACTTGGTGTCCGCCAGCCCCTCGTGCAGCACGTTCATGATTGCCAGGCAGGTGTCGAGGCCGATGAAGTCGGCAAGCTCCAGGGGCCCCATCGGGTGGTTGGCGCCGAGCTTCAGCGAGGTGTCGATCGAGCGGACGCTGCCCACGCCCTCGTAGAGGGCATAGACCGCCTCGTTGATCATCGGCATCAGGATGCGGTTGACGATGAAGGCGGGGTAGTCCTCGGCGCTGGCCGCGGTCTTGCCCAGCCGCTCGACCACGGCGAGGCAGCTGCGGAAGGTCGCCTCGTCGGTGGCGATGCCGCGGATCAGTTCGACCAGCTGCATCACCGGCACCGGGTTCATGAAGTGGAAGCCCATGAAGCGTTCCGGCCGGTCGGTGCGGCTGGCAAGCCTCGTGATCGAGATCGAGGAGGTGTTCGAGGTCAGGATCGTGTGCGGCGCCAGATGTGGCAGCAGCCCGGCGAAGATCTCGTTCTTGACCTGCTCCCTCTCGGTCGCCGCCTCGATGACGAGGTCGGAGGGGCCGAGGTCGGCCAGCGCCAGCGTGGTGCGGATGCGGCCGAGCGCTGCGGCCCTGTCGGCCTCGGCGATGCGGCCGCGGGTCACCTGCCGGTCGAGGTTGCGGCCGATCGTCGCCATCGCCCGGTCAAGCGCGGACTGGCTGATGTCGGTCATCACGACGTCGTAGCCGGCCAGGGCGAAGACATGCGCGATGCCGTTGCCCATCTGCCCGGCGCCAACGATCCCGACCGTCCGGATGTCCATTCCCCCCCCCTTCGGCTGCGCGCCATCCTTATGCACCCGCCCGGCGCGGGTGCAAGGCCGAACCGCCCCTCCCGGAGGACCGGGCCGATCCTTCAAATCCGCGCCTTAGGCTCCCGGAAAGGACGCGCCCCGACCCTGAGGGCGGGTGAGTCGGACAAGGGTGGGTGCCATGGCCTTCGAGGCTCCGGGCGCAGGTACGCTCGACTATGCGCCGTGCCGCTACGGCACGTCGAAGCTGGTCTTCCGCGGGCCGGCGCGGCCGCTGGCGGGGGAGTTCTGCCTCGCGCTCGGCGGGGCGGAGACCTACGGCAAGTTCGTCGCCCGGCCGTGGCCGGCGCTGGCAGAGGACCGGCTGGGGCTGCCGGTGGTGAACATGGGCTGCATGAACGCCGGCGCCGACGTCTTCCTGCACGACGGCGCCGTACGGTCGGCTGCGGCGGCGGCCCGGGTGACCGTGGTGCAGGTCACCGGGGCGCACAACCTCTCCAACCGCTTCTACAGCGTCCATCCGCGGCGCAACGACCGCTTCGTGGCGGCGACGCCGGCCCTGCGGGCGCTTTTCCCCGAGGTCGACTTCACCGAATTCGCCTTCACCCGCCATCTGGCCGCGGCGCTGGCGGCGCGGTCGCGGCGCCGCTTCGCCGTTCTGGCCGAGACGCTGCGGGCGTGCTGGGTCGAACGCACGCGCACCCTGATGGGCCTGGCCGGCGGGGAGGCGGTGCTCCTGTGGGTGGCCGGCCACCCGCCCGAGGCCGAGGGTGCGGGGACCGACCCGGCCTGCGACCCCCTTCTTGTCACCCGCGCGATGATCGAGGCGGTCAGGCCGGCGGCTGCCCGCGTCGTCGAGGTGGTGGCCAGCCCGGCGGCGCTGGCGCAGGGCACCGCAGGTATGCAGTTCCCGGCCCTCGATGCGCCGGCCGCCGCCGGCCTGCCGAACCCGGCCGTCCATGCCGAGGTTGCCGCGGCGCTCGCCCCGGCACTGGCCGGGCTCCTGTGAGCCCTCAGAGCTTGTCGATCAGTTCCGGTACCGCCTGGAAGAGGTCGGCCACGAGCCCGTAATCGGCGACCTGGAAGATCGGCGCCTCCTCGTCCTTGTTGATGGCGACGATGACCTTGCTGTCCTTCATGCCGGCGAGGTGCTGGATCGCCCCCGAGATGCCGACCGCGACATAGAGGTCGGGCGCCACGACCTTGCCGGTCTGGCCCACCTGCCAGTCGTTCGGCGCATAGCCCGAATCGACCGCCGCACGGCTGGCGCCGACGGCCGCGCCCAGCTTGTCCGCAAGCCGCTCGATGAGCGCGAACTGCTCGGCACTGCCGACCCCGCGGCCGCCCGAGACGACGATGCCGGCCGAGGTGAGCTCGGGCCGGTCGGAGGCCGCGACCCGATCCTCGACCCAGGCCGACCCGGCGGGCGTCTCGGCGACCGCGACCGCCTCGACCGGGGCGGCGGGCTGGCTGCCGGCGGCCTCGAAGGCAGCGGTGCGGAAGGTGACGACCTTGACCGCATCGGCCGAGCGCACCGTCTGGATGGCGTTGCCGGCGTAGATCGGCCGCTCGAAGGTGTCGGGGTCGACCACCCGCGTCACATCCTGCAGGATCATGACGTCGAGCAGCGCCGCGACCCGCGGCAGGATGTTCTTGGCATCCGTCGTCGCCGGCGCGGCGACATGGCCGAAGCCGGCCGCCAGGCGCACCATCAGCGCCGCGGCAGGTTCGGCCAGCCGGTGGCCGTAGACCGGCGCCTCGGCCGCGAGCACGCGGGCCACGCCCGCGATCGTCGCGGCCTCGGCCGCCGCGGCCGCCGCCCGCGCCCCCGCGCAGAGCACCGTCACCGGCCCGAGCGCCGCCGCCGCCGTCACCGCCTTGGCGGTGGCATCGCGCATCAGCTGCCCGTCGGTCACCTCGGCAAGAAGCAGAACCGCCATCAGATCACCCCCGCCTCGTCCTTCAGCTTCGCGATCAGCTCGTCGACCGAGCCGACCCTCACCCCCGCCTTGCGGCCCGCCGGCTCGGCCGTGCGCACGACCGTCAGCCGCGGCGTCACGTCGACCCCGTAGTCGGCCGGCGCCTTCTCCTCCAGCGGCTTCTTCTTGGCCTTCATGATGTTGGGCAGGCTTGCATAGCGCGGCTCGTTCAGCCGCAGGTCGACCGTCACCACCGCCGGCAGCGCCACCCGCAGCACCTGCAGCCCGCCGTCGACCTCGCGCGTGACCTCGGCCGTGCCGTCGGCAACCGCGAGGGCGCTGGCGAAGGTCGCCTGCGGCCAGCCGAGCAGCGCCGCCAGCATCTGGCCGGTGGCGTTCATGTCGTTGTCGATCGCCTGCTTGCCGCACAGGATCAGCCCCGGCCCCTCGTCCCGCGCCACCGCGGCAAGCAGCTTGGCGACCGCGAGCGGCTCGATGTCCTGGTGGACGTCGGCCGCGGCGCGGATCAGGATCGCCCGGTCGGCCCCCATCGCCAGCGCCGTGCGCAGGGTCTCGGACGCCTGCGCCACGCCGATCGACACGGCCACGATCTCGGAGGCTGCGCCGCGCTCCTTCAGGCGGATCGCCTCCTCGACGGCGATCTCGTCGAAGGGGTTCATCGACATCTTGACGTTGGCCAGATCGACGCCGGTGCCGTCCGACCGGACGCGGACCTTCACGTTGTAGTCGATCACGCGCTTGACGGGCACGAGAACCTTCATGCGTGGGGGTCTCCCTCTCTGGGCGGGCGGTCCCGCGGATCGGCGCCTGTTTAGCGCCGCCCCGGCGCCTGCGACAGGGCAAAATCGACGCGCCCCCGGCCGGCGGCGGCACCCCTCAGCCCGGCGGCCGCAGCGCCGAGACGGCGCCGGCGGGCACCTGCACGCCGCCGGCGAGCAGAAGGTGGACGACACCGCCCTGCAGCCGCGCCTCGGCCACCCGCGCCCAGACCTCCACCGGCGCGGCGGCGACGGGCGCGCCCTGGGCGAAGCTGACCAGCTCGAAGCTGTAGTCGCCCTCGGGCAGGGGCAGGCCGTCGGCTCCGCGGCCGTCCCAGAGGTAGTCGCCCGCGGCGAACGGGATTTCGCGGCGGTCGACCTCGGTGCCGAAGGCGTTGCGCACGACGAGTTCGGCCCGGTCGGCGATGGCGAGGATCTGCGGGGCGAGGCGGACGGGTTCGCCCGAGAAATGCGCCGGCGCGACCGCCCGCGCCTCCATCCCGACCCAGTCCGCGAACTCGGCCAGCCCCGCCACCCCCATCTGGGCCGCCATGCCCTCGAGCAGCTGGTTGGTCACGACCTGCTGCTCGACCCCGGCGAAGGTGGCAAGCTGGACCGCGAAGTCGCTGGCCTGCATGGGGTTCAGCGGATCCTGGTGGCGCATCTGGACGGTCAGCATCTGCAGGAAGGTCTGGAAGTCGGCGCCGATCATGCCACGGCGGGCGGGGGCGGCGAGGTCGGTCATGGCGGGCTCCTCGGCGGGGTCAGAGGCGAAGGTCGAGCCGGCCGGCGGCTGGCGGCGGCGGCCCGGGTGGGGGCGATGCAGCAACGGGTGCGGTGGTGGTGGCCCCGGGGGGGGCGGGGTCGGCGGCCTCCTGGCCCGGGTGGCGGCCGAAGCTCATGTCGACGCTGCCGAAGCCCGCGGCGCGGAAGGCCTCGGCGAGCGTCTCGGGGTGGCGGCGCATCAGCTCCAGCGTCTCGGCCCGCTCGGCGGTGACGGTGACAGAGAGGCGGCCGTCGGCGGTCTCGATCGTGAAGTGGAGCGGGCCCAGGTCCGCCGGCTCGAGCACCAGCGCGAGGTCGCCCGCGCCCCGCACCAGCGCCGAGGCCAGAAGCCCGGCCACCTCGCGCGCGGCAGGGGCGGGGACAGGCGCGAGCCCGGAGCTGGGGGCGCGCGCCTCGGCCGCGGCGGCATGGGAACCGCGGGCGGGTTCCGGGAGGGGCGGGCCGGGATCGCCTGCGGCGGACATCCCGGTGGGCCCGGTCTCCGACATGAGGGGCGTGTCGCCGGCCGGCGGGGGCGGCGGCGCGGCGGCGTCCCCGGCGGGGGGAGCGGAGGTGCCGGCCGGGGGGACGGAGGCGGGGGCGGAGGGTGGCGG
>JAHDXW010000007.1:0-111917 GCA_023383015.1 Paracoccaceae bacterium
GCGCCGCCGCCCCGGCCGCGACGGAAGCGCCGCCGGCCCCGCCTGTCGCCGGGACGGCACCGGCGACCGCAGGCGCGGGGGTCGGGGCGCTCGCCCCCGCAGCCGATCCGGTGGCCCCCGCGGCCGCGACGCCATCCGCGGCGTCACCCCCGGCGGTGACCGGCGGGGACGGCGCGCCGGCGGCCCCCGCGGCCCCAACGCCCGTTCCTGCCCCGGCCAGCCCCCCGGTCGACCCGCCGGCCGGGCCACCGGCCGCCGGAACTGCCGGGCCGGCACCCGCGGCCGGCGCCGACCCTGCCGCCGCGATGCCCGCGCCGGGGGTGCCGCCGCCGCCCGCCTCCGACGCCGGGCCGGCCGCGGGAGCGGATGTCCCGCCCGCCGCGCCCGTGCCCGGCCCTCCCGCCGCCGCGCCCGAGGCGCCCGCCGGCCCCGGGAGGGGCAGGCTGCCCCAGATCGTGCCGGGCGCACCCGAGCCCGCCACACCGCCAGCCGCCGGCGAGGCCGTGGCGGCCGCCGAGGTGGCGGATGTTCCGGCGCTGCAGCTCCATGCGCAGCCCTTCGAGGACGCGACCGGCCGGCCGCGGCTGGCGATCCTCCTCTCCGACGCCGGCGGGGCGGAGGCGTCCGCGCTCGCCGGCCTCGACATGCCTCTGGCAGTGGTCGTCGACCCGCTGCGCCCCGGTGCGGCCGCCGATGCCCGCGCCCACCGCGCCGCGGGGCGCGAGGTGGTGGCGCTGGCCACAGGCATCCCGCCCGGGGCGACGGCGGCCGACGTGGCTGTCACCTTCGAAAGCCACGCCGCAGTCCTGCCCGAGGCGGTTGCGGTGCTCGACCCCGACAGCGGCGGCTTCCGCGCCGATGCCGCCCTTGCCCGTGCAGTGGTGCCGATCCTCGCCGACGCCGGGCTGGGGATGATCCTTCCCGACCTGCCGGGGCTCGAATCCGCCTCGCGGATCGCCGCCGGCGCCGGGGTTCCGGCGGTGCGGGTGACGCTCGCGGTCACCGCTGCCGAGGATGCCGCCGGGCTGCGCCGGGCGCTCGACCGGGCGGTGTTCCGTGCCAACCAGACCGGTGCGGCGATCCTTTACGCACCGCTGACGCCGGCAGTCGCCGAGGCCGTCGCCGCCTGGGCCGCGGGCTCGCCGCGCGCCGGCCAGGTCGCCCTCGCCCCGGTCTCGGCCGTCCTCACCGGGCGCTGAGGCGGGCAGGCCGGCCGGCGCCGGCACCGCCCGCAGCCGAAGGGCGCGCCAAAATTCTTCGCACGAAGAATTTTGGCTCTCCCCGCGCCGTGGGCCGGTCAGCCGCTGTTGCCGCCGGTGAACTGGCCGGCGTCCTCGGCCGCCCGGCGCAGCGCCCGCGACTTGGCGACCGTCTCCTCCCATTCGGCGGCGGGATCGCTGTCGGCGACCACCCCGCCGCCCGCCTGGATGTGCAGCTGTCCGTCCTTCAGCACGCCCGTGCGCAGCGCGATGCAGAAGTCCATCTCGCCGTTGGCGGCGAAATAGCCCACCCCGCCGCCGTAGACGCCGCGCTTCTCGGGCTCGAGCTCGTCGATGATCTGCATCGCCCGCACCTTGGGGGCCCCCGACACCGTGCCGGCCGGCAGCCCTGCAAGCAGCGCCGACAGCGCGTCCTCGCCCGCGCGCAGCTCGCCCACGACGTTCGAGACGATGTGCATGACGTGCGAATAGCGTTCGATGACGAAGCTTTCGGTGGGGCGCACCGTGCCGATGCGCGCCACCCGACCGACGTCGTTGCGCCCGAGGTCGAGCAGCATCAGATGCTCGGCCCGCTCCTTGGGGTCGGCAAGTAGCTCGGCCTCGAGCGCGCGGTCCTCCTCGGCGGTGGCGCCGCGCCGCCTGGTGCCGGCGATGGGGCGGATGGTCACCTGCCCGTCGCGCAGCCGGACGAGGATCTCGGGGCTCGCGCCGACGATCTGGTAGCCGCCGAAGTTGAAGAAGAACATGAACGGCGAGGGGTTGGTGCGCCGCAGCGAGCGGTAGAAGGCGAACGGCGGGCGTGGGAAGGCCATGGTCCAGCGCTGCGAGGGCACGACCTGGAAGATGTCGCCGGCGGCGATGTAGTCCTTGGCGCGGGCGACCGCGGCCATGTAGGCCTCGCGGGTGAAGTTCGAGCGGGGCTCGCTTGGCGGGGCGGCGGCGCCGAGGCCGCGGGCGTCGCGCGCCAGCCCGCGGTCAAGGTCGCGCAGCGCGTCCATCACCCGTTCGGCCGCCTGGGCGTAGGACGCCCGCGCCGTCAGCCCGCTGCCCGCCCAGGCCGGGGCGACCAGCGTCACCTCGCCCCTGACCCCGTCCAGCACCGCCACCACCGACGGCCGCAACAGCACCGCGTCGGGCAGGCCGAGCGGGTCGGGCCGGTCGTCGGGCAGCCGCTCGACCAGTCGCACCATGTCGTAGCCGAGATAGCCGTAGAGCCCCGCGGCGATCGGCGGCAGCCCCTCGGGCATGGCGATGCGGCTCTCGGCGATCAGCGCGCGCAGGCTGTCCAGCGCCGGGGCGGGCTCGTCGGCGAAGGCGGCGGCGTCGAAGCGGGCGGCGCGGTTGATGCGTGCCCGTGCGCCGCGGCATTCCCAGACCAGGTCGGGCTTCATCCCGACCACCGAATAGCGCCCCCGCACCTCGCCGCCGGTCACGCTTTCCAGCATGAAGCTGTCGGCGCGCGCCTCGGCGAGCTTCAGCATCAGCGACACCGGGGTGTCGAGGTCGGCCGCCATCCGGGCCCACACCAGCTGGTTGCGCCCGGCCTCCCAGCCGGCGGCGAAGGTAGCGAAATCGGGTGCGAGCGCGGTCACGTCACTGGAACTGGGTGTGCACGGCGGCGATCGCGGCATCGTCGAAGAAGATGCCCGCCTCGCCCTCGAGCGCGCGGGCGAAGTGCTGGAAGAGGTCCTGGGCGATGCCCTCCGACGCCTGCGAGCGGATCGCCGCGCGCAGCGCCTCGGCCTCGGCATCGGCGGGATCGGGCGGCAGCACCTCGTCGAGGACGAGCACCAACACCTCCGCCTCCTGTGCCTGCACCTTCACCTCGCCCGGCGTCATGGCAAAGAGCGTCGTCAGCACCGCGCGCGGCACGCCCTCGACGAACCCGTCGCGGGTCATGCCCGAGAAGGCCTCGACGGCGGGCCCCAGCGCCTCGGCGGCCTCGCCGGCGCGCAGCCGCCCGGCCAGCGCCTCGGCCTCGGCCGCGAGGCGGGCCGCGGTCTCGGCCGCCGCCCAGTCCTCGATCACCCGCACCACGACATCCTCGAAGGGCAGCGGCTCGGCCGGCAGCAGCGCATCGAGCCGCAGCACCGCGAGGCCGCCGTCGTCGAACTCCACGAGTTCGGCAAAGCCGCCCTCGGTCAGCCCGGTCGCGGCGGTGCGAAAGGCGGTGTAGGCGGCGATGCCGTCGCTGTCGCCATCGCGCCAGTCGACGGTGCCGAGCTCCATGCCGAGATCGCGCGCCAGATCCTCCACCGTGGCGCCGCCGGCGAGCAGGTCCTGCACCTCGGCCATGCGCTCGGCGATCTGCCGGCGCGCGCGCTCCATCGCCAGTTCGGCGCGCAGCTCCTCGCGGGCCTCCTCGAAGGGGGTCGCCTGGGCGGCGAGGATGCCGTTCATGCGGAAGATCGCCGGGCCGAGCGGCGAGGGCAGGGGGCCCACCACCCCCGGCGCGGCCAGCGCGAACACCGCCTCGCCGGCCGCGCCGAGCTCCTCGCGGGTGACATCGCCCATGTCGACATCCGACAACGCCAGCCCGCGCTCGGCGACGATGGCGACAAAGGCACCCTCGTCACCGGCCAGCCGCTCCATCGCCGCCTGCGCCTCGGCCTCCGAGGCGAACACCAGTCGCTCCACCAGCCGCCGCTCGGGTTGCACGAACTCGCCGATGCGGCGGTCGTAGAGCTCGCGCACCGCCGCCTCGTCGACCTCCACCGTGTCGATCAGCGATGCCGGCGACAGCCAGCCGTAGGTGATGCGCCGGCCCTCGGGCCGGGTGTAGGCGGCGATGTCGGCCTCGTAATGGGCCCGCAGCGCGGCGTCGTCGGGCTCGCCCACGGGCTCGGAGGGCGTCGCCAGCCGCAGGAGGCGGAAGCTCCGCCGCTCGGCCGCCCAGCCGTAGAGCGCATCGACATGGGCCGGCGGCGCCGCGACGCCGCCGACCACGGCCGACTGCAGCAGGGTGCGCGTGCTCTCGGCGCGCAGCTGGTCCTCGAACTCGGTCTCGCTGAAGCCGTTCTGTTCCAGCACGAAGCGGTAGGACTCGCGGTCGAAGCTGCCGTCGAGCCCCCGGAACGCCTGGATCTCCAGCAGCCCGCGCCGCACCGTCTCGTCGCCGACCGACAGGCCGATGCGCCGGGCCTCGTTGTCGAGAGCGGCGATGGTGACCAGGTTCTGGCGCACGACGCGGTCCAGCCCCAGCGTCACCGCGGTCTGGAAGGGCACCGGCTGGCCGATCTGCGCCTCGAAGGCGCGGATCTCCTGCTGCAGCGCGCGGGCGTAGTCGCGGGTGGTGATGTCGCGGTCGCCGACCCGGCCGATCGCCCGCACGCTGCCGCCGAAGCTGTCGACGCCGAAGCCCGCGAGGCCCACCACGAGCAGCCCGAGCAGGACCCACACGAGCAGCCGCGATGTGTTGCCCTTCGCCGCCATCTCCGCCTCCCGCCGGCCCCGTTCGGCGCCTCAATAAGGGCTGCCCCGGGGCGGGGCAAGCCCGTCAGGGGGCGAAGCGGGCAAGCCGGCGGCCGAGTTCGGCAAGCCCCGGGCGGGCGACGTTGGCAAAGGCGATGCGCAGCTGGCGCGCGCCGGCCGGATCGCCCGGCGGGGTGAACATCGTCCCCGGCAGGGCCAGCACGCCAGCCTCCGCCACCAGCCGCCGGCACAGCACGTCGGAGGGCAGCTCGAAGGGGTGCGCGGCGTAGGCGAAGTAGGCCCCGCAGCCGAGCAGCCGCCATCCCGGCAGGGCCGCGAACGCCGCCGCAATCGCCGCCCGGCGGTCGAGGATCTCGGCGCGCTCGCCGGCAAGCCACTGGTCGAGATGGGCGATCCCCCACAGCGCCGCCCTCTGGCCGAGCGCCGGGGCGCAGATCGCCACCGTGTCGAGGAATTTTTCGACCTCGGCAAGCCGGGCGGCATCGGCGACGACGGCCCCGACGCGGTGGCCGGTCAGCCGGTAGGCCTTGGAAAAGGAGTAGAGCTGGATCACCGTCTCCGGCCAGGCGGGATCGGCGAAAAGGTCGTGGGGGGCGCCGGGCCGGCTGTCGAAGTCGCGGTAGGTCTCGTCGAGGACGAGCGCGAGGCCGCGGGCGCGGGCAAGCTCGAAGAAGGCGCGCACGAGGCCGGCGGGATACTCCGCCCCGGTGGGGTTGTTGGGGGTGACGAGCACGATCGCGCGCGTCGCCGGGCCGACCAGCGCCGCCGCCGCGGCGGGGTCGGGCAGCATGCCCTCGCCGCAGGCCAGCGGAACCGTGCGCACCCCCTGCATGTCCAGCCACATCCGGTGGTTGAAGTACCAGGGCGCGGGCAGGATGACCTCCTCGCCCGGCCCGGCAAGCGTCGCCAGGGCGGCGCAGAAGGCCATGTTGCAGCCGGCGGTCACGGCCACCTGCGCCGGTTCGATGCGCCCGCCGTAGGCCGCCGTCCAGCGTGCCGCCACCGCCTCGCGCAGTGCCGTCAGGCCGAGGACGGGCCCGTAGAGATGCGCCCCGGGGTCGTCGAGGACCGCCGCGGCCATCGCCCGGCGCAGCCCCTCGGGCGGGGGGTCGACCGGGGCCGCCTGGCTGACGTTGAGCAATGCCAGGCCGTCGGGCAGCCGCGCCTCGGCCAGCCAGCGCCGCGCCTCCATCACCGGGGGGGTCTCGGTCGCGGCCATGGCGGGGTTCAGCGGGCGCGGCATCGGCAGGCCTCCGGTCCGGGATCGCGCCATTTGCAGCCGACCCGCCGCCCGGCGCAAGGGCGTCCGCCGCCGACGCGGGGTGGCCGCCGGCGGGCGTCCGCCCTAGCGGCCGCGGTAGGGTTCGACGTACTGCAGCGCCATGTCCCAGGGAAAGAAGATCCAGGTGTCCTGGCTCACCTCGGTGATGTAGGTGTCCACCAGCGGCTTGCCCATCGGCTTGGCGTAGACGGTGGCGAAATGCGCCCGCGGATAGAGGCCGCGGATCAGTTCCAGCGTCTTGCCGGTGTCGACGAGGTCGTCGATGACCAGCACCCCGGTCCCGTCGCCCATCACCTCGGCCTGCGGCGCCTTGATCAGCCGCGGCGGCGTCTGGGTCTGGCGGTCGTAGGACTTGACCGAGATCGTGTCGACGACGCGGATGTCGAGCTCGCGGCTCACGATCATCGCCGGCGCCATGCCGCCGCGCGTGACCGCCACCACCGCCCGCCAGGCGCCCTCGTCGGGTCCCCGGCGGTCCAGCCTCCAGGCCAGCGCCCGGGCGTCGCGGTGGATCTGGTCCCAGGAGACGTGGAAGCCCTTCTCGTGCGGCAGACGGTCGGTCATTGCCCGTTCTCCCGGCGGACCGCCTCGATGTCGGGGGCGTCCACCGCCTTCATGCCGACGACATGGTAGCCGGCATCGACGTGCAGCACCTCGCCGGTGACGCCGGCGCCGAGGTCGGACAGGAGCGCCAGCGCCGCCCGGCCGACATCGTCGATGCTGACGTTGCGGCGCAGGGGCGAGTTGTACTCGTTCCACTTCATGATGTAGCGGAAATCGCCGATGCCGCTGGCAGCCAGCGTCTTGATCGGCCCCGCCGAGATGGCGTTGACGCGGATGCCCTCGCGGCCGAGGTCCTCGGCGAGGTAGCGCACGCTGGCCTCGAGCGCGGCCTTGGCCACGCCCATCACGTTGTAGTGCGGCATCACCTTCTCGGCGCCGTAGTAGGTAAGCGTGAGCAGGCTGCCGCCGCCCGCCATCAGCGCCGCCGCCCGCCGGCTGATGGCGGTGAAGGAATAGACCGAGACGTCCATCGTCAGGCGGAAGTTCTCGGGGCTGGTGTCGACGTAGCGGCCGCGCAGCTCGTTCTTGTCGGAAAAGCCGATGGCATGAACGACGAAGTCGAGCCGTCCCCAGGCCGCCCGGAGCCGGGCAAAGAGGGCATCGAGCGACTCCGGCGATGCGACGTCGCATTCGACCAGCTCGGCCACGCCAAGCTGGGCCGCGAGCGGCTCGACGCGCTTGCGGAACGGCCCGCCCTGGTAGGAGAGCGCAAGCTCGGCGCCGGCATCGCGGCAGGCGCGCGCGATGCCCCAGGCGATCGACTTGTCGTTGGCCAGCCCCATGATCAGGCCGCGCTTGCCCGCCATCAGTCCGCCGGCCATTCCCGTCTCCTTCCGCACCGCCCGCGCGCCTGCACGCACGGGGCCCCGCGACCCTTAGCCGAGGCCCTGCCCGTCATCAAGTGAGCGTGGCCTTGCCCTGCCCCCGGCGCGCCGCTAGCAGACCTGCGGGTCGGGCCGGAACGGAGGCGGGCATGGGCGAGCGTGGCGGCATCTTCGCGGGTGAGGATCCCTTCGCCATCGCCCGCGCCTGGCTTTCCGAGGCCGAGGCCAGCGAGCCCAACGACCCCAACGCGATCGCCCTTGCCACGGTCGACGCCGACGGGTTGCCCAACGTCCGCATGGTGCTGCTGAAGGCGATCGACGCCGACGGCAGGGGCGACGGCGGCTTCGTCTTCTATACCAACCTCGAGAGCGCCAAGGGCCGCGAGATCGCCGCCACCGGCCGCGCCGCCTTCGTGCTGCACTGGAAGTCGCTCCGCCGCCAGATCCGCGTCCGCGGGACGGTGACGCCCGCGGGCGTTGCCGAGGCCGACGCCTATTTCGCCGCGCGCTCGCTGCAGAGCCGGCTCGGCGCCTGGGCCTCGCGCCAGTCGCGGCCGCTTGAGTCGCGCATGGCGCTGATGGCCGAGGTCGCGCGCGCCGCCGCCCGCTTCGGCGCCAGCCCGCCGCGGCCGCCGTTCTGGGGCGGGCTGCGCATCCGCCCCGCCGAGATCGAGTTCTGGGCCGACGGTGCCTTCCGCCTGCACGACCGCTTCTGCTGGCGGCGGGCGGCGGAAACCGGCCAGTGGCATGTCGAGAGGCTCAATCCATGATGAAATCGCCGTCTGCCCGCGGCTTGCCTGCTGCCGTTCGCGCTTCGTGAACGGCAAATATGCAGCGCGCATGCAGATTGAAGCCCTTGTACCCCATTGCCAAACGGGTTTATGAGACTGAGGCGGACAACCCATGGGGGAGTGCTGAGCGGAAATGGACGGGGAAGAGGGCGGGGAAGCCCGCCGTCACGCTACCGGTCGCATCAAGTGGTACGACCCGGGGCGCGGGTTCGGTTTCATCCTGGCGGACGACGGGGGGCCGGACATCCTGATCCACGCCAACGTGCTGCGCAATTTCGGGCAGGGCTCGGTGGCCGAGGGCGCGGGGATCGAGGTGATGGTCCACGACACGCCGCGCGGTCCGCAGGCGGCCGGCGTCATGCGCATCGTCCCGCCGGTGCTGCCGGCGGGCGAGGAGCGGGCGGTGGCCCCGCTGCCGGCCGAGGAACTCGAGCAGCTGCCGCTTGAACCAGCCCGCGTGAAGTGGTTTGACAAGATCAAGGGTTTCGGCTTTGCCAATGTCTTCGGACGGCCGGAGGATGTGTTCGTGCACATGGATGTCGTCCGCCGCTCGGGTTTCGGCGATCTTGCGGCGGGCGAGGCGGTGTGCCTGCGCGTCATCCTTGGCAAGCGTGGCAAGATGGCGGTGCAGGTGATCGCATGGGACGTGGCGGTGCGCGCGCAGGATTGACGGCAGCCGCCGCGGCGATTGCCGTGGCGGTGCCCGGTGCCCTGCCGGCCGCGGCTGCCTGCCGGGACGACGTGGTGGAAATCCGCGGCCCCTCCGGCACCGTGCGCTTCACCGTCGAGATCGCCGACAGCCCCGAGGAGCAGGCGCTGGGGCTGATGTTCCGCGACAGCCTTCCGGCCTCGGCCGGGATGCTGTTCGTCTACGACCAGCCCCGCCGCGCCGCCTTCTGGATGAAGAACACGCTGATCCCGCTCGACATGGTCTTCGCCGACGTCGCCGGCCGGGTCACCCGCGTGCACGCGAACGCGCGCCCGCGCGACGAGACGCCGATCGACGGCGGCGCCGGCGTGCTTCTGGTGCTGGAGATCAACGGCGGGCTGGCGGCGCGGCTGGGGATCGGCCCGGGCAGCGAGATGCGCCACCCCGCGCTCGACCCCGCCGCCGCCGCCTGGCCCTGCGACTGACGCCGCCGCCCGCGGCGCTCCCGCCCCACCCTTTTCATGCGTGCCGCCGCAAGGTAGGAAGGCGGCTGTCGGGGTGTGGCGCAGCCTGGTAGCGCGGCGGTTTTGGGTACCGCAGGCCGGAGGTTCGAATCCTCTCGCCCCGACCACCTCCCCTACCGCCTTCTTGACCGCCGCTGCCGCGTTTCCGGCCCCGCAACTGTTGCACGCCGTCCACGCCCCGGGCGCGACATCCTGCCCACCGCTTCGCAGCAGGCTTCAACCGCGGTGCCGAACCCCCTGCGGCGGCGGCGCTTCCCGCCCTTCGACAGGCTCGCGCCCGCCGTTCACGAATCTGTTGACCTTGGCGGTCGCCTACGGCAGCTTGTGCAGGCTGGCCGTACGGACACTACATGTAGTTGGCGCGCGCCGGGCACGACCGCAATCCGCAGCACCGCCACGGGGCGGGCACCGGTGCGCAGGCCCCGGAGCGGGGCGCGTGCCCGGCCACCGCCACCTGCGGGGTGGGGTGCGGACGGCGACGGCACGGGGCCGGCCGCGCGGGGCGGCCCTCCAGAAACGCGAGCGACGGGGCAGAGACGGCAATGAAGATCGAACGCAGGCTGACGCGGGAGGGACAGGACGCCTATGCGGGCATCCCGTTCGCCACCACCTCGTCGGAGATCCGCAACCCCGACGGCACCGTGGTCTTCCGCGCCGAGAGCGTCGAGGTGCCCGAGGGCTGGAGCCAGGTCGCCTCGGACGTGCTGGCGCAGAAGTACTTCCGCCGCGCCGGCGTGCCCGCGCGGCTGACGCGCGTGCGCGAGAAGGGCGTGCCCGAGTTCCTGTGGCGCTCGGTCGCCGACGGGGCCGCGATGGCCGCGCTGCCCGCCGAGGCCCGCCACGGCGGCGAGACCTCGGCCCGCCAGGTCTTCGACCGCCTCGCGGGGGCGTGGGCCTACTGGGGCTGGAAGGGGGGCCATTTCTCCGCCGAGGCCGACGCGCGCGCCTATTTCGACGAGATGCGGGCCATGCTGGCGCTGCAGATGGCGGCCCCGAACTCGCCGCAGTGGTTCAACACCGGGCTGCACTGGGCCTATGGCATCGACGGGCCGGGGCAGGGCCATTTCTACGTCGACTTCCGCACTGGCAAGCTGGTGCGCTCGGGGTCGGCCTACGAGCACCCCCAGCCGCACGCCTGCTTCATCCAGTCGGTCGCCGACGACCTCGTCAACGACGGCGGCATCATGGACCTTTGGGTGCGCGAGGCGCGGCTGTTCAAGTACGGCTCGGGCACCGGCACGAACTTCTCGGCGCTGCGCGGCGAGGGCGAGAAGCTCTCGGGCGGCGGCCGGTCGTCGGGGCTGATGGGCTTCCTCAAGATTGGCGACCGCGCCGCCGGCGCCATCAAGTCCGGCGGCACCACCCGGCGGGCGGCCAAGATGGTGATCTGCGACATGGATCACCCCGACATCGAGGACTTCATCTCCTGGAAGGTGATCGAGGAGCAGAAGGTCGCGAGCCTCGTCGCCGGCTCGCGGCTGCACCGCCGCCACACCGAGGCGCTGATGGAGGCCGTCAACGCCTGGGACGGGGCGCGCCCGGATGCCGTCGACCCCCTCCGCAACCCGGCCCTGAAGGAGGCCGTGCGCGCCGCCAAGCGCGCGATGATCCCCGAGGCGTTCATCCGCCGCGTCCTGCAATACGCCGGGCAGGGCTTCACGGCGATGGACTTCCCCACCTACGACACCGACTGGGACGGAGAGGCCTATGCCAGCGTCTCGGGCCAGAACTCCAACAACTCGGTCAGGGTGACCGACGCCTTCCTCAGGGCGGTGCGCGAGGACGCCGAGTGGACGCTCACGAGGCGCACCGATGGCAAGGCAGCGCGCAAGCTCAGGGCGCGCGCGCTATGGGACAGGGTGGGCGAGGCCGCCTGGGCCTGCGCCGACCCCGGCGTGCAGTTCCACGACACCATCAACGCCTGGCACACCTGCCCCGCCGACGGGCCGATCCGGGCCTCCAATCCCTGTTCGGAGTACATGTTCCTCGACGACACGGCCTGCAACCTGGCTTCGATGAACCTGCTCGCCTTCTGGCAGGGCGGCCGCTTCGACGCCGAGGGCTACATCCACGCCACGCGGCTGTGGACGCTGACGCTCGAGATCAGCGTGCTGATGGCGCAGTTTCCCAGCCGCGAGATCGCCCAGCGCAGCCACGATTTCCGCACCCTCGGCCTCGGCTATGCCAACATCGGCGGGCTGTTGATGAACATGGGCCTGCCCTACGACAGCGACGAGGGCCGCGCGATGTGCGCCGCCCTCAGCGCGCTGATGACCGGGGTCGCCTACGCGACATCGGCCGAGATGGCGCGCGAATGCGGGCCCTTCCCGGGCTACCGCAGGAACCGCGAGCACATGCTGCGGGTGATCCGGAACCACCGCCGCGCCTGCTATGCGGCCACCGACGGCTACGAGGGGCTGGCGGTCAGGCCGGTGCCGCTGGACGCGCCGGCCTGCCCCGACCCGCGGCTGGTGGCGCTGGCCCGCGTCGCCTGGGACGAGGCGCTCACCCTCGGCGAGGCGCACGGCTTCCGCAACGCGCAGGTCTCGGTGATCGCGCCGACCGGGACGATCGGCCTTGTCATGGACTGCGACACCACCGGCATCGAACCCGACTTCGCGCTGGTCAAGTTCAAGAAGCTCGCCGGCGGCGGCTACTTCAAGATCATCAACCGCTCGGTCCCCGCGGCGCTGGAGGTGCTCGGCTACGACCCCGGGCAGATCGAGCAGATCGTGGCCCACGCCGTCGGCCACGGCACGCTCGCCAACTGCGCCACCATCGGCCATGCCGCGCTGGCCGCCCGCGGCTTCGGGCCCGAGCAGATCGCCCGCGTCGAGGCGGCGCTGCCGCAGGCGTTCGACATCCGCTTCGTCTTCAACCAGTGGACGCTCGGGGCCGAGTTCTGCGCCCGCACGCTCGGCATCGCCGAGGCCGAACTCGCCAGCCCCGGCTTCGACCTGCTGCGCCACCTCGGCTTCACCAGGGCCGAGATCGACGCCGCCAACGACCATGTCTGCGGGACGATGACGCTCGAGGGCGCTCCGCACCTGCGGCCGGCGCACCTGCCGGTGTTCGACTGCGCCAGCCCCTGCGGCAAGCGCGGCAGCCGCTACCTGTCGGTGGACAGCCACATCCGGATGATGGCCGCGGCCCAGCCCTTCGTCTCCGGGGCGATCTCCAAGACCATCAACATGCCCAATGCCGCGACGGTGGAGGACTGCCTGAAGGCCTACGAGCTGTCGTGGGCGCTCGGCTGCAAGGCCAACGCGCTCTACCGCGACGGCTCCAAGCTCTCCCAGCCTCTCGCCGCAAGCCTCGTGGA
The DNA here is from genome assembly GCA_023383015.1 of Paracoccaceae bacterium. GTDB lineage: Bacteria > Pseudomonadota > Alphaproteobacteria > Rhodobacterales > Rhodobacteraceae > JAHDXW01. Next base: position 12,609 of record JAHDXW010000007.1, read on the forward strand.
GGACGACGCGGAGGCCGGGGAGGTGCTGGCCGAGGGCACCCCGGCGGCCCGGGCCCAGGTGCTGGCCGAGAAGGTGGTCGAGAAGATCATCGTCCGCGAGGTCGTCCGCGAGGCTGCCCGCGTCCGGCGGGAGCGGCTGCCCGACCGCCGCAAGGGCTACACCCAGAAGGCGATCGTCGGCGGCCACAAGGTCTACCTCCGCACTGGCGAGTACGGCGACGGCCGGCTCGGCGAGATCTTCATCGACATGCACAAGGAAGGCGCGGGCTTCCGGGCGATGATGAACAACTTCGCCATCGCGGTGTCGATGGGGCTGCAGTACGGCGTGCCGCTGGAGGAGTTCGTCGACGCCTTCACCTTCACCCGCTTCGAGCCCTCGGGGCTGGTCCAGGGCAACGAGGCGATCAAGAACGCGACCTCGATCCTCGATTACATCTTCCGCGAGCTCGCCATCAGCTATCTCGACCGCACCGACCTTGCCCATGTCCAGCCGCAGGGGGCGCGCTTCGACGAGTTGGGCCAGGGCGACGAGGAAGGGCGCAGGAACCTCCGCGAGGTATCCGGAGAGGCGGCCAGCCGCGGGCTCGAGGTGCTGCGGCAGGTCTCCTCGACCGGCTACCTGCGGAAGCGTCTGCCGCAGGAGCTGGTCGTCCTGCAGGGCGGGGCGATGGCCCAGGCGGCGGGCTCGGCCGCGGCCGGCGCGCTGGCGGGCGGGGTCGAGGCCGGCCTCGCGCTGCGCCGGCTCGTCCCCGAGGTGCTGGAGGCGACGCTCGGCGTCACTGCCACCGCCACCGTCGACCTGCGCGCCCAGGCCCGCCTGCAGGGCTACGAGGGCGACCCCTGCGGCGAGTGCGGAAACTACACGCTGGTCCGGAACGGCACCTGCCTGAAGTGCAACACCTGCGGCGGCACGTCCGGCTGCAGCTGAAACCGCGGGGCGGGCCCGCCCGCCCCGGTCTGCGGGCCCGGCGCGGGACAGGTCCGCCGGCGGGCAGGGCGGGCCGGCAGACGACGGGGCGCCCCGGGCAACCGGGGCGCCCTCGCCGTTCAAGCAGCCGGCATCGGGACCGAGGTTGACGGATCGTGAATCCCGTGGCCCGTGGCGCGTGAAACCAATGGCTTGGCCGGTGTCCCATGCGCGTGGGACGGGCCCCTTCCCCGGGGCGCGCGGGCCCTTGCCAAGGGGGGAGAAACCGGCTACGGGGCGGCCATCTCACAGGCGGGGCCGGGCCGGACGGGGGGATACCTCCGGGCGGTCCACCGGTTGGGCATGATCGCCCGTTCAGCCCCGCCGCGGCGCAAAACCGGAAAGGACGGACAACATGGCGCTTCCAGACGTCTCCCTGCGTCAGCTGCTCGAGGCTGGCGTGCACTTCGGTCACCAGACCCAGCGCTGGAACCCGCGGATGGCCGAGTACATCTACGGCGACCGCAACGGCATCCACATCATCGACCTCACCCAGACGCTGCCGATGTTCGAGACGGCGCTGCGGGTGATCCGCGACACCGTCGCCCGCGGCGGGCGCATCCTCTTCGTCGGGACCAAGCGGCAGGCCCAGCGGTCGATCGCCGAGGCGGCCGAGAAATGCGCCCAGTACTACATCAACCACCGCTGGCTGGGCGGCACCCTGACCAACTGGAAGACGGTCAGCCAGTCGATCGCCCGGCTGAAGCAGATCGACGAGGTGCTGGCCGGCGGCGCCGAGGGCCTGACCAAGAAGGAGCGGCTGCAGATCGAGCGCGAGCAGGCCAAGCTGCAGGCCTCGCTCGGCGGCATCCGCGAGATGGGCGGCGTGCCCGACCTGCTGTTCGTCATCGACGTCAACAAGGAGGATCTCGCGATCGCCGAGGCCGGCAAGCTCGGCATCCCGGTGGTTGCGGTGGTCGACTCCAACTGCTCGCCCAAGGGGGTCAGCCACGTCGTCCCCGGCAACGACGACGCCGCCCGGGCGATCGCGCTCTACTGCGACCTCGTGGCCCGCGCCGCGCTGGACGGGATGTCGGCCCAGCTGGGCGCTGCCGGCGTGGACCTCGGCGCGCTCGAGGAGGTGCCGGCCGAGGAGGCGCTGGAGGACGCCGGGGCCTGAGCCCCGCCGCCGGACGGCCGATGCCGCGCGGGGCCGCCCCCGCGCGGACCGCTTGCATTGCATGAGGAAGGAGTGCCCGACATGGCGATCACCGCCAGCATGGTGAAGGAACTGCGCGACGCGACCGGCGCCGGCATGATGGATGCCAAGCGCGCCCTCGAGGAAAGCGGCGGCGCGATGGACAAGGCGGTCGACTGGCTGCGCACCAAGGGCCTGGCCAAGGCGGCCAAGAAGGCCGGGCGCACCGCCGCCGAAGGGCTGGTCGGCGTCGCCGTCCGGGCCGGCCGCGGTGTCGCCATCGAGCTCAACTCCGAGACCGATTTCGTCGCCAAGAACGCCGACTTCCAGACCCTGGTGCGCGAGATCGCCCAGGTCGCGCTGGATGCGGCCGACTCCATCGAGGTGCTGCGCGCCACGCAGCTGAACGGCAAGCCCGTCGAGGAGGTGGTGGCCGACGCCATCGCCCGCATCGGCGAGAACATGACACTGCGGCGGATGCATGTGCTCGAGGGCGACAGCATCGTGCACTACGTGCACAATGCCGCCGCCGACGGGCTGGGCAAGATCGGGGTGCTGGTGGCGCTGAAGGGCTCCGACAACGGCATCGGCCGCCAGATCGCGATGCATGTCGCCGCCACCGCTCCGCTTGCTCTGTCGGAGGCGACGCTCGACCCCGATGTGGTCGCGCGCGAGCGCGAGGTGCAGGTGAGCAAGGCCCGCGAGGAGAACGCCGCCTCGGCCAAGCCCAAGCCCGAGGCGGTGCTGGAGAAGATGATCGCCGGCAGGATGGCGAAGTACTTCGAGGAGGTCACGCTGCTCGGCCAGAAGTTCGTCATCAACCCCGACATCACCGTGGCCCAGGCCGCATCCGGTGCGGGGGTGGAGATCACGGGCTTCGTGCGGATGGCTGTGGGCGAGGGCATCGACAAGCCAGCCGAGGATTTCGCCGCCGAGGTGGCCAAGCTGAAGGGCTGATGCCGCAGGCGCGCCACCCGCCGGGGGGGCAGCGACGACCGGGGGCGCGAGCCGGGGAGCGGGCCCGCGTCCCCCGCTACATGTGGGCGGCGGAGGCAGGGCATGGAGAGGCGCTTCGACGTGGTGATCGCCGGCGGCGGGGCGATGGGCAGTGCCACCGCCTACTGGCTGACGCGGCTGTCGCCGGGGATTGCCGTGCTGGTGGCCGAGCCCGACCCGAGCTACGCGCGGTCTGCCTCGGCGCTGTCGGCCGCCTCGATCCGGGCGCAGTTCTCCAACCCCGTCAACGTGCGGATGTCGCGCTTCGGGCTGGAGATGATCCGCGACCTGCCGGCCGCGCTGGGCCGGGTCGACGGCGTGGGCGACCTCGGTTTCCGCGAGAACGGCTATCTGTTCCTGGCCGGCAGCGCGGCGGCGGCGGCAGCGATGCGCGAGGTCGCGGCGATGCAGCAGGGGCTGGGCGCGGCGACGCAGCTGATGGCGCCGGGGGATATCGCCGGGCGATTTCCCTGGCTTGCGACCGGCGACGTGGTGCTGGGCTCGTTCGGGGCCAGGGGCGAGGGCTGGTTCGACAACATGGGGCTGGTGCAGGGCTTTCGCGCCGCCGCCCGCGCGGGAGGGGCGGTCTTCGTCCGTGACCGGGTGGCCGGCGTGTCGGCGGCGGGGGGGCGGCTGGCGGGGGTCGAGCTTGCCTCCGGCGCCGCGATGGCCTGCGGCGCGCTGGTCGTCGCCGCCGGCACCCGGGTGGACGAGGTGATGCGGATGGCCGGGCTCGACCTGCCGGTGGAGCCGCGCAAGCGCACCGTCTTCGTGGTGGACGCGCCCGCCGCCCGCCACCCAGACGCGCCGCTGATCGTCGATCCGCAGGGGATATGGCTGCGCCCGGAGGGGGCGCACTGGCTGTGCGCGACCACGCCCGAGACCGATGGCCCCTGTGACGCCGATGATTTCGACCCCGATGCAACCGATTTCGAGGCCGATCTCTGGCCGAAGCTCTACGCCCGCGCCCCGGGGTTCGAGGCCGTCAAGGTGCTGCGTTCCTGGGTCGGGCACTACGAGTACAACCGCCTCGACCAGAACGCCATCATCGGGCCCGACCCGCGCATGCCGGGGGTCTTCGTGATCGCGGGCTTCTCGGGGCACGGGTTGCAGCAGGCGCCGGCCGCCGGGCGGGGGCTGGCCGAGGTGCTGCTGACCGGGCGGTTCCAGAGCCTCGATCTGTCCGACCTGGGCGTGGAGCGCGTCCTCGCAGGCCGCCCCTTCCTGGAACGCGCGGTGGTCTGAGCGCGCACCCCGCGCCCCGTGCGTGGTCTGCCCCCGCCGGGGACGCGCGGCCGGCCGGTGCAGGGTCGAGCCCGGAGGGATCACAGACTACCGCGCGGCCTGGGCACGGCGGCGGGTGTCGCGGCGCGGGGCGGCGAGGGTGGCGCGGGTGATCTCGGGGGCAAGGGCGTCCATGGCGTCGAACTGGGTCAGGAACACCTGCCCAGTCAGCGTGTGCAGCAGACGGCTGCGCTCGAGCCGGTCCATCACCGGGCCCTTGACCTCGGAGAGGTGCAGCCGCACGCCGGCCTCGTGCAGACGGGCGTTGATCGCCTCGAGGCTTTCCAGCGCCGAGGCGTCGATCTCGTTCACCGCCGGGCACATCAGCACGATGTGGCGCAGCGAGGGGTCGCGGGCCACGGCGTCGAGCACCAGATCCTCGAGGAAGCGCGCGTTGGGGAAGTAGAGGCTCTCGTCGATCCGGATCGACAGCACCGCCGGCACGGTGACCACCTCGTGGCGGTTCACGTTGCGGAAATGCTCGGTGCCCGCCACCTGGCCCACGACCGCGACATGCGGCCGGGAGGTGCGCCAGAGGTGGAGCGCCAGCGAGAGCGCCACGCCGGCAAGGATGCCGGGCTCGACCCCCGCGCCGAGGGTGATGAGGACGGTGGCCGCCATCGCCACCCCGTCGGCGCGCGAATAGGCGAATGTCCGCCGCACCGCCCCGAGGTCGACGAGCGTGAGCACGGCGACGACGATGGTGGCAGCGAGGGTGGCCTTGGGCAGGTGATAGAGCGCCGGGGTCAGCGTGAGGGTCGCCGCAGCCATGGCAACGGCGGTGTAGGCGCCGGCGGCGGGCGTCTCGGCCCCCGCCTCGTGGTTGACGACCGAGCGGGCGAAGCCGCCGGTGACCGGAAAGCCGCCGGCGAGGCCGGCGCCAACGTTGGCGGCCCCGAGGGCCACCAGCTCCTGGTCGGGGTCGATCCGCTGGCGCTTGCGGGCGGCGAGCGTCTGGGCGACCGAGATCGTCTCGACATAGCCGACGACCGCGATCAGCAGCGCCGGAACGGCGAGCGCGGTCCACAGCGCGGGGTCGAGCGAGGGCAGGGCGGGCATCGGAAGGCCGGCGGGGATGCGGCCGACCACGGCCACGCCGGCAGCCTGCAGATCGAGCCCCCAGACGGCGGCGGCGCTCGCCGCCACGGCGAGGATGGGTGCGGCGCGGGCGGCGACGGCGGCGGGGCGGGCGCCGAGCCCCAGGGCCCGGAGCCGCGGCGCGAGCCCGCGCCGCGCCCAGGCAAGAAAGCCGAGCGCGGTTGTGCCGATGGCGAGCGTGGCCGGGTTGGTGAAGCCGATCCCCGCGGCGATGGCTGCGGCGATCGCGGGCAGGGTCGCGCCCCCGGCGCTGATGCCGAGCAGCTGCGGCAGCTGGCCCGCCGCAATCAGGATGCCGGCGGCCGAGATGAAGCCCGAGATCACCGGATGCGACAGGAAGTTGGCCAGAAAGCCGAGCCGCATCAGGCCCATGGCCAGCAGCATGAGGCCCGAGATCACCGCCAGCGCGACCGCGGCGCCGAGGTATTCGGGCGTTCCGCGCGCGGCCAGCGGCGCGATCGCGGTGGCGGTCATCAGCGAGGCGACGGCGACCGGCCCGACCGCGAGCGTGCGGGAGGTGCCGAGGAGCGTGTAGAGCAGGAGCGGCACGATCGAGGCGTAGAGCCCCACCTCGGCCGGCAGGCCGGCAAGAAGGGCATAGGCCAGCGACTGCGGGATGAGCATGATCGTGACGATCACCGCTGCGACGAGGTCGCTTGCCAGCGTGGCGCGGTCGTAGCGGCGGCCCCAGTCGAGGACCGGAAGGTAGCGGCGCAGCATTGCGGGGCCCAGGCGGTTGCGGTCGGGGCCGATATACCCGGCTCAGATCAGATTGCAAGCAATGAATGTATTACCTGCCGCCCGGCCGCAGGGCGGCCAGGACCCCGGGCAGAGCGGCGAAGTCGCCGAAGGCCGCGGCATGGCCGATCGCCGCAACCGGCGACTTGCGGTAGCCTTCGGTGAACAGCACGAACGGCATCCCTGCCCCGGCGGCGGTGGCGGCATCGACCTCGCTGTCACCGACGAGCACGGCCGTCGAGGCGCCGAGGGCGGCCACGGCATGGGCGAGCGGCGCGGGATCGGGCTTGCGCCGCGGCAGGCTGTCGCCGCCAACGACGACGGGAAAGAAGCCCGCAAGGTCGAAATGCTCGAGCACGGCGCGGGCCGGCCGCTCGGGCTTGTTGGTGCAGACGGCCAGCGCCCAGCCTTCGGTCGCGAGGCGGGACAGCGCTGCGGCGACGCCGGGGTAGGGGCGGGTCAGGCCGACCGCGCCGTCGTAAAGCGCCAGGAAGCGTGCCAGCGCCGGCCCCGTGCGCGCCGGCCGCGCCTCGCCGGCGCGCGCCTCCAGCATGCGCGCGACGAAGGCCGCGGTGCCGTCGCCGACGAAGGCGCGGGTCTCCGCAAGCGTGAGCGGCGGTGCAAGGCCCTCGGCCTTCAGCACCGCGTTGGCAACGGCACGGATGTCGGGGGCGCTGTCGACAAGCGTTCCGTCGAGATCGAAGACCGCCGCCCTCACGCGGCCTTCCACTTGATCGAGCAGCCCATCGACGGGATCTGGTCGCGCGGGCCGGCGCCGGTCCGGGCGACAAGGCTCATCGCCTCGAACAGCTCGCGCCGGGCGTCCGGCCGTGCCTGGCGGCCCGAATCGTCCAGACGGCCGCGATACTGCAGCTCGCCCGCGGCGTTGAAGCCGAAGAAGTCCGGCGTGCAGGATGCCCCGTAAGCCATTGCAACGAATTGGTTTTCGTCGTGAAGATAGGGAAAGGGGAAGCGGTGGCGTGCGGCCATTGCCTGCATGTTGGGGAAGGAATCGTCGGGATGGCTGGATGCGTCGTTCGCGCAGATCGCCGCCACGCCCACGCCAAGGCCCTGCAGCTCGGTCGCGTCGCGGATGATCTTGTCAATGACAGCAAGCACATAGGGGCAGTGGTTGCAGATGAACATGAGCAGCGTTCCGCGCCGGCCGGCGATGTCGGCCAGCCGGTAGGTCCGCCCGTCGGTGGCCGGCAGGGTGAAGTCGGCTGCCTTCCAGCCGAAATCGCAGACCGGAGTGACGGATGCCATGGTGTGTCTCCCTCATGCTGGGGCGGCGCCGCGCGCGGCCTCGGCCGCGCTCCGGATCGCCGCGATATTTCGTCCATATGCCAGTGGGTTGTCCGGCGAGCCAGAGGCAAATACCGAGGATCCTGCCACCAGCACGTCGGCGCCCGCGGCGGCGACGGCAGGGGCCGTGGCCGGGGTGATGCCGCCGTCGACCTGAACCAGCACCGGCCGGTCGCCGATCAGCGCCCGCAGCCGCGCGATCTTGGGAAGTTGCGAGGCGATGAAGGCCTGGCCCCCGAAGCCGGGGTTGACGGTCATCACGCAGACGAGGTCGACGAGGTCGATGACCTCGGCCGCGGCCTCGGCCGGGGTTGCGGGGTTCAACGCCAGTCCGGCCTTTTTCCCCGCCGCGCGAATGGCCTGGAGCGTGCGGTGCAGATGCGGCCCGGCCTCGAGGTGGACGGTGATGAGGTCGGCGCCGGCGGCCGCGAAGGCGTCGATGAAAGGGTCGACCGGTGCGATCATCAGGTGAACGTCCATGACCGTGCGGATGTGGCGGCGCAGCGCCCTGCAGACGGCCGGACCGAAGGTGAGATTGGGCACGAAGTGGCCGTCCATGACGTCGAGATGCACCCAGTCGGCGCCCTGGTCCTCGACCGCGCGGCATTCCGCGCCGAGGGCCGCGAAATCGGCGGCGAGAATCGAGGGGGCGATGCGGATGCGACGGTCGGGGCTCATGCGGCGGCTTCCTTGACGACGAGTGCCACTGTGGCCGAAGCGGGCGGCAGGGAAAAGATGCCAACGTCCGATGCCGCGGAGCGCGTATTTTACATAATACAGCTTATGAGACAACAGGACAACGGCGCGGGCGATCCCGCCGCCCCCGGACCGTGCCGCATCAGCCCAGCGCGTAGCCCGCCCCGCGGACGGTGCGGATCGGGTCTGCCCCCCCCTGGGCGCCGAGCGCCTTGCGCAGCCGGCCGATATGGACATCGACGGTGCGGGTGTCGACGTAGATGTCGCGCCCCCACACACGGTCGAGAAGCTGGTCGCGGCTCCAGACCCGGCCGGGCTTTTCCATCAGCGCGGCCAGCAGCCGGAACTCGGTCGGCCCGAGCTTCAGCAGCGCCGCTCCGCGGAACACCTTGTGGGCCTCGGCGTCGAGACGGATGTCCTCGAACTCCAGCGTCTGGCCGATAGCCGCCGGCCGGGTGCGGCGGAGGTTGGCGCGCAGCCGTGCCATCAGCTCGGAGATCGAATAGGGCTTCACCACGTAGTCGTCGGCCCCGGTCTCGAGCCCGCGGATGCGGTCTTCCTCCTCGGTGCGGGCCGACACCATGATGACGGGGATGTTGCGCGTCCCCGGCCGCGACTTGAGCTGGCGGCAGACCTCGATTCCCGACAGCTTGGGCAGCATCCAGTCGAGCAGGATGATGTCGGGGTTCTGTTCGGCGACGACAAGCAGCGCCTCCTCGCCGTCGCCGGCGCAGACGGCGGAATAGCCCTCGGCCTCGAGGTTGTAGGTGAGCACGGCGCGCTGCGACGGCTCGTCATCCACCACCAGCACGAGCGGGGTCATCTTGTCTGCCATCCTGCGCCATCCTCGCCCATCGCCGCCTGCCGCGCAACCGCCGCACCCCCGGGGCCCGCCGCGGTGCCCCGTTGCGCCTGCCGGTATCACCGGAAGGCAACGGCCCGATGACAGCGGCATGACGGCTGCATGACAGCCGGCCCCTGCCCTAGACCTGCGGCAGGAATACCGTGAAGCTGCTGCCCTCGCCCCTCGCGCTGCGGATCGCGAGACGGCCGCGGTGGCGCTGGACGATATGCTTGACGATGGCGAGGCCGAGGCCCGTGCCGCCCATCGCGCGGCTGCGGTGGCTGTCGACGCGGTAGAAGCGCTCGGTCAGCCGCGGCAGGTGAACCGGGTCGATCCCCTCGCCGCGGTCGGCAACCTCGATGGCCACCACGGGCCCGGCCATGCCCACCATCTGCGGCTCGATCCGTGCCGTGACCCGGACGCTGCCGCCGGCGGAGCCGTACTTGATGGCGTTCTCGACGAGGTTGTGGAACACTTGGATCAGCTGGTCGCGGTCGCCCGGAACGGTCAGCGGGCCGTCGGGCGCCGTGAAGGCGGCGGCGATCCCGCGTCCCTCGAGCTGGGGGCGAAGGGCGGTGAGGGTGGTCCGGACGACCTCGGCGAGGTCCACCGGGTCGCGCGGCCGGACGCGCTGGTTGGCCTCGACGCGGGACAGCTGCAGAAGGTCGCCGATCAGCCGGTTCATCCGCTGCGCCTCGCCCTCCATGATCGCAAGGAAGCGCGCCCTCGCCTCGGCATCGTTGCGCGCCGGCCCCTTCAGCGTCTCGATGAAGCCGGTCAGCACCGTCAGGGGCGAGCGCAGCTCGTGGCTCATGTTGGCGACGAAGTCGCGGCGGATCTGCTCGGCCTCCTCGATATGGCCGATGTCGGCGAGGCTGATGACGGTCAACCCGGCCGCGGCGCCGGCCCCGTCGCAGGGGTGCACCGTCATCCGGTAGGTCGCGTCGAACGACCGGGTGGGAAGGTTCAGCCGCGCCTGCGTCTCCTCGCCGGCGGCGCGGGCGCGCTCGATCGCCGCGACGGCCTCGGGCTGGCGGAAGACGGCCAGCGCCGGCTGGCCCTGCAGCCGCGGCCCGAGCAGTTCGGTCGCGGCGCGGTTGGCCGCGGCGATGCGCCCCTCTGCGCCGACCAGCACGACCGGCTCGGGCACGCCCGACAGGATTGCCTCGAGCAGGCCGGCGGGCAGCGGCGGGACGGGGGTGGCGGGGCTTGGAGGGATCGGCATCCGGCGCTCCGGGAGGCGGCAGGAGGGTGCGGGCCGAGGCAGGGCGCCACCCGCGCGACCCTGCTGCCGCGATGACAGCCATCTGTGCAAGCAGTGTGACACATCCGGGGGCGGAAGCGGCGATCTGCGAAGGAATGGCGGGGGCGCTTGCATTTCGCGGCACGCGGAATACACTTCTTGGTAGAGTAGAGCGACGCCTTCTCCCCCGGTTGGCGAGATTGGCCGCGGCGGGATTGCGGTCTGAGGGAATCGGTTTGGGCTGGCAGGCGATGCGGGGCGGATCCGCGGACGGCCGGACGGAGAGGGCGGGCGCCGCGGCGGCCGCGCGGACGCTGCTTGTGGTCGGCTCTGCCGACGCTGGCGGGGCTGCATGGCCGGCCTCCGCCTCCGGGCGGGTCGTGACCGTGCCCTACCAGCGCCTGGATGCGATGCTGCTGGCGCGTGTCCTTCCCGACTGCGTGCTGACCGGGCTGGTCGACGAGGGGTTCGATGCCATGGACGTGGCCGAGCGCTTGCAGTCGCTGGGCTACGCGGGCGAGTTCTGGGTGGTCTGCCCGCCCCTGCCCGACCTGCCGCTGGTGCGCCACGAACTGACGGCGGCCTTTCCCGGACTCGCGGTGCGCTTCATCGCCGAGGCCGAGCGGCCGGGCTGAACCGGCCGCCGGCAGCGCGACGGGCGGCCGCGCCCCGGCACCACCCGCCCCCCGCCGCCCCGGCGACGCCCCTTCCGCCTTGACCTGCGTCAATGCGGCACCCCGCTGTTCATGCATCATCCCATCTGTATATGTCTTGCCTTGCTGCTGGCAGGGCGGCGCGGAGGTGGACGACCATGCGACTGCGAACGGAAGGCCTGCGGCGCGGGTCGCTGGCCCTTGCCATGGCGGTGCTGCTGCCGGCGGCGGCCGGGGCGGCGGACCTGATCGACCACATCTTCCCGCCGAAACCCAGTTCGGAGGCCACGGTCTGCGACCCGCCCGCGGTGGGCCGCTTCACGCTGACCGGACCGGGGCGGCTGACGGTGCGCACCTCGCTTCTCAACGTCACGTTCTGGGAGTTCATCAGACCGCAGGTTTCCCGCTTCGACGCGCGGCAGGTCGCGCCCCGGGAGACGGAGTGGGACATCCAGTATCGCGCCCTCGGGGCGATGCTCGACAGCTACCAGTGGGGGCGCTACAGCCCCACCACGCCACCGGTCGCGGGGAACGAAGCTCCGCAAGGGATGCACGGTCTGCCGCATGTCGAGGAACACACATGGCAGTTCCGCGCTCCGGGCCCGCTGAGCATCGAGATCAGCGCCAACACCCCCTGCGAACGGCGCTGGCCGCTGACCCAGCAGCACGCGCAGCGGATGCGGGTCGAGCTGTTCGCCGACGAGGGCGCGACGCTGCGCATCGACGCGGCCGCCGGCAACAACCTCGCCGCCGCACCGGCGGACCTCCAGGTGCTCTGGAACACCGCGAACCCCCAGGCCGTCGCGAACGGGCCCACGCGCTGGACCGAGGTGGTCGTGGAGCGCGCGTTCCGCCTCGTGCGGCTGACGACCTACCACTGGAACGGCGGCCGCGGGCAGGCGCCGGGGATGATCGCGCTCGCAGGGCTCGACGGGCGCATCCACGGGCCGTGGGCGGCGCAGGGCGCCCCGGGCCAGGGCGGCGTGCCGAACGCCTACTGGATCGTCGAGCCCGACATCCGCCTGCCCGCCGGCCGCTACATCGTGATCGACAGCGACCCCGCGACCTGGGCGCAGAACGCCGGCACCGGCGGCGCCGGGATGACCTGGGCCGAGGGGCGGCCGGACTAGCTGTCGCCCTGCCCCGCGGCCGCGGCCACCGCGGCGGTGAAGGCGTCGCGCAGCGCGCCGATCTCCTCGACCCCCACCGAGACGCGGAAGAAGCCCTCGGTGATGCCGGCCGCGGCGCGGGCGGCCTTCGGCACCTCGCGGTGCGAGGAGGAGACGGGGTGCGACAGCGTCGTGGCGATGTCGCCGAGCGTCGGCGCGAAGGCGAGCGCGGGGGCCGCCCGCACCAGCCGGCTGGCCGCCGCCCGGCCGCCCGCGACCTCGAAGGCCAGCATGCTGCCGCCGCTGCCAAGCAGGCCACGGGCGCGGGCGTGGTCGGGGTGGTCGGCGCGGCCGGGATAGACGACGCGGACGACCCCCGGCAGGCGGGCAAGATGGTCGGCAAGGCGGGCGGCATTGGCGCTTGCCCGCTCGTGGCGCAGCGGGAAGGAGAGCAGCCCGCGCTCGGCCAGCCAGCAGTCGAAGGGTGCGGGCGTCAGCCCCCAGGTCGCCGCCGCGGTCCTGAGCCGCGCGGCCACCGCCGGGTCGCGGCCGGCGATGTAGCCGAGCGTGGCGTCGGAGTGGCCGGCGAGCAGCTTGGTCACCGAATGGATGACAAGGTCGGCGCCGTGGTCGAGCGGCCTGAGCCCGCGTGGCGTGGTGAAGGTGTTGTCGACCGCCAGCAGGATGCCGCGGTCGCGGGCGAGCGCGGCGATGCCGGCAAGGTCGGCCACCCGCAGCGTCGGGTTGGAGACCACCTCGATCAGGATCATCCGCGTCGCGGGCCGCAGTGCTGCGGCGACGGCGGCGGCATCGGTGGGGTCGGCCAGGGCGGTGGCGATGCCGAGGCGCGGGAGGTCGTCGGCCAGCATGCGCATCGACCGACCGTAGAGCTGGTCACCGCCGACGACATGGTCGCCTGCCCGCAGGAGCGCGAGCATGGCGACCCCGACCGCCGCCATGCCCGAGCCGGTGACGATGCCGCCCGACGTGCCCTCGAGCGCGTCGATCATCGCCGCGAGCGTGTCGGCGTTGGGGTGCCCCTCGCGGGCATAGGCGTAGCCCGGGGCGCGGCCCTCGTACTGGGCGTCGAGCGCGTCGGGCCCGGCGGCGACATAAACGACCGAGGGCTGGAGCGGCGAGACCAGCGGGCGGCTGGCGCTGTCGGGCCAGGGCATGCGGCGGACGGTCGGCTCTGCGCTGTTGCGGCGGTCGGTCATCGGGGCCCCCAAGGCTGGACGGCCACCGCAGTTGCACGCCGCCGCGGCAGGCTCAAGCCCTGCGGGGGGGCGCGGCGCGCGCCACGGGCGGCGCGACGCCCCCTGCCCCCGCCGCGCCCCGCCCCGCCTTGGCCCGGCGGGCGTGCGACGCCTGCCTAGAGCGGCCTGAGACCGTCGCGGAAGCGGGCCATGTTGGCGACGTAGCGCTCGGCCGACAGCCGCAGGGCGGCGCTCTCGGCCTCCGAGAGGATCCGCACCACCCTCGCCGGAGCGCCCATCACGAGGGCGCCGTCGGGGATCTCCTTGCGCTCGGTCACCAGCGCCCCGGCGCCGATCAGGCATCCCCGCCCGATTCTGGCGTGGTTGAGGATCGTCGCGCCCATGCCGATCAGCGTGCCGTCGCCGACGGTGCAGCTGTGCAGCATGGCACGGTGGCCGATGGTGCAGCCGGCGCCGACGGTCAGCGGCGCGCCGTGGTCGGTGTGGAACACCGCATGCTCCTGCACGTTGGTGCCGGGCCCGATCACGATCGGCTCGTTGTCGCCGCGCAGCACGGCGCCGAACCACACCGACACCCCATCGCCCAGCGTGACGCGGCCGATCACATGGGCGCCGGGCGCCACCCAGAAGCGGTCGGGCGCGGGCACCGACGGGGCGATGCCGTCGAGGCTGTAGAGGGTCATGGGCGGCGCTCCTCGAACTCGGCGTTGAGCGACCGGACATGGCCCATGAGCCAGGGCCGGCGGTCGCGCTTCAGCCGTTCGGCGGTGAGGATGGCGACAAGCTCGGCGGTGGCCTCGGCGATGTCGCGGTTGACGAGGACGTAGTCGTACTCGGCCCAGTGGCTGATCTCGTCGCGGGCGCGCGCCATGCGTCCGGCGATGACCGCGGCGCTGTCCTGGGCACGGCCCTGCAACCGCCGCTCGAGTTCGGCGATCGAGGGCGGCAGGACGAAGACCGAGACCACGTCCTTGCCGAGGTCGGAGTTGCGGATCTGCTGGCCGCCCTGCCAGTCGATGTCGAAGAGCGTGTCCTGCCCGGCTGCCATCGCCGACGCCACCGGGGCGCGCGGCGTGCCGTAGAGGTGGCCGAAGACCTCGGCATGCTCGAGCATCTCGCCGGCCGCGACCATCGCGCGGAAGGCCCCGGCCGAGCGGAAGAAGTACTCGCGCCCGTCGACCTCGCCCGGCCGCGGCGGGCGGGTCGTGGCCGAGACCGAGAAGCGGATCGCCGGATCCCATTCGCGCAGGCGGCGGGCGAGCGTCGACTTGCCCGCCCCCGACGGCGAGGACAGGATCAGCAGCAGGCCGCGGCGCGTCGGGGTGGCCATCGGCTATTCCACGTTCTGGACCTGTTCGCGCATCTGGTCGATCACCGCCTTGAGGTCGAGCCCGATGCGCGTCAGGGCCGCCGACCCCGCCTTGGAGCAGAGCGTGTTGGCCTCGCGGTTGAATTCCTGGGTCAGGAAGTCGAGCCGGCGGCCGACCGGCCCGTCCTCGGCCAGCATCGTCCGGGCGGCGGCGACATGGGCGGAGAGCCGGTCGAGTTCCTCGGTGACGTCGGACCTCACGGCGATGAGCGCGAGTTCCTGGGCGAGGCGGCCCTGGTCCATGCCCTCGGCGGACTGCATCAGGCGGGCGACGGCGGCAGCGAGCGCGGCGGCCTGTTCGCCGGCGCGTTCGGCGGCGGCGGTGCGGGCGGCCCCGGCGAGCACCGCGATGCGGTCGACCTGGCCGCCAAGCACCGCGGCAAGCGCGGCGCCCTCGGCGGCGCGGGCGGCGGCGAAGGCGTCGAGGAGCCGTTCGGCATCCGCAAGGATGGCGCCGCGCAGCGCCTCGGCGTCGGCCTCGGCATCCTCGCGCACGAGGACGCCGGGCAGCGCCAGCACGTCGGCCGCCGAGGCCGGCGCGAGCGACAGATCGGCGTCGATGGCCGACTGCTCGACCGCCGCCAGCGCGGCGAGCGCCGCCGCCAGCCCCTCGCGCGACAGCCGCGGCCCTTCGCCGCGCCCCGCCCGCTCGAGTCGCAGGGTCAGCGACAGGTTGCCACGATGGACCCGCCGGCCGACCGCGGCGCGCAGCGCCGGCTCGAGCCCGTCGATCCCCTCGGGAAGGCGCATCCGGATGTCGAGCCCGCGGGCGTTCACCCCGCGCAGATCCCATGTCCAGCGGGCCCCTTCGCCCTCGCCCCGCCCCGAGGCAAAGCCGGTCATCGAGTTAACCATGGCGGAAGATCATCCCCCCGGCGCAGCCCGTCCCGTGGTATGTTAACCGCCGGGTAAGCATTCCGCGCCTAGGGTTAACACCGGTTAACCGGCCCTGCAATCGGGCGGGCGCAGGACCTCGGGGTGCGGCGCGCGGAGGGGCCGGAGATGGGCGGACCGTGGGGTTTCGGCGGGGGACGGGTGATCCCGTTCGGGAGGACAGGCATGCGGCATCCGCTGATCGAGGAGGTGCGTGCCTACTGGGAGGCGCTGCGCGCCGACGGCGCCATCCCCCTGCGGGCGCAGGTCGACCCGCGCGGAATCGAGCGGGCGCTGGAGCACACGATGATCCTCGAGCGGATCGCCCCGGGGATCGCGCGTGTCCGCCTGGCCGGCATGGCGCTGGCCGACCTCATGGCGATGGAGGTGCGCGGGATGCCGCTGTCGGCGCTGTTCGCGCCGCAGGCGCGCGCGCGGCTGGCCGAGCGGCTGGAGCCGGTATTCGACGGCCCGGCGGCGCTGGAGGTGGCGGTGGCGGGCGAGCCCGGGTTCGGCCGGCCGCCGCTGTCGGGGGTCATGCTGGTGCTGCCGCTGCGCAGCAACGCCGGCAGGGTGGACCGGGCTCTGGCCTGCATGGCGATGGAGGGTGCGATCGGGCGGACGCCGCGGCGGCTGGACATCCTGGGCTCGACGCTGTCGCGGATCACGGCCGGTGCCACGCCGGCAGGCATCGCCGCCGTGCACGGCCCGGCGGTACCCGTGCCTGCCGCTCCGGGGCTGGCCGAGCCGCCTGCCCCGCCGCCGCGACCGGCCGGCCGGCCGGCGCTGCGGCTGGTCAGGAGCGACGGGTGAAGCCGGCCCGCGCCGCGATCAGACGGCAGCGCGGGCGGCAAGCCCGCGGCGCCGGCGGGTCAGTTCCTCGGCCACGAGGAAGGCCAGTTCCAGCGCCTGGCTGGCGTTCAGCCGGGGGTCGCAGGCGGTGTGGTAGCGGTCGGACAGGTTCTCGTCGGTCACCGCGCGCACGCCGCCGGTGCATTCGGTGACGTCCTTGCCCGTCATCTCGAAATGCACGCCGCCCGGGATCGTGCCCTCGGCCTCGTGGACGGCGAAGAACTCGCGCACCTCGCGCAGGACAAGGTCGAACGGCCGGGTCTTGTAGCCGGAGGCGGACTTGATGGTGTTGCCGTGCATCGGGTCGCAGACCCAGAGGACACGGGCGCCGGATTCGCGCACCGTGCGGACCAGCCGCGGCAGGTGATCGGCAACCTTGCCCGCGCCGAAGCGGCTGATCAGCGTCAGCCGGCCCGGCACGTTGTCGGGGTTCAGCCGCTCGATCAGGAGCCGCAGGTCGTCAGTGGACAGCGAGGGGCCGCATTTCAGGCCGATGGGGTTCTGCACGCCGCGGCAGAACTCGACATGTGCCCCGTCCGGCTGGCGGGTGCGGTCGCCGATCCAGA
The DNA here is from genome assembly GCA_023383015.1 of Paracoccaceae bacterium. Taxonomy (GTDB): domain Bacteria; phylum Pseudomonadota; class Alphaproteobacteria; order Rhodobacterales; family Rhodobacteraceae; genus JAHDXW01. The sequence goes on from JAHDXW010000007.1 coordinate 29,557, forward strand.
TCATGTGTCCCGAGCCGGCCACCGGCAGGCCGGTCGTCGAGTCGATCCGGCAGAGCGCCTCCTCGTACTCCAGCAGCAGCGCCTCGTGGCTGGTGTAGAAGTCGACGGTGCGCAGCTCGTGGCTGGTCTCGGCGTTGAGCCCGGCCGCCGACATGAAGTCGAGCGCGTCGGAGATGCGGTCCGAGATCTCGCGGTAGCGCGCCGCCTTCTCGCCCTCGGCAAAGCCCAGCGTCCAGGCGTGCACGCGGTGGACATCCGCAAAGCCGCCGGTGGAGAAGGCACGCAGCAGGTTCAGTGTCGCCGCCGCCTGGGTGTAGGCCTGCAGCATCCGCGCCGGATCGGGAAGGCGCGACTCCGGGGTGAAGTCGAAGCCGTTGATGATGTCGCCGCGGTAGGAGGGCAGCTCGACCCCGCCCATCACCTCGACCGGCGAGGACCGCGGCTTGGCGAACTGTCCGGCCATCCGGCCGACCTTGATCACCGGCACCTTGGCGCCGAAGGTCAGCACCACCGCCATCTGCAGGAGCACGCGGAAGGTATCGCGGATGGTGTCGGCGGTGAATTCGGCGAAGCTCTCGGCGCAGTCGCCCCCCTGCAGCATGAAGGCCCGCCCCTCGGCTGCCTGGCCCAGCGCGCGCGTCAGCGTCCGCGCCTCGCCGGCGAAGACGAGCGGGGGAAAGCGCGCCAGCCGGGCCTCGACCCCCGTCACTGCCGCCGCATCCGGCCAGTCGGGCATCTGCACCCGCGGCATGGAGCGCCAGCCCGCCTTCGTCCATCCCCTCATGGTTCGGTCCTCCGATCGCGTTCCGGGCACCGGCGGGATATACCGGACGCCCCCTGCCCTTGCAAACCGGGAATCCGCGACCTCGCGCCCCTTGCGGGCGCGTCGGATTGGCGTATCGATGGTCCGTGCACGACATCCCCGGGTCGCAAGATGACCGACCGCCCGCCGCGGGCCCCCGCCGCCGCACCCTCCCCCGCCGCACGCCGCTTCGTGTTCCTGCTGCTCGAGCGCTTCACGATGCTGGCCTTCGCCGGCGCGATCGAGCCGTTGCGGATCGCCAACCGGGTCGCCGGGCAGACGCTGTACAGCTGGCGTCTGGCCGGCGAGGGCGGCTGCGTCGCCACCTGCTCGAACGGCGCCGCCTTCCGGCTGGACATGGGCCTCGACGAGACCGAGCGCGACGATGTCATCCTCGTCTGTGGCGGCATCGACGTGCAGGCGGCCACGACCAGGGCGGTCCTGAACTGGCTTCGGCGGGAGGCGCGGCGGGGCGCCACCGTGGGGGGGCTGTGCACCGGGGCGCATGCACTTGCGCGGGCCGGGCTGCTGCAGGGCCGGCGGGCCACCATCCACTGGGAGAACCACGACAGCTTCTGCGAGGAGTTCGAGGAGGTACGGCTGACCAAGTCGGTGTTCGTGATCGACGGCAACCGCATCACCACCGCCGGCGGGATTGCCTCGATCGACCTGATGCTGAAGCTGATCGCCCGCGACCACGGCGAGGAGCTTGCCAGCACCGTGGCCGACCAGCTGATCTACTCCTCGATCCGCACCGACCAGGACACCCAGCGGCTGTCGATCCCGACGCGCATCGGGGTGCGCCATCCCAAGCTCGCGCAGGTGATCCAGACCATGGAACAGACGATCGAGGAGCCGATCTCGCCGTCGGTGCTGGCCGAGGACGTCGGCATGTCGACCCGCCAGCTCGAGCGGCTGTTCCGCCGCTACCTCAACCGCAGCCCCAAGCGCTACTACATGGAGCTGCGCCTGCAGAAGGCGCGCAACCTTCTCATGCAGACCGATCTGTCGGTGATCAACGTCGCGCTTGCGTGCGGTTTCACCAGCCCCTCGCATTTCTCCAAATGCTACCGGGCGCATTACGGCACCACCCCCTACCGCGAACGCGGTGCCCAGGGGATGCGGCTGTCGGTCTAGGGCGGGCAGGCGCGCGCGTGGGGAGGACAGGGCGATGACTGAAGCCGGCTGGCAGGACTGGGTGGGGCGCAGCACGGTCGCCCGTGACGTCGCCACCGTCGTCCCGGCCCGGGCGCTGGCCGCGACGCTGGACCGGGCGGACGCGGTCGGCCCCGGGGCGGATGCCGAACTGCCGCCGCTCTGGCTCTGGCTCTACTTCCTGCCGCTCGACCCGACTGCCGAGCTCGGCCCCGACGGCCACGCCCGGCGCGGCAGATTCCTGCCGCCGGTCGCGCCCGCGCGGCGGATGTGGGCGGGCAGCCGCTGCCGCTTTGCGGGCGCCACCCGGCTCGGCGAGTCGCTCGAGCGCCGCTCGACCATCCTGCGCATCGCCGAAAAGGCCGGCCGGGCCGGGCCGATGGTGTTCGTCACCGTCCACCACGCCATCGCCGCCGCGGGCCGGCCGGTGATGGAGGAGGAGCAGGACATCGTCTACCTTCCCATCCCCGACCGCTGGCAGCCGCCCCCCGCCGTGTCCCTGCCCGCGCATGACTGGTCCGAGGCAGTGGCGATCGACCCGGTACTGCTCTTCCGCTTCTCGGCGCTCACCTTCAACGGCCACCGCATCCACTACGACCGCCGCCACGCCACCGAGGTCGAGCATTACCCCGGCCTTGTCGTCCACGGGCCGCTGCAGGCGGTCCTGCTGATGGACGCCGCCCTGCGCCGGGCAGGCGGCCGGCGGGCGGGGCGCTTCACCTTCCGCGGGCTGCGGCCGCTGTTCGACCACGACGGGGTGGGCCTGCACGGCCGCCACGAGGCGGGGGGCATGGCGCTCTGGACAGCGGCGGGGGGCGCGGTGGGCATGGAGGCGCGGCTCGAATGGGGATGAGGACGGCGTGGGCGGCGGGCGGGTGACGGGTCCATGACCGGGCCGCTCGCCGGGCTGAGGGTGGTGGAACTGTCGGCCTTCGTGGCCGCGCCACTGGCAGGGATGACGCTGGCCCAGATGGGGGCCGAGGTGATCCGGGTCGACCGCATCGGCGGCGGGCTGGACCGCGCCCGCTGGCCGGTCACCGCCGCTGGCGAGAGCCTGTTCTGGGCCGGCATGAACAAGGGCAAGGCCAGCCTCGCGGTCGACCTGGCGGCCCCCGAGGGGCAGGAGATCGTGGCGCGACTGGCCACCAAGCCCGGCGCGGGCAACGGCATCCTGCTGACGAACCTGCCCCTGCACGGTGCGCTCGCCTGGCCTTCGCTGCAGGCCCGCCGGGCCGACATGATCCTTCTGGCCATCGCCGGCGACCGGCGCGGGGCACCGCAGGTAGATTACACCGTCAACCCCGCGGTCGGCTTTCCCGATGCCACCGGGCCGGAGGGGTCGGACGAGCCCGTGGCCCATGTCCTGCCGGCCTGGGACTGCATCGCCGGCATGACCGCGGCGACGGCGCTGCTTGCCGCCGAGCGGCACCGACGGCTCACCGGCACCGGCCAGCGCGTCGACCTGGCGCTCAAGGACGTGGCGGCGGCAATGCTGGGCCATCTCGGCATCGTCGGCGAGGTGGCGGTCAACGGGGTCGACCGGCCCAGGGTGGGCAACGCGCTCTACGGTGCCTACGGGCAGGATTTCATCTGCGCCGACGCCGAGCGGGTGATGGTGGTCGGGCTGACGGCGCGGCAGTGGCGGGCGATCCTGGTCGCCACGGGCACCGGCGCGGCGATGGAGGCGCTGGCCACCCGGCTGGGCGACGACCTCGGCGCCGAGGGCGCGCGCTTTGCCCATCGGGCGGCAATCACGGCGCTTCTCGCCCCGGTCTTCGCGGGCATGACGGCCGCAGAGGCGGGGCACCGCCTCGACGCGGCGGGGGCGACCTGGAGCCGCTTCCGCAGCTTCGCCCGGGCGGTGGCCGAGGATCCCGACTTCGCCCCCGGCGGGCCGCTCTATGCCATGATCGACCAGCCGGGAATCGGCTTCATGCCAGCTCCGGGATCGGCGGCGCGCTTCGCTGCCTCTCCCAGCCCGCCGCCGCGGCCGGCGCCGCGGCTGGGCGCAGACGGCGCGGCGCTGCTGGCCGCGCTGGGCTACGGGGCAAGCGAGCGGCGGGCGCTTGTCGAGCGCGGCATCGTCGCCGCCGGCAGCTGAGGCGGCGACGCCGCGGGGCGACCCTCCGATGTCGCCTTCCGACATGCCCGGGCGCGCGGCGGACCGACACTGGCACGCGCAACGGCGAGGAGGCCGCCCATGAAATCGCATACCCGTGTCCTGGTGATCGGCGGCGGCGTCGTCGGCTGCTCGGTTGCCTATCACCTGACCCGGCTCGGCTGGTCGGATGTCACCCTCGTCGAGCGCTCCGACCTTACCTCGGGGTCGACCTGGCACGCCGCCGGCGGTTTCCACACCCTGAACGGCGACACCAACATGGCGGCGCTGCAGGGATACACCATCCGCCTCTACAAGGAGCTCGAGGCGATCACGGGCATGTCCTGCGGGCTGCACCACGTCGGCGGCATCACGCTTGCCGACACCCCCGAGCGCTTCGACATGCTGAAGGCCGAGCGCGCCAAGCACCGCTACATGGGGCTCGACACCGAGATCCTCGGTCCGGCCGAGATCACCCGGCTGACCGACGGGATGGTCAACCTCGAGGGAATCCTCGGCGCGCTGTGGGACCCCCTCGACGGCCATCTCGACCCCTCGGGCACCACCCACGCCTATGCCCGGGCCGCCCGCCTGGGCGGCGCGGAGATCGTGCTGCACAACCGCGTGCTGGAAACCAACCCCCGCCCCGACGGCGGCTGGGAGGTGGTGACCGAAAAGGGCACGATGATCGCCGAGCATGTCGTCAACGCCGCCGGCCTCTGGGCACGCGAGGTCGGGGCGATGGCCGGCGTCTACCTGCCGCTCCTGCCGATGGCTCACCAGTACCTCGTCACCGACGACATCCCCGAGATCATGGCGATCCTGAAGTCGGGGCGCGAGTTTCCGCATGTCATGGACCCCGGCGGCGAGAGCTACCTGCGCCAGGAGGGGCGCGGCCTGTGCATCGGCTTCTACGAGAAGCCCTGCGAGCCATGGGCGGTTGACGCGACCCCCTGGAGCTTCGGCCACGAGCTCCTGAACGAGCAGTGGGACAAGATCGAGGATTCGGTCGCCTTCGCCTACCGCCGCTTCCCGGTGCTGGAACGCTCGGGCGTCAAGCGCGTCATCCACGGCCCGTTCACCTTCGCTCCCGACGGCAACCCGCTGATCGGCCCGGTTCCCGGCCTGTCCAACTACTGGGCCGCCTGCGCCGTGATGGCAGGCTTCTCGCAGGGCGGGGGCATGGGGCTGGCACTGGCCCAGTGGATGGTGGAGGGCGAGGTCGAGCGCGACCCGCGCGGCTTCGACGTCGCCCGCTTCGGTGGCTGGACGACGCCGGGCTACACCGTGCCGAAGGTGGTCGAGAACTACCGCATGCGCTTCTCGGTCTCCTACCCCAACGAGGAGCGGCCCGCCGCCCGGCCCTTCCGCACCTCGCCGATGCACGACCGCTTCGCCGCCATGGGCGCGGTCTTCGGCCAGCAGTACGGGCTGGAGGTGGTGAACTACTTCGCCGGCCCCGGCGAGGCGCGCAGCGAGACGCCGACCTTCCGCCGCTCGAACGCCTGGGAGGCGACCGCGCGCGAGGTTCGCGCGGTGCGCGAGGGCGTGGGCATCAACGAGCTGTCGAACTTCGGGAAGTACCGCGTCACCGGCACCGGCGCGCGGGCCTGGCTCGACCGCGTCATGGCCGGTACCATCCCGCCGCCCGGGCGGGTGGCGCTGAACCCGCTGCTGGCCCCCTCGGGGCGGATCATCGGCGACTTCACCATCTCCTGCCTGTCCGACACCGAGTTCATGCTGACTGCGAGCTATGGCGCGCAAGGCTGGCACATGCGGTGGTTTTCAGCCCATGCCGAGACCGGCGTCACGGTCGAGAACGTCTCTGATGCGCGCACCGGCTTCCAGATCGCCGGCCCGCGGGCGCGCGAGCTCCTTGCCCGCGTCACCCGCGCCGACGTCGCGACCGGGGCCTTCCGCTTCATGGACGTCCGGCGGATGACGGTGGGGATGGCCGACTGCATCGTCCAGCGCGTCAGCTACACCGCCGACCTCGGCTACGAGATATTCTGCGACCACATGAGCCAGCGGGCGCTGTGGGATGCACTGAGCGCGGCCGGTGCCGACCTCGGCCTTGCCCCCTTCGGCATGCGGGCGATGATGTCGCTCCGGCTCGACAAGTGGTTCGGCTCATGGGGGCGGGAGTTCTCGCCCGACTACACTCCCGCCGAGACCGGCCTCGACCGCTTCGTGCGGCTGGACAAGCCCGCGGCCTTCATCGGCCGCGAGGCGGCGGCAAAGGCGCGGGCGGCCGGACCGTCGCGGCGGCTGGCGGGAATCGTGGTGGAGGCGCGTGACGCCGACGTCGTCGCCTGGGAGCCGATCTGGCTTGACGGCCGGGTGGTCGGCTACTGCACCTCGGGCGGGTTCTCGCACTGGACGGGGCGATCGGCCGCGCTGGGTTTCCTGCCGGCCGACCGTCTGGCCGACGGGCTGGCGGTGGAGGTCGAGATCCTCGGCGAGCGGCGGCCGGCGCGGGTGCACCTCGCCCCGCTCTGGAGCGACGGCGGGCGGATGCGGGCGTGAGCGCGGCGGCCCCCGGCATCCTGATCCTGGCCGCGGGTGCGGCCGCTCGGATGCGGGGGACCGACAAGCTGCTCCTCGCGGTCGACGGCGTGCCGCTGATCGTGCGGCAGGCGCGGGCGGCGCTTGCCACCGGCTGCCCGGTGGTCGTGACGCTGCCGCCCGCGGCGGCCGCGCGGCGGGCGGCGCTTGCCGGGCTGCCGGTGCAGACGGTCGAGGTGGCGGAGGCGGCCGAGGGCATGGGCGCCTCGCTGCGCGCCGGGGTGTCGGCGCTGCCGGCCGGAACGACGGCGGTGCTGGTGCTGCTGGCCGACCTGCCCGAGATCGAGGCCGGCGATCTCGCGCGGCTCCTGTCGGCCCACGCCGCCTGGCCCGGCGCGATCCTGCGCGGCACGGCCGAGGACGGCCGTCCGGGCCATCCGGTGCTGTTTCCCGCGGCCTTCCTGCCGGCGCTGCGCCTGGTCGCAGGCGATGCCGGGGCGCGCGAGCTGCTTGCCGCCCATGCCGGACAGGTGCGTCCCGTGCCCCTGCCGGGGGCGCGCGCGGTCACCGACCTCGACACCCCCGAGGCCTGGGCCGAGTGGCGGGCGAGGACCGGCCGCTAGAGGGCCGGCACGGACCGGGTTGGGGCCAGGTGCCGCGGCCGGCGCCTCAGGTCAGCACGCCGCGCTGCTTCTGCACCCGGGCGTAGAGCCAGACCAGAAGTGAAAAGGCGGCCAGCGCGGCAAGCGCCCCGCCCTCGCTGCGCACGGCATCCAGCGTCAGGGGCGCGGGCAGGCTGGCCAGAACATGGCCCGACACCGCGACCGCGCCCAGGAAGGCGAAGGCCAGCGCGACCGCCGCCCCGTCCTCGCGCGCCATCAGCATGACGGCCCCGACAAGACCGGCCCAGACCGTCGCGCCCCAGCCGACGGCCACCCACAGCGGATGGGCGCCGAGGTCGGCCTGTGCGCCCGCCAGCACCAGCGCGACATGCGTCTCGAAGCCGAGCCGGACAAGCAGGTAGTCGACCGCCAGCGCCGCGAACACCGCGACGGCGGCAAGTGCAACCGGCCAGAGGTGCCAGGGTCGGGCGGCAGGCTTGACATGAGGCATTGGCGACTCCGCGAGCAGCTTGCGCGGGCGAGGCTGCCGCCTCGGGCCGCGGCTGTCCAGCCGCAAAGCGCGCCCCCGTCACGCGGCCAGCAGCGCCCGCGTCTCCCAGCCGCGCAGCGACCGGCGGGCGGCCAGCATCCCCGCCCAGCCCTCGGCCTCGGGGAAGAGCGCGCGGATCTCGGCCTGCTGGTCGGTGTCAAGCCCGCCGAGGCTGCGCTCGCCGGGCTGGAAGCTCTCGCTCCAGCAGCCCTCCGACAGCACGATCTCGTGGGAGTCGAACAGGAGGTGGTGGTAGCGCACCGGCTGCAGCGCATCGCGCCCGATCCCCGGCCTGCCGACAAGCTGCACCGCCGGCGCCAGCACCTCGGCCTCGCCGAATAGCAGTTCCGCCCGGGCGCCCTGGAGCAGGATGCGATGCTGGGGCGAGACGACGAGGTCGCGCGAAGGCACCCCGGGGCCGAGCGCGCCGGCCCGGATGCGCACCGGCACGAGCGCCGGGGCGGCGATGAATTCGGCCAGGCCGAGGCTGCGCGCGCCCGCCCACCGGACGGGCCTGAGCCCGCCGTCGCGGGTCAGCACCCGCTCGCCGGCCCGGATCGCCTCGACCGGGCGCGGGCCGGCTTCGGTCGCGATCAGCGTGCCGGAGGCGAAGCAGGGGATGACGTCCTCGATGTTGGTGAAGGTCAGCGTGCCGATGACGTTGCCGAAGGCGTCCAGGAACTGGACGGTGCCGTTCTCGGGGTTGTCGGGATCGTAGATGATCCGCAGCGGTCCCTGGCCGGTGAGGTCGAGGATGTCGTGGTCGTCGCCGCCCTCGCCGCCGTCGACGGTGTCGCCGAGCGTGCCGAAGATGGTGTCGCGGCCGTCCCCGCCCGAGAGCGAATCGGCGCCGTCGCCGCCGTCGATCAGGTCGTTGCCGGCCCCGCCGAGGACGGTGTCGCTGCCGGTGCCGCCGTAGAGCAGGTCGTCGCCGCCGCGGCCGTCGAGCAGGTCGTTGCCGGCGCCGCCGTAGAAGATGTTGGTGTAGGTGTCGGTGGGGTCGTTGCCCTGGCCGTCGAAGCCGCGCAGCGTGTCGTCGTGGTCCGACCCGATCAGCCCGTCGACGCCGGCGAGCGTGTCGCCCTGGGCGTCGCCGCCCGATCCCGTGCCGGCGTTGAGGTCGATGTTGACCCCCGCGCCCGAGCCCGAGTAGTCGCCGAAGTCCATCCCGGAGCCGCCGTCGATGCGGTCGGCCCCCGCCCCGCCGGTCAGCGTGTCGTTGCCCGTCCCGCCCGCGAGGGTGTCGTTGCCGGTGCCGCCGTCGAGCGTGTCGTTGCCGTCCCCGCCGATCAGCGAATCGCGCCCCGAGCCGCCGTAGAGCGAATCATCGCCGCCCTGGCCGTTCAGGGTGTCGTTGCCGCCGAGACCGTAGATGTCGTCGGCGTTGCCGGTTCCGTTCAGATTGTTGTTGCCGCCGTTGCCGACGATCGTCGCCATGCCCTGCCCCAGCCCGTTCCGGCGTCGGTCGCGCCCCAGGCCTCAGCAGAGCCGGGAGAATGTGGCCGGACTTGGGCATGCCTGCGGGCAGCCGGCAGCGTGGTGCGCCGGCGCCGCAGGCCGCAAGACGCACGCGGCGCGGCCGGAGCCGACAGGTGCCCCGGCCGCCCGTGTGCGCCCCCTGCCCCGCGGCGGCTGCCGCGGGCGGGGGGCGCTGCCCCCGTGGAGGGATCAGAACAGAAGCCGCGCCTCGTGCGCCTTCAGCGTCTTGCGGGCGGCGGCGTAGGCCTCGATGCCGACCGGCGTGCGCAGGTCGGGGAAGATCTCGTAAAGCTCGGACCGCTGCGCGTTGTCGAGCCCCTTGAGCGAGAGGTCGCCGGGCTGGAAGCTCTCGGTCCAGGCGCCGTTGGCCAGCACCACCTCGTGGCGGTCGCACATGAAGTGCAGGTAGGTCGTGCCGATCGAATCAATCCGCTTGACCCCGCGGTGGTCGACCAGATGCTTGGCCGCGACCAGCACCTCGTGTTCCTCGAAGTAGAGCGCGGTGCGGCTGTTGGCCACCAGCATGCGGTGGTTGGGCGACACCAGCATGTCGCGCTCGGGCAGCCCGTTACCGAGCGAGCCGGCGCGGATCAGCACCGGCTGCAGGTGCGGGCTGGCCGCCAGCGCCTTCCAGTCGAAGCTGCGCGCGCCGATCCAGCGGATCTCCTGGATGCCGTTGTCGCGGGTGATGACCTTGTCGCCGACCTCGAGCTCCTCGACCGGCTTCTCGCCGCGCGGTGTCGCGATCGCCGTGCCGGGGGTGAAGCAGGGGATGATGTCCTCGATGTTCTTGAAGGTGATCGTGCCGATCACCTTGCCGTCCTTGTCGAGCAGCTGGACGACGCCGTCGATGCCGTTGCCGTCCGAGTCGGGCACCTTGTCGATGATCTTGAAGGGGCCGAGGCCGCGCAGGTCGAGGGTGTCGAAATCGTCGCCGCCGTCGCCCCCGAGCACCGTGTCGCCGTTGCCGGCGAGGAAAGTGTCGCGGTCGTCGCCGCCGTCGAGCATGTTGCCGCCCTGCAGCCGGTCGCCGCCGCCCGCGAGCGTGTCGTTGCCGGCGCCGCCCCAGAGCTGGTCGCGCCCGGTGCCGCCCAGCAGCAGGTCGTCGCCGTCCTGGCCCTTCAGCACGTCGTTTCCGTCGTCGCCGTGCAGGGTGTCGTTGCCGAAGCCGCCGAACAGCACGTCGTTGCCCTGGCCGCCGTGGACAAGGTCGTTGCCCCAGTCGCCGTAGAGGGTGTCGTTGCCCTCGTCGCCATGGATGGTGTCGTCGCCGTCGCCGCCGAGCACGAGGTCGTCGCCGGTCTGGCCGAAGATCAGGTCCTGGCCGTCGTCGCCCTTGATCGTGTCATGGCCGTCGCCGCCGTAGATGGTGTCGTCCCCGTCGCAGCCACGGATGAAGTCGTCATCCTCCTCGCCCTTCAGCAGGTCGTTGCCGGTACCCCCGATGATGGTATCCTGGCCGAGGCCGCCGCGGATCGTGTCATTGCCCGCGCCGCCCGTCAGATAATCGGGATCAATCGTTCCGGTGATGAGGTCGTCGGTGGGCGGGCCGTCGTCGTCGCAGTCCGGCCAGGTGGGTACCGGCTCGATCAGGCGGGCCTTCTCCAGTCTGTCGGACATCGCATCGCTCTCCATCACCGGCCGGACACGGGCGTGTCGCGCGCCACTTCGACCTTCATCGCGACGCGCCCCCTCTGCCGGACATGTGCCGACGGAAGGCAGGCGCCGCCCTGGCCTGCTGCAGCCATGCCGCGCCACCTCGGCGCGTGTCACCGGGGAGGGAATCACTCCTCCGGCGACACCCCTTCGATCAGTCGACCATGCCCCCCAGCAGGCAAGGATGTTTTAAGCCGTGCCAGCCGTGCAAGAAAGAGAAAAATGGCGCAAAGTTTGTTGAAAGAACGGCGCCAACTTCTTGTTTTCGGTAGGCCGGCACCCCCTTCTCGGCGGTGCGAGGCCGCGGTCGTTTCGCGCCCGGAAACGGCTGCCGGCACGCAGGGCGGCCCGCGGCGGGGGGGGGGCCGGCCCGGCGCGGGCGAGGGGCGGCCGGCGCCCAAAGACGCCGGCCGCCGCGGCCGCCCCCCCCCCGCCCCCCCCCCCCCCCCCCCCCCCCCCCCCCCCCCGGCCGCCGGGCCGCCGCGCTGCCGCCACGGTCAGCGCTGCGGGCGGCGAATCGTGCGCGGGCTTGCGCCGGGCGCCGCGCCGGAGCCTAGTGCGCGGCGTGCCCGCCCTACCGCCCACCCAGCCCGATTGCCTCTGCGCCGGTTCGGCGCACTGGGACGTGATCGGGCATTCGTCCGGCCCCCTGACCCGGGGGGGTGACGTGCCGGGGGCGGTCGAGCGCCGCCCGGGCGGGGTGGCCGCCAATGTCGCGCGCGCCCTCGCCCGCTCGGGGCGGCGCCCGGCGCTTCTGGGTGCGGTGGGGCGCGATGCGGAGGGCGACGCGCTGGTGGCGCTCCTGGCAGCGGCCGGCGTGCTGACCGCGCATCTGACTCGGACGGCCGGACCGACCGACCGCTATGTGGCGATCGAGGACGCCGGCGGGCTGGTCGCGGCGGTGGCCGACACGCGCCAGCTCGACGGTCTGGGAGAGGCGCTGCTGGCGCCCCTCTCCGACGGCCGGATCGGGCAGGCGGGACTGCCCTGGACGGGGCCGGTGGTGATCGACGGCAACCTCGGCGCCACCTGCCTGGCCGGTCTTGCCGCCTCGCCCCTGATGGCCGCCGCCGACCTGCGGCCGGTGGCGGCCTCGCCGGCGAAGGCGGCGCGACTTGCCGCCTTCGCCGGCCGCCCGCGCACGACGCTCTACCTCAACCGCGCCGAGGCGGCGGCCCTTGCCGGGCGCGGCCTCGCCGATGCTGCCGAGGCAGCGCGGGCGCTGTCCGCGATGGGATTCGCGCGCGCGATCGTCACCGACGGGCCGGCGCTCCTGGCCGAGCAGGCCGGGGCGGTGCAGCGCCTGCGCAAGCCACCGCAGGTGGCGGTGCGGCGCGTCACCGGGGCCGGCGATGCCTTCGTGGCCGCCCACCTCGCCGCCGAGATGGCCGGCGCCGATGCAGCCGCGGCGCTGGACGCGGCGGTCGCGGCGGCCGCAGTGCTGGTGGAGGGAGGTGCCGGGGCCGGCCCGGGGGCGGATTGACGCAGCCCGCGCCCCCGTGCAGACCCTCGCGGGCGATGAGGGAGACGCCGATGCCCGCCCCTGCCCTGCCGATCGTCCTTGCCCCGGAGGTCGCCGACGCGCTGGCCGCCGGCCGGCCGGTCGTGGCGCTCGAATCGACCATCGTCGCGCACGGCCTGCCGCGACCGTCGAACCTCGAGGTGGCGCGGCAGGCCGAGGCGGCGGTGCGGGCCGAGGGCGCCGTGCCGGCCACGATCGCGGTCATGGACGGCCGGCTGCGGGTTGGGCTGGACGCCGGCGGGCTGGTGCGGCTGGCCACCGCCGGCGGCCTGGCCAAGCTGTCGCGGGCCGACCTCGGGGCCTGCCTCGCCGCCGGCGGCAGCGGCGCGACGACGGTCGCCGCGACGATGATCGCCGCCGCCGCGGCCGGCATCGCGGTCTTTGCGACCGGCGGGATCGGGGGCGTGCACCGCGGCGCCGAGACAAGCTTCGACATCTCCGCCGACCTCGAGGAACTCGCGCGGACGCCGGTCTGCGTCGTCGCCTCCGGTGCCAAGGCGATCCTCGACCTGCCCAAGACCCTCGAGCGGCTCGAGACGCTGGGCGTGCCGGTCATCGCCGTGGGCCAGGACGGCTTTCCCGCCTTCTGGAGCCGCGAGTCGGGCCTGCCCGCGCCCCTGCGCCTGGACGACCCCGTCGCCATCGCCGCGGCCTTCCGGATGCGCCGGGCGCTCGGCATCGCTGGCGGCCAGCTCGTCGCCAACCCGGTGCCGGCGGCCGCCGCGCTGCCGCGTCGGGAGGTCGAGGCCGCGGTCGACGTGGCGCTCGCGGCCGCAGCGGCGGGCGGGATCGCCGGCAAGGCGGTGACACCCTTCCTTCTGGACGAGGTGCGGCGCGTCACCGGTGGCCGGTCCCTGGCGGCCAATGTCGCGCTGGTGCTCGACAACGCCCGCCTGGCGGCCCGAATCGCCGCGGCGATGGCCCGAACGTGACCGTGCCCGTTCCCGCGGCGGACAGGAACATGGATCATTGCCGCGCGCCGCGCGAATGCATAGCTCTGTGCATCTCCGTCCCGCGAGGGAGCTGCCGCACCATGGCCGCCCGATGACCGAATCCGAGCATTCGCCGGCGCCCGCGCCGCTGCGCCGGCGCGGCCCCCTGGGCCTGTTGCGTGCCAACTTCCTGACCGGGCTGATCGTGATCGCGCCGATCAGCCTGACCCTGTGGCTGATCTGGACCGCCGTGGGCTGGATCGACAGCTGGGTGCTACCCTTCGTGCCCGAGCGCTTCCACCCCTCGCGCTACACCGGCTACGACGTGCGCGGCTACGGGGTGGCGATCTTCATCGTCTTCACGGTCATCGTCGGCTGGATCGCCAAGGGGCTGATCGGCCGGTCGCTGATCGCCTTCGGCGAAAGCCTCGTCGACCGCACCCCGGTCGTGCGGTCGATCTACAACGGCCTGAAGCAGATCGCCGAGACCGTCTTCGCCCAGTCCGAGCGCAGCTTCGAGCGCGCCTGCCTGGTGGAGTATCCCCGTCGGGGAATCTGGGCGATCGGCTTCGTCTCCACCGAGGCCCGCGGCGAGATCGCGACCCGGGTGCCGCGCGACGACACGATCCTGTCGGTGTTCCTGCCGACCACCCCCAACCCGACCTCGGGCTTCCTGCTATACGTGCCGCGGGCCGATGTCGTCCTGCTCGACATGTCGATTGAGGACGCGGCGAAGCTGGTCATCTCGGCCGGCCTTGTCTACCCCGGCCCGGCGGCCAACGGGGCGGACGCGGCAAAGCGCCCGGGCGGGTCACGCTGAGGCTTGAAGGTTCACGGAATCGTGCGCTAGCCTCATCCGTCGCACACGTTCCTGTGACAGGGGGAGTCCGGAGATGAAGCTGCGTCCGATTGCCGTTGCCGCGCTGTGCCTGGCGCTGTCTGCCGCTCCTGCGCCGGCGGGGGGTCCGGTGGTGGTCGTGCCGCCCGCCGAGGCGGCGACCGCACCGTCGCTGCCGCCCGAGGCCGGGCTGCTGATCATCATCTTCGCGCTCGTCGCCGTCGCGCTGGGGATGGACAACGGCGACCGCCAGGGCGGTGCACCCAGCGGGCGCTGAGAGCAGCCGCGTCCCGGGCAGGCCAGCGGAGCCCGCGCCGGCCGCACCACCCCTCACCGACAACAGCGCCTTGAGCGCGGGACGCTGCGTCCGCCGCGCCGGCCCTGCACTTCGCGCGGCCCCTTGGGGTGGCACCCGGCAATGCCGCACGGCCAAAAAAAGACGCCCGCACAAGGCGGGCGTTCAGTGTTGAGGCAGGTTTCATACAGGCAAGAAACCTATCGAGCAGTGCCCTCCTTATACGCAACTTCTCTCCGCTGTCCAAGCCAAAAGTTTGAAATGGCGCGGAATCGGGGTAGGGTCGCGGCTAGGCAACACCCGGGCAGCAGGAATCCGACCCATGCGAACACTCCGTTTCTTGCGCATCGCCAGTCCCGCGCTGGCGGCGGTGGCGGCCATGCTGGCCGGTACCGCGGCGGCCGGGTCGCGCCACGGCATAGCTATGTATGGCGAGCCCGCTCTCCCCCCGGATTTTGTGGCGCTGCCGCATGCCAACCCCGATGCGCCGAAGGGCGGGCGGATCGTCTTCGGCGAGTCGGGCGGGTTCGATTCGCTCAATCCCTTCATCCTGAAGGGCCGCGCCCCCTTCGGCCTGTCGCCGCTGACGGTCGAGTCGCTGCTGGGCCGGAGCTATGACGAACCCTTCAGCCTCTACGGCCTGCTGGCCGAATCGATTGAGACCGACGACGCCCGCAGCTTCGTCGAGTTCACCCTGCGGCCGGAGGCCCGATTCGCCGACGGCACGCCGGTGACGGTCGAGGACGTGATGTGGTCGTTCGAGATTCTCGGCACCAAGGGGCACCCCCGCTACCACGCCGCCTGGACGAAGATCGGCAGAATGGAGCAGACCGGCCCCCGCTCGGTACGCTTCACCTTCAACACCGAAGACCGCGAACTGCCACTGATTCTCGGCCTGCGGCCGATCCTCAGCAAGGCCCAGTGGGAGGGGCGGGCGTTCGACGAATCGGGGCTGGAGGCGCCAGTCGGCTCGGGGCCCTATGTCGTCGGGAGCTTCGAGCCGGGCCGCTTCATCGTCTTCCGCAAGGATCCCGACTGGTGGGGGGCCGGGCTGGCCTTGAACCGCGGCCGCCACAACCTCGACGAGATCCGCTACGACTACTTCGGCGACGCCGGGGTGGTGTTCGAGGCCTTCAAGGCCGGCCTGATCTCGACCTGGCGCGAGACCAACGCCTCCCGCTGGGAGACGTCCTACGACTTCCCCGCCGTGAGTTCGGGGGCGGTGGTCCGCTCGGTCATCCCGCACCGGCGGCCATCGGGGATCACCGGGCTGGTGATGAACACCCGCCGGCCGCTTTTTGCCGACTGGCGCGTGCGCGAGGCGCTGATCCACGCCTTCAACTTCGAGTTCATCAACCAGACGCTGAACGGCGGCGGCGAGCCGCGCATCGGTTCCTATTTCGCCAACTCGGTCCTGGCCATGCAGCCGGGACCGGCAGAGGGACGGGTGCGCGACCTGCTTGCGCCCTTCGAGGCCGACCTCTTGCCCGGGGCGCTGGACGGCTACGCCCTGCCGGTCGCCGAGGGCGGCGAGGCCAACCGCGCCAACATCCGCACCGCCACGGGGCTGCTCGAGGCGGCGGGCTGGACGGTGCGCGAGGGAGTGCTGAGGAACGCCGCGGGCGAGCCCTTCACCTTCGAGGTGCTGCTGGTGCAGGGTGCAGCCGAGACGCAGTCGGTCGTCAACATCTACGCCGAGGCGTTGGCCCGGCTTGGCATCACGATCCGTGTCACCACCGTCGACAACGCCCAGTACACCGAACGCCGCAACGCCTACGACTTCGACATGACGCACTACACGGTGTCGCTGTCGCTGTCGCCAGGCAACGAGCAGTGGCTCTACTGGGGCTCGGAGGCCGCCGACACGCCGGGCACGCGCAACCTGATGGGGGTGAAGTCGCCGGCCATCGACGCGATGATCCGGGCGCTGCTGACCTCGGGCAGCGAGGAGGAGTTCATCGCCGCCACCCGGGCGCTCGACCGGGTCCTGACGACGGGCCGATACGTCATCCCCTTCTGGTATTCCGACGTCTCGCGGCTCGCCCACGACCGGCGCCTGCGCTACCCCGCCCGCCTGCCGATGTACGGGGACTGGATCGGCTTCCTGCCCGAGCTGTGGTGGTACCAGGAGTAGGGCGCTGGGCAGCTTCGAGCGGTACCTGACCCTCTGGGTCGGGCTGGCTATCGCCGCCGGCGCGCTGGCCGGCAGCGTCGCACCGGGCCTCTTCGCGGCGCTGGCGGCGGCCCAGATGGCGCATGTCAACCTCCCGGTGGCGGTGCTGATCTGGGCGATGATCTGGCCGATGATGGTGCAGGTCGATTTCGCCGCCGTCCGCGAGGCCGGCCGCCGGCCGGCCGGGCTGGTGCTGACGCTCGTGGTGAACTGGCTGGTGAAGCCGTTCACCATGGCGGCGCTGGGCTGGCTGTTCTTCCGCGGCGTCTTTGCCGACCTCGTCGATCCGCGGACGGCGGGGGAGTACATCGCCGGCATGATCCTGCTCGGGGTCGCGCCCTGCACGGCGATGGTCTTCGTCTGGTCGCATCTGGCGCGCGGCGATCCGGGCTACACGCTCGTGCAGGTATCGGTGAACGACCTGATCATGGTCGTCGCCTTCGCCCCCATCGCAGCCTTCCTGCTCGGCGTCGTCGAGGTCGAGGTTCCCTGGCAGACCCTGGTACTCTCGGTGGTGCTCTATGTCGTGCTGCCGCTGGCCGCGGGGGTGGCGACGCGCCGGCGGCTGGCATCGCGCGGCGGCGGGCCGGCGGCGGTGGCGGCCCTTCTGTCGCGGGTCAGGCCGTGGTCGGCGGCGAGCCTAGTGGCCACGGTGTTCCTGCTCTTCGGATTCCAGGGCGACCGGATCCTTGCCGACCCTCTGCCGCTGGTGCTGATCGCGGTGCCGCTCCTGATCCAGGCCTACGGAATCTTCGCCATCGCCTTTGCCGGCGCGCTGGCGCTCGGCCTGCCGCACCGGGTGGCCGCGCCGGCCTGCCTGATCGGCACCTCGAACTTCTTCGAGCTCGCGGTCGCGGTGGCGATTTCGCTGTTCGGGGTCGACTCGGGGGCGGCACTGGCCACGGTGGTGGGCGTGCTGGTCGAAGTGCCGGTGATGCTGAGCCTCGTGGCCGTTTCCAACCGCACCCGCGACTGGTTCCCCGACCGTCCGGCCGGCGGCGACCGGGCGGCGCCGTGAGGCGCGCGGCCGCCGGGCGGGGGCGGCTTGCGCTCGCGCGGCGTGCCGCTTAGGTCCCGGCCATGACCCTGCCCTCGCTCGTCGATGCCGGCCCGGCGCAGCCCTGCCCAGAGCCCTTCAGCCTTGTGGCCCATGTGCTGGCGCCGGCGGCGTCGACACCCGACCGGATCGCGCTCGCAGTGGTCGGCCCGACCGGCGCCGAGCGATGGAGCTACGCCCGGCTGGCGGCCGCCGTCGGCGGCACCGCCGCCGGGCTGGCTGCCCGCGGGCTTGCCCCCGGTGACCGGGTGCTCCTGCGGCTGGGCAACAGCGCGGCGTTCCCCGTGGCCTTCCTCGGCGCGGTGGCGGCGGGCTGTCTGCCGGTGCCGACCTCGGCCCAGCTGACCGCGTCCGAGGCCGGGCGGATCGCGGCCATGGTGGCACCGGCACTGATCATCGCCGACCCCGGCGTGGCCCTGCCCGACCCGCCCGGCTGCCCGGTGCTGCCGGCCGCCGAACTGGATGCCTTCCGCTCCCTGCCGCCGGCGCCACCGCGCCTCGGCCCCGCCGGCCGGCCGGCCTACATCGTCACCACCTCGGGCACCTCGGGACAGCCGCGGGCGGTGGTGCACGCCCATCGCGCCGTCTGGGCCCGCCGGATGATGTGGGCGGGCTGGTACGGGCTGACTGCCGCCGACCGGCTGCTGCATGCCGGCGCCTTCAACTGGACCTACACGCTCGGCACCGGGCTGATGGACCCCTGGGCGGCGGGGGCGACGGCGCTGATCCCGGCCGCGGGGGTGACGCCGGCGCAGCTGCCGCTGCTGCTTGCGCGGTTCGAGGCGACGCTCCTTGCCGCCGCGCCGGGTGTCTACCGCCAGATGCTGAAGGCCGGCCCGCTGCCGGCGCTGCCGGCGCTGCGGCACGGGCTGTCGGCCGGCGAGAAGATGCCCGAGGCGACGCATGCGGCCTGGCGGGCGGCGACCGGCCGGCCGGTGTTCGAGGCCTTCGGCATGTCGGAATGCTCGACATTCCTGTCGGGGAGCCCGTCGCGGCCGGCACCGGCGGGGGCGGTAGGCTATGCCCAGCCCGGGCGACGGATCGCCGTGCTCGGCCCCGACGGCGCGCCGGTGCCGCGCGGCAGCCCCGGGGTGCTGGCGGTCGGCCGCGACGATCCGGGGCTGTTCCTGGGCTACCTCGGTCAGGAGGAGGAGACCGCGGCGCGCTTCCGCGCAGCGTGGTTCGTGACCGGCGACCTTGCGGTGATGGCCGATGACGGTGCCGTGACCCACCTTGGCCGCGACGACGACATGATGAACGCCGGTGGCTACAGGGTGGCCCCTGGCGAGGTCGAGACGGCGCTGGCCACCCATCCCGCGATCGTCGAGCTGGCCGCCGCGGAAGTCCGGGTGAGGTCCGGGACCGGTATCATCGCTGCCTTCTACGTCGCCGCGGAGGCACTGGACGAGGAAGAGCTTTCCTGCTTTGCCGCCGAACGGCTGGCGCGCTACAAGCAGCCGCGGCTGTGGGTGCGGATGGCCGCGCTGCCGCGCGGGCCGACGGGCAAGGTGCTGCGGCGGGCCCTGCGCGAGACCTGGCAGGCGGAGGCCCGTCATGATCCGGCTTGAGATCTTTTCCGACCCCGTCTGCCCCTGGTGCCTGATCGGCAGGGCCCATCTGGAGCGGGCGCTGGCGGGTCTGCCGCTGCGGCCCTTCGCGATCGCCTGGCAGCCCTTCCAGCTGAACCCCGACATGCCCGCGGGGGGGCTGCCGAGGGCCGACTACCTGGCCGCGAAGTTCGGCTCGCCGGCGCGGGCGGCCGAACTCCTCGCCCGCGTCGCGGCGGTGGCGGCCGAGGCCGGGCTTGCCGTCGATCTTGCCGCCGCGCGCCGGCAGCCGAACACGCTGGACGCGCACCGGCTGATCCACTGGGCGGGGATCGAGGGCCGCCAGGAGGCGGTGGTGGCCGGCCTCTTCGACGCCTTCTTCGGCATCGGCCGCGACATCGGCGATGCCGCGGTGCTGGCCGACATCGCTGCCGCGGCCGGGATGGACGGGGCGGTGGTCGCGCGCCTGCTGGCCTCCGACGCCGACCGCGACGAGATCGCCGCCCGCGACGCCCGCGCCCGCGCCCGCGGCATCCGCGCGGTGCCCACCTTCATCGTCGCCGGCCGGCATGTGGTCGAGGGGGCGCAGCCGCCCGCGTTCTGGAGGCAGGTCGTCGAGGCGCTGGCCGCCGGCGGCGGAACCGCGGAACCATGAGGCCTGCCGCCCCCCTTGCCTTCGCCGAGTTCGTGGCGATGATGGCGATGCTGTTCGCGGTCCTGGCGCTGTCGGTGGACGCGATGCTGCCGGCGATACCCGAGATCGCGGCCGAGCTTTCGCCGGCGGCACCTAACCGCGCCCAGCTCGTGATCGCCGCCTTCATCCTCGGCACCGGCCTCGGCATGGTGGTGCTGGGACCGGCCTCCGACAGCTTCGGGCGGCGGCCGGTGATCGCCGTCGGCATGGGGCTCTACCTCCTCGGCGGCCTGGGGGCGGCGGCGGCGCCGACGCTCGAGGTGCTGCTGGCGGCGCGGGTGCTGCAGGGCTTCGGCGTGGCGGCCACGCGGGTGGTCGGCAACGCGATGATCCGCGACCTTCATTCGGGCCGGCGCATGGCCCAGGTGACCTCGACGGTGATGACGATCTTCATCCTGCTGCCCGCCGCCGCCCCGGCGCTCGGGCAGGCGATCCTGTGGGTGGCCGGCTGGCGGGAGATCTTCCTGGTGCTGATGGCAATCGCCTGCGCCGCACTGGCCTGGTTCCTGCTGCGCCAGCCCGAGACGCTGGCACCGGAACGGCGGCGGCCGTTCCGCGCCGGCCCGATCGCCGCGGCAGCCCGCGAGGTCGTCGCCAACCGGGCGGTGCGCATCTACATCCTGATCCTCGGCCTCGGCTTCGGGCAGATGCTGGCGCTCTTGTCGGTGGCCCAGCCGGTGTTCGCGGTCAGCTTCGGGCGCGACGCCGAGTTCCCCGCCTGGTTCGCGGTGATGGCGCTGGCAGCAGGAGGGGCATCGCTGGTCAACGCCCGGCTGGTGATCCGCCTCGGGATGCGGCGGATGGCGACGGCGGCCTATCTCGCCCAGACAGTCATCAGCCTTCTGCTCTTGCCCCTCTGGGCGGCAGGGGTCCTGCCGGCGGCTGTGCAGTTCCCCGCCTTCTTCCTCTGGGCGATGTCGGTGATGTTCATGGCCGGGGTGACCTTCGGCAACCTCAACGCGCTGGCGCTCGAGCCCCTGGGTCACATCGCGGGGTTGGCCGCGGCGGTGATCGGCGCGGCCTCGTCGCTGCTGTCGGTGGCCGTCGCGGTGCCGATCGGCCAGGCCTTCGACGGCACGCCGCTGCCGCTGATGGCCGGCGTGCTGGCCTGCTCGGCGGCGGCCTACGGGCTGATGCGAATCACCCGCCGCCTCGCCGGCGACGCCTACTGAATCGGCGCCCCCGGGAAGCGCCACGCCGGCGGGAGAAACCCAGGCCCGATCGCGCCATTCTCCGCAGATGGAAAACAATATACTAATTTCGTTGAAAGTTTGTCCAAACGGTGGCGGGATTTCGGGATGCCGGCCGATGGGCCGGCGCGGCAACGCCTGCGCGAGGAGCCACGATGACCGGCCAGCCAGCAATCACGACCAAGACCTTCTGCTTCAACCTAGGCACCGACGCGGACCCGCTGCGCTTCGATGTCGTGCTCTTCCAGGACGGTGACCAGGTCTACGCCAAGATCATCGTCCACGACGGCTATGCCGACTTCAACGCCCTGTTCTTCGGCGACGGCACCCAGGGCAACTCGGCCTTCAACGGCTTCACCGGCAAGGATTCGTCGCTCAACCTGAACGGCGCACAGGGCTCGCTGCTGAACGGCCGGCCGGTGGAATGGGACGGGGCGATCAAGCTGAGCCCGGCCGGCCTTGGCACCCTCGGCGCCGACAAGCTGACCTTCCTCGGCGCCGGCGACTACCAGATCTTCAAGCTCGACGGCATCACCAGCCTCGACCAGATCGACGTCCTCGGCGTGCGGGCGACCTCGACCAGCACGCCTGACGGATCGATCAAGGCGATCGGCGACTGCCTGCACGACAAGGATGCGCCCGGGGACGCCGTCAAGGCGCCGCTGCACGACGACCCGCCCGACGACGAGCCTCCCGCGGACGAGCCGCCGGGGGAGGAGCCGCCCGCCGACGAGCCGCCCGCGGACGAGCCGCCGGGGGAAGAGCCGCCCGCCGACGAGCCGCCCGCGGACGAGCCGCCCGAGGATCCCGGAACCGAATGCGACTGCGAGCCGCCCAAGGACGACGACCGCTTCCCGGAGTGGCCGCAGGACATCTCCAACGTCGTCTTCCACTTCGACACCGACGGCGACGGCAAGGCGGACTATTTCGTCAAGGTCGACGACTTCGCCGGCAAGACCGACCACGGCAACGACCTCGACGACTTCTACGACGCGATGCTCGACTTCATCGCCAAGAGCGACCCCAACCTCGACCCGGACGCGACGCTCATCGGCGTCTCGATCAAGGGCGGCAACCAGCCGACGCAGTACTACCTCGTCCAGGGCAACACCAACGGTGCCGACCCCGACCCCGACGCCGCGCCCGACAAGCTGATGAACACCGGGCCTGGTACCGACACCGACCTCGCCTACAAGGATTTCGCGAAGTTCCTCAAGACCTGGGAGGAGGACGAGGAGGAGGGTGGCGAGGACCTCGTCGCCTGACGTCACCTGCCGGCCGCGCCCGGGGCCGATCAGCCCGGGCGCGCAGCCGCCGCGCCGGGCGCGGCCCCGGCCTTCTGGGCAAGGTCGCGGGCAAGCGCGAAGGCGCCGCGGATGCGCTCGGCCTCGGCCGTCCAGTCGCGTCGGATGACGAGGCGGTTGTCGCGGATGCGCGCGGCACCGTCCTCGGCAGTCAGGAACTCCACCAGCCCGGCAGGGTTGGCGAAGCGGTCGCCGTGGAACTGGATGGTGGCCCCGCGCGGGCCGCCGTCCAGCCGGGCGATGCCCGCCTTGCGGCACATCGCCTTGATCCGCACCACCAGCAGAAGCGTGTTGACCTCGCGCGGCAAGGGGCCGAAGCGGTCGATCAGCTCGGCCGCGAACCCCTCCACCTCGACCTTGCCCTCCAGCCCCGCGAGCCGGCGGTAGAGGCCGAGGCGGACGTCGAGGTCGGGCACATAGGCCTCGGGGATCAGCACCGGCACGCCGAGGTTGATCTGCGGCGACCAGCCGTCCGCCGGCTCGGGCATCGCCGCCCCCTCGCCCGCCTTCAGCCGCGCCACCGCCTCCTCCAGAAGCTGCTGGTAGAGCTCGTGGCCGACCTCGCGGATGTGGCCCGACTGCTCCTCGCCGAGGATGTTGCCGGCGCCGCGCAGGTCGAGGTCGTGGGCGGCGAGGTTGAAGCCCGCGCCGAGCGAATCGAGGCTGCCGAGCAGCCTGAGCCGCTTCTCGGCCGCGGGCGTCAGCGGCGTTCGCGGCTTCGTCGTCAGGAAGCAGTAGGCGCGCAGCTTGGCCCGCCCCACCCGGCCGCGCATCTGGTACAGCTGGGCCAGCCCGAACATGTCGGCGCGGTGGACGATCATGGTGTTGGCGGTCGGGATGTCGAGCCCCGATTCGATGATCGAGGTCGACAGCAGCACGTCGTAGCGGCCGTCGTAGAAGGCGTTCATGCGCTCGTCGAGCAGGGCCGCGGGCATCTGGCCGTGGGCCGTGACGACCTTCACCTCGGGGACCTGCGCGGCGAGGAACTCCTCGATCTCGGGCAGGTCGGCGATGCGCGGAACCACGAAGAAACTCTGCCCGCCGCGGTAGTGCTCGCGCAGGAGCGCCTCGCGCACCGTCACCGGGTCGAATTCGGAGACATAGGTGCGGACCGCCAGCCGGTCGACCGCGGGTGTGGCGATGACCGAGAGATCCCGCACCCCGGTCAGCGCCAGCTGCAGCGTCCGCGGGATGGGCGTCGCGGTCAGCGTCAGCACATGGACGTCCGAGCGCAGCTCCTTCAGCCGCTCCTTGTGGGCGACGCCGAAGTGCTGCTCCTCGTCGACGACAAGCAGGCCGAGGTTGCCGAAGGCCACGCCCCTGGCAAGGAGCGCGTGGGTGCCCACCACGATGTCCACCCGGCCGTCGGCGAGGCCCGCCCGCGTCTCGGCAGCGGCCCTGGCGGGAACGAACCGCGACAGCTGCCGTACCACCAGCGGCGAGCCGCGGAAACGGTCTGCGAAGCTGCGGAAATGCTGGCGGGCCAGCAGGGTCGTGGGGCACACCACCGCGACCTGGGCGCCGGCCATGGCCACGACGAAGGCGGCGCGCATGGCGACCTCGGTCTTGCCGAAGCCGACATCGCCGACGATCAGCCGGTCCATCGGGGTGGCGCGGTCGAGGTCGGCCACGACATCGGCGATGGCGGCAAGCTGGTCGTCGGTCTCGACATAGGGAAAGCGGGCGCAGAACGCCTCCCAGGGCTCGCCGGCGGCGGCGAAGACCGGCGCGGCGCGCAGCTGGCGCTCGGCCGCAATCCGGATCAGCCGGTCGGCGATCTCGCGGATGCGCTCCTTGAGCCGTGCCTTGCGCGCCTGCCAGGCGCCGCCGCCCAGCCGGTCCGGCGTGCCCTCCTCGGCGCCGTAGCGCGTCAGCAGCTCGATGTTCTCCACCGGCAGGAACAGCCGGTCGCCGCCGGCGTATTCAAGCGCGATGCACTCATGCGGCGCGCCCATCGCGGTGATCGTCTCGAGCCCCCGGAAGCGGCCGATGCCGTGCTCGACATGCACGACAAGGTCACCGGGGGCGAGGCTCTCGGCCTCGCGCAGGAAGTTCTCGGCCTTGCGCCGCCGCTTGGGGGCGCGGATCAGCCGGTCGCCCAGAACGTCCTGCTCGGAGATCACGGTCAGCCCGGGCGCCTCGAACCCGTGTTCCAGCGCCCAGGTTGCAAGATGAATGCTGCCTGTACCTTGCGCGATGTCGCTGACGTTGCGGATGAGGATGTCGCCGGCGATGCCGTGGTCCTCGAGCAGCCCCTTCAGCCGCTCGCGGGCGCCGTCGGAGTAGCTGGCCACGATCACCTGCGACAGCTCGCGCCGGGTCTGAACATGGGCGGCGAAAGCATCGAAAAGGCTTATCTTCTCGTCCTGACGCTCGGGGGCAAAGTTGCGCCCCAGCCGACCGCCGGCATCGATGACGCCGGGCCCCTGGCCACGCGGAAGCACCGACAGCTGAAGCACCCGCCGCCCTTCCAGTGCGGCCCGCCAGGCCGCCTCGTCGAGGTAGAGCAGTCCCGGCGGGCACGGCCGGTAGGGGTTGTCGCCGGCGCGGCGGTCGGCCAGCGCCGCCTGGCGGGCCGCGTGCTGTTCGGCGATGCCCTCCCAGCGGGCCACGCGCGCGGCCTCGGTCTGGTCGTCCAGCGCCACCGCGGCGCCGGGCAGATGGTCGAACAGCGTCTCGAGCCGGTCGTGGAAGTACGGCAGCCAGTGCTCCATGCCGGCATGCTTGCGGCCCTGGGTGACGGCCGCATAGACGGGATCGTCGGCCACCGCGGCGCCGAACTCCACCCTGTAGGCCTGGCGGAAGCGGGCGATCGCCTCGGTATCGAGGATGACCTCCGAGGCAGGCGCCAGTTCCAGCCGGCCGAGGCGCTCGACCGTGCGCTGGCTCAGGGGGTCGAAGCGGCGCGCGGCCTCGAGCACGTCGCCGAAGAGGTCAAGGCGCACCGGCCCCTCCGCCCCCGGCGGCCAGACGTCGATGATGCCGCCGCGGACCGCAAAGTCGCCCGGGGTCGAGACGGTGGCGGTCTGGGCATAGCCCATGCGGGCAAGGAAGGCGCGCAGGTGGGCGGCATCGAGCGGGCGGCCGACGGTGGCCACGAGGCTCGCGGCGCGGACGGTGGCGCGCGCGGGTATCCGCTGGCTGGCGGCGTTCAGCGTCGTCAGCAGCACAAAGCGGCCGGGCAGCCCGCCATGGGCCAGCGCGGCCAGCGTGGCCAGCCGCGCCGCCGCGATCTCGGGGTTGGGCGAGACGCGGTCGAAGGGCAGGCAGTCCCAGGCCGGAAAGGTGACAACCGGCAGGTCGGGGGCGAAGAAGGCGAGCGCGGCGCGCATCGCCTCCATCCGCCGGTCGTCGCGGGCCACATGGACCAGCGGCCGGCCGCCGGCGGCGACCTCGCGCGCGAGGATCAGCGCGTCGAAGCCTTCGGGCGCGCCGCCGACGATGACCGGCGCAGGGGCGGGGACGGAACGGCTCTCGGGGCTCATGGCGCCCGTCACCTACGCGCCGGCGCGGCGGTGTCAACGGCTGCCGCCGCGGGGCCGGTCCCGCCTCCGACCTAGCCGCCCCCCAGCACCCCGTAGTTGAGGTTCATGTACATCCCCCAGGTCGCGGTCACGAAGATCGACAGGATGCCGAGGGCCTGCGTCCACAGGCGGTGGCGGGCGAGCATCCGCCACAGCGTCTCGCCCTGTGCGGCCTCGCCGGCGATGCGCCGGGCGGTGCGGATGCGCATGACCGACAGCAGCGCCATCGGCAGGACGAGCAGCAGGAGCGCCTGGCAGAACTCGACCCGGTAGGCGAAGCCCAGCACCGCGAGCAGGGTGACGAGGCAACTTGCGATGGCCACCGCCCACATGCCGGCCACGCGGGCGATGTGAAGCTGGCGGTTGACGTTGACGCGCACGAGGTCCTCGAGGTCGGCGGCCGCCTGTCCGCCCAGCCGCCGCGCCCGGGCGACCATGTCGAACGGCACGCCGAGGACGTAGTGGCTGGCCGATGACCACAGCACGGCAAGCGCGATCCAGTACCAGAGATTCGAGAACGAGCGCATGTCGATGAGCTCGAACACCGACTCGTGCCAGTTCACGCCCTTCCCCCGATGCCGCAGGCGGGCCGGCCCCTGCGGGACGCCCGAACCACCGGCCGGCACCTTACGCGGGCCACGACGGAAATCCCATCCCTTCGCGAGGGCCTTGGCAAGGCGCGGCGTCCGTGCCACGCCGGCACCGTCCGACCCCTGCCGGAGGCCCCACGATGCTGACATCTCCCGCCCCCTTCCCGGCCGCCCGCTTCCGCCGCCTGCGCCGCAGCGCCGCGCTGCGCGACCTCGCCCAGGAGGTGCGGCTGTCCGTCAGGGATCTGATCTGGCCGATCTTCCTGCGCGACGGAACCGGGGCGGAGGAGCCCGTCGCCTCGATGCCCGGAGTCGCGCGCCGGTCGGTCGACCGTGCCGTGGCCGCCGCCGAGGAGGCCGCCGGCCTCGGCATCCCCGCACTGTGCCTGTTTCCCTACACCGATCCGGCGGTCAAGACCGCGGACTGCGCCGAGGCGTGGAACCCCGACAACCTGACCAACCGGGCGATCCGGGCGATCAAGGCGGCGGTGCCGGGGCTCGCGGTGATGACGGACGTGGCGCTCGACCCCTACAACGCATTCGGCCACGACGGGCTGGTCAGGGACGGCGTGATCCTGAACGACGAGACGGTGGAGGCGCTGGTGCGCATGGCGCTGGTCCAGGCCGAGGCCGGCGCCGACATCCTCGGCCCCTCCGACATGATGGACGGCCGCATCGGGGCCATCCGCCAGGCGCTGGAGCGGGCGGGCCATGCCGATGTCGTGATCATGTCCTATGCGGCGAAATACGCGTCCGCCTTCTACGGTCCCTTCCGCGACGCCGTCGGCGCCTCCGGGGCCCTGAAGGGCGACAAGAAGACGTACCAGATGAACCCCGCCAATTCCGACGAGGCGCTGCGTCTGGTCGCGCGCGACCTCGCCGAGGGCGCCGACATGGTCATGGTCAAGCCCGGAATGCCCTATCTCGACATCTGCCGGCGGGTGAAGGAGACCTTCGGCGCCCCGACCTGCGCCTACCAGGTCTCGGGCGAATACGCCATGATCCGGGGCGCGGCCGACCGCGGCTGGATCGACGGCGAGCGGGCGATGCTGGAAAGCCTGATCGCCTTCCGCCGCGCCGGCTGCGACGCCGTGCTGACCTACTTCGCCCCGGCCGCGGCGCGGCTTCTGGCCGCCGGCGGCTGAGCGCGGCGCTCGGCGCCCGGCCGCCGGCGCTCCCGCGGCAAGGCGTGACAGCACCGCCGCGAGCGACTAGGATCCGTGACAAGGGCCAGGATGGGCCCGTGTCATGTACGCGGGGCGCGCCGCGGCGCGCCGGGCACGAGGTGAGCAGATGAGCGGATTCCCGATGGCGGTGCCGGTCCGCCGCCCCCCCACCCGCCGGTCGGTTCTGGCCGGCGGCGCGGCCCTTCTTGCGCTGGCGGCCTGCGGCAACGGCGTCGGCGGCCGGGGGGCCGAGCGGCTGGACGCGCGGGTTGATGCCACGCGCGACTTCCTGTTCGCCCGCTACTCCGGCACCCGCGACCTTGCCGGGCGCGCCCAGGCTGTGCTCTACATGCCGCTCGTCACCGAGGCGGGGCTCTGGCTCGGGGGCGCCTACGGGCGCGGCGCCCTGCGGATCGGCGGGGCGACGGTGGACTACTACAGCGCCACGCGGGCCAGCTTCGGCCCCCAGATCGGCGCCCAGCAGTACGGATCGGCGCTGTTCTTCATGACCGCCGAGGCGCTGGCCGAGTTCCGCGCCTCGGACGGCTGGGCGGTCGGGGCCGACGTCCGCTATGCCCTGCCCGACGGCGGCGGCAGCCTCGGCGTGGAGACGACGACCGAGCGCGCCCCGGTCATCGGCATCGTCTTCGGCCAGTCGGGGCTGATCGTCGGCGCCTCGCTCGCCGGGGTGAAGTACACCCGCATCCTGCCCTGACCCCGCCCTCCCCGGGGACGGCTCGCGGGGCGGGGCCGGCCGCGGCCCAGCGACCGGTTGCTCAGCGCAACCGGCGGATCAGCGAAGAGGTGTCCCAGCGGCCCCCGCCCATGCGCTGGACGTCGGCATAGAACTGGTCGACCAGCGCGGTCATCGGCAGCGATGCGCCGGCCGCAGCCGCCGCCTCCAGGCAGATCCGCAGGTCCTTGCGCATCCAGTCGACGGCGAAGCCGAAGTCGAAGCGGTCCTCCAGCATCGTCGCGTGACGGTTCGCCATCTGCCACGAGCCGGCCGCGCCCTGGGCGATGACCTCGACCACCGCCTTGCCGTCAAGGCCCGCCTTCTCGCCGAAGGCCAGCGCCTCCGACAGGCCCTGGACGACGCCCGCGATGCAGATCTGGTTCATCATCTTGGCGATCTGGCCGGCGCCGCTGTCACCGATGCGGCGGCAGATGCGGGCATAGGCGGCGATCACCGGCTCGGCGCGGGCGTAGTCCGCCGCCGGCCCGCCGCACATCACCGACAGCTGCCCGTTCTCGGCCCCCGCCTGCCCGCCCGAGACCGGCGCGTCGACGAAGCCGAGCCCGCGCTCGCCCGCCAGCGTGGCAAGCTCGCGCGCGATGCGGGCCGAGACGGTGGTGTGGTCGACGAAGACCGCCCCCCCGCCCATGCCGGCGAAGGCCCCCGCGGGCCCCAGGCAGACGGCGCGCAGGTCGTCGTCGTTGCCGACGCAGGCCATCACGAACTCCGCCCCCGCCGCGGCCGCCGCCGGGGTCGGGGCCATCGTGCCGCCGTGGCGCGCCACCCAGGCCTCGGCCCTCGCCGCGGTGCGGTTGTAGACGGTGACGGCATGGCCGCGGGCGGCAAGATGACCCGCCATCGGGAATCCCATCACCCCGAGCCCCAGGAACGCCACTTTCGCCATGCCTGTCTCCCTCGCCTCGGGAGGGGCCGATTGCCCTTCCCGGCGGTTGCCCTTACCTACCGCCCTGCCTCGCCGTCAACCGTCGCCCCGCTCGCAGGCCCGCCCGCGCCCATGCTGACCGCCTTCCGCTGGCTCTTCCGCATCGCCGTGGCGCTGGTCGTGCTGGCCGTGGGCGGGGCCGCGGTCGTCTACTACTTCGCCGCCCGCTCGCTGCCTGACTACGATGCCGCCCACCGGCTGGAGGGGCTGTCGGGGCCGGTCGAGATCGTCCGCGACAACGCCAACGTGCCGCACATCTTCGCCCCGACCGACGCCGACGTCTTCTTCGCTCTGGGGTTCGCCCACGCCCAGGACCGGCTGTGGCAGATGACGCTGCTGCGGCGCACCGTGCAGGGACGGCTGTCCGAGGTCTTCGGCGCCCGCACCGCCCGCACCGACGAGCTGATGCGCCGGCTCGACCTCTACGGCCTAGCACGGCAGTCGGTGGCCGCCCAGGACGACGACACCGCCGGCGCGCTGGCGGCCTATGCGCGCGGCGTCAACGCCTGGATCGGGGTGGTCAACGACCGCGCGCTCGGCCGCGGGGCGCCGGAGTTCTTCCTGTTCCCGGCCGAGATCGCGGTCTGGACGCCGGCCGATTCGATCGCGCTGATGAAGCTGATGGCGCTGCAGGTGACCGGCCAGATCGCGACCGAGGTGCAGCGGGCGCGGCTGTCGCTGCTGCTGCGCCCCGAGCGGGTGGCCGACCTGATGCCCGAGACCCCCGGCCCGCCGGTGATGGCCCTGCCCGATTTCGCGGCGCTCCTTCCCGGCGCGCCCCGCACCGCCGCCGCGCCGCCGCCGCCGCCGGCCCTCTCGCCGGTCGCCGCGCGCGGCCTTGCGGGGGCCTCGAACGCCTTTGCCGCGGCGCCGGGGCGGACGGCGGGGCACGGGGCGCTGCTGGCCAACGACCCCCATCTCGGCTTCACCGCCCCCGCGCTGTGGTACCTCGCGCGGCTGGAGCTCGCCTCGGGCGGGGTGATCGGCGGCACCATTCCCGGCATCCCGGCGGTTCTGGTGGGCCGGGGCGAGAACCTAGGCTGGGGGCTGACGACCGCCTATCTCGACGACCTCGACCTCTTCGTCGAGCGGCTGAACCCCGACAACCCCGCGGAATACCTGACCCCCGAAGGCTGGAAGCCCTTCGTCACGCGCCGGGCGATCGTCGAGATTCGCGACGCCCCTCCGCTCACGCTGACCCTGCGCTGGAGTGAGAACGGACCGGTGCTGCCGGGGGCGCATTTCGACCTCGCCGCGATCACCCCGCCCGGCCACGTCATGGCCCTGTCGTGGACGGCGCTGTCGGCCGAGGACACGACGATGAGCGCGGCGCTGCGGCTGATGCGGTCGGCCTCGGTGGGGGAGGCGATCGCGGCCGGGCGGCTGACCGTCGCCCCCGCGCAGATGGTCACCCTGGCCGACCGCGGGGGGGTGGCGATCCAGCTTGCCGGCGCGATGCCCCGCCGCGACCCGCGCCACCAGACCGAGGGGCGGATGCCGGCGCCGGGATGGCTGGCAGCGAACCGCTGGCAGGGGGTGCTGCCCTACGAAGACAACCCCCGCATCGCCAACCCGCCGACGGGCATCGTCGGCAACACCAACAACCGCATCACCGATGGGCCCTTTCCCCGCCATGTCAGCCACGACTGGGGCGACACCCAGCGGGTGCTGCGGTGGCTGCGGCTGATGCGGGCCCGCGATGTGCACACCCGCGAGAGCTTCATCGAGGCGCAGCTCGACACCGTCAGCTTCGCCGCCCGGGCGCTGGTGGCGCTGGTCGGGGCCGACCTCTTCTTCACCGGCGAGGCCGCCGCCGAGGGCAGCCGCGAGCGGCTCAGGGCGCGGGCGCTGGCGTTGCTGGCGGACTGGACCGGCGAGATGAACGAGCACCTGCCCGAGCCGCTGATCTACTCGGCCTGGATGCGGGCCCTGCAGGAGCGGCTGATCCGCGACGATCTCGGCCCCTATGCCGCCGCCTTCACCCATGTCGAGCCGCTGTTCATCGAGCGCGTCTTCCGCGACGTCGACGGGGCGGCGGCGTGGTGCGACATCATCCAGTCGGCGGCCGTGGAAAGCTGCACCGACATCGCGCGGCTGGCGCTGGACGACGCGCTGCTGGCGCTGACCGAGCGCTACGGGCTGGCGGTGGAGAGCTGGCGGTGGGGCGACGCCCACCAGGCCACCCATGACCACACGGTGCTGGGCGAGGTGGCGGTGCTGCGCCATTTCGTCAACATCCGCCAGTCGACCTCGGGCGACGACCACACGCTGAACCGCGGGCTGAGCGCGGGCAGCGGGAACGAGCCGTTCCGGAACGTGCACGGGCCGGGCTATCGCGGTGTCTATGATTTCGGCGACCCGGACTCATCGGTCTTTGTGATCGCCACCGGGCAGTCGGGGCACTTCCTGTCGCGCCACTACGACGACCTCGGCGAGCGCTGGCGGCGGGGGGAATACATCCCGATGTCGCTCGACCCCGACCTCGCCCGCGCCGCCGCCGTGGGTATCACCCGGCTCGAGCCGCGCTAGGGCCGGCTCCCGGCCGGGTTGGGCGCCGCGGGTCGGCGCCTGTCCCACGCATGAGACAAATTCCAAGACATTGACATGACTGCATTTTCATGCCCGTGTTTACGTTCCGTTGACAATCGCGCCGGCCGCGGGAACGGGGACGCGGGCGCCCGCCGCCGGTCGGCGGCTCAGGGTGCGAGGTCGCGGAACTGCTGCTCCTGGCGCGGGGTCAAGCGCAGCCGGAGGCGGTGGCCGCCCTCGACCTCTTCCTCGGCCACGACCACGCCCTGGGCATGCGCCCAGGCCCGGCGGCGGCCCTCGGCGTAGGGGACGAACACCGTCCGTTCCACCCGCTCGGTGCCGAGCGCAGCGCCGACCGCATCGGCGAGCGCCGCGATGCCCTCGCCGGTGACCGCCGAGAGGGCGACGCAGAGGGGCGTGCGCGCCGCCTGGCCGCGGCGGGCCTCGGCCTCGGCCTCGGGCAGCAGGTCGATCTTGTTCCAGACCTCGATCACCGGCGTCGCCTCGCCGACCCCGAGGCTGGCGAGGATGCGCCGCACCTCCTCGGACTGGAGCTCGCTCTCGCGGTGGGCGATGTCGCGGACATGGAGGATGAGGTCGGCGGCCGTCACCTCCTCGAGCGTGGCGCGGAAGGCGGCGACAAGCTGGGTCGGCAGCGCCGAGATGAAGCCGACGGTGTCGGACAGGATCACCTTCTGGCCGCCGGGAAGCACGACCGCCCGCATCGTCGGGTCGAGTGTGGCAAACAGCATGTCGCGGGCCAGCACCTCGGCCCCGGTCAGCCGGTTGAACAGCGTCGACTTGCCGGCGTTGGTGTAGCCGACCAGCGCCACCACCGGGAACGGCACCCGCGCCCGGGCGGCGCGGTGCAGCTCGCGCGTCCTGACCACCCGGTCGAGCTGCCGGCGCAGGCGCAGGATCGCGTCGTCGAGCGCGCGGCGGTCGGATTCGAGCTGGGTTTCGCCGGGGCCGCCGAGAAAGCCCATGCCGCCGCGCTGGCGTTCGAGGTGCGTCCAGGCCCGCACCAGCCGGCTGCGCTGGTAGGTCAGCGCCGCAAGCTCGACCTGCAGCACTCCCTCGCGGGTGCGGGCGCGGTCGGCGAATATCTCGAGGATGAGCCCAGTGCGGTCGAGCAGCTTGAGCTTCCATTCCCGCTCGAGGTTGCGCTGCTGCACCGGCGACACGGCCCCGTCGACCAGAACGAGCCCGACCCCGAGCTCCTCGAACCGGGCCTTGAGCTCGGCAAGCTTGCCGGCGCCGAACAGCTTGCCCGGCTGGACCTTGGGCAGGCGGACGGTGTCGGCGCCCGCAACCTCGATGCCCGGCAGGGCCGCAGCCAGCGCCACCGCTTCGGCCAGCGCCTCCTCGGCAGGGCGACGGCCACGGTCCGACAGCAAGTCGGGGTGCAGGACATAGGCGCGCATCGGCCCGCCGGGCGGGCCGCTGGCGGTGTCGTGGACCGGGGCGTCCGAATCAGTCAGTCGTCGGCCTCGTAAAGGCTGATGGGCTGGCCGGGCATGATGGTCGAGATCGCATGCTTGTAGACGAGCTGCGACTGGCCGTCCCGGCGCAGGAGCACGCAGAAGTTGTCGAACCAGGTGATGACGCCCTGCAGCTTGACGCCGTTGATCAGGAAGATCGTCACCGCGACCTTGCCCTTGCGGACGTGGTTGAGGAAGGCGTCCTGCAGGTTCTGCTTTTCGGCAGCCATCTGTGCTTGTCCCTGTT
The DNA here is from genome assembly GCA_023383015.1 of Paracoccaceae bacterium. Lineage (GTDB taxonomy): Bacteria > Pseudomonadota > Alphaproteobacteria > Rhodobacterales > Rhodobacteraceae > JAHDXW01. Next base: position 63,172 of record JAHDXW010000007.1, read on the forward strand.
GTTCTTGTCGTTTCCGTTTCTTGCGGTTGCCCGCCGCCATGGGCATATCTGCCGCCGCGCCGGAGGCACGGTGGATGCGCCGCCACTATGGGCCGGCAAGGGGAGAGATTCCAGACCAAAAATCAGCCCGTTATGACGGAACCGCGCGGGCGGCCTCAGTCCCTCCAGGCAGGCGGGGCAAGAAGCGCGATCACCGCGAGCGTCTCGAGCCGGCCGAGGATCATCGCGGCGGCAAGGATTGCCTTGGGCGCGGTCGCGAGGCCGGCCCATGAGAGGGGCGAATCGGCGGCCAACTGGACCAGCGGGCCGGTGGTGGAGAGCGCCGCGTAGGTGAAGACCAGCGCGGTCTCGAAGGGCTGGCCGGCGAACGCCAGCGCCGCCGCGACCACCGCGATCGAGAAGGCGAAGAGCATGAAGAACAGCCACGCCAGATGCGCCCCCTCGCGCCGCAGCCGGCGCGCCTCGGGCCCCTCGCCGCCGAGGGAGGAGGGATGGATGATGCGCTCGAGCTCGCGCTCGCCCTGGCGCAGCAGGGTGTAGACGCGCAGGAGCTTCACCCCGCCGGCGGTGGTGGCCACGCCGCCGCCGATGAGCGCCAGGCCGAGCAGGATGAGCCCCGGCGAGCGAAGGTCGGACCAGATGCGCGCCGCCGCCCAGTCGTCGGACACGAAACCGGTGGTGGTGAGGAAGGAGGCGACCGTGAAGAGACCGCCCCAGAGGGCGCCGGCGGCGGCGGGGATGTCCTGGGGATCGCTGTCGTCGAGGGCGCCGAGGAAATGGCGCAGGAACAGGATCGCCGCGGCGGCGAGGACCAGCAACAGGCCGAGGCGCAGTTCGGGGTCGCGGCCGAGCCCGCGGCGGGTACCCGGCCGCGGCGCCCCCGGCAGCGTCCGGCGCGACAGGGCGAAGACGAGGAAGAGGAAGACCAGCATCTCGCCGGCAAGCCCGGCCGTCGACCCCGCCATGCCCTGCACCGGCGAGATCGCCGAGGTGGCGAGGGTGGACATCGCATGGCAGCCGGCGACGAGGGCACGCTCGCCGGCGATCATCAGCATGATCCAGAGCGCGCCGGTCAGAAGCGCATAGGCCGGCGCCACCGCGGCGGTGGCGCGCAGCACCCGCCGGGCGCGGTCGTCGGCCGCCGCGGGACCGCGGCCGCCGCCGGTGCCGGGCTGGCCCGAGAGCACCTCGAAGCCGCCGAGGTTCATCGGCGCCAGCACCGCCGCGGCGGTGACGAGCATGAAGAGCCCGCCGAGCCAGCCCACCAGCGCCCGCCACAGGTGCACCGTCGGCGGCAGCCGGCCCGGGGCATCGTAGAGCGAGGCGCCGGTGGTGGTGAAGCTCGATACCATCTCGAACCAGGCGTTGAACCAGGTCGTGTCGGGCACGGCGACGCGGAAGGGCAGCGTGAACACCACCGGCAGGGCGGCGAAGGCGGCGGCCATGGTGGCCAGGTCGCCGCGGGTGGCATCGCGCGGGCGGTGCCCGGCGGTGGCGAGCGCGAGCAGCACCGTCACCACCATGCAGAGGAGCCCGGGGTAGAGGAAGGCGCGCGCCAGCCCGTGCGCCTGCACCGCCGCGGCGTGGGCGGCGGGGACCAGCATCGCCAGCCCGCCCATGCCGAGAAGCAGCACCGGCATCGGCAGCCGCGCCAGCCGCGCCGCCGCCGCCCGCCCGGTGCCGGCCGCCATTCCGGGCGGGGCCGGCCGCGGCCTGCTGCGGGGAGGCGGGCCGGCCATCAGAAGAAATCGACCGCGACCTGCAGCAGCCGCTCGACCTCGGGCACGTCGGGCGCGAGCGCGAACATGACGATCACGTCGCCCTCGCGGATGCGCGTCGCGCCGGTGGGCTTGACGAGGCGGTCGTCCTGCAGCACGGCGCCGACCAGAACACCCTCGGGGAAGTCGATGTCGCGGATCATCTGCCCGGCGATCGGCGAGGTCGAGAGCACCTGCGCCTCGATCACCTCGGCCTCGGCGTCGCCGATGGAGTAGATCGCCCGTACCCGGCCGTGGCGGATGTGGCGAAGGATCGAGGAAACGGTGGTGGCGCGGGGGTTGATGTAGGCGTCGATGCCGAGCGGCACGGTCAGCGAGGCCAGCGAGGGATCGTTGATGAGCGCGATCGCCATCGGGCAGCCCGCCGCCTTGGCGCGCACCGAGACGAGCAGGTTGGTCTTGTCGTCATCGGTGACCGCGAGGATCGCGTCGGCGCGGGCGACGTTGGCCTCGGCGAGGATCTCGGCGTCCATGCCGTCGCCGTTCAGCACGATGGTGCGCTCGAGCGCGTCGGCGGCGGCCTCGGCCTTCCTGCGGTTGCGCTCGATCACCTTCACGCGCATGCGGTCGCGCCCCGATTCGAGGGCGCGCGCAACCGCGAGCCCGACGTTGCCGCCCCCGACGATGACCACCCGCTCCTGCTTGCGCGCCGCCTTGCCGAAGATCTCGAGCGTGCGGCCGACGTCGCCGATGTCGGCCAGCAGATAGACCTGGTCGGCCTCGAAGAGCTGGTCGCCGGGCTCGGGCGCGAACAGCCGGCCCTCGCGGCGGATGCCGACGACGATGGCGCGGAGCGTCGAGAACAGGTCGGTCAGCTGGCGCAGCGGGGTGTTCAGCACCGGGCAGTCGGCCTCGAGCGCGATCCCCAGAAGCTCCACCCGGCCGCCGATGAAGCTGGCGGTCTCGAAGGCGGTGGGGGCGGCGAGGCGCTCGAGCGCGGCGGCGGCGACCTCGCGCTCGGGGCTGATGACGACGTCGATGGGCATGTGCTCGCGCCGGTAGAGGTCGGCGGTGGCGGCGCCGAGGTAGTTCTGGGCGCGGATGCGGGCGATCTTGCGGGTGATGCCGAAGACCGAATGGGCCACCTGGCAGGTGACCATGTTGACCTCGTCCGAATAGGTCGCGGCGATGATCATGTCGGCGTCGCGCGCGCCCGCCCGCTCGAGCACGTCGGGGTAGCTGGCGAAGCCGGCGACGCCCTGGACGTCGAGCGAATCCACCGCCCGCGCCACGAGTTCGGGGTTGCTGTCGACGAGCGTGACGTCGTTCTTCTCGCCGGCAAGATGGCGGGCGATCTGCCAGCCGACCTGGCCTGCCCCGCAGACGATGACCTTCATCCCTGCCGCCCCAGCTGCCCGGCACCCGGCCGCGCCCGACCTGCATAGGCCAGGGCGCGCCCGGGGGTCAACGGCGCCGGCTCAGTCGAGGTCGTCGGCATCCTCGCCGCCGCGCGCCGCGCCCTTGCCGCCGACGACGCCGAGCGACTTCAGCTTGCGGTGCAGCGCCGAGCGCTCCATGCCGACGAAGTTGGCGGTCCGGCTGATGTTGCCGCCGAAGCGGTTGATCTGGGTCAGCAGGTATTCGCGCTCGAACAGCTCGCGGGCCTCGCGCAGCGGCAGCGTTGCCAGGCCGCCCGTCAGCTGGATGCGGCCTTCGGTCTCGGGGCTCTCGGATTCGCCGCGAACCTCGCGCGGCTCGATCGGGCCGCTGCCGTCGCCGAGGATCAGCGCCCGCTCGATGACGTTGCGCAGCTGGCGGATGTTGCCCGGCCAGGTCATGGTCTGCAGCTCGGCCTCGGCCTCGGGCGACAGCGCCCGCAGCGGCAGCCCTTGGCTGCGGTTGAACTGCTCGATGAAGTGGCGGGCGAGCACGGGGACGTCCTCGCGCCGCTCGCCGAGCGCGGGCACCGGGACGGGCACGACGTTGAGCCGGTCGTAGAGCTCCTGGCGGAAGCGGCCGGCGGCGATCTCGGCCTTCAGGTCGCGGGTCGTGGAGGAGATGACGCGCATGTCGACGCGCACCTTGGCCGCGCCGCCGACGCGGCTGAACTGCTGCTCGACCAGGACGCGGAGGATCTTCGACTGGGTCCCGAGCGGCATGTCGGCGACCTCGTCGAAGTAGATAACCCCGCCGTGGGCCTGTTCGAGAAGCCCCGGCTCGATTCCGCGCTCGGGGCTTTCGCGGCCGAAGAGCACCACCTCCATGCGTTCGGGCTCGATGGAAGCCGAGGAGACGGTCACGAAGGGGCCCGAGGCCCGCGGGCCGTGGGCGTGGATGTAGCGCGCGGCGAGCTCCTTGCCGGCCCCGGCGGGACCGGTCAGCATCACCCGTCCGTTCGACTTCGTGACCTTGTCGAGCTGCGACTTCAGCGCCCGGAAGGCCGGCGAGAGGCCGATCATGTCGGCGGCAGTGAACTCGCGCCGCTTCAGGGACTGGTTCTCGCGCCTGAGCCGCGAGGTCTCCATCGCCCGGCCGATCACGACCAGGAGCTGGTCGATGTTGAAGGGCTTCTCGATGAAGTCGTAGGCGCCCTGCTTGATCGCGGCGACCGCGATCTCGATGTTGCCGTGGCCCGAGATGATCACCACCGGCACATCGGGGTTGTTGCGCCGCACCGTCTTGAGGATGTCGATGCCGTCCATCCGGCTGTCCTTGAGCCAGATGTCGAGGACCATCAGCGCCGGCGGCTCGGCGTCGATGGCCGCCATGCATTCGTCGGAATGGGCCGCCAGCCGCGTCGCGTAGCCCTCGTCGCGCAGGATGTCCGCGATCAGCTCGCGGATGTCCTTCTCGTCGTCCACGATCAGGATGTCGCCCATGCTCATTGCCTCCTGCGGGGGCCCGCGCTAGCGGCCGCCGGCGCGCGCCGCGCCGCGACGCCCGCGGGCGGGCACCTGGATGTCCATCGGCAGCCGGATCTCGGCCAGCGCCCCGGCATGCGCCCCCGGGGCGAACGGCGGCGCGTCGGTCAGGGCAAGCGTGCCGCCGTGCTCCTCGATGATCTTCTTGACGATCGGCAGGCCGAGCCCGGTGCCCTTGGCGCGTGTCGTCACATAGGGCTCGAACAGGCGGGCGCGGTCGGCCGGCAGGCCGATGCCGTTGTCGGCGATGCGGATGACGGCAGCGCCGGCCTCTTGGGAAAGCTCGACGCGGACCTCGGGCGCGTAGTCCTGCGGTGCGCCCTTTTCCCGCATGGTTTCAATTGCCTCTCCGGCATTCTTGATAAGGTTGTTGAGGGCCTGGCCGATCATGGTGGCATCGATGCGCAGGGTCATCTGGCCGGCCGGCAGCCGCGCCTCGAGCCGCGCGCCGCCGAGCGCGCCCTCCTGCAGGACCACCGCGTCGCGCACCAGCCGCACCAGATCCTCGTCGCGGCGGTCGGGCTCCGGCATGCGGGCAAAGCGGCTGAACTCGTCGACGATGCGCCTGAGGTCGCCAGTCTGGCGGATGATGACGTCGGTCATCTGCTCGAGGTCGCCGGCGGCGTCGCCCACCAGCGGGCGGAACTTGCGGCGGATGCGCTCGGCCGACAGCTGGATCGGCGTCAGCGGGTTCTTGATCTCATGGGCGATGCGGCGTGCCACGTCGCCCCAGGCCGCCAGCCGCTGGGCGCTGACCAGTTCGGTGACATCGTCGAAGGCGACGACATAGCCCTCCGGCGCCCCGCCCTCGCCCAGCCGCTCGGCCATGCGCACGAGGAGGCTTTCCAGCCGGCCGCGGCGGGTAAGGCGGATCTCGTCCTGGGCGACGGTGCCGGGACCGGCCTGGAGCGCGTCGAGCAGCCCCGCGAACTCGGGCACCGCGAGTGCCAGCGACCGGCCGTGCTCGCGCAGCGGGTCGATCTCGACGAGACGGATGGCCGAGGGGTTCACGAACTCCACACGTCCGGCGGCATCGAGCCCGATGACGCCGGCGGTGACCGAGGAGAGGACCGAATCGAACAGCCGCCGCTGCGCCTCGGTGATGCGGTTGCTGTCCACCAGCGCATCGCGCTGGCCCTTGAGCTGGCGGGTCATGCGGTTGAACACCCGCCCGAGGGTGGCGATCTCGTCCTCGCCCACCTCCTCGGGGACCTGCACGTCGAGATCGCCCGCCCCCACCCGTTCGGCGGCGCCGGCCAGCTGGCCCACCGGGCCCGACAGGCGTTCGGCGAACCACAGGCCGAGCCAGGTGGCCGCGAGCACCAGGATGAGGGCGAAGCCGAGATAGAGAAGGCCGAACTCGAACAGGATGCGGCCGCGGTCGCGTTCGAGCTGCTGGTACAGCCCGACGGTGGCGCGGGTCTCGTCGAGCAGCGACAGGAGCGTGCCGTCGACGGTGCGGGTGACGTAGAGCAGCCGGTCGGGAAAGGCATTGAGGTTGACGAGGGCGCGGAACTCGTTGCCGGCCCAGTCCTGGATGACGACGGTGGCGCCGGCGCGGGCGCGGGCGATCTCGTCGCCGGCCGGGCGCTCGAAGTCGAACAGGTAGCTGCGCTCGCCCCGGGCGCGGATCTCGCCGCCGCCGTCGATCACATAGGCCTCCTTGAGGCCGCGCTGGACCTGGGCCTGGCCCTGCGAGAGCAGCTGGCGGAGGGTTCCGTCGTCAAGCAGGAACGCCGCCTGGCGGGCGAGGTCGAGATAGCCCGCAAGCGCCTCGGCATCCTGCACGAGGTCGCGGCGGTGCTCCTCCTCATAGGCCTGGGCGGCAGCGAGCGAGGCGCCGACGACGTTGCGCACCCGCTCGGAGAACCAGCCCTCGAGCCCGACGTTCACGGTGAGCCCGGCAAACACCGCCACCAGCACCGCCGGTACCAGCGCCATGCCGGCGAAGACGGCCGTGAGACGCAGGTGCAGCCGCGAGCCGGCCGAGCGCGCGCGCCGGTCGGCGACCATGCGCAGGATGCGGGCGAGGATGAGTGCCGCGACGATGAGGATGTAGACGAAGTCCGCCAGCAGGGTGACGCGCAGCAGGGGCGAGGCGCCGCCCTGGTTCAGCGGGCCGAGCGCAAGCAGCGTCAGCGCGACGAGGACCGGACCGAGAACCACGAGGCCGAGCGTCGCCGCTGCCTGCACCCCCGGACGGCGCCTGAGCCGTGACAGCCGCTCCCACACCCCGCCGCGCGCCCGTTCCTGCACCGTTACATGCCAGCATCCGTGCCCGGCCGGCCCGGAATGCGCCCCGATCGCTCCCGGCCCGCTGTTGCGCGCCGGTGTCAGGCTTGTGGCGAAACTACATCAACTTGCGCCGCCGTGTCACGCGGATATCGAGCTCGGTGATCTTCTTGCGCAAGGTATTGCGGTTGATCCCCAGCAGATCGGCACATCTGGCCTGGTTGCCGGCGGTGGCGTCGAGCGCGATCTCGATCAGCGGCAGTTCGACCTCGCGAAGGATGCGCTGGTGCAGGCCCGGCGGCGGCAGCGCCCCGCCGTGCAGGTCGAAGTAGCGGCGCAGGTGGCGCATGACCGAGGCCGAGAGCTTCTCGGCGTCCACCGCCCGCAGCGGCTCGGCCGCCGGGCCGCCGCCGATCAGCGCCTCGACCTCGGCGCGGCCGATCTCCTCGCCGGGGCTTGTGACGACAAGGCGGCGGATGGTGTTGGCAAGCTGGCGGACGTTGCCTGGCCATGAATGGGCGCGGATCGCCGCCCGCGCCTCGGCCGAGAGCCGCCGCGGTGGCGCGCCCTCGCGCATCGCCCGGGCGAGGAAGTGGTCGGCGAGCGCGGGGATGTCGTCGAGCCGTTCGCGCAGGGGCGGCACCGCGATCGTCACCCCCGCCAGCCGGTAGTAGAGGTCCTGCCGGAAGCGACCGGAGGAGATGGCGGCCTGCAGGTCGGTCTGGCTGGTGGCGATGATGCGCGGCGCGCCGTCGCCCGGCAGGGCGTCGAGCACCCGCACCAGCCGCGCCTGCACCTCGGCCGGGCAGTCGGCGACCTCGTCGAGCAGGACCGTCCCGCCGCGGGCGCGCGCCATCACCGCTGCCGGCCCGTCCGGCGCGTCGAGTTCGGCCAGCCCGGCGACCACGAACGGCCGTGCCCGGCGGTCGGAGAAATCATGCAGCGCAGCGGCGACCAGCGACTTCCCGGTGCCCGATTCGCCGGTGATCAGCGCCGGCAGGTCGGTGTTCATGACCCGCGCCACCAGCCGGTAGAGCGCCTGCATGACGGCGGTGCGCCCGACCAGCGGCAGGTCGTCGCCCTCGGGCGAGGGCGGCTCGGCCCGAGCCTGGGGGCCGCGGCGGCGCTGTTCCAGCGCCCGGGCCGCCCGCTTCATAAGGTCCGGAAGGTCGAAGGGCTTGGGCAGGTAGTCGAAGGCCCTGGCCTCGGCCGCCTGGATCGCCGTCACGATGGTGTTCTGGGCCGAGATCACGATCACCGGCAGGCCGGGCCGTTCGCGGCCGATCCGCGGCAGCAGTTCGAGGCCGTTGCCGTCGGGCATGACGACGTCGGAGATGACGAGGTCGCCCTTGCCCTCCTCGACCCAGCGCATCAGCGTCGCCAGCGAGGCGGTGGCGTGCACCCGGCAGCCCGCCCGCGTCAGCGCCTGGGTCAGCACCGTGCGGATGGTGCGATCGTCGTCGGCCAGCAGAACCGTGCCGTCCATCAGCCGCCCTCCTCGCTGGCGTCGGTTGTGTGCCGTGGTGCCACCGGCAGTGACAGCCGCACCACCGTCCGCCCCGGCTGGCTGTCGAGGGCCGCGAAGCCGCCGTGGTCGGACATGATCCGCGCGACCAGCGCCAGGCCGAGGCCGGTGCCGTTCTCGCGCCCCGAGACGAAGGGCTCGAAGACGTCGGCGGCGATCGCCGGGGGGATGCCCGGGCCGTCGTCGATCACCTCGATCTGGAGCGGCAGCGGCTGGCGGGCCCCGTCGCGGCGGCGCAGCCGCAGCGACAGCTCGTAGAAGGTGCGCAGCCGGATCGTGCCGCCGCCCGGGCTGGCCTCGGCGGCGTTCCTCAGCAGGTTCAGCAACACCTGCAGGATCTGGTCGGGGTCGGCCCAGGCCGGCGGCAGCGAGGGGTCGTAGTCGGTGAGGATCTGCATGTGCTGGGCGAAGCCTACCGCCGCCGAGCGGCGGGCGCGGTCGATGAGGTCGTGCAGGTTGACCGCCCGGCGCTGCGGCGGGCGCAGGTTGCCGAACTGCTCGACCTGCTCGAGCAGCTTCACGATCCGCCGCGTCTCCTCGACGATGAGCTCGGTGAGCTCGCGGTCGGGGCCCTCGAGCCCCATCGAGAGCAGCTGCGCTGCGCCGCTGATCCCGGCCAGCGGGTTCTTGATCTCGTGGGCGAGCATCTCGGCCATGCCGATGGCCGAGCGCGCTGCCTGCCCCGGGGCGGCACCGCGGCCCATCCGCTCGGCCAGCTCGCGCGGGGACACGACCAGCAGCACGAGGCCGGGGTGGTCCTGGAGCGGGGCGAGGTGCATGTTGCAGCGCACCGCCGGGCGGTCGCCGGCGCCAACGCCGACGTCGTGGATGGCGACGGCGGCATGGTCGCCGCGCACCCGCTGCAGCGCCTCCTCGAGCGGCGCGTCGGCCGCCAGCCGGCGCCGCAGCGGCTGGCCGCAGAGCGCCCGCGCCGAGGCGTTGAGGAAGGTCTCGGCCGCGGGATTGGCGCCGGCGATGCTGCCGTCGGCATCGACGAGGAGGGCCGGCATCGGCAGCGACGCCCAGACCGGCCCGCAGGCGGCGGGGGCGGGGACGGTCATGCGGCTTCCGGGCGGGGGCGCGCGACGCTGCCATGCCCCCTGCCCCGCCCCGCCGCTGCACTGTCGCGCGCCATCTGCCCAAGCCTTGTGCATCCCTCCGCCGAAGTAGGGCGTGCCGGCCCCCGATGCAAACGCGCCGCGCCGCCGCTGCCCTGCCGTTCGGCAGATGCCCACAAAACGGGCAGGCCGCGGCGCCAGGCGCCCGCCCCGGGGCGCCCGCAGGACGCCCGCTGCCCCTTGCCGGCAGCGGGGCTTCCGCGACAGAAGGGGGAGGCGGGACGCAGACGGGAGGGGCGGATGGACATCGCCGCGGTGATCGTGGCCGCCGGCCGCGGGACGCGCGCCGGCGGGCCGGTAGCCAAGCAGTGGCAGCCGCTTGCCGGGCGGGCGGTGGCGGCGCATGCGCTGGCGGCCTTCGCCGGCCATCCCGCGGTCGGGCGGGTGGTGGTGGCGGTGGCGCCGCAGGACCGGGAACTGGCGGCCGGCCTCCTGCCCGCGGGCACCGCGCTGGTCGAGGGGGGGGCGACGCGGACCGAGACGGTGCGGGCCGCGCTGGAGGCACTGGCGCGCGACCCCGCCCCGCCTGCGGCGGTGCTGATCCATGACGGCGCCCGGCCGCTGGTCGGGCCGGCGCTGATCGGGCGGGTCTGCACGGCGCTGGCCGAGGGGTCTGCCGCCGCCCCGGGGCTGGCGGTCACCGATGCCTTGTGGCGCGGCGCCGGGGGGCGGGTCGCGGCGGCGGTGGAGCGCGAGGGGCTGTGGCGGGCGCAGACGCCGCAGGGCTTCCGCTACGAGGCGATCCTCGCCGCCTACCGTGCCCATCCGGGGCCGGCGGCCGACGACGTCGAGGTGGCGCGGGCGGCGGGGCTTGACGTGGCCATCGTCGAGGGCGAGGAGGACAACCTCAAGATCACCCGTCCGCAGGACTTCGCCCGCGCCGCGGCGATCCTGGCGGCACGGGGGGAGAGGGCGATGGAGGTGCGCTGCGGCACCGGCTTCGACGTGCACCGCTTCGGCCCCGGCGAGCGGGTCTGGCTGTGCGGCGTGGCCATTCCCTTCGACCGCGGCCTCGAGGGGCATTCGGATGCCGACGTCGGCCTGCATGCGCTGGCCGACGCGATCTACGGTGCCCTTGCGGAGGGCGACATCGGCCGGCACTTCCCGCCCACCGAGCCGGTCTGGAAGGGGGCGGCCTCGGCACGCTTCCTGGCCCATGCCGGCGGGCTGGCGCGGGCCCGCGGCTTCCGCATCGCCAATGTCGACGTCACCCTGCTGTGCGAGCGGCCGCGGATCGCGCCGCATGCCGCGGCGATGCGCGAGGCGGTGGCGGCGGCGCTGGGGATCGCGGTCGGGCAGGTGAGCGTGAAGGCCACCACCACCGAGCGGCTGGGCTTCACCGGCCGCGAGGAGGGGATCGCGGCGATGGCCGCCGCAACGCTGGTGGCGCCGTGAGCGGGCTGGCGCGGGCGATCGCGACCGCCGGCGGCATCGGCCGGCTGCGGCCGGCGCCGGGCACCTGGGCCTCGGCCGCCGCCCTGCCGGCAGGCTGGGGTCTGCACGGGCTCGGCGGCTTTCCGCTGCTCGCCGCGGCCACCCTGGCCGCCGCCCTTGCCGGGCTCTGGGCGGTGGCGCGGCTGACCGCGGGCGAGCCCGACCCGGACCGCCCCGAGATCGTCATCGACGAGGTCGCGGGCCAGTGGCTGGCACTGTGGCCGCTGTCGGCGGGGCTGTGGCACGCCGGGGCGGCGGCCTGGCTGTTCCCCTGGCCGGGATGGGTGGGCGCCTTTCTCGCGTTCCGGCTGTTCGACATCTGGAAGCCATGGATCATCGGCCGCGCCGACCGGAGGGCCGATGCGCTGGGCGTGATGCTTGACGACCTCCTGGCGGGGCTTGCCGCAGCGGCGGTGGTTGCGGCGGCGGCGGCGCTGGCGCACGGAGTGCTGATGTCATGAGCGGGGCAGCGCTTCTGGTCGCGCGGGCACGGGCCGCAGGGGCGCGGATTGCCACCGCCGAAAGCTGCACCGGCGGGCTGGTGGCGGCGGCGATCACTGATGTCGCCGGCGCCTCGGACGTGTTCGACCGCGGCTTCGTCAGCTACTCGAACGCTGCCAAGACCGCGATGCTGGGCGTGCCGGAGGCGCTGATCGCGGCGCATGGCGCGGTCTCCGAACCGGTCGCCGCGGCCATGGCCGAGGGGGCGCTGGCGCGGGCCGGGGCAAGTCTCGCGGTGGCGGTGACCGGCATCGCCGGCCCGGGCGGCTCGGGGTTCAAGCCGGAGGGCCGGGTGTGCTTCGCACTCGCCCGGGCCGGCGCCTCGGTGCTGGCCGAGACCGTGGACTTCGGGCCGCTCGGGCGCGGCGCGGTGCGCCGGGCGAGCGTGTCCCACGCGCTCGATCTGCTGCTCGCCGCCCTGCCCGGCGCGGCGGAGGGCGCCGGTCAGGCCGCCGGCAGCGCGGGGCGGGGGCCATAGAGCGCCTCGGCGCGGCGCTCGAAGGCGCGCACGACCCGAAGCATCGCCTCGTGGAACACGAGGCCGATGACCTTCTGCAGGATGGCGGTGCGGAACTCGAAATCGACGAAGAACGCGACCTCGCAGCCGCCCCCGGGTAGGTCGGCGAAGGTCCAGTGCGACTTCAGGTAGCGGAAGGGGCCGTCGAGATACTCGGTGTCGATCCGCCGGATTCCCGGGCGCAGCGTCACCCGGCTGCCGAAGCGCTCGCGGAACACCTTGAAGGAGATGACGAGGTCGGCCTCCATGATCTCGCCGTCGGTGACCGGCCGGCGCGAGCGGATGCGGGCGGCGGCCGTCCACGGCAGGAACTCGGGGTAGCGCGCGACATCGGCGACGAGATCGTACATCTCCGCCGCGGTCCATGGCAGCCGGCGCGTCTCGCTGTGCGTGGGCATCGGCCGCGCGCGGCCCCCTCGGGTCGTGACAGTGCACGCGGATGTCGTAGAGTGCGGCAGGGAAATCAAGGGCGGGCCATGCCGCAGCGACCCTATGTCATCGAGCCGATGATCTCGGCCAAGGCGATCGCCGCCCGCGTCGAGGCGCTGGCCCAGGAGATCACCTCCGCCTTCTCGGACACCGACAAGCTGATCGTCGTCGGGCTGCTGCGGGGATCGTTCGTGTTCATCGCCGACCTCGTGCGCGAGATCGACCTGCCGGTGGAGGTCGACTTCCTCGAGGCGTCCTCCTACGGCAACGCCACCCAGTCGTCGCGCGAGGTGCGCATCCTGAAGGATCTGCGGGGGCAGATCGCCGGTCGCGACGTGCTGGTGGTGGAGGACATCGTCGACACGGGCTTCACGCTCAGCCATGTCCGCACGCTGCTGATGTCACGGGCGCCGAAGCGGCTGGAGGTGTGTGCGCTGCTCGACAAGCCATCCCGGCGCGAGGTCGACGTCCGCGCCACCTGGACGGGCTTTGTCATTCCTGACGAGTTCGTCGTGGGTTACGGCATCGACTTCGCGCAGCGCAACCGCAACCTGCCCTATATCGGCAAGGTCCGGTTCACGGCATGAACTACCTGACGTGGCTGATGCGCGCGGCGCGCTGGGCCCGGCACCCGCCGTCGCCGGGGCGGGTGAGGCTGGTGCTGGGGGTGATCGCGGTCTGCCTGCTGCTGGTCGGGGTCGAGCTGTTCCTGGGCTGGCCGGACTGGCTGACGGTGGGCGGCGCGCGCCCGCCGATGCCGAGGTTCTAGGCCGGCGCCCCCGGGCGTGATTCCCGCTCGCGGGAGCGTGCGCACTGTGCGCCGGCGCGCAGGCCGCCGCGCGCCGGCGCACGACGGCCCGGCAGCACTGCGGCATTTGATCGCTGGCCGTCCCGTGCTAGCCTCCCCGTTGCGGAGCTTTCCCCAGGTTCAACCGAGGTACACGCCATGAAGCTTTTCCGTCTTGCCGCCGCTGCCGCCCTCGCCGTGGCCACCGTCGGGCTGTCGGCGGCGGCCGCCAACCCGTCGATCGAGAACGCGGTCCGTGCCCGCAAGGCGCAGATGCAGCTCTACGCCTTCAACCTCGGGGTGATCGGGGCGATGGCGCAGGGCAACGCCACCTATGACGCGGCGACCGCCCAGAGCGCCGCCGACAACCTGGTGGCGCTGGCGTCGCTGTCCAAGACCATCCAGTGGCCCGCGGGCTCGCACGTGGGTGCCGCCGCCGACACAAGGGCGCTGCCGGCGCTGTGGGAGAACCTTGACGATTTCGCCACCAAGTACGCGGCTCTGGGCGCCGGTGCGGCGGCCATGCAGGCGGCGGCCGGCGGCGGGCTGGACGGCGTGAAGGCGGCGATGGGCGGGCTTGCGGGTGCATGCTCGGCCTGCCACCAGAGCTATCGCCAGCCGCAGTAGGGCCGGTTGACAATGAAGCGCCTGCTGGCGGGGCTTGTCACCCTGGCAATGGTAGCGGCAGTGGCGGGGTATGTGCTGGCCCTGCCCCGTCCGCTGCCGGCCGCCGCCTTCGCCGGGCTGTCGGGCGATGCGGAGCGGGGCGGGCGGCTCTTTCACGCCGGCGGCTGCGCGGGATGCCACGCTGCCCCGGGGGCGGAGGGCGAGGCGCGTCTTGTGCTTGCCGGCGGGCGCGAGTTCGCCACCCCCTTCGGGCGCTTCCTGGCGCCCAACATCTCGCCCGACCCCGCGCAGGGGATCGGCGGCTGGGGGCTGGCGGAGTTCGGCAACGCGCTGCTGCGCGGGGTGGCGCCCGACGGCAGCCACTACTACCCCGCCTTCCCCTACACGACCTACGCGCGGATGACGCTGCAGGACGTGGCCGACCTCAAGGCCTACATCGACGGGCTGCCGGCGTCGGCGGTGCCGTCGCGGCCGCATGTGCTGGGCTTTCCCTTCAGCATCCGCCTCGGGCTGGGGGTATGGAAGCGGCTCTACCTCGATCCGTCCTTCGTGGTGGAGGGCCCGCTGAGCGAGGCCGAGGCGCGCGGCCGCTACCTTGCCGAGGCGCTGGCCCATTGCGGCGAATGCCACACCCCGCGCGACGCGCTGGGCGGACCGGACCGCGGGCGCTGGCTGGCCGGGGGGCCCAACCCCAGCGGCGAGGGGCGCATCCCCGACATCACGCCGGCCCGGCTGCGCTGGAGCGAGGGCGAGATCGCCGCCTATCTGGAGACCGGCTTCACCCCCGAGTTCGACACCGCCGGCGGCCAGATGGCCGAGGTGGTGAAATCGCTCGCCCTGCTGCCCGCCGGGGACCGCGCCGCGATCGCGGCCTATCTGAAGCGGGTGCCGTCGGCGCCCTGAGCCGGCCTCAGAGCCGGCCCGATTCGGTCATCCGCTGCAGGAAGCGGCGCGTCCGGGGGTGCTCGGGGGCGGCGAAAAGCCGGGCCGGCGGCGCCTCCTCGATGATGCGTCCGGCGTCGAGGACGCAGACGCGGTCCGCCACGTCGCGGGCGAACCCCATCTCGTGGGTGACGATCGCCATCGTCATGCCGCGGTCCTTCAGGCCGCGGACGATGCGCAGGACCTCGCCCACGAGCTCGGGATCGAGCGCGGCGGTGATCTCGTCGAGCAGGAGCACGTCGGGGTCGGTGGCCAGCGCTCGCACGATCGCGACCCGCTGCTGCTGGCCGCCCGACAGCCGCTCGGGCCAGGCGGCGGCGAACTCGCCCATGCCGAACTCGGCCAGCAGCCGGCGCGCCCGCGCCTCGGCCTCGGCGCGCGGCTGGCCGTGCACCCGCCGCGGCGCCAGGGTGACGTTGCCGAGCACGGTCAGGTGCGGGAAGAGGTTGTAGGACTGGAAGACGATCCCGATGCGCCGCTGCAGGCCGGTGCGGCCGAAGGCGGGGGCGTCGATGGGCACGCCGTCGAGGGTGATGGTGCCGGCATCGATCTCGACCAGCCGGTTGAGGCAGCGCAGCAGCGTCGACTTGCCCGACCCCGAGGCGCCGATCAGCGCCACCACCTCGTGCGGCCGTACGGCGAGGTCGACCCGGTCGAGCACCGGCCGGTCGCCATACCACTTGGTCACGCCGGTGGCGCGGATCTCGCCCATCGCCTCAGCCCGCGCCCTGCAGCCGCCGCGCCCGGTCGGCCCGCGTCACCCAGTCGGCCAGCCGCGCCATCGGGATCGTGGCGGCCAGGAACAGGAGCGCGGCCACCACCAGCGCGGAGTAGTTGAAGGTCTGGGCGGTGTAGATCTGGGCCTCGCGCACCGCATCGCGGACCCCGATCACCGACAGGAGCGCCACGTCCTTCTGCAGCGCCACAACGATGTTCATCAGGGCCGGCAGCACGTTGCGCAGCGCCTGCGGGAGGATCGCATGGACCATCGTCTGCCATTCGGTGAGCCCCAGCGCCTTGGCCGCGGCGCGCTGCCCCTCGGGCACCGCGTCGATGCCCGAGCGGTAGATCTCGGCGACATAGGCCGAGTAGGAAACGACCATCGCCACCGTCCCCCAGAACAGGCCCGAGCTGGGCAGGCCCGGCAGGTTCAGCGCCGGGATGCCGAAGCCGAACAGCAGCACCAGCAGCAGCGCGGGGATGCCGCGGAAGAGGTCGATGTAGACGACGACGATCAGCCGGAAGGGCAGGAACAGCGGCGCCCGCAGCGACCGCAGCACCGCGAGCACGAGCGCCCAGAGGGCGATGAGGGCGAGCGCCGTCAGCCAGATGCGCAGCGACACGCCGAAGCCCTGCAGGACCCGCGGGAAGGCCTCGGCCATCGCCTCGAGGCTGAAGAACTGGCGCTGCACCCGCGGCCACTGGGGCGCCGAGGCTACCCACCAGCCGATCGCCCCGAAGACCACGACGAGGCTTGCCAGCCCCGCGAGCGCCGGCAGGACCGCCGCCCGCCGGTCGGGCCGGCGGCGCGGCGGCGGCGGTTCCGGCGTCGTCATTCGCTGATGGTCGGCAGGTCCGGGTCGGCGACCAGGTAGCGCTGCTTCAGCTCCTCGACGGTGCCCGCGGCGATCACCTGCCCCAGCGCCTCGTCCACCCAGTCGACCAGCGGGTTGCCGTACTCGAACAGCAGTCCGTGCCCCTGGTCGGCGGCGTCGGGCGGCAGGAGGGCGACGATGCGTGCCTCGGGCACCTGGACGGCGGTGACGAACAGCGCGGTCGGCAGCGCGGCCACGGTGGCGTCGATCTGGCCGGCCTGCATCGCCTGGAAGACGCCGACCTGGTCGTCGTAGACCGCGGCATCCGTCACCCCCAGCATCGATTCGATGTAGGCGAGGTCGGTCGTGCCGATGGTGGCGCCCCAGCGCGCGCCGCGCAGGTCGGCAAAACTGCGGGCGGCCTCGACCGGGCTGCCGGGCAGCGCGATCACGGCCTTCTCGGGCTGGTAGTAGACGCGGCTGAAGGTGACGACCTGCGCGCGTTGCTCGGTGACCGAGATCTGCTGGATGTTGAAGTCGTAGGGTTTGGCGCCCGGGGCGATGGCCTGATCGAAGGTGGTGGGCACCCAGACGACATCGGCGGGGGCAAAGCCCATGGCGGCGGCCAGGGCGTAGACAAGGCCGTTCTCGAACCCCTCGCCGGCGGCGGGGTCGTTGTTCAGCATCCATGGCGGATAGACCGGATCGCCGGTGGCGACGGTCAGCTTGCCCGGCGTGGCCAGCCGCGGGTCCATGGGCGTGCGCTCCTGCGCCGCGGCGGGCACGGCGAGGAGGAGTGCGGCGGCAAGGGCGGTGAATGCGTTGAGGCGGGGTGGCATCGGCGTCTCCCTGTCGTGGACGGACGGCCGAACGATAGCCGCCCGCTGCCGGCCGGCAAGCGCCATCGGGAAGCCGGCGCGGACGGGCCGCTCAGTCGCGGTCCTTCTGCAGGATGCCGGTCACCGCCGCGGCGACGAGCGCTACGACCACCCAGCCGGCCACGACCAGCGGCCAGCGCGCCCACCACAGCCACCAGCCCCACTTCCCTTGCGCCGTCGTGGGTGCCCAGGCCGCCGTCTGGCCGAGGTCGACGAGCGGCACCAGCAGGTCGGCCGCCCAGGCGTAGCGGCTGAACGTCTCCCAATCCTGCCCCGGGGCGCCCGGCGCCGACCAGAGCGCCGCGGCATTGCCCGCCCCGGCGCGGATCGCCTGCCAGCCCTCGGAGGTGAGGATCACGTCCGAGGCGGGGGCGAACCCGCCCGAGACCCAGGCCATGTGGGCAAGGGTCGTGGCAAGCAGCCAGAGCGCGAACAGCACGATCACGCTGCGGGTGGGGAAATAGCCGTAGCCGACAACGCCGCGCACGAGAGTATCCCACGCCGCCCGCGGGACGTTCAGCCCGCGCTGAAGGACGGCTCGCAGCCGGGGCCAGACTCGCCGACGCGATTCGCCGCTTGGCCACGCCCCTGCGCGCCGCCGCCCATGCCGCGCAAAAAGCCGCTCGTGCTCGAGCAGCACCTCCCGCGGCCCCCGCGCGTGGCCCATGGCCGCCAGCACCTTCGCAAGCCGGGTGTAGGGCTGGGGGTAAAACGCCCCGCCCCCGCCCGCCGCCCGCGCCAGCCACCCCAGCCGCTCCCGCGCGTCGGTGGTGGCGCCGACGATGCGGTCGTAGGTGAAGCCGTCGAGCCACACCGGCCCCGTCGCCTTCGCCCAGCTGTCCGTGTCGTCGACGAGATCGCCGACACGGGCCGAGCCGAGGCTCACCAGGCCCTGCACCCTGACCAACTTCTTAAATATCAGTTGGTGCTTGACCCGCAGCCCCTGCCCGATGAACGCCGTGCATCTGCCTTCGGTCTGTCTCTCCTCCGTGCCGCCGATCAGACTCGCCTCCCTGCCGCCGGTCAGACTCGCCTCCGTGCAGTCCAGCTGCCCGCCGGTCTCCGCCCCGGCCACATTGACCGTGCCGGTGATACAGGCCTTGCTGAGAACCAAGCTATGCCCCAGACTCAGCCCTTGCGCATCGAGCGCCCGGCCCATGCCCGCGGTCAGCGTCGCTTCGGCAAGAGTGAACTGCCCACCGATCTTCGCCCCGTTCACGGCCACCGTGCCGGTGACCTTTGCCTTGCGCAAGTAGAGGCCCTGCCCCAGCTTCATCCCCTGCCCGAAGAGCGCCCCGCCCTCGCCTGCGGTCATCGTCGCCCCGTCGCAGTCCAGCTGCCCGCCGATCTCTGCCGCGCTCACATCCACCGTGCCGGTGACGGTGGCGCCGCGCAGGACCAGCGCCCCCCCGATGCGCGCGCCCGGCGCGAACAGGCCGGGAAGCTTGGAGCCCGCGAGGTCGAGGTGCTCCAGCCGGGCCTGCGCGATGAGGGGCCTCTCCTCGAACCGGCACAGAACCAGCACCGTCTGCCCCCGCGCGCTGGCGGCGCGCAGGTCGAGTTCCCCCGCCACCCACGCCCCGACGAGCGCCACCCCCGCCACATGCAGCCCGCAGCCGGGCGTGCCGCCGAGGATGAGAAGGCGCAGCAGGTCGGCCCGCACCCGGCGCCCGGGGCTCTCCGCCTCGGGCAGCGTCCCGTCGCCAAGCGTGCAGGGCTGCCCGGCCCGCCAGGCGTCGATCAGTTCCTGCTCGGCCGGCGTGGGGTCGAACCCCTGCCCGGGGTCGAGGAAGTCCGCCACCGAGACGATCCGCACCATTCTCCGGGCCCTCGCACCGCACGGCAGCCAATCCTGCCGCCACGGGCGGCGCGGGGCAAGCGCGCGGCGGCGGGCGCGGGTGGCGGGCCGACCCTACGCCCGGCCCGACAGCTCCGCCCGCGCCGCCTTCAGCCGGGCGAAATCCGCCCCCGCGTGGTAGGACGACCGCGTCAGCGGCGAGGCCGCGACCATCAGGAAGCCCTTGCCGCGCGCCGCCGCCTCGAGGCCCGCGAACTCCTCGGGCGGCACGAAGCGGGCGACCGCATGATGCTTCGGGGTCGGCTGCAGATACTGGCCGACGGTCAGGAAGTCGACGTCGGCGGCGCGCAGGTCGTCCATCACCTGCAAGACCGCCTGGCGGTCCTCGCCGAGGCCGACCATGATGCCCGACTTGGTGAACATCGTCGCGTCGAGTTCCTTCACACGCTGCAGGAGCCTCAGCGAGTGGAAGTAGCGCGCCCCGGGGCGCACCTCGGGGTAGAGCCCCGGCACCGTCTCGAGGTTGTGGTTGAAGACGTCCGGCCGGGCGGCGACCACGGTCTCGAGGGCCGCCGGCGGGCAGCGCAGGAAGTCGGGCACCAGCACCTCGACCGTCGTCGCCGGACTCTGGTGGCGGATGGCGCGGATCGTCTGGGCGAAATGCTCCGCCCCGCCGTCCGCAAGGTCGTCACGGTCCACCGAGGTGACGACGACATGGGCGAGCCCGAGCCGGCGCACGGCGGCGGCGACGCGCCCGGGCTCGAAGGCGTCGAGCGCCGCAGGCCGGCCGGTGGCGACGTTGCAGAAGGCGCAGGCGCGGGTGCAGATCTCGCCCATGATCATCATCGTCGCGTGGCCCTGCCCCCAGCACTCGCCGACGTTGGGGCAGCCGGCCTCCTCGCAGACGGTCGCGAGGCGGTGCTCGCGGATGATCTCGCGGGTGGCGCGGTAGCCCGCGGAGGTCGGCGCCCGGACGCGGATCCACTCGGGCTTGCGCAGCCGCGGGGTCTCGGGGCGGTGCGCCTTTTCGGGGTGGCGCTGGTCGGGGTCGGACAGGTCGCGGGGCGACATCGGGGCTCCTCGCTGGGCTCGCGTCGCGTTCTAGCGCGGTTCGGGGCGGTTGTCCAAAGCCGCCGCCATCGCGTGCACGCCCCGGGTCGGGGCGTTTCGGGGGTGCCGGGCGCGGCCCCGGGACGCTATGGTCCGCCGATGCGCCGGCGCACGGGGCCCGGCGCGCGAGTGACAAGGGGAGACGATGACGAGGAAGCTCATTGCCGAGGCGATCGGCACCTTCATCCTGGTGTTTTTCGGCTGCGGCGCAGCCGTTCTGATGGGCGCCCAGATCGGCATGACGGGGATCGCGCTCGCCTTCGGCCTGGCGATCGTGGCGGCGGCCTACGGGCTGGGACCGATCTCGGGG
Source organism: Paracoccaceae bacterium (assembly GCA_023383015.1). Taxonomy (GTDB): domain Bacteria; phylum Pseudomonadota; class Alphaproteobacteria; order Rhodobacterales; family Rhodobacteraceae; genus JAHDXW01. The sequence goes on from JAHDXW010000007.1 coordinate 83,554, forward strand.
GCGCACCTCAACCCGGCGGTCTCGCTCGGCATGCTGCTTGCCGGCCGGATGAGGGCCGGGGAGTTCCTGGGCTATGCCGCGGCGCAGGTCGCCGGGGCGGTGGCGGCGGCGGTGGTGCTGCTGGCGGTGGCCTCCGGCAAGGCCGACTACACGCTGGCGGCGAACGGGCTGGGCCAGAACGGCTACGGGCCGGGCTATCTGGGCGAGTACTCGCTGGGTGCGGCGCTGCTGTTCGAGTTCGTCATGACCTTCCTCTTCGTCACCGTCATCCTCGGGGCGACGCAGGCGGGGGCGCCGGGGGCGATGGCGGGGCTGGCGATCGGGCTGACGCTGGCGGCCATCCATCTTGTCGGCATCACCGTCACCGGGGTGTCGGTGAACCCCGCCCGCTCGGCCGGCCCGGCGCTGCTGGCAGGGGGAACGGCTCTGGCGCAACTCTGGGTGTTTGTCGTCGCCCCGCTTGCCGGCGGCGCGCTCGCGGGTGTTCTGCATGCCGCGGGCGTGACCCGCGCGGAAGGCTGAGGCCGGCGGCGGGCCCCCGCCCGACGACGGGCGTCCGCCGGACGTGAGGCGCCCCTGCGGGCGTGGATGGGACCGCGGCCGCGGTGCGGCCGCGACGGCCCGGCGGGAGCCGAGGCCCGGAGACGGGGAGGGTTGCGCGCGGGCAGCGTGGCCGAGGCGCGGCGCCGCTTCCCCGCCCACCCTGCCGCCTCCCTCTCAGCCGATCGGCGGGGACAGCCGCCCAGTCTCCTCGTAATGCCGGCGCAGCCGGGTCAGCGCGATCCTGAGCACGATCTTGCCCGAGCGCGCCGACCAGCCCATGCGCTGCTCGGTCGCCTCGAGCCCCTCGAGGAAGCAGCAGACGCGCAGCGCGACATCGCCGAGGCCGGGGCCGAGGTCGCGCAGGGCGGCGGCGACGCGCTCGCGGGCGGCACGCGGCCCCTCGGCGGGGCCGCGGCCGGCATGGCCGCCGCGATCGCCCGCGGTCAGGAAGCGCTCCCAGTTCTGGGCGACGCGGGGGCCCATCTGGGCAAGCTCGAAATCCTCGCGCAGCCGCTCGGCGGCGGCAATCTGCTCGGGCTCCAGGAACGGGCGGCCGTCCTTCTCGCGCCGGCGCCCGAGCACCTGGACGGGACTTTCGGCGAGATTGACGCGGGCCGGCCGCGGTTCGCCGTCGTCGGCATCCTCGATGATCCGCTCGGCCCAGATGCGGTGCCGGTCGGAGAAGGGTGCCGCCGCCTCGGCGAGGCCGGGGCGGGCAAGCGCCTCCTCGCCGATCATCCGGCGGAGGGCGGCGCGGCCGGCGGCGGTGATGGCGTAGATGGCAACCCGCCCGGGCCGACGGCAGGCGATCCACTCCTTCAGTGCGAAGGCCTGGGCGACCTTGCGGTCGACGACGGCGGTGCGGACGGTGCCGCCGTCCGGCGTCTCGCGCAGCACCGCGGCCTTCTCCATGTCGGGGGCGATGGCAAGCTGGGCGCCAGGCTCGCAGAGCCGGCGCAGCACGCGCCGGGCCTCGCGGGCGATGGTCGTCTCGTCGGTCGGGGGCGGCTCGCTGCGCAGGGGTGCCGTCATCGGGTCCATCTCCTCCGGAGGTTCGGGGCGGGCGGCGGCGGCGATGCGGCCGAGGGCGCAGAGCGCCTCGTCCACGAGCGGGTCCTCGCGCCGGCCCTCCAGCCGGCGGACCTGGCGCATGACGGTCGAGGCGCTGCATCCCGAGGCCCGGGCCAGCGCCCTCAGCGAGCGCCCGCCCTCGACATGGGCCAGATAGAACCGCGCCGCAGCCGGAACCCATCCCGGAATCGGTGCGGCCGGAGCGGAATCCACGATCACCGGCAACGACACTTCTCCACAGCCCCGCCCACAGGCTTATCCACAGTCTGGCGCGGCGCGCGCAACCGTGGGTTGTCTTGGTTACCGCTTCGTTAAGGTCTGCGGCGAAACCGAGAATTGTTTCGTCCGGATAAACAGTTCTGAAACCTGCGAACGCTCGGCCAAAGACCCCGCAACACACGCTCAGGTTGAGTCAATCTGACCGGACGCAATGCGAGGGAGCCCGACATGACCGAGCGGAACCACCCTGCGGGGCAGGCGGCGCGCGCGAGCTGCGAGGAGGCGCACGAGCAGACGCCGGCGCCCGGCACGGCGGCGGCGGCGGAGGCGGAGGCGGAGGCGGAAGGGACACTGGCGGCGCTGCGGCGGCCGCGGCTGCTGGTGCGGACCGCGCGCTTCGCGCTTGACGACTACCGGCGCCAGCGCGACCTGCCGCGGCTTCTGCCGCTTGCCGGGGTCACGGCGCCGGCGCGGGCGGTGGGTCTGCTCCTGGCCGCCGAGGCGGCCTGCGAGGCCATGCGGGCGGCGGGGTCGGCCACCTATTCGGCCGCCCGCCACATCGAGCTCCTGACCGCGCTGATGGCCGAGGCGCGGCTGACGGCCGCGCCCGCGGCGGCCGAGCCGCTTCAGGCGAAGGCGTCGGGCATCGCCGCCTTGCGCCGGGTGATGTAGTCGCCCAGCGCCTCGGCCACGCCCTCGTCGAGCGGCGGCGCCTCGTAGTCGGCCAGCATGCGCGCGACGCGCGCGCCGGCAAGCTGGGCGGTGTCGCGCGCGCCCTCCTCGGCCCAGGTCTCGAACGGCTTGTAGTCGAGCAGGCCGGAGCGCCAGAACGCCGACTGGAAGTTCGCCCGGGTATGGGCGCAGCCGAGGTAGTGGCCGCCCGGGCCGACCTCGCGGATCGCGTCCATCCCCTGGCCGTTGGCGGAGACGTCGACGCCGCGGGCGATGTGGTGCAGCACGCCGAGCTGGTCGGCGTCCATGACGTATTTCTCGTAGGAGGCGACCAGCCCGCCCTCGAGCCATCCGCACGCGTGAAGCATGAAGTTGACGCCGGCGGTCAGCCCCATGTTCAGGCTGTTGGCGCTTTCGTAGGCGGCCTGGGCGTCGGGCAGCTTGGATCCGCAGAAGGCGCCGGCCGAGCGGTAGGGCAGCCCCAGCCGCCGGGCCAATTGGCCCGCGCCCCAGGTGATGAGGCTCGCCTCCGGGGTGCCGAAGGTGGGGGCGCCGGAGTTCATGTCGATCGAGGTGACGAAGGCGCCGAAGATCACCGGCGCGCCGGGCCTGATGAGCTGGGAGTAGGCGACGCCCACCAGCACCTCGGCCAGCACCTGGGTCAGCGTGCCGGCCACGGTGACCGGCGCCATCGCGCCGCCGACGATGAAGGGCGAGACGATCGCCGCCTGCCCTGCCGCGGCATAGACCTCGAGCGCACCCATCATGGTGGCATCGAAGGTCAGGGGCGAGTTGATGTTGATGAGCGAGGTCATGACGCAGTTCGACGCCACCACCTCGTCGCCGAACAGGATGCGCGCCATCGCCACCGAGTCGGCAGCCCGCTCGGGCGCCGTGACCGAGCCCATGAAGGGCTTGTCCGACAGCGTCATGTGGGCGTGCAGCATGTCCAGATGGCGCTTGTTCACCGCGACGTCGGTCGGCTCGCAGACGGTACCGCCGGAATGGTGCAGCCAGCGCGACATCTGCCCGAGCTTGACGAAGGCGCGGAAGTCCTCGAGCGTGGCGTACCGCCGGCCGCCGGCGAGGTCGCGCACGAAGGGCGGCCCGTAGACGGGGGCGAGCACGAGGCTGCGGCCGCCGATCTCGACCGAGCGGGCGGGGTTGCGGGCAAGCTGGGTGAAGCGGGCGGGCGCGGTGGCGCAGAGCCGCCGGGCAAGGCCCCGCGGCAGGCGTACGCGGTCGCCCTCCACCTCGGCGCCGGCGTCGCGCCAGCGGGCGAGCGCCGCGGGCTGCTCGGGGAAGGCGACGCCGATCTCGGCCAGCACCGTCTCGGCATTGGCCTCGATGACGGCGAGCGCCTCGGCATCGAGCACCTCGAAGTCGGGTATCGCGCGTTCGATGTAACGCGCGGCCTCGTAACGCGGGGCGCTGCGCTCGGCCCGGCGAGCGGCGCCGCCGCCGCCCCGGCCACGCCGCGTGCTGCCGCCTGCCTCGGTCCCGCCCGTCGCCGTCATTGCCCGGCCCTCCGTCCTGCCTTCACGAGCGGCATACATCCCGCCCGGCACCGGCCGCGTCGCGTTTGCGCCGCCTCGCGCCGATTTCCGACATCGTGCGCCGCCCGGCCGGGGTGTCCTGCACGTCCCCCGCCCGCCGCCCCACCGTCCGCCCGCGTTGAAGCCGGCAGCGCGGCGTCCATGCCGAAAGCGCGGTTCCATTGCACCCCGCCTGTGCCGCGTTCGTGCATTCGGGCATCACCGGGACACCCGCGGACCTTCCGGCGCCCGCCCGGCGCCGCCCGCTCTGCCCGAACCGGCGGGTGACCCCGATCGCCGGGCGTGCCGTCAGCCGCAGCCGTGCGACGGCCGGGGCGGAGCCGAGCTCGTCGGGGACGACCGTTGCTGCAACGGCATCGCCGAGCGGTGGCAGGCCCGCACGGCCCCGGCGCCTGCGCGCGAAGGCCGGACCGGCGGCGCGTGCCGGCCAGCCGCCCGGTCAGGGCCCGGCACGGCCGGCGCCCGCCGGGCGCGACCGTTCAGGGCGTGCAGCCAAGCTGCACGCGCGCCCCGAAGCCGGCCTCGGGCGGCGCGGAGGCCTGGCGGGGGGCGCCGGCGCCGCATGTCCAGGTCACCGAGAAGTCCTTGCCGCAACCGTAGGCGGGGTCGCCGAGCACGGTGTAGTCGACCACGTACTCGCAGGTTGCGCGGCCGTTGCAGGCCGTCTGCAGCGGACCGGTGACGTTGCCGGCCGGCGCGCCGCAGTTGGCCCCGTAGGTGGCCGAGGTCACCGCGATCAGGCCCGCCCCGCCGCCGCCGCCCGCCGAGGCGGTGCAGACGACATCGCGCAAGGCGCCGCAGGCGCCGGCGGATTCGCAGAACTGCGACGACCCGATCACCCAGGTGCGGTTGGCATAGGCCCAGTTCCACTGCGACGCCCGGGAGTAGCCCTGCGTCCGGCAGAAGAGGTCGGCGCCGCCCTGGCCGCAGTCGGTGGCCCAGGTCGCGCACCAGTCGACGGCGGCGCCGTTCAGCGACGGCACCGGGAAGGCGCGGTCGCCGCCGCCGGCCTGCCGGACGACGGCCGAGATGCAGCAGCCCGAGGCCGTTGCGGCCGGGGTCTGCGACTTCAGCCAGCAGATCGCCGCGGCGCCCTGCACACCGGGCTTGACGAAGGTCCAGGCAGTGCAACGGCCGTCGTTGCGGCAGGCCTGCGCGCACACCCCCGGGTCGCCGTCGGGGACGGCGAAGCTGGCGAAGTCGCCGCCGGGCAGGTCGACGCCGAGCGACATGTCGCCCTCGACCCCCGCGGCGGCCGGATGCGGCAGGCCGGCGAGCGCCGCAGCCATGATGACGGCCGGAACGAGACGAACCAGCAGAGCCCGCGCGCGATGCACGACCACCCCTCCCCAAGCCGATGCTGTCCTTGAATTTGTTCATGATACCACGGCCGCGCCAGGCGATAAAGTGGCTTGCGCGGCGCCCGGGGCGCGACTATCCCGCCGCCATGCCCGCCCATGACCGCCTTCTGATCATCGACTTCGGCTCGCAGGTGACCCAGCTGATCGCGCGGCGCCTGCGCGAGCTGCATGTGTACTGCGAGATCCACCCTGCGCAGCGGGTGGATGACGCCTTTCTTGCCGCCTTCGCGCCGAAGGCGGTGATCCTGTCGGGCGGGCCGGATTCGGTGACGCGGCCCGGCAGCCCGCGGCCGCCCGCGGCGCTGTGGCGGCTGGGCCTGCCAGTGCTGGGTATCTGCTATGGCCAGCAGGCGATGATGGATGCGCTCGGCGGCAGGGTGGAGCGCGGGGGCGGCTCGGCGGAGTTCGGCCGCGCCATGCTCAGCCCCGCCGGGGCGGCGCTCGACCTGCTCGATGGCTGGTTCGGGGACGGCCCCGAGCAGGTGTGGATGAGCCACGGCGACCATGTCGCGGCGCTGGCGCCGGGTTTTTCGGCCTATGCGACCTCGCCGGGCGCCCCCTTCGCGGTGGTCGCCGACCCCGCCCGGCGCCTCTATGGCGTCCAGTTCCACCCCGAGGTCCACCACACGCCGTCCGGCGCCCGGCTTTACGCCAACTTCGTCCGCATTGCCGGCTTCACCGGCGACTGGACGATGGGCGCCTTCCGCGACGAGGCAGTCGCGCGCATCCGCGCCGAAGTCGGCCCCCGCGGGCGGGTGATCTGCGGGCTGTCGGGCGGGGTCGACAGCTCGGTCGCCGCGGTCCTGATCCACGAGGCGATCGGCGACCGGCTGACCTGCGTCTTCGTCGACCACGGGCTGATGCGGGCAGGCGAGGCGGCCGAGGTCGTGGGCATGGTCCGCGACCACTTCAACATCCCGCTCGTCCATGCCGAGGAGGGCGCGCGCTTCCTTTCCGCGCTGGCGGGGGTGACCGACCCCGAGGCCAAGCGCAAGACGATCGGGCGGCTCTTCGTCGAGGTCTTCGAGCGCGAGGCGCGGCGTGCCGGCGGGGCGGAGTTCCTTGCCCAGGGCACGCTTTACCCCGACGTCATCGAATCGGTGTCGGCCACCGGCGGCCCCTCGGCGACGATCAAGAGCCACCACAACGTCGGCGGCCTGCCCGAACGCATGGGGCTGAAGCTGGTCGAGCCGCTGCGGACGCTGTTCAAGGACGAGGTGCGCGCCCTCGGCCGCGAACTGGGGCTGCCCGACCGCTTTGTCGGCCGCCACCCCTTCCCCGGGCCCGGCCTTGCGATCCGCTGCCCCGGCGCGGTCACTGCCGAGCGGCTGGCGATCCTGCGGCAGGCGGATGCGGTCTTCATCGACCAGATCCGCCGCCACGGCCTTTATGACGCGATCTGGCAGGCATTCGTCGTGCTGCTGCCGGTGCGCACGGTGGGGGTGATGGGTGACGGGCGCACCTACGACCATGCCTGCGCCCTGCGCGCGGTGACCAGCGTCGACGGCATGACGGCCGACGTCTATCCCTTCGGCCACGGCTTCCTGGCCGAGACCGCGACGCGGATCGTCAACGAGGTGCGCGGCATCAACCGCGTGACCTGGGACATCACCTCCAAGCCCCCCGGCACGATCGAGTGGGAGTAGGCGGCCGCGCCGCGCGGCCGACCGCTCGCGATGCCTTTCCCCTGCCGGGGCGGTCCGCCGGCCTGTATGCTGCGGCCCTGCCGCCGCGTCGGGCGGCGCCGGCCACAGGAGTCCCGCAATGGGCAAGAGCGTTCGCAGGCACCGCGCGGCGGGGGCCACGCTGGCCATGTCCTTGGCACTGGCCGCCGCCGGGGGCGTTCCGGCCTTCGCCGTTGACGGCGCCGCCGAGGGGCGGGGGCCCGGTGCACTGCCCGGCGACGGACGGGACGCCACTGCCGTGCGCCCGTTCCGCGTTCGTGAGGCCGCCGCCGTCGCCTCGGGCGGGACGGCCCTGCGCAACCTGCGCGGCGGCGGCATCAGGATTGCCGGCCTTGCCGGCAGGGCGGCCGAGGCCTGGCTCTACTGGGCCGTGATCACCGACGGCCTGCCGCCGGACGAGGTCGCCACGATCATGCTGCGGCGGGAGCAGCCGACCCGCAGCGTCCAGCGGACGCTGACCGGCACCGAGGTGGGCCAGGGCGTCACCTCCTGCTGGTGGGGTGGCACCCTCATCACCGTCTACCGCGCACGGGTGCCGACCACGGTGGCCATTGGCAACGGCAGCCATCTCGTCACCCTGCCCGCGGGCGTGCCGGGAGCCACCGACGGAAGCGACCCCAGGGCGGGCTCGCCGATGCCGGCCTACGAAGGCGCCTCGCTGGTGGTGATCCAGGACGCGGGGGCCGATACGGTCGCGCTCTACGACGCCGACTTCGCCGGGCGCACCTTCACCGGCAACGGCGGGCCTGCGGTCGACCTGGCACTGCCGGGTGCGATCGCCGGGTCGGACCATCGCATGCGGATGCATCTGATCGGCGCCGACGGCCAGGACGGCGGCGGCGGGCTTGCCATCCGCGCGGACATGTCGGGCGAGACGACCTCGGTCAACGGCATCCCTGTCGGCGGTCCGGGATCGGCCCGCAACGACTCCGACTGGAACGGCTCGGCCGGCCAGCCGCAGACCAAGCTCTGGGACGACCGGGCCGTCGACATCACCCGCGCCAGGGTACCGGGCAGCCGGCGGATGGCGATGACCGTGGGGCAGCCGGGCGGGACCGACTGCATGACGGCGGTGGCGGTGGCCGTCCAGGGCTAGCGCGTCCCCGCCGTCGCCGGGCTGCGCCGCCCGGACCGGCAGTCCGGGGGCGGCGGCAGCCGGTCGCGAATCATTGCCCGCGGGTGCGGCCGATTCGGGTGTATCCTGCGGCGGCGCCGCCGGGAGGGGCGGCGCGCCAGCCACAGGAGGCCCGCCATGGGCTGCATGAATCGCAGGCACCGCGCCGCGGGGGCCCTCGCCCTCGCATGTTCGGCCGTTCTCGCGGCCGGACGACCGCCGGCCCTGGCCTTCGACGCCGCCCGGGGGGGCGCGGCGGCCGGCGCGGGCCCGGCCGCCGCGCGCCCGGAGACGGCGGTGCGGCCGTTCCGGGTGCGCGGCGGCGCGATGGTTGCCTCGGGAGGGGTGGCACTGCGCAACAGGCCGGGGGGCGGCATCGACATCGCCGGGCTGACCGGCCCGGCCGTCGAGGCCTGGCTCTACTGGGCGGTCATCACGGATGGTCCGCCGCCAGAGTCGGCGGCGCTGATCAGGCTGGAGCGCACGCTTCCCACCCCGCTCGGCCCGCGCACGCTGACCGGAACCGTGACCGGCGCCGGCGCCACGCCCTGCTGGGGGGGCGACCGCATCACCGTCTACCGGGCCCGCGTGCCGGTCTGGCTGGCAATTGGCAACGGCAGCTACCTCGTCATCCTGCCGGCGGGCGTGCCGGGAGCCACCGACGGGCACGACCCCTGGGCGGGTTCGCCGCTGCCGGCCTACGAGGGGGCCTCGCTGATCCTGATCCAGGCCGGCGGGGCATCGACCGTGGCGCTCTATGATTCGGGCTTCGCGGGCATCACCTTCATCGCCGACCCCGGACTCGCGGTCGACCTCGTGCTGCCGGCGGCGATCGCCGGGTCGGCGCTGCCGCTGGTGATGCACCTGGTCGGCGCCGACGGGCAGGACGGCTTCGGCGGGCTGTCGAACCTGCCCACCCTGTCGGGCGAGATGACGGCCGTCAACGGCGTCCTGGTCGGCGGGCCGGGGTCGCCGCGCAACGACTCCGACTGGAACGGCTCGGCCGGCCAGCCCCAGACCAAGCTGTGGGACAACCGCGCGGCCGACGTCACGCACGGCAAGGTGCCGGGCGGCCGGCGCCTGGCGCTGGCCTTCGGCCAGCCGGGTGGCACCGACTGCCTGACGCCGGTGGCGGTGGCCGTCCAGGGCTAGCCGGCCGCAGGTCCGGGGGGTGGCGCGGGGCCGTACCGCCTGCAGCCCGGTGCCCGCGCTGCCGCGGGAGGGGCGCATCGGGGTGGCGGCCGCAGGCGGCGGACCGCCGCCGGCCGCAGTGCGGCCGGATTCCGCCTTGGGGCTGCCACGGCATCCGTCTATCCTTGCCCCATGCCCCTTCCCCCGGCCGCCGACCGCGTCAGCCCCGCCCCCCACGCCCTGCCCGGCGGCGGCGTGCGCGTGATGCCGATTCCGCGGCTGGCCGCCGGCGGGCGCTGGCGGGTCGAGGCGATGCGCTCGCTGTCCGAGCCGCTGCTGCTGTGGTTCACCCGCGGTCAGGGGCGGATCACCATGGGCGGTATCACCCGAGGCTATTCCGTCCACAACGCCATCTTCATCCCGGCCGGCACGATGCACGGCTTCGAGGTGGGGCCGCAGGTGCACGGCACGGCGCTGTTCTTCGGGCGCAGTCCGGGCGTGCCGCTGCCGGCCGAGGCGCTGCACCTTCGGGTGCGCGAGGCGGCACTGCAGTTCGAGATCAACGCCCAGCTTGACGCGCTGGCGCGCGAGCTGGAGAGCGGCATGGCCGGTCACGACCGCGCCGCCGCCTGCCACCTCGGCCTTGTCTCGGTGTGGATCGAACGCCAGGCCGCCGCCGCCGGCGATGACCGCGCCCCCCGCCCGGACGCGGCGCGGCGGCTGGCGGGGCGCTTTGCCACGCTGCTCGAGCGCGAGTTCCGATCGGGCCTCGGCGTGGCCGATTACGCCGCGGCGCTGGGCGTCACGCCCACGCATCTGACGCGGGCCTGCAAGCAGGCCTGCGCGCGCTCTGCCTCGGCGCTGCTGCAGGACCGGGTGCTGTTCGAGGCGCGCCGGCTGCTGGCCGAGACCCGCCTGCCGGTGAAGTCGATCTCCCAGCAGCTGGGCTTCACCTCGGCGGCCTATTTCACCCGCGCCTTCCAGACCCGCACCGGGCTGACGCCGACTGCATTCCGCCGCAACGGCTGAACGAAGGGGTTGACCCCGGCGCCCGGGGTCGCTTTTCTTGGGGGGATGTCGGATTTGCGCCCGCAGGCGGCGGTGCCGGACCTAGACGGCCTGCGCGATTCCGTGCGCACTGCGCGCGGCTGGCCCCGCGAGGCCGGGCACCGCCCCCCGGCGGCAATGAGAATCGAGGACGATCCTGACAGGGAGACGAAGCATGCTTGACGCGATCCGCAATGGCGAGGCGCTGCACCCCGCCGTCCGTCGCTATGCCGCCGAGGTGACGGCCGGCACCTTGTCCCGGCGCGAGTTCCTGACACGGGCGACGGCTCTCGGTGCGACGGCGGCGGCGGCCTACGGGGCGCTGGGCCTTGCCGCGCCGGCGGCCCGGGCCCAGGGCACGCCGAAGGCCGGGGGCACGCTGCGCGTGCAGATGTCGGTCAAGGCGGCCAAGGACCCGCGCACCTTTGACTGGTCGGAACTGTCCAACGTCTTCCGCGGTGTGCTGGAATACCTCGTCGAGTACAACATCGACGGTTCGTTCCGGCCGATGCTGCTGGAAAGCTGGGAGGCCAACGACGACGCCACCGAATACGTGCTGAAGGTCCGCCAGGGGGTGAAGTGGTCGAACGGCGACGATTTCACCGCCGAGGACGTGGCCCACAACATCCGCCGCTGGTGCGACGGCACCGTCGAGGGCAACTCGATGGCGGGGCGGCTCGCCAGCCTCGTCGACGCCGCGACCAAGCAGCTGCGCGAAGGGGCGGTCGAGATGATCGACAGCCACACCCTGCGGCTGCACCTGAGCTCGCCCGACATCGCCGTGATGCCGGGGATGTCGGACTACCCCGCGGCGGTGGTCCACCGCTCCTTCGACGGCGGCGACATCTCCCAGAACCTCGTCGGGACGGGGCCCTTCCGGCTTGTCCGCTACGAGCCCGGGATCGGCGCCGAGCTGCAGAAGGCGGCCGACCATCCCTGGTGGGGCGCCGATGTGCTGGGCGGCGGCTGGCTTGACCGGATCGTCTTCACCGACTTCGGCACCGACATGGCCGCCTTCGCGGCGGCCGCGGAATCCGACGAGGTGGACCTGATCTACCAGACCACGGGCGACTACATCGACATCCTGGACGCGATCGGCTGGAAGAAGTCCGAGGCGGTCACCTCGGCGACGATCGCGGTGCGCTTCAACCAGCTGGCCGACGAGTACAAGGACGTCAACGTCCGCCGGGCCCTGCAGATGGCGGTCGACAACAGCATCGTGCTGGAGCTGGGCTATTCCAACCTCGGCACGCTGGCCGAGAACCACCATGTCTGCCCGATCCATCCCGAATACGCCGAACTGCCCCCGCCGGTGGTGGACAAGGCCAAGGCGCGCGAGATGATCGCCGCGGCCGGCATGGCCGAGCACGAGTTCGAGCTGATCTCGATCGACGACAGCTGGCAGGCCCAGTCCTGCGACGCCGTCGCCGCCCAGATCCGCGACGCCGGCATCCGCATCAAGCGCACGATCCTGCCCGGCTCCACCTTCTGGAACGACTGGACGAAGTATCCCTTCTCGGCCACCGAGTGGAACATGCGCCCGCTCGGCGTGCAGGTGCTGGCGCTGGCCTACCGCACCGGCGAGGCGTGGAACGAGAGCGCCTTCTCGAACGAGGAGTTCGACACGCTGCTCGCCAAGGCGCTGTCGCTGGCCGAGGCCGACGACCGGCGGGTGGTGATGAAGCGGCTGCAGGAGATCATGCAGGAGCAGGGCGTGCTGATCCAGCCCTACTGGCGCTCGATCTACCGGCACGTGAAGCCCGAGGTGATGGGCGCCGACATGCACCCGACCTTCGAGATGCATCTCTACAAGTACTGGATCGACGCCTGAGGGCGCGCCGACGCGCAGCGCGGGGGGCGGGCAGGCCCGCCCCCCGACGACGCAGCCTGGCACGGCTGGCCGGTCTGGCGTGACGCCCCGGCTGCCGCTGCCCCTGCCGAAGGGGTCGACCGATGGCGCGGTTCCTTGCCCGCAGGCTTGTCACGATGGTGCTGACGGCGCTCTGCCTGACGCTGGGCGTCTTCGTGCTGACCAACCTGCAGCCGAATCTCGTGAAGCTGGCCAAGACCGAGGCCTCGGCGAGGATGACCGATGCCGAGGTCGAGACCTGGCTCGCCCGCAACGGCTATGCCCGTCCGGCGCTGGTGCGCTACGGCGAATGGCTGGGCGTGCTGCCGGGCTGGACCGGCGCCGACCCTGACGGCCGCCCGCGCGGCCGCTGCATCGACCGCGCCCCCGACCCCGCCGCCGCGCCGCGCTTCTGCGGCGTGCTGCAGGGCAACTGGGGCTTCTCGACGGTGTTCAAGAGCGGCGTCATCGACGCGATCGGGCGCGGCCTCGGCGCCACCGGCTGGCTGATGCTGTGGGTGATGATCGTGATGGTGCCTTCGGCGCTCGTCCTCGGCGTGCTCGCCGGCATGCGCGAGGGCTCGGCCACCGACCGCAGCCTGTCGACGGTGGCGATCGTGACCACGGCGACGCCCGAATACGTCTCGGGCGTGGTGCTGATCGTCGCCCTCGCGTCCTCGACCGCCGGACTGTCGCCGCTCCTGGCCGAATGGGGGCTGATCTCGGGGCGGACGCTGTTCCTCGGCACCGCGACCTCGGCGATGGAGAAGATCACCTTCTGGAACTTCACGCTGCCAGTCACAACCATCGCGCTTTACGGAATGGGCTACATCGCGCGGATGACGCGGGCCTCGATGACCGAGGTGATGCGCGAGCAGTACATCCGCACCGCCCGGCTGAAGGGCGTGAGCTTCCGCCAGGTGGTGATGCGCCATGCGCTGCGCAACGCCCTGATCGCCCCCTTCACGGTCATCATGCTGCAGTTCCCGTGGCTTCTGAACGGCGTCGTGATCGTCGAGACGCTGTTCAACTACAAGGGCTTCGGCTGGACGCTGGTGCAGGCGGCGGGCAACAACGACATCGAGCTGCTTCTCGGCTGCTCGGTGGTGGCGGTGGTGGTGGTACTGGTGACGCAGCTGATCTCGGACGTCGGCTATGTCTACCTGAACCCGCGGATCCGGGTGTCGTGATGATGGAACCCCTCGGATGGGGCGGGATACTGGCGCGGGCGGCCGTGCAGTTCCTGCCGGTGTGGATCGCGCTGGCCGCGGTGTTCGCGGTCTCGATCAGGTTCAGGCGGCGCCTCGGCCTCTACGGCAAGCTGTTCGATTCCGGCATCGGCATGGCGGGCTTCGCGATCGTCATGTTCTGGGTGTTCACGGCGCTGTTCGCGGGCTGGATCATCACCCACGACCCGCTGGCGCAGCTGTCGGGAATGCGCAACGTCGCCCCCGGCACGCCGCTGGCATCGGCAGAGGGGCTCTATCCCGTCTACCTTTTCGGCGGCGACAGCCTGGCGCGCGACGTCTTCAGCCGGATGGTGGTGGGGGCGCAGCGCGTGCTGGCCATCGCGCCGGCGGCGACGCTCTTTGCCTTCATGATGGGCATCACGCTCGGCGTGCCGGCGGGCTATTTCAGCGGCCGCCTTGACACCGGACTGACCTTCCTGGCAAATCTCGTCCTCGCCTTCCCGGTGATCCTGCTGTTCTACCTGCTTGTCACCCCCGAGATCCGCGCCACCGGCATCCCGACGGCGCTGGCCGCGATCCTGTTCCTGTTTCCGATCCTGTTCCTGACCATCCTGTGGAACAGCCGCTTCTTCACCAATCCGCGCAAGCGGAGCATCTACATCGGGGTGACGCTGGCGGTCGGGCTGTGGGCTTATTCGGGGCTTGCGTTCAACGCCGACCCGCTCGGCGTCTTTGCGATGGACCCCAATCTTCTCAATGTCTTCGTGGCGGTGGTCTTCGTCAACGCGCCGACGGTGTTCCGCATCGTCCGCGGGCTGACGCTGGACATCAAGACGCGCGATTACGTCGCTGCCGCCCAGACCCGCGGCGAGGGCCCCTGGTACATCATGCTGTGGGAAATCCTGCCGAACGCCCGCGGCCCGCTGATCGTCGATTTCTGCCTGCGCATCGGCTACACGACGATCCTGCTGGGGACGCTCGGCTTCTTCGGCCTCGGCGTCAGCCCCGAAAGTCCCGACTGGGGCTCGACGATCAACGACGGCCGGCGGCTTCTGACGATCGCCCCGCATCCGGCGGTGGTGCCGGCGCTGGCGCTGATGAGCCTCGTGCTCGGCCTCAACCTGCTGGCCGACGGGCTGCGCGAGGAAAGCCTGAAGGACTAGGCCGATGCCCCGCCGCCACGACCGCCCGGCCGGGCGGCGGCGGCGCAACCGAGACGGAGGGAGACTGCCGTGACCGCCTGGGACCCCTCGCATCCGCTGCTCGAGATCGAGCATCTCTCGATCTCCTTCTTCACCCGCCTGCGCGAGATTCCGGCGGTGATGGACTTCTCCTGCAGCGTGATGGCCGGCGAGGCGATGGGGCTGGTGGGCGAATCGGGCTGCGGCAAGTCGACGGTGGCGCTGGCGGTGATGCGCGACCTCGGGCGGACGGGGCGCATCACCGGCGGCGCGGTCCGCTTCAAGGGCCGCGACCTTGCCACCATGCCGGACGAGGAACTGCGCCGCATCCGCGGCCGCGAGATCGCGATGATCTACCAGGAGCCCATGGCCAGCCTCAACCCGGCCATGAAGATCGGCGCGCAGCTGGCCGAGGTGCCGATGATCCACGAGGGCCTTGCCAAGGCCGAGGCCTGGGCGCGGGCGCGCGAGATCGTGGCCGACGTGCGCCTGCCCGACCCCGACCGCATCCTCGGCGCCTACCCCCACCAGCTCTCGGGCGGCCAGCAGCAGCGGATCGTCATCGCCATGGCGCTGATGTCGAAGCCGGCGCTGCTGATCCTCGACGAGCCGACCACCGCGCTCGACGTCACGGTCGAGGCCAGCATCGTCGACCTCGTCAAGGCGCTGGGCGAGAAGCACGGCACCTCGATGCTGTTCATCAGCCACAACCTCGGTCTCGTGCTCGAGGTCTGCGACCGCATCTGCGTGATGTACTCCGGCGAGGCGGTGGAGACCGGGGCGATCGGTGATGTCTTCGACCGCATGCGCCACCCCTACACCCAGGCGCTGTTCCGCTCGATCCCGCTGCCCGGCGCCGACAAGACGACGCGGCCGCTGGTGGCGATCCCCGGCAACTTTCCCCTGCCCCACGAGCGCCCCAGGGGCTGCAACTTCGGCCCGCGCTGCGACCATTTCGCAGCCGGCAACTGCGATGCGGCCGATGTGCCGATGTTCGCCGTCGCGGGCGATGACCGCCACGAGACGCGCTGCCTGCGGTCGACCGAGATCGACTGGGCGGCGCCGGCGAAGGCGGCCCGTCAGGCCCAGCGGGCGCGCGTGGGCGAGGTGGTGCTGCGCATGGAGGACCTGCGCAAGTACTACGAGGTCTCGGCCAGCCGCCTGTTCGGCGGCGGCGAGACGCGGGTGGTGAAGGCGAACGAGACGATCAGCTTCGAGGCCCGCGAGGGCGAGACGCTGGCGATCGTCGGCGAATCGGGCTGCGGCAAGTCCACCTTCGCCAAGGTTCTGATGGGGCTCGAGACCGCGACCTCGGGGCGGATACTGCTCTACAACCAGGACATTCAGGACACCCCCATCGAGAAGCGCACGACCGACACCGTCTCCTCGGTGCAGATGGTGTTCCAGAACCCCTTCGACACGCTCAACCCCTCGATGACCGTCGGCCGGCAGATCATCCGCGCGCTCGAGATTTTCGGCGAGGGTGGAACCGAGGAGGAGCGGCGCGCGAAGATGCTGCGGCTGCTGGACCTCGTGAAGCTGCCGCGCGAGTTCGCCGAGCGGATGCCGCGCCAGCTGTCGGGCGGGCAGAAGCAGCGCGTGGGCATCGCCCGGGCCTTCGCCGGGGGCGCCAAGATCGTCGTCGCCGACGAGCCGGTCTCGGCGCTGGACGTCAGCGTCCAGGCGGCGGTGACCGACCTCCTGATGGAGATCCAGCGCCAGAACGGCACGACGCTTCTCTTCATCTCGCACGACCTATCGATCGTGCGCTACCTCTCGGACCGGGTGATGGTGATGTACCTCGGCCATGTCGTCGAGCTTGGCACCACCGACCAGGTGTTCTCGCCGCCCTACCACCCCTACACCGAGGCGCTCCTGTCGGCGGTGCCGATTCCCGACACCCATGTCCAGAAGAAGCGCATCCTTCTCGAGGGCGACATTCCCTCGGCGATGAACCCGCCGCCCGGCTGTCCGTTCCAGACCCGCTGCCGCTGGAAGGCACAGGTTCCGGGGGGGCAGTGCGAGCGGGAGGTGCCGCCGCTGGTGACGCTGGCGCCCGGCCACCAGATCAAGTGCCACCTCAGGCGCGAGCTGCTCGAGGGGATGGAGCCGGTGTTCACCATCGCCGCGGAATAGTCCGCAGGCGGTGCCCTCAGAGCGGGCGGATGCGCAACCGGGAGACGCGGTTCTCGCGCTTCTGGACGACTTCGAAGCGGAAGCCGTGGAAGCTGAACACCTGCCCCTCGGCGGGGATCATCTGTGCCTCGTGGATCACGAGCCCGGCAACCGTGTTGGCCTCGTCGTCGGGCAGCGCCCAGTCCATCGCGCGGTTGAGGTCGCGGATCGTCATCGCGCCCTCGACCAGCACATCGCCGGTCTCCAGCCGCTTCAGCGGGTGCTCGGCGTCAAGGTCGAACTCGTCGGTGATCTCGCCCACGATCTCCTCGAGGATGTCCTCGAGCGTGATCAGCCCGCGCAGCGACCCGTATTCGTCGACGACCAGCGCGAAATGGCTGCGCCGGCGAAGGAACTCGCGCATCTGCTCGTCAAGCGGCGTGGTCTCGGGCACGAAATAGGGCTTGCGGGCGACGCGCAGCACGTCGAGGTCGCCGATGCTGCCCGGGCCGTCCTCCGCGCCGGCGCCGCCTTCCCTGCCGGCGGCGCCGTCCTCGCCGCGCAGCACGCGGTGCAGTTCGCGCAGGAGGTCCTTGGCGTGGACGACGCCGAGGATGTTCTCGACATTGCCGCTGTAGACCGGCAGGCGCGAATGCGGCGAGGCAAGAATCTGCTGGACGATCCGGTCGGGACCGATGCCCATGTCGATCATCTCGACCTGGCTGCGGTGGCGCATCACCTCCTCGACCGTGCGGTGCGTCAGGTCGAGCGTGGCCAGCAGGCGGTCGCGATCCTCCTTTTCGACCGCACCCTCAGAGTGGCCGAGCGCGATCGCCCCGGCGATCTCCTCGCGCAGTGCAAGGATGTGGCTGTCGGGGTCCGTGCGGACACCAAACAGGCCGAGCAGCCCGCGCACCATCATCCGCACGAGCGAGACGATCGGGGCGAAGATGCGGATCAGCAGCCCGATCACGGGTGCGACCCGCAGCGCCACGGGTTCGGGGTTGGCGATGGCATAGGTCTTGGGCAGCACCTCGCCGAAGATCAGCACTAGCGCCGTCATGCCGAGGGTGGCCAGCGCCACCCCCGAATCACCGAAAAGCCGCGTCAGGAGGGCGGTCGCCAGCGAGGCGGCGAGGATGTTGACGACGTTGTTGCCAAGCAGGATCGCGCCAATCATCCGCTCGCTGTCCTCGGTGACGCGCATGGCGCGCTCCGCGGCGCCCGAACCGCGGTCCGCCTGGGCCTTCAGCTTGGCGCGGGAGGCGGCGGTGAGCGCGGTTTCGGACCCAGAGAAGAAGGCCGAAAGCATCAGCAGCAGGAGAATTCCGCCCGCGGTGATCCAGAAGGCGGAGTCGGCGAGAATCGGGTCGCTGTCCATCAGTGTCGCTATGCGGGCCGTCGCGTCATTATCGGCCGTCATCCGGCCCGGAGCAAGCCGGTTGACCGGACTCTGCCAGCGGGTGGCGGTTCAGCACCAACTCCCGCAGCCGCGCATCCAGGACATGGGTGTAGATCTCGGTCGTCGCAAGGTCGGCATGGCCGAGCAGCGCCTGGATGACGCGGAGATCGGCACCATTGGCAAGGAGGTGGGTCGCGAAGGCATGGCGCAGCACATGTGGGGTGACCACCGCCGGATCGAGCCCGGCCTCGGTGGCCAGCGTCCGCAGCAGCGCGAAGAAGCCCTGCCGCGTCAGATGCCCGGCCGCCCCGCGCGAGGGGAAGAGGAAGCGCGACGCCGGCCGCCCCCCGGCCCGCGCCGCCGTCTCGGCAGAGTCGCGCCAGGCCAGCCACGCCGACAGGGCGGCCCGCGCGGGGGACGACAGCGGCACCATCCGCTCTTTGCCGCCCTTGCCGCGCACGAGGATCATGCGCGGATCGCCCCGCGCCGCCGCCACCGGAAGCGCGACCAGTTCGCTGACCCGCATGCCGGTGGCGTAGAGCAGTTCCATCAGGCAGGTCGCGCGCAGCCGCTCGCCCTCGCCGCGCCGGTCGGCGCGGGCGGCCCCGATCAGCCCCTCGACCTCGGCCACGCCCAGCGTCCTGGGCAGGCGCGGGGCCCGCCCGGGGCCCGAAAGCCGCTGGGCGGGATCGTCGGGGCGCCATCCCTCCTCAAGCGCGAAGCGGTAGAACTGCCGGATCGAGGCCAGCCGCCGCGCCCGTGTCGCGCGGGCGAGCCCGGCCGCGTCGCAGCCGACCAGATAGGCCTCGATCTCCGCGCGGCCGGCGTCGGTGACCGAGCAGCCGCGCCGGCCGAGCCAGGCCACGAAGTCCCTGAGGTCGCGCCCGTAGGCAAGAAGGGTATTGCGCGCCGCCCCGGCCTCGGCCGCGCGGGCCTCGAGGAAGGCCGCGATGCGGCGGAGATCGTCGTCGGAGGGCGCGTCCACCGGCGCTAGCCCCGCTCGCCAAGCAGCAGAAGCTGCAGCGCGACGCGACGCGCCAGCCGGTCCATCCCCAGCGCGACCAGCGTCGCCAGCCCCTCGTCGACGCCCTGCGGATCACCGCGCGCGCCCTCGTCGAGCCGCGCCAGGGCTGCCAGCAGCGCCTCGCCCGCACGTCCCTCGGCCCGCGCCTCGGCCACCCGCGCGGCGGCCGTGCCCCCCGCAAGCCCGTCGCGCACCGCAAGGCTGAGCGCGTCGCCGGGCCGGAAGGGCCCGCTCGCGCCAAGGGCGACGGCGATCAGGAAGGCCTCGCCCGAATCGGCCGGGGCGCGGGCCCGCGCCGCCCCTGCGGAGGCGTCCGACAGAAGCGCAATGCGGAAGGCGAGGTCGCCCGCCCGGCCGGGCAACCGCCGGCCGGACAGGCGGACGCCCCAGATGTCGGGCACCAGCAGCTCGAGCCCGGCCTCGGCCAGCCGGTCCCAGGCGGCCGGCAGGGCGGCGGCAATCCCCGCCTCATCGGCCGCGGCGAATGCGGCCTCGAGGCGCTGCACCGCCTCGACACGGTCCCACACCCCGCCCGATGCGGCCGCCGCGCGCTCGGTATAGACCCCGAGCAGCCGGTTGGCCGGGATCGCGCCCGAGCGGTAGAGCCGTTCGGCGGCGGCGATCTGCGCCCGCCAGCCGGCCGCGCTTTCGAGATCGGCATGGGCGAAGGGCAAGGGCAGCGCGGCCGTCGGCATCGCCTCGCCGATCGCCTCGTGCAGGCGCCACACCAGCGGCGAGGGGCGCGAGGGCGGCACGAGCGGGGCGCCGCCGCGGCCCTCCGGCAGGTCGAGGAAGCGCGCGAGCAGGTGCTCCTCGCCCTCGTCGAGCAGGCCCAGGCCGCGGCTGCCGCGCAGCGCCAGCGTCGCCGCCGGCCAGTCGCCGGCGCGCGCAAGGCAGAAGACCTGCGCCGCCAGCCCGGCGGCCAGATCGGCCCGGCCGAGCACCGCGTCGCAGGCGCCTTCTTCCTCGTCAAGCAGGAGGGCGATGTCGAAGTAGCGGCGGAACCGCTCCGCCGGCCCGGTGCCGGCGGCGTTTAGCAGCGCGAAGGCCGCCTCGATCGCGCCGAGCGCGGTCAGCCGGTCGATGCGGGCCAGCAGGACGGCGCCGTCCTCGACGGTGCCGGCGCGCGGCGGCGAGGCCTCGGCGATGAGCAGCAGATAGAGCATGTCGCGCGCCGCCGCCGGCAGGTCGGAAAGGTCGCGCCGCATGGCCGCGGCCACCGCCCCGGCCTCCGAGCCGGCCCAGAGGTCGGGCGGCAGTCCGGCGGCGGACACCGGAAAGAGGCCGACGGCGTCGGCCCGGTCCGGGGGGATCGGCGCGACCACAACCTCCACGGTGCCGGCGTCGGGGACGGCGGCGGGGCCGGCGGGTGCAAGCCGCTCGGTCAGCCAGTCGATGGCCGACAGCGGCTCTTCGGCCTGCGCCGGCGCGACCAGCGCGACCCATGCGGCCAGCGCGAGCGGATGCATCGCTTCTGCCTCTAGTCGGTACCGATGGTGACCGGCAGGATCATCTCCTCCTGCCGCGGC
Organism: Paracoccaceae bacterium; assembly: GCA_023383015.1. Lineage (GTDB taxonomy): Bacteria > Pseudomonadota > Alphaproteobacteria > Rhodobacterales > Rhodobacteraceae > JAHDXW01. The sequence goes on from JAHDXW010000007.1 coordinate 104,243, forward strand.
GACAGGTCGCCCACATAGGCGTAGACCACCAGCGCGACCGCCCCGAGCAGAACCAGATAGATCAGTCCGCGAAGGATGTAGCGCATCGTATCCCGCCCGCCTGCCGGCTCTGCCCAGCGTCCCGCCGCTGTTGCCCGCGGCTCGTCGCGACGCGATCCTATATGGCCTTTGCGGGGAAATCACGCCATTCAGGGCACCGGAACGGTCTGACAGGGACACGGGCGCGTGAGCGGCAGGCTGAGCAGGACGGTCGTGCTGGTGGGCATGATGGGGGCGGGAAAGACCGCCGTCGGCCAGGCTCTCGCGCGCCTGCTGGGGGTGCCGTTCATCGATTCCGACGACGAGATCGAGCGGGCCGCCAACATGACGGTGGCCGAGATCTTCGCCCGCGACGGCGAAGCCTTCTTCCGCGGCAGGGAAAGCCAGATCCTGGACCGGCTTCTGGCCGGACCGCCGGCAGTGCTGTCGACCGGCGGCGGCGCCTTCCTGGCCGAGGCCAACCGGCGGATGATCCACGACCGCGGCGTGTCGGTCTGGCTGAAGGCCAGCGTCGATCTGCTGTGGTCGCGGGTGCGCCACAAGACGACCCGGCCGCTCCTGCGCACCGACAGCCCGCGCGAGACGCTGCGCACCCTCGCCGAGGCGCGCGCCCCGGTCTATGCCGAGGCCGATCTGGTGGTGGAGGGCTCGGCCAGCTATTCGGTCGAGGATATGGCGCGCCGGGTGATGGCGGCGCTGGCCGCCCGGCCGGGCGTGCTGGAGGAGCGCGAGGGATGACAGCGGCAACGGTCGACGTGGCGCTGGGGGCGCGCGGCTATGAGGTGCGCGTGGGCAAGGGGCTGATCGCCCGTGCCGGCGCCGAGATCGCGCCGCTGCTGGCGCGGCCGCGGGTGGCCATCGTCACCGACGCCGCGGTGGCGGGGCTGCACCTGCCGGCGCTCGAGGCAGCGCTGGCCGGGGCCGGGATCGCATCGACGGCGCTTGCCCTGCCGCCCGGCGAGGCCACCAAGGGCTGGGCGGGGCTGTCGCGCACCGTCGAATGGCTGCTCGAGGCGCGGGTCGAGCGGCGCGACATCGTCCTGGCGCTGGGCGGTGGCGTTATCGGCGACCTTGCCGGCTTTGCCGCCGCGATCCTGCGCCGCGGGGTGCGCTACGTGCAGCTGCCGACGACCCTGCTTGCCCAGGTCGACAGCTCGGTCGGCGGCAAGACCGGGATCAACACCGCCCAGGGCAAGAACCTGGTCGGCGCCTTCCACCAGCCCGCGCTGGTGCTGGCCGACACCGGGGTGCTGGACACGCTGCCCGCACGCGACCTGCGGGCCGGCTACGGCGAGGTCGTCAAGTACGGCCTTCTCGGCGACGCGGGCTATTTCGCCTGGCTGGAGCGGCACGGCGCGGCGCTGCTGGCCGGTGACGCGGCCCTGCGCGCCGAGGCGGTGCGCCGGTCGGTGGCGATGAAGGCAGCGATCGTGGCGCGCGACGAGACCGAGACCGGAGAGCGCGCGCTGCTCAACCTCGGCCACACCTTTGCGCATGCGCTCGAGGCGGCGACCGGCTATTCCGACCGGCTCCTGCATGGCGAGGCGGTGGCGATCGGCTGCGGGCTGGCGCTGGACCTCTCGGTGCGGCTGGGCCTCTGCCGGCAGGACGCACCGGCGCGGCTGCGGGCCCATCTCGACGCGGTGGGCGCGCGGGCGCGGCTGGCCGACATCCCGGGCGACCTGCCCGGTGCAACGGCGCTGATCGCGCTGATGGCACAGGACAAGAAGGTGGTGGACGGGCGGCTGCGCTTCGTGCTGGCGCGGGGCATCGGCGCGGCCTGTGTGGCCGATGACATCCCCCCCGAGGCGGTGGCCGCGGTTCTGGAGGGCGCGCCGGCCTGAGCAAGGGCGGCGGCCGGGCGGCCGCGCCCGCGCGATGGCCTCAGAACGGGATCTCGTCGTCAAGGTCGCTGCTGCTGCCGCCGCGCCCCCCCGCGACCCCCCCGGACGGCCCGCCCGAAGGGCTGCCGAAGCGGTCGTCGGGCGGGCCGCCGCGATCGAAGCCGCCGCTGTCCTGCCCCCACCCGCCGCCGGCCCCTGCGCCTCCGCCCTCGCCGCGGCCGTCCAGCAGCGTCAGCTCGCCGCGGAAGGGACGCAGCGCCACCTCGGTGGAGTAGCGGTCCTGCCCCGACTGGTCCTGCCACTTGCGGGTCTCGAGCTGGCCCTCGACATAGACCTTGGAGCCCTTGCGAAGATACTGCTCGGCGATGCGCACGAGGTTTTCGTTGTAGATTGCCACCGAGTGCCATTCGGTGCGCTCCTTGCGCTCGCCGGTGGCGCGGTCGCGCCAGGTCTCGGAGGTGGCGATGCGCAGGTTGCAGACCTTGCCGCCGGAGGGAAAGCTGCGCACCTCGGGGTCGCGGCCGAGGTTGCCGATCAGGATGACCTTGTTCACTGAACCCGCCATGGCGCGAATCTCCCGCACGTGCATTCGCCCCGCAGACTAGCCCAGCCGCGGCCGCGCCGACAGGCCCGAGGCCGCCAGGGCGGCCGTCGGCAAGCCCCTGCCCGCCCGGCGCATCCGCGCGCCTGACGGGTGGCGCGGCGGCGCCGGGTGTGTATATTCCGCCCGGATCGGGATGGGATGGGGGCGGCGACGGTGGTCAGACGGGCAGGAACGGCAGGCATCGCGCTCGTCTGTCTTGCGCTGGCGGGAACGGCGACGCAGGCCGAGACGCTCCTGTTCTCCACCTCGACGCGGGGAGCCCCGCCGGGCAGCTTCCAGAACCGGGCCGCGCTGCTCGACGGCCGGCTGTCGCAGCAGTATGCGGGCTCGGCGCGGCTGCGGCCGCCGGCTGCCGCACCGGCCGCGACGGTGGCGCGCTGGACGGGCAGCTACCGCGGCCAGTACCTCGCCGTCGCCCGCGAGGCCGCCCGCCGCCACGGCATCCCCGAGGACCTGTTCCTCCGCCTGGTGCAGCGCGAATCGAACTGGAATCCCGCCGCGGTGTCGCACAAGGGGGCGACCGGGCTGGCGCAGCTGATGCCAGGGACGGCGCAGATGCTTGGCGTCGACATCGGCGATCCCGCCCAGAACCTTGACGGCGGTGCGCGCTACCTCAGGATGATGTACCGCCGCTTCGGCGACTGGCGGCTGGCGCTGGCCGCCTACAACGCCGGTCCCGAGGCGGTCTCGCGCCACGGCGGCATCCCGCCCTACGCCGAGACCACGGCCTACGTCCGCGCCGTCTTCGGCAGCTGAACCCGGGGCCCGCCGCGACCGCTCAACGGCCGCGGAAGAGGGTGCCGAAGATGCCGCGCGCCACCGCCGCGCCGGTGCGCGTGCCGATCTGGCGGGCGAAGGACTTGGCGAATGCCTCCGCGACCGAATCGCCGCGCCCCGCGGCGGCGCGCGGGGCGGCCCGGCCACGGGGCGCGGGCATCGCCGGGCTGTAGCGGCGGGCATGGGCGAACTCGCGCCCCGCACCGCCGCCAGCCGCACCGCCGCCCGCCGCCCCGCCCGCCGCCGCCCCGCCGCCTGCCGCCTCGCGCGCGGCGGCGGCGGCTCGACGGGCCAGCATCTCATGCGCCGAATCGCGGTCGAGCGTCCGGTCGTAGCGGCCGGCGACGGGTGAGGCGGCGAGTGCCGCGGCGCGCTCGGCATCCGTCAGCGGGCCGAGACGGGTGGCCGGCGGGCGGACCAGCGTGCGCTCGACCACGCCGGGATTGCCCTTGCCCTCGAGGAAGGAGGTCACCGCCTCGCCCGTCCCGAGGTCGCGGATCGCCTCGGCAGTGGGAAAGCGCGGGTTCGGCCGGTAGGTGTCGGCCGCGGCCTTCAGCGCGCGGGCGTCGTTGGGCGTGAACACCCTCAGCGCGTGCTGGACGCGGTTGCCCAGCTGCGCAAGCACCGATTCGGGGACGTCGGCGGGGTTCTGGGTGACGAAGTAGACCCCAACGCCCTTGGACCGGATCAGCCGCGCGACCTGCTCGACCTTCTCGACCAGCGCCCGCGGCGCATCGCGGAACAGCAGATGCGCCTCGTCGAAGAAGAACACGAGCCGCGGGCGAGGCGGGTCGCCGACCTCGGGCAACTCCTCGAACAGCTCGGACAGCAGCCACAGCAGGAAGGTGGCGTAGAGCCGCGGCGAGGTCATCAGCCGCTCGGCGGCAAGCAGGTTGATCCGCCCCCGCCCCTCGGCATCGGTCACCATGAGGTCGGCCAGCGACAGGGCCGGCTCGCCCAGGAAGCGGTCGGCGCCCTGGGTCTCGAGCACCAGCAGCCGGCGCTGGATCGCCCCGACCGAGGCAGTCGCGACATTGCCGTAGCGCAGCGACAGCGCCCGGGCGTTCTCGCCCACCCAGGCGATGATCGCCTGCAGGTCGCGAAGGTCGAGCAGGGGCAGGCCCTCGTCGTCGGCGACCCGGAAGGCGACATTCATCACCCCTTCCTGCGCCTCGGTCAGCTCCAGCATCCGCGACAGCAGGAGCGGCCCCATCTCGGCCACGGTGGCCCGGATGGGATGGCCGCGCTCGCCCCAGATGTCCCAGAAGACCACCGGAAAGGCGCGGTAGCCGAAGCCTGCGTAGCCGATCTGCGCGGCCCGGCGCAGGAACGCATCATGGCGGCGGTCGTCGGGGTTGCCGGGCAGGGCCATGCCGGCGACATCGCCCTTCACGTCGGCCATGAACACCGGCACGCCGGCGGCCGAGAAGCCCTCGGCAAGGATCTGCATCGTCACCGTCTTGCCGGTGCCGGTGGCCCCGGCGATCAGCCCGTGCCGGTTGGCAAGCTGCAGGATAAGCCGCTGGGGAACCGCATGGCCCTCGCCGCCGCCGCCGACGAAGATGCCCTCCTCGCCGCTCACGTCGCGCCTTCGTCCTCGTCGAGAACCCCCATCGCGCGCAACTCGGCGTTGCGTCTGCGCTCCACCCGGCGGACGAGGATGATCGAGACCTCGTAGAGCCCGTAGACCACCGTGAACAGCATCACCTGCGTGATGACGTCGGGCGGCGTCACGATCGCGGCCAGCACGAGGATGCCGACGACGGCATACTTGCGCACCGAGCCGAGCCCCGCGGCCGACACCAGCCCGGCCTTGCCCATCAGCGTCAGCAGCACCGGCAGCTGGAAGCAGAGGCCGAAGGCGATGATGAACTTGGTGGTCAGCGAGAGATATTCCTCCACCGAACCCTGGAAGGTGATCCCGGCGGTCGCCAGCGTCTGGCCGGCCTCTCCGGCCGCCGCCGCCGGCTCGCCCGAGGCGAGCATGCCGGGCTGCTGGAAGCTGAGGAAGAAGTCGAACGCGAGCGGGGTGACGCCGTAGAAGGCGAAGGCGGCGCCGAGGAAGAACATCGCCGGCGAGGCGATCAGGAACGGCAGGAAGGCCTGTTTCTCGGTCCGGTAGAGGCCGGGGGCCACGAACCGCCAGAGCTGGTAGGCGATGTAGGGGAAGGACAGCACGAAGCCGCCGAACAGCGAGATGCGGATGGCGACGAAGAAGCCCTCCTGCAGCTTGATCAGGATCAGCCCGCAGTCCTGGCCGCGGTCGGCCAGCGCGCCGCAGATCGGGTGGGTCAGGAAGTTGAAGATCGGGTTCCAGACCGTGAAGCAGGCCACCATCGCCGCTAGGAACGCGATCAGCGATCGGATCAGCCGGGTCCGCAGTTCGGCCAGATGCTCGATCAGCGGCGCGCTGCTGTCCTCGATCTCGTCGACCGGCTCGCCCTTCATGCCTCATCCCCCTTCGGCGCCGCGGCCGGCGGCTGGGCGGACGGTGCGGCGGGTGCGGCCGTCGGCGGCGCGGCGGCGCGGCGGGCCGCGTATTCGGCCTGCAGCGCCTCGGCGCGCGCCTTGGTCTCGGCGGCGAGCGCGGCGGTGGCCGGCCCGCGCTCGGCCGCAGGCTGGGCCGGTGCCGCCGCCGTCGATGCCGCCGGCGCCGAGGCCGGCGCTGGCGACGGCTGTCCGGCCACGCGGCCCGGCGAGGTCGCCGCCTTCAGCGGGTCGCGCAGCGCCTCCAGATCGGCGGTCGCCTCCTTGACCGTCTTGCGGATGCTGTCGAGCCCGAAGTCGCGCGACCCGCCCGCCGAGCGCTTGATGTCCTTGAGATCCTTGGCGACATCCTTGATCCCGGCCTCGTCGGCCGCGCTTTCCATGGCGCGGCTGAACTCGCGCGCCATGGTCCGCATCTTGGCCGTGAACCGGCCAAGGGCCCGGAACATCGCCGGCAGATCCTTCGGCCCCACCACGATCAGCGCCACGATGCCGATCAGGAGAAGCTCGCTCCAGCCGATGTCGAACATGCGCCGCCTCCTTCAGGCCGCGCGGCCCTGCGGGTCGCTCAGGCCTTGTCGCGTTCGGCCGGAGCGGTTGCGCCCGGGGCCGCGGGGGATACGTCCTTGGCCGCCTCGAGCCGCGCCGCCTCGGCCTCCTCGGCCCCGTCCTTCACGCCGCGCTTGAACGCGGTGATGCCCTTCCCGACTTCGCCCATCAGCGAGGCGATCTTGCCGCGGCCGAACAGCACGAGCACCACGATCGCGATCAAGAGCAGGCCGGGCAGGCCGATGTTGTTGAGCATGGCTCACTCCCTCCACGCCGGCACGGGGCACGTCCCCGCGCCGTCGCCTTCATTTATGGGCAATCGCAGGCGGATCAAAGGCCGATTCCGCATCGCCCGCCGTTTTCGGCCGGCCGTTCACAGCGTCGCGACGACGGCGCCGCCGTCCAGCAGGATGTTCTGGCCGACGATGAAGCCCGCATGCACCGAGCAGAGGAAGGCGCAGGCGGCGCCGAATTCGGCCGGCGTGCCGTAGCGGCGCGCCGGGATCGTCGCCGCCCGCCGCGCCCGCGCCTCCTCAAGGCTGATGTTCTCGGCCCGCGCCACCCCCGCGTCGAGCGCATCGGCGCGGTCGGTGGCGTGGAGACCGGGCAGCAGGTTGTTGATGGTCACGCCGTGCGGTGCCACCTGCCGCGCGGTGCCGGCGACGAAGCCGGTCAGCCCGGCGCGGGCGGTGTTGGACAGGCCGAGCTGCGCGACGGGGGCCTTGACCGCCTGGCTGGTGATGTTGACTACCCGGCCCCAGCCGCGCGTCATCATGCCCGGCACCAGCGCCTGCATCAGCATCACCGGCGTCAGCATGTTGGCATCGATGGCGCGCAGGAAGTCCTCGCGCCCCCAGTCGGTCCAGTAGCCGGGCGGAGGGCCGCCGGCGTTGGTGACAAGGATGTCGACGGCGCCGGCCGCCTCCAGCACGCGGGTGCGGCCATCCTCGCCGGTGATGTCGGCGGCGACCGGGACGACCGCGACGCCGTGCGCGGCGGCGATCTCGGCCGCCGTCCGGGCCAGCGCCTCCTCGCCGCGGGCATTCAGGACAAGATCGACGCCGGCTGCCGCAAGCGCCTCGGCGCAGCCGCGGCCGAGACCCCTGGAGGAGGCGCAGACCAGCGCCCGCTTGCCGGCAATCCCGAGATCCATCGCACCATCCTCCCCTTCCGGACGCGCAGGCGTCGCGGTTGCCTATCACCGCCGGCAGGTTGTAGAAAGCCCCGCCGTCCCGGAGTTGCCGCCCGGGAAACACTGCGTGGCGCCGCCGGACCGGCCGGCACGGTTGACCGGCCCGACCAACCGGCGCAGGGTGGCTGGGCAGGCATGGCGGGGCCGCGCCGGCCTTCGCACGCGCCCCGCCATGCCTGCCCA
>JAHDXW010000007.1:111927-141903 GCA_023383015.1 Paracoccaceae bacterium
TGTTTCCCCCCCCCCCCCCCCGGGGGCGGGGGGGGGGGCCGGGGGGGGGGGGCCGCGCGGGCCCCCCCCCCCCCCCCCCGGCGGCGGCCCCCGCCCCCGGCCCCCCCGCCGCCCTTCGCCCCGCGCCCCGCCCGCCACGATGACCCCGCCCGCCACCATGCAGCAGACCGTCTCCGCCCGCGTACATCCCGCAGCCGCGATCCGCGTGACCTGGGGGGCCAACACGGGCGATGCGATCGGCACCTGCGAGGCGGTCTGCCCGGGCGATGTCTACCAGCTTTCCCCCGCCGCCGACGGGCTGCGCCTGCTGCTGCAGCCGGGGCCGGGCGGAAGCGGCCAGCGCATCGCCCCCGGCTCGGCCCGCGGACGGCCCGGCGAGACGGTGGCGCTGGAGGCCCGCCACCGGCTGATGACGCCCGAGGGCGACCATGTCGACCTTGTCATCCTGCGGCTCGGCACCGGCGGGGTGGGCGACGACACGGCCCATTTCGCCCTGCCGCTGGGCCCGCTGGCGCCCGGGATCGACTACACGCTCATCTCTTCGGAGGCCGAGGTGCGGGCCGTGCGGCTGGCCGATGTCCTGTGCATCTCCTTCGCCGCCGGCACCCTGATCACCCTGGCCGACGGCCGCCAGGCGGCGATCGAATCGCTCGTGCCCGGCCAGCGGGTGCTGACGCGCGACCACGGCGCCCAGCCGCTGCGCTGGATCGGCAAGGCCACGCTGAAGGCCGTCGGCGCGCTTGCCCCGGTGGTGGTGGCGGCCGGGGCGCTGGGCAATTCCCGCGACCTGATCCTGAGCCCCCACCACCGTCTGTTCCTCTACCGCCGCGACCGTCTTGCCGGCCGGACGACGGCCGAGGTGCTGGTGCAGGCCAAGCATCTTGTCGACGGCGAGCGCGTCTACCGCCGCAGCGGCGGCTACGTCGACTACCACAGCCTGGTCTTCGACCGTCACGAGATCGTCTATGCCGAGGGCATCCCGGCCGAAAGCCTGATGGTCACCGAGGCGACGCTGGCCGCCCTTCCCGACGGCATCGCCGAGGAAGTGCGGGCGCGTTTCCCCGGGCTCTGCCACCACCAGCATTTCGGCACCGAGGCCGGTCGCGACCTGCTGGACGCGGTGGGCCGTGACGGCCTGCTGCGCCCTCCCGCCGCCTGACCCCGGCGCAGGGGCTGGGCGGGGGCCACCTTCCGCGCTACCAAGGCGGTACCGAGGGAGGCGCGGATGCAGACGATCCTCGTGGCCGCCGACGACAGCGACCGCTCGACCCCCGCGCTGCGTCGGGGGGTGGCGCTGGCCGCCGACCGCGGCGCATCCGTCCTGGCAGTGACGGCACTGGCCCCGGACGGCGACGGCGCGGCGGCCGCCGCGCAGGCCGCGCTACTGGCCCGACTGGCCGACTGTCCGGGCGCCGCGCACATCGATTACCGCGCCGAGGCGCTGCTGGGACCGCCGGCCGAGGTGGTGCCGGTGGCGGCGCGGGCGGCGCAGGCGGGGCTGCTGGTGCTGGGGCTGCACCGGCCGCGACCGCTGGACGTGCTGCGCACGACGACGATGGAGCGCATCATTGCCGCCTCGCCGGTGCCGGTGCTGCTGGCCAGGCAGGCAGTGGCGACGGCCTACCGGCGGGTTCTCGCGCTGACCGCATTCGCGGCGGCCTGCGCGGCCGCGCTTGCCGCGGCCCGCGCGGTGGCGCCGGAGGCCGAGGTGCAACTGCTGCACGCCCTCGACCTGCCGCTGCGCGACCGCCGCCACCCGGAGGCCCGGCTGGCCGCGGCCGAGGCGGCGGCGGCGGCATGGGCGGCCGAGCAGGGCCCCCTTGCCGGGCCGGCGCCGGTGATGGTGGTCCCCGGCGCGCTGCCCGAACTCATCACGCTGGCGGTGGAGGAGTTGCACGCCGACCTGATCGCGCTCGGCGCGGCCTCTTCCCCCGGCGGCCCGCTTGGCCATTCCGTCCGCGACCTCATCCGCGCGCCGCCCGCCGATGTGCTCGTCGCCCGAGGCTGAGGCCGCGCGGACGCACCGTCCGCGGAACCGGGCCCGCCGCCCCTGCCCGCCGGCTATCGCGGCGGGGGCGCCCCGGGCGGCGCGATGGCGGCCGCGCAGTCGGCCAGCGCGGCGGCGGCGGGGCCGATCCCGGGCAGCGAGAACCCTGCGACCCAGCCGCCCCGGCTGTCGCGCAGCGCGGCCGTCGCGGCCACGGCCAGCGCCGCCACCAGCCGTCGGCCTTCCGCGGGGTCGGAGGGCAGCACGGTGATGACGGTGCCGGCGGCGAAGCCCTGCACCGGAAATGCCGCCCGATCGACCTCGACCAGAACCGCGACCGGCCCCTCTTCCAGTGCCCAGCGCGAATCCACCACCGCGATCCCCGCCCGACCGTCGCCGAGCATCATCAGATGCAGCGCCTGGTCGCGGCGGTTGGCCGTCTCGGCTGCGCACCAGAGCGTGCCGTCATCGGTGTCATGGCCGAGCACCACCGCCCAGCCGGGCGCGGCATAGAGGCTGCGCGTCTCGACCCCGGCTGCGGCCGGCTGCGCCGTTCCCGCCGCGGGCAGCGCCACGGCCAGCAGCGCCGCGGCAGCCCGCCCCGCCGTCCCCTGGCCGGGGCGGGCGGAGGCGGGCCGCGGCGTCGCGCGCGCGGTGGCCATCGGTCAGACCATCATCTCCTTGGTCGCGCTCAGCCGGACGCCCGGCCAGTCGCGCCCGACACGGTCGATATCCCACTGCAGGCGGGTCAGGTAGACGAGGTCGCCGTCGCTGTCCGTCGCCATGTGGCCCTTGTTGGCGGCGGCGAAGCGCTCGACCTCGGCCTTCTCGCCCGAGACCCAGCGGGCCGAGGTGAACTGGCTGCTCTCGAAGCGCACCGGCAGGCCGTACTCGGTCTCGATCCGGCTGGCCAGCACCTCGAACTGCAGGGCGCCGACCACGCCGACGATGAAGCCCGCGCCGACAGCCGGGCGGAAGACCTTGGCCGCGCCTTCCTCGGCGAACTGCATCAGCGCCTTGTCGAGGTGCTTGGCCTTCATCGGGTCGCCGGCCCGGCAGGCCTGCAGGAGTTCGGGCGCGAACGAGGGGATGCCGGTGAAGCGCAGCGCCTCGCCCTCGGTCAGCGCGTCGCCGATGCGCAGCTGGCCGTGGTTGGGGATGCCGATGATGTCGCCGGCCCAGGCCTCCTCGGCGGTCTCGCGCTCGGCGGCGAGGAAGAGCACGGGGTTGGTCACAGCCATCGGCTTGCCGGCGCGGACATGGTGCAGCTTCATGCCGCGCGTGAAATGCCCCGAGGCCAGCCGCACGAAGGCGACGCGGTCGCGGTGGCGGGGGTCCATGTTGGCCTGCACCTTGAAGACGAAACCCGAAACCGCCGCCTCCTCGGGCGCGACCTCGCGCCCCTCGGCGCGCTGCGGCTGCGGCGGCGGGCCGAAGCGGCCGATCCCCTCCATCAGGTCGCGCACTCCGAAGGAGTTGATGGCGCTGCCGAACCAGATCGGGGTCAGATGCCCGTCGAGCACCGCCCGCGGCTCGAAGGCGGGCAGAAGGCCACGCGCCATCTCGACCTCCTCGCGCAGGCGCGCCAGCTGGCCGGCCGGCACGTGGGCGGCCAGCTGCGGGTCGTCGAGTCCCTGCAGCCGCACCGAGGCCGCGACCCGGTTGCGGTCGGCCCGGTCCATGATCTCCAGCCGGTCGTTCAGGAGGTCCCAGGCGCCGAGGAACTCCCGCCCCTGCCCGATCGGCCATGATGCCGGGGTGACGTCGATGGCCAGGCTCTCCTGGATCTCCGAGATGATCTCGAAGGTGTCGCGGCTGTCGCGATCCATCTTGTTACAGAAGGTGAAGATCGGCAGGTCGCGCAGCCGGCAGACCTCGAACAGCTTGCGGGTCTGGCTCTCGACCCCCTTGGCGCCGTCGATCACCATCACCGCGGCGTCCACCGCCGTCAGGGTACGGTAGGTGTCCTCCGAGAAGTCCGAGTGGCCGGGAGTGTCCACGAGGTTGAAGCGGAAAGCCCCGTAGTCGAACGACATCGCCGAGGCCGAGACCGAGATGCCGCGCTCCTGCTCCATCTTCATGAAGTCCGAGCGCGTCCGCCGCGCCTCGCCCTTGGCGCGCACCTGGCCGGCCATCTGGATCGCGCCGCCGTAAAGGAGGAACTTCTCGGTCAGCGTGGTCTTGCCCGCATCGGGATGCGAGATGATGGCGAAGGTCCGGCGCCGGGCGATCTCGGGCGGCAGGCTGGGGCGATTGTCGAGCATGGCCGGCCAATTAGCCCGCCCCCGCACAAAGGGCAACGGCCGCTTCGCAGGCGACGGCGGGCGTGCTAGCTTCGCGGGGTCGGGCGGCGCAGGGGGGAGTGCGATGTCCGGACTGCGGGACTTCATCCACAGGCTGCTGCCGCCCGCCTGGCGGCAACGGGCCGAGGCGGAAAGCCGGGAGTGGCTTGCGACCTGCCCGCACTGCGGCGCGCAGACCTCGGTGTGGGAACTCGGCGGGATGCGCTGGGGCGGCGCCGGAACGAAGCGCAGCCGCCTGACCTGCCGGGCCTGCGGCCGGCGCGGCTGGCACCGCATCGCCCGCTCCGGTTCCCCGAACGGAAACTAAGCTTGTTCATGGTTTGTTCATGTGCCAGTCTGATCCCGGCCACAAGGGAGATGTGCCATGACTCTGAAGGAGATCGCCGCGGAACTCGTCGCCGGCTGCCGCGAGGGGCGTGAACGGGAGAACCTGCACCGGCTCTACGCCGCCGGCGCGGTCTCGGTGGAGGCCGCCGACATGGGCGGGGGGGCCGTGACCGAGTGCGTCTCCGCGATTGTCGGCAAGCACGAATGGTGGGCCGCCCACCACATCGTCCACGGGACGACGGTCGAGGGGCCGTTCCTGCACGGCGACGACCGCTTCGCGGTGATCTTCGGCATGGATGTCGAGGACCGGGCCACCGGCCGGCGGATGCCGTTCCGCGAGGTGGCTGTCTACCATGTCAGCGACGGAAGGATCGTCCGCGAGGAGTTCTTCTACGGCAACTGACCGCCGCGGGGAAACGGCGGCAACCGAGGCCGCTTCCCGCGGAGGCGCGGCGGCCCTAGGCTGCAGCAGAGAAGCGGACAGCGGGGCGGGCGGCGTGCAGGCATCCTTTCGCGCGAGGTGGGGGCACCGATGGCGCCGCTTGCCGGCGCATGTCGGCCGGCGGCTTGCCGGCCGCGGCGGGCGGCGGCGCTGGCTGCTGGCCAGCGATCTGCTCGTCTACACCAGCGAACAGCAGTTCCACCCCTTCGACCGCCACGCCGACCGGCTGGCGTCCGATCTGGGGCTGACGACGTTGCAGTCCGACCTCGACGCCGCGCTGGCGCTCCTCGCGGCCGGCTGGCCGGCCTTCGACGCCGTGGGGCTCAAGCTGTCCTTCCGCACCCCGGCCGCCGAGGCCGAGCGGATCGTCGCGCGCTTCCGCCGTGCCGCAGGGAACCGGCCGCTCGTCTACTTCGATGGCGACGACGACCTTGCGGTGCAGTGGCCCGCGATCCTGCCCCTCTGCGACCTCTGGCTCAAGAAGCACGCCTACCGCGACCGCGCCGCCTATCTCGCGCCGACGATCGGCAAGAGCAACCTGACCGACCATGCCGCCCGGCGCTTCGGCGCCTCCTTCGACGACGACATCATCCCCGCCAACCCCGGCGTGCCGGCGACAGAGACGGGCAAGATCGCGGTCCTGGCCAGCATCGCCGAGGACCGCAAGATTGCCGGGCTGCTCGCCCGCCTGCCCGGCCTGCCCGAGGGCCCGCGTCCCGTCGACGTCGTCTGCCGGGCGACCGTCGACCCGGCGTCATGGACCTGGGGGTTCCGCCGCGGCGTCGCCACCGCGCTCGCCTCGCTGCCGCCCACGGCGCGCGTGCTGCTGCCCACCGAGCGGGTCAGCCAGGAGCGCTACTACGACGAGATGCTGCAGGCGCGCCTCTGCGTCAGCCCCTTCGGCTTCGGCGAGATCTGCTGGCGCGACTTCGAGGCGGTGCTGTGCGGGGCGGTGCTGGTCAAGCCCGACATGGGCCATGTCGAGACACTGCCCGACATCTTCGTGCCGCACGAGACCTATCTGCCGGTGCGCTGGGACTTCGCCGACCTTGCGGCGGTCTGCGCCCGCTGGCTGGCGCGCCCGGAGGCCTGCGCGCGCATCGCCGGGGCGGCACGCTCGCGGCTGGTGGCCCATCTGTCCGGCGGCGGATTCGTCGCGCGCATGGGCGAGGTGATTGCCGCGCTCGATGCCGGCCGGCCCTGGATGCTCAGTCCGGCTGCAGGTAGCCGAGGTAGTTGACCAGCGCCACGAGCTTGACCGGCGTCGGCGTCAGCACCCCGTCGCCGAGGTCGGCCAGCATCGTCTCGCCGTCCAGGAGCGGCCCGAACTCGGGCATCGGGTCGGCGCCGGGCCGGCCGTGGCCGTAGCCGTAGATCCGCCCCATCACCCGCAGCACCGGGAAGGTGCCGCCGTTGGCGGCGGCAAGCCGCGTGAGGTCGGACGGGCGGACCGCCAGGCCCTGCGACACCGGGCCGTCGCCGCGGCCCCCGGTGCCGTGGCAGGCGGCGCAGTAGTCCATGTAGAGGCCGCGGCCGGCAGCCTCGGCGGTCGGGGGGGGTGCCTCGCAGGCGGCGAGGAGGGCAAGCCCTGCGACGGCAATTGTGACGCGGTGCAGCATGTGTGCGGATTCCCTTGAATCAGCGCATCCTGACACGGCCCGGCGGTGGCGTCCAAGGGGGAAAGGGGGCACTACCAGAACGGCCTTGTCTGGCGCAGTCGCCGCCACTCGGCCTCGGCGGCCGCCATTGTAGTCGCGCGCCGCGGGGCAGCGGTGGCAGCGTCGATCTGGCCGCGCGCCTCGGCGAGCGCAAGGTCGTTCAGCACGCCGAGCGCATCCTGCAGCGCACGCAGCCGCCGGCGCAGCGGCGCCACCTTCCGGGCCGGCCACATGACACCCCAGTCGTCGACCAGATAGCGCAGTGTCTTGAGGTTCTTGCGGGCCTCGTGGCGGTCGGCGTCCGGCATCGAGGCCAGCCGCCGGCCATGCGCCAGGAGGCGGTCGCGCGCACGGCCAAGCGCCCTGGCGGCGGCCTTGGCGGCGGGCCGGCCGGCGCGCCGTCCCTCCCAGCCGGTGGATTGCAGCGCGCGGGCGGCCTCGGCGGCGAACTCGGCTGCCCCCGCCGCGGCAAGCTGAGCGCGCACCTCCGCGCGCAGCCGCATGGCCTCGGCCTGCAGCCTCGTCAGGGTCGCGGCATCGACGGCGGCGACATCGTGGACCAGCACGTCGGCGTCGCGCAGCGGCCCGAGCAGCCGGAACAGCGCCCGCGCCCGCGCCGCCACCGGCGCGAGCGCCCGCCCCGCCGCGATGCGGCGGAAGGCGCGCAGATGGCTGCGCAGCCGCCGCAACGCGACCCGCGCCTGATGCGGCCCCTCGGGTTCGTCGCTGTCCAGGATGCGCCGGCGCGCGGCCTCGAAATCAGCCAGCGCGCGGCCGGCGACCCGGCGCAAGGCCTCGGCGGCGGCAAGCTCGCGCGTCAGTTCGGGGGGTGTCATCCAACGTGGCTCTGGCGGCGGGGCAAGCTTACCGGGCCGCGGCCGGCCGCGGAAGCCCCAGTTCGTTGACGTAGCGGCCCAAGTGCAGTATGGCGCCCGGACAGGGGTCGTTTCATGCCCCCCACACGCCGCCGGGGCGCCCGATTGCATAGCGTCCCTCCCTCGTTGCGGCCCGATGCCGCACTACATGGACGCCCATGACGCTTTTTTCCGACCTCAATCTGGACCCCAGGGTCCTTCAGGCGGTTGCCGAAGCCGGCTACGCCACCCCTACCCCGATCCAGGCCCAGGCGATCCCTCCGGCGCTTGAACGCCGCGACGTGCTGGGCATCGCACAGACCGGCACCGGCAAGACGGCCTCCTACGTTCTGCCTATGGTGACGCTGCTGGCCCAGGGGCGGGCGCGGGCGCGCATGCCGCGCAGCCTCGTGCTTGCGCCGACGCGCGAGCTTGCGGCCCAGGTGGCCGAGAACTTCGACACCTATGCCCGTCACCTGTCGCTGACCAAGGCGCTGCTGATCGGCGGCGTCTCCTTCGCCGAGCAGGACCGGCTGATCGACCGCGGCGTCGATGTGCTGATCGCCACGCCGGGCCGGCTGCTCGACCATTTCGAGCGCGGCAAGCTTCTGCTGACCGGCGTCCAGATCATGGTCGTGGACGAGGCCGACCGCATGCTCGACATGGGGTTCATCCCCGACATCGAGCGCATCTTCCAGCTGACTCCCTTCACCCGGCAGACGCTGTTCTTCTCGGCCACGATGGCGCCCGAGATCGAGCGCATCACCTCGACCTTCCTGACCAACCCCGCCCGCATCGAGGTCGCTCGCCAGGCCACGGCGGCCGAGAACATCGAGCAGCGGCTGGTCGGGGTGAAGCCCGAGCGCCGCGACCGCACGGCAGCCGAGAAGCGCGCCATGCTGCGGGCGCTGATCCGCGCCGAAGGCGCTGCCTGCACCAATGCCATCATCTTCTGCAACCGCAAGACCGAGGTCGACGTTGTTGCCAAGTCGCTGAAGAACCACGGCTTCAACGCCGCGCCGATCCACGGCGACCTCGACCAGTCGGTGCGTACGCGCACGCTGGACGGCTTCCGTGACGGGGCGCTGCATCTGCTTGTCGCCTCCGACGTGGCCGCCCGGGGGCTCGACATCCCCGCCGTCAGCCATGTCTTCAACTTCGACGTGCCGACCCACCCCGAAGACTACGTCCACCGCATCGGGCGGACGGGTCGCGCAGGGCGTTCGGGGCGGGCGATCACGATCGCCGCACCCGCCGACGACAAGCATGTCGCGGCGATCGAGGCGCTGATCAAGATGCCGATCCCGCGTGCGGCGGCACCGGCTCTGCCGGACGAGGCCGAGGCCGGGCAGGGCGGGGCCCACGGCCGCCGCGGCCGGCGCGACATGCCCGAGACACCGCGCCGGCCGGCGCGCGCCGCCTCGCCGCGTGCCGCCGCCGATGCGCCGGGACCCTCCCCCGCAGCGGCACAGCAGGAACCCGCCCGACCCGAGGCGGCGGCCACCCCCCTGCCCCGCCGGGAGCACCCGGCCGGGCGGGCCCCGCGGCCCGAACCGGCACGACCCGAGCCCGCGCGGCCCGAACCGGCGCGCCGCGACCGGCGAGAGCGTGACCGCGAGGCAGGCCGTGGCGAGCTTCCGGCCCCGGGCTGGGGCGATCACATGCCCGATTTCCTGATGCGCGGCTTTGTCACTCGGCAAGCAGGCGACTGACGACGACCGTCACTTCGGGCTTCTTGCCGACCTCCTCCATGGCGATCTGCCGCACGACGCGGCGGAGCGCCTCGTCCAGCCTGTCGTCGTCGCCGAGGGTCGAGCGCCCGGCACGGTCGAGGAAGCGGGCGAGTTCGGACTCGATCGCTTCGGCCAGGACGGTGCCGCCACGGCCGCGCTCGGGCAGGCCGAGTGTCTCGACCCAGGCCTCGCCGAGGGGCGCACCGTCCTCGTCGATGATCACCGTGACCAGCACGAGGCCGTTCAGGGCCATGCGGATGCGGTCGCGGATGACCCCATCCTGCGCGCCCACCAGCGCCGTGCCGTCAAGGTAGACGCGCCCCGCCTCGATGTACTCGACGATCTCGGGCACCTCGCCTGACAGGTCGGCCATCATGCCGTTGGCGACGATCTCGCTGGCAAAGCCGCGCGCCTGCGCCAGCCGGGCATGGGCGCGAAGATGCCGGTGCTCGCCGTGCATCGGAATCACCATCTCCGGCCGCACCAGATCCTGCACGGTCTCGAGGTCGGGGCGGTTGGCATGGCCCGAGATGTGGTAGGTGCCCGACTGCTCGTCGACCACGTCCACCCCCATCTCCGAGAAGGCGTTGACGAGGCGCAGCACGTCGCGCTCGTTGCCGGGGATCGTCTTGGACGAGAAGAGCACCAGGTCGCCCTCGGCCAGCGAGAGGCCGAGGTACTTGCCGCGCGCGAACTGCGCCACCGCCGCCCGCCGCTCGCCCTGGCTGCCGGTTGCGAGCAGCATCAGCCGGTCGCGCGGCATCGCCGCCGCCTCCTCGGGGGTGACGGTGCGCGGGAAGCCTGCCAGCAGGCCGGTCTCCATCGCCGCCGCGACCATGCGTTTCATCGCCCTTCCGAGCAGGCAAACCGTCCGCCCGGTGGCAACCGCGGCGTCGGCCAGCGTTTTCAGGCGCGCGACGTTCGATGCGAAGGTGGTGGCCACCACCATCCCCTCGCGCGCGGCGACGAGTGCGGTGATGGGCGCGGCGATCGCCGTCTCCGACCGGCCCGGGTGATCGACCAGGACGTTGGTGGAGTCACACACCATCGCCCTTACCCGGGCCGGCGCGATCTCGGTGGCGATCGCGGCCCAGGCCGCCGCTTCCCACGGGTCGCCGATCAGCGGGGTCGGGTCGAGCTTGAAGTCGGCGGTGTGCAGCACGCGGCCGGCCGGGCAGTCGATCACGAGCGCCGCGCATTCGGGCAGCGAATGGGCGACCGGCAGGAAGCCGACGCGGAACGGGCCGGCCTCCACCGTCGCCGGCCGCGCCTCGACGGTACGGATCGCCTCGCGCGGCAGGCCGGCCTCCTCGAACTTCAGCCGCCCGACATGGGCGGTGAAGCGGCGGGCATAGACCGGCGCCTTCAGACTAGGCCACAACCAGGCCAGCGCGCCGATGTGGTCCTCATGGGCATGGGTGATGAAGATCGCCTCGATCCGGCCGGCACGCTCGGCCAGCCAGGTGAGGTCGGGAAGGACCAGGTCCACCCCGGGGGTCGAGCCCATGTCGCCGAAGGTGACGCCGCAGTCGACAAGGATCAGCCGCTCCTTCCCCTCCGGCCCGTAGCCGTAGACATAGGCGTTCATGCCGACCTCGCCGGCACCGCCGAGGGGAAGGTAGATCAGCCGGGCGTTCCTCATGCTGCCGCAAGACCCCTGTTGTAGCGGTTGAGCACGACGAGGCCGTGCATGGTCAGATCGTCGTCGATGCTGTCGAACAGCCCCGTGCCCTGGGCGAACAGCGGCGCGAGCCCGCCGGTGGCGATGACGCGCGCCGGCCGCGGGCGTTCGGCCCGGATCTGGCGCACGATCCCCTCGCAGAGGCCGATGTAGCCCCAGTACACCCCCGACTGCATGCAGGCGATGGTGTTGGTCCCGATCGCCGCCGCCGGTCGGGCGACGTCGACATGCGGCAGGGCCGCCGCCGCCATGTGCAACGCCTCGAGGCTGAGGTTGACGCCCGGCGCGATGACGCCGCCGACATAGGCGCCGTCGGCGTCCACCACGTCGAAGGTGGTGGCGGTGCCGAAGTCGATCACCACGAGGTCGCCCCCGTAGCGGTCGAAGCCGCCCGCGGCGTTGACCAGCCGGTCGGGGCCGACGTTGGTGCCGGGGTCGACGCGCGGCGGGGCGGGCAGCACGCAGCCGGGCTTGCCCACAACCAGCGGCCGGCAGCCGAAGTAGCGGTCGCAGAGCACGCGCAGGTTGAAGACCACCCGCGGCACGGTCGAGGAGACGATCGCCTCGGTCACCTTGACGTCGAGCTTCTTCAGCCCGATCAGCGTCGAGAGCCAGACGAAGTACTCGTCGGCGGTGCGCCGGTGGTCGGTCGCCATCCGCCATGTCGCCAGGAAGCGGGTTCCCTCCCACAGCGCGAAGACGGTGTTGGTGTTGCCGCAGTCGATGGCGAGCAGCATGGGCGGCCCCGTCAGAAATGCACCTCGGCCGCGGCGATCACGCGCCGCCCGGCCGGGGTATCGAGCACGAGGGCGCCGCCCTCGTCCAGCGTGGTGAAGCGGCCGGTGACCGATC
This sequence comes from Paracoccaceae bacterium, assembly GCA_023383015.1. Taxonomy (GTDB): domain Bacteria; phylum Pseudomonadota; class Alphaproteobacteria; order Rhodobacterales; family Rhodobacteraceae; genus JAHDXW01. The sequence continues at coordinate 123,765 of JAHDXW010000007.1, forward strand.
CGGCCCCCGTGCGCGCGGTCACCGTCTGCCCGATCCGTGCCGCCCGCGCAAGCCAGGCGGCGCGCAGTGGGCCGAATCCCTCGGCGGCAAGCCGCCCCTCCCAGCGGGCGAAGGCCGGGGCGAGACGGTCGAGGAAATCTCCCGGGGCGATCCGCACGCCGGTGGCCGTGGCAACCGCCACCGCCGGGGCCGCCCCGTCCTCCAGCACCGCGGCCGGGGGCGCCTCGGCGAGATTGACGCCGATGCCGACCGCAAGATGGGCCACCCGCCCCCCCGCCCCGGCGCTTTCCAGCAGGATTCCCGCCACCTTGCCGCCGTCCAGCAGCACGTCGTTGGGCCATTTCAGCGCGATCCGCGCGGGCGCGCCGCTGACCCCGGCAAGCGTGTCGGCCAGCGCCAGCGCGGCGGCGAACGACCTCAGCGCCGCCTGCCCCGGCGGGCAGGCGGGAAACATCAGCGCCGTGGCCGCGAAATTGCCGGGCGGGTCGGCCCATGCCCGGCCCCGCCGGCCCCGTCCCGCGGTCTGGCGCAGTGCAAGGATCCACGCCGGCCCGGCCATGAGCGGCGCCAGCCGCACGGCCTCGGCCATGGTGCTTGCGGCCTCGGGCAGGACGATGCGCGCCCAGCCCTCGGGCCAGGCCTCAGCGGACAAGGGCCGCGGCGGCGGCCGCCGCCGGCCCCTCGATCCCGAACAGGTTGACAACGCCCACCAGCATCACCGCCGCCGCGGCCACCAGCAGCGCGCGCTGCGACCAGCTCATGGCGCCGTCGAGCCCCTCGCCCTCCTGCCCGAAGTACATCAGGTAGACGATGCGCAGGTAGTAGAAGGCGCCGATCACGCTTGCGATCACCCCCGCCAGTGCCAGCCAGACCATGTCTGCCTGCACCGCCGCGACCAGCACCCCGTATTTCGCGAAGAAGCCGACGAGCGGCGGCACCCCGGCCAGCGAGAACAGCAGGATCAGCAGCGCCAGCGCCGCGGTCGGCTCTGCCCGCGCCAGCAGGCTCAGGCTCGCGATGTCGGTGACGTGGCGGCCGTCGCGCTCCATCGACAGGATGAAGGCGAAGACGCCTACGTTCATCGTGACGTAGATCGCCAGGTAGACGAGCATTGCCTGAACGCCCGTGGCGCTGCCCGCCGCCAGACCCACCAGGGCAAAGCCCATGTGCCCGATCGAGGAGTAGGCCATCAGCCGCTTGATGTCGCGCTGCCCGATCGCCGCCACGGCGCCGAGGAACATCGAGGCGACGGCGAGGAAAGCGACGATCTGGCCCCAGTCGTGCCCGGCCGGCCCGAAGGCGTCGTGCAGAAGCCGCGCGAACAGCGCCATCGCCCCCACCTTGGGGGCGGTAGCGAAGAAGGCCGTGACCGGCGTCGGCGCGCCCTCGTATACGTCCGGCGTCCACATGTGGAAGGGCACCGCCGAGACCTTGAAGGCAAGCCCCGCGACCAGGAACACCAGCCCGAACAGCAGGCCGAGCGGCAACGTGCTGTCGCGCACCGCCGCTAGGATGCCAGCGAAGGTGGTGGTTCCGGCATAGCCGTAGGTGAGCGACGCGCCGTAGAGCAGAAGCCCCGAGGCGAGCGCACCGAGCACGAAGTACTTCAGCCCCGCCTCGGTCGATTTCAGGCTGTCGCGGCGCATCGCGGCGATGACGTAAAGCGCCAGCGACTGCAGCTCGAGCCCCATGTAGAGCGCCATCAGGTCGCCGGCCGACACCATCATCATCATGCCGAGCACGGCCAGCGCCACCAGCACCGGGTATTCGAAGCGCAGCAGGTCCCGGCGCGCCAGGAAATCCTCGCCCATCACCAGCACGGCCGCCGCCGCGACCAGGATCGTCACCTTGGCGAAGCGGGCGAAGGCGTCGTTGACGAACATGCCGCCGAAGGCGGTCGATGCGCCGCCGCCGGCGCTGCCGATCCACAGCGCCAGCAGGGCAAGCATGGCGGCGGTGGCATAGAGCAGCGGGCGGGCGATGCGGTCCTTGCCCCCGAAGGCGCCCCACATCAGCGCCGTCAGCGCGAACAGCGCCAGCAGGGCCTCGGGCAGGACGGCGATAAGATCGGCGCGGGTCATGGGCCAGCCCTCAGTTCGCGGCCAGGCGCAGGCTGGCGGCGGCATCGGCCGCCGCGGCGAGCGCGGTGTCGTAGCGGGTCAGGAGATCGGCCACCGTGGGCCCGATCAGGTCGGTCACGAGCGAGGGGTAGACGCCCAGCAGGACCGTCATCGCCACCAGCGGCGCGAACACCGCCTTCTCGCGCCGGGTCATGTCGCCGATGGCCTTCAGGCTTTCCTTGATGAGGTCGCCGAACACCACCCGCCGGTAGAGCCACAGCGCATAGGCTGCCGACAGGATGACGCCGGTCGCGGCCACCGCCGCCACCCAGGTGTTCACCTGGAAGATGCCCGCAAGCGTCAGGAACTCGCCGACGAAGCCGCTCGTGCCCGGCAGCCCGACATTGGCCATGGTGAACAGCATGAACACCGCCGCATAGACCGGCATCCGGTTCACGAGGCCCCCGTAGGCCGCGATCTCGCGGGTGTGCATCCGGTCATAGATGACGCCCACGCAGAGGAACAGCGCCCCCGAGATGAAGCCGTGGCTGATCATCTGGAAGATCGCCCCGTCCACCCCCTGCCGGTTGGCCGCGAATATGCCCATGGTGACGAAGCCCATGTGCGCCACCGAGGAATAGGCGATGAGCTTCTTCATGTCCTCCTGCATCAGCGCCACCAGGCTGGTGTAGACGATGGCGATGGCCGACAGCCAGAAGACCAGCGGCGCCATCAGCTCCGAGGCGACCGGGAACATCGGCAGGCTGAAGCGCAGGAAGCCGTAGCCGCCCATCTTCAGGAGGATCGCCGCCAGCACCACCGAGCCTGCGGTCGGCGCCTGCACATGCGCATCGGGAAGCCAGGTGTGCACCGGCCACATCGGCATCTTGACCGCGAAGGAGGCGAAGAAGGCCAGCCACAGGAGCGTCTGCATGCCGCCCATGATCTGCCAGCCCATCAGTTCCACCGGCCCGGCGTCGAAGCTGTGGCGCAGGAGCCGAGGAATGTCGGTGGTGCCGGCGTCGACATACATCGCGATCATCGCCACCAGCATCAGCACCGAGCCGAGGAAGGTGTAGAGGAAGAACTTGAAGGCGGCGTAGATGCGGTCCTTGCCGCCCCAGATGCCGATGATCAGGAACATCGGGATCAGTCCGCCCTCGAAGAACAGGTAGAACAGCACCAGGTCGAGGGCGGTGAAGACGCCGATCATCAGCGTCTCGAGCGCCAGGAAGGCGATCATGTACTCCTTCACTCGGTGGGTGACGTCCCAGCAGGCGAGGATGGTGATCGGCATCAGGAAGGTCGTCAGCATCACGAACGGCAGCGAGATGCCGTCGACCCCCATCCTGTAGGTCAGACCGAATATCCAGGGTTCCTCCTCGACGAACTGGAAGCCCGGGTTGGCCGGCTCGAAGCCCGCCAGCAGGAACAGCGACGCCAGGAAGGTGGCCAGCGTGGCGGTCAGCGCCAGCCATTTGGCGTTGGCCTGCGCCGCCCTGTCCTCGCCGCGCAGGAAGAGCGCCAGGATCGCCGCCGCGAGCGCCGGCAGGAACGTGACGATGGACAGAAGGTTGGACATCAGTTGCCCCCCGCCGACAGCGTCATCCAGGTGACGAGGATGGCAATCCCCAGCACCATCGCGAAGGCGTAATGAAAGACGTAACCCGACTGCGCCCGTGCCGCGAGACGGGTCATGAACGGCACCACCCCCATCGCCAGCCCGTTGATGCTGCCGTCGATCACCGCTCCGTCGCCCTTCTTCCACAGCAGCCGCCCGATGGCGCGGGCGCTGCGGACGAAGAGGAAGTCGTAGATCTCGTCGAAGTACCACTTGTTCAGCAGGAACAGGTAGAGCGGCCGCTGGTTGCGGGCGAGCGCCGCGGGCCAGTCGGGCCGGCGGATGTAGAACTGGAAGGCGACCGCCAGCCCCAGCAGCATCGCCACGAAGGGTGCGGCGCGCACCCAGGCGGGCACGTAATGGGCATCGTGCAGCACGTGGTTGTCGGGCCCGATGTAGATCGCCCCCTCGCCCGGCAGGGCGGCCGCCCCGTGGACGGCGTCGCCGCCGGCATGCGCCTCGGCCGCCGGGGCGTGGCCGGCGGCGTCGCCGGAGGCGTCCGTGGCAGCCTCGGCGACCGGGATGCCGAACCAGGCCTTCACCGTCTCCTCCTTGCCGAAGAAGGAGTTGTACCAGACCATCCCGGCGAGCACCGACCCCGCCGCCAGGACAGCCAGCGGCATCAGCATCGTCCGCGGGCTCTCGTGGGCATGCTCGTGGGTGTGATGGTCGCCCCGCGGGCTGCCCCAGAAGGTCATGAACATCAGCCGCCAGGAGTAGAACGAGGTCATCGCCGCCCCGGCCACCAGCAGCCAGAACACCGGCAGCTCGCCCGCCGCGAATGCGCTCTCGATGATCGCGTCCTTCGAGACGAAGCCGGCAAAGCCGTATTGCGTCAGCGGGATGCCGACCCCGGTGATGGCCAGCGTGCCGACCAGCATCGCCGCGAAGGTCCAGGGCAGCTTGTGGCGCAGGCCGCCGTAGTTGCGCATGTCCTGCTCGTGGTGCATCCCGTGGATGACCGAGCCCGCGCCGAGGAACAGCATCGCCTTGAAGAAGGCGTGGGTGAAGAGGTGAAACATCGCCACCGAGTAGACGCCCACCCCGGCGGCCACGAACATGTAGCCGAGCTGCGAGCAGGTCGAGTAGGCGATCACCCGCTTGATGTCGTTCTGCACCAGCCCGACGGTGGCGGCGAAGAAGGCCGTCGCCGCGCCGATCCAGGTGATGAAGGCAGTGGCGCCCGGCGCGAACTCCATCACCGGCGACATCCGGCAGACCAGGAAGACGCCTGCGGTCACCATCGTCGCGGCGTGGATCAGCGCCGAGACCGGAGTCGGGCCCTCCATCGCGTCGGGCAGCCAGGTGTGCAGGAACAGCTGCGCCGACTTGCCCATGGCACCGACGAACAGCAGGAAGGCGATCAGCTCGGCCGCATTCCAGCTTGTCCACAGGAATGCGATCTCGGTCTCGGCCAGCCGCGGGGCGGCTCCGAAGATGACGTCGAAGCTGACCGCATCGGTCAGGTAGAACAGCGCGAAGATGCCGAGCGCAAAGCCGAAGTCGCCGATCCGGTTGACCACGAAGGCCTTGATCGCCGCGGCGTTGGCCGACCCCTTGCGCCAGTAGAACCCGATCAGCAGGTAGGAGGCGACGCCCACTCCCTCCCAGCCGAAGAACATCTGCACGAGGTTGTCGGAGGTCACCAGCGCCAGCATCGCGAAGGTGAAGAACGACAGGTAGGCGAAGAAGCGCGCCCTGTAGTGCTCGCCGTGGCGCCAGTTGTCGTCATGGGCCATGTAGCCGAAGGAGTAGAGGTGGACGAGCGCCGAGACGGTCGTCACCACAACCAGCATGATCGCCGTCAGCCGGTCGAGCCGGATCGCCCAGTCGGTCGACAGTGTGCCCGAATCGATGAAACGCATCAGCACGATGCGACTGGTCTCGCCGTCATGGCCGAGGAACACGATCCAGGACAGCAGCATGCAGAGGAACAGGATCGCCGTGGCGATCACCATGCCGGCCTGCTCGCCGATCAGCCGCCAGCCGAAGCCGCAGATGATGGCGCCGGCAAGCGGGGCAAGAAGGATGACGGTTTCCACAGGATCAACCCTTCATGACGTTGACGTCCTCGACGTCGATCGAGCCCCGGTTGCGGAAGAAGCAGACGAGGATCGCCAGCCCGATCGCGGCCTCGGCCGCGGCGACGGTGAGGATGAACATAGTGAACACCTGCCCGACGAGGTCGCCGAGATGGGCCGAGAAGGCGACGAGGTTGATGTTGACCGCAAGCAGAACGAGCTCGATCGACATCAGGATGACGATGACGTTCTTGCGGTTGAGGAAGATGCCGAAGATGCCGATCACGAACAGCGCCGCGGCCACCGTCAGGTAGTGTTCCAGTCCGACCATCCCTCGTCCCTCCGGGCGCGCCGAGCGCGCCGTCACTTTCTGTCCCGCCCGCACTCAGTCGAGCAGGTTGACCATGCAGCCGCAGCGGCCAAGTCCGCCGCGGCCGATCTCAGCCTGCGCCCCGAGCTCGCCCAGCGCCTCGGCGACCTGGTGCAGGCTGTGGGGCGTCTGGCTCTCGACCATCTGCTCGTAGCGCGCCTGCACCGGCCCGCCCAGCGACAAGGGCGAGCGGACGACGATGAACTGGTCGGTGGCGCAGTGCTGCAGGACGATCCAGGCGTTCGTGCCGTCATTCCACGTCCAGTCGACGAAGCCCCCGGGCCGGGGCGCCGGAAAGACGTCGAAAAGCCTGCCGGTCGCCGCGCCATGCGCCTCGGGCGTCAGGATGCGCAGCGACCCGCCATCCATCAGGCAGGGCGCCGGCGGCGTAAGGGCCGCGGCCGGCAGGGCGCTCAGCAGAATGGCGGCCACCGCCGCCCGCAGCACCGCACCCGCCCCCAGATCGCACCCGCACTCCGGCATCATGTCCCTTCGGGGCACCGCGACCCCATCCCTCGCTTGCCCCGGCACCGGCCGGGGACGGTTCAGTTCGCCGGTCTGCCGCCGGGGTAGAAGGCCGCGCAGGCGCAGTCGATGGCGATGCGCTGGCCGTTGACCTCGATGTTGCGCTCGCGGTCGAGCTGCAGCGCCAGCCGCGTCGCATAACCCTCGGCCGCCGCCGCCGCGGCGATGTCGTCCAGCACCGGCGCCCGGCCCGCGGCCGCCGCCGCAGCGAGGTCGGCCGCGATGCGGTCGATCCCGGTCTCGCGCGGCTCGGCCATCAGCGCCCGGTCGTCATGGCCGATCACCAGTGCCCGGCGGGCGGCGCAGTCGAGGACGATCAGGTTTGCTTCCCAGTAGCAGGCGTTTCCGTCGAAGATGTCCTGCATCACAAGGCCCTGGCCGAGATCCTTCGCCGGGCCGAGGCCGACGGCGCGGATCTCGGTCAGGTAAAAGACGACGGAGCACCCCCCCCCCGCCACCGGCCCCGGCGCCGGCGTGAAAGGCACCGGGCTGCACGCCAGCCCCGCCCCGGGGGCAAGGGCCAGCGCCGCCGCCATGGCCGCCGCGGAATGCATCAGCCCAGCCCCTGCCCGGGCTTCACGTCCTTCAGCTCCATCGCTGTCGCCGGGTCGCGGTAGATCTGGGCCAGCACGTCCTGGCGCTTGATGTTGGTGCGGTGGCGCAGCGTCAGCACGATCGCCCCGATCATGGCCACGAGCAGGATCAGCCCCGCAGCCTGGAAGAGATAGAGGTAACGGTCGTAGATGATCATGCCCAGGGCCCGGGTGTTGTGCATCTCGGCCGGCGCCGGGGCGGGCGCGCCCCGCAGCCGGTCGGCGACCTCCGAGGTCGTCCAGGCACCGTAGGCCAGCGCCATCTGCATCATCAGGATCAGCGCAATCAGCGCCGCCAGCGGCACGTATTTCGCCATCTCGGCCTTGAGCGCGGCAAAGTCGATGTCGAGCATCATCACCACGAACAGGAACAGCACCGCCACCGCGCCGACGTAGACGATGACCAGAAGCATCGCCACGAACTCGGCCCCGAGCAGCACGAACAGTCCCGCCGAGGAGATGAAGGCCAAGATCAGCCACAGCACCGAATGCACCGGGTTGCGCGCCAGGACGACCAGAAGGCCCGAGGCGACGACGGTGATCCCGAAGGCGTAGAAGGCGAGCGCGGCAATGGTCATTCGGTGTCCTCCGGGGCGTCGCGGAACACGCCCTGCGCGATCTCGAGCGCCCGCTGCATGGCGGGCAGGCCGCCGAACATGCTCATCTGGTAGATCACCTCGGCGATCTCGCGCCGCGTTGCCCCCGCCTCGAGCGCGTGGCGCACGGTCAGCCGGATCTGCGGCTCCGCCTGGGCGCCAAGCACCGTCAGCGCCGCCAGCGTCACCAGCAGCCGCGTCCTGGCGTCCAGCCCGTCGCGGTTGAAGGTGCGGCCGAAGGCCATCTCCATGAAGTCCTTCGACAGCGTCGGGATGAGGTTCTCGAAGCCCTTGACCTGGAAGGTCTCGAGCGCGGGGTTCACCGCCCGGGCCATGGCGTGGCCCTGCTCGATCATCGACTGCATCATCTTCGCCCAGGGCTCGGTCATGGCCGTGCCTCCGGCTGGCGGCCGGCCGCCAGCGGGGTCATCCTGCATCTGTGCGCCTCGCCGGGACAGGCCATCGCATCCTCACCGGTAGGGGGCGTCAAGCTCGAGGTTGCGGGCGATCTCGGCCTCCCAGCGCTCGCCGTTGGCCAGCAGCCGCTCCTTGGTGTAGAAAAGCTCCTCGCGCGTCTCGGTTGCGAACTCGAAGTTCGGGCCCTCGACGATGGCATCGACCGGGCATGCCTCCTGGCAGAAGCCGCAGTAGATGCATTTAGTCATGTCGATGTCGTAGCGCGTCGTCCGCCGGCTGCCGTCCGCGCGCGGCTCGGCGTCGATGGTGATCGCCTGCGCCGGGCAGATCGCCTCGCAGAGCTTGCAGGCGATGCAGCGCTCCTCGCCGTTCGGGTAGCGGCGCAGCGCGTGCTCGCCGCGGAAACGGGGCGACAGCGGGCCCTTCTCGTGGGGGTAGTTCAGCGTCGCCTTGGGGGCGACGAAGTATTTCATGCCAAGGGCAAAGCCCTTGAGGAAGTCCCACAGCAGGAAGTAGCGGGTGGCGCGCTGCCAGTCGATCTGCGTCAAGGCTTCACCCCCAGCTTCTCCTCGACGTGCTCGACCCGCTCGTCGAGTTGCCCGATTACCGACGCCAGCCCGGACACCATCATCCGCAGGCCGCCGACATCGGACTTGACCTCGGCAAGATCGCCCCGAACCTCGACCTTGGACTCCGACAGGTCGGTCCTGAGGGACTTCAGATCCTCCCGGATCATGCGAAGCTGTTCGAGCACCAGGTTGTCCATACCCTCGGCCATCTACCCCCCCACCGGCCAGCGCGCCCAGGCCCCGCCCAGCACCTCGAACTTCGCCAGGAAGGCCACCAGCGCCACCCAGCCCAGCGACATCGGCAGGAACACCTTCCAGCCAAGCCGCATCAGCTGATCGTAGCGGTAGCGCGGCACGATCGCCTTCACCATCGCGAAGAGGAAGAAGAAGAAGGCCATCTTTCCCACCATCCAGAGCACCCCGTCGGGCAGGCCGGGGACGGGCGACAGCCAGCCGCCGAAGAAGAGAAGGCTCATCAGCGCGCACATCAGGAAGATGGCGATGTACTCGCCGGCCATGAACAGGAGGTAGGGGGTGGAGGAATACTCAACCATGAACCCCGCAACCAGCTCGGATTCGGCCTCCGGCAGGTCGAACGGCGGCCGGTTGGTCTCGGCCAGCGCCGAGACGAAGAACAGGACCACCATCGGCAGATGCGGCAGCCAGTACCAGGAGAACAGGCCGTAGGGTCCGTCCTGCGCCGCCACGATCGCGCCGAAGCTCATGCTGCCAGTCGAGATGATGACGCCGATGATGATGAAGCCGAGCGAGACCTCGTAGCTGATCATCTGCGCGGCTGAGCGCAGCGAGCCGAGGAAGGCGTATTTGGAGTTGGACGCCCAGCCGCCCATGATCACCCCGTAGACCTCGAGCGAGGACACGGCGAAGACGAACAGGATCGCGACGTTGATGTCGGCCAGGACCCAGCCGTCGGCGAAGGGGATCACCGCCCAGGCGAGCACGGCCAGCACGAACGAGAGCATCGGCGCGAGGAAATAGACCGGCCGGTCGACGCCGGCCGGCACGACGATCTCCTTGACGACGTATTTCAGCGCGTCCGCCACCGACTGCAGCACGCCGAAGGCGCCGACCACGTTCGGGCCCCGGCGCATCTGCACCGCCGCCCAGATCTTGCGGTCGCCGTAGACGAGGAACAGCAGCGAGATCATCACGAAGCCGACCACGAGCAGGCTCTGGGCAAGCATGATCGTGAACATCCCGAGAGTGGTGGAGAAGAATTCGTCCATGCCCTGCCTCGATCAGACCGTCGGGATGCCCTGCGCCACGCAATCGGCCACCGTCACCTCGGCGTCGATCGTCCGCAGCCCCGGCGGCAGCGCCGCCGAGATGACATAGACCGCATCGCCCTGCCAGTGGTTGCCCGACCGCGCGACATTCGTCCGCACGTGGCGGGCGAAGCCGAAGCCCCGGATGAGCGTGTACTGCGCCGCCGCGCAGCGCGCATAGGCGGCGACATCCTCGTTGCCGCGCGCCCCGTCCATCGCCACCGCGAAGGCGACGAGATCGCCGTCCAGCAGCCGCGTCTCGACGCCGCGGTAGACCGGCGCGAAGGGCGCAGGCTCGGGCGGCTCGGCCGGCGTGCATGCGGCAAGCGCGGCCAGTCCCGCGACGATCCCGGGGCGGGGCGGGGCGAACATGCTCACTCCGCCGCAAGTGCCGGACGGCTGCGCCGCGCGGCGCGCGCCGACATCTCGGCCAGCACCGCCGAGGCGCGCGCGATGGGGTTGGTCAGCCAGAAGTCGGCCACCGCCGCCGCCATCGGTCCGCCGGCGGGCTCGGCCGCCCCCAGCGGGGCCAGCGTGTTGGCCGGTACCGTGCCCGGCTGCCCCAGATGCGGCACCGCCCCGACCAGCCGCCGGCGCAGCGCCGCGAGGTTGTCGAAGGGCAGCGCACGGCCGGCCTCGCCCGAGACCGCCCGGATGATTGCCCAGTTCTCGCGCGCCTCGCCGGGCGGAAAGCCTGCGCGGAAGGCCAGTTGGGGCCGGCCCTCGGTGTTGACGAAGAGCCCCGGCTCTTCGGTCCAGGCGGCGGCCGGAAGGATCAGGTCGGCACGGTGTGCGCCGCGGTCGCCGTGGCTGCCCTGGTAGATGACGAAGGGGCCGGCGGGAATGTCGGCCTCGTCCACCCCCAGCGCCCAGATCGTGGTCGCCCCCTCCAGCGCCGCCGCCAGCCCGCCCTCGGTGGTGCAGCCGGCATCCATCGCGCCGACCCGCGCCGCCGCCGTGTGCAGCACCAGAAGCCCCGCACCGAGCCCGCCGGCCAGTCGCACCGCCTGCGCGAGCGTCGCCGCGCCCTCCGGCCCCCGCAACGCCCCCTGGCCGAGGATCACCAGCGCCGGCCCCGCCGCCGGTGCGGCCGCGGCGGCCGCGCGCGTCAGCGCGGCACGGTCATTGCCATGGTCGGTGACCTCGTAGGTCAGGTCGGTCGCAGGCCCGACGCGGTGCACCGCGGCGCCCCTCGTCCAGGCGCGGCGGATGCGCGCGTTCAGGACCGGCGCCTCCTCGCGGGGGTCGGTACCGACCAGCCAGATCGTCCGCGCCGCGTCGATGTCCTCGATCCGCGCCGTGCCGGCATAGCCGCCGCGGTTGCCCGCCGGCAGCGCCGTCCCGTCGACCCGGCATTCCACCGCCCCGCCCAGCCCCTCGACGAGCAGCCGCAAGGCAAAGGCGGCCTCGACCGGCGCGAGGTCGCCCACGAGCCCCGCCACCTTGCCGCGTCCCAGCGCCGCCGCCGCGGCCGTCAGCGCCTCGGGCCAGCCGGCAGGGCGGAGCCGCCCGCCCTCGCGCAGGTAGGGCCGGTCCAGCCGCTGGCGGCGCAGCCCGTCCCAGACGAAGCGGGTCTTGTCGGAGATCCACTCCTCGTTCACCCCGTCGTGGTTGCGCGGCAGGATGCGCATCACCTCGCGGCCCTTGGTGTCGACCCGGATCGCCGCGCCGAGGCCGTCCATGACGTCAACCGTCTCGGTCCGCGTCAGCTCCCACGGCCGGGCGGTGAAGGCATAGGGCTTCGAGACCAGCGCGCCGACCGGGCAGAGGTCGATGATGTTGCCCTGCAGGTTGGTGTCGAGAGCCGCGCCGAGGTAGGAGGTGATCTCCTCGTCCTCGCCGCGGCCGGTCTGGCCCATCTGCGCCACGCCGGCGACCTCGTTGATGAAGCGCACGCAGCGTGTGCAGTGGATGCAGCGCGTCATGTGCGTCTCGACCAGCGGCCCGAGGTCGATGTCGAGGTTGGCGCGCTTGGGCTCGCGGTAGCGGCTGAAGTCGACGCCGTAGGCCATCGCCTGGTCCTGCAGGTCGCATTCGCCGCCCTGGTCGCAGATCGGGCAGTCGAGCGGATGGTTGATGAGCAGGAACTCCATCACCCCCTCGCGCGCCTTCCGCACCATCGGCGAGTTGGTCCTGACCACCGGCGGCGCCCCGTTCGGGCCCGGGCGCAGGTCGCGCACCTGCATCGCGCAGGAGGCCGCGGGCTTTGGCGGGCCGCCGACGATCTCGACGAGGCACATCCGGCAGTTCCCGGCGATCGACAGCCGCTCGTGATAGCAGAAGCGGGGAATCTCGATGCCCGCCACCTCGCAGGCCTGGATGAGCGTCATCGCCGGATCGACCTCGACCTCGACGTCGTCGACGATGATCTTGCGCAAGGCTGCCACGGGGTCGCTCCTGGGGCCGCAGGCCCGGTCAGTGTTCGTAGATGAGTTGGCCGATCTTGCTGCCGGCCGCGATCTCGGCCCGGCCGAGGCGGCAGTAGCTCTCGGCATCGCCGCGGGTCACGCCATGGGCGGCCAGGTAGGCCCGCGCCAGGTCGCGCATCCTCGCCTTCTCGCCGGGGTCGGCGATGAAGGCGCGGATCTCGTCGTCGGAATAGCCCAGGCCGCGCGCATGCTCGACGAGCGCGTCGCGCTGACGCAGGACACGCAGGAGGCGCGGCGAGATCGTCGGGCAGTTGTTGCGGATGCGGTCGCCCACGGCGGCGGCAAAGAGCCAGTCCCAGATGAAGGCCACCTCGCCCAGGGGCGGGCGCGGCGCGGTCTGGGCCGCTGCCAGCGCCGCCGGGGCCAGCCCCGCGGCCAGCGCCGCGGCAAGGACGACGCCACGCACCCCCGTCGACCGCCCGTCGCTGCCGCGGCCGGCCTCACCCCGCCCGCACCCCGGCCCGCCCGGCCCGCGGAGCGTCCCGCGCAGGGTCCGCGGTTCGAGGTTCTGTGTCCGCCCGCTCATCACCCCTACTCCGCCGCCACCGCGGTCAGGGTGCCGCGGCGCGCGGCCCTGATGCGTTCCTCGATCTCGCCGCGGAAATGCCGGATCAGCCCCTGGATCGGCCAGGCCGCGGCATCGCCGAGGGCGCAGATGGTGTGGCCCTCGACCTGGCGCGAGACGTCGAGCAGCATGTCGATCTCCTCGACCTCGGCCTCGCCCCGCACCAGCCGGTCCATGACGCGCATCATCCAGCCCGTGCCCTCGCGGCAGGGCGTGCACTGGCCGCAGCTCTCGTGCTTGTAGAACTTCGACAGCCGCCAGATCGCCCTGATGACATCGGTCGAGCGGTCCATCACGATGACCGCGGCGGTTCCGAGGCCCGACTTCTGTTCGCGCAGCCAGTCGAAATCCATGATCGCATCGTCGCACAGATGCGCGGGCAGAAGCGGGACCGACGAGCCGCCGGGGATCACCGCCTTGAGGTTCGCCCAGCCGCCGCGCACCCCGCCGCAATGCCGGTCCAGAAGCTCGCGCAGCGGGATCGACATCGCCTCCTCGACCACGCAGGGGCGGTTGACGTGGCCGGAGATGGCAAAGACCTTGGTGCCGGTGTTGTTCGGCCGGCCGAAGCCTGCGAACCACTCCGCTCCGCGGCGCAGGATGGTCGGCACCACGGCGATCGATTCGACGTTGTTGACCGTCGTCGGACAGCCGTAAAGCCCCGCCCCGGCGGGGAACGGCGGCTTCATCCGCGGCATGCCCTTCTTGCCCTCGAGGCTTTCCAGAAGCGCCGTTTCCTCGCCGCAGATGTAGGCCCCCGCGCCGTGGTGCAGGTAGAGGTCGAAGTCCCAGCCCGAACCGGCGGCGTTGCGGCCGAGGAGCCCCGCCTCATAGGCCTCGTCGATGGCGATCTGCAGCGCCTCGCGCTCGCGGATGTACTCGCCGCGGATGTAGATGTAGGCGGTGTGCGCCCCCATCGCGAAGCCGGCGACAAGGCAGCCCTCGACCAGCGTGTGCGGGTCGTGGCGCATGATCTCGCGGTCCTTGCAGGTCCCCGGCTCGCTCTCATCGGCGTTGACGACCAGATAGGCCGGGCGGCCGTCGCCTTCCTTGGGCATGAACGACCACTTCAGCCCGGTCGGAAAGCCTGCGCCCCCACGCCCCCGCAGGCCGGATTTCTTGATCTCGTCGACGATCGCGTCGCGGCCGCGCGCGATCAGCCCCGCGGTCCCGTCCCAGTGCCCGCGGACGCGCGCGCCCGCGAGGCTCCGGTCGTGGAAGCCGTAGAGGTTGGTGAAGATCCGGTCCTCGTCCTTCAGCATGCGCTGCCCCTAGTTGTCCTGCCGACGGCGCCACACCCGCCAGGTGACGACGAGCGCCCAGAAGAAGGCCGCAAGCGCGGCAAGGTCGAACAGGAAGACGAATCGCGGCTCCCAGCCCATCCGCCCGCCCAGCCACTGGGCCGCCATCCACGCCAGCATCGCCCCGGCCATGACCAGCGCGGCAAGCCGGGCCTGCGCGGCCATGGCCCGATCCGGATCGCCGCGGTCATTCATCGCTGCCCCCCGTACACATCACCCTCGTCCACGCGCCGCGAGAACTCGGTCTCGCCCCCCGCCGCCAGCTGGCGGGCCTGCTCGACCCAGCGGTCACGGCTGGCCCGGCCGCGGAAGCCCTCGAGATTGTCGTCCACCCAGGCAAGCTCGGCCGGGCCCCAGGCGGCGATCTGGTCGAAGTGGAACACCCCCATGCGGTGCAGCATGTCCTCGAGCTTGGGTCCGACGCCCTTGATGCGCTTCAGGTCGTCGGCCCCGCCGGCGCGCGCGGCGTCCAGCCGCGGCGGCGGTGCCGAGGCGGCGGGTGCGGGCGACTGCGCCGGGGCAGCCGCGACGGCGGGTGCCGCCGGCGGCGGCGCCGATGCAGTCCGGGCCGCCGGCACGGCGGGGGCCGGCCGGGCCTCCGGGTCAGTCGCGGCGGGCGCCGCCGGAGCCGCCGGCCGGCCGGCGCTGCCCGGCACCGCCGGCGCCGGAAGCGGCCGCAGGAACAGCCATGCGAACAGGATGCCCAGCACGACGGCCACGAACAGCGCAGCGAAGATCGACTGCCAGGCGGTCCAGCCGCCCAGCAGCCAGAGCAAGACGCCGGCGAGGATTCCCGCCAGGGCCGCGATGCCCCAGGCCCAGACCGCTGCCTCTGCCTTGCCCATCCCGCTGCGTTCGGCCATCCCCTAGCCCTCCCCTGACGGATGCCTCGGGCCGGCAGCCGCCAGCGCCCGGGCCTGCTCGACCCAGCCGTCGCGGCTCACGCGGCCCTTGAAACCCTCGAGATGCTCGTCGACCCACGCGATCTCGGTCGGCGTCCAGGCCGCGATCTGGTCGAAATGGAAGAAGCCGAGGCTGTGCAGCAGCGCCGAGAGCTTTGGCCCGACCCCGCGGATCGCCGTCAGGTCGTCAGGGCCACCGGGGCGGGCGGCGGCCAGCGCCACCGGGCGCGCGGCCGGCGGGGCGGCAGCGGGCGCCGCCGGGGCGGCCGGGCGCGGCCGCTCGGTGCCGTCGATCCGCCGGACGGTGTCGCCCAGGGCCCGGGCCAGCGCCACCGAGGCGTTGCCCCCGTCGTGACTGTCGGCAAACTGCTTCAGCGTCGTGCGCCCGCCGGCGGGCTCGGAGGCATGCCGGCCGCCCTGCGGCCCCGGCGTCGGCACACGGCCGGCCAGGAACTCGTCGAGCAGCCACTCGAACCGTTCGGCCGTCAGGTCCTCGTAGTAGTCCTTCCCGATCTGCGCCATCGGCGCGTTGGCGCAGGCGCCGAGGCACTCGACCTCCTCCCACGACAGCCGCCCGTCGGCCGACAGCATGTGCGGCTCGGGCGCGATCCGCCGCCGGCAGACCTCGACCAGCGCCTCGGCGCCGCAGATCATGCAGGAGGTCGTGCCGCACACCTGCACATGGGCCACCGAGCCGACCGGAGCGAGCTGGAACATGAAGTAGAAGGTCGCGACCTCGAGCGCCCGGATGCGGGCCATCCCCAGCATCTCGGCGACATGCTCGATGGCTGCCCGCGTCAGCCAGCCCTCCTGCTCCTGCGCCCGCCACAGCAGCGGGATGACGGCGCTGGCCTGGCGGCCGGCGGGATACTTGGCGATCTGCGCCTGCGCCCAGGCAAGGTTGGCGGGGCTGAAGGCGAAGGTCGCGGGCTGGTCGGGGTGAAGGCGGCGAAGCATTGGGGGGTCCGGTCAGGGGGTGCAGTCGGTCAGGACGATACGGCCGTCCTCGATCGAGAATTCGGGGCCGGGATCGGCAAGAAAGCCGTCGACGGCAGCGGCAAGCTCGGCGGAAACCGGCTCGGGCAGGGGCAGCGGGACCGCGAACACCATCGAGACGTGTTCGGCCATCATCTCCCGCAGGGCCGCCGCCAGCGCCGCGCGATCGGCCCGCTCCAGCGTGCAGCCCTCCATCGTCGCCTGAAAGGCGGCCATCTCGGCCACCGCTCCGGGCCCGAACTCGTCGCGCACAAGTGCCAGCAGCGACGCCGCATCCAAGGGTTCGGGCTCCGGGCGGGCGGCCTCGAAGGCGGCCAGTGCGGTGGCGAAGGCCGCGGCATCGGCCGCGGGGTCGGCGGCGCAAAGCGCCTCCGCCAGGCGCAGCTGCTGGAAATCGTCGCTCAGCGTGACCAGCCCCGCCTCGAGCAGCACCTCGACATAGCCCACCGTCTCGTCGGCGGTGAAGCCCATCGCCGCCAGCCCCGTCGCCGCCTCGGTCTCGGTCATAGCACAGCCGTTGTCGCGCACCGCGGCGATGAAGCGGGCGGCGCGCTCGTCCGGCTCGCCGCCGTCCGCCGCCTCTGCCGCCGCCTCTGCGGCGGCGTAGGTCGCGGCATCCTCCGCGGGATCGGCCGCGCACAGCTCCTGCGAAAGCGTCACCGTCCCGCCGTCGGGGCTGACGCTGGCCAGCCCCGCCGACTCCAAGACGGCGACGATGTCGGCAGTGTCGCTGCGCGGGATGCCCATCGGGTCGAACAGCCGGTCGGCCGGCTCCTCGTCCATCCTGCAGCCGTAGTCGCGGATCGCTCCGATGACCAGCGCCGCGCGCTCGGGGGTCACCGCCGCCGCCGGGGCGGCCGGCGCGAGCAGCGCCAGCAGCGCCAGGCAGGCGGGCGCAAGGCGGCGCGTCATCGGTCGATCTCCCCGAAGACGACGTCGAGTGAGCCGATGATGGCCGAGACGTCGGCCAGCTGGTGGCCGCGGGCGAGGTGATCCATCGCCTGCAGGTGCAGGAAGCCCGGCGCCCGCAGCTTGGCCCGCCACGGCCGGTTGGTGCCGTCGGCCACGAGATAGACGCCGAACTCGCCCTTCGGCGCCTCGACCGCGGCATAGACCTCGCCGGCCGGGACGCGGAATCCTTCCGTATAGAGCTTGAAGTGATGGATCAGCGCCTCCATCGAGGTCTTCATCTCGCCCCGCGGCGGCGGCGTCAGCTTGCCACGCGCCAGCACGTCGGTCCTGGCCGCCGGCTCGCGCAGCCGGGCCACCGCCTGAAGGATGATCCGCGTGCTCTCGCGCATCTCGGCCATCCGGCACAGGTAGCGGTCGTAGCAGTCGCCGTTGCGGCCGACCGGCACCTTGAAGTCGAACTCGTCGTAGCATTCGTAGGGCTGGGCGCGTCGCAGGTCCCAGGCCAGCCCCGAGCCGCGCACCATCACCCCCGAGAAGCCCCAGTTGAGCACGTCCTCCTCGGTGACCACGCCGATGTCGACGTTGCGCTGCTTGAAGATGCGGTTCTCGGTCAGGAGCGTGTCGATGTCGTCCAGCACCTTGGGGAAGGCGTGCGCCCAGGCCTCGATGTCGTCCACCAGCGCCGGCGGCAGGTCCTGGTGGACGCCGCCGGGGCGGAAGTAGGCGGCGTGCAGCCGCGCCCCGCAGGCCCGCTCGTAGAAGACCATCAGCTTCTCGCGCTCCTCGAATCCCCAGAGCGGCGGCGTCAGCGCGCCGACGTCCATCGCCTGCGTGGTGACGTTGAGCAGGTGGTTCAGGATGCGGCCGATCTCGGAATAGAGCACCCGGATCAGGCTGGCCCGCCGCGGCACCTGCACGCCTGTCAGCCGCTCGATGGCCAGGCACCAGGCGTGCTCCTGGTTCATCGGCGCGACGT
>JAHDXW010000008.1 GCA_023383015.1 Paracoccaceae bacterium
GTCGACCTGATCTACGAGGGCGGCATCGCGAACATGAACTACTCGATCTCGAACACCGCCGAATACGGCGAGTATGTCTCCGGCCCGCGCATCCTGCCCTATGACGAGACCAAGGCGCGCATGAAGGCGGTGCTGAAGGACATCCAGTCCGGTGCCTTCACCCGCGACTGGATGACCGAATGCGCCGTCGGCCAGCCGTTCTTCAAGGCCACCCGCCGCAACAACGACGCCCACCAGATCGAGCAGGTGGGCGAGAAGCTGCGCGCCATGATGCCCTGGATCACCAAGGGCCGGATGGTCGACAAGTCGCGGAACTGAGGTGAGCGCGGCGGTGCCCCGGCGCCCGGCGGCCCTGGCGATCGACGCCGGGGGCTTCCGTGCCGCCGAGCGTGCCGCCGCCTACGCCATCGGCAACTTCCTGATGAACGGCCCGCTCACGCTGCAGCGTCACTTCGGGTTGAGGGCCGAGGCGTTCCAGGTGCTGCTTCTGATCGTGCTGGCCACCGCCCAGCGCTACGCCCGCGCGCCCGAGACCGACCCCGACTACCTCGACCGCCGGCCGTTGCCGCCCGGCCTGCGCGGCGCGATCTCCCGCCGGCGCATCGCCGAGGTGCTCGGCGTCCCGCTCGAGACGGTGCGCCGCCATGTCGCCGAGCTGATGGCCCGCGGGCTGGTCGAGGAACGTGCCCGCGGCCAGCTTGCCACCCCCGGCGGCACCCTTGCGCGCCTCTCGGGCGACGACACCCCGCGCCGGATCGCGGTGCAGCTGTTGGCCGCGGTGAATACCCTCCTGCGCCACGGCGTGGCCCGCATCGAGCCTGCCGAGCCCCCGGCCTCCCGCGGCTGAGGCCGCCGGGCCCGGCACCGTCCGCCGCAGGCGGCGGCGGGACCGGCGCTCAGCGGTCGGTCCAGACCAGCAGCCAGGCCGAGTCGGGGTTCTCGGCGAACTCCGCGCGCATGGTCTCGCCGCGGGCACAGAAGGCGGCGATGTCGTAGCCGGCTGCGGCCAGCTCGCCCCCCATCGCCAGCGCGTAGCCGCTCATCGCAATATCCTGGGGCAAGTTGTTCTGCCCCGCCTCCGTCATCGCCGACAGCTTCCCGGTCAGCCGGGTGACGGCGGCGGCATGGCGGCCGGGGTCGACATCGAAGCCCTCGCAGTTGATGGCGATCGCCGCCTGCTGGGCGACGATGATCAGCCCCAGGATCTCCTGCGGCTCGAGCAGCTGGGCAAGACGGTCGAAGACCACGGTGTTGACGTGCATCGCCATCCGGGTGCGCACGTCGACGTCGGCCCGCGCGGCTGCGGTGGCAGTCTGGGCCAAAGCGGGGCCGGCGGGCGGCGCAAGCGCGCAGGCGGCGGCAACGGCGGCGGCAAGGGTGCGGCAAGGGGTCATTTCGGTCTCCGCTGCGGGCAAGATGGTCGGGGTCAGCCGAAGATGCGCGCCGTCCAGCGGTGCGAGATGTTGCCATGCCCGTAGCACTTGCGCGGGCGCGGCAGACAGATGATGCCGGGGCTGGGCGAGAAGGGCTCGCCGTACATGTCGACGTCCCACTGGTTGACGTGGTCGTGGCGACCGTGCTTGCCGATCGCGATCCCCATCCCCAGCGCCAGCAGGGCGGCCGCGAAGGCGCGGGCGGCATCGTCGGAATCGGCGCGCGCGGGCGCCGGCGCGGCGGCAAGACCCAGGCTGGCGGCCAGGGCGGCGGCAAGGGCAAGGCGGGGAATGCTGGCCATGGTCTCCTCCGGTGGGGCAGCGGTCGCGTCGGGTCGGATCGGGGCGGGGCCGCCGTGTCGCCGCCCGGGCTCCGCCACGCCACCCCTGCCGCCCCGCGGGCACGCCGCGGCGTGCACTCGTACGGCTGCAGGACTCATGAACTGACCTGGCACACCAACAGGGCGACCGGGTGGCCGCACAGCCGGGCGACGACATTGCCTGCCTAGCCGCTGCCGCCCCGGTTGTGGCGGCCCGGATGACCCGAAACAGGTCATGCCGCCGGGTCCCCCCGGCGGTACCCGCGGGGGCCGCCCGACAATCATCAACATTTCCTGAGTCGCTCTGGCCAACACCTTGTATTCACACAACCCCCGTCCTGTCCCACGCATGGGACGGGGCCCTGGGCGGCAGCGGCAGTGGCGGCGGCCGGGGGCGACGTGCTAGGGTGGTTCTCCAGCCAGGGGAGATGCCCATGCAGCGCCGCAGCCTCATCGCCGCCATCATCGCCGCCACGGCGGGCGCCGGTGCCGCCGCCGCCGGCCCGCCCCGGACCTGGAGCAGCACCCCCGACGGCCCCCCGCCCTTCGGCCGGGTGACGCTGGATCTCGGCGGCCGGCGGCTGGTGCCCGGGGGGCTCGTCTGGGCGGGCCGGCCGCCGCGTGGGATGCATCTCGCCGGCGAGGTGCCGCAGTTCGACGAGGACCGGCTGGACCTCGGCGATCTCGGCGCGTTCGCGGCGATCCTGCGGCCGGTGCTGCGCCGCCGGCTGGCCGGGGCGGTGCCGGCGGGCGAGGTCGCCGTCGCCGGGCGCACCCTCGTCATCCGCCCCGACCCGGCCGCCGCCCTGCCCGGCGGTGTCCTGCCAGACCGGGTGCTGATCGTCCACGGCAGCCTTGCCTGGGAGCCCGCGGGCCGCCTCGCCCCCGCCGCGGCCGGCCTGCCCGAACCCGCCGGCCCCGCCGTCGGCCGCGTCCTGGCCACCGCCGAGCCCGACCCGGCGCTGCGCCGCCTCGTCCTCCTCATCCCGCCGGTGGCCGCGCGGCTGCCCCCGGGATAGCCGCGCCCGGCGCCGCTCAGTCGTCCATGCCGACCGGCAGGGTGGCGATGTAGGCAAGCAGGCTCACCCGGTCGTCATGACCGAAGGCGCGCAGGTTGACCATCGCCGCCCCGGGGTGGGCGTTGGCGATCTTGTTGTAGACCTCGTCGGGAAGCTCGGCCGCCTCGGTGCCGACGAAATTGTGATCATCGCCCTCGCCCCAGTCCATGGCGCGGCCGTCGAAGCCGTGGCAGGCGGCGCAGATCGTCTGGAAGATGGCGCGCCCGCGGTCGAAATCGCCGACGCCGGCCTTCACGGTGCGGGTGTCGTAGTCGATGAAGGCACGCATGTCGACGAGGCCGGCGCTGAGGAAGGCCGCGACCCGCAGCATCTCCTCCTCGGAGATCATCGCCGTCGTATAGGGGTGGTTGGCGTCGCGCAGGAGCGGCATGATCGCCTCGACCGGCTGCCCGGCCACCCCCAGCACCCCCTTGATGCCGGTGAAATGGCTGCCGGCCCGGTAGATGCCCTCGGCGCCGAGGTAGTCCCAGCCGTGGCATTCCTTGCACCGCCACGTCACCTCGCCTTCCTGCCTGCCGGCAGCGGGGTAGGCGGGGTTGGTGCCCTCGGGCTCGTCGCGGTCGAGCGCCTCCCACCAGTTGTCGTAGATCCGTCCGCCGGCGCCGATCGTCCACTCCGGGGCGGCGACCTGCGGCACGCCGTGGACGAAATCCTGCTGGTGGGGCCCGTGCTCCTGCGGCGCCACCGCCACCTGCGCCGCCGCCGGCAGCGCGCCGGCGGCGATGGCGGCGGCGACAGGGGCGGCGGCGAGGGCGGAGCGGAGCCTGGATCGGTGGGTGCGCCTCATGCTGTCCTCCCGGAGAGGGTTGATGGCCACGGGGCCTGCCGGACGGCCGCCGTCACCGGCCCCGCCGCGGCGCCGGCAGGCGTCCGGCGCGGCCGGGGGCGGCGCAGCCCGTGGCCCGCAGCCGAGCATGGCAGGCCCGACCGGCCGCAGGCAAACCCGCATGCGGGGCCCGGCGCCGCCGCCGCGACCCCATTGCACCTTCGCTTAGCTGCATGTGTCTTTGGTTGATGCGCCCGAGCGGTTACAGTCGTGTCCGGCAACCGTGGAGCCGCCGCCGATGTCCGATCCCCGTGCGTCCGCCGATCCTGCGGCCTCGGCCCTGCGCCGCATCGCCGGGCTGGTCCTGGTCTGCGGCGCGATCCTTGTCGTCGACGTCGGCGGCGAAATCCACGCCGCGCTCATCCGCCCCGAACGCCGCAGCCTGATGAACCTGCTGCATCTCGCCTCCGAGCTTGCGGCGACGGTGGCGCTCGGCTGGGCCTTCGTCCTGAGCCGGCGCGCACTGCGGCGGCTGCACGGGGCGCTCGTGACCGAAAGCGAGCGGCTGCGTGCGCTGCGCGGCGAGTTCGACCGGCTGATGCAGGCGCGCTTTGCCGGCTGGGGCCTGTCGCCGGCCGAGGCCGACATCGCGCTGCTCAGCGTCCGCGGGCTGAAGATCGCCGAGATCGCTGCCCTGCGGCAGACCCGCGAGGGCACCATCAAGGCGCAGCTGTCGTCGATCTTCCGCAAGTCGGGTGCGGCGTCGCGCACCGAGTTCGTCGCCCGCTTCGTCGACGAGTTCCTCGACCACGCCGCCGGGCCGCGGCCGGCCGCCTCAGGCCGCCGCGCGGACCTCGGCGACGATGCCGGCTACCACCTCGGCCAGTAGCGCCTCGTCCTCGCATTCGGCCATCACGCGGATCAGCGGCTCGGTCCCCGACTTGCGGATCAGCAGGCGGCCGCGGCCGTCCAGCCGTGCCTCGGCCTCGGCGATCGCACGGGCCACCGGGGCGGCGGCAAGCGGTTCGGCCCCCGGCCGGAAGCGGACGTTCTCCAGCCGCTGTGGCACCGGCTCGAAGCTGCGGGCAAGCTCGCTCGCCGGACGGCCCGTGCGCACCATCTCGGCCAGGAACTGCAGCGCCGCGATGAGCCCGTCGCCAGTGGTGGCGTAGTCGGTCATCACGATGTGGCCCGACTGCTCGCCGCCAAGGTTCCAGCCGCCGGCCCGCATCCGCTCGACCACATGGCGGTCGCCGACCGGCGTGCGCTCGAGACGCAGCGCGCGGGCCGACAGGAACCGCTCGAGCCCGAGGTTCGACATCACCGTGGCCACCAGCGTGCCGCCGGCCAGCCGCCCCTCCTCGGCCCAGCGGGCGGCGAAGAGCGCCATGATCTGGTCGCCGTCCGCCTCGCGCCCCTTGTCGTCCAGAAGGATCAGCCGGTCGGCGTCGCCGTCCAGGCACAGGCCGAGGTCGGCCCGCCGCTCGCGCACCATCGCCGCCGCGGCGCGGCTGTCGGTGGAGCCGCAGCCCCTGTTGATGTTGAACCCGTCCGGGTCCACACCCATCGGGATGACCTCGGCGCCAAGCTCCCACAGCACCTCGGGGGCGGCGCGGTAGGCCGCGCCGTTGGCGCAGTCGACGACCACGCGCAGCCCGTCCAGCCGGCCGCGGCGCGGAAAGGTCGTCTTGGCATACTCGACGTAGCGGCCGCGGCCGTCCTCGATCCGCCGTGCCCGGCCGATGTTCTCGGGCCGCGCCGGCGCGATCTCGCCGGCAACGATCGCCTCGATCGCCGCCTCGTCGGCGTCCGACAGCTTGAAGCCGTCGGGGCCGAAGAACTTGATGCCGTTGTCCTCGGAGGGGTTGTGCGAGGCCGAGATCATGATCCCGAGATCGGCGCGCATGCTGCGGGCAAGAAAGCCCACTGCCGGCGTCGGCACCGGCCCGACCAGCAGCACGTCCATTCCCGTCGAGGTCAGCCCGGCGGTCAGCGCCGTCTCGATCATGTAGCCCGACAGCCGCGTGTCCTTGCCAATCACCACCCGGTGGCGGCGGTCGGCCTCGCGCCGGAAGTGACGGCCGGCCGCGGCACCCAGCCGCAGCGCCATCTCGGCGGTCATCGGATGGGCGTTCGCCCGCCCCCGCACGCCATCGGTTCCGAACAGCCTGCCCGCCATGTCGCCCCCTGCGCCCCTTTCCTGGCGCGGTTCTATCACGCGCCGCGGTCACCGGAAGCGGGGCAGTGGCAGCGGCCTCGGCGGAAACCGGCCTAGTTGCTCGCCAGACGTGTCGGCATCCGATAGAAGATGTGAGCGCCGATCTCGGCCGTCAGGTCGAAGACCCGCGCCCAGCGCGGCCGCACGCGGCGGGCGTGGAAGTGGGTGGCGCCCTGGGTCAGCTGCCGCGGCGCGCCGTCGATCATCAGCCGGGCGATCTTGCGGGCGATGTCGCGGGCACGGGCGTTGTGCATGGTGTCGGGCCGGCCGTCGCAGGCGAAGCTGAACTGGCAGGCCCGGGGGCGGCTTGCGCCCTGGTTCACGACGCCGCAGACCGTGCCGGGAAACTCTGGCGAATTCAGGCGGTTGAGGATCACCTCGGCGACCGCGAACTGGCCCTCGATCGATTCGCCACGGGCCTCGTGGTAGATCGCCCGCGCGAGGCAGCGCCAGTTGTCGTCGCCCTCGGCCGGCGGCAGCGCATCCAGCCAGGCCCGGTCGTAGCGCAGCACCAGCGCCGCCCCGTCCAGCCGGCGGGCAAAGCGCGGCAGGGCGTCGGGCGGGGCGGCACGGGCCACCGAATCGACCGGCCCGGCCGTGCCGCCCGGCCGCACCGGCGGCGGCTCGGACAGGGCCGGCCCCGCCACCAGCATGGCCACGGCAAGGCCACGCCACCATCCCCCCCTCGGCCGCATCGGTTTCTCCGGCGCATGCTCATATTGGCCCGATCGGGCAACCCGTTCAGAATAGCAAGGAAATCGGTTCAGACAAACGGCTTGTGCCGGCACAACCTTCGGGCGACCATGCGGTTGCAGCACGAAGCCGCGACGACACTGCCGGATCGGGCGCCAGATAATTGATCAGGAAGGAATATCTTCCGATGAACGGTCGGCAAGCGCAAGCCGCGCCGCGGCCAGGCGGGCCACCGGCACGCGGAAGGGCGAGCAGGAGACGTAGTCGAATCGGGCCGCCCGGCAGAAGGCGATCGATTCGGCGTTGCCGCCGTGCTCGCCGCAGATCGACAGTGTCAGCTTCGGCCGCGTCGCCCTGCCGCGTGCCGCCCCGATCAGCAGGAGCTCGCCCACCCCGTCGACGTCGAGGCTGTGGAAGGGGTCCTCGGGGAACACGCCCTGCTGGACGTAGACCGACATGAACCGCCCCGCGTCGTCGCGCGACAGCCCGTAGGTCATCTGCGTCAGGTCGTTGGTGCCGAAGGACAGGAAGCTTGCGTGGTGGGCGATCTCGCCGGCGCGCAGGGCGGCGCGCGGGGTCTCGACCATCACCCCCAGCCGGTAGTCGAAGCTCGCCCCCCGCGCCACCCTGACCGCGGCGGCCACCGCGTCGATGCGGGTCTTGACGAGCTCGACCTCGCGCTTGGCCGAGACCAGCGGAATCATGATCTCGGGCACCACGGGCGCCCCGTTGCGGCTGGCTTCGATCGTCGCCTCGAAGATCGCGCGGACCTGCATGTCGTAGATCTCGGGCAGGACGATGCCCAGGCGCACCCCGCGCATGCCCAGCATCGGGTTGAACTCCGCCAGCGCCTCGACCCGCCGCGTCACCTCCGACAGCGGCCGGCCGACGGCCTCGGCAAGCTCGCGCAGCCCCTCGCGGGTCTGCGGCAGGAACTCGTGCAGCGGCGGGTCGAACAGGCGGATGCACACCGGCAGGCCGTGCATGATCTCGAACAGGCGGGTGAAATCCTCGCGCTGCATCGGCAGCAGCCGGTCGAGGGCGGCGCGCCGGTCCTCGGAGCTGTCGGCGAAGATCATCTCGCGCATCACCGTCAGGCGGTCCTCGTCGAAGAACATGTGCTCGGTCCGGCAGAGGCCGATCCCCTCGGCGGCGAACTCGCGGGCGGTGCGGGCGTCGGCCGGGGTGTCGGCGTTGGCGCGGATGCCGATGTCGCGCGCCGCGTCGGCCCAGGCCATGAGCTGGCGGAAGCTGTCGTCGAGCGCGGGCTCGAGCATCTCCACCGCTCCGGCGATCGCCTCTCCGCGCGTCCCGTCGAGCGTGATCAGGTCGCCCTCGCGGAACTCGCGCCCGCCCGGGGCGACGAGGCGGCGCTCCCGCGGATCGAAGCGCAGCCCGGCCGCGCCGACCACGCAGGGCAGGCCGAGGCCGCGGGCGATGACCGCGGCATGGCTGGTCACCCCGCCGCGCTCGGTCAGCACCCCCACCGAGGCGTGCATGCCGCGGATGTCTTCCGGCACGGTCTCGCGGCGGACAAGGATGCAGGGCTCGCCGCGGGCGGCGAAGGCCTGGGCGGCGGCGGCCGACAGCGCCACCCGCCCGCGCGCTGCCCCCGGCGAGGCGGCGATGCCGCGGGCGAAGACATCGCGCGGACCCTGCGGATCGACCTGGCGGTGCAGCAGTTCCGACAGCGCCCGCGGCTCGACCCTGAGCAGCGCCTCCTCGGGCGAGATGACGCCGCCCGTGGCCAGCGCCACCGCGATGCGCACCGCCGCCCGAGCCGAGCGCTGCACCCGCACCGCATCCAGCACCCTGAGCCGGCCGTCCTCGAGCGTGAACTCGACCTGCATCTCGTCGCGCAGCCGGTCCCGGCAGGCGGTGCCGTGGCGGAGCAGCTCGGCGAAGACCTCCGGGCAGTGGTCCTCGAGCGAGGGACCACGGGCATCGCGGGTGAGAAACAGCGCCCCCGCGCCGGGCGCCAGCGCCTCGCGGCCGAGGCTCTGGGGCTTGTAGCGGCCGGTCACCTGCGGCCGGCCGGTGACCGAATCGACGAACTGGATCACGCCCGACCCGCTTTCTCCCGGGCCGAGACCGAGCGCCATCTCCTGCACCACGAGGCCGAGGCCGGCCTCGGGAGGGGCGCCCTTGGCCTGGCGCAGAAGGCGCGCGGTCGTCCCCTCCCACGCCCGCGCCATCGACCGCAGCACCTCGGCAAGCTGGCGCGCGGGGTCCTGGGGGAAGGGTTCGTCGGTCTCGGCCTCGTAGGCGGAAAGCGCCGCGCGCAGCGCCTCGCCCGAGACCTCGGGCGCGGCGAAGCGGTCAGGGTCCAGCCGGGCGACGTGGATGGCGTAGGCCTGCACGAAGCGCAGGTAGAGGGCGGTGGCGGCGGCGTTGCCATGGGTGATGGCAATGGCCGCGTGGCGGGCATCGGTCATGCCGACGTTGAGGATGGTGCCGGGCCCGCCCCAGTCGGGGTTTTCCGACGACGGCCGGACCGACACCAGCGCTCCCTCGCCGAAGCGGGCCAGGATGGCGGCGGCGTCGGGCCGCAGCCCGGCCGCGATCGCCCGCACCGCCCCGAACGACAGCGCCACCGTCCGCGGCACCGGCATCTCCAGCCGCACCAGCCGCTGCAGGCATTTGGCGCGCCAGCCGTGGGTCGCGGCGGCGATCGCGGCCTCCGGCGTCACCTCGGCGAAGTCGTGGATGTCGATGTGTTTCTGCACTGCAGCACCGCGAGTCGCGGCGAGGATAGACGGTTTGGCGTCTCTGGCAAGCGCGGCGCCGCCGGGCCCCCCGCCATGCCGGCAGTCCGGGCCCCCGGGCCGCCGCCCCGACGGGCCCTCAGCCGGGCGACAGCCCGGCCAGCACGCGGTTCACCGCGCTTCGTGCGCTGGCCTCGCCGGCCGCCTGCGCGGTCTCGATCGCCGCCCGCACCGCCGACAGGTCGACCCGCCGGATCAGATGCTTGACCGGTCCGACCGAGGCCGGCCGCATCGACAGCATGCGCAGTCCCATCGCCGCCAACGCCACCGCCTCGACCGGCCGGCCGGCGTCCTCGCCGCAGAAGGACAGGGGCGTACCGGTCTGGGCGCAGCGGTCCACCACATGCGCCACGAAGCCCAGGAAGCCGGTGTCGAGCGTGTCGTAGCGCCGCCGCACGCGCTCGTTCTCGCGGTCGGCGGCGAAGAAGAACTGCTTGAGGTCGTTGCCGCCGATCGAGACGAAATCGGCCATCTCGAAGAAGCCCCGCGGCGCAAAGGCGAGCGAGGGCGTCTCGAGCATGGCGCCGATCTCCAGCCGCGCCGGCAGCACATGGCCGAGGTCGGCCTCGCGGTCGATCTCGCGCAGCAGGGCCGCGCGCGCCGCCTCGAACTCGGCGGGCACGGCGACGAAGGGAAACATCACCGCCAGCGGCCGCCCGGCGGCGGCGCGGATCAGCGCCTGCAGCTGCATCCTGAGCACCCCGGGCTTGTCCAGCCCGACCCGGATTGCCCGCCAGCCCATCGCCGGGTTGGGCTCGTCGGGGCGCTTCATGTAGGGCAGCACCTTGTCGGAGCCGATGTCGAGGGTGCGAAACACCACCCGCCGGCCGCGCGCGGCGTCCATCACCCGCGCATAGAGGGCGGCGAGCTCGCCCCGTTTAGGCACCTGGCTGCGGATGAGGAACTGCAGCTCGGTCCGGAACAGCCCCACGCCGTCGGCGCCCGAGCCCTCCAGCGACGGCAGGTCGGCCATCAGCCCGGCGTTCATGTGCAGGCTGACGACGGTGCCGCAGCGCGCCTGCGCCGGCAGGCTGCGTAGGCTGGCATAGCGCTTCTGCGCCTCGGCCTGCATCGCCATCTTGTCGCGGAAGGCAGCGGCGACGCTCTCCTCGGGGCGCAGGTGCACCACGCCCTGGTCGCCGTCGACGAGGATCGGGTCGCCGTTCAGCGCCTCGGTGGTGATGCGGTTGGCATGGATGACCAGCGGGATGGCCAGCGCCCGGGTGATGATGGCGGCATGGCTTCCCACCGAGCCCTCCTCGAGGACCACGCCGCGCAGCTTCCGCCCGTAGTCGAGCAGTTCCGCAGGGCCGATCGTGCGTGCCACCAGCACCGGGTCGTCGGGCATCGCCGCGCCGGTGTCGCGCCCCTGGCCGGTCAGGATCCGCAGCAGCCGGTTGGAGAGGTCGTCGAGGTCGTGCAGCCGGTCGCGCAGGTAGGCGTCGGGGATGTGCTCGAGTCGGGCGCGCGCCTCCGACTGCTCCTTCTCCACCGCCGCCTCTGCCGACAGGCCAAGCGCGATGTTCTCCTCCATCCGCCGCAGCCACCCGCGCGAGCGGGCGAACATCCGGTAGGCCTCGAGCACCTCGGCCTGTTCCTTGTCGCCGGTGTCCACCGCCTTCAGCAGGTCATCGACCGAGACGCGCAGCCGCGCCACCGCCTCGCGCAGCCGCAGGATCTCGGCCTGGGGGTCGTCGGCGACCGGGTTGGTCACCACGACCCGCGGCTCGTGCAGCCATACGCGGCCCTCGGCGGCGCCCTCCTGGCCGGTGGCGCCGCGGAATGTCACCGGGTTCTGGTGGGGGCGGCGCAGCGCCTCGCTCTCGCCCGCGAATGCGCCAAGCTCGGCCATCTCGGCCAGCACCATGGCCACGACCTCGACGCCGTAGACCGCGTCGTCGGAGAACTCGCGCGCCGATTTCGACTGCACCACCAGCACGCCGCGACATTCGCCCAGCCGCTGGATCGGAACGCCGAGGAAGGAGGAATAGATCTCCTCCCCGGTCTCGGGCATGTAGCGGAAGCCCCGCTCGCCGGGGGCGTCGCCGGTGTTGACCGGCCGGCGTGTGCGCGCCACCCGCCCGACCAGCCCCTCGCCAAGCCGCAGCCGGGTGCGGTGCACGGCTTCGCTGCGCAACCCTCGGGTCGCGCACAGTTCCAGCGTCGCGGGATCGCGGAAGAGGTAGACCGAGCAGACCTCGGTTCCCATCGATTCGGCGATCAGCCGGACGATCCGGTCGAGCCGTTCCTGTCCCTCGCCGGGCTCCGCGAGCGTGTCGCGCAACCTGCGGAGGAGCTTGCGGCTGTCGCTTTCGCTCCGATCCGGCATGAACCTCCCGGGGTCTCAGGCCGCCCTGTCGAGCCCGAAGGCATCATGCAGCGCCTGCACCGCGAGTTCCATGTATTTCCGGTCGATCAGCACCGACACCTTGATCTCGGAGGTGGTGATGACCTTGATGTTGATCCCCTCGGCGGCCAGCGCGCGGAACATCGTTGCGGCGACACCGGTGTGGCTGCGCATGCCGATGCCGACCACCGAGACCTTGGCCACCTCGGTGTCGGCGACGAGGCCGGCATAGGCGATCCCGCCCTTCGCGCGGGCCTCCTGCACCGCCCGCTCGGCGCGGGCGACCTGATCGGTCGGGCAGGAGAAGGTCATGTCGGTCAGCCCGCCCTCGGAGATGTTCTGGACGATCATGTCCACGTTCACCCCCGCCTCGGCCAGCGGACCGAAGATCGCCGCGGCGATGCCGGGGCGGTCGGGCACGCCCTGGAGGGTCATCTTGGCCTCGTCGCGCGAATGGGCGATGCCCGCCACCACTTTCGATTCCACGATGTCCTCCTCGTCGCAGACGATGGTGCCGCTCGCCTCGCCGGCCGGCTCGAAGCTCGACAGCACCCGAACCGGCACCTTGTAGCGCATTGCCAGCTCGACCGAGCGGGTCTGCAGAACCTTGGCGCCGAGAGAGGCGAGCTCCAGCATCTCCTCATAGGCGATGCGGTCCAGCTTGCGGGCCTTGCGGGTGATCCGCGGGTCGGTGGTGTAGACACCGTCGACATCGGTGTAGATGTCGCAGCGCACCGCCCCGAAGGCGGCGGCGAAGGCCACCGCCGTGGTGTCCGAGCCGCCGCGGCCGAGGGTGGTGATGCGCCCCTCGCGGGTGACGCCCTGGAAACCCGCGACCACCGCGACCTTCATCCCCTCGGCGAACTTGCGGTCGATGTTGTCGCGCGGGATCTCGATGAAGCGCGCCGCGCCATGCTGGCCGGTGGTGACGATCGGCACCTGCCAGCCCTGCCATGACCGCGCCGGGATGCCCGTCTCCTGCAGGGTCAGGGCCATCAGCCCGGCGGTGACGTTCTCGCCCGAGGACACCACCGCGTCGTATTCCCGCGCATCGTAGAAGGGCGAGATGTCGCTGACCCACTTGACCAGCTCGTTGGTCTTGCCGGCCATCGCCGAGACGATCAGGATGATGTCGAATCCCCGTTCAACCTCGGCCCGGACCTTCGCCGCCGCATTCCTGATGCGGTCGAGGTCGGCCACCGAGGTGCCGCCGAATTTCATCACGAGCAGCGGCATGTTCCTGCGCCCCGTCCGGTTCGCGCGGGGTGTTATGCCAAGGCCGGGCCCCGCGCAAGGTCGCGCGCGGCAGGGGGGAAGCGGGGCGCGGGCCGCGCCGCGCCCCCCGTCGCTGCGCCGGGCGCCGGCGTCAGGCGCCGATCACGCCGCCGTCGTCGCGGGTGATGACGATGGTTGCCGAGCGCGGCACGCTGCCGTCGTAGTCGGGGAAACCCGAGCCGAAGTCGCCGGCGGCGAACTGCGCGCCCGTGGCGTGCCCGCCCGGATGCTGGAAGTTGACGAACATCGTCCGCTGGTCCGGCGTCGTGACGACGCCCGTCACCTCCTGCCCCCAGGGGCCGGTGAGGAAGCGGCGGACCTCGCCCGTCCGCGGGTCGGCGGCCAGCATCGCGTTGGTGCCGAAGGGCGCCAGCGTGCCCGCGAAGGGCGGGCCCATGTCGCCCATGTCGGTCTGGATCCAGAGCCGCGAGTCCCGGTCGCACCACAGCCCGTCGGGGCAGGCGAAGATCGCGTCCTCGCCCAGCGCCCTTCCGGCGAAGGTGGCCGAGGCGGGTGTGGTGCCGGCCAGCACGAACAGCTCCCATGCGAACGCCGTCGCGGCATGGTCGCCCTCTGCCTCGGTCCAGCGGACGATCGAGCCGAAGGCGTTCTGCGCCCGCGGGTTCACCGGGTCGACCTGGGTCTGGGTGCGGCGGGTGTTGTTGGTCAGGGTGAAGTAGACCTCGCCGCTCGCGGGGTCGATGGCGCCCCATTCGGGCCGGTCCATCTTGGTGGCGCCGGCCCGGTCGGCGGAGAGGCGGGTGTTGACCAGGATGTCGGCGAGGTCGGCAAAGCCGTTCTCCGGCGTCAGCCCGTTCAGGCCCGGCGCCAGCGCCAGCCACTCGCCCGTCCCGTCGGCGTTGAACTTCGCGGCGTAGAGCGTTCCCTCGTCGAGGATCTCGCCCCTCGTCACCCCGGGCTCGTAGGGCTTTGCGGAGACGAACTTGTAGATGTACTCGAAGCGCGCGTCGTCGCCCGAGTAGCACACCACCGGCCGGCCGGCGGTGACGGGGGCGAAGACCACGCCCTCATGGGCGAAGCGGCCGAGATGGGTGCGCTTGACGGGGGTCGATGCCGGGTCGAAGGGGTCGACCTCGACCATCCAGCCGAAGGCGTTGGGCTCGTTGCGGTAGTCCTCGGCGGCCGAGGCGCCCTTGGTCGAGGCGTCGAAGCGCGCGAACTCGTCGGCGCCCGAGGCGGCCTTCTCCCACCGGTAGCGCGAGGTCTCGGTCGGCACGCCATAGCGGGCATGCTCGCGCGGCAGGTCGGCCTTCTGGTCGACCTTGTCGGTGTTGACGAAGTAGCCCGCCCAGTTCTCCTCGGCCGACATGTAGGTGTTCCAGGGCGTGACACCGTGGGCGCAGTTGTTCAGCGTGCCGCGGATCCTCGTGCCGTCGGGTGAGTATCTGGTGCGGACGAAGTCGGTGCCGCGCACCGGGCCGGCGATCTCGAAGGGCGTCGCGCCGGTGATGCGGCGGTTGCGGCCGTCGTCGGCGACCGCCCAGACCCCGTCCGCACCCCGCGCGATGCGCACGATCGTGATGCCGTGGGCGTTGATCTCGGCCAGCACCTCGTCGTCGGGGCGCAGGCCGTTCGCGTCGAGCACGAGATCCTCGCCCTCGAGCGTCTGCCCGGCCCACTTGGCGGCGTGCATGAAGCGCGGTTCGACATATTCGTGGTTGAGGACAAGCAGGCCGTCCTCCGACGAGCCCGCGTCGGGCGCGGTGCCCTCGATGGGGAAGAAGTGCATGCCGTCATGGTGGCTGCCGACCTGCAGCGCCTGGTCGGCGCCGGTCACCGCGCCGGGCCGGTAGGCGGGGGCGTCCGAGCGGATCGGGGTGCCCCATGGGACCAGCACCTGCACCTTGTAGCCGGCGGGAACGGCGACGCTGTCGTCCTTGCTGACCGGCACCGCCGCGAATCCCAGCAGCGCGGGGGCCGCGGTCGACTGGGCCAGCGCCGCGCGGGGCGCGAGCGAGGCGCCGTAGATCCCCGTGGCCAGCGCGGCAAGGCCGCCGGCCATGAAGCCGCGGCGCGAGGCGCGGGCGTCGAGGATGTCGTAGAAGGTGGGGTTGGCGGAGGTGTTGCAGGGCGGCTCGTCGCCGTGCTCGAAGCCGGGGGTCTCCCGGAAGTCGGCGTAGTCGCGCTCGTAGTCCTTCATGCCTGGCTCCATCGGCTCGGGTGCGGCGACGGGCGGCGGCGGCAGAAGCCGTCCCCCCGTTCGGGCCGATGGCTAGCGGATTCGCGTGATGCGCCGGTGACGCGTGGGAATCAGGCTGATGACAGCCCGCGCCGCTCGGCAACCCCGCACAGGGTCACCGCCACCACCGCCCCGAGCGCGTTGAAGACGAGATCGAGCAGCGTGTTGCCGTAGCCGCCGACGCCGGTCTCGGGGGTGGCCAGGACGGCCGTGAACTCGATCATCTCGTTGGCCGCGCCGAGCCCCATGGCGGCAAGCGCGGGGTAGGTGGCGGCGGTCCAGGTTCCCCGCGTGGCCGGGAAGTGCCGCAGGAGCAGGTGGCGCAGCACCCAGGCGGTGACGCCGAAGCCGTAGGCATGCACCACCTGGTCGTACTTGAGCAGCGTCAGCTCGTTGGCACCGTCGGCGGCAACCGGCACCAGCACCGCGGCATAGAGGACGCCCTCGCCCACCGGCACGCCGCCGCCGGCCATGTGCAGGAACCCCCAGAGGGTCAGCGCCCAGAGCATCGCCAGCGGGAACTCCGCCCGCCGGAGATTGGCGCCGATCAGCCCGATCAGCACCGCCATGGTGGCGATGTAGATCACGAACTCCCAGTTGCCGCGGCCGAGGAACCAGGCCGAGAAGCCCCCGAAATAGGCCAGCGTCACCCACATCACGGCCCGCTCGCCCGGCCTGATCGCTGCCAGTGACACCGCCATGCCCCCACTCCCCCGCGCCCCGACCCGCGGGCAGTCTAGCTGCCGCAGCCGCAGGCGGAAGGGGGATCAGAACGGCATGGTCTCGCCGTCCCAGGTCTCGAACCGGCCGGCGGTGGCGGGGGACAGCGCCTCGAGCCGCGCAAGCAGCCCCGCCGCCGCCACATCGGCGTCAAGGTCGGCCGCGGGCCCGCCCATGCCGGTGCGCACCCAGCCCGGATGGTAGATGCCGACGGCGATGCCGCGCGGGCCGAGGTCGGCAGCCAGGTTGCGGCCGAGGTTGACGACCGCCGCCTTGGAGGCGCGGTAGATGTACGAGCCGCCCGCCGCGCGCGTGCTCGAGCCCAGCTGCGAGGCGATGATGCCCACCCGCGGCCGGTTGGCGGCGTCGAGGTTGGCCAGCAGCGCCTGCACAGTCAGGAACACCCCGGTGACGTTGACAGCGAAGGTCTCGGCCCACATCGCGGCGGGATAGCCGCGTTCCACCCACTCGCGCCGGTCGGGGTAGATGCCGGCGTTGCAGACGAGAATCTCGACCGGCCGCCCGCCCAGCCCGGCTGCGAAGGCGGCAATGCTGGCAGGCTGCGCGACATCCAGCCGCGCCCATTCCACCCCCGCGACCGCAGGCGGCTCGCCGCGCACCGTGCCGACGGCGGCCATCCCGCGCGCCGCGAACGCCGCTGCCAGTGCCAGGCCGATGCCCCGCCCCGCGCCGGTGACGACCGCCGTCACCTCGCAGCCCCTAGTTGTTGGAGCGGGTGGGCCGGAACGGCAGCGGCGCCACGGGGATGCCCTCCTCGACGAGGGCGCGCGCCTCGTCGAGCTTTGCCTCGCCCCAGATCGAGCGGGCAACGGTGCGACCCTCGTGCATGTCGCGCACCTCGGTCACGAAGTTCACGCCGACATAGTCGGCGTTCTCCTCGACATGCCGGCGGATCGCGGCGAGCTTACGCTCGAAGTCGTCGCGCGGGGCGGCGAGAGGCCTGTCGTCGGCCGCGGCCGCCCCGGTCCGCGGGGCGTGCACCGTCGGTGTCATCAGCGCCTTGGCCACCTCGCTGCTGCCACAGGTGGCGCAGTTCAGCCGGCCGGCTGCCTCCAGCCGGTCGAAGGCCGCGGCCGACTGGAACCAGCTGTCGAACTCGTGCCCCTTGGTGCAGCGCAGCGCGTAGCGGATCATGCCCGTCTCCACAGCCCCGACCCTTGAGCGCTAGCTAAGCACTGGCGCGGGAAGGTCAACCCGGTGCCGCGCCGCCGTCCGGCGCACCCGCCCCGCCGCCCGCGCCCGCACCGGGGGAGAACCCCGACAGGAGCGCGGCCAGTTCCGGCTCGGCCACCCGCCCGGCCGCCTCGCGAAGGCTCATCCAGCGCCGCACACGCTGGCGGCGCTCGGGGAAGTCGTCCATCAGCTTGCGCACCGCAAGCGGGAACACCGTCACCCGGCAGGGCAGGGTGCTGCCGTCGGGCAGGCGCTTGTCGTAGCCGTAGCTGCCCAGCGGGTCGGCGCCGATGCGACCCATCACTCCGGCCTCCTCGTAGGCCTCGCGTGCGGCGGTGCCGGCCGCGCCGCGGCCGGCCATCGGCCAGCCCTTGGGAAGCACCCAGCGGCCGGTGTCGCGGCTGGTGACCATCAGCACCTCGGTCCGGTCCCGGACCGTACGGTAGCAGAGCGCGGCGACCTGTGTCCGCGCTGCCTGCGCCCGCCCCGCGCCGTCACCCGGAAGGGTGTCGCGACCGCCCAGTTCCCTCATGGCCTGCTCGCCCGGATTCTTGCCCGGGGCACGACGGCCCCGTTGCGGCAAAAGGTATCACGTCCGCGGCTGCGGGGCCAGTTCCGCCGCGGCTTGATCGCGACGCGCGCAGCAATACGTGACGCCGGGTCCACGATCCTGCCCGGGTATGACCCATGCGCGCCGTCGCCGCCTTCGCCGCCGCCACCTTCGCGCCGCTGCTTCTGGCCGCGGCGATCGTCGCCATCGCGCTCGCGCGGCCGGCCCCGGCGGCCGGGCGTTCGGAGTTCGACTCGATCGACGCCGGCACGCTGGCGATGGACGACCGGCGCGCCTGCCCGGCCCCGGTGGTCAACACCGCCTCGCTTTGCGCCTTCCCGCGGCAGCATGCCTCGCCGCAGGCGCTGCACGACCGCCACGCCGGCCGCGGGCTCGCGGTGCCGGCGGTGCCCTCCGGCGACGTCGCCCAGGGCATGGGCGGCAGCGCCGCGGTGCGCGGCTTCTGCACCGTCACCTGGGGTCTGGCCCTGCCCATGGCCGCCGTCACCCGCGTCCGCGGCCCCGGCGCGCATCCCTTCCTCCGCAGGTTCGCCGCGGCGCGCGGGGTCGGCCCGGCGTGGAACCTCGGCAAGGTACCGATCGGCCGCGACGGCGGGCTGGTGGCAGGAAGGGAGAGCCTCGCCCGCCCCAGCGTCAGCGCGATCACCGCTGCGACCGGGCCCCGGCTTGCCCGCTGATCCGGCCGCGCGCTTCGTTGGCGCCGAGATCTACCGCCGGTCGGGATATGGCGGCAGCCACCCGCTGCGGGTGCCGCGCGTCTCGACTGTGATCGACCTTGCCCGCGTGCTGGGCTGGTTCGGCCCCGGCGAGTACCTGACCGCGCCGTGCGCGCGGCCCGTCGCGCTCGCCCTCTTCCACGACCCCGCCTATCTCGCCGCGCTCACCGCTGCCGAGGCCGACCAGCAGGTCAGCCCCGAGGTGACGCGCCGCCACGGGCTCGGCACGCTCGCCAACCCGGTCTTCCGCGGGATGTTCCGCCGCCCGGCCACCTCGGCGGGGGGCGCCATGCTGGCCGCCGGGCTGGTGGAGGAGGGGGGCGTCATCCATGTGCCCGGCGGCGGCACCCACCACGGCCTGCGCGACCGTGCCAACGGGTTCTGCTACCTCAACGACCCGGTGCTGTGCCTGATGGTGCTGCGCCGCCGCGGGCTTTCGCCGCTCGCCTATGTCGACCTCGACGCCCACCACCCCGACGGTGTCGAGGCCGCGCTCGGCCAAGACCCCGAGCTGCTGATGATCTCGGTGCACGAGGAGGCGCGCTGGCCGTTCACCGGCCGGCTCGAGGACCGCGGTGCCGGCAGCGTCTACAACCTGCCGGTGCCGCGGGGGTTGAACGACAGCGGCATGCGCGCGATCCTGCACGGGCTGATCCTGCCCCGTCTGGCCGCCCATGCGCCGCGCGCGGTGGTGGTGCAGTGCGGGGCCGACGCGGTCGAGGAGGACCCCCTGTCGCGGCTGTCGCTGTCCAACAACGCGCTGTGGGAGGCGGTGGCGGCGATCCGCCGGCTCGCGCCCCGGATGATCGTGCTTGGCGGCGGGGGCTACAACCCCTGGACGGTGGCGCGCGCCTGGACCGGCCTCTGGGGCCTGCTGTCGGGGCGGGCGCTTCCCGACCGCCTTCCGGAGGCGGCGCAGGCGATCCTGCGGGCCCTGCCGCCGGGGGTGGGCGCGAGCCGCGGCCCCCCGCCCGAGCGGCTTGTCGCGACGCTTGCCGACCCGCCGCGCGAGGGGCCGGTCGGGGCCGAGCTGTGCGACCGGCTGGCGCGGCTCGCACGGCGATGATCCGCGCCTTCGTCGCCCTCGACCTTCCCGAGCCGGTGCGCCAGCGGCTGGTCCTTCTGCAGCACCTGCTGCCGCTGCCGCGCCGGGTGCCGCCCGAGAACCTGCACCTCACGCTCGCCT
This sequence comes from Paracoccaceae bacterium, assembly GCA_023383015.1. Taxonomy (GTDB): domain Bacteria; phylum Pseudomonadota; class Alphaproteobacteria; order Rhodobacterales; family Rhodobacteraceae; genus JAHDXW01. Next base: position 19,484 of record JAHDXW010000008.1, read on the forward strand.
TCCTCGGCGAGATCACCGAGCCTGTGGCCGAAGAGGTGCACCATGCGCTCGCCGCCCTGCGCGCCCCGGCCTTCGCGCTGACCCTCCGCGGCGTCGGCATCTTCGGCGGCGGCAGGGCGCGGTCGGTGCACGCCGGGGTGGCGGCGGAGCCCGCGCTTGCCCACCTTGCCCGCAAGGTCGAGACGGCGGCGCGGCGGGCCGGCGCGGCGCCCGAGGCGCGCCGCTTCGTGCCCCATGTCACCCTGGCGCGGCTGAAGCCCGGCGACGCCGATCCGCAGCGCCTCGAGGCGGCGGTGGCGGCCGAGCAGGGCTTCGCGGCCGGGCCCTTCGCGGTCACCGCCTTCGCGCTCTGCCGCTCGTTCCTGGGCGAAAGCCAGGCCCACTACCGGGAACTGGCCCGCTACCCGCTGGCATGACCTGCCGGCCCGACGGTCGCGTCCGGGCCCGCGGTGGCGGGCGCTGGGGGCAGGGCGGCCTGCACCCGCTTCGGCAGCCCGGCGCGGATCGTCCGGTAGGCGACGCCCAGGCGGTGGGCCAGCTCGTCGGCGGGCGTGCCCCAGGGCAGGAACACCCATGAGCGGTGGAAGTAGGGCGCCCGCTGCCCCGTGCCCGCGGCGATCAGAAGCTCGGCGGTGTCGACATCGGGGCACTTGACCGCGACGCCCTGCAGGGTGGCGCCGACGCAGGCGAACATCCGCCCGCCCACCTTCCAGGCGTCATGGCCGCCGCCCCAGGGGTCCGACCGTTCGGCCCCGGGCAGCGCGGCGCAGACGGCGGTGACGATGTCGCGGCCCATCGCGGTGCAGCATGCCACGGCGGCGGGGCGCGCGAAACCCTTGGCAGCGCCGCGGCGATCGGCTATCTGCGCGGCCATGACGACGCGTCGCACCATTCTCATCTGCATCCGCCGCTGACCGGACCGGCGGGCGCGCGTCTTTTCCCAGGGAGAAGCCCACGACCCCGCCGGACCGGCGACGGCGCGCCGCTGTCCCGGGGGGGACCCATGACCGCCATCAGGCTCTACAACAGCGCGACCCGGCGGAAGGAGGATTTCGTTCCGCTCGACCCCCTGAACGTGCGGATGTATGTCTGCGGCCCCACCGTGTACGACCGCGCGCATCTGGGCAACGCGCGCCCGGTGGTGGTGTTCGACACCCTCTTCCGCCTGCTGCGGCACGTCCACGGGGCCGGGCATGTCACCTACGTGCGCAACTTCACCGACGTCGACGACAAGATCAACGCGCGGGCGGCCGAGATGGCGGCGGCGGGCGATGCGCGCCCGGTGAACGACATCATCCGCGAGCTGACCGACACGACGATCGGCTGGTATCACGCCGACATGGATGCGCTGGGCGCCCTGCGCCCGACGGTCGAGCCGCGGGCGACGGCCCATGTCGCCGGCATGATCGCCATGATCGAGGGGCTGGTGGCGCGGGGCCATGCCTACGCCGCCGCGGGGCACGTGCTCTTCGACGTCCGCAGCTTTCCCGCCTACGGCCGCCTCTCGGGCCGCAGCCTCGACGAGATGATCGCCGGCGCCAGGGTGGAGGTCGCGCCCTACAAGCGCGACCCGGTGGACTTCGTGCTGTGGAAGCCCTCCGAGCCCGGCCTGCCGGGCTGGGACAGCCCCTGGGGTCGGGGCCGGCCGGGCTGGCACATCGAGTGCTCGGCGATGGCCGAGGCGCTGCTCGGCCCGGCCTTCGACATCCACGGCGGCGGCATCGACCTGATGTTTCCCCACCACGAGAACGAGATCGCCCAGTCGGCCTGCGCCCACCCCGGCGCGGGCTTCGCCCGCGTCTGGATGCACAATGAGATGCTGCTCGTCGAGGGCAGGAAGATGTCGAAGTCGCTCGGCAACTTCTTCACCGTGCGGGATCTGCTCGACAGGGGTGTGCCGGGGGAGGTCATCCGGCTGGTGCTGCTGGGGACGCATTACCGCAGCCCGATGGACTGGACCGAGGAGCGGCGCGCCCAGGCCGAGGCGACGCTGCGCCGCTGGCGGGGTCTCGTCGCGGGCATCGAGCCCGCGCCGAGCCCGGCGCCCGCCGTCCTTGCCGCGCTCGCCGACGACCTCAACGCCGCGGGCGCGATCGCGGCGTTGCACGGGCTGGCGACAGAGGGGGATGCGGCGGGGCTGGCGGCCTCGGCCCGGCTTCTGGGACTGCTGGAGCCGGGGATGGGGGCGTGGGTGGCCGCAGGTCGCGACCCGGCGGCGGTGGCGGCGCTGGTCGAGCGGCTGCTGGCGGCGCGGACGGCGGCGCGCGCGGCGAAGGACTGGGCGCGCGCCGACTGGCTGCGCCAGGCCATCACCGCGGCCGGCGTGGTGGTGCGCGACACGCCCGCGGGCGTCGAATGGGAACTCGGCCCGGCCTTCGAGCCGGCCAAGCTGGAGGTGATCGAATGAGCCGGGCCCCGACCGCCTCTGCCGCCCCGGTGGCCGCGCCCGCCGCCGCCGGCCGCGGCCGCCCCGCCGCAGGCACGGAGCCCTGCCGATGACCCGCCGCGAGCGCCTCTTCCTCTACGACACCACGCTGCGCGACGGCCAGCAGACGCAGGGCGTGCAGTTCTCGGTCGCCGACAAGCAGTTGATCGCGGCCATGCTCGATGCGCTGGGGGTGGACTACATCGAGGGCGGCTGGCCCGGTGCCAATCCGACCGACAGCGACTTCTTCGCCCGCGCCCCGGCGACGCGGTCGACCCTGGCGGCCTTCGGCATGACCCGCCGCGCCGGCCGGTCGGCAGCGAACGACGACGTCCTTGCCGCCGTCGTCAACGCCGGCACGCCGGCCGTCTGCCTGGTCGGCAAGGCCCATGTCTACCACGTCCGCACCGCCCTCGGCGTCAGCCTCGAGGAGAACCTCGCCGCGATCCGCGACTCGGTGGCGCGGGTGGTCGCGCTCGGCCGCGAGGCGATCTTCGATGCCGAGCACTTCTTCGACGGCTGGCAGGCCGACCCGGCCTATGCGCTCGCCTGCCTGCAGGCGGCGCGCGATGCCGGCGCGCGCTGGGTGGTCCTGTGCGACACCAACGGCGGCACACTGCCCGACGCGATCGGCCGCGCGACGGCGGCGGTCATCGCCGCCGGCAACCCCGGCGACCGCCTTGGCATCCACTGCCACGACGACGCCGGCACCGCCGTCGCCGGAAGCCTGGCGGCCGTCGATGCCGGGGCCAGGCAGGTGCAGGGCACGCTGAACGGGCTTGGCGAGCGCTGCGGCAACGCCAACCTGACGACGCTGATCCCGACGCTGCTGCTCAAGGAGCCCTGGGCCTCCCGCTTCGAGACCGGCGTCGCGCCCGCCGCGCTCGCGACGCTCACGCGCGTCTCGCGCCGGCTCGACGACATCCTCAACCGCGTGCCGCTGCGCTCGGCACCCTATGTCGGCGCCTCGGCCTTCGCCCACAAGGCGGGGCTGCACGCCTCCGCGATCCTGAAGGACCCGGCCACCTACGAGCATGTCGACCCCGCCGCCGTCGGCAACGCCCGCGTCATCCCGATGTCGAACCAGGCCGGCCAGTCGAACCTGCGTGCGCGCCTCGCGGAGGCCGGCATCGCGGTGGCCGCCGGCGACCCCGCGCTCGCCCGCATCCTCGAGAAGGTGAAGGCGCGCGAGGAGGAGGGCTATGCCTACGACACCGCCCAGGCCTCGTTCGAGCTGGTCGCCCGCGGGGAACTTGGCCTTCTTCCCGACTACTTCGAGGTCAAGCGCTACCGGGTGACGGTCGAGCGGCGCAAGAACAGGCACAACCGCATGGTCAGCCTCTCCGAGGCGGTGGTGGTGGTCAAGATCGGGGCGCAGAAGGTGCTGTCGGTCTCCGAGAGCATGGACGCCGAGGGCCGCGACCGCGGCCCGGTGAACGCGCTCGCCAAGGCGCTGGCCAAGGATCTCGGGCCCTACCAGGCCTGCATCGACGACCTGCGGCTCGTGGACTTCAAGGTGCGGATCACGCAAGGGGGCACCGAGGCCGTCACCCGCGTCATCATCGACAGCGAGGACGGCAGCGGACGGCGCTGGTCGACGGTGGGCGTCAGCCCCAACATCGTCGACGCCTCCTTCGAGGCGCTGCTCGACGCCATCGTCTGGAAGCTCGTCCGGGATGGGGTGGAGCCGGTGGCGATGGCGGCGGAATGACCGTCTTCGAACTCTTCGAGGGGCTGGAGCGGGCCGGCCCGGGGGACCGTGCGAGCCTCGATCGCGCGCTCGCCGGGATCGCGCCCGACGCCGCGGTGCTTGATGCCGGATGCGGGCGGGGGGCCGACCTGCCCGGCCTTCTGGCCCATGTGCCCGGGGGCAGGGTGGTCGCGGTGGACCTCTCGCCGGAGTTCATCGCCCATGTCCGCGCCGCCTTCCCGGCCGTGCGGGCCGAGGTCGCCTGCATGACCGATCCGCCGGGCGGCCCCTTCGACCTGGTCTGGTCGGCCGGCGCGGCCTACGCCCCCGGCATCGAGGCGGCGCTGGCGGCCTGGCGGCGGCTTCTGAAGCCCGGGGGGCGGGTGGCATTCTCCGACCTCGTGCTGCGGGTGGCCGCGCCGGCGCCGGCGGTGCGCGCCTGGCTGGCGGCCGAGGGCATCGCCCTGCAGGATGCGGCGGCGCTCGAGGCCCGCGTGGCGGCGTCAGGATACGCCGTCCGCGATGCCTTCTGGCTGCCGCAGTCGGCCTGGGCGGACTATTACGGGCCGCTCGCCCGACGCCTCGAAGGGCTGCCCGACAGCGATCTCGTCCGCGGCTTCCGCGACGAGATCGCGGTCTGGCATGCCCATGGCGACGACTTCGGCTATCGCCTCGTCGTTGCCGAACCCGCGCCATGACCGCCGCGGCCTGCGCCGGCAGGGTGGCCGAGGGCGACCCGCTGCGCTTCCGCGCCGGCCTCGCTGCGCCCCCGCAGATGCGCGACCGGCTCTGGCCGCTCTATGCCTACAACCTCGAGCTTGCCCGCGCCGCCTGGGGCACGGCCGAGCCGGCCCTGGCCGAGATCCGCCTGCAGTGGTGGCGCGAGGCGGTGGCCGACGCGGCCGGTGGCGGGCCTGACCGCGCCCATGAGGTGGCCGGGCCGCTTGCGGCGGTGATCCGCGCCGCCGGCCTGCCGGCCGCGGCCCTCGACGCCATGGCCGCCGCCCGCCGGCGCGAGGCATGGCGCGAGCCCTTCGCCGATGCCGCCGCGCTCGCGGCGCATCTGGAGGCGACCTCCGCCGGGCTGATGTGGTGTGCCGCGCGCGCCCTCGGCGCCCCGGACGCGGCCGAGCCGGCGGTGCGCGACCTCGGCTGGGGCGCGGGCCTCGCCGCCTGGCTTGTCGCAGTGCCGGCGCTTGCCGCCCGCGGTCTCGACCCGCTGCCCGACGACCGGCCCGCGGCGGTGACGGCGATTGCCCGCGAGGGGCTCGCCCGCCTCGCCCGGGCGCGCGCGGCCCGCGCCGCGGTGCCGGCGCGGGCGGCGGCGGCGCTGCTGGCGGCGGCCCCGGCCGGGGGCATCCTTGCCCGCGCCGTCGGCGACCCCGGCCGCGTCGCCGCAGGCCGCCTGGCGCCGTCGGAGTTCGCCCTGCGCGGCATCCTGCTCCTGCGGGCGGCGACCGGCCGGTGGTGAGGCCGCCGCCGGCTGCGGGGCGGAACGGGCGGCGGCGGATGCTGCGGGCCGGGCCGGCGGTGGTGGGGGTCTGGCTGGGGCGCTAGGATTCGAACCTAGGTATGGCGGAACCAAAATCCGCTGCCTTACCGCTTGGCTACGCCCCAACCGTGCGGGGTGACATACGCCCCCGCCGCGCCGCGATCAACCCCCCTCGGGGTGGCTGCGCACCGGTCCGAGCGGCCTTGCCTTGGCCAGCCGGTCGAAGGCCATCAGCGTCTCGACCAGCCCCGGCATCGCCGCCAGGGGAACCATGTTCGGCCCGTCCGAGGGGGCGCGGTCGGGGTCGGGGTGGGTCTCGACGAACACCCCGGCGATGCCGAGCGCCACCGCCGCGCGCGCCAGCACCGGGGCAAACTCGCGACGGCCGCCGGATGCCGCACCGCGCCCGCCGGGCTCCTGCACGGCGTGGGTGGCGTCCATGATCACCGGCCAGCCGGTGCGCATCATGATCGGCAGCGCGCGCATGTCGACGACGAGGGTGTTGTAGCCGAAGCTGGTGCCGCGCTCGGTCAGGAGGATGCGCCGGTTGCCGGTCGCCTCGACCTTGGCGGCGACATGGGCGATGTCCCAGGGGGCGAGGAACTGGCCCTTCTTGACGTTCACCGCCCGCCCGGTCCGCCCGGCGGCGACCAGGAGGTCGGTCTGGCGGCAGAGGAAGGCGGGGATCTGCAGCACGTCGGCCACCTCGGCCGCGGCGGCACAGTGGCCGGGCTCGTGCACGTCGGTCAGCACCGGCACGCCCGTCTGCCGGCGGACCTCGGCCAGCGCCGCCAGCCCGGCCTCGAGGCCGGGGCCGCGCGCTCCCGCGGCCGAGGTGCGGTTGGCCTTGTCGTAGCTCGCCTTGAAGATGTAGCCCGCACCCGCCGCCCGGCAGGCCTCTGCCATCCGCCCGGCGATCTCCACCCCCTGGCCTGCGCTCTCGATCTGGCAGGGGCCGGCGATCAGCGTCAGCGGCAGGTCGTTGCCGACGGCCACGCCGCCGATCGCGAACTCGTGCATGGGCGGCCTCCCGGGCGGCCGCGCCCGGGGCCCGGGCGCCTCAGGCCGACACCTGCTCGCGCAGGATCGAGGCCGTCATCGACAGCATCAGGTAGATGCCGCCGAAGATCAAGAAGGCCAGCGCGGTGTTCTCGAAGGCGCGCGGGTAGGTGGCGGCGTCGGGCGCCACCGGGCTGACGCCGAGCGACAGATAGCGCACCTGCCGGCCGGCCTCGATGCGCGCCGCCTCGAGCTGCTGGAGCGCCTGGGCCAGCATCATCTGCCGGGTCTGCACGTCGGCCTGGGCGATCAGCAGCTCGCCCTGCACCCGCGCCACCGAGGCCCCGTCGTCGCTGTCCTGCGTCAGCCGGCCGCGCAGCGTGGCGATCTCGCGCTCGAGGTTGGCGATGCGGCGCTGGATCGGCTCGGTGCGGGCGCGGTTGGGGTTGGGGTTGGCCAGCATCTCCTCGAGGATCAGCCGCTGCTGGGTGAGCTCGGTCTCGAGCGCGGTGATCTGGGCGGTCAGGAGTCCGACCTCGACCTCGCTCGACAGCATCCGGTACTGCTCCTGCAGCTCGACAACCCGGCGCTGGGCCTCGATCAGCCGCTGCTCGGCCTCCTCGTAGCTGGACCGCGCGCCGCGCATCTGGTCCTCGCGCAGCCGCTGGGTCAGCCGGTCGACCACCTCCTCGGCATAGCCGATCAGGGCCCGCGAGAAGGCGGCGCTGACGGCGGGATCGGCGGCGGTCACCTCCATCTTGATGATCCCCTCGGTGGGGTCGTAGCCGATGCGGACGTTGCGCTGGTAGAGCCGGTAGGCATCCTCGTTGGTGGCCGCGGGGTCGAGCCGCTGGATCGGGTCGATCGCCGGCTGGGCGAAATGGGCCTTGAAGCCGTGGTCGGCGTCCAGCCGCAGCATCGCGTCGCGCGAGGTCAGGTAGCTCTGGACGGTGATCGAATCCTGCTGGGAGGCGAAGGCGGTGCCCGAGAACAGCCCGCCCAGCTGCGCGCCGCCCTGGGGCGAGGCCTGCTGGATCACGAACTCGGACCTGGTGGCGTAGAGGGGCGTCGCCACGACATGGTAGTAGTAGCCCGCCAGCAGCGTCGGCAGGAAGACGAACACCGCCAGCCGGGCAAGCAGGAGCAGCGAGCGGCGGCGGCGGCGGCGGGCGATGTCGCGCTGGATCTCGAGGATCCCCTCGGCCCGGGCCTGCGGGGCGGGGCGCGCGGGGGCCTGGCCGACGGCCGGCGGGGGGGCCGGCCGGCGGGTCTGGGGCAGCTGGATCGGCGCCTCGCCGGCCTCGGCCGCGTCGGCGGCAAGCCGGCCGTCGCTGGCGACAAGCTCAAGCAGGCTCGTGTGCTGGAAGGGGTCGATGCCGCGGGCGCGCAGCCTGTCCACCGCCTCGAGGTCGGTGGCGGCCTCGATGCCGTGGCGCAGGGCAAGCCGGCGGGCGAGGCGCAGCTGGCGTGCCGTTGGCGCACCCTCCGCGCCGGTGGCCGCCGGGCCGCCGGCAGTGGCGAAGGGGCCGGGCCCGAAACCGTCGTGGCCGGTGGCGAAGGGCAGTGCGTCGGCCACGGGCTCGGCCGGCCGCGGCCCGGCGGCGGGCGGCCCGTCGCCGGCCCCGGGGCCCGGCCCGCCGGCGCGGCGGAAGCGGAAGCGGCTAGCCCTGGGTTTGCTGGTCATAATGCGCCTTCGCCTCGTCCAGGGTGTCGAACATCAGTAGCTTGCCGTCGCGCAGGACCGCCGCCGAGCGGCAGAACTTGGCCAGCGTCTCGGCCTGGTGCGAGACCACCACGACCGTGGCCTCGGCCAGCCGCTCGCGCAGGATCTCGCCGGCCTTGCGGTTGAAGACGACGTCGGTGGTCGACGGCATGCCCTCGTCGATCAGGTAGATGTCGAAGTCGATCGCCAGCATCAGCGCGAAGGCGAAGCGCGCCCGCATGCCCTGGCTGTAGGTCCCCACCGGCATGTCGAAATATTCGCCGATGTCGGCCAGCCAGCGGCCGAAGGCCTCGACATAGTCGGGGTCGAGCCCGTAGAGGCGGGCGATGTAGCGGGCGTTCTCGGTGCCGCTGTGGCGGCTGACGACCCCGCCCATGAAGCCCAGCGGAAATGACACCCGGCAGCCGCGGCGGACCTCGCCCTCGTCGGGCTTCTCCAGACCGCACATCATGTTGATGATTGTTGTCTTGCCGGCGCCGTTGGGGGCCAGGACCCCGAGCGACCGGCCGAGGTCGACCCGGAACGAGGCCCGGTCGAGGATCACCTTGCGCCGGACCCCCGTCCAGAAGGACTTGCTGACGTTCACGAACTCCAGCATCGCACTGCCCGGCACGCCCCGATCACGGCCCGTTCTCCCCGCAAGCCTGCCGCTCCGGGCTAGGGCATCTTCGTTAACAACCCACCCTGCACGGGCTTTCCGGCGACATTATGTCGATTTTGCCGCGTTTCCCAATCAATCCGGCGCCATCGCCGGGGCAGGGGCAGGGGCAGGGGCAGGGGCAGGGGCAGGAGCCGGGGAGGGGGTGGCGCCCCGGGGGGCAGGCGCCGGGGCCGGGCCGGCCGGGCGGCGCCGGCACCGGCGCTGTCAGGCCAGCATCGCCCAGCCGAGGCCGGCCGCCACCGCTCCCACCAGCGCAAGCCCGAGATAGAGCGCAAACACCCCCGGCCGCACCAGTGCCCAGACCGCCAGCGCTGCGGGAACCGAGGTCATCCCGCCGGCGACCACGAAGGCCATCGCCGCGCCGGGCCCCATGCCCTGCGCCATCAGCCCCGCGACCAGCGGCACGGCGGCGTAGCCGTTCAGGTAGGCCGGCACCCCCGCCGCCGCCGCCGCCACCACCGTCAGCGCCCCGTCCCCGCCCAGCCAGCCCGCGATCGCGCCGGCCGGCAGATGCGCCAGCATCGCCGCCTCGACCAGATAGGCCAGCGCCAGCCAGCGGCCGAGAAACCAGAGGTTCTGCGCTGCCGTGGCGCCGAAGGTCGCAACCCGGGCGGGCTCGCGCCAGAAGGCCCAGACCGCGGTGCCGGGGAAGGCCGTGCGCGGGCGGCTGCAGCAGCCTGTCGCCGGGGACCGGGCGCGCAGGGGCTCGGCAAGCAGGCCGCGGCCCGCCAGCGCCCGCACCGCGGCCCCGCCGCCAACCCCGATCGCGACCGCGGCGACGGTCTTGGCAACGGCGAAGCCCGTGCCCAGAACGCCGGCGGTGAACAGGAACATCGCCGGGTCCATCAGGGGCGAGGCGAGCCAGAAGGCCATCACCGCCGACAGCGGCGCGCCCATGGCCAGCAGCGCAGCGACGAAGGGGATCACCTGGCAGGAGCAGAACGGGGCCAGCGCCCCGGCCGCCGCCGCCATCACGATCATCCACCCCTCGCGGCCGCGGAAGGCGCGGCCGACCAGCGCCTCCGCGCCCGCCGCCCGGACCCACGCCAGCGCCAGCGTTGCGGCCACAAGCACCGGCAGCGTGGCGGCGAAGGCGCCCGCGGCCGCGCCGATGGTCGCCTTGACGCCACCGGGATCGGCCAGGGCCATCGCCGCGACAAGCGCGGCGATGGCTGCCAGCACGCCGTCGATGCGGCGCAGCGGGCTGGTGCGCAAGGGCGGCGCTGCGCGGCGGACGGTCTCAGCCATCGGCGGTCTCCTCGGCGGAATGGGCGGCGGGGCCGGGCCGCGGGCAGTCCGCACAGCACTCGGCCAGGAGGAAATCCGACAGCGCCCGGATCGCCGCGGTGTCGGCCCGGCAGATCGCGGCGCGCCCGCGGCGGGTGCGCACGACGAGGCCCGCGCGCACCAGGGCAGCGACATGATGGGTCAGCGTCGCACCGGACAGACCGCAGCGCCCGCCAAGCTCGCCGACGGCAAGCCCGGCCGGGGCAGCGCGCACCAGCGCGCGCAGCACCGCCAGCCGCGGGCCCGAGCCAAGGGCGGCGAAGGCAGTGGCGGCGGCGGCGGAAAGGGGTGAGTCGGGTATCATCATTCTATATTTCTAAAAATGTCGAAATTTTCAAGCCCCCGCTGCACCGCACCTCTCCCGCGCCTCCCGGCGACCGCCGCGGGGTGGCTTTTCGCCGCCGCGATCCTGGCCTAGGTGAGGGGAATGGACACCGCCCCCGCCACCGCAACCCCTGCCGTCCCGCCGGGCCGAGCCGGCGCGCTGGCAGCGGCCATCGCCGCCTGCCGGCTCTGCGCGGCCGAATTCGCCGCCACCGCCACCGCCCATGCGCCGCGGCCGGTGGTCTGGTTCCGCCCCTCCGCGCGCGTCCTGATCGCCGGCCAGGCGCCGGGGCTGCGCGTCCACCGCCTGGGCGAGCCGTTCCGCGACCCCTCGGGCGACCGGCTGCGCGCCTGGCTCGGTCTCGACGAGGCCACCTTCTACGATCGCGACCGCATCGCCATCGTGCCGATGGCGTTCTGCTTTCCGGGCTACGACGCGCGGGGCGCCGACCTGCCGCCGCCACCGCGCTGCGCGGCCAGTTGGCGGTCAGAGGTGATGGCGGCGCTGCCCGGGCTGCAGCTGTCGATCCTCGTCGGCGGCCATGCCATCGGCTGGCACCTCGGGCGGCGCATCCCCGTCGCCGCGGCGGTGCGCGACTGGCGGCGCCACGCGCCGGCGGCGTTTCCGCTGCCCCATCCCTCCTGGCGCAACAGCGGCTGGCTGGGGCGCAACCCCTGGATGGAGGCCGAACTCCTGCCCGCGCTCAGGACGCGGCTGGCAGCGGTGCTCGCCGGTGGATGAAACCACGCCCCTCGACCGCGCCCATGCCGCCATGGCCGCCGCGCCCGAGGACGAGGTGCCGCGGCGCGCCTTCCACGCCTGCCTGGCGTCAACCGAGCTTTACCTTCTTCTCGCCCGCGAGGCCGGCGGCGGCAGCATCGAGCCGCGCGTCTTCCCCCTCGGCGACGGACCGGTGGTGCTGGCCTTCGACAGCGAGGAGCGGCTGGCCGGCTTCGCCGGCGCGCCGGCGCCCTATGCGGCGCTGCCGGGGCGGGTGCTGGCGGCGCTGATCGCCGGCCACGGGCTGGCGCTGGGGCTCAACCTCGATGTCGCGCCCTCGGCCGTGCTGCTGCCGCCCGAGGCCGTCGACTGGGTCGCCGCGACACTTGCCGCGGCCGCGGAGGCCGCACCCGCGCCGCCGCCCGAACCCGCCGCGCTGGGGCCCGCCCCGGCCCTGCAGCCGCTCCTCGCGGGGCTCCTCGACCGGGCGCTGGCCGGCGCGGCCGGCCTTGCCGCCTGGGCCGCCATGGCGGGCGGACCGGGGGGGCGCCTGGTCGTCGGCGTGGTCGGGGCGCGCCCGGGGGTCGAGGGGCCGCTCGCCCGCGCCCTTGCCGAGGCCGCGGCCTTCGCCGGCGCACCCCTGCCTGCGGTCGTCTTCGCCGCCGAGGGCAGCCCGCTCGCCGGCCGCCTCGACGCCCTCGGGCCGCGCCGCGGCCTCGCGCCGCCGACGCGCCCCCCTGCGCCCGGTCCCGCCGGCCCCGAACCGACCCGCCCGCCCATCCTGCGGCCCCGCGGCGGTCGTGGGGTAACATGATACCGCATCCGCAAGCCGCTTGTTGGCAACGGGAAATCCGCGTGCAAATCGCACCCCGGGTGCTTGACAGCGCCGCGCCACGGGGTAGAAGCGCGCATTCCGGGCCGCCCGCGGCGGCCCCCCTCCCACCCGGGGAACCGCGATGAAGACCTTTTCCGCTCGACCGGCGGACATCGACAAGAAGTGGATCCTGATCGACGCCGAGGGCGTCGTCCTCGGCCGCCTCGCCTCGATCGTCGCCATGCGCCTGCGCGGCAAGCACAAGCCGACCTTCACCCCGCACATGGACATGGGTGACAACGTCATCATCATCAACGCCGACAAGGTCCAGATGACGGGGCGCAAGCGCGACCAGAAGACCTACTACTGGCACACCGGCTATCCCGGCGGCATCAAGGGCCGCACCGCCCGGCAGGTTCTCGAGGGCAAGCACCCCGAGCGTGTCGTCGTCAAGGCGGTTGAGCGGATGATCTCGCGCAACCGCCTCGGCAAGCAACAGATGACCAACCTGCGCGTCTATGCCGGCGCCGAGCACCCCCATGTCGCCCAGCAGCCCGAGGTGCTGGACGTCAGGTCGATGAACCCCAAGAACAGCCGGAGCGCCTGACCATGGCCGACCAGATCCGTTCGCTCGACGGGCTGCGCGCCGCCGTCGCCCAGGCCGCGGCCGCCCCGGCCGCCGCAGTGGCGCCCGAGGCCGCGCCCGCCCGCAGGCCGGTGCGCGATGCCCTCGGCCGCAGCTACGCCACGGGCGCCCGCAAGGACGCCGTCGCCCGGGTGTGGATCAAGCCCGGCTCGGGCCGCGTCACCGTCAACGGCAAGGAGCTTGCGCTCTACTTCGCCCGCCCGGTGCTGCAGATGATCCTGCGCCAGCCGTTCCAGATCGCCGGCGTCGAGGGCCAGTTCGACGTCCTGGCCACCGTCAGGGGCGGCGGGCTCTCGGGCCAGGCCGGGGCGGTCAAGCACGGCATCTCCAAGGCCCTGCAGCTCTACGAGCCGACCCTGCGCCCGGCGCTGAAGGCGGCAGGCTTCCTCACCCGCGACGCCCGCGCGGTGGAGCGCAAGAAGTACGGCAAGCGCAAGGCCCGCCGCAGCTTCCAGTTCTCCAAGCGCTAAGCGGGACGCTGCTGCGCAGGCAGATAACATATTGGAAAAGCTCCGGAAAGTTTCTGGAGCTTTTGCATTTCGGGCTTGCGGAAGATTGACAAGTCACTGATCGGCAGACAGTGCACCTCGCCGGGCCTTCACCTGTCTTGCAGGAAAGTGGCTCTGTTGCACAAATCGGGTGATGGGCGGGCCTCCCCTTTCCCCGGACAGACCTACCCCGCGACCTCCGCGACGGGCGTGCCGAGCGCGGTGAAGCCGTTCGGGACGGCGACACGGACCCGGAACTCCGCGACCAGACGGTCGAAGTCCCGGGCCGACAGGCGCTGACCCGGCAGCTAGACGCAGTGCATCCTTGTCCCGGCGCGGCTTCGGCGGTGATGTCCGCTCCATCGTCGCCAGATGTTCCGGCCGAGGCGCCTCGACGCGCGAAGCGCCTCGCTGCAGGCGATTGCACCGGGGGCGTCAAGCTTCCCGGGCTTCGCGTTCCTGCGGGGCGGCATGATCGCGGCGCCCGCCGGGACCGCGTCAGTCGTCGCACGTCTGCCCCGGCTCGGCGGCCGGCGCCGGGGCGGCCGGAGCGCGCTCCTCCGAGGCTTCACCGAACGCCCCCAACGGCGTGAAAGCCGAGCCATACACGCCCTTGCACAGCGCGCGCGTGCCCCCGCGGGAGCCGTCGGTCATCCAGATCTGCGGGTAGTTCCATGTGACGCCATCGTAGGTCCACATCGTGAAGGCCGCGCTCCCGCCGCCGAGCGGGCCGAACGTTCCGTCGATGATCTGCGCGCCTGCAATGTTCGACAGCTCGCGCACCTTCCGGGTCGTCGCTGCCCCGATGTTGGTGAACCAGATGTCGCGGCCCTCCTGCCCGTCGCTGGCCGGGAAGACGGCAAATCCGGGCGACAGCACCGTGACCTCGAAGGGAATGTCGTCGAGAGAGCCGCGATGCTTGCCGTCATCATCGATTCGCCGGTCGATGTTGCGCAAGAGCTGTGGGCGCGGAGGATTGCCCTTGACGACCCAGGGCTCGAACCCGTGGAGGGGTCCGCCCGCCGTCCGCCGCGGGTGCGGATAGGCAAACAGGGCGGCATCGAAACCGATCGGCGTGAGGCTGATAAGCCGGTCGGCGCGGAACGAGATGCCCGTGCCCTCGCGCTGTCCATTGGTGAACCAGAGATTCCCGTTGGAAAGCTGGAACAGGATCCACTCGTCGTTCAGCACTGCGAAATTCCACAGGCCGCCCGAACTGCCGGGGACGACGCGCGCCCGTCGCGTGCCCGCGCGGGTCCCGTCGGTGGACCACACGGCCCAGTCGTCGCCGCCGATCGCGCCGGTCAGGAACACGGCAAAGCCGGGCCGGGGCGATGTGAGCCGGTGGAGGTGCAGCTGGCTGCTCACGCCGGGGAAGTCCTTGCGCACGATCCTCGTGCCGCGCGGCGTGCCGTCGGTGATCCACAGGGCCGGGCCCGACTTCCACTGGAAGGCGAAGAACAGCACGGTTCCGTCACCGAGCGGGGTGAACTGGCGCGGGCCCTGGATCGGATCGCCATCGCGATCGAGGATCGGCGTGGCGCGGGCGTCGGCGCCGCTGCGGCCCTCGAGCAGCCAGAGCTGGTCGCGATACCCCGGGGACTCGGCCGCCATCACGAAGCGGTTGGTGTCGACAGGCGCCACCCGTTGTTCGACCTCGCGCGCAAAGAGGTCGGTGAAACGCACCTGCTCGCCGCTTTCGTCCTTCAGCGGCCAGGCGCCGCCGCCCCAGGAAACCCATGCCTCGGCATCATCGCAGTAGAACGAGCAGAGCCCGAAGATCGCGAGGCCGCCGCGGATCACCTTGAGGCGCGAGCTATGGATCTGCGAGCTCTGTGCCCCCGGAGAAAGATCTCCCACGAGGCGGGCGGTGCCGCCATCGGTGACCCAGAGCTCGCGCCCGTGTGTGCCGTCATCGGCCATGAACAGCGCGGTGCCGTCGCCCATGTTCCAGAACGGCCCCGGGTTGCTGCCCTGCGATCCCGGCCTGATGTCGGCCACCAGAAACGTGCTGCCCGTCGTGCGCCGGGTGCTCCAGACTTCGCTGCCGGATTCCCCGGTTCTGCCGGCGAACACGACGATGAAGCTGCTCTCGGGCTCCACGCCCTCGGGGTCGTCCGCGCGCAGCGTACCCGGGGCCGTGGCCAGCATCGCCAGCGCCGCCATCCCCAGAAAGGCGCGCCGCGTGGCCTGAGCCATGCCTCGGAGTGCGCGCGCAACCTCATGTCCGGAGCCTGGACTCCCGTTCCCGACGGCCGCTGTCATTCCGAACCTCCATGTGCCCCTGCAATGGCTTCGGGCCGCTGCCGCCTGCATCTTGCAGGCCGTCATGCGCCACGCCACACCCGATAATGCTGGGTCAGGGCATCGCGATCTGCCTTGATTTACGTCAAATATGAATTTGCAAATGGAAATCACCGTGCCGCTGCGGATGCGGCCGTGTTCCGCCACGCCTCCGAACGCGGCGTCTCCAGGAACGCGCCGCCCGAGTGCCGCGGCAGGTTGGCCGGTGCGCGGCCGGCCGGTCGCGCGACCGCCACTTCCGTGATCGCGTCGCGACCATCCGGACGACACTGTTGCACAAATCGGCTGATGGACGGCATGCCCCTTTCCCCGGACGGACTCAACCCACGGCTTCCGTGATGGGCGCACCGATCGCGGCGGCCCCCCCCGGGCAGCGATGGCGTCGCGTCGGGCGGTATTGCAGGTCGGACAGGAAGGCCCTGAGGCTGTCGAACTGGTCCGACGTCTGCGCCTCGCGGACAAGCAGCGGACGCCAGTGCTCCGGCGCCCGGCGCGCGCCCTTCAGAACGTCGAGCTCCATGCCTTCGACGTCGACTTCCGGAATATGGAAGCGATCGGGATCAAGGCTGTCCGGCGGGAGAACCTCGACATCCCGTCCGCATCATCCTTGAAGGACGCCGAACCGGTGTTCGCTTCCTGCAGCGGGGCGTCGTCCGATGCAGTTCCTGCGCTGTTGCCCCCGGTGCGTGCCGCGCCCCCGGGTCGGGCATCGGGCGGTGGCCCCGGAAGCGATGCGGCCCGTGCCGCGGCCCCGCAGCCGTCCGTCACGGCGGGTCCGGTCCTGTCCGCCGGGGCTTCGGCTGGCTCTGCCGTCCGGGCCGGACGGCGCCGCAGCATGCGAGCGGGAGTGAGGGGTGCGACAGTGGCGACGATCATCGCACTTCCTTTCGCGCGACACGCCGGTGCCGGGCCGGCATCCGTGACCGCGGAGGGCTCCGGGTGCATTGCCGGGGGTGCGCAAGCCTCTCGCCCGCGCGGGTTTCGCAGATGGCCGCGCTCCGCAACCGCGCTGTCGCGCGTCCGGCCCGGGGCGGACATGACGTCGGCAGGGCGAGGGAGCGCGCCCTTTCGTCCCGGCCGTTGACGGGTCTTGTCATCGACAGCGATGCGTACAGCAGCTACCACATCATCCCGCGGGCGGATGGGTTCTCCACCACGCCGGCTGGGTTCGACCGGTCGGCGATGCCTGTGGACGCGCAGTGCCTGGTCCTCGATCGCGCGGCTGTGCCGACGGTCGTGCGCAGCGGTGTCGAGCGTTGCCACCGATCCGCGCGGCGGATGGTTCCGCTCGCCCGCGGCCGTCGCCGGCCTGCCGGCAGCCGGCCCGGCCCCCGCGTCACCGACCGCAAAGTCGAGTCTTTACCATATCATTGAATTTCCACGTCGTTTGTGCTATCGGTCCGGCTCCGGACGTGGCCCGGACCCGTCCGCCAGCCGGTCGCGGAGGCGATCATGGCCTTGCCTCGGTTCCTTCGGGCAACCGCCCTCGCACTCGCCGTCTCCTGTGCTCTGGTGGCGCAGCCGCAGGCCGCCGCGGCGCAGGAGTACCGCTTCACCCGCGGCTGGGACCTGTTCGACGTTCCGGGCAACCTCGAGGCCAGCGGCTTCCGCGTCTGGGTGCTGCACCAGCGCTACAACTGGGATCTGGTCCTGACCGGGCTCGAGCCGAACACGCTCTACCAGTTCGGCATCCACTCGCCCTGCGGGTCGGGCGGCACGGGCTACCGCAGCCGCCCCTTCAGCGCCTGCATCCGGGCCACCCGCGACGGCCGCACGCGCTGGGTCAAGGCGCTGGAGTTTGCGGTGCTGCTCACCGACCGCTTCGGCAACGCCCGGCTGCGCTGGACGCTCGGCAAGCCCGGCAAGCCGACGCCGCCGTTCAGCCTGCACATCCGCCGGGGGGCGGGCTGCGACATCGCCGGCGCCGACCCCGGGCGCTGCGCGGTGGCCTTCCGCCACCCCGGGCGGTTCGGGGACTGGGTGTATGGCACGCTCTAGCAGCCGGCGGGCGCAGGGCAGGAGGGCGGCGATGGCGCAGGAGAGGTTCGGGGCAGGTGCCGTGGCGGCGGCGGCGGCGGCCTTGGTGGCCCTCGTCACCCTGGTCGTCCTTGCCACCGACGTCGCCGCCGGGGGCCGGCAGGCGGCGGGGGCGGCGGCGGACGGCTTCGGCCGGTGGGTGGCGGGCTGGGACCGCTTTGACGAACCCCATGACGCCGAGGGCAAGCATGGCGTCGGCTGGGTGGCGGGCGATGGCACGCTCGAGGTCCAGGCCCACATCGCCGGCGCGGTGCCGCGCAAGGCCTACCAGTTCGGCATCCATCTCTTTGCCTGCCCGCGGCTCGCCTATTTCGGCAACCACATCCTGCGGCCCTGCCGCGAGGTGACGCGCGAGGGCTATTTCGCCCGCGTCCGCACCTCCGAGCTTGGCGTCGTGCTCACCGATTCCGGCGGCAACGGCAGCTTCCAGGTCACCGTCATCGGGCTGCAGCGCGGCACCTACCTCCTCGCCTTCCACGTCCGCGACGGGGCGGGCTGCCATGTCGGCGCCGGCGCGGTCGCCGGCGCGGGCGCCGACCCCTGCGCCATCGTCTTCCGCTATCCCGGCCGCTTCGGCGTGACGGTGCCGGTCGCGGTCGACTGACCGTCGGCGGCGCCTTCCGGGCGCAGGCTCAGCGGTCGGGCGGCAGCAGGCCGAGGCCGCGCAGGTAGATGCCGATCCCGGCCTCCAGCAGTTCCTCGGGCGGGAAGGGCGAGCGGCTGCCGGGGCGGGCGCGGGCGAACAGCTCCACCACCCCGTGGCTCAGCGCCCAGACATGGGCCGAGAACATCGACGGCGGCGGCCGCTTCTCGCGCGGGATGTGCTCGGACAGCCGCGCCGCGGCCCGCTCCAGGACGGCCGAGGCGCGGGCGGCGACGCGGGCCAGCTCGGGGTGGTCCTGGAAGGCCAGTCCGCTCTCGAACATCGCCATGTAGTGGCCAGGGTGGCGGCGCGCGAACGCAAGATAGGCCCGGCCTGTCGCCTCGAAGGCCGCCAGCGCCGAGGGCTGGCCGTCGTTGTAGGCGTACTCCATCAGGTCGGCGAAGATCTCGTAGCCCTGCCGGGCGATCTCGGCGATCAGCTCCTCGCGGCCGGCGAAGTGGCGGTAGACGGCGGCCGGCGTCACATCGGCGTCCTTGGCCGCCTCCGACAGGGTGAAGCCCTGCGGCCCCTTCTCGGCGATCAGCTTCAGCGCCGCATCGACCAGCGCCTCGCGCAGGTTGCCGTGGTGGTAGCCGCGCTTAACCATGCCACAGGGCCGGCCCGCCGCACACCCTGGGGTCGCATTCCCCGACCGCGGCCGCATCCTTTCCGCTGTAGTCGGCGCCGGCCAGAACGCTGCGGATCGCCATCAGCCGCGCCCGGTACTTGTCGTCGGCCAGGATCACCGTCCACGGCGCTGCCGGGCGGTGGCTGCGCGCGAAGGTCTCGCGCACGGCCTCGCTGTAGGCGTCCCACCTGGCCAGACCGTCGACGTCGATGCGGCTCAGCTTCCACTGCTTCAGCGGGTCGCGCTCGCGGGCCAGCATGCGCCGCAGCTGCTCGGCACGGCCGACCTCGAGCCACAGCTTGACAAGCCGGATGCCCTCGCCGGCAAGGGTCTCCTCGAAGCCCGGAAGCTGGTCGAAGAAGCGTGCCCGCTGGTCGGGCGTGCAGAAGCCGAAGACATGCTCGACCATGGCGCGATTGTACCAGGAGCGGTCGAAGAGCACCACCTCGCCCGCCGCCGGCAGCTCGGCCACATAGCGCTGGAAGTACCACTGGCCGGCCTCGCGCTCGGTCGGCTTCGGCAGGGCGACGATGCGCACGACCCGGGGGTTGGTGTTCAGCGTGAAGCGGCGGATGGCGCCGCCCTTGCCGGCCGCATCGCGGCCCTCGAACACCACCACGACGCGCGCGCCCGTCTCCTGCACCCAGCGCTGGAACTTCATCAGCTCGATCTGCAGCCGGTCGAGCGCGGCCTCGTAGTCCTTCTTCTTCATCCAGCGGTCGTAGGGGTAGCTGCCCGACAGGATGTCGTCGGGGTCGCCCCCGGCCACCGCCCGGCGCACCCCCGCCGGCGCCGCCTCGGCGTAGAAGCGGCTGATCGCGCCGTCGAAGGGAAGCTCCATCTCCTGCTCCTGCTCCTGCCCCGGGCAGGCAGCATAGGTTGGCGGCGGGGTGCCGGCAATCGCGCCCGCCGGGCGGGCTCAGCGCAGGCCGGCGCGGGCGGCGGCGCGCCCGACCGCCGCCACCACCGCCTGCGGGTCGGCGTGGTGGGGCATGTGGCCGATCCCCGGCAGCAACGTCAGCCGCGCGCCGGGGATCAGCTGCGCCAGCGGCTCGGCATGCAAGGCCGCGCCCACCACCGCGTCCTCCTCGCCGTGCAGGATCTCGACCGGCAGGGCGAGGCCGGGGTAGAGCGGCGCCATCGCCTCCAGATGCGCCTTGAGCGCGTTGACCTGGCGCAGGTTCGCCGCCAGCGTCGCGCGCCGCACCGCAAGCCCCGCGCCGATGTAGGCGCCATAGCCCGCCGGCGGGCGCTGCGGGGCGAAGGTGCGGGCGACCAAGGTCTCCACCCGGTCGACGGGGGCCAGCGCACTCACCACCGGCACCACCGCCGTCTCGCCCAGCCAGCCGTCGGCCAGCCGGTAGAGCAGGCCGAGCTCGCCCGGCCAGGGCATGGTCGCGCCCGACAGCACGACCAGCGCCGCCGGCTCCGCCGGCGCCTGCAGCGCCCAGGCCAGCGCCACCGCGCCGCCGTAGCTGTGGCCCAGGATCACCGGCCGTCGCACTCCCAGCCGGGCGACCGCGGCGCGCAGCACCTCGGCCTGGGCCGCCGGGCTCTCGCCGCCCGCCGCCAGCGGGTCCGACCAGCCCAGCCCCGGCCGGTCGACGGCGATGACGCGCCAGTTCCCCTCCAGCCGGCCGACGAGATCGAAAGTGAAGTCGCGAAGGTTCCCGCTCGCGCCGTGGATCAGCACCAGGTCGGGGCCCTCGCCGCTGACATGGACGTGCACCTGCCGGCCGTCCACCTCCACGAAGCCGCCGATCGGCGGGAACGCCGCCGCGGCCGCCTCCTCGCGCGCCCCCGCCCGCACCCCGATCCAGGCGGCGCAGCCCGCCAGCAGGGCCGCGGCCATGGCCAGAAGGGCGAGGCTAGCGGACAATCGCATCGAGGTCGTAGGGGGTGGTCTGGTAGATCTCGTTGATCCAGTTGCCGTAGAGCAGATGGGCATGGCTGCGCCAGCGGTTCGTCGGCGGGCGCGCGGGGTCGTCGTCGGGGTAGTAGTTCATCGGCACGTTGATCGGCGTGCCGTTCCCCACGTCGCGGTCGTACTCCTCCTTCAGCGTCCCGGAGTCATATTCGAAGTGGTTGAAGATGTAGAGCGCGCGGCGGCCCGCGTCCTCGATCAGGCAGGGCCCGACCTCGTCGGAGCCGAGCAGCGTGACAAGCCCGGGCACCGCGTCCACCTCGGCCTGGCGCACCTCGGTCCAGCGGCTGACGGGGATGACGAAATCGTCCGAGAAGCCGCGCAGGTAGGGCGAGGCGGGGGCGAGGTTGCGGTGGCGGAAGCAGCCGAAGGCCTTCGCCGGCAGGATGTGCTTGGCCACCCGGTGGAAGTGCCAGAGCATCGCCATGCCGCCCCAGCAGACGCCGAAGGTGGAATGGACATGGCTCTGCGTCCAGTCCATCACCTCGGTCAGCTCGTCCCAGTAGGTCACCGCCTCGAAGGGCAGGTGCTCGATCGGCGCGCCGGTGATGATCAGCCCGTCGAACTTCTCGCCCCTGACCGCCTCGAAAGGGCGGTAGAACGCCTCCATGTGCGGGGCCGGGGTGGTCTTGGACTGGTGCTCGGTCATCCGGATCAGCTGCAGGTCGATCTGCAGCGGCGTCGCCCCGATCAGCCGGGCAAACTGCGTCTCGGTCTGGATCTTCTTCGGCATGAGGTTGAGCAGGCCGATACGCAGCGGCCGGATGTCCTGGCGCGCTGCCCGGGTCTCGGACATGACCATGACGCCCTCGCGCGCAAGCACGTCGTAGGCAGGCAGCGTTTCGGGAAGGGTGATCGGCATGGGCAGGCTCGCAGGCGGAGGTGAGAGGCCGACTTAGGCCCGACGGCCCCGCGGCTCAAGGCTTGGCGTTGATCGCGCGCGCGATGAGGGCAACGAAATCGCCCTCCGTCCGCACCGCCGCCACCTCCTCGGCGCGCACCCGCACGCCCCAGTGCCGCGCCATCGCCGCATAGCGGGGCTGGCGGTGGGCAAGGGCGCGGGCATACGTCCAGCGGATGAACGCATCGGGATCCACCGCCGCGGCGTCGGCGCCCGTGCGGCCGAGGTAGTCGGCCCACGCCGCCTTCAGGAAGGCGGGCTGGTAGTACATGGGCTTGGGCGCGCGGTCGAAGCGCCGGACAAGCTCGGCGGTGTGCGCCTCCGACCCCTCGATCCACACCAGCAGCAACCGCCCGGCCAGCGCCGACAGCACCGGATCGGCCGGGTCGTCGGGATCGACGACCTCGCAGATCGACCCCCCCGAGTCGCAGACGAAGCTGGCATAGCCGTAGATGTCGGCCGCCCGGTCGATGAAATGGGGGGTGTCCAGCAGCGCCGCGATCTCGGCCGCGCGGTGCTGGTCCTGGCGGCGGAGGTATTCCTCGAACGGCAGCCCGCCGCGCAGCGGGTCGCCGGGCTTGCCGAGGTAGGTCGACAGCGGCGCGAGGTTCTCGAAGGTGATGTTCGAGGCGATGTAGACCGAATCGGACAGCAGCAGCTCGCGCAGGAGCGGCACCTTCATCGCCTCGCGCTTGAAGTTGTCGGCGATGTGCTCGCCCATGTAGCGGGTGCCGATGCGGTAGTCGACCGAGTAGTGGAACCAGCCCCCCGCGGCGCGCAGCATCGCCGCCAGCGTCGTCTTGCCGAGGCCCGACATCCCGAACAGGAGCACGCGCCGCGCCGCCGCCGCCCGCCACTCCGCCCCGGTCCGGTAGATCATCGCCGCCTCCCTCCGCCTCGCCGTCTTGGTAGCCGCTGGCGCGCGGGCTGGAAAGCCGCGCCGCCGTCGCGGCCCGCCGCCCCGGCGCGGGCGGGGCGGTTTGCATTTCCGCGCGCTTGCTCTAGGCTCGCGCCGGCCGCGCGCGGCGCGGCAGCTGCAGCAACGGGGGAACGGCGATGGGCGACGGGCAGGACGCCGCGGCGCTGATGGCCGCGATGGGGGCAAGGGCGCGTGCCGCTTCCGGCGCACTCGCCTTCGCCACGGCCGAGCGCAAGCACGCCGCCCTGGTCTCGGCTGCCCATGCGGTGCAGGCGCGCGCCGCGGCGATCCTGGCGGCCAACGAGGAGGACGTGGCCGGGGCCGAACACCGCGGCCTCTCGGCCGCGATGGTCGACCGGCTGCGGCTGACGCCCGCGCGGCTCAGGGGCGTGGAGGACGCGCTGCGCACCATCGCCGACCAGCCCGACCCGGTGGGCGCGGTGATGGCGGAATGGACGGTGCCCTCCGGGCTTGCCATCCGCCGCGTGCGCACCCCCCTCGGCGTCGTGGGGGTGATCTTCGAGAGCCGGCCGAACGTGACCGCCGATGCCGGGGCGCTGTGCCTGAAGGCCGGAAACGCCGTCATCCTGCGCGGCGGGTCCGAGAGCGCGCGCTCGGCGGCGGCCATCCACGCCTGCCTCGTCGCCGGGCTGCGCGACGCCGGCCTGCCTGCGGATGCCATCCAGCTCGCACCCACCCAGGACCGGGCACTGGTGTCCGAGATGCTGCGCGCCACGCAATGGCTCGACGTCATCGTGCCGCGCGGCGGCAAGGGCCTCGTCGGCCTCGTGCAGGATCAGGCGCGGGTGCCGGTCTTCGCCCATCTCGAGGGCATCTGCCATGTCTACGTCGACCGTGACGCCGATGTGGACAAGGCCCGCCGGGTGGTTCTGAACGCCAAGACCCGCCGCCCGGGGGTCTGCGGGGCGGCCGAATGCCTGCTGATCGACTGGCAGTTCTACACCCGGCACGGCGCGCCGATGATCGCCGACCTCATCGCCGCCGGGGTCGAGGTGCGTGCCGAGGGCGAGCTTGCCCGCATTTCCGGCACGCGGCCCGCCGCCCCCGACGACTTCGGCCGCGAGTTCCTCGACATGATCATCGCCGCCAGGCTGGTCGACGGGGTCGACGCGGCGATCGGGCACATCCGCCGCCACGGCTCGGGTCACACCGAGGCGATCATGACCGAGAACGCGGCCACCGCGGCGCGCTTCTTCGAGCGGCTCGACAGTGCCATCCTGATGCTGAACGCCTCGACCCAGTTCGCCGACGGCGGCGAATTCGGCATGGGTGCCGAGATCGGCATCGCCACCGGCAAGCTGCACGCCCGCGGCCCGGTCGGGGCCGAGCAGCTGACGAGCTTCAAGTACCTCGTCACCGGCGACGGCACCATCCGGCCCTGAGTGCCCCGCCCGCTGGCGGGCGGGCTCAGAACTGCAGCACCAGCCGGTCGGGCCCGAGGTCCGCGACAAGCCGGCAGCGCTGGCGGCGCAGCTCCATCGCGGCCAGCGGGAACTGCACCTCCGACGGGCCGATCCCGGCCGGCGATTCCGGACCTGCCAGCCCCGCCCAGTGCGCCGGCTCGATGCGCAGCCGCGGCCCGGCGGCGTCCAGCCGCCACCGCCCCGGCGGCCCGCCGGGGTCGGCCGCGACGCTGATCCTGCCGCCCCTCGGCAGCGCCGTCTCGGCGCACTGAACCAGCAGGAGCGCAAGCTTCGCCCGCGGCCGCGGCGGGTCGCCCGCAATCGCCCAGTCCACCGCCAGGCGGCTGCCGCGCTGGGCCGCGGCGAGGGCGGCGCAAAGCTCGGCCCGCGCCGCGCGCTGGCCCTCGGCCGCCGCGCCATAGGCCAGGCGGAACAACTGCAGCCGCGCCCGCGCCAGTGCGAGGCTTTCGGCCAGCAGCGCCGCCTCCGGTCCGCCCCCGACCGCGCCCCCGGGCACGCCGGCCGCCGCGATCCCCAGGAGTTCGAGCCCGTTGCCGATCGCCCCGAGCGGGTTCACAAGGTCATGGCAGATTCGCGACCCCACCAGTGCGGCCAGCTCGCCCGGGACGGGGTCGGCGGGGCGGTTGGTCATGTGCGCGCGAGGGCGGCGGCAGGAAGAGGAGGGGCCATGCCGGGGGCAGGTGGGGCAGGGCTGCTTGTCCCGGGGATGCTCGTGCACCACCCCGGCCGGCCCGACTGGGGGCTGGGCCAGGTGCAGTCGGTGATCGGCCATCGCGTCACGGTCAACTTCGAGAACGCCGGCAAGCTGGTCATCGACGCCACCGTGATCGCACTTGAAGCGCGCCCCGGCGCGGACTGACCCCGGGCGAGCGGCGGGAAGGCTAGCACAACCCCTGCGTGCGTCAACTGCCGGCACGCGCTTTCTGTTGCATGCGCGGGGGGCACCGCCTAAAAACCCGGCCAGTTGCCACCAGGGGGGCTTGCGCCCGCGATGCTGCCGGACGAGCCGCATTTCCTGCTCCGCCTCGCGGTGGACGAGGTCGACCTCCTTGCCGCGCAGCGCCTTCGCTATGCCGTCTTCGTCGCCGAACTCGGCGGCGACGGGCCGCTCGTCGACCATGCCGCGCGGCTCGAGCGTGACGAGTTCGACCCCCATTTCGACCATCTGGTGCTCGTCGATCCCGCCCGCAGCGCCGCCGCGCTCGACCATGTGGTGGGCGTCTACCGGCTCCTGCCCGGCGACCGGGCGGCGGCGATCGGACGCTTCTATTCCGAGGGCGAATACGACCTGTCGCCGCTCTGGCGCTCGGGCCGGCGCCTGCTCGAGCTCGGGCGGTCCTGCGTGCACCGCGACTACCGCGGCGGCACGGCCATGTATCACCTCTGGAACGGGCTGGCCGACTACGTGCTCAGCCGCAGCATCGAGGTGCTGTTCGGGGTCGCGAGCTTTCACGGCACGGACATCGACGCGCTGCGCATGCCGCTGGCCTTCCTGCACCACTTTCACCTCGCCCCCGAGGACATGCGGGTGCGGGTGCTGCCCGCGCACTTCCAGACCATGGACCTCGTCCCGAAGGACGCCGTCGACCGCCGCGCCGCGCTGGTGGCGACGCCGGCGCTGATCAAGGCCTACCTGCGGCTCGGCGGCCATGTCGGCGAGGGCGCCTTCGTCGACCGCGCATTCAACACCACCGATGTCTTCCTGCTCATGGACACCGCCCGGATGAGCCAGAAGCACCGCGGCTACTACACCCGCCGGCAGGAACTGAGGCGGGAGCACGCAGGGTGAGCTACACCTGGCGGTCCGGCGACGTGCCCGCTCCGGCGCCGATCGGCGCGGCGGGCTGGGTGCGCGCGGGGCTGAAGGGGGGCGGGCTGGTCGTGCTCACCTTCGGCTGCCTCGGCATCCTGCTGGCGCTGCGGCTGGTCGAGCGGCCGCTGTTCGGCCTGCGCCGGCCATGGACGCCGTGGATCACCCGCTTCGTCTGCCGCAACGCCTTCCGCATCCTCGGCATGCGCTACCGGGTCGCCGGCCGGGCCATGGCGGGGCGGGGGGCAGTGGTTGCCAACCATGCCTCCTGGCTCGACATCTACACGATGAACGCCAGCCAGCTTATCTACTACGTCGCCAAGACCGAGATCGGCCGCTGGCCCGGCATCGGCTGGCTCGCCCGTGCCACGGGGTCGATGTTCATCGACCGCGATCCCCGCCAGGCCCGCGACCAGGCCATCGAGATGGAGGCGAGGCTGCGCATCGGCCAGCGCCTCCTGTTCTTCCCCGAGGGCACAAGCTCGGACGGCCGCCGCGTCCTGCCGTTCCGCAGCACGCTGTTTGCCGCATTCTACGCCGACGGGCTGGCCGGGCTGCTCGAGGTCCAGCCGGTCAGCGTGACCTACCACGCCCCGCCCGGCCGGGACCCCCGCTTCTACGGCTGGTGGGGCGACATGGACTTCGGTGCGCATCTGCTGCAGGTGCTGGCCGCGCCGCGGCAGGGGGCGGTCGACGTCGTCTTCCACCCTCCGCTCCGGGTCGCCGACTACCCCGACCGCAAGGCGCTGGCGGCGGCCTGCGAGGCGGTGGTGCGCGCCGGCCTCAGCCTGCCAGAAGCGGCGCGGCAAGGCGCCTGAGCTCGGCGAGCGGGTCGTCGGCGCGCCAGATCTCCTCGCCGAAGGCCAGGAAGTCGGCCATGGGCGAGAGCGCCGCCACCGCCTCCGCCGACAGCGCCCCCTCGGCCACCACCGGCACCTCGATCATCTCCGACCACCAGGCGAACAGCTCGCCCCCCGCCTGCCCGCCCTGGCCCAGCGCGGTCGCCCCGGCCGGGCCGAAGGCGACGTAGTCGGCGCCGGCCTCGGCCGCGGTGATGCCCTCGTGCCGGCTGGTCCCGCAGAAGGCGCCGACGATCGCTTCGCGCCCCAGGGCCGCGCGCGCCTTGCGCACCCCGCGCGCGCCGTCGGCCAGATGCACCCCGTCCAGCCCCAGCCGGCCGGCCAGCGCCACATGCGCCTCGATCACCACCGGCACGTCGCGTGCATGGGCAACCTCGCGGCAGGAATCGGCGGCGCGGATCAGCGCATCCTCGTCGCGGGTGGCGAGCGCAAGCCGCAGACAGGCCACGGGCGCCCCGTCCAGCACCCGCGCCAGCTTGCCGGGGAAGCCGGCCAGCTCGATCGCCGGCGGGGTCAGCAGATAGATCTGGGCACGGTCGGCGGCAGGCATGGCGGCGGCTCCCCGGGGGTCCGGCCCTGTTAGCCCGCCCCGCCCGCGCCGGCAAGGCCGGCCGGGCTTGCGCCCCCCGCCCCCCGCCGGCTAAGGGTCGGCCCGCCCCCAGGGAGATGCCGATGCCCGCCGACCCCCGCTTCGACCGTGCCATCGACCGCCGCGGCACCCATTCGATGAAATGGGACATGATGGCCGCCCGCTATGGCGTCAGCGCGCCCGATGCCATCGCGATGTGGGTCGCCGACATGGACTTCGCGGCCCCCGCCTGCGTCAGCGACGCGGTTCGGGCGATGGCCGGGCACGGCATCTACGGCTATTTCGGCGACGACCGCGCCTATCTCGAGGCGATCGGCTGGTGGATGGCCACCCGCCACGGCTGGCAGGTGGAACCCGGATGGGTCTTCACCACCCATGGCCTCGTCAACGGCACCGCGCTCGTCGTCGACTGCTTCACGGCCCCGGGCGATGCGGTGCTGCTCTTCACCCCCGTCTACCATGCCTTTGCCCGCGTCATCCGCGCTGCCGGCCGGACGGTGACCGAGGCGCCGCTCGCCCGCGAGGGGCGCCGCTACGTCATGGACCTCGACGCCGCCGCCGCCGCGCTCACCGGGCGCGAGCGCCTCGTCATCCTGTGCTCGCCGCACAACCCCGGTGGCCGGGTGTGGACGGCTCCGGAGCTGGCCGCGCTCGCCGCCTTCGCCAGCCGCCACGACCTGCTGCTCGTCTCCGACGAGATCCACCACGACCTCGTCATGCCAGGGCACCGCCACATCCCCCTGCCGGTCGCCGTTCCCGAGGCCGCCGACCGTCTGGTGATGATGACCGCCGCCTCCAAGACCTTCAACCTCGCCGGCGCCCACAGCGGCAACGTCATCATCGCCAACCCCGCCCTGCGCGCCCGCTTCGCCGCCCGGCTGGCCGCGCTCGGGATCGCCCCGAACTCCTTCGGGCTGGCGATGACCACCGCCGCCTACTCGCCCGAGGGCGCGGCCTGGGTCGACGCGCTTGTGGCCTATCTCGACGGCAACCGCCGGCTCTTCGATGCGGCGGTCGATGCCATCCCGGGCCTTGCGTCGATGCCGCTCGAGGCCACCTATCTCGCCTGGGTGGACTTCGCCGGCACCGGCATGCCGCCGGCCGAGTTCACCGCGCGGGTCGAGCGGGACGCGCGCATCGCCGCCAACCACGGCGCCACCTTCGGCCGCGGCGGCGAGGCCTTCCTGCGGTTCAACCTCGCCACCACCCGGGAGCGGGTGGCCGAGGCGGCCGAACGGCTGGCCGCGGCCTTCGCCGACCTGCAGTAGCCCTCAGGGCCGCGGCAGAAGGCCCGCCGGCGCGCCCTCCTCGGCGGCGAAGTCGCGCGGGGCACGGTCGGTGGCGGCGGTGCTGCGCTTGTATTTGCAGTGCACGGTGTCGCCGTCCTCGGCCGAGGCAACGATCAGGCATTGCGACAGGTGCCGGCTGCCGTCGTAGAGGTCGACAAGCCCGCGCAGCCCCTGGCCGTGCTCGCGCTTCAGCGCGAAGCCGTCCTCCCACAGCCGCAGCACGGGGAACTCCTGTCCGCCGACGCGGATGCGCAGCCGCGACCGGCGCCGCGCGTCGCGGCGGGCGGCCTCGGCCAGCCCGCGCCTCAGATCCTCCGGCAGATGCTCCATCATCGCGTCCCTTTCCCCCACTGCCAAGCATGGGCGAAGTTCGTTCGACTTCAAGGTTTTCGGGAGCCTTGGGCAAAAATATGTCGCGCCGGTGCCGACCCCGGCCGCTGTGGCGTCGCCGCCTCTGCCCCTGCGCACAGGGCCCGTTCGCCGGCGGCCATGGCGGCGGCGGCTGCCGGCGGCTACCCTTTCTGCGGGACCGACCGGGGGTGGAGGGCGCGATGGGCATGCTTGTCGACGGTGTCTGGACGAGCGGATGGTACGACACCGCCGTCACCGGCGGAGCCTTCCGGCGCGCGCCCACCGCCTTCCGCAACTGGGTCACGCCTGACGGCCGGTCGGGGCCGGGCGGCGGCGGCGGCTTCGCCGCCGAGAGCGGGCGCTACCACCTCTATGTCTCATACGCCTGCCCCTGGGCGCACCGCACGCTGATCTATCGGGCGCTCAAGGGGCTTGCGCCGCACATCGGTGTCTCGGTGGTGCATCCCGACATGCTCGGCGACGGATGGACCTTCGCCACCGGCTTTCCCGGGACCACCGGCGATGCGCTCCACGGCGCGGCCTTCCTGCGCGAGGTCTACCTGCGCGCCGACCCCCGCGCCTCGGGCCGCGTCACCGTGCCGGTGCTGTGGGACCGCCGGCGCGGCACCATCGTGTCCAACGAGAGCAGCGAGATCATCCGCATGTTCAACAGCGCCTTCGACGCGCTGACCGGCTGCCGGGACGATTTCCTCCCCGCCCCGCTGCGCGACGAGACCGAGGCCCTTAACGCGCGCATCTACGAGGGGCTGAACAACGGCGTCTACCGTGCCGGCTTTGCCACAACCCAGACGGCCTATGACGCGGCGGTGGCCGATGTGTTCGCGACGCTCGACTGGCTCGAGGCGCGCCTCGGCGGGCGCCGCTACCTCACCGGCGACCGCCCCACCGAGGCCGACTGGCGGCTGTTCCCGACGCTCGTGCGCTTCGATTCCGTCTACCACCTGCACTTCAAGTGCAACCTCAGGCGGCTGGTCGACTATCCCAACCTCTGGGGATACACGCGCGACCTCTGCCAGCACCCGGGCGTGGCCGAGACCGTGCGGCTCGACCACATCGTGCGGCACTACCACTACAGCCACGACAGCATCAACCCGCACCGGATCATCCCGGTCAACCCGGTGCTCGACTTCGCCGCGCCCCACGGCCGCGGCTAGGGGCCCGGCGGCGGCTGGATGGCGAAGCAGGCGCGGCCGGGACGGTCGCCCGATGTTGCGGCACCGGCCGAACGCAACCCTCCCGCCCCGGTTCCGCCGTTGCCGCCGGCACGGGCTCTCCCCCCGCTCCGCGGCCGCGGCCGCGGCCGCGACCGGGTGGGGAGGCTGCGCGCGGCCCGCCCCGGGGCCCGGCGGACGGCATGAAGAAGGCGTGAATCCTGCAGCTTTCTGCGTTCTTCCGCAATGTCTTGCAGGATGTCCCATGCATGGGACGCGGGCCTGCCGCGGCGCTGCCGCTCAGTGCCGCTCGAGCACCACGGCCGACATCCCGCCGGGATCGGCGATCCGCCGCACCGGATAGGCCTCCGCCCAGGCCGCCGCCGCGGCGCGGGCCGCCGCCACCGACGGCTCGCCCGCCGGCAGCGCCCGGGCCTCGCGCCAGCCCGGCCGCCCGCCGGCCCCGGCCCGCAGCGCCGTGACCGCGGCGAAGATCAGCTCGCCGTCCACCAGCCGCACCCGGTCGACCACCCGCCCCTTGTCCCAGGGGCCGCGGCGCAGCGCCGCCAGCGAGACGAACCGCTCACCGGGGCCGAGGCCGGCGGGGGCGTAGGGCAGGGCGGTGGCCGGCGCCTGCGCGCGCCGTCCGACGATGCCCTCGCGCACCGTGACCTCGCGGTGGAAGGCCCCCCGCGCCCCCGCCAGCACCCCCGCCTCGCCGGCCAGCCACAGCCCGAACGACAGGCATCCCGCCCCCTCGAAGCGGGCGGGGTCGGGCAGCAGGCCGAAGCGGCGGGCGGGGGCGTCGGGATGGGTCAGGAACGCCGCCAGCCGCTCGCGCAGCCGGGCGCAGCCGGCCCGGTCGACCTCGGCCACCAGGACGCTGCCGCGGCCGGCGTCCAGCATCGTGAGATGCCGCCAGCTCGTCGCCCGCGCCGGCAGCACCCTGCCGTCGGTGAAGGTCGACAGGGCCGCCGCCACGCCCCAGCCGTCGGCCGCCATGCGCAGGCCCTGGCCGGCCGACTCGCCGGTCTGCGAGGCGATGCCCTGCACCCCCCCGCACTGCCAGGCCACGATCATGTGGCCGATCGCGGTCTTGCCGGCGGCGATCGCCACGGGATCGAACACCGCCGCCTCGAGCGTCACCCTCGTCCGCTCGGGCTCCGACAGGTCGATGGGGCGCAGTGGCGGGACGTGCAGCAGCGCGACATAGTCGCGCCCGGCCGGCAGGCCGAGGCGCTGCAGCGGCCGCGGCCAGGCGATCTCCTCATAGGCCGCGAGCGCCCGGTCGACCCGCCCGTCGGCGCTGGCCACGGTCGGCGGGGCGGCCGACGGGGCGGCGGCGCAGGCGGCCAGGACAAGCAGCGCCGCCGCCCGCAGCAGCCCGGCGAGGGGCCGTCCCCGGCGCGTTGCCAGGCCGGGGCGCGG
This sequence comes from Paracoccaceae bacterium, assembly GCA_023383015.1. Taxonomy (GTDB): domain Bacteria; phylum Pseudomonadota; class Alphaproteobacteria; order Rhodobacterales; family Rhodobacteraceae; genus JAHDXW01. The sequence continues at coordinate 51,054 of JAHDXW010000008.1, forward strand.
GGCGCGCCCGCCCGGGCCGGGGCCCGGCGGGGGGAAGGAGGGATCGATCGCCGCCATGGCCCAGCGTTACCGGCCTGACCGCCGACAAGGCAACCCCCCGGTCCGCCTCAGCCCGCGGCGACGGCGTCCCGGTGGTGCAGCGACCGGCCGCCGGCGAAGACCTGCACCTTGGCGGGCAGGGCACCCAGCCGTACCACCTGCCGGCGCAGCCCGGCATGAATGCCCGGCAGCTTGGCCAGCACCGCCGGCGCCTCGCCCCTGCGCTCGAAATGCAGCACCGTGACCTCGCCCAGCGCCTCGAGGATGTCGACCCGCCCCTCGTAGAGCGCCTCCGCCGCGCCGGTAGGGGCAAGATCCTCGGGCCGGACGCCGACGTTGACCGCCATCCCCCGGTCGGCGGCGCGGGTCGGCACCGCCGCCCGCGCCACCCCGCCCGAGTCAAGCCGGACCACCGTCTCCGCCCCCGTCTCCTCGATCCGGCCGGCCAGCAGGTTCATCGCCGGCGAGCCGATGAACTGGGCCACGAACTCGTTCTCGGGCCGCTCGTACAGCTCCAGCGGCGTGCCGACCTGGCTGATCCCGCCGCCGGCCAGCACGACGATCCGGCTGGCCAGCGTCATCGCCTCGACCTGGTCGTGGGTGACGTAGACCATCGTCGTCCCGGGCATCGATTCCTTCAGCTGCGCGATCTCGATCCGTGTCGCCACGCGCAGCGCGGCGTCGAGGTTCGAGAGCGGCTCGTCGAAGAGGTAGACCTTGGGGTCGCGCACGATCGCCCTTCCGATCGCTACCCGCTGGCGCTGCCCGCCCGAGAGCGCCTTGGGCAGCCGGTCGAGGTAGGGGGAAAGCTGCAGCTTGCGAGCCGCATCCTCCACCGCACGGTCGATCTCGGCACGTGACTTGCCCGCGATCTTCAGCGCGAACGCCATGTTGTCGCGCACCGACATGTGCGGATAGAGCGCGTAGGACTGGAAGACCATGGCGATGCCGCGCTGGGCGGGGGGCACGTCGTTGACAACCCGCCCGTCGATCTCGAGCGTTCCGGCGCTGATCCGCTCGAGCCCCGCGATCATCCGCAGGAGCGTCGACTTCCCGCAGCCGGAGGGGCCCACGAACACCACCAGCTCGCCCTCTCGGATGTGCAGGTTGATGCCCGCCAGCACCTTGATCTCGCCATACGCCTTGGCGACGTCGGTCAGCCTCACGTCGGCCATGGGTACCTCCCACTCATGCCGCCACCAGGAAGCAGGGCTGCCAGGGGCCGAGCCGCACGACCCCGTCGGGCCCCGGCGCGGCGCCGTTGATCTCGGCCCCCACCGGCCCCCAGTTGCCGGGCGGCGGCACAGCCTCCGCCGCCTCCTCGCCGAGGTTGATGGCGCAGAACAGCCGCTCGCCGCCGCCCTCGCGCAGGAACGACAGCACGTCGCCCTTCGCTGCCAGCCCGCCGAGGTCGCCGGCCACCAGCGCGGGATGCACCCGGCGGAAGGCGAGCACCCGCCGGTAGTGCTGCAGCATCGCGGCTGGGTCGGCCTCCTGCAGGTCGACCGCATGGCGCAGGTGCTCGCCGGGCACCGGCAGCCAGGTGCGGGCGGCCGAGAAGCCGCCGTTCAGCGCGCCTCCCTGCCACACCATCGGCGTGCGGCAGCCGTCGCGGCCCCGGTACTCGGGCCAGAACTCGATCCCGTAGGGGTCGCGCAGGTCCTCGAAGGCCAGTTCAGCCTCCGTCAGCCCCAGTTCCTCGCCCTGGTAGAGGCAGATCGAGCCGCGCAGAATCGCCAGCAGCGTCGCATGGGCCCGCACCGCGGCATCGTTCAGCCCCCAGCGGCTGACGTGGCGGGCCACGTCGTGGTTGGAGAATGCCCAGCAGGCCCAGCCGTCGGGTGCGGCCTGCGCGAAGCGCTCCAGCGTCCCCGCGACATAGGCGGCCGTCAGCGGCGCCCGGGCGAGGAACTCGAAGGCATAGCACATCTGCACCTTGTCGCCGCCGGCGGTGTATTCCGCGAGGATATCGAGCCCGCGCTGGGCGTCGCCCACCTCGCCCACCGCCGCCGCGCCGAAGGGCTCCATCACCGCCCTCAGCCGGCGCAGGAAGTCGAGGTTCTCGGGCCGGTTCTTGTCGTAGAGGTGGCGCTGGTGGTTGTAGGGGTTGACGGCCGGCGCCGTCAGGTCGTTGCGCAGATCCGGCGGCAGCGGCGGGTTGTCGCGCAGCGCGCGGTCGTGGAAGTAGAAGTTGATGGTGTCGAGGCGGAAGCCGTCGACCCCGCGGTCCAGCCAGAAGCGCGCGACGTCCAGCAGCGCCGCCTGCACCTCGGGGCTGTGGAAGTTGAGGTCGGGTTGCGACGTCAGGAAATTGTGCAGGTAGTACTGGCAGCGGCGCGAATCCCACTGCCAGGCCGACCCGCCGAAGATCGACAGCCAGTTGTTGGGCGGCGTGCCGTCGGGCCGCGGGTCGGCCCAGACATACCAGTCGGCGCGGGCGTTGTCGCGGCTCGAACGGCTTTCGCGGAACCAGGGGTGCTGGTCGGAGGTGTGCGACATCACGAGGTCGATCATCACCTTCAGCCCCAGCGCGTGCGCCGTGGCCACCACCGCGTCGAAATCGGCCAGCGTGCCGAACATCGGGTCGACGTTGCGGTAGTCGGCGACGTCATAGCCGAAGTCGCGCATCGGCGAGGTGAAGAAGGGCGACACCCAGATCGCATCCACCCCCAGCGCCGCGACATGCGGCAGACGGTGGACGATGCCGAGGAGGTCGCCGACCCCGTCGCCGCTCGCGTCCTGGAAGCTGCGCGGATAGATCTGGTAGATGGTGCAACCGCGCCACCAGGGGCGCGGGGAAGCGGCAGCCGTCATCAGCCCCCCTTGACCGAGCCGGCCAGCAGGCCGCGCACGAGATATTTCTGCATGGTGAAGAAGACGACCAGCGGCACCGCGATGGACACGAAGGCCGAGGCGGCGAGGATCTCCCACTCCCCGCCCTTCGAGCCGAGCAGCTCGCGCAGCCGCCCGGTCATGACCAGCTGCTCCTCGTTGTTGCCGAGGAACACGGTGGCGACGAGCAGGTCGTTCCAGACCCATAGGAACTGGAAGATCGCGAAAGAGGCCAGCGCGGGGAACGACAGCGGCAGGATGATGCGCAGGAAGATCTGGAAGTCGGTGGCCCCGTCCACCCGCGCGCTCTCGATGATCTCGCGCGGCAGCCCTGCCATGTAATTGCGCAGGAGATAGATCGCCAAAGGCAGGCCGAAGCCGGTGTGGGCCAGCCAGATGCCGAGATAGGCCTTGCCGATGCCGATCGAGTTGTGCAGCTGCAGGAGCGGGATCAGCGCCATCTGCAGGGGCACGACCAGGAGGCCGACGATCGCCGCGATGATCAGCGCCCGGCCGGGAAACTCCATCCACGCCAGGGCATAGGCGGCGAAGGCGGCGACGAGGATCGGGATCACCGTGGCCGGGATCGTCACCGTCATGGTGTTGAGGAAGCTCTGCCCGATCCCTTCCGAGAAGAGCACCGTGCGGTAGTTCTCAAAGGTGAAGCGCGGCGGCGTCAGCGTCAGGGCGAAGATGCGCTGACCCGTGGTCCCGGTCGGCTGCGCGTCATGGACGATGCTGTAGGCGCCGTCGGCGGCGACCGTGATGCGCTGTCCCTGCGGGTGGGTCGCGGTCGCGCCGGGCGGGAACTCGGCGGGGCGGTTGACGTTGATGCCGAAGGCGCGGATCTCGCCGCCGCGTCCGGCCAGCAGGTTGCCCTCGATCACCCAGGCCCCGCTTGCCTCCACGGCGGCGGAAGGGGGGGCGGCGCGGAACTGCTCGGCCCGCTCGGAGGGGGCGAGCGCGGTCCACCAGCCCGACGCGGCGATCTGGTCGCGGTCGCGGAACGACGAGATCAGAAGCCCCGCGGTCGGCAGCGTCCACAGCAGCACCAGTGCCAGCACCGCAAGGTTGACGGCCCAGGTCAGGCGGGCGCGGGTTCCGGCGATGTTGTCCATCAGCGCATCTCCGCCCGCGCGTTGCGGATGTTCCAGACCATGATCGGGGTGACGAGCAGCATGATCACCATCGCCACGCTCGACGCCCGGCCGTAGTCGAAGCCGCGGAACATCCAGTCGAACATCAGGTTGGCCAGCACCTGGCTGCCCCACTGACCGTTGGTCATGGCCAGCACGATGTCGAAGACCTTCAGCACCAGGATCGTGACCGTCGTCCAGACCACCGCGATCGTACCCCAGATCTGGGGCACCTTGATCTTCCAGAACACCTGCCAGGGGCCGGCGCCGTCGAGGATCGCCGCCTCGATCGTCTCCTCGGGGATGCCGCGCAGCGCCGCCGACAGGATGACCATGGCAAAGCCGGTCTGGATCCAGACCAGGATCGCCATCAGGAAGAAGTTGTTCCAGAACGGCACGGTGATCCAGGCCGCGGGGGCGCCGCCCGAGGCGACGACGATGGCGTTGAGGAGCCCGATCTGCTCCTGCCCCTCGGCGCGGTAGTCGTAGATGAACTTCCAGATCACTGCCGCGCCGATGAACGAGATCGCCATCGGCATGAAGATCAGCGACTTGGCAAGGTTGCCCCAGCGGAGCCGGTCGGTCAGCGCGGCCGCCGCAAGCCCGAACAGCGTCGCCGCCGCCGGCACCACCACCAGCCACAGCAGGTTGTTGCGCATCGATTCGCGGAACTTCGCGTCCTCGACCAGCCAGCCCCAGTTGGCCGCGCCCACGAAGCGCCGCCCGGTGGAATCATGCAGCGACAGCCACATCGAGTTGAAGACCGGATAGACGAGGTAGATCACCAGCACCGCCAGGGCCGGGAACAGGAACAGCCAGGGCCGGATGGCGTTGGCGCGCGTGATGTTCGCCCCGGCGCGGGGGCCGCGCGGCGGCCAGGCGGCGTCGAGCAGGAAGTTCGACGCCCAGAAGTAGAGGACGCAGCCGAAGACGCCCGCCACCATCGTGAAGGCCGCCCAGAACAGCTGTTCCATCCTAGCACCTCGCCGCCGCGCCCCGTTCCCGCCGCCGTGCCCGCCGCCCGGAGGGTGCGGCGGCCCGGCGCGGGTGTGCCGGGCCGCCGGAGATCACGCGTCGCGCGGCGCTACTTGATCGAGGTCCAGACCGCCTGCACCGCCGCGCCCACCTCGGCCGCAGCCTTGCCGCCGACATAGTCGACCATGCCGGTCCAGAATGCGCCGGCGCCGATCGCGCCCGGCATCAGGTCGGAGCCGTCGAAGCGGAAGGTGTCGGCGCCGAGCAGGATCTCGCCCATCTTCTTCAGCGTGGCATCGCCGTAGACCTCGGTGTTGACGCCGGTGTGCGGCGTCAGGAAGCCCTTCTGCGCCATCCACACCTCATGGGCGATGGGGGCCTTGAGGAACTCCATGAAGGCGCGGGCGAGGGGGCTGTCGCGGGTGATGGCGAACAGCGTGCCGGCCCCCAGCACCGGCCGGCCGAGCTCCTTGCCCGCGAAGGCAGGGAAGTAGAAGAAGTCGGCGTCCTCGCCGATCACCGTGCCCTCGGGGAAGAAGGAGGGGATGAACGAGGCCTGGCGGTGCATGTAGCACTGCGGCGGCGAGGAGAAGAGGCCCTTGGGGCTGTCGCGGAAGTCGGTCGAGGCGACCGCGGCGGCGCCGCCGGCAACGAAGGCGTCGTTGCGCGCGAACCAGCCGAACTCGTCGATCGCGCCAAGCACGCGGGGATCGTCGAAGGCGATCTCGTTCCTCACCCACTGGTCGTAGACCTCGGGCGGCTGGGTGCGCAGCATCAGGTCCTCGACCCAGTCGGTCGCCGGCCAGCCGGTGGCCGCGCCCGAGCCGAGGCCGATGCACCACGGCGTGCCGCCGTCGGCGACGATCTGCTCGGTCAGCGCCTTGAGGTCCTCCATCGACTGCGGGACCTCGTAGCCCGCATCGGCGAAGTTCTCGGGCACGTACCAGACCAGCGACTTCAGGTCGACCTTGTAGAAGAAGCCGTAGAGGCCCGGTGCCCCGTCCGGGCCGGAATAGGTGCCGAGGTCGACCCAGGACTGGCCGGCGGCATAGTTCGCGCGCACCCAGTCGGCGGTCTCGGCGCCCAGCGGCACCAGAAGCCCCTTGGCGGCAAGGTCGGCCGCAAGCCCCGGCTGGGGGAAGACGGCGATGTCGGGCGGCGAGCCGGCGGCGGTGTCGATGACGATCTGCTGCTCGAAGCTGTCGGAGCCCGAATAGCGGACGTCGGCGCCGGTCGCGGCGTTGAAGTAGGCGATGATCGAGGTCACCAGCTCCTGGTCGGGGCCGAGCCAGGGGCCGAAGACGGTGATCGTCTGGCCGGCGAGGTCCTGCGCCTTCAGCGCCTCGTAGCTGGCCCAGTTGAAGCGGCCGTCCTCGCCCGGGGCGAAGACGAGGTTCTGTGCCGGGGCGACCGTCGCGAGTGCGATCGCGGTCGCGGCTGCCCCGCCGAGGAGCGTCCTTCGCATGATCCTTCCTCCCTGTCGCCCCGGTCGTCCGTGCCGGGGCCGATCGCAGCCGTTAGCGCTAGCACTGACTCGCGCCAAAGCGTTTTGAACGACGCGACAGTCGCCGATCACCCGGGGACTGTCAATCCGCGATGTAAGAGATGTAAGAAGCGCTCCGGCGCGTCCGGGCAGGCGCTGCAGGCGGATTCGCTTTGACCCCCGCGCCGGCCGCGGCTAGAGTTGCCGGACGATCCAAACCGCTTTGAACGCCCGGCCGGCATGAACCTCAAACAGCTCGCGGCGCATCTGGGGCTGTCGCCCACCACCGTCAGCCGCGCGCTGAACGGCTATCCCGAGGTGGCCGAGGCGACGCGCGCCCGCGTTGCGGCCGCCGCCCGCGCCCATGACTACCGCCCCAACACCCGCGCCAAGGGCCTGGCCACCGGCCGGGCGATGGCCATCGGGCATGTCATCCCGACCGCGACGCGCCACGAGATCGTCAACCCGGTCTTCGCCGATTTCATCGCCGGCGCCGGCGAGCGCTATGCCGCGGCCGGCTACGACCTGCTGCTGTCGGTGGTTCCCGACGGCGACGAGGCGCAGGCCTACCGCGACCTCGCCCGCCGCGGCACCGTCGACGGGGTGATCCTGCACGCCCCGCGCATTGCCGACCCGCGAATCCCGCTGCTACTTGACCTTGGCCTGCCCTTCGTCGTCCACGGCCGCTCCTCGGAGGTGCGCGCGCCCTATCCTTGGGTCGATGTCAACAACCTGCGCGCCTTCCGCCGTGCCGCCGAGTTCCTGGCCGACCTCGGCCACCGCCGCATCGCCCTCGTCAACGGGCTGGAGTTCATGGATTTTGCCCACCGCCGCCGCCGCGGCTATCTCGAGGCGCTGGAATCGCGCGGCCTGCCGGCCGACGCGCGGCTGATGCACGCCGCCGAGATGACCGAGACCAACGGCCACCGTGCCGGCCGGGCGCTGCTTGCCCTTCCCGCCCCGCCGACGGCGATCCTCGTCTCCTCGATCATCATGGCGATCGGGGTCCGCCGGGCGGCCGAGGAGCATGGTCTGGCGCTCGGCCGCGACCTGTCGGTCATCACCCATGACGACGACCTGTCCTACCTGCGCAACGGCGAGGACGAGGTTCCGATCTTCACCGCGACGCGCTCGTCGGTGCGCGAGGCCGGGCGAATCGCCGCCGACCTTCTGATGGAGCGGATCGGGCAGCCCGGCCAGCCGCCGCGCACCCGCCTCCTCGAGGCGGCGCTGATCCTCGGGCTGTCCACCGGCCCCGCCCCCCGCGCCGCCGCACCCCCCGCACCCCCCGCCGGAGCCTGACCCATGCGCCTGTCCCGCGCCGACTTCCCGCCCGGCTTCCTGTTCGGGGCGGCAACCTCCGCCTACCAGATCGAGGGGCACGGCGCGGGCGGCGCCGGGCGCACCCACTGGGACGACTTCGCCGCCACGCCGGGCAACGTCGCCGGCGCCGCCGACGGGCGCATCGCCTGCGACCACTACCACCGCTGGGCCGCGGACCTCGACCTTGCCGCCGCCGCCAACCTCGACGTCTGGCGCTTCTCGGCCTCCTGGGCGCGGGTGCTGCCCGAGGGCAGGGGGCGGGCCAACCCCGAGGGCCTCGACTTCTACGACCGGCTGGTGGACGGGATGCTCGCCCGCGGGCTGAAGCCCGCGCTGACCCTCTACCACTGGGAGCTGCCCTCGGCCCTGGCCGATCTCGGCGGCTGGCGCAACCGCGACATCGCCCACTGGTTTGCCGACTACGCCCGGACGCTGATGGCCCGCATCGGTGACCGCACCTGGTCGGTCGCGCCGGTCAACGAGCCCTGGTGCGTCGCCTGGCTGTCGCACTTCATGGGCGTCCACGCGCCGGGGCTGCGCGACATCCGCGCGACGGCGCGGGCGATGCACCACGTGCTCTTGGCCCACGGCGGGGCGGTCGCGGCGATGCGTGCGCTCGGGGTGCGGAACGTCGGTGCGGTCTGCAACTTTGAATACGCCGCGCCGGCCGATGCGACGCCCGCCGCGGCCGCCGCCGCCGCCCGCTACGATGCGATCTACAACCTGTGGTTCCTCGGCGGGATCTTTCGCGGCGAATATCCCGCCCCCGCCCTCGAGGGGCTGGCCGCGCACCTTCCGGAAGGCTGGCAGGACGACCTTCCCGCCATTGCCGCGCCGCTCGACTGGGTCGGCGTCAACTACTACACGCGCAAGCTGATCTGCGCGGCCGACGGCCCCTGGCCGGGCTGGGCCGAGGTCCCGGGGCCGCTGGAGAAGACGCAGGTCGGCTGGGAGATCTTCCCCGACGGCCTTTACCACTTCCTGAACATGGTGCACCGCGACTACGCCCGCGGCCTGCCCGTCCTCGTCACCGAGAACGGCCTGGCCGCGCCCGACTGCCTGTCGGGCGGGCAGATCGTGGATGCCGGCCGCATCGCCTACATCGAGGCCCATCTCGGCGCCGTCCGCCGGGCGCTGGCCGAGGGCGTGCCGGTGGCGGGCTACATCGTGTGGTCGCTCATGGACAACTTCGAATGGGCGCTGGGCTACGCGCCGCGGTTCGGTCTCGTCCACGTCGACTTCGCCAGCTTGCGGCGCACGCCCAAGGCGTCCTATCACGCGCTTGCCCAGGCGCTTGCCCGCCCCGGGGAGGAGGGGCGATGAGCGGCGGCGCGACGGCGATCCTCGCCGATGTCGGGGGCACCAACACCCGTGTCGCGCTGGCCCGCGGCGGCCGGCTGGACCGCGCGAGCATCCGCCGCTTCCGCAACGACGGCTTCTTGGGTCTGCCGGCCGTGCTGGCCGCCTACCTGGCCGCGACCGGGGCGGCGCCGGCCGGCGCCTGCGTCGCCGTCGCCGGTCCGGTGCGCGACGGGGTGGGTCGGCTGACCAACATCGCCTGGGCGATCGACGGGCCGGGGCTGGCCGCGGCCACCGGCGCCGGCCGGGTCGCGGTGCTGAACGACCTGCAGGCCCAGGGCCATGCGCTGGGCCGGATCGCCGCGGCCGACCTGATTGCCGTGCTGCCCGGGGCCGCGGCGCCCGAGTACGCCACCGAACTCGTGATCGGCGTCGGCACCGGCTTCAATGCCGCCCCAGTCCACCACCGTCCCGGCGCCCGGCGCCTGGTCGCGCCCTCCGAGTGCGGCCATGTCAGCCTGCCGGTGGCCACCGCGGCGGGGCTGCGGCTGGCGCGCTCGGTCGCCGACGCCCACGGCTTCGCCGCGGTCGAGGAGGTGCTCTCGGGCCGCGGGCTGGAGCATGTCCACGCCTGGGCCGCGGCCGAGTCCGGGGCCAGTGCGGCGGCGCTGACCGCCGCGCAGGTGATGGCGCGGATCGGTGCCGGCGACCCGGTGGCCCTGGCCGCCGGCCGCGCCTTTGTCGAGGCGCTCGGGCGGGTGGCGGGCGATCTGGCGCTGATCCACCTGCCGTTCGGCGGCATCTGGCTCGCCGGCGGGGTGGCGCGCGCCTTCGCCCCCCATCTCGGCGGCTTCGGCTTTGCGGAAGCCTTCCGGGACAAGGGCCGCTTCGCACCGTTCATGGACGCCTTCCCCGTCGCCGTCATTGCCGACGACTTCGCCGCGCTCGAGGGCTGCGCGGCCTTCCTCGACCATCCCGACGCCTGACGCCGCGGAACGGAATAGCGCGCCGGTGCCGCGCCGCAGCGACGACGGCCCTTGATTACCCGGCAGGGGGGGCTTATGTCCCCCGCTCACCGAGGGACCGATCCCAACCCCGCCTGGCCGGGGGGGCGCTAAGGAACCTCTGGATTTGTCTGCTGGAACGAAGGGGGGCGCCATGACGGACGCTAGCCTCTTCCAACTGGGGATCGGTCTGGAGACTGGCGCCCATGCGGAAGATTCCCGCAGCCGCAAGGCTGCGCCCGACAGCCCCGGCGCGGCCGCCGGCTGCCTTCTGGATCCCGACCGCGCGGACCACTTCATCCGCCGCGACGGCAGCGTCTTTGCCGGCACCCACCTGATCATCGAGGTGGTTGGTGGCGAGGGGCTTGACGACGAGGCGCGCATCGCCTCTGCCTTCCGCGACTGCGTCGCGGAATGCGGGGCGACCCTGCTGCACATCCACACCCACAAGTTCTCGCCCCAGGGGGTGAGCGGGGTGGCCGTGCTGGCCGAGAGCCACATCTCGGTGCACACCTGGCCCGAGGCGCGCTACGGTGCCTTCGACGTGTTCATGTGCGGCGACGCCGATCCCTGGCAGGCGGTGCCGGTGCTCAGACGCGCCTTCGCCACCCGCGACGTGCGGGTGACCGAGTTGCGCCGCGGCGAGGGGCTTCTCGCGCGGGCGCTCGCCGCATGAGCGGCGGGTGGCTGCGCGAGGCGCTGCATCCCGACTGGGCGCAGGCGTTCCGCATCGACCGGCTGGTCCATGACAGCCGGACCGGGCACCAGCGCCTGCGCCTGATCGAGAACGCCCGCTTCGGCCGCGTGCTGACGCTCGACGACGTCGTCCAGGTGACCACGGGCGACGAATTCATCTACCACGAGATGATGGCGCATGTGCCGGTGCTCGCCCATGGCGCGGCCCGGCGCGTGCTGATCGTCGGCGGCGGCGACGGCGGGCTTGCGCGCGAGGTTCTTCGCCACCGCGGGGTCGAGCAGGTGACGATGGTCGAGATCGACCGCGCGGTGGTCGATTTCGCCCGCGAGCACCTGCCGACGGTCTCGGCCGGTGCCTTCGACGACCCCCGGCTCGAACTCGTGATTGACGACGGGGCGGCCTTCGTCGGCCGCGACGGCCCGGCCTTCGACGTCATCCTCGTCGATTCGACCGACCCGGTCGGGCCGGGCGAGGCCCTGTTCACGGACAGCTTCTATGGCCGGGCGAAGCGCCGGCTTGCCCCCGGCGGCATCCTCGTCACCCAGAACGGCGTCCCCTTCTTGCAGCCGGACGAGCTTGCCGCGACGATGCGCGCCTTCGCGGCGCTCTTTGCCGACGCCGCCTGCTACCTGATCACCGTGCCCACCTACGCCGGCGGGCCGATGGCGCTGGGCTGGGGTACCGACGGCCCGGCCAGGTCGGTGCCGCTCGAGGTGCTGGAGGCGCGCTTCGCAGCCGCGGGGCTGGCCACGCGCTGCTACACGCCCGAACTGCACCGGGCCGCCTTCGCGCTGCCGGCCTATGTGCGGGCGCTCATGCACTGACCGCGCCGGGCGGGATCGAGTAGGTCATCGTCGCCCGCGCCACCGGCCCCTCGGTGCCCTCCGAGAAGATCAGGACGTCGCCGACCGCCAGCGACCGGCCGAGCTTGAGCAGCCGCGCCTCGCCCAGCAGGTCGGCGCCCGGGCCCGGCTTGCGCAGGAAGTCGATGCTGGCGCCGGTGGTCACCGCCAGGGCAACCGGCCCGAGGCGCGACAGGATCGCGAGGTAGATGGCGACATCGGCGAGGGCGAACATCGAGGGGCCCGAGACCGTGCCGCCCGGGCGCAGGTGGCGTTCGGCCACCGCCATCCGGACTGTCAGGCCCTCGTCGCGCGACCGCTCGATGCGGAAGTCGCCGGCGACCTGGGGGAATGCGGCGGCAAGGAAGCGGTGCAGCTCGTCGATGCCCATCGCCGCCATGCCGCCCTCCGCCGCCGCCTGCCGGCCATGCATGCCCGCAGTCGCGCCGGCCGGCAACCCCGGTGCGGGGCGGTTGGCAGCGGCGGGGCAGGGGCGTAGACTGGCCCCCTGGCAGGTCTGGGCAAGGGGGGGCGGGCGATGGACGGTCCGGTGCTGGTGCGCGACGATCCGGGCGGCGGGGTGGCGGTGCTGACGCTGAGCCGCCCCGCCCAGCTCAATGCGCTGTCGGACGCGCTGCTGGCCGCCCTTGCCGATGCCTTCGCCGCGCTGGCCGGCGACCGCGCGACCCGCGTCGTCATCCTCCGCGGGGCGGGGCGGGCCTTCTGCGCCGGCCACGACCTGCGCGAGATGCAGGCCGGCCGCCAGGCCGAGGACCGCGGTCGGGCCTATTTCGCCGGCCTCTTCGGCCGCTGCGCGGAGGTGATGCAGGCGATCCCGCGCCTGCCCCAGCCGGTGATCGCCCAGGTCCACGGCATCGCCACCGCCGCCGGCTGCCAGCTTGCCGCCTCCTGCGACATGGTGGTGGCCGCCGAGGACGCCCGCTTCGGCGTCAACGGCGTCAACATCGGGCTGTTCTGCTCTACGCCCATGGTCGCGCTGACCCGCGCGGTGCCGCGCAAGGCGGCCTTCGAGATGCTGACCACCGGCGCCTTCCTGCCGGCGGTCCGGGCCGAGGCGCTGGGCCTGGTCAACCGCGTCGTCCCTGCCGACCGCCTCGAGGACGAGACGCGGGCGCTGGCCGCCACCGTCGCATCCAAGCTCACGGCCGCGGTGCGCATCGGCAAGCGCGCCTTCCACGACCAGATCGGCATGGACCTTGCCGATGCCTACGCCCACGCCGGCGCCGTGATGGTCGAGAACATGCTCTGGCGTGACACCGAGGAGGGGATCGCGGCCTTCCTCGACCGGCGCCCGCCGGCCTGGCAGGGGGGCGGGCAGGGCTAGGGCAAGGCTGGGGCACGGGGGCAGGGGGCGGTGCGCCGCTTGACTTCCGCGGCCGCCTCACCCATAAGCCCGCATCCCGGGCGGAACGCCGCCGCGGGGAATGCAATCTCGCCCCGGAATGCACCGGGGCGCGCTGTCCGGGGCGCCGGGTGACCGGCCGAACGCCCGCAAGGGGGCCGTAGGGCGCGGCAGTCGAAGGGGAAGTTGCGATGTTTGCGGTCCTGAAGACCGGCGGCAAGCAGTACAGGGTGCGCGAGGGCGACATCCTGCGGGTGGAGAAGCTTGACGCCGCGCCGGGTGCGTCGGTCCGCTTCGAGGAGGTGCTGGTTATCGGTGGCGCGTCCACCGTGGTCGGCGCCCCCACGATCGCCGGCGCCGCGGTCGAGGCCGAGGTGCTGGACCAGGTGAAGGCGGACAAGGTCATCACCTTCGTCAAGCGCCGGCGCAAGCATTCCTCGCAGCGCACCCGCGGCCATCGCCAGAAGCTGACGCTGGTCAAGGTGACCGGCATTGTGGCGGGGCACGCTGCCGCCGCCGCGGCCGAGTGAGGAGGGCAGGTCAATGGCACACAAGAAGGCAGGCGGTTCCTCGCGCAACGGGCGCGATTCGATCGGCCGGCGGCTGGGCGTGAAGCTCTCGGGCGGCAGCCATGCCATTCCGGGTAACATCATCATCCGCCAGCGCGGCACCCGCTGGTGGCCTGGCAACGGCGTGGGCATGGGCACCGATCACACGATCTTCGCCATGGCCGAGGGCAAGGTCACCTTCCACAGGGGGCTCAAGGGCCGAACCTTCGTGTCGGTGCTGCCTGCGGTGGAGGCCGCCGAGTAGCCGGTCCCGGACATCTGCCTGGTGCAGGCACGGGGGATCGGCGGGGGCCGGTCCCCCGTTCGGCTTTCACGCGCGGCGACGGGCCGCGGCCGCGGCACCACGGGATTCACGTTACGTTACGGGCATTGCAGGCGAACTGGCCGGGTGCCCTCCCGCCCTCGGGCGGGCATGCGCTTCGGAGGAGGAAGCCCATGAAGATCGAGGCCATTGCCGCCCAGCCGGTGATCGAGGCAGGCCGGTTCGTGCTGCGCCCGCCGCGGCGGTCGGATGCGGGGCTGCTGGGGCTCTACGCCGGCGACCGGCGGGTGGCCGAGGGCACGCGCTCGGTTCCCCATCCGCTGCCGCCGGGCGCCACCGAGGCCTTCATCGCCCGCGCCCTGTCGGAGGGCCGGCGGGAGGATGTCTGGGTCATGGACGGCGCCGCCCAGGGGCTGGACGAGGTCCTCGGCGTGATCAGCCTGACGCGCATGGGCGGCGGCCAGAGCCAGATCGGCTACTGGGTGGCGCCCGCCTTCTGGAACGCCGGCTTCGCCTCCGAGGCGGTGCGGGCGCTGGTGGCCGCCGACCCCCATGACGCGCGGACGCTGTTTGCCGAGGTGTTCCAGGACAACCCCGTCTCGGCGCGGGTTCTCACCAACGCCGGCTTCGAGTATCTGGGCGACGCCGAGGCGTTCTCGGTGGCCCGCGGCCGGGTGGTCCCGACCTGGACCTACCTGCGCAAGCGCGGCTGAGAGGCCGGAGGGAGGGGTGCGGCCATGAAGTTCCTCGACCTCGCGCGCGTGCACATCCGCTCGGGGGCGGGGGGCGGGGGCTGCTCCAGCTTCAGGCGCGAGAAGTTCGTCGAGTTCGGCGGCCCCGACGGCGGTGACGGCGGCCGCGGCGGTGACGTCTGGGCCGAGGCCGTCGCCGGCCTCAACACGCTCATCGACTTCCGCTACCAGCAGCATTTCTTTGCCGCCAACGGCCAGCCCGGAATGGGTGCCCAGCGCACCGGCCGCGACGGCGCCGACATCGTGCTGAAGGTGCCCGCCGGCACCGAGGTCCTCGAGGAGGACGGCGAGACGCTGGTTGCCGACCTGCTGCGCCCGGGCGAGCGCGTCTGCCTGGCGCGCGGGGGCAACGGCGGCTGGGGCAACCTTCGCTTCGTGTCGTCCACCAACCGCGCCCCCCGCCACGCCAACCCCGGCCAGCCGGGGGTGGAGCGCACGCTCTGGCTGCGGCTGAAGCTGATCGCCGACGCCGGCCTCGTGGGGCTGCCCAACGCCGGCAAGTCGACCTTCCTTGCCGCCACCTCCAACGCCCGGCCCCGGATCGCCGACTATCCCTTCACGACGCTGCAGCCGGGTCTCGGGGTGGTCGCGGTGGACGGGCACGAATTCGTGCTGGCCGACATCCCGGGCCTGATCGAGGGGGCAAGCGAGGGGCGCGGCCTCGGCGACCAGTTCCTCGGCCATGTCGAGCGCTGCGCGGTGCTGCTGCACCTGGTCGACGGCACCTCGGGCCAGGTGGCGCACGACTACCGCACCGTTGCCGCCGAACTCGACGCCTACTCCCCCGCGCTCGCCGCCAAGCCGCGGCTGGTCGCGCTGAACAAGGTCGACGCGCTCGACGGGCGCACCCGCGCCGCCCGCCGGCGGGCGCTGGCGCGGGCCGCGGGCCAGCCGGTGCTGGAGCTCTCGGCCGCCACCGGCCAGGGCGTGGCGCAGGTGCTGCGCGCGCTGTGGGCGGCGGTCGCGGCCGCGCGGGAGCCCGCCGCGCCGGCCGAGGGCGGCACATGGCAGCCCTGACCGCGCCAGCGGCCGCGCCGCGGGTGGCGGGCGCGCGCCGCCTGGTCGTCAAGATCGGGTCGGCGCTCCTGGTCGAGGGGCTGTCGGGGCGGCTTCGCGAGGGCTGGCTGGCCGGCCTGGCCGAGGATGTGGCCGCGGCGAGGGCGCGGGGCAGCGACGTCATTCTCGTCTCCTCGGGCGCGATCGCGCTCGGCCGCGGCGTGCTCGGCTTCCCGCCCGGCGCGCTCGCCCTCGAGCAGAGCCAGGCCGCCGCGGCGGTCGGCCAGATCCGCCTCGCCCGCGCCTACGAGGCCGCGCTTGCCCCCCATGGCATCACCGCCGCCCAGGTTCTCGTGACGCTCGAGGATACCGCCGACCGGCGCCGCTACCTCAACGCCCGGGCGACGCTGGCCACCCTGCTCGGTCTCGGCGCGGTGCCGATCGTCAACGAGAACGACACCGTGGCCACCGACGAGATCCGCTTCGGCGACAACGACCGTCTGGCGGCACAGATCGCCGTGACGGTGGGTGCCGACCAGCTGGTGCTGCTGTCGGACGTCGACGGCTTCTACACCGCCAACCCCAAGACCGACCCTGCCGCACGCCGGCTGGAGGTGATCGCCCGGATCGGCCCCGAGATCGAGGCAATGGCCGGGGATGCGGTGTCGGGTCTCTCGAAGGGCGGCATGAAGACCAAGCTGATGGCGGCCAAGACCGCCGTCGCCGGCGGCTGCGCGATGGCGATCATGGAAGGGTCGGTGATGCGGCCGCTTGCGGCGCTGGCCGCCGGGGCGCCCTGCAGCTGGTTCCTGCCCGAGCGCGACCCGCAGGCGGCGCGCAAGCTCTGGATCGCGGCGATGAAGGAGCGGGGCGCGGTCCGCATCGACGCCGGCGCCGCGCGGGCGCTGGCGCAGGGCAAGTCGCTCCTGCCGGCGGGCGTGGTGGCGGTGGAGGGCGCCTTCGGCCGTGGCGAGCCGGTGGCCGTCCTCGGCCCGGCGGGCGAGGCCCTCGGCAAGGGGCTGATCCGCTACACCGCGGAGGAGGCTCGCATCATCGCCGGCCGCCGGACGGGCGAGATCGCGGCGCTGCTCGGCTACCCCGGCCGCGCCGCGCTGATCCACCGCGACGACATGGCGCTCTGAGGCCGGCCCCGCCCGCGCCCCGGGCCGCCGGCCGGTCCCGCCGCACGGCCGCCGGCTGTTGCCTCACCCCGCCCGTGCGCCGTCGCCGGCCGCCGAGGGCGCGCCGGCCGGTCCGGTCGCGCCCGGGTCGCGCACGATCCAGCCCCCGCCCAGCACCCGCGTTCCCTCGGAGGCATAGAAGACGCAGGCCTGCCCGGGGCTCACGCCTTCCTCGGCGGCCAGGAGTTCCACCTCCGCCCGCCCGGCCTGGCCCATCCGCAGCAGCGCCGGCCGCGGCGGGCGGGTCGAGCGCACCCGCACCTCGAGCGCCACCTCGGCCCCCGGCGGCAGGTCCCCCTCGCCCAGCCAGTTGACCTCGGCAAGCGGCACCCGGCGCGTGGCCAGCGCGGCGCGCGGGCCCACGACCACGCGACGGGCGTCGGCGTCTAGCCGCAGCACGTACAGCGGCTCGCCCAGCCCGCCGAGCCCCAGGCCCCTGCGCTGGCCGATGGTGTAGCGCAGCACGCCCTCGTGCCGTCCGAGAACGCGGCCCTCGGGGTCGACGATCTCGCCCGGCTCGGCCGCGCCGGGGCGCAGCTTCTCGATCACGGCGCGGTAGTCGCCGCCGGGGACGAAGCAGATGTCCTGGCTGTCGGGCTTGTCGGCCACCGCCAGGCCGAAGCGCGCGGCCAGCGCCCGCGTCTCGGCCTTGGAGGCGAGATGGCCGAGCGGGAAGCGCAGGTAGGCCAGCTGCGCCGGGGTGGTGGCGAAAAGGAAGTAGGACTGGTCGCGGTCCGGGTCGGCGGCGCGGTGCAGCTCGGGCCCCGCCGGTCCCTCGCGGCGGCGCACGTAGTGGCCCGTGGCCATGCAGTCGGCGCCAAGCTCCTCGGCCGTCGCCATCAGGTCGCGGAACTTGACCCGCTGGTTGCAGCGGATGCACGGCACCGGCGTCGCCCCGGCCAGGTAGCTGGCCGCGAACTCCTCGATCACCGCCTCGCGGAAGACGCTCTCGTAGTCGAGCACGTAATGGGGAAAGCCCAGCCGCTCGGCCACCCGGCGGGCGTCGTGGATGTCCTGGCCGGCGCAGCAGGCACCCTTGCGCGCCAGCGCCGCGCCGTGGTCGTAAAGCTGCAGGGTCACGCCGACGACATCGTAGCCCTCCGCGGCCAGCATCGCCGCAACCACCGATGAATCGACGCCGCCCGACATCGCCACCACGACGCGCGTCTCGGCGGGCGGCTTCATGAGGCCGAGCGAGTTCGGCAGGGCACGGTCGAGGGGCATCGGGTCATCCGGGGGGAGGGGTGGTTGGCCGTGAATATAGGAAAATCCGCCGTAGTCTCAACCGCCGGTTTCACCGCGCCTTAAGCCTGCCGGGCGAGCCTCGCGCCCGGTGGGAACGGGTGGGGCCTTTGGAGGGGAGCGATGTATCTCAAGCGCGTCGATGGTCCGCGGGCGGTGACCCTGCCGGACGGCAGCATCATGACGAGGGCCGACCTGCCGCCGCCCGAGACCCGCCGCTGGGTGGCCAGCCGCAAGGCGCGGGTGGTGCGCGCGGTCACCGCCGGGCTCATCCCGCTCGTCGAGGCGCTGGAACGCTACGGCCTGTCGGAGGAGGAGTTCGCGCTCTGGCGCGCGGCGGTCGAGGCGCATGGCGAGGCGGCGCTGAAGGTGACCGCGCTGCGCCGCTTCCGCAATCCCTGAGGGCGCGGCACAACGCGCGGTTGAAAAGCCTCCGCAACCTGCGAGTGTAACGGCGGGTTAACCATTGTCCGGGATGGTCGGGGCATTCCGGGGGCAAGTTGCGGAGAGCTCGGCCATGCGCGTCCTTCTGGTGGAAGACGACCCGACCACCTCGCGCAGCATCGAACTGATGCTGACGAACGCCAACATCAACGTCTACTGCACCGACCTGGGCGAGGAGGGGGTCGATCTCGCCAAGCTCTACGACTACGACCTGATCCTTCTCGACCTCGCGCTGCCGGACATGACCGGCCACGAGGTGCTGCGCCAGCTCAGGCTCGCGCGCGTCAACACGCCGATCCTGATCCTGTCGGGCAACGACGACACCGAGGCCAAGCTCAAGGGCTTCGGCTTCGGTGCCGACGACTACCTCACCAAGCCCTTTCACCGCGAGGAGCTGGTGGCGCGCATCCACGCCATCGTCCGCCGCTCCAAGGGCCACGCCCAGTCGGTGATCCGCACCGGCAAGATCGCCGTCAACCTCGACGCCAAGACCGTGGATGCCGAGGGCAAGGCGGTGCATCTGACCGGCAAGGAATACCAGATGCTGGAGCTGCTCAGCCTGCGCAAGGGCACCACCCTGACCAAGGAGATGTTCCTCAACCACCTCTACGGCGGCATGGACGAGCCCGAGCTGAAGATCATCGACGTCTTCATCTGCAAGCTGCGCAAGAAGCTGGCCGAGGCCACCGGCGGGGACACCTACATCGAGACGGTGTGGGGCCGGGGCTATGTGCTGCGCGACCCCGCCCCCCACCAGGCGGCGGGCCGCATCGCCGTCGGCGCCTGACCGGGCCGGGCGACACCCGCACGCCTGCCGGTTGCCAGGCCGGCGGCGGCACCGCCGTCGCCGCGGCCCGCCCGGCTTTCCCTCGCCGGGGATTCTGCACTACTCCTGGCACGGGCCGGGACGCAGGGGAGGGGCGGATGGGCGGGACGACGCCGGTCGAGGCACTGACCGAGGCCGGGGCGGCGGCCGAACTCGCGCGGCTCGCCACGGCGATCGCGCGGGCCGACGCGGCCTACCACGGCGCCGACGCCCCCGAGATCAGCGATGCCGAGTACGACGCGCTGAAGCGGCGCAACGCCGCCATCGAGGCGCGCTTCCCCGCCCTGATACTCCCCGACAGCCCGTCGGGGCGCGTCGGCGCCGCCCCCGCCGAGGGCTTCGCCGAGGTCGTCCACGCGCTGCCGATGCTGTCGCTGGGAAACGCCTTCGAGGTCGGCGAGGTGGCGGAGTTCGACGCCCGCCTGCGCCGCTTCCTCGGCCTTGGCGAGGCCGAGGCGCCGCTCGCCTACACCGCCGAGCCGAAGATCGACGGGCTGTCCTTGTCCCTGCGCTACGAGGCCGGCCTTCTGGTGCAGGCGGCAACGCGCGGCGACGGCAGCCGCGGCGAGAACGTCACCGCCAATGCCCGCACCATCGCCGACATCCCCTCCCGCCTCGCCGCCGCCCCGGCGGTGCTGGAGGTACGCGGCGAGGTCTACATGCGCCACGGCGATTTCGCCGCGCTGAACGCCCGCCAGGCGGCGGCGGGCGGGAAGACCTTCGCCAACCCGCGCAACGCCGCCGCGGGCTCGCTGCGCCAGCTCGACGCGGCGGTGACGCGGGCACGGCCGCTGCGCTTCTTCGCCTGGGGCTGGGGCGAGGCCTCCGAACCCCTTGCGGCCACCCAGGCTGCGGCGATGGCCCGCCTCGCCGGCCTCGGCTTCCCGGTCAACCCGCTCCTGCGCCGCGTCCTAGGGCCGGAGGCGCTGATCGAGGTCTGGGCCGCGATCGAGGCGCAGCGGGCGACCCTCGGCTACGACATCGACGGCGTCGTCTACAAGCTCGACGATCTGGCGCTGCAGGGCCGGCTCGGCGCCCGCGCCGCCACCCCGCGCTGGGCGCTCGCCCACAAGTTCCCCGCCGAGACGGCATGGACCCGGCTCGAGGCGATCGACATCACGGTGGGCCGCACCGGCGCCCTGTCGCCGGTGGCGCGGCTGATGCCGGTGACGGTCGGCGGCGTCGTGGTGTCGAACGCCACGCTCCACAACGAAGACTACATCGCGGGGCGCAACGCGAAGGGCGAGCCGATCCGCGAGGGGCGCGACATCCGGGTGGGCGACTGGGTGCAGGTCTACCGCGCCGGCGACGTCATCCCCAAGGTCGCCGACGTCGACCTTGCGCGCCGGCCCGCGGGGGCCGAGCCCTTCCGCTTTCCCCTCGTCTGCCCCGAATGCGGCGCGCAGGCGGTGCGCGAGCCGGGCGATTCGGTGCGCCGCTGCACCGGCGGGCTGATCTGCCCGGCGCAGGCGGTGGAGCGGCTGAAGCATTTCGTCAGCCGCGGCGCCTTCGACATCGAGGGTCTGGGCGCGAAGTCGGTCGAGGAGTTCCGGGCGCTGGGCTGGATCGCCGAGCCGGCCGACATCTTCACGCTGGAGGCCCGCCACGGCGCCGCGCTGGCCGCCCGCGACGGCTGGGGGGAGCGGTCGGCCGCCAATCTCTTCGCCGCCATCGCCGCCCGCCGGCGCATCCCGCTTCAGCGGCTGATCTTCGCGCTCGGCATCCGCCATGTCGGCGAGGTGGCGGCGAAGGTGCTGGCCCGCCACTACGGCAGCTGGCCGGCCTTCGAGGCCGCGATGACGGCTGCCGAGGTGGGCCGGGGCCCGGCATGGGAGGAGCTCACCGCGATCGACCAGGTCGGCACGGTGCTCGCCGGCGCCGTCGTCACCGCCTTCCGCCAGCCTGCCGAGCGGGCGGCGATCGACCGGCTGGCGGCGCAGCTCGACGTCCTGCCGGCAAGCCGCCCGCAGGCCGCCGCCGCCAGCCCCGTGGCCGGCAAGACGATCGTCTTCACCGGCACGCTCGAGAAGATGACGCGGGCCGAGGCCAAGGCGCGGGCCGAGGCGCTCGGGGCGAAGGTCGCGGGCTCGGTCTCGGCCCGCACCGATCTGGTCGTCGCCGGCCCCGGGGCGGGGTCGAAGGCGCAGAAGGCGGCCGAGCTTGGCGTGCAGGTGATCGACGAGGCCGCCTGGCTGGCGCTGGCCGGCGGCGGCTAGGGCCTTGGGCGGACGGCCGGAAATCCTCTACCCGCTGTTCGCGCCGGCGGAGACGCTCGAGGGCGTGGGCCCGCGCACCGCGCGCCTCTTCGCCGCCCTCGAGGTCACCCGGCTGCGCGACCTGCTGTTCCTGTTGCCGACCGCGGGCCAGGACCGGCGGCGGGTCGATTCGATCCGCGAGGTGACGCCGCCGGCGCTGGTCACGCTCGAGGTCACGGTCGGCCAGCACCGGCCGCCGCGCCGGCCCTCGGGGCCCTACCGGGTGCAGGTGGCCGATGCCGCGACCGAGTTCTTCCTGGTCTGGTTCCACGCCCGGGGCGAGGCGCTGCAGCGCCTCCTGCCGACCGGCCAGCGGCGTCTGGTCTCCGGCCGGCTGGAGCTTTTCGACGGCATCGCCCAGATCGTCCACCCCGACCATGTGCTGCGGCCCGAGGAGGCGGCGGCGCTGCCGGCCTTCGAGCCGGTCTATCCCCTGACCGCGGGGCTCGGCCAGAAGCAGGTGGCCCGCGCGGTGGCCGGCGCGCTCGCCCGCACCCCCGACCTGCCGGAATGGGTCGACGGCCCGCTGCTGGCGCGCGAGGGCTGGCCGGCCTGGCGGTCGGCGGTGGCGGCCGCGCACCGGCCCGAGGGGCCGCAGGCGTTCGCCCCCTCCGACCCCGCGCGCCGCCGGCTCGCCTATGACGAACTTCTCGCGCACCAGCTGACGCTGGCGCTGGCCCGCAGCGCGATCCGCCGCGGCAAGGGCCGGGCCAGCCGCGGCAGCGGCGTGTTGCAGGCGCGGGTGCTGGCGGCGCTGCCCTACCGGCCGACCGCGGCGCAGCTGCGCGCGCTGGCCGAGATCGCCGCCGACATGGCCTCGGACCTGCGTATGAACCGCCTCCTGCAGGGCGATGTCGGCGCCGGCAAGACGCTGGTGGCGCTGCTTGCGCTCTTGATCGCGGTCGAGGCGGGCGGGCAGGGGGCGCTGATGGCGCCGACCGAGATCCTTGCCCGCCAGCACGCGGACAGCCTTGCCCCGCTGGCCGCGGCCGCCGGCGTGCGCATGGAGCTTCTGACCGGCCGCGACAAGGGCGCCGAGCGGGCGGCCAAGCTCTCCGCGCTGGCCGACGGCCGGGCAGGGATCGCGGTCGGCACGCATGCGCTGTTCCAGCGCGAGGTCGCCTTTGCCGACCTTCGGCTCGCCGTGATCGACGAGCAGCACCGCTTCGGCGTCGCCCAGCGGATGGAACTGGCCGAGAAGGGCCAGGCGCCCGACGTGCTGGTGATGACGGCCACGCCGATTCCGCGCAGCCTCGCGCTGGCCCAGTACGGCGACATGGACGTCTCGGTGCTGGACGAGAAGCCGCCGGGCCGCCGGCCGGTCCAGACCCGCCTGGTCTCGATCGAGCGGCTGGCCGAGGTCGTGGCCCATCTCGCCCGCGCCGTGGCCGACGGCCGGCAGGCCTACTGGGTCTGCCCGCTGGTGGAGGAAAGCGAGACGGTCGACCTGACGGCCGCCGGCGAGCGCTTTGCCGCGCTGCGCGCCGCCCTCGGCGAGGGGGTGGTGGGCCTCGTCCACGGCCAGCTGCCGGGGCCCGAGAAGGATGCCGCGATGGCCGACTTCGTCGCCGGCCGGACACGGGTGCTGGTGGCGACGACGGTGATCGAGGTGGGGGTGAACGTCCCCCGCGCCTCGATCATGGTGATCGAGCGGGCCGAGCACTTCGGCCTCGCGCAGCTGCACCAGCTGCGCGGCCGCGTCGGGCGCGGTGCCGAGGCCTCGACCTGCCTGCTGCTCTACGCCCCGCCGCTCGGGGCCGCGGCACGCCGCCGGCTGACGCTCCTGCGCGACAGCGATGACGGCTTCCGCATCGCCGAGGAGGACCTCGCCATGCGCGGGGCGGGCGATCTGATCGGTACCGCCCAGTCAGGCCTTCCGCGCTTCCGCGTTGCCGACCTCGAACGGCACGCCGGGCTGATGGCGATCGCCCAGACCGACGCGCGCCGGCTGCTGGCCGACGACCCCGGTCTCGTCTCGGCCCGCGGCCGGGCGGCGCGTGTGCTCCTGTGGCTGACCGAGCAGGACCGGGCGATCCGGCTGATCGGTGTCGGCTAGGGCGTGGCCGCAACCGGTTCCGTCGCGCCGCCACACCCTGCCGCCTGCATGGGCTCCGCGCCCGTTCCAGAGCCGGGCGTTCCAATAATGTTCTTGACAGATTCGATGGAACATGAGAACAAAAGAGCAACAGATATGGGGGCCGCGTTGCACGACCGATCCGCCGATACCTCCGGCCGCCCCGGCGGCGCCTCGCTGCTCGGCGATGCGCTCGGCGCCGCCGCCCTTCTCGTCTTCCTTGCCGCGACACTGCACCTGGCCGCGCTGGTCTGAGTTCTGCCTGCGGTCCCCGCCCCGTCCGCCTGTCCCTGCGCGCGCGATCCTGCCTGTCGCGCCCGCGCCCGGCCGGGGCCCTGCGGGATCCGCCTTGCCGCCGCCGCCCGACCGGGTGCGCGGCGGCCTTTTCTTGTGCTCCGCGGCCGCGGCCGCGGTGCGGGGCCGGGCGGCGGATCACCGTTCGCCCGCTGTCGGGCGCCGGCCCGGCCGGCCTTCAGCCCGGGGCGCCGTCGGCCGCCGCCATCGCCTCGGCCGTGGCCTCCAGCGCCAGCAGGATCGAGGCGTGGCGGTTGCGGTAGTCGCGCGCCGGCTCGAGCACCGCAAGCCCCTCGAACGGCGGCGCCGGCGGCGGCCCGCCGTCCTTCAGCATCGCCTTCAGTTCGGCCAGCGCCCGCTCGATCTCGTCGCGCGTCCGCCCCGGGGCCACCGCCCCGACCACCGCCGCCGATGCCTGGCCCAGCGCGCAGGCCTTCACGTCCTGGGCGAATCGGCTGATGCGGCCGTCCGTCACGTCGAGATCGACGGTCACCGTCGAGCCGCACAGCGGCGAGCGCCGGCGGACCGAGGCCATCGGCGCCTCGAGCCGGCCGAGGTGGGGGATGTCGGCGGCCAGCGCGAGGATGCGGCCGGAGTAGAGCTTGATGAGGTCGGTCTCGGCGGTCATGGGCCTTTCGCCTGCAGCGCGCCCGCCATAGATAGCGCCGGCTGTCGCCCGATGCAAAGGAGCCGGCCAATGGCCTTCGATCCCGCGACGCTCGCCTACGACGCCCGCGGGCTGATTCCCGCCGTCGCCCAGGACCATGCGACCGGCGCCGTGCTGATGCTGGCATGGATGAACGCCGAGGCGGTGGCGCGCACGCTTGCCTCCGGCGAGGTCACCTACTGGTCGCGCTCGCGGGGCGAGTTCTGGGTCAAGGGCGCGACGAGCGGCCACCGCCAGCGGCTGGTCGAGCTGCGCATCGACTGCGACCGCGACTGCCTGCTCCTGCTGGTCGAGCAGACCGGACCGGCCTGCCACACCGGCCGGCCCAGCTGCTTCTTCACCGCCGTGCGCGGCGGGGCCGAGGTCGCGGCCGATGCAGCCGTCCCTCCCGGGGAAGGGCGCTGAGCGCACCCGGGGCGTCCGCCTCAGCCGGGGCGGAAGTGCTTGGACAGCTTCAGCCCCTGGCCCTGGTAGTGCGAGGTCGTGCTGGCCCCGTACAGCCGCTCGGGCAGCGCGGCCATCCGCTCGTAGACCAGTCGCCCCACCACCTGCCCGTGCTCCAGCACGAAGGGTGCCTCGTGGCAGCGCACCTCGAGCACGCCGCGCGCGCCCGCCCCGCCGGCCGGCGCATGGCCGAAGCCGGGATCGAAGAACCCCGCGTAATGCACCCTGAACTCGCCGGCCATGGCAAGATAGGGCGCCATCTCGGCGGCATAGCCCGGCGGGATGTGCACCGCCTCACGGCTGACGAGGATGTAGAAGGCGCCCGGGTCGAGGATGATGCGCCCGGGCGGGCCGGCCACCTCCTCCCAGAACTCGGCCGGGTCGTAGGCGGCGATCCGGTCAAGGTCGATCAGCCCGGTGTGCGGCTTGGCCCGCCAGCCCATCCGCCCGCCCGTCCCCGGCATCAGGTCGACCGAGAAGCCGAGCCCGCCCGAGATCACCGCCGGCCCGCCCGAGACCAGCCCCGCGGCAGCGTGCAGCGCGGCCAGTTCGGCGTCGGTCAGGACCGAGGCGCCCCGCCGCAGCCGCAGCTGGTTCAGCCGCATCCCCGGCCGCACCAGCACCGAGAACGACCGCGGGCAGATCTCGGCATAGAGCGGGCCGGCATAGCCCGGGCCGACGCGGTCGAACTCCACCCCGCCGTCGACGACAAGCCGCGTCAGCAGGTCCAGCCGTCCGGTCGAGCTCTTGGCGTTGGCCACCGCCTCCACCGTGTCCGGCAGCCGCAGCCGCTCGACCAGCTCGACGACGTAGACGCAGCCCTTCTCGAGCACCGCGCCGGGGTCGAGGTCGATGGCATGCATGGCGAACTCGCCGATGCGGGCCGCGACGCTGCGGCCCTGCCCGGCCAGGAACGACGCCCGCACCCGCCAGGCTCGCCGCCCCAGGCGCAGGTCAAGGCTCGCGGGCTGGATCTGGCTGGGCTCTACCGGGCGGTCGGCCGCGACCGCGCCCTCGGCGATCAGCGTCGCCAGGTGGCAGTCGGGCAGGAGGCCGCAGAGGTCGGAGGGCAGGGGCATGCGGGCCGGTCCGGTTTCGCAGCGCCGGCCTCGCGCCGGCCGCGGCGGCGGGCCCGTGGCGGCGCCCCGCGATGGTCGGGCCGGCGAGATTTGAACTCGCGACCTTCCGCCCCCCAGACGGACGCGCTAACCAGACTGCGCCACGGCCCGACGGGCGCGATACATACCCGGATCGCGGCCGGGGGCAAGCCCCGAATCCCGCTCCGGTCACGTCCGGCCGGGGGTGCTGCGGGCGACGGCAAGGCGGGCGCGCAGCGCCGCGGCGCGCCTGGCGATGGCGGCCAGGCCGGTGCGGTCGACCGGCCCGCCCCTGCGGCGCAGGGCGCGCAGGGCCATGCCGGGGGTCTCGGCCCACCAGCGGTCGGCGGCCACCGGCGCGACCTCCTCGGGCAGCGGTTCCGCGGCGGCGGGTTCAGGCGCGGCCGGCGGCGGGGCCGCGGGCGGCGCGGCGCCCGGCAGATCGGCCGGCGCCTCCTGTGCCTCCTCCGCCTCGAGGTGCTCCGCCAGCGGGCCGTCCTCGAAGGCAGACTCCTCCCCGGCGGGCGGCGGCAGCCCGGCCAGGATCGCCCCGCCCAGGGCCGCGACATGGCGCACGCCCTGCTCGCGCAGGATCTTCTGCACGCCGCGGATGGTCATGCCGTCATCGTGCAGCAGCTTGCGGATGCCGGCAAGCAGCGCCACGTCGGCGGGGCGGTAGTAGCGCCGCCCGCCCGCCCGCTTGACCGGCTTCAGCTGGGTGAACCGCGTCTCCCAGAAGCGCAGCACATGCGGCGGCGTCTCCAGCCAGGATGCGACCTCGCTGATCGTGCGGAAGGCATCGGGCGACTTGTCCATCGGTCCTGTCAGGTCACGACCGGTTGCCGGCGGCCACGCGCTCCTTCATCAGGTGCGACGGGCGGAAGCTCAGCACCCGGCGCGGGTCGATCGGCACTTCCTCGCCGGTCTTGGGATTGCGGCCGACGCGCGCGGACTTGGCGCGCACGCTGAAGGTGCCGAAGGAGGAGATCTTCACGGTCTCGCCGCGCACCAGCGCATCCGAGATGTGCCGCAGGACGCTCTCGACCAGCTGGGCGGATTCGTTGCGCGAAAGGCCGACCTCGCGAAACACCGCTTCGCTGAGGTCCATCCGAGTCACCGTGTTATCGGCCATGTCAGCCCCCCGTTGCCGAGGGCAGCATGGGGGCTCCACATTCTTCTGTCAATCTAGGGGTTTGGTCCGTGCCCCTCACCCTCCGTGGAAGGCGGCTGGCGGCTACCAGCGCAGGACGACGGCGCCCCACGCCAGCCCGCCGCCGATCGCCTCGGTCACCACCAGGTCGCCGGCGCGAATCTGCCCCGCCGCCACCGCCACCGACAGCGCCAGGGGGATCGAGGCGGCCGAGGTGTTGCCGTGGTCCTGCACCGTGACCACGACGCGCTCCATCGGCACCTGCATCCGGGCCGCCGTGGCGGTGATGATGCGCAAGTTCGCCTGATGCGGCACGATCCAGGCGATATCGGCGCTGGTCAGGCCGGCGCGGTCCAGCGCGGCATGGGCGGTCGCCGCCAGCTTCTCGACGGCGTGGCGGAAGACCTCCTTGCCCTGCATCCGCAGATGGCCGGCGGTGCCCGTGGTCGACACGCCGCCGTCGACATAGAGCAGCTCGCGCAGCCGGCCGTCCGAGTTGAGGTCGGTGGCCAGGATGCCGCGGTCGAGCGGCGTGCCGCTGCCCGCCGCCGCCTCGAGCACCACCGCGCCGGCACCGTCGCCGAACAGCACGCAGGTGGCGCGGTCCGACCAGTCGAGGATCCGGCTGAACGTCTCGGCCCCGATCACCATCACCCGCCGGGCCTGCCCGGCGAGGATCAGCGCGTTGGCATTGGCCAGCGCATAGACGAAGCCCGCGCACACGGCCTGGACGTCGAAGGCGAAGCCGCGCGTCATCCCGAGCCCCGCCTGCACCATGGTGGCGACCGAGGGAAACGTCAGGTCGGGGGTCGAGGTGGCGACGATCACCGCATCGATGTCCCCGGGGCCCAGCCCGGCCGCGCCCAGCGCCGCCCGCCCGGCCGCCACCGCCATGGCGCTCGTCGTCTCGCCCTCCGCGGCGAAGTGGCGCCGCTCGATCCCGGTGCGGGCCCGGATCCACTCGTCGGAGGTGTCGATGCGCGGCTCGAACTCGGCGTTCGGGACGACGCGCGCGGGCAGGTAGTGCCCGACGCCTCGGATCACGGCCCGGATGGTCATGCTCCCTCGGTGCTCCCCCTGGCGGGCGCACCCGCGATCCGGCCGGCGGCATCCTGCACCGGCGCCATCGCGGCCGCCAGCCGGCCCGACAGCCGCTCCTGGAAGCCCGACCGCGCAAGCTGGAAGGCAAGCTTCAGCGCCGCCGAAACGCCGGTGGCGTCGGCCCCGCCATGCGACTTGACCACCGTGCCGTTGAGGCCGAGGAACACGCCGCCGTTGACGCGCCGCGGGTCGATCCGCTTCTGCAGGCGGCGGAACGATGTGTAGGCCAGAAGCGCGGCGATGCGGCTGAGGAAGCTCTTGGCGAAGGCCTCGCGCATGAACTCGCTGATCAGCATCGCCGTGCCCTCGCCGGTCTTCAGCGCGATGTTGCCGGTGAAGCCGTCGGTGACGATCACGTCGACCCGTGCCGAGGGGATGTCGCCGCCCTCGACGAAGCCGACGAAGTCGTAGTTGCCCGTCTCCTGCGCCGCCAGGATCAGCTCCTGCGCGGCGCGCAGCTCGGGCCGGCCCTTGTTCTCCTCGGTGCCGACGTTCAGAAGCCCCACCCGCGGCCGGGCCACGCCCAGCCCGTTGCGGGCGTAGGATGCGCCCATCAGCGCGAACTGCAGCAGATCCTCGGCATCAGCGCGGACGTCGGCGCCAACGTCCAGCATCACGTTGAAGCCGACCGGCCCGCGCGACGGCCACAGGCAGGCGATCGCCGGGCGGTTCACGCCGGGCAGCTTGCGCAGCCGCAGCATCGCCAGCGCCATCAGCGCCCCGGTGTTGCCGCAGGACACCGCCACGCGCGCTTCGCCGGCGCGCACCGCCTCCAGCGTGCTCCACATCGAGGTGTCGCCGCCATGGCGAAGCACTTGGCTCGGCCGGTCGTCCATCCGCACCGTGCCGGCGGCATGGCGGATCTCGCAGCGCCCCGCCAGGACGCGGCGGCGCGCCACCAGCGGCTCGATCACCGCCCGGTCTCCGTGCAGGATGAAGGCGATCTCGGGGTTGATCTCGGCCGAACGGACAAGCCCCGCGACCACGGTCGCCGGGCCACGGTCTCCGCCCATGGCGTCGACCGAGATCACGATGCGCCCGCCTGTGCTCTGGCTCGGATCGGGCGTCCCCGACATGGCGCGTCGCGGCGGGCGCGGTGCAGGGCCGGCCCGTCAGGCCGCGTCTTCGTCGAGGCCAGCCTCGGCGGCACGCGCCACCACCTCGCGCCCGTCGTAGTGCCCGCAGGATGGGCAGACGTGGTGCGGGCGCTTGAGCTCGCCGCAGTTGGCGCATTCGTTGGGATTGGCGGCGACCAGCGCATCATGCGACCGGCGCATGTCACGGCGCGAGCGCGTCACTCGGTTCTGCGGGACTGCCATGTCTCGACCTCGGCGTTCGGGGGGCGGGCGCCCCTATTTCACGGGCTCCGGTTCGCCCCTGCCGCAGGTCGCGGCAGCGCCCAGTCCCATCGGTTAAACGAGGCCGGGACCATACTGCGATTCCGGCCGGGTGCAAGCCCCTTTCACCCGCCGCGTCTCAGCCGCCGGGCAACTTGCCGCGCAGCGCCGCAAGCGCCGCGAAGGGGTTCGGCCGTGCTCCGCCGGCAGCGCCGCCCGCATCCGCGCCGGGCGCAGCATCCGGCGCCCGCGGATAGTCGGGCAGGGCGAGCGCGAGCGCCTCGCGCAGCACCGCGTCAAGGTCGATCACGGCGCCGAGGGGCTCGATGCTGTCGTCCTCGGGCATCTCGGTCTCGCCGGGCGGCGGCGGTGGCACCGCGGCAAGGAAGCGCCGGCGCACTGCCTCGTCGATGCGGGTGCGCACCGGGACGAGGGTGACCACGCAGGGCTGCACGACCTCGGCAACCAGCCGCCCCTCGAGGTCCCAGTCGGCACGGCCGGCGGGGCGCAGCTCGCCGCGGAACGACAGGGCCGCCACCGCCGTGATCCCGAGGTCGGCGGCCAGCGCCGCCCGGGCGGCGGCGTCGGGGGCCGCCGCGAAGGGGGTCGCGCGCGCGCGCGCCAGTTCGGCGGGGCGCAGCGCGGGGGCAAGGCGGTCGGGCGCAGGCATCGGCGGCTCCACGGCGGCGCAGCGGCCGGTCCCTGCCGCCCGGCGGCTGCCGACGGGCATCCTTGAACCGGTCCCGCGGTTTCTGTAAGCCGGGGGGCGTGCGGCGGCAAGCGGGGAGGACATCGGCAGTGATCACGCGGGCCGGCAGGATGCGCGCGCTGGCGCTCGGCCTTCTCCTCGTGGCGGCGGGATGCGCGCCGATGTTCCGCAACCACGGCTACGTGCCGCCGCAGGAGGCGCTGGATGCGGTGGTGGTCGGCGTCGACACGCGCGACAGCATCGGCGAGACGCTCGGCCGGCCCTCTGCGGCCGGCATCATGGCCGACTCGGGCTGGTACTACGTCGAGAGCCGCTGGAAGCACTACGGCGCCCGTGCCCCCGAGGAGATCGACCGCCAGGTGGTCGCGATCAGCTTCGACACGGCCGGCGTCGTCACCGACATCGAGCGTTTCGGGCTCGAGGACGGCCGTGTCGTCCGCCTGTCCGGCCGGCTGACCGAGAGCTCGATCCGCGAGGTCAGCTTCCTGCGCCAGCTCTACCGCAACTTCGGGCGGATCAACCCCGGCGACTTCTTCCGCCGCTGAGGCCCGCGGCCCGTCCGGGCGGCCGCCCGCTCAGCCGCCCAGCGGGCCGTCCTGCGGCCCGCCTTCCGGCCCGTCCGGCGCGGCGCCCTCGGCGGCCGTCCCGGGCACGAAGCGAAGCGCCACGCCGTTGATGCAGTAGCGCAGCCCGGTGGGCGCCGGCCCGTCGGGAAACACATGGCCCAGATGCGCCGCGCAGCGCGCGCAGTGCACCTCGGTTCGCCGCATGAACAGGCTGCGGTCCTCGGCGGTGCCGATCTCGGCATCCCCGGCCGGCCGCCAGAACGACGGCCAGCCGCTGCCGCTGTCGTATTTGTGCGCCTGGTCGAACAGCGGCGCCCCACAGCAGACGCAGCGGAACTGTCCTGCGATTTCGGGAAAGTCGTCATGGCTGAAGGGCCGCTCGGTGGCGTGGCGGCGCGTCACCCGGAAGGCAAGGTCGGACAGGATTGCGCGCCACTCCGCCTCGCTCCTGACGACGCTCGGCGGAATCCTGCCGCTTGCCCCTGCCATCGCCGTCGTGCCCCCGCTGTCGCACGGCCGTCACCGCTTGCCGGCAACACTGACCAAGCCGATTATCTAGCGCGGCGATCGCGTTCGCCAAGTGTGACGGGGGGCATGGCCATGGTGCCGCTCCAGAAGGGCCGTTTCGCGGCCTTCATCGCCGAGACGCCGGACGACATCGCGCGCGCCCAGCGCCTGCGCTATCTCGCCTTCATTGCCCGCCGCCTGCCCGCCGGTGCCGCGCCGCCGGCCGATGCCCGCGACGTCGACGACTACGACGCCCGCTGCCGCCATGTGCTGGTCGAGGAACGTGCCAGCGGCACGCTGGTGTGCTGCTTTCGCATCCTGCCCTTCGCCCGCGGCGACGAGATCGGGCAGAGCTATTCGGCGCAGTTCTACGAGCTCGACGCGCTGCGCGGCTATCCCGGCCGCATGGCCGAGATGGGCCGCTTCTGCATGCATCCCGCGTGGCACGACCCCGACATCCTGCGCGTCGCCTGGGGGGCGATGACGCGGATCGTCGACGAGGAGGGGGTGGAGATGCTGTTCGGCTGCTCCTCCTTCATGGGCACCGAGGCCGAGGCCTACAGGGATGCCTTCGCCCTCCTCCGCGAGCGCCACCTGGCGCCGCGGCGCTGGCTGCCGCGGGTCAAGGCCCCGGCGGTGTTCCGGTTCGGCCGGCTCCTGCGGCGCATGAAGGCCGATCCCCGGCGGGCCATGCAGGGGATGCCGCCGCTCCTGCGCACCTATCTGTTGCTCGGCGGCTGGGTCAGCGACCATGCGGTCGTGGACCGCCATCTCGGCACGCTGCACGTCTTCACCGGGCTCGAGATCCGGTCGATCCCGCCGGCCCGCGCCCGCCTCTTCCGCGCCGACGCCAGCTGATCCCGCCGATTGAGGCGGCCGGCTTGCCGGCCCATACTGCCGCGGCGGTGTCGACTGCCGCGCGGCGCAGGGTACACGGGCAGGTGGCGGAAGGGGGGCGGATGGGGGCGGTCAGCGGCCGGGGCAGGGTGCGGTCGGCGGCCGCCTGGGGCGCGGTCGGCCTCCTGGTCATCGCCGGCTGGCTGCTGGCGTGGCGTCTTGCCGCGCCGGCCGCGGCGGGGGGGCTCGCGGCCCTCTGCGCCAGCGGCGCGGCGGCGGCGGCCTTCCTGCCGCTCGCCGGCATGTGGGCGGCAATGGCGGCGGCGATGATGCTGCCCACCGCGGTGCCGGCGGTGGCGGTGTGGCGCGACCTGCCGCGCCCGGCCTCGGGCGGGGCGGTGGGAACGCTCGCCCTGGTGGCCGGCTATCTCGCCGTCTGGTGCGCCGCCGCCTTCGGCTTCGCGGCCGTGCAGGCGGGGCTTGCGGCGGCGGGCGGCCTCGGGCCGACCGGTGCCGCCCGGCCCTGGGCGGCGGCAGCGCTCTGCGCGGCGGCAGCGCTCTACCAGGGCTCGCGGCTCAAGGCGGCCTGCCTGTCCCGCTGCCGGGCGCCGCTGCCCTACTTCCTGGCCCGCTGGCGCCCGGGCCCGGCGGCCGCCACCGCCGCCGGTCTGCGGCTGGGGCTCGACTGCCTGGGCTGCTGCTGGGCCCTGATGCTGCTCGCGCTCGTCGGCGGGATGCACAGCCTGGCCTGGATGGGGCTTGCCACGCTCCTCATGCTGGGTGAGAAACTTCCCGGCCACGGCCGCCATCTGGCGCGGCCGCTGGCATTGGCGCTCTGGCTCGGCGCGGGCTACTTCGCTGCCGCAGTCGCAGCCGCCGCGGGTTAGGGAGGGTCCGTTGGCCGCACCGCAGAGACTCGCCGCAGCCCCGCTCGACAACCGCCATCCCGCCGCGCCGCGCCGCGCCGGCCCGCGCACGCCCTGGGCGATCCGGGGCGAGCTGATCCTGAACTGCAACTGCACCGTCTTCTGCCCCTGCGTCATCAGTCTCGGCAACCACCCGCCGACCGAGGGGGTCTGCCAGGGCTGGGCCGGGATCCGCATCGACGCGGGCCATTACGGCGAGGCCCCGCTGGCGGGGCTGAACGTCGGCCTGCTGCTCGAGATCCCCGGCCGGATGGCGCGTGGCAACTGGACCGCCGCCGCCTTCGTGGACGAGCGCGCCGATGCGGCCGCCTACGACGGGCTGGTGGCGATCCTCAGCGGGCAGGCGGGGGGCACCACCGGGCTCTTCTCGGTCCTCGTCTCGACCTTCCTCGGCGCCGAGCGCGCACCGGTGGCCTTCACCACCGAGGGCGCCGCGCGCCGGCTGGTCGTCGGCCGCCAGATCGACGGCGAGGTCGTGCCGGTCCGCGGCGCCGACGCCGGCCGCGACCTCGTGGTGACCAACAGCCGCTACTGGATGGGCCCCGACATCACCGTCGCCACCGCCACCCGCGGCCGGGTGCGCGCCTTCGGCAGGGTATGGGACTTCGACGGCCGCTCCGCCGAGATCTGTGCGATTGACTGGAAGGGACCGGGACGATGACGGCGCCGATGATCACGCCCGACTACTGCCGCACCATGGGGCGCTACAACCTGTGGCAGAACCGCAGCCTGGTCGCCTGCGCCGACGCGCTGTCCGCCGACGAGCGCGCCCGCGACCGCGGCGCCTTCTGGGGCTCGATCGCCGGCACGCTGTCGCATCTGCTCTGGGGCGACAGCGTCTGGATGAGCCGCTTCGAGGGCAGCCCGCGCCCGCCCGGCACGATCGCCGCAAGCCCCGGCTTCGCCGCCGACTGGGCCGACTACCGCGCCCGCCGGTCGGCGATGGACGTGCACATCCTCGCCTGGGCCGACGGCCTTGCCGCGGCCGACCTCGCGGGCGACCTGGTATGGTTCTCGGGCGTCCTCAAGCGCGAGGTGTCCATGCCCAAGGCACTGCAGGTGGTCCATTTCTTCAACCACCAGACCCACCACCGCGGGCAGGTGCACGCCATGCTGACGGCCGCCGGCCGGCGGCCCGAGGACACCGACCTGATCTTCATGCCGACGATGCTCTGACCGGAGGAAAGCCTGATGTTCCGTGCACTTGTGGTCGAGAAGGGCGATGACGGGAACGTCACCGCCGCAGTCCGGACGGTGGCGGACGACCGGCTGCCGCCCGGCGCGGTGACCGTGGCGGTCGAGCACACCACGCTGAACTACAAGGACGGGCTGTGCCTGACGCCCTCGGGCGGGGGAATGGTCAAGGCCTGGCCGCATGTCCCGGGCATCGACTTCGCCGGCCGCGTGCACGCCTCCGACGACCCCCGCTTCGCGCCTGGCGACGCGGTCATCCTCACCGGCTGGCGGGTCGGCGAGGTGCAGTGGGGCGGCTGGGCCGAACGGGCCCGCGTGCGGGCCGAGTGGCTGGTGGCGCAGCCGGCCGGAACCGACAGCCGCTGGGCGATGGCGGTGGGCACCGCCGGGCTGACCGCCATGCTGGCGGTACAGGCGCTCGAGGCCCACGGCCTCGCCCCCGGGCAGGGGCCGGTGCTGGTCACCGGCGCGGCCGGCGGCGTCGGCTCGGTCGCCGTGGCGCTGCTCGCCGCCGCCGGCCACGAGGTGGCGGCGGTCACCGGCCGCCCCGACGCGGCGGACTGGCTGCTGGGCCTCGGCGCGGCACGGATCGTGCCGCGCGCCGACCTGGCCGAGACCGTCAAGCGCCCGCTGGAGACCGAGACCTGGGCCGGCTGCGTCGACGCCGTCGGCGGCACGATGCTTGCGCGCCTGCTCGGGCAGATGAAGTACGGCGCCAGCGTCGCCGCGGTCGGCAACGCCGGCGGGGTGGCGGTGCCGGCCAGTGTCATCCCCTTCATCCTGCGCGGGGTCAACCTGCTCGGCATCGACAGCGTCCGCCGGCCGCTCGCCGACCGGGTGGCGGCCTGGGAACGGCTGGCGCGCGACCTGCCGATGGCGCGGCTGGCGCCGATCGTGCGCGAGGCCGGACTGGCTGACCTGCCCGGTCTCGGCGCGGCGATCCTCAAGGGCGGGGTGCAGGGCAGGGTGGTGGTGGACCCGCGGCGATGAGCGGCCCGGGCCCGCGGCGGGGTTGAAAGGGCAGGGAGCGCGCCTAGAACAGAACTTCCGATGGCAGGAAGGCCAGCGCCGGCCGCAGGACCCGACATGACCACGCTCGATCTCGAATTCGTCCGTGCCCAGTTCCCCGCGTTCTCCGAGCCGACGCTGCGCGATCATGCCTTCTTCGAGAACGCCGGCGGCACCTACGCCTGCCGCTACGTCATCTGGCGGCTGCACCGCTTCTACCGCGAGCGCAAGGTGCAGCCCTACTGGGCCTTCCAGGCCTCGGCCCTAGGCGGGTCAGAGATGGACGAGGCGCGGCGGCGGCTGTCGCGGATCCTCGGGGTCGAGGCCGAGGAGGTTGCCTTCGGCCCTTCGACCTCGGCCAACACCTACGTGCTGGCACAGGCGTTCCGCCAGTTCCTGAAGCCCGGCGATACGATCGTCGTCACCGACCAGGACCACGAGGCCAATTCGGGGCCGTGGCGGCGGCTGGCCGACGCCGAAATCGCCGTGCGCGAGTGGCGGATGGAC
This sequence comes from Paracoccaceae bacterium, assembly GCA_023383015.1. Classification (GTDB taxonomy): domain Bacteria; phylum Pseudomonadota; class Alphaproteobacteria; order Rhodobacterales; family Rhodobacteraceae; genus JAHDXW01. Next base: position 86,992 of record JAHDXW010000008.1, read on the forward strand.
CCCGAGACCGGGCATCTCGACCCCGCCGACCTCGAGGCGCTGCTCGACGGCAACGTCCGGCTGGTCTGCTTTCCCCACTGCTCCAACATCGTGGGCGAGATCAATCCGGTGGCGCGGATCGTGGCGATGGCGCGGCGGGCGGGGGCGTTCAGCTGCGTCGACGGCGTCTCCTACGCCCCGCACGGGCTGCCCGACGTGGGCCGGCTCGGGGCCGACATCTACCTGTTCTCCGCCTACAAGACCTACGGGCCGCACCAGGGCGTGATGGTCGTGCGCCGCGGACTTGCCCAGCGGCTGCCGAACCAGGGGCACCACTTCAACGCCGGCGTCCTCCACAAGCGCTTCACCCCCGCCGGCCCCGACCACGCCCAGATCGCCGCCGCCGCCGGCATCGCCGACTATGTCGATGCTCTCTATGCCCGCCACAACAAGGCCGGCCGGGACGCCAACGCCCGCGCCGCGGTGGTCCACGAGCAGATGCGTGCCCACGAGGTCGCACTGATGGAGCCGCTGCTCGACTACCTCGAGACGCGGCGCAACCGCGTCCGGTTGCTCGGTCCGCGCCGGGCAGCCGACCGCGCCCCGACCTTCTCGCTCGTCCACGAACGGCCCGGGGCCGAGCTTGCCGCCGAGCTTGCCGGCCTCGGGATCATGACCGGCGGCGGCAGCTTCTATGCCGACCGGGCGGTGGGCGCGCAGGGCGTGGACCCGGCGCACGGGGTCCTGCGGCTGTCCTTCGTGCACTATACCGCGCCGCAAGACATCGACCGGCTGATCGCCGCACTCGACCGGGTGCTCTAGGCGATGGCCGCCGCGCAGGCCGGCGCCGGCGCGGCGCCCGCGGTCTGGTGGGTAAGGCGCGACTTCCGCCTCGCCGACAATCCCGCGCTCACGGCCGCCGCGGCCGGCGGCGGGCCGGTCATCCCGCTTGTCATCCTCGACCCCGAGACGGCGGCCATGGGGGCGGCGCCGCTCTGGCGCTGGGGGCAGGCAGTGGCGGCCCTCGCCGCGGCGCTGGCCGCGCGCGGCTCGGCGCTGGTGCTGCGCCGCGGCCCGGCGGCCGGGGTGCTCGCGGCCCGAGCCGATCAGTCCGGGGCGCGGGCGGTGCACTGGGCGCGCGCGCACGAGCCCGCGGCCCTCGCGCGCGACCGGGCGGTGACGTCGGTGCTCTCGGCCCGCGGCATCGCCGCCGTGGACCATCCCGGCCGGATCCTGCACGACCCCGCCGCCGTCAGCACCGCCGCCGGCGGGCCATTCCGCGTCTACACCCCGTTCTGGCGGGCGGTGCGCGGGCGGCCGGTGGACGCACCGCTGCCTGCCCCCTCCCGGCTGCCCGCGCCGGCCTCCTGGCCGGCCGGCGAGCGGCTGGACGACTGGCGGCTCGGCGCGGCGATGGGGCCGGGCGCGGCGGTCGTCGCCCGCCATGCCCGGGTCGGCGAGGCCGCCGCCCAGGACCGGCTTGCGGCCTTCCTCGCCGGCCCGCTCGACGGCTACGCCGGGGACCGCGACCGCCTCGACCGCGCCGGCACCTCGCGGCTGTCGGAGAACCTCGCCTGGGGCGAGATCGGCCCGCGCACCGTCTGGCATGCCGCGCTCGCCGCCTTCGAGGCTGGACGGCAGGGGGCCGAGACCTTCCTGAAGGAACTGGTGTGGCGCGAGTTCGCCTGGCACCTGATGCACCACACCCCCCACATCGCCGAACGCAACTGGCGCCCGGAGTGGGACGGCTTCCCCTGGGCCGGCGAGTCAGCGGTCGCCGAGCGCTGGCGGCGGGGGATGACGGGCATCCCGCTCGTCGATGCCGCGATGCGCGAGATGTACGTCACCGGCACCATGCACAACCGCGGCCGGATGGTCGTCGCCTCGTTCCTGACCAAGCACCTCCTGACCCACTGGAGGATCGGGGCCGACTGGTTCGCCGGCTGCCTGATCGACTGGGATCCGGCATCCAACGCCATGGGCTGGCAGTGGACGGCCGGCCCGGGCCCCGATGCAGCCCCCTTCTTCCGCATCTTCAACCCCGACGCCCAGGCCGCCCGCTTCGACCCCGCGGGAGCCTACCGCCGCCGCTTCGTGGCCGAACTCGCGCCCCGCCCGGGGCCCGAGGCGCTCGACTTCTTCGCCGCCGCGCCGCGGTCCTGGGGGCTTGACCCCGCCCGCCCCTATCCTTCCCCGGTCGTCGGGCTCGACGAGGGGCGGGCGCGCGCGCTCGCGGCCTGGGCCGCGCGCGGCACTGGCACTTGAGCGGCGGCGGCGGATGCGGCTAACTGGTCGTGCCGGCGATCGGAGGGGGGAGGATGACGGTACTGACGACCACCAGGGGCCAGGATCGGCTGCCGCGCTACTTCGCCCCGGTCTTCGAGGTGGCGCAGGGCCTGCGCGCGGGGCGCCTCGACATCGTGCTGCCCGACGGGCGGCGGTTCCGCGCCGAGGGGCGCGAGCCCGGACCGGCGGCCGAACTTGCCGTCGTCAACCCCGACCTCTTCGGCCGCCTCCTGCGCGAGGGCGACCTCGGCTTCCTCGAGGCCTACATGGACGGCTGGTGGACGACGCCGGACCTGCAGGCCTTCATGGACGTGATGCTGGCAGGCCATGACGACGTCTACGACGGCTTTCCCGGCAGGGCACTGGTGCGCCTCTACGAGCAGCTGCGCCACTGGCTGCGCTCCAACAGCCGCGGCCAGGCGCGTCGCAACATCGCCCGTCACTACGATCTCGGGAACGACTTCTACCGGCTGTGGCTCGACGAGACGATGACCTATTCCTCGGCGCTCTTCCGCACCGGGCAGGAGCCGCTCGAGACCGCCCAGCTGCAGAAATACGCCGCCCTCCTCGACCGGATGGAGGCGCGTCCCGGCGATCACATCCTCGAGATCGGCTGCGGCTGGGGCGGCTTTGCCGAATTCGCCGCGCGCGAGAGGGGGACGCGCGTTACCGGTCTGACGATCTCGAAGGCGCAGCACGATTTCGCCGCCGCCAGGATCGCCCGCGCGGGCCTTGCCGATCGGGTGGCGATCCGCCTGCAGGACTACCGCGACGAGCGCGGCACCTACGACGCGATCGCCTCGATCGAGATGTTCGAGGCGGTGGGCGAACGCTACTGGCCGGTCTATTTCGCCACGCTGCGCGACCGCCTGCGCCCGGGGGGCAACGCCGCGCTGCAGATCATCACCGTCACCGACCGCCGCTTCGAGCTCTACCGCCGGGGTGTCGATTTCATCCAGAAGTACATCTTCCCCGGCGGCATGCTGCCCTCGCCCTCCGCCCTCCGGCGCGAGATCGAGCGGGCCGGCCTCGCCCTGCGCGGGTCGGCGGAATTCGGCGACAGCTACTCCCAGACCCTGCGCCGCTGGCACGAGACCTTCAACGCCCGCTGGGACGAGATCGCGCACATGGGCTTCGACGAACGCTTCCGGCGGATGTGGAACGTCTACCTCACCGCCTGCGCGGCCACCTTCAAGGGCGGCAACTGCGACGTGACCCAGATCACCGTCGCCCGTCCGGCGGGCTGAGGCGATGCCCACCGCCGCCCGGCTGGTTGCCGCGCTGGTCTTCGCCGCGGTGTCGTTGCTTGCCGCAAGCATCTACATCCCGCTTCTGCCCGAGGGCACGCAGGCGCGCTGGTTCCCGGCCGTGTCGGCGGCGATCGGCGCGCTGACGGGGTGGCTGGTGATGGGCCGGCTGGTCGGCCGCGGCAGCACCGCGGCGATGGGCTTCGGGGTCCGCACCGCCGTCACCACCGTCTTCTGGGTCGGCCTGCTCTTCTCGGTCCGCGAGATGGTGCTGAGGTCGATGAACCTGCGCTACGACGGTCCGATGGAGGCGGTGACCGGCACCTTCGACATCGCCCTCGAATACGGCCGGCTGCTGCTCGATCCCCAGCTTCTGGCGGTGCTCGGGCTCGGCGGGCTGCTCGGCGGGCTGGCCGCCGAGCTCGCCGCGCGGCGCTGGCGCTAGGCGCCATGGCCGACCTCTTCTTCTACGGCACGCTCTGCCATCCGCCCCTGCTGGCCGCGGTGCTGGGCCGGGAGGTGTCCGCGCTGCCCGCCCGGCTGCCCGGCCACCGCGTCGCGTGGGCGGCCGGCGAGGGTTTCCCGCTGGTCGAGCCCGCCGCCGGCGCCACCGCCGAGGGCCTGCTGGTGCGCGGCCTCGACGCCGCGGCGGTTGCCAGGCTCGACCATTACGAGGGCGGCTTTGCCTATGCGCTTCGCCCGGTCACGGTCGAGACCGCGGCCGGCCCGGCCGCGGCCTCGATCTACTGGCCCGCACCCGGCCACTGGACCGCCGGCGCCGACTGGCGGCTTGCCGACTGGGTGGACCGCTTCGGTGCCGTCGCCGTCGCCGCGGCTGCCGACTGGATGGCGGCAATGGGCCTCGTGGAACCCGGGGCGCTGCGCGCACGCTATCCGCTGATGCTGATCCGCGCCGCCTCGCGGCTGCGCGCGACCGCCAGCCCGGCGCCGGCCACGCTGCGCCGCGCCGCCGCGCCCGGCGACGTCGCGGTTGCCGCCTTCCGCATTCCCTATGCCGCCTACTTCGCTGTCGAGGAGCGCGACCTGCGCTTCCGCCGCTTCGACGGCACGATGAGCCCGGCGGTCACCCGCGCGGCCTTCGTGTCCGGCGATGCCGTCACCGTGCTGCCCTACGACCCCGTGCGCGACCGGGTGCTGGTGGTCGAGCAGTTCCGCCCCGGCCCGCACGGCCGCGGCGACCCCGAGCCCTGGCTGCTGGAACCGATCGCCGGCCGCATCGACGCCGGCGAGACCCCCGAGGCGGCGGCCCGCCGCGAGGCGATCGAGGAGGCCGGGCTCGCCCTCGGCGCCCTGCTGCCGGTGGCGCGCTACTACCCCTCGCCGGGGGCCAAGACCGAATACCTCTACTCCTATGTCGCGCTCTGCGACCTGCCCGATGCCGCCGCGGGGCTTGGCGGCGCGCCCGAGGAGGCCGAGGACATCCGCGCCCATGTCATCGGCTTCGACCGGCTCATGGGTCTCGTCCGCTCGGGCGAGGCCGACAACGGCCCGCTCCTGGTCACCGCGCTCTGGCTTGCGGGCGAGCGCCCGCGGCTGCGCGCCGCCGCCGGTGCTTGAGTTCGCGCGCCCCCCCGACTACCAGAAGGGGAACGGCGGCGGGGAGGACGGCATGCGCATCTGCGGCGATCTGGCGGCGGCGGTCGGCAACACCCCTCTCATCCGGCTGCGCCGGGCCTCCGAGATCACCGGCTGCGAGATCCTCGGCAAGGCGGAGTTCATGAACCCCGGCCAGTCGGTGAAGGACCGCGCCGCGCTCTGGATCATCCGCGACGCGGTGGTGCGAGGGGCGCTGCAGCCCGGCGGCACCATCGTCGAGGGTACCGCCGGCAACACCGGCATCGGGCTGGCGCTGGTCGGCGCCAGCATGGGTTTCCGCACCGTCATCGTCATCCCCGAGACCCAGAGCCAGGAGAAGAAGGACATGCTCCGGCTCGCCGGGGCCGAGCTCGTGCAGGTGCCCGCGGTGCCCTACCGCAACCCCAACAACTACGTCCGCTATTCCGGCCGGCTGGCGGCCGCGCTCGCCGCGACCGAGCCGGCCGGGGCGATCTGGGCCAACCAGTTCGACAACGTCGCCAACCGCCGGGCCCATCTCGAGGGCACCGGCCCCGAGATCTGGGAGCAGACGGGCGGCCGGGTGGACGGCTTCGTCTGCGCGGTCGGCTCGGGCGGCACCATTGCGGGGGTGGCGATGGCGCTGCAGCCCAGGGGCGTGAAGATCGGCCTTGCCGACCCCGAGGGCGCGGCGCTGCACAGCTTCTACTCCACCGGTGTTCTGAAGGCCGAGGGCAGCTCGATCACCGAGGGCATCGGCCAGGGCCGGATCACGGCGAACCTCGACGGCTTCCGGCCCGACTTCAGCTGGACCATTCCCGATTCCGAGGCGCTGCCGGTCGTCTTCGACCTCCTCGCCGGGGAGGGGCTCTGCCTCGGCGGCTCGTCGGGCATCAACGTCGCCGGCGCGATCCGCATGGCCCGCGCGATGGGGCCGGGCCACACCATCGTGACGATCCTCTGCGACTACGGCACGCGCTACCAGTCCAAGCTCTTCAACCCCGAGTTCCTGCTCGCCCGCGGCCTGCCCGTGCCCGACTGGCTCGCCGCCGGCGCCCGCGCCCTGCCCGGGGTGTTCGAGGGCTGATGCGCCCGCTGCGCGCCCTCGCCGTCCTGCTGGTCGCGCTGGTCGCGGCCGCGGCACCTCTGCCGTGGCCGGCCGGGCCGGCGCCCGGGCTCGCCCAGGAGGTGCCTGCCGGCCCCGACTACGCCGCCTGGGAGACCTTCGCCACCCGGGCCGAGAACCGCATCGGCGATCCCGGCACCACCGACCTCGGGCTGGAGCAGATCCGCGCCGTGCTGGTCGACTGGCGCGACCGCTTCCTCGAGGCCCAGACGGCCAACCGCTCGCGCATCGAGACGGTGCATGGCCAGATCGCCGCGCTCGGCCCCGCACCTGGCGAGGGCCAGGCCGAGGCGCCCGAGATCGCCGAGCGCCGGCGGCGCCTGCAGGAGGAACTCGCCCTCCTCCAGGCCCCCGGAATCGCCGCCGAAGAGGCCTACCGGCGGGCCGACGGGCTGGTGCGCGAGATCGACCGCATCCTGCGCGACCGCCAGGCAGACGCGCTGATGCAGCTCTGGCCGGCGCCGGTGAACCCGGCCAACTGGCCGGCCGGCATCGCCGCGCTGTCGGTCACTGTCCGCGGCATCGCGCTCGAGGTCGCCAACGCCTGGGACAACCCCGTCCGCCGCGCCGGGCTGGCCGAAGGCCTGCCGCGGACGCTGTTCCTGCTGGCGCTGGCGGTGGTGCTGATCCTGCGCGGCCGGCGCTGGATGGAGCGGCTGACCGACGCGCTTGCCCGCGGCGTCAGGGGCCGCGGCGGGCCGGTCTGGGCCTTTCTCGTCTCGCTCGGCCAGATCGTGGTGCCCTACGGCGGCATCCTCGCGCTGGTCGCCGCGGCGCGGTCGACGGGACTCGTCGGGCTGGTGGGCAACGCCGCCCTCGAGGCGCTGCCCGACGCCGGCCTGACGCTCCTGTTCGCGCGCTGGATCGCCGGCCGCGTCTTTGCCGCCGAGGGTGCCTCGATCGTCGGCCTGGCGCCCGACCGGCTGGCCGAGGGCCGCTTCCACGGCGCCGGCCTCGGCCTGCTGCTGGCGCTCGAGGAACTGCGCCGGCGCGTCGTCCAGCCGACCGAGGCGGTGGAGGCGGCCAACGCCGTGCTGACCTTCCCGCTGATCGCGCTCACCGGGCTCCTGCTGTTCCGCATCGGCCAGCTTCTGTCTGCCAAGCCCGTCGATGCCGAGGGGCTAAACTACCGCGCCCGGCTGATCGGCCTGCTCGGACGCGCGGCAATGGCGGTGGGGGTGGCCGGGCCCTTGATGGGTGCCATCGGCTATGTTGCCGCCGCCGGCGCGGTGGTGTTTCCCGCGGTGCTCTCGCTTGCCCTGCTCTCCGGGCTGGTGATCCTGCAGCGGCTTGCCGCCGACCTCTATGCCGCGCTCCTCGGTACCGGCGAGGAGGAGGCGCGCGGCGCGCTGGTGCCGGTGCTGTTCGGCTTCGCGCTGGCCATCCTCGCCATGCCGGTGCTGGCGCTGATCTGGGGTGCCCGCGACAGCGACCTGTGGGAGATCTGGTCGCGCTTCCGCGAGGGCTTCCAGATCGGCGGCACGCGCATCGCGCCGACGGACTTCGTGACCTTCGCCCTTGTCTTCGCGGCCGGCTTCATGGCCACGCGGCTGCTGCAGGGGGCGCTGTCGGCAACCGTGCTGCCGCGCACCAGCCTCGATTCCGGCGGCCAGAAGGCGGTGGTGGCGGGGCTCGGCTATGTCGGGGTCACGCTGGCCGCGCTCGTGGCCTTCTCCACCGCCGGCATCGACCTCTCGTCGCTGGCCATCGTTGCCGGCGCGCTGTCGGTAGGCATCGGCTTCGGCCTTCAGAACATCGTCTCGAACTTCGTCTCGGGCATCATCCTGCTCGTCGAGCGCCCGATCTCGGAGGGTGACTGGATCGAGGTCGGCGGCACCTCGGGCTGGGTGCGGGCGATCTCGGTGCGCTCGACGCGCATCGAGACCTTCGACCGAAGCTTCGTCATCGTCCCGAACAGCGACCTGATCTCGGGCCGGGTCACGAACTGGACGCGCTTCAACCTGACCGGCCGGCTGATCGTGCCGGTCGGCGTCGCCTACGGCACCGATACCCGCAAGGTCGAGCGCGTCCTGCGCGAGATCGCCGAGGACCATCCGCTGGTCGTGCTGAACCCCCGGCCGATGATCGTCCTGATGGGCTTCGGCGACAGCGCGCTGAACTTTGAGATGCGGGTGATCCTGCGCGACGTGAACTTCTCGCTCGCCACGCGGTCCGAACTCAACCACGCCATCGCCCGCCGCTTCGCCGAGGAAGGGATCGAGATTCCCTTCCCGCAGCGCGACCTGTGGCTGCGCAACGCCGAGGCGCTGCGCGCATCCGCCGCCACGGCCGCGGCCCCCCCGCATGCCGGGGGCCCGGCCGCGGGGCTGCCCGCGGCCGCCGGGCGGCGCGACGCCGACGGGCCGCACGCCGACCCGCCCGCCGGCCCGCAGGAGATGTCATGACCGAGCCGCTGTTCCGCGCCGACCCCTACCTTGCCGCCGCCGCTGCGCAGGTGCTGGCGCACACCGCCGACGGCGGGCTGATCCTCGACCGCACGGTGTTCTACCCCCAGGGCGGCGGCCAGCCGGGCGATTCAGGGGCGGTGGACTGGGAGGGCGGGCACCTCGACATCGCCACCGCCGTCAAGGGCGAGGGCGCGGCGGTGGCACTCGTCCCGGTCGCCGGCGCGGAGCTGCCGCCGGTCGGTGCGACCGTGATGCAGCGGCTCGACTGGCAGCGGCGGTACCTGCACATGCGCGTGCACACTGCGCTTCACCTGCTGTCGGTGGTGATCCCCCGGCCGGTCACCGGCGGGGCGATCGGTGCCGGCACCGGGCGGCTCGACTTCGACCTGCCCGACCCGCCCGCCGACCGCGCCGCCCTCGAGGCCGCGCTCGCCGAGCTCGTCGGTCGCGACCTCGCCGTGACCGAGGACTGGATCGACGAGGCCGGGCTCGACGCCAGGCCGGGCCTCGTCAAGACGATGTCGGTCCAGCCGCCGCGCGGCCAGGGGCGGGTGCGGCTGGTGCGAATCGGCAGCGGCAGCGGGCAGGTCGACCTGCAGCCCTGCGGCGGTACCCATGTCGCCCGTACCGGCGAGATCGGCCGCATCCGCATCGCCAGGATCGAGAACAAGGGCCGCCAGAACCGCCGGGTGGCCATCGCGCTCGACGACGCGACGCCGCCGGGATCGTGACGAAGGCGTGAATCTGGCCGAGGGAAGCAACCGGTGTCAATGGCTTGCCGGTTGTCCCATGCATGGGACACCGGGCGGGACGGTCCCTCAGCCCGCCGCCGCCGGGGGCCCGCCCCCGGCCACGCCCTCGTCCTCGGGCAGCCCCTCGCGCGACAGGATCACCGCCATCGGCCGCAGCATCGGCACATGCGAGCAGACGATCATGATCGCCACCATGATCGGCACCGACAGGAACATCCCCGGCACGCCCCAGACCGCCCCCCAGAAGGCGAGCGACAGCAGGATGCCGAACGACGACAGCCGCAGGGCCCGACCCATCAGGATCGGGTCCATCACGTTGCCGACCGCGAACTGCACCGCCGTGACCGCGACGAAGACCGCCGCCGCCGTCGCCGGCTCGACGGCCTGCACCTGCGCGATCAGCGTCACCAGGATCGTCGCCACGATCGAGCCGACGTTGGGGATGTAGTTCAGCACGAAGGTCAGGATGCCGCTGGCCTCGGCGAACTGAAACCCCAGCCCGCGCATCAGCAGGTAGACCAGCGCCCCGGTCAAGAGGCTGACCAGCGTCTTGACCAGAAGGTAGCGGTTCACCCGCCGCATGATCGAGCCGATGATCTCCTCGATCCGCTCGGCCCGCTCGGCATCGCCTGTCAGGTTGCGCAGCTTGGTGTCGAACCACAGCCGCTCGACGAACAGGAAGCCGACGAAGAGGATGATCAGCACCGTGGCCGAGAGGATGTTGCCGGCCTGGCCGGCCGCCGCGCGCAGGTAGCCGCCGAAGTCGATCGTCCGGATCGCCGCCACCACCGCGGCCTGCACGTCCTCGCCCATCCAGCCGAACAGCTCGGCCAGACCCGCCTCGGCCTGCGCGGTGTAGGCCAGCGCCGTGGACAGGACCGTGTTGACCTCCGAGACCACGATCGCCGACAGCGTCATCAGCCCCGACGAGATCAGCACCACCGCGACGACGCTCGCCAGCCAGCGCGGGATGTGCAGCGGCCCGAGCCGCAGCCGGGCGATGGCATGGATGGCGTCGGCCGTCAGGCTGAACAGGATGATGGCCACCACCAGCGATATCAGCAGGAAGCGCGCCTGCACCAGCATCGTGAGCACGATCCCCAGCGCGATCACGCCGAGCAGCCAGTTCTGCAACTGATGGCCGTCACCGTGCCGGCCGGCGGCCGCGGCCGCCGGGCGGGCCGCCTCATGTCCCGTCCCCGGCGGGTTCACGTCCCTGGCCATGCTGCGAGCCTAGGGGGGCCGGCGCGGCGGGGCAAGCGCCGCGGCGCCTGCTCAGCCGCAGGACAGGACGATCTTGCCGACATGACTGCCCGATTCCATGTGCCGGTGGGCCTCGGCCGCCTCGGCCAGCGGCAGGACGCGGTCGATCACCGGCCGGATGCGACCCTGCGCGACAAGCGGCCAGACCTCGACCGCGATCGCCCGCGCCATCGCCGCCTTGTCGGCCACGCTGCGCGGCCGCAGGGTCGAGCCGGTCAGCGTCAGGCGCTTGACCATCAGCATGAACAGCGGGATCTCGGCCTTGGCCCCGCCCAGCATGGCGATCTGGGCGATCCGCCCCTCGACCGCCGCGGCGTCGAGGTTGCGGGCGAGGTAGCTGCCGCCGACCATGTCGAGGATCACATCGGCACCATGGCCGCCCGTCGCCTCGCGCACGGCGGCGACGAAGTCCTCGCTGCGGTGGTCGACCGCCCGCTCGGCCCCGAGCGCAAGGCAGGCGGCGCAGCGGGCGGGGCTGCCCGCGGTCACGATCACCCGCGCGCCGCGGGCGCGGCCAAGCTGGATCGCCATCGTGCCGATCCCCGAGGCGCCGCCGTGCACCAGGAGCCATTCCCCCGCCCGCAGCCGGCCGCGCTCGACGACGTTGTGCCAGACGGTGAACAGCGTCTCGGGGATTGCCGCCGCCTCGGTCGCCGACAGGCTGGCGGGGACCGGCAGGGCGTGCTCCTCATGGGCGAGGCAGAACTCGGCGTAGCCGCCGCCGGTGACGAGTGCGGCGACCTGCTCGCCCGGCTGCCAGCGCGTCACCCCCCGACCGCAGGCGACCACCTCGCCGGCGATCTCGAGGCCGGGGATGTCCGAGGCGCCGGGCGGCGGCGGGTAGACGCCCTGGCGCTGGGCGACGTCGGGACGGTTCACCCCGGCCGCGGCCACCCGGACGAGGATCTCGCCCGCCCCCGGCGCCGGCACCGGCCGCTCGCCGGGGACCAGCACTTCCGGCCCGCCGAAGCCCCTGATCTCGATCGCGCGCATCCGTCCGGTCATCGTTCTCCCCCGTCCTCGGCCGGCACCGGGCTAGCCTGCGGCAGGGCAGGCCGCAAGGGCGCGCCCAGCACCGCGGCAAAGGCGGCGCGCCGGCGCGCCTCGCGCTCTGCCCGCGGCTCGCGGCGGTAGACGACGCCCTCGCCCAGGATCAGCGGGTAGAGGAGCCCCGCCTTGCCCCGCGCCACCTCCGCGCCGTCGCCGAGGGCGACGAACAGGCCGGCCATGTAGTCCAGCCGCCGCGCGTCCACCCGCAGGAGCCGCGCCCGCACCGCGGCATCGCTGCGGCCCCAGTGCCGGATCGCCTGCTCGGTGGCGAAGTCCACCCGCCTGGCGTTGGCAAGCTCGACCAGCCGCGCCAGCCGCGCCGCCGGCGGCCCGCCCTCGGCCTCGACGATGTCGATCAGGGCGCCGGTATCGCGCGCCTCCCAGGCCTGCAGCAGCGCCTCCAGGAAGGCTGCGCGGCTTTCGAAATGCCAGTAGAAGCTGCCCTTGGTCAGCCCGGCGCGCCGGCAGAGCGCCTCAAGCCGCAGGGCCGCCGGCCCGCCGCGTCCAAGCTCGGCCAGGCCGGTTTCCAGCCAGCGGTCGCGCCCGGCCTCGCCACGTCGGGCGTCGGCGGTCGCGTCGGTGGCGGCGGGGGCGCCTGCGGATGCGTGCGGGGCGGTCATCGGCCGGCAGTCTAGCGCGACTGCCGCTCCATACCAAACGGTATTGACTCGCCGCCCCCGGCCTTGCCATCGTCGTGCGGTGCCGCAACTGGAGGCCCGGGTCGATGCAGTTCGGCCTTCCGCGAACGCTGTACGACGCCACCCACGAGGCCTTCCGCGACACGGTGGTGCGCTTCCTGCGCGCCGAGGTGCTGCCGCGCTATGCCGGCTGGGAGGAGGAGGGCCGCACGCCGCGCGACATCTGGCGCCGCGCCGGCGAGATCGGGCTGCTCGGCTGCTCGATCCCCGAGGCGCACGGCGGCATGGGCGGCGACTTCCGCTTCGACGCGGTGGTGCTCGAGGAACTCGGCCGGCACGGCGTCGCCGCCCCGGCCTGGGACATGCACGCCTACATCGTCGCCCCCTTCATCACCCATGCCGGAACCGAGGAACAGCGGCGCGCCTGGCTGCCAGGCATGGCGGCGGGCGAGGTCATCGCCGCGATCGGGCTGACCGAGCCCGACGGCGGCTCCGACCTCAAGGCCTTGCGCACCACCGCGCGCCGGCAGGGCGATCGCTACGTCGTCGACGGCGCCAAGACCTTTACCACCAACGGCCACATCGCCGACTACGTGCTCCTGGCGGTCAAGACCGACCCCGCCCGCGGCGCCCGCGGCCTGAGCCTGCTGTGGACGCCGCTCGACGCCCCCGGGGTGACCCGCGGGCGCAACCTGCGCAAGATCGGCAACAAGGCCCAGGACACGGCGGAGCTGTTCTTCGACGGGGTCGAGGTGCCGGCCGGAAACCTGATCGGCGGCGAGAACGAGGGCTGGCGCGTGCTGATGGAGGGGCTGGCGCAGGAGCGGCTCGTGGTGGCGGTGCGCTCGGTCGCGATCGCCGAAGCCGCGCTCGACCAGACGCTGGCCTACGTCAAGGGGCGCAAGGCCTTCGGCGGCACCGTCTTCGACTTCCAGAACACCCAGTTCCGCCTTGCCGAGATGGCCGCCGACATCGAGGTCGCCCGGCCCTTCGTCGACGGCTGCGTGGCTGCCCATGCGGCCGGCCGCCTCGATGCGGTGACCGCCGCCAAGGCCAAGCTGTGGACCACCGAGCTTGCCGACCGGGTACTCGACGCCTGCCTGCAGCTGCACGGCGGCTACGGCTACATCTGGGACATGCCGATCGCCCGGGCCTGGGCCGACGCGCGCGTGCACCGGATCTACGCCGGCACCAACGAGATCATGAAATACATCATCGGCCGGTCGCTGTAGGCCGGCCGCGGGGGCACGAGGGGTGGCCGACAGCGTCGCCGGACTGTTCGAGACGGCCTGCCGCTGGATCGGCGGGGAGGCCTTCCTGTCCGACCCCGACCACCGGCTCAGCGGGCGCGCGGCCGGGGCGGCGGTGCGGTCGGCCGCCGCGGCGCTGGCACGCGCGGGGCTCGGGCCCGGCGGCGTGGCGGCCTTCCTCTGCGGACCGTCGGTGGCCCATGCCGTGGGTTTCTTCGCGGTGCAGGCGGCCGGCGGCGTGGCCTGCGCCCTGCATCTGCGCGAGACCGACGCCCGGTTGGGCGAGGTCCTGGCCGCCCTCGCGCCCCGCCTGCTGCTGGCCGACCGCGGCACGGCAGGGCGGGCGGCGGCGCTCGCGGCGGCGGCCGCCATCCCCTGCCTCATCCTCGAGGATCTCGCGGGCGGCGCGGAGGAACTCGCGCCCCTTCCCCGCGCCCCCGACGCACCATCGGTGATCCTGCTGTCGTCGGGCACGACCGGCCTGCCGAAGCTGGTCGAGCACAGCCAGGCGACGGTGCTGGCCACCGCCTCGCAGGCGCCGGCCTGCTACGGCGCGCTCGGCCCCGGCGACGGCATCGTGGTTCCCATGGCTCCCTCCTTCGCGGCCTGGCTGCATGTGGTGCTGCCGTTCGTGGCGATCCGCGGCCGCATCACCTTCCAGCCGCGCTGGGACGCTGCCGCCTATCCGGCGCTGCTGAACGATTCGGGGGCGACGGTGGCGGCGCTGGTGCCGACGCTGTGGCGCCAGGTGGTCGCCGCGATCGAGGCCGTCCGGCCGGCGCGCCTGCGCGTGGCGATGTTCTCCGGCGAGGCCGGCTCTCCCGAGCTTGTCGCCCGCCTTGCCGGGTTGTGCACGGGGCTGCGTTCGGCCTACCTCGCCTCCGAGACCGGCTGCGCGGCGGGACTCGTGGCCGACCGGGCGATGCTCCTGCGCGCCCCCCGCGCGGCGGGCCAGCCGGTGCCCGGGGCCGACGCGCTGGTGATCGACCCCGATGCCGCGGCGATCGTGCCGCTGCCGCCCGGCCGGACGGGCGAGATCGCGCTGCGCGGCCCCTCGCTTGCCCGCGGCTACCGCGGCGACCCCGCGGCCACCCTTGCCCGCTTCGCCGGCGGCTGGTGGCGGACGGGCGACCTCGGCCAGATCGAGGACGGGCTCGTCCATGTCGCGGGCCGGCTCGACAACCGCATCACCACGGGCGGCATCAAGGTGCATGCCGAGGTCGTCGAGGCCGCGATCCTTGCCCTGCCGGGCGTCGCCGCGGCGGCCGTTGTCGGCATGCCCGATGCGGTCTGGGGCGAGCGGATCGAGGCGCATGTCGTCGCCGACCGGCCGGTGGAGGCGCTGGCCGCGGCGCTGGCCTCGGCCGGCGGCCTGCCGCGGACCCATCTGCCGAAGGCATGGCACCGCCACGCCGGCCTGCCCGCGGGGCCGACCGGCAAGCTCTACCGCCGCGCGCTGAAGGAGGGGAGATGATCGCCGACCGGATCGAGGGCAAGTGGATCGACACCTTCGTGGCGATCCTGGAGCGCAGCGCGGTGCGCCGCGGCGAGGACGCGGTGATCCTGTCCGAGACGCAGTCGCGCGCGCTGTCGGTGCAGCTGGCCGAGCTGGCGCTCGCCAGGGTCGGGGCGCGGGCGTTCCACCTGGTGATGCCGACGCCGCCGCAGCCGGTGGCGGTGCCGGTCCGCTCGACCGGTGCCTCGGTCGCGCTTGCGGGAAACCCGGTGGCGGTCGCCGCACTCGCCGGCGCCGGGGTGGTGGTCGACCTCACCGTGGAGGGGCTGATGCACGCCCGCGAGACGCCCGCGATCCTCAGGGGCGGGGCACGCATCCTGACCATCTCCAACGAGCACCCCGAGGCGCTCGAGCGACTGCTTGCCGACGCCGGGCTGAAGGAGCATGTGCTTGCGGCGCGGGCCCGGCTCAAGCGTGCGGGGCTGATGCGGGTCACCTCGGCGGCGGGAACTGACCTGACGGTGCGGCTGGCGGGCGCGACCGTGGTCGGCATCCACGGCGGCACCGACCGGCCGGGCACGCTGGCCCATTTCCCCGGCGGCGTCGTGCTGGCCTTCCCGGCCGCGGGTACTGTCGACGGCCGGCTGGTGCTCGCGCCCGGCGACATCAACCTCACCTTCAAGCGCTACATCGAGCGGCCGGTGACGCTGACGGTCGCCGGCGACTATGTCACCGGCATCGCCGGCGAGGGAACCGATGCCGAGCTCACGCGGCGCTACTTCGCGGCGTGGGGCGAGCGCGAGGCATATGCCACCGCGCATGTCGGCTGGGGCCTGAACCGCGGCGCCCGCTACGAGGCGCTGGCGATGTACGACCGGCGCGACACCAACGGCACCGAACTGCGCGCCTGGGCGGGAAACTTCCTCTATTCCACCGGCGCCAACGAGTTCGCCGGCCGCTACACGCGCGGCCATTTCGACATGCCGGTGGGCGGCTGCACCATCGCCCTGGACGGGGTCGAGGTGGTGCGCGCGGGAGACCTCGCATGAGCGCGCCGCCGCCGGCGGGCGGCGAGGGCGGCGCCATCGCCTGGAAGGCGCGGGGGCAGGGGGCGCCGGTGGTCTTTCTGCACGGCGTCGGCGGCGGGGCCGAAAGCTGGGACGGGGTGCTGGCGCGGCTGCCGAAGGGGGTGGCGGGGCTGGCCTGGGACATGCCGGGCTACGGGGCCTCCGACCCCGTGGCTGCGCCCGGCTTTGCCGCCTGGCGCGACGCGCTGGCCGGCTGGCTGGACGCGCTCGCCCTGCCGCGGGTGGTGCTGGTCGGCCATTCGATCGGCGGCATGATCGCCCAGGATTTCGCCGTCCACCATCCCGGGCGGGTGTCGGGGCTGGTGCTGTCGGCAACCTCGGCCGCCTTCGGCAGCCGCGACGGTGCCTTCCAGCGCGACTTCCTCGAGGTCAGGCTGGGCCCGCTCGACCGCGGGGCGGCAATGGCCGAGCTTGCCGATGCCTTCGTCCCCGGACTGCTAGGCACGGCAGCGCCGCCGGCGGCGGGGCAGGCGGCGCGGGCGGCGATGGCGCGGGTGGCGCCGGCCGCCTACCGGGCGGCGATGGAGGCGATCACCGGCTTCGACCTGCGCGACCGCCTCGCCGCGGTCGCCTGCCCGGCGCTGCTGCTCGCCGGGGCCGAGGACCGCTCGGCCCCCCTGCGGGCGATGGAGCGGCTCGTGGCGCTGGTCGCGGGGGCGCGCCTTCAGGTGCTGCCCGGGGTCGGCCACCTCGCCCCGATCGAGGCGCCGGCGGCCTTTGCCGCCGCGCTCGCCGGCTTCCTCGCTGCGCCCGCGCCGGTCCATACCATACGGTATTGACCGGCGCGGCGTTCGGTGCTGCTATCCCGCGCAAGCCGGCGCCACCGACCCTGCAACGACGCGCCGCACCTCAGGGAGCCCGCCATGATCCGTCCCCTTGCCCTTGCCCTGCCGGCCCTTGCGATCGCGCTCGGCCTGGCCGCGGCCCCCGCCGCGGCCGAGCCCCGGCGCGTCGCCATCGCCAACTTCGGCCCCCACCCGACGCTCGAGGAGGCCGTCCAGGGCCTCAAGGACGCGCTGGCCGACGCCGGCTTCGCCGAGGGCGAGGGTGTCGTCTATGAATACAGCCACGGCAACTTCGACCCCTCGCTCACCCCCCAGATCCTGAACCGGCTCGAGGCCTGGGGACCGGACGTGCTGGTGACGGTGACGACGCCGATGACCCAGGCATCGCGCGAGATCATCCAGGACAAGGACCTGCCCATCGTCTTCGCGGTGGTGACCCTGCCGGTGGAGGCCGGGCTCGTCCCCTCCTGGGAGCGGGGGTCCGAGCGCTATGTCGGCTCGTCCAACCTGCAGTCGATGGATGCCGTCATCGGCTTCGCCCGCGACCTGCTGGGCGAGGTGACATCCTTCGGGATGCTCTACAACACCGGCGACATCAACGACGTCAACCTGGTCAGATATGCCGAGGAGGCCGCCGGCCGCCACGGTCTCGCCTTCAGGTCCGAGGGGGTGGAGAGCGCCGCCGACATCCAGACCCGTGCCACCGCGCTTGCCGGAGTCGACTTCATCTATGTGCCGGCCTCCTCGCTGCTCCAGCCCGGACTGCCGGCGGTGGCGGTGGCGGCCGACCGGATGAACATCCCCGTGATCAACGCCTCCCATCCCGGGGTGCGCGACCACACGGTGCTTGCCTCGATGGCGATCTCCTGGGATCGCGTGGGCTACAACGCCGGCCGGCTGGTGGCCGAGATCCTGGGCGGAAAGAGGCCCTCCGAACTGGCCAACCACCGCCCCGCGATCGAGGAGCATTCGGCCCTCGTCTCCGGCCGCCGCCTGGCCCAGCGGGGGATGACGCTGCCCGCGGCGCTCGCCGGCTGCGACTGCGTGGTCGACTGACGCCGCCGATGCTGGCCGTCGAGGGGCTGCGCAAGACCTTCAACGCGGGCACGCCGAACGCCCGCGTCGCGCTCGACGGGGTGTCGCTGACCCTCGAGGAAGGCGACTTCGCCGTCGTCATAGGCGGCAACGGCGCCGGCAAGAGCACATTTCTCAACGCCATTGCCGGCGAGGTCGGCGTCGACGCCGGCAGCATCCGCATCGACGGCGCCGACGTGACCCGCCTGCCCACCCACCGGCGCGCCGGCGCCATCGCGCGGGTGTTCCAGGACCCGCTGGCCGGCACCGCCGGCGCCATGACGATCGAGGAGAACCTCGCGCTGGCGTTGCGGCGGGGCAGCCGCGCCCGACTTGCCTTCGCCCTCGGCGAGCAGCGGCGCGAGCGGTTCCGCGTCGCGCTCGCCGGCTTCGGGCTCGGGCTCGAGGGCCGGCTCGGCCAGAAGGTCGAGCTGCTCTCGGGCGGGCAGCGCCAGTCCCTGGCCCTGGCGATGGCGATCCTGGTGGCGCCGCGCATCCTGCTTCTGGACGAGCACACCGCCGCCCTCGACCCCAAGACCGCGGCGGCGGTCATGGCCGCGACCGTCAACGCCGTCGACAGCGCCCGCCTGACCACGCTGATGGTGACCCACAACATGCAGCATGCGATCGACTACGGCAACCGGCTGCTGATGATGGCCGACGGTCGGATCATCTTTGAGGCCCGCGGGGCCGAGAAGCGGCGGCTGACGGTCGAGGCGCTGGTCGCGCGCTTCCACCTGACCGACGACAAGATGCTGCTCGCCTGACGCCAATGGAGACCCTCTCCGTCTTCTGGAACCTCGTCCCGATCACCCTTCTGCAGGGGGTGATCTACGGCTTCGTCGCCCTCGGGATCATGGTTCCCTTCCGGATGCTGTCGTTCCCCGACCTGACGGCCGAGGGCTCCTTCCCGCTTGGCGGGGCGGTTGCCGCGGCGGCGATCGCCGGCGGGCTCGACCCGATCCCGGCCACCGCGCTGGCCGTTTCCGCGGGGATGCTGGCGGGCTCGACGACGGCACTCATCCATCTCACGCTGAAGCTCAACACGCTGCTCTGCGGCATCATCGTGCTGACCATGCTCTTCAGCATCAACATCCGGGTGATGGGCACGCCGAACACGCCGCTCTTCGCCTACGACAACATGTTCCACGTCCTGCTCGGCGGGGCGGCGCGGGTGCTCGAGGCGCAGATCGCGCTGGTGGCGGGGCTGGTGCTGGCGACGGCGGGACTGCTTTTCGCCTATCTGAAGACCGAGGCCGGCCTTGCCCTGCGCGCCGTCGGCGCCAACCAGATGATGGCGCGGGCTCAAGGCATCTCGATCTGGCGGCAGACGGTCTGGGGCATCGCGCTGGCCGGCGGGCTCTGCGCGCTGGGCGGGGCCATCGTCGCCCAGAACCAGAGCTTCGCCGACGTCAACATGGGCTTCGGGGTGCTGCTCAACGGCCTCGCCGCCGTGATCGTGGGCGAGACGCTGGTCGGCCGGGCGACGATCCTGCGGCAGGTGCTGGCGCCGGTGGTCGGGGCGGTCGTCTACTACCAGGCGATCAGCTTTGCCCTTGCGCTGGGGCTGGCGCCGTCGGACCTGAAGCTGCTGACGGGGCTGTTCGTCCTCCTGATGCTGGCCGTGCCCTCGATCCGCGGCCGGCGCGAGACGCTGCGCATCCGCGAATGAGGCGGGTGGGCATCATCGGCGCGGGCTTCGTCGCCCGCCACCTCTATGCCGGCCTCGCCGGGCCCGGGGGCGCGGCCGAGTGGCTCGCCCCCGCCTTCGTCTGGGCCCGGCGGCCGGATGAGACGGGCTTTGCCGATCCCGCGCACCGGCTTGAACGGCTCGGGGACGCGCCGCCGGCCGACCTCGTCGTCGAGGCCGCCCATCCCGACCTCAGCCGCAGCCACGGCGCGGCCTTCCTGGCCCGCGGCGACTACATGCCGCTGTCGGTGACCGCGCTCGCCGACGACGCGCTGCGCGGGCGGCTGGTGGCGGCGGCGCGGGCGGCCGGGACGCGGCTGCTGCTGCCCGCCGGCGCGCTCGTGGGCGGGCAGGCGCTGCTTGCCGTGCAGCCGCGCTGGGCCGAGGTCACCATCACCTTCCGCAAGCATCCCGCCAGCATCGACTTCTCCGCCGCCGGGATCGACCCCGCCGCGATCCGCGGCGCGACCGTGCTGCACGACGGGCCGGTGCGCAGCATCGCCGCGCGGTTTCCCCGCAACGTCAACACAATGGTGACCTGCGCGCTGGTCTCGCTGGGGCTCGATGCGACGCGTGCGGTGCTGGTGGCCGACCCCGCGCTCGACCACGGCGTGGCCGAACTGCGCGCGCTGGGCATCGACGGCTCGGAACTGTTCACCCGCAAGCGTCAGCCGATGGCCGGCGTCTCGGGAACCGAGATGGCTGCCTCGGTGCTGCGCTCGGTGCGGCTGGCCCTCGGCGCCGGCGCCATGGCACTTGTCTAAGCGGGCGCGGTGCGCCACCGGGTGCCCGCGGTCCTTTCCGGAATCTTAACGATGAAGCGCAAGACATTGATCTGAAGTGATTTATGATCCGTCCCACGCATGGGACGGGGGCGACGGGCGCCTCAGGGGTTCGCGTCGCTGCCCGCCGTCCCGGCCGCCCGCGCCGCCCGTGCCCAGCCGATCAGACGCGCGGCCGCGGCGGGGGCAAGCGGCCGCGTGGGCGGGGTCATCTGCAGCCGGCCGAACAGGGCGCGGAAGGGTTCCTCGCGCATCAGCTCGGCAAAGCGCCGCCGCCGCCAGGCCACCGCCTCGGCGTGCAGCCGCGCCAGAACGGGGTCGGCGCGCAACCCCTCGAGGATCGGCCGCACCCGCGGGGCGAGGGCGAGGATCGAGGCATCCTCCTCGGCGGCGAAGTTGCGATCGATCCAGTAGCTCATGTCAAAGGTGCCGGCCTCGCGGTTGGCCCGCCCGCGGTCGACCTTGACGACGAAGCTCTCCATCTCCCCGAGGGCGTAGTGGTTGAGCTGGACGAGGCCGAAGTTGTCCTGCCCGAAGGGCGAGTAGAGGCCGCGCGCGGCGAAGGCGGCCGGCAGCGGCCGGCCCGAACCGTCGAACCAGCGCGCCGCCCCGATCCGGGCAGGGTCGGGCGCCCGCGGCCGGTGCACCCCCGGCTTCGCATAGGTGCCGTCGTTTCGCCACAGCGTCTTGAACAGCGCCGCCCGCCATGGCCAGGCCAGCACGCGGGGGGCGGCCTGCGTGAAGCGGACGGTACGGGCGACGTCCTCGTAGCCGACATGCCCGCCGCAGCCGTAGAACCGCCAGGTCAGGGTGATCGCGCTCGCCCCGGGGAGGGCGGCCACCAGCGCGGCCAGGGTCCGGTCGCCGGCATGGACGTTGACGAACTCGTCGACGTCGAAGGCCAGCACCCAGTCGGCCGACGCCAGCAGCGGGTGCCGCTCGGCCCGCTTCAGCGCCGCCCACTGCGGCCCGCGCGCCTCCTCCCGGTCGTTGCGGACATGCACCAGCGGCAGCAGCGCCGCCATCCGGTCGAGCATCGCGTCGGTTCCGTCGGCGCAGTCGTTGGAGAACACCAGGAGGTCGGTGAACCCCACCGCCAGCGCATGCGCGACCCACTCCAGCAGGAACGCGCCCTCGTTCCTGACCGTGCCGATGCCGAGGAAGCGCGTCATCGCCGCCCCTGCCTCAGCCGGTCGCGGCCGCCGCCGGCGGCGGCGGGGCATCGGCCTGCTCCGGCCCGGCCCCGTCGGCCTCGCCGGGGCCCGGCACGGTGAAGAGGAATCCCTCCGGCAGTGCGTCGGCAAGCGCCACCGCATCGGGGATCACCTCGGGCCCCGCGGCATAGACGGCCGAGCCGAAATGGCGGTGCAGCCGCGCCAGCCGCTCCATCCGCGGGCCGGTGATCTCGGCGTAGAAGGCGGCGAAGGCGGGGGTGGCGCGCAGCGCGGCGATCCTGTCGCGGTGCGCGGCCACCGCCGCCTGATGGGCGGCGGCAATCGCGGGGTCGGCGGTCAGGCGGGCGAACTCGGTCCGCGCGGCGGGGACCATGCGCAGGATGGCGGAGTCCTCCTCGGTGTTGTGGTTCATCCGGAACCAGTAGTTCAGCCCCTGGTCGCGGTCGACGTGGTTCACGCGCCCGCGGTCGCGCTTGACGAGGAAGCTCTCGGCCGAGCGCACCGCGTAGTGGTTGAGGCTGACCCAGTCGTAGCCGTAGGTCTCGGCGGTCGAGCGCCAGCCGTTGCGCAGCATGCCTACCGGCATCTGCCGGCCCGAGCCGTTCAGCCAGTAAATCTGGTCCCACAGGTCGGGCTTCAGCCCCTTCGGCCGGTGGACACCGAGCTTGCGGTAGATCTGCAGGTTGCGGAACAGCGTCTTGAAGCCCCAGGCATGGTGCGGCTTGCGGATCAGCTCGGGCGCGCAGCGGGTGAACTGCCCGATGACGAAGCGGTCCTCGAAGCCGTGCACGTCGGCGTTGCCGAACAGTCGCCAGGTCAGCGAGATCATGTTGGCCTCGCCGGCGGCGGCGTAGAGGTCCGCAAGCTGGCCCGTACCGAGCTTCACGGTGATGAACTCGTCGACGTCCATGCAGATCAGCCAGCCGGCGGCTGCGACCACGGCCTCGGCTTCGGCGGCCTGAAGGGCGGCATGCTGCGGCGGCAGGCCCATGCTGCGGTAGGGGTTGTCGCGGTGGGTGACGATGCCGCGCGCGTCCAGCAGCGCCAGAAGGCCGTCGGTGCCGTCGCTGCAGTCGTTGGTGTAGATCAGGAAGTCGTCGACCCCGATCGCCCGGTGGTAGGCGAGCCACTCGAGGATGAAGGGCCCCTCGTTCTTCATCGTGGTGACGATCGCGGTGCGGCCGGCGGCGGATGCAGTGGCCGGGGCAGGGCGCGCGGCCGAGCGCGGCGGCAGTACAGGCCGGGCGGCAAGCGGGCCGGTGGCGAGCGCCACGAGGTCGGAGTCGAGCACGAGGCTCGTCTTGGGAGCCAGCGCGGCGGGGGGGGTATCGGGATGGCGGATGCCCATGCAGCGCCAGAATCCCGGCCGCTCGCCCCGGGCGGTGCGGGCGGAGGCGATGCGCACCGGCAGCCAGGCACCCGCAAGGGGGGCACGGGCAGGGGCCACACACCAGCGCGCCGGGCTGAGGCGGCGGTCGAAGGGGCGGCAGACATGGTCGCCATGGACCACCGACGTCCCGGGCCGGATCCGCCACGGATAGGCAAGGCGGCCGGCGAGCGGCAGGACACCCTGCGGGGAGGCGCGGGCGCGGTCGAACACCGTGGGCGAGCCGGCGGGTTGGGGCACGAGCAGGTCGCTGACGTCAAGGTTCATGACCCCCGCGGCCGCTGACAGGAAGCGGCGCCGGGCGATCTCGTAGACGAGAAGCTCGCCCAGCGGCGCCGTCCATGGGTCGGGCGGCGGGATCTCCATGCGGTCCTTGCCGGGCGCCTCGGGGGCGTGGACGGGATGGGTCGCCGCCGGCTGGCCGGCGCGGCCGAGCGGAACGGGGCTTTCGAGGAGCACCACCTCGGGTGCCACCCCGGCATCGGCCAGCGCCCGGCCGAGCGCCGCGGCGAAGGCGGTCGCGCCATCAGGCGGCGCACGGTTGACAATCACCGCCCCGGACAGCCCGTGGTGGCGGATGTGGAAGGCCAGCCAGTCGGCCACCGTTCCGGCCGGCTCGTGCAGCCTTACCGCGAGCACGCAGTCGCGCCCGGCAAGTATGGCATGCTCGGCGGGCCGGGGCGACAGGCGGACCGGGCCGTCCGGCCCGGCCAGTGCCGGGGCCGCGGCGTCGAGCACGGCCACGACCCCGCCACCGACCGCGCGCACCTCGGCGCCGGCCGCGATCGGGATGACCGCGGCGGTGTCGGTGCCGGCGGCGAAGAAGGCCAGGACCCGCCCCTCCTCGGCCACGGCATCAAGGCAAAGGGGCCCGCCGGGCATGCGGAAGGCGGCAAGGCTGCGGCGGTGGATGGAGGCGGGCGCGGTCGGGGCCATGGGGCCGGGGCGATCCTTGCTGGTCCGCCGCACCGGCCGGCGCGGCGGCAACTCTCCTCCCCCCGGGCCGGCCAGGTATCACCCCGCGGCCGGCCGGGCAACCGGGCCGGCGGCGGCCCTTGGCAGTCCGCGCCGCTTTCGCCACAGTGCCGGCGCAGGCCCGCCGTGGCCACGCCCGGGGCGGCCGGCGGCAGAGGGGCAGGAAAATGACACGCGGGTGCGAGTTCGGGACCTTGTGGATCGGCGGCAGCCTGAGCTGGCTCGAGCAGCTCTGCCTGAAGTCCTTCGTCGACGCCGGCCAGCCGATCACCCTTTACGCCTACGGGCCGATCCCGAATGTGCCCGCCGGGGTGAGCATCGCCGACGGCCGCGACATCCTCGCCGCCGACGGCTTCCTGAAGTACGAGAAGAAGGACAGCTACGCGTTGTTTGCCGACCTCTTCCGGCTGCACATGCTGCGCGCCCGCCCCGGCATGCTGTGGGTGGACACCGACGTCTACTGCCACCGGCCGCCGGCGATCGCGGACGGCTACGTCATGGGCTACGAGCTGCCCGGCGCGCGGCGGGTCAACAACGCCGTTCTCGGCCTGCCGGCCGACAGCGCCATCCTGGCGGGGATGATCGCGTTCACCGCTGACCCCTTCGCCATCCCGCCGTGGCTGAAGCCCGCGCTCAGGGCCGAGTACGCCGCCGCGGCCGCGGCCGGCCGGCCGGTGCATGTGACCCAGCAGCCCTGGGCAGTGTGGGGGCCGATGATGCTGACCCATTTCGTCGACCGGCTGGGGCTGCACGGTCATGTCCAGCCGCTTGACGCCTTCTATCCGGTCACCTTTCCCGAGCGGCTGAAGATGCTGAAGCCGGCCGCCGTGGTCGAGCGGAGGCTGACCGCGCGCACCAGCGCGCTGCACCTGTGGGCCTCCAACAAGCGCGAGCTCGGCCTGCGCCACATGGGGCTGCCGCCGCCGGGCTCGTATCTCGCCATGCTTTGCGCCCGCCACGGCATCCGCCCGGAGGCCGCGCCGATCGCCGGCCGCGGACGGCTGCAGTTCGACGCCGGGCTGGTGGACGCCCTCGACCTGAAGGGAATCGCGAGCCTTGCGGACCTCGGCGGCACCGCCCGGGGCCTCGCGCTTGCCGCCCATGCGCGCTGGGGCTGCGACATCGTGCTGATCGATGCCGATCACCGCGGCCGCTTTCCCGCCGCCGAAAGCCCCTGGGTCGCACCCTACCGCGCCTTCCTTGCCGGGCACGGGGTGCCGGAGCGGCGGGTGCGGGTGGTGCGGGATGCCGGGGGCCTGGGCCCGGTGGACGTTCTCGTCAACCTCGCGGGTTTCGGCGACACCGCCAAGATCCGCCATGTCGCGCCCTTCCTCGACGCGTGCCTGCACCCGGGCTCGCGCCTCCTGCTCGACATCCGCAAGGGCTCGGGCGGCTTTCCCTTCCTCGCCGGTCGCGGCGCCTGCACCACGCTGGCGACCCGCGACGACGCGGGAACCGAGGTGGCGCGGGTCCGCTTCGCCCCCGCGCCCCTGGCCGCCCCTGCCCCTCCGCCCGCCCCGGAGACGGGGCCGCCGCCCGCCCCCTCCGACGGTGGCTGGGCCGCGCTCGCCCGCAGTCTCGCCGGCCCGGGCGGCTTCGTCTCCGACAACGGCCGGCACTCCTTCCTCTTCGTGCCCCGCGGCGACACCCTGGTGGTGACCTTCGACAACCTCGACATCGCCATGGGCAAGCGCGAGGACCGCCGCCCCTGGGGCTATGCCTTCATAGAGAGGCAGGGCTGGTCGATGCTCGGTGTCATGGCTGCGGGCTGGACGTGGTACCGCGACCCCTGGGTGGCGGCCGAGTTCGACCGTCTGGCGGCGGAGGGCTTCTTCGCCCGCTTCGGCCGCGTCGTCTTCTACGGCGCCTCGATGGGCGGCTATGCGGCCGCGGCCTTCAGCCCGGCCGCCCCGGGGGCCGATGTGGTGGCGATCTCGCCACAGTCGACGCTCGAGCGGGCGCTCGTGCCGTGGGAGACCCGCTACCGCACCGCCTGGGATCGCGACTTCACCGGCCGCTACGGCGATGCCGCGGCGGTCTCTTCGGCGGCCGGGCGGGTGGTCATCCTTTTCGACCCCTACGAGCCGCTCGACGCCGCCCATGTAGCGCGCTTTGCCCACCCCAACGTCATGCGGCTGCGCTGCCCGCTGCTCGGCCACCGGCTTGGCACGTCGCTGCAGCAGATGGGCGTCCTCGCCCCCATCATCCTGGCCGCGCTCGACGGCAGCCTGACGGCGGCGGACTTCTACCGGTTGCTGCGCGCACGCCGGGACTTTCCGCGCTACCAGCGCGAGCTCTTCGCCCGCGCGATGGCCCGCGGCAGGCCGGGGCTTGCCCGGCGGATCGGCCGCCATGTGCTCGCGCGCGGCGACAACAGGGCGATCGCCGAGGCCATGGCCGCGCTCTGAGTCCGGGCGGCCGGGTCAAGGCCGCCGCGGGCGGGCGCAGCCCGCGACGCCCCCGGGGCGCGGCGGGGTGGGTGGGCGGGGCCGCGGCCCGGGGGCGTCCTGCCGCGGGGGATCAGAAGAACGCCTGAAGCCCGGTCTGGGCGCGGCCGAGGATCAGCGCGTGGACGTCATGGGTGCCCTCGTAGGTGTTCACCGTCTCGAGGTTGGCCATGTGGCGGAAGACGTGGAAATCCTCCTGGATGCCGTTGCCGCCGTGCATGTCGCGGGCGGCGCGCGCGATGTCGAGCGCCTTGCCGCAGTTGTTGCGCTTGATCAGGCTGATCATCTCCGGCGCCGCGCGGGCCTCGTCCATCAGCCGGCCGACGCGCAGCGCCGCCTGCAGGCCGAGCGCGATCTCGGTCTGCATGTCGGCAAGCTTTCTCTGGAAGAGCTGGGTCTGGGCGAGCGGGCGGCCGAACTGGCGCCGGTCGAGCCCGTAGGCGCGGGCCCCCGTCCAGCAGGCCTCCGCCGCCCCCATCACCCCCCAGGCGATCCCGTAGCGGGCACGGTTGAGGCAGCCGAACGGGCCTTTCAGCCCCTCGACGCCGGGCAGCAGCGCCTCCTCGCCGACCTCGACGCCGTCCATCACGATCTCGCCGGTGATCGAGGCGCGCAGGCTGAGCTTGCCGCCGATCTTCGGCGCAGCCAGCCCGCGAAGGCCGCGGTCCAGCACGAAGCCGCGGATGCGGCCGCCATGCGCCTCCGACTTCGCCCAGACGACGAAGACATCCGCGATCGGGGCGTTCGAGATCCAGGTCTTGGTGCCGCTCAGCCGGTAGCCCGTGGCGGTGCGCTCGGCGCGCGTCTTCATGCCGCCCGGGTCCGAGCCGGCCTCGGGCTCGGTCAAGCCGAAGCAGCCGATCAACTCGCCGGCGGCAAGGCCGGGCAGATATCGGCGCCGCTGCGCCTCGCTGCCGTAGGCGAAGATCGGATACATCACCAGCGAGGACTGCACCGACATCATCGAGCGGTAGCCCGAATCGATCCGCTCGATCTCGCGCGCGACCAGCCCGTAGGCGACATAGGACGAGCCGAGCCCGCCGTAGGCCTCGGGCACCGTGACGCCGAGCAGGCCCATCTCGCCCATCTCGCGGAAGATCGCGGGGTCGGTCGCCTCCTCGCGCCAGGCGGCGACGATGCGCGGGGCAAGCCTGCCCGCGGCATAGGCGCGCGCCGCGTCGCGCATCATCCGCTCGTCCTCGGACAGCTGGTCGTCAAGGCGCAGCGGATCCTCCCAGGCGAAGCGCGCGAGGTCGGGGGCGTCCTTGGGCTTGAGGGGGCTCGCTTCGTTCATCGGGCGGTCCTTTCGGGCGGCAGGTCGCGGCGGGTTCCCGCGGGCGCGCCCCGACCATACCTCCCGTCCCGGGCCGCGGCAACGCCGCCCGGGGCGGCGGCGCGGCTTGACCGCGGCCCGCGGCCCGGCAGAGATGGGCAGGCCGCAGGCGGGAGGTGGACGTGCCGAAAGCCATCGCATCGATCGACGACGTGCAGGCGCTGCTTGCCGGCCAGGGCTATGTCTGCGGCCGGCCGCTCGCCACCGTCGCCTTCCTCGCCCTGCGCCTCGGCCGGCCGCTGTTCCTGGAAGGCGAGGCGGGAGTGGGCAAGACCGAGATCGCCAAGGCGCTTGCCGCCGCGCTCGGCCGGCGGCTGATCCGGCTGCAGTGCTACGAGGGGCTCGATGCGGCGAGCGCGGTCTGCGAGTGGAACTTCGCGGCCCAGATGATCGCGATCCGCACCGCCGAGGCCGCCGGCGGCGCCGACCGCGACGTGCTGAAGGCCGAGCTGTTCACCGAGGAGTATCTGATCGAGCGGCCGCTGATGCAGGCGATGCGGCCGCAGCCGGGCGGGGCGCCGGTGCTCCTGATCGACGAGATCGACCGCACCGACGAGCCCTTCGAGGCCTTCCTGCTCGAGGCGCTGTCGGACTTCCAGGTGACGGTGCCCGAGCTCGGCACCATCCGTGCAGAGACGCCGCCGGTCGTCGTGATCACCTCCAACCGCACCCGCGAGGTGCATGACGCGCTCAAGCGGCGCTGCCTCTATCACTGGGTCGACTACCCGGGGTTCGAGCGCGAGATGGCAATCCTGAAGGCGCGCGCGCCGGAGGCATCGGAGGCGCTGTCGCGCGAGGTGGTGGCCTTCGTGCAGCGGCTGAGGGCCGAGGACCTGTTCAAGAAGCCGGGGGTGGCCGAGACCATCGACTGGGCGAAATGCCTGCTGGCGCTCGACGTCGTCGCGCTGTCGCCCGAGGTCATCGCCGACACGCTGGGCGCCATCCTGAAGTACCAGGACGACATCCAGCGGATCGAGGGCTCGGCGGCGCGGCGTCTGCTCGAGGAGGTCCGCCGCGAACTGGCGGTGGCGCCGTCATGACGTTTCCGGTCATCCCGGCGGGCCGGCGTTGACGGCGCCCCGGCGGCCGCTGCATCGTGCCGGCGGCGGCAGCCGGGGCAGCATCCCTTCCGGATGCGGGCTGGCGCCCTGGAGACCTGTCATGACGATGTCGCGCCGCACGATGCTCGGGCTCACGCTCGCCGCGCTGGCACCGACCCCTGCGCTTGCCTGCCCGAACTGGCGCGGCACGCCGCATTTCGGCTCGATCCGGCTGAACGCCGGGTTCCAGCCGGACCCCTATGTCCGCAACATCACCGCCGGCGGTACGATCGCCCTGAACCGCTGCTTCACCGGCGGCTACCAGGGTTTCGTGACCCAGCGCCCCGATTTCGACCTCTACTGGGGCGGCAGCGCGAGCCAGCTGACCATCGCCGTCGAATGCCCGCGGGCCGACGCCATCCTCCTGGTATCCGACCCCAACGGCGGCTGGTACTACAACGACGACTACCGCGGCACCAACCCGGCGCTGAAGTTCACCAACCCGATCACCGGCCTCTACGACATCTGGATCGGCAGCTACGACGGCTCGCGCCGCAATCCCGGCCGGCTGGTCATCACCGAATACAACTACTGAGCGCCATGGAGGGACAGCTTCCCCTGCCCGCGGAGGGGCGGCTGGCCGACAACATCGTCCATTTCGCGCGGGCGCTCCGGAAGGCCGGGCTGCCGATCGGGACGGGCCGCGTCGTCGACGCGATCCGCGCCGTCGAGGCGGCGGGCTTCACCGCGCGCGAGGATTTCTTCTGGACGCTGCATGCCTGCTTCGTGGCCCGGCCCGAGCACCGGCAGGTGTTCGCCCAGACCTTCCGGCTGTTCTGGCGCGACCCCCGGTACCTCGAGCACATGATCGCCGCGTTGCTGCCCGCGATCCGCGGCGTGCAGGAGGAGCGGCGCGCCGACGCCGCTGCCCGGCGTGCGGCCGAGGCGCTGCTTGACGGTGCCGCGCGCGCCCCCCCGCCCGGCGAGGACGGCGGCGAGGAGGCGATCGAGATCGACGCCTCGGCCACCGCCTCGGCCGAGGAACGGCTGCGGACGCTCGACTTCGAGCAGATGGGGACCGAGGAACTGGCCGCCGCCCGGCTGGCGGTGGCGCGGCTTGAACTGCCGGTGCCGCCCCTGCCGACGCGCCGGCTGGGGCCCGACCCGCACGGCGCCCGGATCGACCGGCGGGCGACGCTGCGCGCAGCCCTTCGCCGCGGCGGCGAGATCGCCCAGCCGGCCCGGGCAGAGCGGCGCCGGCGGTGGCCGAATCTGGTGGTGCTCTGCGACATCTCGGGGTCGATGGCGCAGTATTCGCGGGTGCTGCTGCATTTCGTCCATGCGGTCGCCAACCGCCGCGGGCCGGGCTGGGCACGGGTGCATGCCTTCACCTTCGGCACGAGGCTGACCAACGTCAGCCGCCACCTGCGGTCCCGCGACGTCGACGCCGCGCTGGCCGCCGCCGGCGCCGAGGCGCAGGACTGGCAGGGCGGGACGCGGATCGGCGACTGCCTGCATGCCTTCAACCGCGACTGGTCGCGGCGGGTGACGGGGCAGGGGGCGGTCGTGCTGCTGATCTCCGACGGGCTGGACCGCGGCGAGCCGGCGGTCCTGGCAGCCGAGATGCAGCGGCTGCGGCTGTCGTCGCGGAGGCTGGTCTGGATCAACCCGCTCCTGCGCTGGGAGGGCTTCGTGCCGCGGGCGGCGGGCATCCGCGCCATGCTTCCGCATGTCGATGCCTTCCGCCCGGGCCATTCGATCGACTCGGTCGCGGCGCTCGCGCGGGCCCTCGGCCGCGCCGAGGACGGCGGCGAGAAGGCGCGGCTGATGCGGGCGCTGTCGGCGGCCTGAGGCGCGGGGCTGGGGCACAGGCCGGGACAGCGGGCGGGCGGACCGGGCAGGGGAGCGGGGCGCGGAGTTTGCGCAGCAAGCGGGTCGCCCGGGGCGAGGCGTCGGGCGATTGCGGCAGGATCCTGCAGCGAGGCCATCCCGATGCCCTTCAGTGTCCTGCCGCCTGATCCCGCCTTCGTCGCCGCCGTCCGGGCCGGAGGGCCCGACGCCTACGGCCCGGACGACGGCACCCGCCCGGATGGCGAGGGCGGACCGTGCCGCAACTGCCTTCGTCATGTCGCGGCCGGCCGGGACTGCCTGATCCTTGCCACCCGACCGTTCCGGACCCTGCAGCCCCATGCCGAGACCGGGCCGGTCTTGCCGTCCACCGACCCCAGCACGACCTCGGCCGGGGCGGGGCTGCCCCCGGGGCCGCAAAGCGCACCCGCCTGCAAGCTGCGGGGCTGTTCGGAGGCCGAGCGGATCGTCCGCGGGACCGGCGGGATCGTCGCGCGCACATAACTCGCCGGCCGGGCCGCGGCGCTGCCTGAGCGGGCCAATGTCGCCTTCGTCGACGTCCCGTCGGCCTCCAACGGCTGCATTCGGGCGCGGCTGGTGCACGGTGGCGGATCGTAACGCGGCCGGGCGAAGAATTGACTTATGTCAAGGAAAGCGCCGCGGCGACGGGATAGGAATGCCCGCAGCGGTGCGGGTCGCCCGCGGCGCCCTGCGTCAGGATCGTACCCGCATCGTCCCGTTCCCGCGTCTTTCCCAGCGCGGGGTCCCTGTAGACTTGCGCCGCGTCGACCAGCTCCCCGGTCGCGCGGCGCACTTGTCTCGGGACCCTTGGCCTTGCCCGGTCTCCGCGCCATAGTCGCTGACCGAGCCTGGGGAGAGGGGGAGGGAAACCATGACCCGCGCCGCACATGACCGGATGCCCGAGACCGCGCTTGCCTGGGCCCGCGACGGGCGTGGCGCGGCGCTGGCGACCGTGGTCGAGACATGGGGCAGCGCGCCGCGCCCGGTTGGCAGCCAGCTTGCCATCGCCGGCGACGGCGCCATCGAGGGGTCGGTGTCGGGGGGATGCGTCGAGGGGGCCGTGGTGGCCGAGGCGCAGGCCGCCATCGCCGGCGGCCGGCCGCGGCTGCTGACCTTCGGCGTGTCGGACGAGGACGCCTTTGCCGTCGGCCTGGCCTGCGGCGGCACCATCCGGGTGCTGGTGGACCCGGTGGGCAGCGTGCTGCCGCTGCCCGTGCTGGAGGCGCTGGTGGCGGCGCGCGAGGGCCGCCGTCCGGCGGCGCTGCTTGCCAACCTCGTCACCGGCGCGCGCCGGCTGACCGACGGGCAGGGGCCGGAGGAGGCCGGGGTGCGGGCCCGCTTCCGCAGCGACCGCTCCGGGATGGAGGAGGGCGAGTGGTTCGTCGCCGTCCACAATCCGCCGCTGCGGCTGATCGTGGTCGGGGCAGTGCACATCGCCCAGCCGCTGGTCGCCATGGCGCGGCTGGCCGGCTACGACCCGCTGATCGTCGACCCGCGCGAGGCCTTCGGCTCGGCCGCGCGCTTTCCCGGCGAGCGCGTCGTGCACGAATGGCCGGACGAGGCGCTGGCGGCGGCCGGGCTCGATTCGCGCACCGCGGTGGTGACGCTGACCCACGACCCCAAGCTGGACGACCCGGCGATCCGGGCCGCGCTGGCCTCGGATGCCTTCTATCTCGGCTGCCTCGGCTCGACCCGTACCCATGCCAAGCGGGTGGCGCGGCTGCAGGCCGCCGGGGTGGAGGCGGCGGCGATCGCGCGCATCCACGCCCCGGTCGGCCTGGACATCGGCGCGGCCAGCCCGGCCGAGATCGCGCTCTCGGTGCTGGCGCAGATCACCGCCGTGCTGAGGAAGGGCTGATGCGCTTCGGCGAACTGCCGCTGAGGGAGGCGGAAGGGACGGTCCTGGCCCATTCGGTCGGCCTGCCCGGCGGGCGGCTGCGCAAGGGGCGGGTGCTGTGTGCGGCCGACCTGGAGGCGCTTGCCGGCGCCGGGATCGGGGCGGTGGTGGCCGCGCGACTGGAAGCCGGTGACGTGGGCGAGGACGAGGCGGCCGCCCGCGTCGCCGCGGCGGTAGCTCCCGATCCGGCGGCGGCCGGGGTGGAGCTGACCGAGCCCTTCACCGGGCGGGTGAACTTCCACGCCACGCTGGCCGGCGTGCTGGACGTCGACCGAGCAGCGGTCGACGCGCTGAACCGGGTCGATCCGGCGGTCACGCTGGCCACGCTCGCGCCCTTCGCCCGTGTCGCCCCGGGCCGGCTGGTCGCGACCGTGAAGATCATCGCCTATGCGGTGCCCGGTGCGGCGGTCGAGGCCGCCTGCGCGGTGGCGCGCGGCGCGCTGCGCGTCCGTCCGGTGGTGCGCAGGACGGCGGGCCTGGTGTTGACCGAGGTTCCCGGCCAGGCGGCCAAGCTGACCGCCAAGGGCCGGCGGGTGACCGAGGCACGGCTGGCGTCGCTTGGCGTGACGCTGAACGCGGTGCGCGTGGTGGACCACGCCAGCGCGCCCATCGCCGCGGCGCTGGCAGACCTGCCGGGCGATCTGGCGCTGATCCTCACCGGCTCGGCAACCTCCGACCTGCACGACGTCGCCCCCGAGGGCGTCCGCCTGGCCGGCGGCAGCGTCGCGCGCTTCGGCATGCCGGTCGACCCCGGCAACCTCCTGTTCCTGGGCGCCCAGGGCGGCCGGCCGGTGGTCGGGATGCCGGGATGCGCACGCTCGCCGGCGCTGAACGGCGCCGACTGGGTGCTGGAGCGGCTGGCCTGCGGCATCGAGGTGTCGGCCGACGACATCGCCGCGATGGGAGTGGGCGGCCTGCTGATGGAGATACCGAGCCGCCCGCAGCCGCGCGAGGGCGGCCACGGGCCCCTGGCGGGCGACTGAACGCGGCTGTTTTCAAAGCCCGAATCCCGTGCTTTACTCCGCCGCGAAACAGGGAGGGACCTGATGGCGAAAGTCGCGATGACCGTGAACGGCAAGGCCGTTTCCGGCGAGGTCGAGGGGCGCACGCTGCTGGTGCAGTTCCTGCGCGAGGGGCTTGGCCTGACGGGCACCCATGTCGGCTGCGACACCAGCCAGTGCGGCGCCTGCGTGGTGCACATCGACGGGGCGGCGGTGAAGGCCTGCGCCGTCTTCGCGCTGGATGCCGAGGGGGCGAGCGTGCGGACGATCGAGGGCATGGCCAACGCCGACGGCTCGCTGTCGGCTATCCAGCAGGCCTTCCAGGATCACCACGCGCTGCAGTGCGGCTTCTGCACCCCGGGCATGGTGATGAGCGCCGCCGCGCTGCTGGCCGAGAACCCCAAGCCCACCGAGCGCGAGGTGCGCGAATACCTCGAGGGCAACCTCTGCCGTTGCACGGGCTACCACAACATCGTCAAGGCGATCATGGCAGCGAGCGGCCAGGAGGTGGCGATCGCCGCGGAATGAAGTGCGGCCCGGGGCGGGCCGCAGCCGCAGGGGCGCCCCGCGCGGCGCGCCCGTTGCCGTCCGGTATGGTCCGGTCGGTGGTTGCATGAGGGGCGCGCCGAGGGCGCCCCAACCCAGGGAGGCCAGCACATGCCCAAGGACAGCGGCATCGGAGCCAGCATCAAGCGGCGCGAGGACGTCCGGTTCCTGACCGGCCGCGGACGCTATACCGACGACATCAACCTGCGCGGCCAGGCCCATGTGGCCTTCCTGCGGTCGAACGTGGCGCACGGCCGGCTGCGAGGGGTCGACACCGCCGCCGCCGCGGCCATGCCGGGCGTGGTGCGCATCTTCACCGGCGAGGATTTCGCCGCCGTCGGCGGCCTTCCCTGCGGCTGGCAGGTGACGGGACGCGACGGCCAGGTGATGAAGGAGCCCAAGCACCCGGTCCTGGCCCACGGCAAGGTGCGCCATGTCGGCGACCCGATCGCGGCGGTGGTGGCCGAGACCTACGAGCAGGCGCGCGACGCCGCCGAGGCGATCGCGGTGGACATCGAGAGCCTGCCGGCGGTCGTCGACATGGCCGCCGCGCTCGCGCCGGGCTCGGCGCTGGTGCATGACGATCTCGGCACCAACCTCTGCTACGACTGGGGCTTCATCGAGGACAGCAAGGCCGCCGTCGCGGCCGCCATCGCCGCGGCCCACCATGTCACCACCCTCGACCTCGTGAACAACCGGCTGATCCCCAACGCGATGGAGCCGCGGGTGGCTGTGGGCGACTACAACTCCGCCTCGGGCGAGTCGACCCTCTACACCACCAGCCAGAACCCCCATGTCATCCGCCTGCTCATGGGGGCCTTCGTGCTCGGCATCCCCGAGCACAAGCTGCGCGTTGTCGCCCCCGACGTCGGTGGCGGCTTCGGCAGCAAGATCTTCCACTATGCCGAGGAGGCGCTCTGCACCTTCGCCGCCAGGGCGCTGAACCGCCCGGTGAAATGGACGGCGCAGAGGTCCGAGAGCTTCGTCACCGACGCGCACGGTCGCGACCATGTCACGCGCATCGAGCTCGCGCTCGACAGGGACGGCCATTTCCTGGCGATCCGCACCAGCACGCTGGCCAACATGGGCGCGTATCTGTCCACCTTCGCGCCCTCGGTGCCGACCTACCTGCACGGCACGCTGATGGCGGGGAACTACAAGACCCCGCACATCTATGTGAACGTGAAGGCGGTGTTCACCAACACCGTGCCGGTCGATGCCTACCGCGGGGCGGGACGGCCCGAGGCGACCTTCCAGCTCGAGCGGGTGATCGACAAGGCCGCGCGCGAGATGGGGATCGACCCCGTGGAGATCCGCCGGCGCAACTTCGTCGACGCCTTTCCCTACCAGACCCCGGTCGCGGTCGCCTACGACACCGGCAACTACCACGCGACCATGGACAAGCTCGTCACCATCGCCGACCTCGCGGGATTCGAGAAGCGGCGGGCGGCGAGTGCCGCGAAGGGGCTGCTGCGCGGCCTCGGGCTCAACTGCTACATCGAGGCCTGCGGCATCGCGCCCTCGCATCTCGTCGGCCAGCTTGGCGCCCGTGCGGGGCTTTACGAAAGCGCCACGGTGCGGGTGAACGCCACCGGCGGCATCGTGGTGATGACCGGCAGCCACAGCCACGGCCAGGGCCACGAGACGACCTTCGCCCAGGTCATCGCCGACATGATCGGCAT
The DNA here is from genome assembly GCA_023383015.1 of Paracoccaceae bacterium. GTDB lineage: Bacteria > Pseudomonadota > Alphaproteobacteria > Rhodobacterales > Rhodobacteraceae > JAHDXW01. The sequence goes on from JAHDXW010000008.1 coordinate 122,793, forward strand.
TCCGGAGGCCCAGGTCGAGATCGTGCACGGCGACACCGCCAACGCGCCGATGGGCATGGGCACCTACGGCTCGCGCAGCCTTGCCGTCGGCGGCTCGGCCATGGTGAGGGCCGCGAACAAGATCATCAGCAAGGCCAGGAAGATCGCCGCCCATCTGATGGAGGCCGCCGAGGGCGACATCGAGCTGAAGGATGGCAAGTTCCGCGTCGCGGGAACCGACAAGTCGGTCGACTGGGGGGCGGTCTGCCTGGCAGCCTATGTGCCGCACAACTATCCCCTCGCCGAACTGGAGCCGGGTCTGGAGGAGACGGCCTTCTACGACCCCGCGAACTTCACCTTCCCTGCCGGCGCCTATGCCTGCGAAGTCGAGGTCGACCCCGAGACCGGCCGCGTGACCATTGACCGCTTTGCCGCGGCCGATGATTTCGGCAACATCGTCAACCCGATGGTGGTGGACGGGCAGGTCCACGGCGGGATCGGCCAGGGGATCGGCCAGGCGCTGCTCGAGCGGGCGGTCTACGACGCGAACGGCCAGCTTCTGAGCGGTACTTACATGGACTATGCCATGCCGCGGGCCGACGACCTGCCGTCCTATGTCGTCGACCATTCCTGCGCCACGCCCTGCACGCACAACCCGCTGGGCGTCAAGGGCTGCGGCGAGGCGGGCGCGATCGGTTCGCCGCCGGCCGTGGTCAACGCGGTGATCGACGCGCTGCACCGCGGCGGCCATGCCCATGTGACCCACATCGACATGCCGCTGTCGCCCGCCCGGGTCTGGGCGGCGATGCAGGGCTGAGGGAGGACCACCCATGTATGCCTTCGAGTTCACCCGTCCGAAGACCGTGGCCGAGGCGGTGGCGGCGCTGGCGGGCGAGGATGCCCAGGCGCTGGGCGGCGGCCAGACGCTGATCCCGACGCTGAAGCAGCGGCTGGCAAGCCCGGGGATGCTGGTCAGCCTGGCCGGCATCGCCGCGATGCGCGGCGTCTCGGTCGCCGGCGGCACGCTGACGGTCGGCGGCGGCACCACGCATGCGGCGGTTGCGCGCGGGGCAGCAGCCGCATTTCCGGCGCTGGCGGCGCTGGCCGGGCGGATCGGCGACCCGGCAGTGCGCAACCGCGGGACGATCGGCGGCAGCCTCGCCAACAACGACCCCTCGGCCTGCTACCCCGCGGCGGTGCTGGCCGCGGGCGCCTCCGTCGTCACCGACCGTCGCGAGATCGCGGCCGACGACTTCTTTCGCGGCATGTTCGCGACTGCCCTGGAGGCGGGCGAGATCATCACGGCCGTGCGGTTCCCGGTGCCCCAGCGCGCGGCCTACGCCAAGTTCGTCCAGCCGGCGTCGCGCTTCGCGCTGGTCGGGGTGTTCGTGGCGAAGTCGGCGGCCGGGGTGCGGGTGGCGGTGACCGGTGCCTCCGAGGGCGGCGTGTTCCGCTGGACGCAGGCCGAGGCCGCGCTTGCCGCCGACTTCCGGCCGGAGGCGGTCAGGGGGCTGCGGGCGGCGGCGGCGGGGATGATCGGCGACCTGCACGGCTCGCCGGAATACCGCGCCCATCTCGTGGGCGTGATGACGGCGCGCGCGGTGGCGGCGGCCTGAGGCAGCGTGCCGCCGCGCAGGCGGCGCGATCAGGCGGCAGGGGAGGCGGATCGATGCGCAGGCTTGCCGGGTGGCTGCTCGCCGCGGGGCTTGTCGTTGCCGCGGCGGGCGGTGCCGCCCGGGCCGAGGCCGTTGCCGGCGCCGCCACGCCGGATTTCCGCGCCGCGGTCGCCCTGTGGCTTGCCGATGACGAGGCCGCGGCGCTGCCCGCCCTCGCGGTGCTGGCGGCGGGCGGGAATGCGGCCGCGCAGATGTTGCTGGGGTTGATCGACAAGGCACCCGAACAGCAGGGGCCATGGCTTGGCGCCCGCTCGCGGGAGGCGCGCATCGGGCTGCTGCGGGCGCCCGGCGGGCTGTCGGGGCGAAGCTGGATGCGCGTCGCGGCGGCGCAGGGCGTGGGGCTGGCCGAGCTGTGGGTAGAACTGTGGGACGTTGCCGCCGCCCCCGACATCGTGCTGCGCTTTGCCCGCGCGGGCGAGCCCCGCGCGGCGCGGGAGGCGGGGGTGGTGCTGGCAAAGCGAGAGCGCCGCGGGTTCGGCGAGATGGCTGGCGACCCCGCCTTTCCCGCGGCGCTGCGCCCCTTCGCCTGGGCCGAGTGGGCGGGCGAGGGGGGAGGGGCGTCGGAACGCATCGCCGCCGACCTCGCCGCGCTTCACCCCGGCGACCCGCATCGCGGGCTGTGGGCGGCGCCGCCGCCTCCCGCGGCACTGGAGGACTGGCTTCTGTCGGCCGGCGAGGCGCTGCCGGTGGCGGCATTCTGCCGGGCCGAATGCCCGGGGAGCGCCGGAAGCTGCGCGCGCGCGGCCTACGGGGCGCTGGGCAATCCCCTGTCGCTGGACACGCTCGGCAGCCCCTCCGAGACGCTGATCCCTGCCGCGGATTACGCCTCGAGCCCGCGGGGGCGCGCGGCGCTGGTGCGCCGCATCCACCTGATCGGCCCCGGGCGCGTGCGCATGCGCCTTCTTGCGGCCGCCGCCGAGACGGACGGCTGCTTTGCCGCCCGCCTCGAGGCGGGATGGGCACGCTACTGACCGCGCGCCGCCGCCGGCGGCGCCGTCACTTGGGACCGATCATCATCACCATCTGCCGGCCTTCGAGCTTGGGCATCTGCTCGACCTTCGCCAGATCCTTGACGTCGTCGGCGACCCGGTTGAGCAGCTGCGCACCGAGCTCCTGGTGCGCCATCTCGCGGCCCCGGAAACGCAGCGTCACCTTGACCTTGTCGCCCTCGCCGAGGAACTTGAGCACGCTGCGCATCTTGACCTCGTAGTCATGGGTGTCGGTTCCGGGCCGGAACTTGATCTCCTTGACCTCGATGATCTTCTGCTTCTTCCGCGCCTCGGCCTCGCGCTTCTGCAACTCGTACTTGAACTTGCCGAAGTCCATGATCTTGCAGACCGGCGGCGTCGCGGTCGGCGAGATCTCCACGAGGTCGAGCCCGGCGTCCTGCGCCATGGCGAGCGCCCTGGAGGGCGTCAGGACGCCGATGTTCTCGCCATCGGCCCCGATCAGGCGGATCTCGGGGGCTCGGATGCGCTCATTGATGCGCGGGCCGGTTTCGCGCACCGGCGGGGCGTTGTGGGGACGGCGGGCTATGGGACGGGTCCTTCTGAAGCTGCGGCGGATGGCGCGGAAGGTAACGGTGCGGCGGCGCCGTTTCAACCGGATTTCCGCCCGGCCGGACTCCGCGCACGACTTCGCGCCTGCATTCGCTGCGGCGCGGCGAAGGGTTCCGCCGGAGGGCGGGTTCTGGCATCATTGATGATCCACGCAAGGGACGAAAGGGAGATGGTGGCATGAACCGGACGCTGATGATTCTCGCGATCGCCGCGGTGATTGCCGCCGGCGCCTACTATTACGCCACCGAGATGACGCCGCCGCCCGCTCTCTCGCCGGCCCCGGCGCCCGCTCCCGCCCTGGCGCCCGCTCCCGCCCCGGCGCCCGCCCCCGCCCCGGCCGCGCAGCCTGCGCCCGCGGCGGAGCCGGCGGCCGACCCGCTGGATCCGGCGAGCTACGACGCGGCGGCGGCAGCGGCGCGGATCGAGGCCTCAGCCCTTGATGCCGACCGCAAGGCGGGGTTGCAGGCGCTCCTGGCCGCGGCCGCCACCGACCCTGCGCGACTTGCCGCGGCTCTGGCCGAGGTGCGCGCGGCGCTCGGCGCTGCACCCTGAGACGTGGCGGGCGGCCCCCCCGCGGGGGGCCCGCCGCACGGCCGGCCGCCGCGCCGCACTCAGCCGACGAAGGCCTTCTCGACCACGTATTCGGCTGGGTCGCTGTTGGCGCCCTCGCGAAGGCCCCACCCCTCGAGGATGGCCTTCATGTCGATGTTGAAGCCGAGCGAGCCGCAGACCATCCCGCGGTCGCTGGCCGGGTCGATCGTGGGAATGGCAAGGTCGTCGAAGACCCGCCCCGTGGCCAGGTTGTCGGTGATCCGGCCCGTCCGCGCCGAGGGCTCCTGCGTCGTCGTGGGATAGTAGAGCAGCCGGCCCGACACCATGTCGCCGATCAGCGGGTCGTCGGGAAGCCCCTCGACAAGCTGCCGGCCGTACTCGAGTTCGGCCGCAAGCCGGCAGGTGTGCATCACCACCACCTGCTCGAAGCGCTCCCAGGTCTCGGGATCGCGCAGGAGGCTGGCGAAGGGGGCGATGCCGGTGCCGGTGGCGAAGAGGAACAGCCGCCGGCCGGGGCGCAGCGCGTCGAGCACCAGCGTGCCGACGGGCTTCGGCCGCAGGATGATCTGGTCGCCGGGCCGGATGTGCTGCAGCCGCGAGGTGAGCGGCCCGTCGGGCACCTTGATCGAGTAGAACTCGAGTTCCTCGTCCCAGGATGGCGAGGCGATCGAGTAGGCACGCAGCAGCGGCTTGCCGCGGTCGTCCAAAAGCCCGATCATCACGAACTCGCCCGAACGGAAGCGCAGGGTCTTCGGCCGGGTCACGCGGAAGGAGAACAGCCGGTCGGTCCAGTGGGTGACGGCGGTCACGGTCTGGGCGTCGGGCAGCGCGGGCCGGGCGGCGGAGGCAGGGGCGGGGGAGGCGAGGGTCACGGCGGCTCGCAGGTTCATGGGATCGACGTCACTCCATAGGGCTCATGCGGCGGGCTGGAAAGCCCCGTTTCGGCCGGCGAGCCGGCTGCGGTAATCGAGCGCGCGCCAGTCGGCACGGGCGAGCCACTGGGCCTGCGGCTGGCGGCGGGCGAGATCGGGGGAGATCTCGACCTCGTCGAACCCGGCCCGGCGCACCATTGCATACTGGTCGGCCAGCACGTGGCCCTGCGCCCGCAGCCGGCCGCCGTAGCCGAGCCGGCGCAGCCGCGCCGCCTGCGTGAAGCCTCGGCCGTCGGAGAAGCCGGGGAAGGCGATGCGCACCAGCACCAGCCCGCCGAGGCGGGGCAGCAGCGCGCGCACGTCGTCGGCCGGGGCGAGATCGGGGGCGAGGGCAGGGTCGGGGGCGGCCGCAAGCCAGCCGTCCAGCGTCACGAAGCGGCCGGTCCAGTCGTCGTCGGAGAAGCCCCTGTCGGTGACGATCACGCTGCCGGTCATGCCGTGTCCTCCGCTGTCGCCGCGACGGGGCCGCGTTGCATGCGCCCGCCGATGAGATGGATGCCGCATTCGGTCTTGGCACTGCCGCGCCAGCGGCCGGCGCGGTCGTCCTCGCCGGCGGCCACCGGGCTCGTGCAGGGCGCGCAGCCGATCGAGCGGTAGCCCCGCGCCACCAGCGGGTGCCGCGGCAGGCGGTTGTTGACGATGTAGTCCTCGATGTCCTCGCGCCGCCAGCGGGCAAGCGGGTTGACCTTCAGCCGGCCGGTCCCCTCCTCGGCGTCAAAGAGGTCGAGCGCCGCCCGCTCGCCGCCCTGGAAGCGCTTGCGCCCGGTGATCCAGCCGTCGAAGCCTGCCAGCGCGCGCTCGAGCGGGGCGGTCTTGCGCAGCGCGCAGCAGCCGTCGGGGTCGGAGGCGTGCATCAGGCCCTCGGGGTCGGCCGCCGCCATCGCCGCCGGCGCGGCGCGGATGGTGCGCAGGTCGCGCAGGTCGAGCCGCCGCGCGAGGTCGCGCTGGTAGTCGAGCGTCTCGGCAAAGAGCATCATGGTGTCGATGAACAGGACCGGCGTTGCCGGCGCCATGACCGAGATCAAGTGCAGGAGCACCACCGATTCGGCCCCGAAGGAGGAGACGAGCGCCAGCCGCCCGGCCAGCGGGTCGGCCAGCGCCGCCTCGATGACCGCGACCGCCCCGTGGTGACGGTAGCGGGCGTTCAGTTCGGCCGCACGCTCGGCAGCGGCGACGGCGCCGCCGAGGTCACGCGGCATCGCGCCGGCCCTCCCGGGGATAGAGCGCGGCCCGGAAGGGCGCCGCGCCAAGTCGCCGGAAGGTGTCGATGAAACTCTCCTCCGGTCCGTCGCGAAGCGCCAGATAGGCCTCTACCAGCCGCTCGACCGCCGGCACGATCTCGTCATGGGCGAACCCCGGGCCCGCCCGCTCGCCGATCGCCGCGGCCTCGGTGGCGTCGCCGCCAAGCGTCACCTGGTAGGATTCCACCCCCCCTTTCTCGAGCCCGAGGATTCCGATGTGGCCGACATGGTGGTGACCGCAGGCGTTGATGCAGCCCGATATCTTGATCTTGATCCGGCCGATCGCGTGCTCGAGCTCGAGGGCCCGGAAGCGCAGCGCGATCGCCTGGGCGACCGGGATCGAGCGGGCGGTGGCGAGCGAGCAGTAGTCCATCCCCGGGCAGGCGATGATGTCCGAGATCAGCCCGACGTTGGCGGTGGCAAGCCCCGCCGCCTTCAGCGCCGCCCAGACCGCCGGCAGGTCGGCCCTGGCGACATGCGGCAGCACGACGTTCTGCTCGTGGCTGACGCGCAGCTCGCCATGCCCCCAGCGCTCGGCGATGTCGGCGAGCGCGCGCATCTGGTCGGCGCTGACATCGCCGGGAGTGGCGCCATGGGCCTTCAGCGAGACGGTGACGATGGCGTGGTCGGGGTGGCGGTGGGGCGAGAGGTTGGTGTCAGAGAAGGCGCGGAAGGCGCCATCGCGGGCAAGCGCGGCATGGAAGGGCGCGGGGTCGCGCGCGGCCAGCGGCGGCGGCGCGAAGGATGCCCGGATGGATGCGAGCAGCGCGGCATCGACGCCGGCAAAGCCCTCCCGGATCTCGGCGAACCGCGCCTCGACCTCGTCGCGGAAGGCCTCGAGCCCGTGCTCGAAGACGGTGATCTTGACCCGGGCCTTGAACTTGTTGTCGCGCCGGCCGGCAGCGTTGTAGGCGGCGAGGATCGCCTCGATGTAGGGCAGCAGCTCGGCCTCGGGAAGGAACGGCCGGATCACCTGAGCAAGCATCGGCGTCCGGCCGAGGCCGCCGCCCACCAGCACCTCGAAGCCCGGAGCGCCGCCCGCGTCGCGCAGCATCCGCAACCCGATGTCGTGCGACCGCGTCACCGCCCGGTCGGCGGGCGCGCCGGTGATTGCGATCTTGAACTTGCGCGGCAGGAAGCTGAACTCGGGGTGGTCGGTCGACCACTGGCGGATCAGTTCGGCATAGGGTCGCGGATCGGCGATCTCGTCGGCGGCGGCGCCGGCGAAATGGTCGGCGGTGACGTTGCGCACGCAGTTGCCCGACGTCTGGATCGCATGCATCCCGACATCGGCCAGCGCGGCCAGGATGTCGGGCACGTCGACCAGCCGGGGCCAGTGGAACTGGATGTTGGTGCGGGTGGTGAAATGACCGTAGCCGCGGTCCCAGCGCTCGGCGATCATGGCAAGCTGGCGCAGCTGGCTGGGGTTGAGCGTGCCGTAGGGGATGGCGATGCGCAGCATGTAGGCATGCAGCTGCAGGTAGAGCCCGTTCATCAGCCGCAGCGGGCGGAACTCGTCCTCGGTCAGTGCCCCGGCGAGCCGGCGGTCGACCTGGTCGCGGAACTGGGCGACGCGGGCGCGCACGAAGGCCTCGTCGAAATCGGAGTAGCTGTACATCGGGCGGTCTCCTCGTGCGGAATGCGGCCAGGCGGCGGCAGTTCAGGCGGCGGCAGTTCAGGCGGCGGGCGGTCAGCCGGCCGGCTGGACGGGGCCGGGGCCGGGGCCGGGAAGCAGGTGGGTCGGGCCGCGGCTGCGGAAGATCTCGCGGAAATGCGCCGGTTCTGGGCCGTGCGGCCCGCGGCGGGCCTCGGCGAGGTAGGGGCCGACGACCACCAGCGGCTGGGACTGGGCGTGCAGCAGGCGCAGGGCGGCGTGCGCCTCGTCCTCGATCAGTTCGGCGGCGGCAATGTCGCGCACCCAGCGGTCATCGGCGGCCAGCCAGACGACATGGCCGCCGCGCAGGTCACTGGCGGTCACGACCGCGGGAGTGAAGGGCCGGCTCATGCGCTGGCCGCCTTCGGGGCCGGGACTGCGCGGCCGGGCAGGGTGGCGGCATCGGCGACGGCGCCGGCCCTGCGCAGGACGATGCCGTAGAGGATGACCGCCGGGCCCTCGGTCGCGGCCGCAGCCTCGGGGAGACCGGCGAGCGTGGCGGCGCGGATGCGCTGCCCGGGCTGGGAGGCGTTCTCGACCACCGCCACCGGCGTCTCCGGGTCGGCTCCGTGCATGATCAGCCGCCCCTGCAGGAAGCGCGCCGCCCGCCGGCCCATGTAGATCGCGGCCACCTCGCCGGGCCGGGCGAGCGCGCGCCAGTCATGCTCGGCAAAGCCCGCCACGTCATGGCCGGTCAGCAGGCGCAGGGCGCTGTTGCGGCCCCTCTGCGTCAGCCCCTGGCCGACAGCCGCCGCGGCCGCCGCCGCCGCGGTGATGCCAGGCACGACCGCCCATTCCACGCCGGCCGCGTCCAGCGCCGCGATCTCCTCGTCCAGCCGGCCGAAGATGCCCGGATCGCCCGACTTCAGCCGCACCACCTGGGCGCCGGCGCGGGCGTGCTCGACCATCAGCCGGTTGATCTCGGCCTGCGGCACCGAGGGGCCGAATCCTTCCTTGCCGACGGCAAGAAGGGTGGCCTCGCGGCGGGCGAGCTCGAGGATCGGCTGCGGCACCAGGCGGTCGTGGATGACGACGTCGGCGGCGTCGAGCAACCGGCGGGCGCGCAGGGTCAGAAGGTCGGGATCGCCCGGCCCGGCACCGACAAGGTCGACGCGGCCAGGGCGCGGCGCGGCACCGAGGTGGCGGGCAAGGAGCCCCGCGAGTGCGGCCGGAAGCGCCGCCTCGCCGCCCGCGGCAAGGGCGCGCGGACCGGCGCTGTCGTACCACTCGGCCCAGAGGTCGCGCCGCGCCCGGCCCTGCGGCAGCGCCTCGGCGGCGGCGCGGAAGGCGCCCGCCGCCGCGGCCAGCGCCCCGAGCCCGGCCGGCAGCGTTTCCTCCATCGCCGCCTTGATCCGGCGCGCCAGCACCGGCCCGGTGCCGGAGGTGCCGATCGCCACCGTCACCGGCCCGCGGTCGACGATCGCCGGGGTGAGCACGTCGCTCAGGGCGAGATCGTCGACGACGTTGACCAGCGCGCCATCGGCACGGGCGAGCGCGGCCGCGCGCGCATCCTCCCCGGCCTCGCCGCTGGCGGCGTAGACCAGCGCCGCGCCGCGCGCGTCGCCTGCCGCGATGGACCGGCGGTGCAGCACCAGCCGCCCTTCCGCGGCCCAGGCGGCGATCTCGGCGCAGGGGGCGGCGGCCAGAACATGCACTTCGGCCGGGGTGCGCAGCACGAGCCGGAGCTTGGCTGCCGCCGTCGCACCGCCGCCGGCGACGACCACGCGGCGGCCCGTCAGGTCAAGGAAGAGCGGGAAGTACTGCATGGAAACCCCCTTCGAGCAATCTGAGATATAGAACAATTTCCCTGTTGACGCCTAGACTTTCGGAGAGAAAAGGAACATGATCCCAAGGTCGGCCCGGAGTCGGACGGCTTGCGGTGCAACCGGGGAGTGGTGCGAATGGCGGTCCGGCTGGACGAGATGGACCGGAAAATCCTTGCCGAACTGCAGCGCGACGCGAGCCAGTCGCTGGACGAGATCGCCCGCAAGGTGGCCTCGTCGAAGACCCCGGTATGGAACCGCATCCGGCGCATGCGCGAGGCCGGCGTGATCCGCGCCCAGACGGTGATCGCCGACCCCGAGGCGCTGGGCCTCGAGGCCTGCTTCTTCGTGCTGGTGCGGACCTCCGAGCACGAGCCCGACTGGCAGCGCCGTTTCCTTGAGGTCGTGCGCCGCCGCCCCGAGGTGCTCGAGGCGCACCGGCTGGCCGGCGAGGTGGACTACATCCTGAAAGTACGCGTGGCCAACGCCCGCGCCTATGACGCCTTCTACCAGGCGCTGATAGCCGAGGTGAAGATCTTCAACGTCACCTCGCTCCTGTCGATGGAGGAGATCAAGGCGACCACCGCCCTGCCGCTGTAGCCCGCCGCGGCCTCATCCCCGCGCCGCCACCTCGACCGAGAGCACCGTGGGCAGGTGGCGGGCGATCTCCTGCCAGTTGTCGCCCTCGTCGCGGCTGGCGAACACCGACCCGGAATTGGTACCGAAATAGACCCCCGCGGGCGAGGCGCGGTCGGTGGCCATGGCCTGGCGAAGGACGGTGAAGTAGCAGCCCTGCTGCGGCAGACCGGCGCGCAGCCCCTGCCAGCTGGCGCCGGCGTCGCGGGTGCGCCAGACCGCCGCCGCCGCTCCGGGCGGAAAGCGTCCGCCCATGTCGCCGTTCAGCGGCACCACCCAGGCGGTGGCGGGGTCGGCGGGATGGACGGCGATGGGAAAGCCGAAGGACGACGGCAGGCCGGCCGTCACCTCCTGCCAGCTGCGGCCGCCGTCGGGGCTGGTGAAGACGCCCTCGTGGTTCTGCTGCCAGAGCCGCTCGCCCGGGCCGGCGGCGCGCTGGAGGTTGTGCACGCAGAGGCCGGTCTCGCCGCCGTCGCCCGCGGGGGCGGCATTGGCGCGGCGGTTGCGCCGGTCCCAGCTGGCCCCGCCGTCCTCGCTGGCAAAGACCCCCGCGGCCGAAATCGCCACCCAGATCCGCCCCGGGTCGGCCGCGTCGGCGACGATGGAGTGCAGCGTCAGCCCTGCCGCCCCGGGCTGCCAGCCGGCGGCAGAGGGGTGGTCGGTCAGGCCCGGCAGGCGCTCCCAGCTGGCGCCGCTGTCGCGGCTGGCAAAGAGCGCCGCGGGCTTGCCGCCCGCATAGAGCGTGTCGCCCGCGACCGCGAGCGACCAGAGCGCGTCAAGCGTGCCGCTGTAGGGAGCGGGCGGATCGGGCTGGACGCCGATCGAGGCTGCGAAGGCGGGGTCGGCCTCCAGGAACGCGTCGAACTTGCCGTTCGACAGCTTGGCCAGCGCCCAGCTGGCCCCTCCGTCGGCGGACCTCCAGACGCCTGCGCCCGACCACTCGCCGCCGCCGGCGGCCCAGAAGGCGCCCCGCTCGGCGTTGCCGATCGCGTGGTTGATGGCCCAGCCGCCGCAATGGGGGCCCGACACCGACCATCCAGCCCCCCCGGCCTCCTCGGCCAGAAGGAAAAGCCCCTTGGTCGTGCCGACCAAGAGCGTCACCGCAGCGGCCATCGGCGTCTCCCGAAGCTGTATCGGGAAATCATCATACCGGCCCGCAGTGCCGCTGTCCAATGCGCGGGCAGGGGGGGCGACGCCGCCGGCGGCACCCCGCCCGGGGGTCAGCCCGCCAGGGCGCGGCCGAGGTACTGGTCCACCTTGTCGAGGTAGCCCGTGGTCGACAGCCACTTCTGCTCGGGCCCGACGAGCAGCGCGAGGTCCTTGGTCATGTGGCCGTCCTCGACCGCCTGCACCGTCACCCGCTCGAGCGTCTCGGCGAAGCGGGCGAGCGCGTCGTTGCCGTCCAGCTTCGCGCGGTGAAGAAGGCCGCGCGTCCAGGCGAAGATCGAGGCGATGGAGTTGGTCGAGGTCTGCTCGCCGCGCTGGTGCTGGCGGTAGTGGCGCGTCACCGTCCCGTGTGCCGCTTCGGCCTCGACCGTCCTGCCGTCGGGCGTCATCAGGACCGAGGTCATCAGCCCGAGCGAGCCGAACCCCTGCGCCACGGTGTCGGACTGCACGTCGCCATCGTAGTTCTTGCAGGCCCAGATGTAGCCGCCCGACCATTTCAGCGACGCCGCCACCATGTCGTCGATCAGCCGGTGCTCGTAGGTGATGCCGGCCTTGCGGAAGGCAACGGCGAACTCCTCCTCGAAGACCTTCTGGAAGAGGTCCTTGAAGCGTCCGTCATAGGCCTTCAGGATCGTGTTCTTGGTCGACAGGTACACCGGCCAGCCGCGCATCAGCCCGTAGTTGAGCGAGGCGCGGGCGAAGTCGATGATCGACTGGTCGAGGTTGTACATTGCCATCGCCACGCCCGAGCCAGGGGCGTCGAACACCTCGTGCTCGATCACCTGCCCGTCGGCGCCGACGAAGCGGATCGACAGCTTGCCGGGCCCGGGGAAGCGGAAGTCGGTGGCGCGGTACTGGTCGCCGAAGGCGTGGCGGCCGACGACGATCG
>JAHDXW010000009.1 GCA_023383015.1 Paracoccaceae bacterium
CGGGCCCCAGCGCAGCGCGCCCGTCCCGGCCAGCGCCTCGGCCGCGGCATTGGCCGCACGAGGGCGGGCGGCGGCATCGCAGACCAGGGCCGCCGCGCCCACCCGGTCAAGCTGGCGCGCGAAGGCAGTCGCGGCGCCCAGCGTCGCGGCCCTCGCCGCCCCGGCGACCAGCTGCGCGAGCCGTCCCGCCCGCTCCAGCTCGGCGGCGCCGAATCGTTCACGCCCCGCCCGCCGCCCGAAGGTCATCAGCGCCGCCCCGCCGGCGCCGCGGGCCAGCGTCAGCGTCAGCACCGCCTCCATCCCCTGGGGCCGGATGAACTCGTTGAAGATGACCGAACGGGCATAGGTCTCGCGCGGGGCCACCATCGACTCGGTCAGCGCGGTCCCCGGCGCCGCCCGCGCCGCCGCCGCCCAGATGTAGTTCGCGGTCCGCAGCCCGTCGTGGTAGCGCGCATGCCAGCCGGGATCGGTACGCGGGCAGAGGCAGCCGGTGTCGCTGCCGTCAGTGTGGCGAAGGCCCATGGCGGCGGTGTCGGCCTCGAGCGCCTCGGCCAGCGCCTCCAGTGCCTCGGTCCAGCGCGCGGGGTCGACCGCGGCTGCATGAGCCGCGGCCACGGCGCGCGCGGCGGCCAGTTCCGACATCGCCCCCCCTTCCGACCGGCCGCCCCATCCTACGATCCGATGACGGCTCCTGCCAACCCGGCGGCTAGGCTTTGCGTCGCCCCAGCCGGCCGGAAACGCAGGAGTGCGCCATGCCCGCAGTCATCCCCGCCCAGTACACCGCCCGGATCGAGGGCGACTTCGTCGTCTTCATCATCGGCATGCGGATCAACCGGCCGTGGAAGCCGTGGCAATGGCTGCCGGTCTTCATGGCCATGCCGGCGATGATCCGCGAACTCGAGCGGGCGGGGCCGGACAGCGGCTTTCTCGGCCACAGCGGACTGCGGCCGCGCATCATGGTCCAGTACTGGCGCAGCTTCGACCATCTCGAGGCCTATGCGCGGGCGAAGGACGCCCGGCACTGGCCGGCCTGGGTCGCCTTCAACCGGCGCATCCGGGGCCGCCGAGGCGATGTCGGGATCTGGCACGAGACCTACCTGGTGCGGGCCGGTCAGTACGAGGCGATCTACTCGGGCATGCCGCCGTTCGGGCTGGCCGCGGCAGCGGGGCTCGTGCGGCTGGGCGCCGGCGTGCCGGCGGCGCGCGAGCGCATCGGGCAGGCGGCCTGAGGCCGGCCTCAGCCGGGAAAGGCCCGCGGGAAGGTCGCCATCAGCGCCGCGTCGAGGTCGGCCAGCGTCACCGGCAGGCCGAGGTCGACAAGGCTCGTCACCCCGTGGCCGCCGATCCCGCAGGGCACGATGCCCTCGTAGTGCGCGAGGTCGGGCTCGACGTTCACGGCAATGCCGTGGAAGCTGATCCAGCGGCGCAGCTTGACCCCGATGGCGGCGATCTTGTCCTCGCGCGGGGTGCCGTCGGGCAGGGCCGGCAGGTCGGGGCGCGCGACCCAGACGCCGACGCGGCCCTCGCGCCGTTCTCCCCTGACGCCGAACTCGGCCAGCGCCGCGATCACCCAGCGCTCCAGCGCGCAGACGAAGCGGCGCACGTCGCGGCCGCGGGCGTTGAGGTCGAGCATGACGTAGGCCACCCGCTGGCCCGGCCCGTGATAGGTGAACTGGCCGCCGCGGCCGGCGCGGACGACGGGGAAGCGGCCGGGGTCAAGCAGGTCCTCGGACCGGGCCGAGGTGCCGGCGGTGTAGACGGGGGGATGCTCGAGCAGCCAGACCTCCTCGCCCGCCGCCCCCGCGGCCATCGCCGCGACATGCGCCTCCATCGCCGCGACCGTCGCCGCATAGGGCGACAGGCCCGGCAGGTGGCGCCACGCCGGCGCCGGCCGCGCCGGCACGACGGCGGTTTCGGGGTTTGCGCTCGGCCGGTTCATGCTAGGGTCTTCCGCACTGCCATCGCCGGCCCCGCGCCGCCTGCACCCGGAGACATGCGATGAACCCAAGGTCACTGGCAATCCCCTGCCTCGCGGTGCTCGTCGCGCTGAACCCCGCCGCGGCGGCGCTGGCCGGGCCGGCCGACGCCATCGTCGGCGGCATCATCGGCGGCATCATCGGCGGCGCCATCGCCAACCAGCCGCAGCCGCGCGTCGTTCGCCGCGGCAGCCCGCGGCCGGCGGTGTCCACGGCGGTGCGCGAGCAGAACCTGGCGGTGCAGACGGCGCTGAACTACTTCGGCTTCCCCGCCGGCACGCCCGACGGCGTCATCGGGCCGCGCAGCCGCACGGCGATCTCCCAGTTCCAGGGCTTCCTCGGCTACCCCGCCACCGGCACGCTGACCGAGTTCGAGCGCACGATCCTCGTCACCGCCCACCAGTGGGGGCTGTCGGGGTCGCCCGACGCGCTGCGCCTCGCGGCCGGCGTGCAGGGGACGCGGGCGCTGCTTGTCGCCCAGCGCGACCACATGGCCGGCGGCCGGCCGACGGTGGTGGCGGGCATGTTCGGCGGGCTGCCGCCGGAGGTCGCCGAATCGGTGATGGAGATTTCCCGCAACACCAGCGTCGAGCCCGAGCAGCTGATGCAGCGCCACGGCTTCGTCCAGCTTGCCGACATCAACGGCGACGGCCGGACCGACTACATCCTCGACACCTCGGTGACCGGCTCGGCCTTCTGGTGCAGCGCCCAGGCCTGCACGGTGCGGGTCTTCGCCTCCACCCCCGACGGGCACCAGCGCAACGACTTCCAGGCCTTCAACGTCACACCGGCGATGTTCGCCTGCCAGCAGGGCCACTGCCTGAAGGTCGGCACGGCCGGCGGCGACACCACCGTCGCGGTCGCCCCGGCACCGCAGACGCCGCCGGCGCTGCCGCCGGCGGTGGCGGCCGCGGCGGCGCCCGCCGGTGCCGCGCCGCCGGCGCTGCCGGTACCCTCGGCGGTGCCGGTGGTGCCCAATCCCGCCGCCCCCGCGGCTCCGGCGCTGCCAACCTTCATGGCGCAAGGGGCGCTCCAGCCCTCGCTCGCCTCGCACTGCAACCGCGTCAGCCTGGTGACGAACACGAACGGCGGCTTCGTCACCCTCGCCGGCCTGACCGACCCGCGCTTCGCGCTGTCCGAGCAGTTCTGCCTCGCCCGCACCTATGCCATGGCGCAGGCCGAGGAGATCATGGCCAGGCTCACCGGCATCACGCCGCGCGAGATCACCGAGCAGTGCCGGACCCTCGGCCCGGCGCTTCGCGAGCCCGTCGCGGCGCTGTCGCTGGCCGACCGCGACACGGTGCTGCGCGAGGTCTCGACCTTCGTGCTGGCCACCGGCATGGCGCCGGCGCAGTTGGCCGGAACCGCCCGCGTCTGCCTCGGCGTTGGCTACACCACCGACGACATGGAGGTGGCGATCGGTTCGGCGCTGCTGCTGACGGTGCTCGGCGAAGGCGGCTACGGCGAGCTTCTCGGTCACCATCTGGTCGCGGGCTTCGGTGCCACCGAGCGGCCGGAAATGGCCCTGCCGTGGTTCGAGGCCAGCCTCGAGGCCGCCGGCGCGGGCGGCGCCATGGTCTTTGCCCCCGGCATGCCCGACCGCGCGGAACTGCTGCGCGTCGCCGCCCTGCGCGTTGCCGGCCGCGAGGCGGCTACGGCCCGGCCGGCCGCCGCCCCGGCCTTCGCGGTGCCCCGCATCCCCGGCATCACAGCCGGGAACTGACCCCCCCGGGGGTGTCGGGCCCGCGGCGGTCGGGCGGGCCCGGGCGGGGCCGCGATTGCCCCTTTTCAAGCCCGGGGAGTCCCGGTAAGACGCGCCTCAGCCGGAACGGCAGTGCGGTCGTGGCGGAATTGGTAGACGCGCAGCGTTGAGGTCGCTGTGGGCTAACCCCCGTGGAAGTTCGAGTCTTCTCGACCGCACCATCTTCCCCTCTCCTTCCCCTCCCACGTTCCCGCCGCGCCGGGTGCGCCTCGGCCGGTCGCGTCCGCTCAGGGCGTGCGGAACGCGGCGCAGGGGTCGGGGCGCGGATGGGGCGCGGTGACGATCCACAGGTCGAAGCGCGGTTCCGGCGGCGCCGGCTGCTCGAGCTGGCCCACCGAGAGCACCGAAAGCCCCGGCGCGGCACGCCCGATCAGGGCCGGCACGCCGCGGTCGGTGCGGGCATGGCCGCTGCCGGCGATGACCACCACCGGCCCGCCGCCGGCCGCGTGCGCGCCCACCGCGGCCCGGGCGATGGCCGCATCGCGCAGCCGCTGGGCGGCGACGAAGCCCGCAAGCCGCTCCTCGGGCAACGCCCCGCAATGGGCGGCCTGCTGCTCGGCCTCGGCCTCGGCCTGCTCCGCCTCGGGCAGCGGCCGGTCGATGCCATAGAGGGCCGCCTCGGGGAACAGCGCGGGAAGCGGCTCACCGAAGGCGCGGCGCACCGTCGCGCGCGGCAGCGCCCCGCCGTGAATCCGCGCCGCCGGCGCGGCCGCGAAGATCGGCGCGTAAAGGGCGAAGTCGGGCCAGCCCGAGACCTCCCACTCCAGCACCCGACCGAGCGCGGCCGGGTCGGCCACCAGCGCCGGCGTCACGCGAAGCGCCTGCTCGGGCGTCAGCATCTCGAACACCAGTGCCGCCGGGGCGATCGCGGCCACCGCGGCGGCCTGGTGGGCGTGGTGCAGCGGGTTGTCGTGGACCTCGCCCAGGATCACCACATCGGCCGCGGGCAGCCGCGCCAGCGCCGCGGCGTCGATCTCGGACGCCGCGGCGGGTTGCCCGGAGGCCAGCGCCAGGACGACCGCCGCGGCCCTCATGCCAGGAAGTGCCGGACTTCGCGCGACTGCGCCTCGAGGCTGCGGCGCATCTTGGCGAAGGCCGCGGCCTCGAGCTGGCGAACACGCTCCTTGGACAGCCCGAGTTCGGCACCGAGGCTCTCCAGCGTCCGCGGCTCCTCCCGCAGCTTGCGCTCCTGCACGATGAAGCGCTCGCGCGCGTTCAGCCCCTGCAGCGCCGCCACCAGCCAGCCGCGCAGCTTCTCGGTGTCGTGCCGGGCCTCGACGCGCTCGGCGGCCTGGGCGCTGTCGTCCTCGAGCATGTCGATCCACTCGCGGCCGTCCTCGGCGGCCGCCTGGGTGGCATTCAGCGAATAGTCCGAACCGGCCAGCCGGCCCTCCATCATCTCGACGTCGTGCAGCGGCACGCCGACCTCGATGGCCACCATTTCGCGCAGCTGGTGCGCGTCGAGTCGCGCACCGCGTGCCAGCGCCTCGCGCTCGAGCCGGGCCTGAACCCGGCGCATGTTGAAGAACAGCGACTTCTGCGACGAGGTCGAGCCGGTGCGGACCATCGACCAGTTGCGCATCACGTAGTCCTGGATCGACGCCTTGATCCACCACACCGCATAGGTGGAGAAGCGCACCCCGCGGTCGGGGTCGAACTTGTCGGCCGCCTTCATCAGGCCGAGCCCCGCCTCCTGGATGAGGTCGTTCATCGGCGCGCCGTAGCGGCGGAACTTCGCCGCCATCGCGATTGCAAGCCGCATGTAGGCATGGATCAGCCGGTGCAGCGCCTGCTCGTCGCGCCGGTCGCGCCAGGCGTAGGCGAGTTCGAGCTCGGTCTCGGCGTCAAGCAGTTCGGCCTTCATCGCGCGACGCGAGAGCGCGCGGTCGGACTGTGCATCGAGCGCCATCGGTTCCCCCCGGTCCTGGCCTTGCGGACGAACGTCACTGGGTGCAGACGTCCTTCCTACGCAGCACGGAGCCGGGCGGATCACCGGCCGGCGCACGCGATCGCACACCGGGGGCGCGGGCCGCGGCGGCGGCCCGCGCCCGGCCCACGGTCAGCGGAAGCCGATGTGGTCCATGAAGTCGCGAAGCGCGATCCGCCACTGCTCGAACAGGAAGCCGAAGTTCGTCTCGCTCACCCCGTGCTGCATCGCCACATAGTAGGCGATGCGGATCGCACCGCTGTCGGCGATGTAGGCCTGCCCGACGATTCTGCGCTTGTTCCAGTTGTTGGCCACCTCGAGCGTCGGCGGGGTGTTCAGCGTGAAGCCGGCGACGAACTGGATCGCCCGGCAGTTGGTGCCGTTGGTGCAGCCGTAGAACTGGATGCCGTAGTTGGCGCCCTCGGCACTGCCGCGGATGAACGGGCTGCTCGGCTCGGAGCCGTCGAACTCGGCGGCAAAGCCCAGGGTGCGGATCATCTCGGCGATGCGCGGCGGATCGGCCGCATCGACGAGCAGGCCCAGACGCGCCGACTGCTGGCCGGCCTCGGGCGCGGCGGCAAGCGGCGGGGGCGTCTGCGCGCTGGCGGCCCCGCCGGCGGCGAGGGCAAGCGCAAGGCCCCCGGCCAGGGCGAGTGGCGACCGGAAGGCAAGGTTGGTGGGGGTCATGGTCGGGCTCCCTTGGTACCCTGTGCTGCGACTGGTGCGGCGCAGGCTACACGACCCGGGCGGTCGGGAAAACCTTCGCTGCATGCGGGCTTGCGACCGGGGCGCGGCGATGCCACGCTGCCCGTGTCTGTTTCCCACGCGGGCCGCCCGGCATGACCGACACGCTGCTGATCGCCGACCGCGCCTATTCCAGCTGGTCGCTGCGCGGCTGGCTGCTGTACGAGGCCTTCGGCCTGCCCGTGCAGGTGCGGACAACGGGCCTCTACGCCCCGGGATTCGCCGCCGACCTCGCCCGCTTTGCGCCCGCCCGCAGCGTGCCTGCCGTCCGCACCGCGGCGGGGCATGTCCTGTGGGACAGCCTCGCCATCGCCGAGACGCTGGCCGAGACCCGTCCCGGAGCGGGACACTGGCCGGCCGATCCGGGGCTGCGCGCGCTGGCCCGCAGCATGGCCGCCGAGATGCACAGCAGCTTCCGCGCCCTGCGCCAGGCCTGCCCGATGAACCTGCGCGCGGCCTATGCCGCGGTGCCGCAGCCCGACGGGGTCGCGGCCGACCTGACGCGGATCGAGGAACTCTGGGACCACGCGCTCGGCCGCTCGGGCGGGCCCTGGCTGTGCGGGGCATATTCGGCGGCCGACGCCTTCTTCGCCCCCGTGGCCGCCCGCATCGCCGGCCACTGCCTGCCGGTCGGCCCCGCCGCGGCGGGGCTGGTGGCGGCGCATCTTGCCCATCCCGCCTTCCGCCGCTGGCGGGCGATGGCGCAGGTCGACGGGCCCGACCAGACGGTCTACGACCGGCCACGCGCACGGCGCGCCTGGCCGGGGCCGGCGCCCCTGCCCGCCCATGCCGTCGGTGCCGGGCCCGCCCTCAACGCCGCCTGCCCCTGCTGCGGCGACCCGCCGGCCCATTTCCTCGCCTTCGCCGGGCAGACGTGGGGGCTCTGCACCCCGTTCTGCCGCGACATGACCGCCGCCGACCCCGAGGCCTGGCCCGCCTTCATGGCACTGGCCGGCAGCGCCGGGTACGGCCGACCAGGGCACCCTCACGGCCAGGGAGGACAGGGATGAGGACACCGGCAGGCAGTCGGCCGCGGATCGCGGCCCGTGGAAGGGCGGCCGCGGCCGGGCTGGCCGTGCTCGCTGCGCTCGCGGCGGTCGCGGCAGGGCCGGCGGCGGCGCAGACGATCCGCATTCCCGGCCTCGTCGCCGGCCCCCCGCTGGTCGATGCGACCGACCCCTGGGCGCTGGCCGACCGCATGATCGCGGCCGGCCTGCCCGCCGAGGTCGAGATCAACGCCGACCGGGAGCCGCGGATCCGCTCGCAGCTCGACGGCATCACCTTCTTCCTGCTGTTCTACGGCTGCACCACGGAGGTCGACTGCCGGTCGGTCCAGTTCATCGCCGGCTTCACCATGAACACGCCGCCGCAGCTTGCGGTCGTCAATGACTGGAATGCCGCCCGCATCATCGGCAAGGCGCATCTCGACGAGGAGGGGATGCCCTGGATCAACCATCTCGTGACCCTCGAGCATGGCGTCACCCAGGACAACTTCGCCGCCGCGATCGAGTCCTGGCGCATCGCGCTGCGCGATTTCATCGCCCACATCGGTTTCCGCTGAGCCGCCCGCCGGACCGGACCGTCGCGTCACGCACCGGGCGCATCGCCGGCGGTTAACCATTCCTCAACGCCTCCGGCCTAGCCGTTAACCATCGCGGGGGCTTGGCATGGTGGCGCGGACCTACACGGTGGCCTTCGAGGGGGTGGAGGCGCGGCTGGTCGAGGTTCAGTGCGCGGTCGCCCCAGGGCTGCCGGCGTTCTCGATCGTCGGCCTGCCCGACAAGGCGGTGTCGGAGGCGCGCGAGCGGGTGCGATCGGCGCTGACGGCGCTGGGGATCGCGCTGCCCTCGCGGCGCATCACCGTCAACCTCTCGCCTGCCGACCTGCCCAAGGAGGGGTCGCATTTCGACCTGCCGGTGGCGCTGGCGCTGCTGGCGGCGCTCGAGGTGCTGCCGGCGGATGCGGTCGAGGCGACGGTGGCGCTGGGCGAGCTGTCGCTCGACGGCCGGCTGGTGCCGGTGCTGGGAGCGCTGCCGGCGGCGGTGGCGGCGGCCGAGGCCGACCGGGCGCTCCTCTGCCCGGAGGCGTCGGGGGCGGAGGCCGCCTGGGTCGGGGCAGCGGCGGTGCATGCGCCGGCCACGCTGGCCGAGGCGATCCGGCACTTCACCGGTCAGGGGCTGCTGGCTCCCGCCCGACCCGGCGAGGTGACCGGCGCGGCCGCCGTCCGCGACCTCGCCGACGTCAAGGGGCAGGAGCGGGCCAAGCGTGCGCTCGAGATCGCTGCCGCAGGGCGCCACCACATGCTGATGGTGGGGCCGCCGGGGTCGGGCAAGTCGATGCTCGCCGCCCGCCTGCCGGGGCTCCTGCCGCCGCTCACCCCGGTCGAGGCGCTGGAGACCTCGATGATCCATTCGCTGGCCGGCCTCCTGCAGGAGGGCGGCATCTCGCGCGTTCGGCCCTTCCGCGAGCCCCACCACACCGCCAGCATGGCCGCGATCGTCGGCGGCGGGCGGGGCGCGCGGCCGGGCGAGATCAGCCTTGCCCACAACGGCGTGCTGTTTCTCGACGAGCTTCCCGAATACCCCCGCGCGGTGCTGGAGACCCTGCGCCAGCCGATCGAGACCGGCGAGGTGGTGGTGGCGCGCGCCAACGCCCATGTCCGCTATCCCTGCCGGTTCCTGCTGGTGGCCGCCGCCAACCCCTGCCGCTGCGGCCACATGACCGAGCCCGCCCGCGCCTGCGGCCGCGCCCCGGCCTGCGGGGACGAGTATCTGGGGCGCATCTCGGGCCCGCTGATCGACCGCTTCGACCTGCGGGTGGAGGTGCCGCCGGTCGCCTTCGCCGACCTCGACCTGCCGGCGGCGTGCGAGGACAGCGCCGCCGTCGCCGCCCGCATCGCCGACGCGCGCACCCGGCAGGCGGCCCGCTATGCCGGGGCCGGGGGGGTGCGGCTGAACGCCGACGCCGAGGGCGCGCTGCTGGACGCGGTGGCCGGCCCCGACCCCGAGGGGCGGGCGCTGCTGCTGCGGGTGGCCGAGCGGATCGGGCTGACCGCCCGCGGCTACCACCGCGTCCTGCGGGTGGCGCGCACGATCGCCGACCTTGCCGGCGAGGAGGATGTGAGGGCGGCGCATGTGGCCGAGGCGGTCTCGTACCGGCTGGCGGCGGCGCCGGGACGCTAGACCGGGCTGCCGGCGGGACCGGCGTCCCATGCGTGAGACACGTTCCCAAGATGCTGTTATTGATAGTTTATCTCCCGCAGATTCAGGCATTCTTCAGGATCTCCGTAACCCGGCCGCAGCCGGCAGCCGGCAGCCGGCGGCCGCGGCCTTGCTCCGGGGCGGGTGCCGCCGGCGCAACCCCTTCTCGCGCGGACCGCCCCGCCCCCCGGGGCCCGCGTCGGCGCCCGGTTCCACATCGGCGGGAACTGCTCTAGAAGGAAGGCCTTCCGGTGGAGCCCGCGATGCTGGACGGACGGCGCATCCTGTTGATCATCGGCGGTGGCATCGCCGCCTACAAGTCGCTGGAGCTGATCCGGCGGCTGCGCGAACGGGGCGCGGCGGTCAGCCCGGTCCTGACGCGGGCGGCCGAGCAGTTCGTCACCCCGCTGTCGGTCTCGGCGCTGGCCGGGGCGAAGGTCTACCGCGACCTCTTCGACCTCACCGACGAGGCCGAGATGGGCCACATCCAGCTGTCGCGGGCGGCCGACCTGGTGGTGGTGGCGCCGGCCACCGCCGACCTGATGGCCAAGATGGCCGGCGGGCATGCCGACGACCTCGCCTCGACGCTGCTTCTGGCCACCGACAAGCGGGTGCTGGTCGCCCCGGCGATGAATGTCCGGATGTGGGAGCACCCCGCGACGCGGCGCAACCTTGCCCGGCTCGCCGAGGACGGGGTGCTGGCGGCAGGGCCGAACGCCGGCGAGATGGCCTGCGGCGAGTTCGGGCCGGGGCGGATGGCCGAGCCGGCCGAGATCGTCTCGGCGGTGGAGGCCGCACTGGGTGCCGGGCCGCTGGCCGGGCGGCACGTCGTCGTGACGTCGGGGCCGACGCACGAGCCGATCGACCCCGTGCGCTACATCGCCAACCGCTCGTCGGGCGCCCAGGGCGCGGCGATCGCTGCGGCGCTGCGCGACCTCGGCGCCAGGGTAAGCCTGATCACCGGGCCGGCGGCGGTGCCGCCGCCCCCGGGGGTGGCGGTGGTGCGCGTCGAGACCGCCGCCGAGATGCTGGAGGCGGTGCGCGCGGCGCTGCCGGCCGACGCGGCCGTCTTTGCCGCCGCGGTGGCCGACTGGCGGGTGGCCAATGCCGCCGGCGAGAAGATGAAGAAGGACGGCTCGGGCCGGCCGCCGGCGCTGGAACTGGCCGAGAACCCCGACATCCTGGCCAGCGTGGCGCGGATGGGCGCCGGCCGGCCGCGGCTGGTGGTGGGCTTTGCCGCCGAGACCACCGACGTGCTTGCGCATGCCACCGCCAAGCGGCTGCGCAAGGGCTGCGACTGGATCGTGGCCAATGATGTCTCGCCGGCCACGGGGATCATGGGCGGGGCCGAGAATGCGGTGACGCTGATCACCGCCGAGGGCGCGGAGGGCTGGCCGCGGATGGGGAAGGATGCGGTCGCCCGGCAGCTTGCCGCGCGCATCGCCGGGGCGCTGGGGTGAGCCCGCTGGTCCTGGTGCTGTGGGAGGCATGGGCCGACACCGGCCTTGGCCTGCCGGCCTATGCCACCGCCGGCGCGGCCGGCGCCGACCTGCGCGCCAACCTGCCGCCCGAACGCCGCGGCGAGGGGCTGGCGCTGGCGCCGATGCAGCGGATGATCGTGCCGACCGGCCTGAGGCTGGAGATCCCGCCCGGCTTCGAGGTGCAGATCCGGCCGCGCTCGGGCCTGGCGCTGAACCACGGCATCACCGTGCCGAACAGCCCCGGCACGATCGACGCCGACTACCGCGGGCCGCTCGGGGTGCTGCTTGCCAACCTCGGCGAGCGGACCCACCTCATCCGTCACGGCGACCGCATCGCCCAGATGGTGGTGGCGCCGGTGGTGCAGGCGCGCTTCGAGCCCGCCGCGGCGCTGTCGCCGACTGCCCGCGGGACGGGCGGGTTCGGCTCCACCGGGGTGGCCTGATGGCGGCGGTGCTGGGGCTGATGGGCGGGCTCTGGGGGCTCGGGGTGCTGCTGGGGGCCAGCCTGCAGGCGCGGCTGGCGCTGGCGGGGCTGGTCTGGGGGGCGACGGTGCTGGCCCATCTGCTGCTGCCGGCCGGGGCGGGGCTGAGGGCGGCCACCGGCGGGTCGGCCGCGGCCTGGCTGGTGCTGGGCGGGGCGGCGGTGCTGATCCTGGCCTACCGGGAGGGGCTGCGCCGCCTGCGCGCACGCGCCGCGGCCGGCGCGGCGGCTGCGGCCGCGCCGGCGCCGGCCGCGGCGGCGGCCTTCCGTGAGGCCGAGCTTGACCGCTATGCCCGCCACATCATGCTGCGCGAGATCGGCGGGCCCGGGCAGCGGCGGCTGAAGGCGGCGCGGGTGCTGGTGGTGGGGGCAGGCGGGCTCGGCTCGCCGGTGCTGCTGTATCTGGCCGCGGCGGGCGTGGGGACGCTGACGGTCGTCGACGACGACGTGGTCGAGAACGCCAACCTGCAGCGCCAGATCATCCATGCCGACGACCGCATCGGCATGGCCAAGGTCGATTCGGCGGCCGCCGCGGTGGCGGCACTGAACCCCTTCGTGACGCTGCAGCCGCTGCGGATGCGGCTGGAGGCCGACAATGTGGCCGCGCTGGTCGACGCCCACGACCTCGTGCTCGACGGCAGCGACAACTTCGCCACCCGCTACCTTGTCAACCGCGCCTGCGCGGCGGCGGGCCGACCCCTGATCGCCGCGGCAATGACCCAGTGGGAGGGGCAGATCAGCCTCTATCACCCCGCCGCGGGCGCGCCCTGCTACGAATGCGTCTTTCCCCGGGCGCCGGCGCCGGGGCTGGTGCCGGCCTGCGCCGTGGCGGGGATCGTGGCGCCGCTGCCGGGGGTGGTGGGTTCGCTGATGGCGCTCGAGGCGGTCAAGCTGCTGACCGGCGCGGGGCGGACGCTGGCGGGGCGGATGCTGCTGTTCGACGCGCTCGAGGCCGAGTGGCGCGAGGTGGCGGTGGCGCCGCGGGCGGGCTGCGCGGCCTGCGGCGGCGGGCGGGGCTGAGCGGCGCCCCCCTCGCCTTCGCCGGCCGGCTCGCCTATGGCTGGACGCGGGACTGACCGGAGCGATGCCGCCATGACCAACCCGCTGCTTGCCGACTGGACGGGGCCCTTCGCCCTGCCTCCCTTCGCGGCGATCGCCGACGACGATTTCGCCCCCGCCTTCGCCGCGGCCCTGGCGGCCGCGCGGGCGCGCATCGACGCCATCGCGGCCGATCCGGCGCTGGCGGGGTTTGCCAACACGATCGGCGCGCTGGAGCTGGCCGCCGAGGAGCTCGACCGGTTGGCGGGGGTATTCTTCAACCTCGCGGGCAGCGATGCCAACCCCGCCCGCGAGGCCCTGCAGCGCGAGCTGGCGCCGAAGCTTGCCGCCTTCCGCTCGGAGGTCACCGGCAACGCGGCGCTGTTTGCACGCATCGAGGCGGTCTGGGCGGCGCGCGCGGGCCTGGGGCTGGATGCCGAGCAGGAGCGGGTGCTGATGCTGACCCGCCGCGACTTCCTGCGCGCGGGGGCGGCGCTCGATCCGGCGGGCAAGGCCCGGATGGCGGCGATCCGGGCGCGGCTGGCAGCGCTCGGCACCGCCTTCCAGCAGAACCTCCTGGCCGACGAGCGCGGCTGGCTGCGCGAGCTGGGGGCGGGGGACCTTGCCGGCCTGCCCGGCTGGCTGGTCGCGGCGCTGGCGGCCGCGGGGGCCGGGCGCGGGCGACCGGGGCCGGTGCTGACGCTGGCGCGGTCGCTGATCGTGCCGTTCCTGCAGTACTCTCCCCGCCGCGACCTGCGCGAGGCGGCCTTCCGAGCCTGGGCGGCGCGCGGGGCGAACGGCGGGGCCACCGACAACCGCGCCATCGCCGCCGAGATCCTTGCGCTGCGCGAGGAGCGGGCACGGCTTCTGGGACATCCCTCGTTCGCGGCCTACAAGCTCGAGCCCGAGATGGCGCGGACGCCGGCGACGGTGCGCGAGCTGCTGATGCGGGTCTGGGAGCCGGCGCGGGCGCGGGCGGAGGCCGATGCCGCGGCGCTGACGGCGATGCTGACCGCGGACGGGGGCAACGGGCCGCTCGAACCCTGGGACTGGCGCTACTATGCCGAGCGGCGGCGGCGGGAGCTGCACGACCTCGACGAGGCCGAGATCAAGCCCTATCTCGCGCTCGACGCCATGATCGCGGCCGCCTTCGATGCCGCCGGGCGGCTGTTCGGGCTGGAGTTCCGCCCGCTCGACCTGACGCTCTACCATCCCGACGCCCGCGCCTGGGAGGTGACGCGCGCCGGGCGGCACATGGCGGTGTTCGTGGGCGACTACCTCGCCCGGCCCTCGAAGCGGTCGGGCGCCTGGTGCTCGGCGTTCCGCGGCCAGCGCCGGCACGGCGGCGAGCGGCGGGCGGTGGTCAGCAATGTCTGCAACTTCGCCGGCGGCGCGCCCGTGCTGCTGTCGTGGGACGACGCGCGGACGCTGTTTCACGAGTTCGGCCATGCGCTGCACCACATCCTGTCGGACGTCACCCACGGCTCGGTCGCCGGAACCAATGTCGCGCGCGACTTCGTCGAGCTGCCCTCGCAGTTGTTCGAGCACTGGCTGGAGGTGCCGGCGCTGCTGGACCGCCACGCCCGCCATGTGGACACCGGCGCGCCGATGCCGCCGGCGCTGCGCGACCGGCTGATCGCCGCGCGCACCTACGACCAGGGCTTCGCGACGGTGGAATACCTCGCCTCGGCGCTGGTCGACCTCGACTTCCACGACGGGCCGGCGCCGGCCGACCCGATGGCACGGCAGGCCGAGGTGCTGGCAGGGCTGGGCCTGCCGCGGGCGATCCCGATGCGCCACGCCACCCCGCATTTCGCCCATGTCTTCGCCGGCGACGGCTATTCGGCGGGCTATTACAGCTACATGTGGTCGGAGGTGATGGACGCCGACGCCTTCGCCGCCTTCGAGGAGGCCGGCGACCCCTTCGACCCCGCCACCGCGGCACGGCTGGAGCGGCACATCCTGTCGGCCGGCGGCTCGGCCGAGGCCGAGACGCTCTACCGCGCCTTCCGCGGCCGCATGCCGGGGGTCGAGCCCCTGCTGGCCGGCCGCGGCCTGGCGGCGGGCTGAGGCCCGGCCGCCGCCGCGCCGGCCCGGCCCGGGCCGGCCGGGGGCGGGGCGGGGCGGGGCGGCTACTCCTCGCCGCGGCGGCGCAGCAGCCGGCCGATCAGGTAGGAGGTACGCGGGACATAGGTGTAGGGCGTGCGCTCGCCCGGGGCCGGCCGGACGCGCATCCGCCACAGCCCGAAGACCACCAGCAGAAGATGCGCCGCGGCGATGAAGAGGAACATCGACGGAGGCCCCGCCCAGGCGATCAGCGCCGAGGTCGCCAGCGGGCTGACCGTGGCGCCGATGGCATAGAAGAAGAGCAGCGCCGCCGACAGCTCCACTCGCTCCAGCGGGGCCGCGAAGTCATGCGCATGGGCGGCCGCGACCGAATAGACCGGGATCGTCGTCGCCCCGAACAGCACCGCGGCGAGGAAGATGGCGACGATTCCCTGCCCGCTTGCCGCGATGGTGGCGAGGGCGGCCAGCACCGAGGCCAGCGACAGCCCGATCAGCACGGTCCGGCGGTCGTAGCGGTCGGCCAGCCAGCCGACGGGATACTGGGCGATCCCGCCGCCGGCGACGTTGGCGGCGAGGAAGAGCGCGATGACCTCGGGCGACAGGCCGACCGCCAGCCCGTAGACCGGCCCGACCATGCGGAAGGACGCGCCGGTGATGCCCGAGACGATGACGCCCGCCACCGACAGCGGCGAGCGTTCCCAGGCGAGGCGGCCGCGCAACCGCGGCGCCTCGGGCGTCTGCGGCGCCTCGGCGCGGGTCAGCACCAGCGGCACCAGCGAGGCGCAGCAGAACAGTGCGAGCAGGTTGTAGGAGACGTAGCTTGCAGGCTCGAGCACCCCGATCAGAAGCTGGGCCGCGAGGCTGCCGCAGATGTCGACTCCGCGGTACACCCCCATCGCCCGGCCGCGGTTGGCGTTCGTCACCTTGGCCTGCAGCCAGGCCTCGACGATGGTGTAGCAGCCCGCGACGCAGACCCCCGAAGCCACCCGCATCAGCGCCCAGGCGTAGGGGTCGATGACCAGCATGTGGGCGAGCAGCCCGATGGTGCCGGCGGCGGTGAATGCGGCGAAGGCGCGGGAATGGCCGACCGTGCCCATGATCCGCGGCGCCCACCAGCAGCCGACGAAGAAGCCGAGGAAATGTGCCGAGCCGAGGAAACCAACCTGGGCGGGGGTGAAGCCCAGCGCGAGGCCGGAGAGGGCATCGAGCGGCGCCACCCCGCCGGCGCCGAGCTGCAGCAGGATCACCGAGAGAAAGAGCGCGGCGAAGGAGACGAAGAGGCGCATCGTGCAGTCTGGGGCGTCGGCTCTGGCAGAGAGGAGGGAGCTTGGTGGCGGGGGCGAGCATGGACGAGGCGGATGGCCGTGGCCAGTGCGATTCGGCCCGCCAGGCGGATCGCATGCCGCCTCGCGCCCGGCCCGGCGGGGCGGTCAGGGCAGGGCCGGCGCGTCCCCGGCCGGCACCGGCAGGAGCGTGACGCCGCCGCGCCCCCCCGCCCGCAGGTTCCAGGCCGCCGGCGGCGCGTCGCGTGCCCGCCGCCGCTCGAGCCGCCAGCCCCCGCCCGGGCCGGGGGCGAGGTGCCAGCGGCTCTCGACCCCCGCGGCGCCGCCCTCGCCGGGCAGCAGCAGCAGGCCGAGGGGCGCCGTCGGCCCCTCGGCGGCGCCGGCCTCGGCGGCCAGCTGCAGCCGGCGCACCGGGGTCAGGCCCGGCGGCTCGGGCAGGTCGGCGACGACCGCGGCGGCGGCACCGGCGCGCAGCGCCTCCTCGACCGACCAGAGCAGGTCCTCGGCCCGCCGGGGGGTGACGAGGACCAGCCGCGAGGGGCAGAGGAAGGGCAGCACGCCCTCGGGGTGCAGCCGCTCGGGCAGCCAGGCGGGGGCGATCCACAGGACCGGGCCCGGAGCGGCGCGCACGGCCATCAGCGCCAGCACCCGCCGCGCCGGCCCGCAGACCTCGTGTACCCGGCCGCGGGCAAGCGCGAGGCCGGGCGCGAGCGGCAGCAGGGAGCGGGGGCGGACGGCGGAGGCGGGCATGCGCGCAAGCTACGATGTTCGCCATATGTTCTCAACCCTGCCGTGCTCCCGGCAGTGCTCCCGGCAGTGCTCCCGGCGGGGCCATCGCGGCGGGCCGAAGCCGCCCCGGCACGGCCGCAACCGCTGGCCCTTGCCGGCGGGCTGCGCTACAGGGGCGGCACAGTCGATCCCCCCGGGAGGCGTCCGTGGCCCGCTACCTGATCACCTCCGCCATCCCCTACATCAACGGCATCAAGCACCTCGGCAACCTGGTCGGCAGCCAGCTGCCCGCCGACCTGCATGCGCGCTACCTGCGCGGGCGCGGGCACGAGGTGCTGTTTCTCTGCGCCACCGACGAGCACGGCACGCCGGCCGAGCTGGCGGCGGCGCGGGCGGGCAAGCCGGTGGCCGAGTACTGCGCCGAGATGCATGCGGTACAGGCCCGACTGTCGGAGGGCTTC
This sequence comes from Paracoccaceae bacterium, assembly GCA_023383015.1. GTDB lineage: Bacteria > Pseudomonadota > Alphaproteobacteria > Rhodobacterales > Rhodobacteraceae > JAHDXW01. Next base: position 17,150 of record JAHDXW010000009.1, read on the forward strand.
CGCCTTTCGTTCGACCATTTCGGCCGCTCCTCGAGCCCCCAGAACCACCGGCTGACCCAGCATTTCGCGCTGCGCCTGGCCGAGGCCGGGCTGATCCGCGAGGTCGTCGAGCGGCAGATGTACTCGGTCGCCGACGGCCGCTTCCTGCCCGACCGCTACATCGAGGGAACCTGTCCCAACTGCGGTTTCGATGGCGCCCGCGGCGACCAGTGCGACAACTGCACCAAGCAGCTCGACCCCACCGACCTGATCAACCCCCGCTCGGCGGTCTCGGGCTCGACCGACCTCGAGCTGCGCGAGACCCGCCACCTCTACCTGCGCCAGTCGGCGATGCGCGCCCGCCTGGCGGAGTGGATCGACAGCAAGGCCGACTGGCCGGTCCTGACGACCTCGATCGCGCGGAAGTGGCTGAACGACGGCGAGGGGCTGCAGGACCGCGGCATCACCCGCGACCTCGACTGGGGGGTGCCGGTGCAGTTTGCCGGCGCGCCCTGGACGGGGATGGAGGGCAAGGTCTTCTACGTCTGGTTCGACGCCCCGATCGAATACATCGCCTGCGCCCAGGAATGGGTGGCGGCCGGCAAGGGCGGCGACTGGGAGCGCTGGTGGCGCACCGACCGCGGCGCCGGCGACGTCACCTATGTGCAGTTCATGGGCAAGGACAACGTGCCCTTCCACACGCTCTCCTTCCCCTCCACGATCATTGGCTCGGGCGAGCCATGGAAGCTCGTCGACTTCATCAAGTCGTTCAACTATCTCAACTACGACGGCGGGCAGTTCTCGACCTCGCGCGGGCGCGGGGTGTTCATGGACCAGGCGCTGGCGATCCTGCCGGCCGACTACTGGCGCTGGTGGCTGCTGTCGCACGCGCCGGAGAACTCGGATGCCGAGTTCACCTGGGAGAACTTCCAGGCAAGCGTCAACAAGGACCTCGCCGACGTGCTGGGCAACCTTGTCAGCCGGGTGACGAAATTCTGCCGTGCCAAGTTCGGCGAGGCGGTGCCGGCGGGCGGCGCCTGGGGCGGGCGCGAGGCGGCGCTGGCGGTCGACCTCGGCGCGCGGGTGCGCGCCTACGAGGCGCAGATGGATGCCATCGAGGTGCGCAAGGCGGCGGCCGAGCTGCGGGCGATCTGGGTGGCGGGCAACGAATACCTGCAGGCGGCCGCGCCGTGGTCGGTGGTCAAGTCCGACCCCGCCGTGGCGGCAGCGCAGGTGCGGGTCGCGCTCAACCTGATCCGCCTCTATGCGGTGCTGTCCCGCCCGTTCCTGCCCGACGCCGCGGAGGCGATGATGGCGGCGCTGGGCTGCACCGACTGGGCGTGGCCGGCCGACGTCGGCGCGGCGCTGGCGGTGCTGCCGGCAGGCCACCCCTTCGTCACGCCCGAGGTGCTGTTCCGCAAGATCACCGACGAGGAGCGCGCCGACTGGCAGGCCCGCTTTGCCGGGCGGCGCTGAGCGCCGGCGCACGGCCGGGTGCGCATGACGGCACTTGTCACTTGCCCGGAGGCCCCTTTCGCAGGCATCTTCCGCCTGCGCTGCAGCCGTTCAGGCCCCCCTGCCCCGGCTTGCTTCCTCCCCGCCAACGGGGCCTGCGGCGCAGACAGGACTGCAACAGAAAGGAGTTTCCGATGAAGCATCTTCTCCTCGCGGTCGCGCTCGCCGTCGGCAGCATGGCCCTCGCCCCCCTCGCATCGGCCCAGCAGCCGCAGGCGGCCGCGCTGTCGATCGAGCAGACCGAGCAGCGGATCACGCTCGAGACCGCGACCGACCTTCTCGCCTACGGCCGGGCCAAGGGCGATGCGCTGGCCATCCTCGCCGCGGTGCGGATGATGACCACGGTCCAGACCCAGATCCTCGGCGCCGATGGCCAGCCGATCGACCTTGGCGCGGTGCTGGACGAGGCCGCGGGACTTGCCGGCGATGACGCCAACCTTCTGGCGATGATCGACGAGCTTCGCCCGGCCGCCGAGGCGCAGTATCGCGGCGGCTGCATCTGGGCCTGGCAGTGCTACTGGAACGGCTGGTGCGAATACGCCTGGCTGTGCTACTGACCCGGACTGCCTGCGAGGCAGCAAGCCCGGGCCCGATGGGCCCGGGCTTTCCGTTTCTGGGCCGCGGCCCCGCGCTCAGTCGGCCCCGCGGGCGAGGTTGGCCGTGCTGACCAGCCGCTTCTGTACGGCCCACATCAGCACCGCCGCGCCGAGCCCGAGCGCATCGGTGATCCAGCCCGGATCGATCATCGCCAGCGCCGCGCCGGCGAGCAGCAGCCGCCCCCAGATCGCGAGCCGGCCGAAGTACCAGCCCTGGACGGCGGCGGCGAGCAGGTAGATGCCGAACGCGGCCGAGACGAAGACATGCAGGATCTCGTGCCATGCCCCCTGCATCAGCATCGCCGGGGCGTTGAAGAACATGAATGGCACGACGAAGGCGGCAAGCCCGATCCGGAAGCTCTCGACCGAGGTGCGCATCGGGTCGGACTGCGCGATCGCCGCCCCGGCATAGGCTGCCAGCGCCACCGGCGGGGTGATCGCCGACATGACCGCGAAGTAGAAGATGAAGAAGTGCGCCGTCAGCGGGGCGATCCCCATCTGCACGAGCCCCGGGGCGATGACGCTGGCGGCCACGGCATAGGCGGCCGTCGTCGGCATGCCCATGCCGAGCACGATCGAGACCACCATGGCGAAGAACAGCGCCACGAACTGGTTCTGGTCGGCCAGGCCGAGGAGCAGCGAGGAGAAGCGCGTACCGATGCCGGTGAGCGCGATCACGCCGACGATGATGCCGGCGGCGGCGCAGACGGCGATCAGCTGCAGCGACATCCGCGCCGCGATCTCGAAGGCGTAGAGGATCGCGCGCACCCCCATCCGGTGCGGCGTGAGCCAGCTTGCCACCGCCGCCGCGGCCATGGCGAGCGTGCCGGCGCGGATCACCGAATAGCCCATGAACAGCGCCCCGATCAGGATGAAGATCGGGATGAACAGGAAGGCCTGGCGGGCGAGCTTGCGGAACTCGGGCAGCTGGTCGCGCGGCAGGCCCTTCATGCCGAACTTCAGCGCCGCGAGGTCGACCATGAAGTAGACCGAGGCGAAGTAGAGCACCGCCGGGATGATCGCGGCGATGGCGATCTCGGTGTACTGGATGCCCGTGATCTCGGCCATGATGAAGGCGCCCGCGCCCATGATCGGGGGCAGGATCTGGCCGCCCGAGGAGGCCGCGGCCTCGACGCTCGCAGCCGTCTGCGGGGCGTAGCCCACGCGCTTCATCAGCGGGATGGTCAGCGAGCCGGTGGCCACGACGTTGCCGGCCGAGGTGCCGTTGATGGTGCCCATCAGCGCCGAGCCGAACACCGCCACCTTGGCCGGCCCGCCGCGGGCGCCGCCGGCGGCGGCGAAGGCGAAGTTGACGAAGTACTCGCCGACCTTGGATGCCTGCAGGAAGGCGGCGAAGGTGACGAAGAGGATGATGTAGGTCGACGAGATCGCCGTGGTCGGGCCGAGGATGCCGTTGTCGGTGTAGATGAAGCCGAAGAAGCGCGCCGCCGGGTAGCCGCGGTGCTCGAGCACGCCCGGCAGCCACGGCCCGGCGAAGCCGTAGGCGATGAAGATGCCGGCGATGATGACGAGCGCGAGGCCGGCGAGCCGGCGCGTCAGCTCGAGGATCAGCGCGATGCCGGCGATCGAGGCCCACATGTCGTTGGCATGGGGGAAGACCTGCGCGCGCATGCGCAGGAAGTCGGCATGGCCGATGATGTAGAGGCCGACGGTGATCGCGGCCACCGCGAGCACGAGGTCGGCCGGCCCGACCCGGTCGCGCGCCCGGCCGGGGAACACCCAGGCGGTGACGATCGCTAGCGCGGTGCCGGCGATCAGCGGATAGCCGAAGGTCCAGATGTACTTGGTCGCCGGCGCCCCGGTCTGGATGCGGTCGCCGCTGCCGAGCGCGTGCAGGACCTGGGCGAGAGCCACGAGCACGAGCGCGCCGGCCAGCGCGGACATCGCACGCTCGGCGGGGTGGTGGGCGCGGCCGGGGCCGGCATCGGGGAAGGCGCTGGCGGCAAAGAGCAGGAAGCCGAGCGCGAGGCCGCCGGCGACATGGATCAGCCGGTAGGTCCAGGTCTCCAGCGGGTAGAGGTTCATCACCCCGATGTGGAATGCGGTGTAGCCGATGCAGAGCACGATGATCGCCACGCCCCAGCGTCCGGCCAGGACGCGCTGGTTGGCGGCGATCACTTCGGCATCGGCGCCGGCGGCGAGGTCGGCGCCCCGGTCCGCGGCGCTGCTGGTGTCGGACATCTCCCCCCCTTGCCCGGGTTCGTTGCCCGGGGCTTCTCATGGCGATCGCACGGGGGCGGGACGGGTTGCGCCCGCCCGCCCCCTTCGCTTCGCGGTGCCGCCGGCCTCAGTCGCGCAGATGCGCCGGGACGGTCAGGCCCTTCTCCTCGAGGTAGCGGACCGCCCCGGGATGATAGGGCAGGAAGCCGTTCTTGTCCCAGTTCTCGATCAGCGTCTCGACCGCGGCCGCATGGATCTGCTTCATGCGGTCGGGGTTGTCGAGAACGATCCGGGTGATCTCGTAGGCGAGCGATTCGGGCAGGTCGCTGCGGGCGACGGCGAAGTTCCAGAGCGCCACGGTGGGCTGTTCGTAGTCGTGGCCCGAATAGGTGCCGGCGGGGATGGTGTAGCCGGCCATCTCGGGGAAGGCCTCGAGGACCTTCGCCTGCTCCTCTGGGGTGAAGCCGAACATCACCACATCGGCCTCGGCCGAAAGCTGCGCGAAGGCCGAGATCGGCACCCCGGCGGCGAAGGCGAAGGCGTCGATCAGCCCGTCCTGGATCTGGCCGACGGCGTCGGCGGCGCCGGCATAGGAGACGGTGGCCTCGACCCCGAGCGCCCCCATGAAGCGCGGCCAGTAGGTGCCGGGGGTGCCGCCCGCCGGGCCGACCGAGACGCGCTTGCCGGCGAGGTCGGCGACCGAGGTGATGCCCGATGACTTCAGCGCGATCACCTGGAAGGGCGTCTGGTACATCGGGAACAGCGCCCGGACGTCCTTGTGCTCGAGCCCCGGGGCGAGCTCGGACTTGCCGTTCCAGGCCTCGTACATCGGGCCCATGGTGACGAGGCCGATCTGGTGCTCGCCCATCTGCACGAGGGTGACGTTCTGCACCGGGCCGCCGGTGACCTCGCCCGAGGCGTTGATGCCGAGGCTTTCGGTGATGAAGCTTGCCAGACCGTTCCCGTAGATGAAGTAGGTGCCGCCCTGGCTGGCGGTGCCGATGGTGATGTCGCGCGGCCAGCCGGTGCGGTCCTGGGCCGCGGCGGCCCCCGCAAGCATCGCCGTGGCGGCGGCAAGCACCCCGATCCGGCCTAGGAATGTCGTCATCTTCGTTCCTCCTGTTGCATTTGCACGCGCCCGTTGGCCCCGGAGGGAAGGCGCGCCTGTGGTCGTTCGGGATCGTCGGGCCCGTCCGGGCACCTAAGCAATCTGCGCCCGCGCACGCAACCGGTTGCGTGGACGCAGGCGAGCCGCCCACGCGGTCGTCCCCGGAGGGCGGATGTCCGCGCATGCGGGAGCCACAGCGCTGCCGCAATTTTGACTCAATCTCCGGTTGAAGTTAGGATGGGGATGCGGCAGGAAGGCTGGCGAACCGGGCAGGAGGCACGCGATGGCCCTTGGACTACTGATCGGCGGGTCCGGGACCGGGTTGGTGGCGGCGGCGCTGGTGTGGTCGGCCGGCTTTCCCTTCTGGCTTGCGCTGGCGGTCTATGCCGCCGGCGGCGCGCTCGCGACGCTGGTCATGGCCGCGCTGTGCGCACGCGGCCGGGCGAGCGATGGCCGTTCCGACACCGCGGCGGCCGGGCCCATGCGCAGGGCATGAGGGCCGGCCCGCGCGGCCCCGGGCGCTGCCGCCGGCCGCGCGGCGCTGCCCGTTGCCGCCGCAACCCCGCAGCCTTCCCCCTGCATCACTTCGCATGATGCCGGCCCGTGACGACACCCCTGTCCAGGCGGCCTGCGGGCAGGTCCGCCGCGATCTGGCGGCGAGCTAGCGGCCCGCCGCCGGCGAGCGCGAGGCCAGGCGGCGGCCGCGCAGCGCCTCGCGCCACAGCATGTAGAGGCCCGAGCCGACGATCAGGAACATGCCGATCCAGGCGAATCGGTCTGGCCAGTCGCCGAAGACCGTGGCGCCCCACAGGATGGCAAGCGGCAGGGCGACGTATTCGAAGGGCGCGGCGAGCCCGGCCTCGCAGATGCGGTAGCCCTGGGCGATGAGCCAGCCGCCGCAGGCGCTGGCGATGCCGAGCGCGGCGACGACCGCAAGATCGGCCGGCGGCGGCACCACCCAGGCGCGCAGCAGGAAGTCGAGCGTCACGCCGCCCTGCCCGGCGAAGCGGCCGTCCCCCACCACGAGCCCCAGCGCGGCGCTTACCACGATGAAGGCAAGCTGGATGTAGACCGTCATCGCCGATGCGCGCTCGGTGCCGCCGATCCGGCGCGTGACGATCGAGGTGACGGCATAGGCGGTCGCGGCGCAGAGCGGAAGCAGCGCCTCGGGCCGGAACGCCTCGCCCCCCGGGCGCAGCATCACGATCACCCCCGCCAGCCCGGCCGCGACCGCTGCCCAGCGGCGGATCCCGACCTTCTCGCCCAGCAGCGGGACCGACAGCGCGGTGATCAGGAGCGGCATGATGAAGAACATCGCCAGCGTGTCGGCCAGCGGCATGGTCGCCAGGGCGAGGAAGAAGCAGGCGTTGGAGAAGACGATCAGGATGCCGCGGAGCAGATGGGCACCCGGGCGGCGGGTGCGCAGGCTTGCGAAGCCGCCGTCGAGCGGCACGAACACCGCCAGCGCCACGGCGATGGCCACCAGCCCGCGCAGCATCACGAGCTGGTGCAGCGCGTAGTCGCCGCTCAGGAGCTTCACCCCCATGTCGTTGACGGAAAAGCAGAAGCTTCCGGCCAGCACACAGAGGATTCCGGCGGCGTTGTTCTGCGGCGCGAGGGAGAGCTGCAACGGAGGCCTGCGTGGGGGGCGGAGTGGTCGGATCAGGCCCGGCGCCCGCCCCCCCTGTCTCGCCCGTTTGCGACAGGGTGGGTGACGCGCGCGGTCAGTCTGCCATCGCCTCGGCGTGGAAGGCGAGGTGATCGGCGATGAAGCTGGCGACGAAGAAGTAGCTGTGGTCGTATCCGGCCTGGATGCGGAAGGCCCCGGGCTGGCGGCGCGCGGCCATGGCGGCGGCCAGCGCCTCGGGCATGAGAAGCTCGAGATACGGGTCGGCGCCGCCCTGGTCGACCAGCACCGGGCCTGGAAAGCCCGTGTCGTGCATCATCAGCGTGGCGTCATGCGGGGCCCAGCGGGCGGTGTCGGGGCCGAGATAGGCACGCAGCTGCTTCTGCCCCCAGGCCGAGCGGACCGGGTTGGCGATGGGCGCGAAGGCCGAGACGGCGGCGAAGCGCTCGGGAAAGGCCATGGCGATGGTCAGCGCGCCGTGGCCGCCCATCGAATGGCCGGTGATGCCCTGCAGCTCGGTCTCGAGCGGGAAGCGGTGGAAGAGGAGCGCGGGAAGCTCCTCGGCGATGTAGTCCCACATCGCGAAATGCTCTGCCCAGGGGTCCTGGGTGGCGTTGACGTAGAAGCCCGCGCCCTGGCCGAGGTCGAAGGCGGGGTCGTCGGGAACCCCGGCCCCCCGCGGGCTGGTGTCGGGAAAGACGAGGGCGATGCCGTGCTCGGCGGCATGGGCCTGGGCGCCGGCCTTGACCATGGCGTTCTCGTGGGTGCAGGTGAGCCCCGAGAGGAACCACAGCAGCGGCACCTTGCCGTCGCGCGCCTGCGGCGGCAGGTAGAGCCCGAAGGTCATCTCGCAGCCGCAGGCGTCGGAGGGATGGGCGTAGACGCCCTGCACGCCGCCGAAGGCCCGCTGTTCCGAGACTGCCCGCATGCCCCCGTTCCCCCGCCCCGGCCGGACCGCCCGGCACCGGGCGGCGGCCGAGCTAAGCCGATCGGCGGGGCGGCGGCAAGGGCCGGCCCGACACTCACTCGGCCAGCGGGGCGAGGAAGAGCACCGCGAGGTCGTCCTCGGGCACGAAGCCCGTCGCCTCCCAGGCGAAGGTGGTGGGCGAGGTCTTGCGCAGACCATCGAGGCACAGCGAGACCAGCGCCTCGGGCGTGCCCTTGTCGACCGTCAGCCGGAAGCGGCCGATCGGGCCGCGCCAGTTGTTGGCGGTCGTGAGCACGTAGCGCAGCAGCGCCGCTCCGAGCGCGCCGGACGGCGCGGCCTCGAGCCGGCGGCGGATGCCGGCCGCGGTCGGCGCGTCGATGCAGGCGAGGTCGGCGAAGCTGCCTGCGTCGAGGTCGTAGGCCGAGAAGAAGGTGTGCATCGGCACCGGGGCGTAGGCGTGGCGCACCTCCACCGGCCGGTCGGCGGGAAAGGTCATCACCCAGTGGTGGGTGATCCGCGCGGTCCATCCGGGCACCGCGCCGTCGGGCCCCGGCAGCAGGATGCCGTCGCGCACCAGCCGTGCCCGTTCGGCCGCCGGCAGCGCCCGGATCGCCGCATCGAGCCGCTGCCAGCCGGCCTCGTCGAGCGCGAACGGGGTCAGCGGAAGGCCGACGGCGCGCAGCCGGGCGGTGACGTCGCGGCCGAGCGCCTCGGCCCGCGCCTCGGTCTGCACCGCCGCCGGGGCGCCGTCGATCCACAGGCGGAAGCCGAGCGGATCCTCGGCGGCGGCGGCCGTGATCGCATAGGCGGTGTCCCAGCCGAGCTGGATCGGCGGCAGGGGGAAGGCGACGCGAAGCACGAGAGGCGCGCCGGCGGTGTTGCGGAACAGGTAGCGCACCCGCACCTCGGCGGCGCTGAGATAGAGGTCCTCCTCGTCCATCCGGATGTCGGAATTCTGGACCAGCACGATCTCGCCGGTGTCGAGGCTTGCGGTCGAGTCATTGGCGCCGGCCGGCGGCGCCGGCAGTGCGAGGACAAGCGCGAGGGCGAGGGCCGGCGTGAGGACCGGCGCGGCGGCGGCGGCGGCGCGGCATGCGGCGCGCGGCAGGAGTGTGCGCAACATCGGGGGCAGACCTCCGGACGGGACATGATTTCCATCCTACCACGGCGGGGCCCCGCCGCGCTGCCCCGCGCGGCCCGGCCCCGGCGCGACACCGCGTCCCCCCGGGCTGGGAAATGCCGCCGGCTTGTGGCAGGAACCGCGGCAGGCCGCGAAGAGGGAGACCGACGATGCTGCTTGCCACCGGAATCATGCGCACGCTCGAGGACCTCGGCGTTCCCGCCGCCGCCTTGACGGGGGACATTCCCGCACGTTCTGCCGTGACCGGCGAGACCCTCGCCGGGGTGCGCCCGGCGACGCCATCCGAGACCGCCGCGGCGGTGGCGGCGGCGGCCGATGCGTTCACCGCCTGGCGGCTGGTACCGGCGCCGGTGCGGGGCGAGCTTGTGCGGCTGTGGGCCGAGGAACTGCGGGGCGCCAAGGAGGCGCTGGGCCGCATCGTCTCGGCCGAGGTCGGCAAGATCGTCTCCGAGGGCCTCGGCGAGGTGCAGGAGATGATCGACATCTGCGACTTCGCGGTCGGCCTGTCGCGCCAGCTGCACGGTCTGACCATCGCCTCGGAACGCCCGTCGCACCGGATGATGGAGACCTGGCATCCGCTCGGCCCGACCGGGATCATCTCGGCCTTCAACTTCCCGGTCGCGGTGTGGTCGTGGAACGCCGCCCTTGCGCTTGTCTGCGGCAACCCGGTCCTGTGGAAGCCCTCCGAGAAGGCGACGCTGTCGGCGCTGGCCGCGCATGCGATGTTCGACCGCGCGCTGGCGCGCTTCCGCGCCGCCGGCCATGCCGCGCCGGCGGGGCTGTCGGCCCTTCTGGCCGGCGGCCGGGAGGTCGGCGAGGCGCTGGTCGATGATGCGCGGGTGCCGCTGATCTCGGCCACCGGCTCCACCGCCATGGGCCGGCGGGTCGGGCCGCGGGTGGCGGCGCGCTTCGGCCGGGCGATCCTGGAACTCGGCGGCAACAACGCCGCCATCGTCTGTCCCTCGGCCGATCTCGACCTGACGGTGCGGGGGGTGGCGTTCGCGGCGATGGGCACGGCCGGGCAGCGCTGCACGACGCTGCGCCGGCTGATCGTGCACGAGAGCGTGGCGGCCGAGCTCGTGGCGCGGCTGAAGCGCGCCTACGGCTCGGTCAGGGTGGGCAACCCGCTCGAGGCCGGCACGCTGGTGGGGCCGCTCGTCGATGCCGCGGCGGGGGCGGCGATGGACGCCGCGCTGGCCGAGGCGCAGGCCGCCGGCGGCGCGGTGAGCGGGGGCGAGGCGGTGACGGTGGCGGGCTGCGAGGGCGGCGTCTACCGCCGGCCGGCGCTGGTGGAGATGCCGGCGCAGGCCGGGATCGTGATGCGCGAGACCTTCGCGCCGATCCTCTACGTCATGACGTTCTCCGACCTCGAGGGGGCGCTGGCGCTGCACAATGCCGTGCCCCAGGGGCTGTCGTCGTCGATCTTCACCAACGACCTTCGCGAGGCCGAGACCTTCCTGTCGGCGGCGGGATCGGACTGCGGCATCGCCAACGTCAACATCGGCCCCTCGGGTGCCGAGATCGGCGGCGCCTTCGGCGGCGAGAAGGAGACCGGCGGTGGCCGCGAATCGGGCTCGGACGCCTGGAGGGGCTACATGCGGCGGGCGACCAACACCATCAACTACGGCCGCTCGCTGCCGCTGGCCCAGGGTGTCCGCTTCGAGCTTGACTGACGGCGCCGGCGGGGCGGGGCGCGGGCCCGCGGGCGGCGGCGGCAAGAATCAGACCGGCGGATATGGAGCGGGACGGCCGGTGATCCGCGCCCCGCCACGGGACGCCTATCGTGGGGCCCTCGGCACGAGGCACCGCGCCCGGCGGCCGGGCCAGGCGGCCCGGGCCATGTCGCGCGACGACAGGGAGGAAGGCATGAGAAAGCTACTGATCGGCACCGTCTCGGCGGCGGCGCTGGCCGCGCCCGGAATGGCGCTGGCGCAGGACACCATCAAGGTCGGCATCCTCGCCGCCGTCGAGGGCACCTTCGCCGCGGGCGGCAAGGACAGCATCCTCAACGTCGATCTCGCGCTGCGGCAGGTGAACTACACCATCGACGGCAAGAGGATCGAGACGGTCGTCGTTCCCACCGACACCACGCCCGACACCGTCGTGCGCCAGGCCCGCCGGCTGGTCGAGCAGGACGGGGTCGACATCATCCTCGGGCCGCTGTCGGGCTCGGAGGGGATCGCGATGCGCGACTTCGCCAAGACGATTCCCGGACGTACGGTGATCAACGGCATTTCCGGCGCGCTCGAGACGACCTGGGTCGACCCGGCGCCGAACTTCTTCCGCTTCAACCTGGACGGCAACCAGTGGGGCTACGGCCTCGGCTCGTATGTCGTCAACGAGAAGGGCTGGACCCGCGTCGCCACCGTCGCGGCCGACTATTCCTTCGGCTACACCAACTTCATGGGCTTCGCGGTCGACTTCTGCAAGGCCGGCGGCGAGATCGTCGAGCGCTTCTGGGTGCCGCTCGGATCGTCGGACTTCGGCGCCGTGATCGCCGCCCTGCCCGAGGATGTCGACGCGATCTACCTTGGCGTCGGCGGCACCGACGCGATCAACTTCCTCAACCAGTACGAGCAGGCGGGTGCCGAGACCAACCTGATCGGCGGCACCATCATGGCCGACCAGACGGTGCTGACCTCGAAAGGTCGCGCCAAGGACGCGCTGGTCGGCACGCCGACCTCCGGCCCGTTCGCCATCGACGACCCGAGCCCGGCCTGGCAGGACTACGTGAAGCTCTACCAGGACACCTTCCCCGAGGCCGACCGCTTCCCGACCCCGTCGCTGTTCGGCATCGGCTACTACATCGCCACGCTGGCGATGATCCAGGCGCTCGACGCCGTCGACGGCGATCTCTCGGACGGACAGGCGAAGTTCCACGCGGCGCTCGCGTCGCTGCCGCTCGAGACCCCGCTCGGCACGGTCACGCTGAACGAGAACCGCCAGGCCTCGGGCACGGTGTTCGTCACCGAAGTGGTCGAGGACGGCCAGGGCGGGCTGACGAGCGTGCTGAAGGCGCGGGTCGACAACGTCACCCAGACGCTCGGCATGACGGCCGACGAGTTCCGCGCCCTCGGCCTGCCGAGCCGCGACACGCCGGACTGCGACGCGCTCGCCGGCCGCTGAGCCCGCCGGGCCGGGCCGGGTCCGGCGTGGCCATGGGCCCGGCACGCGCGCCGCGAGACTTCCTGGCGGGCGGCCTGGCGGCCGCCCGCAGCCATTGAGGCCGTGGGCCGGGTCGCGCGCCATGTCGCTCATCACCTATCTCACGCGCGTCCATTTCGCCGACCGCGTGCTCGAGGACGCGCTCGAGGCCGAGATGGCGATGCTGGGCGCCCGCCGGCCGCTGGTGGTGGCCGACGGCGCCGACGCGCTGGACCGGCTGATGCTGTCGCTGCCGCGCGGGGCGCGGGCCGAGGCCGCCTTCGTCGCCGCCGCGGGCCCGGTGCGCGAGCACGAGGCCGCCGCCGTGGCGACCGCGGCGGCGGGCTGCGACTGCGTGATCGCGGTCGGCGGGGCGGCGGCGATCGACGCGGGCAAGCTGGCGGGGCTGGCCGCGGCCGGGTCGGCGGTGGCGGTGGCGGCGCTGGTCGCGGGCGAGCGGCTGCACGGCGCAGGCGGCGCCGGGGCCGGGCTGCCGGTGATCGCGGTCCCGACGACCGCCGACAGCGGCGCGGGGGTGCGCGCTGCGGTCCGGGTGCTGTCGGCGGCGGGCCGGCATGTGTGGCTTCGCGACCGCCGGCTGGTTCCCGCCGCGGCGCTGTGCGACCCCACGCTGGGCGTGGCCGAAAGCCCGCAGGCGACCGCCGCGGCGGGGCTGGACGCGCTGACCCATTGCCTCGAGACCTATCTCGGCAACGCCTTCAACCCGCCCGCCGACGGCATCGCGCTGGAGGGGCTGCGCCGCGCCTGGGCGCATCTGGAGCGAGCGGTGGCCGACGGGGCGGACCTTGTCGCCCGCCGCGAACTGCTGGCCGCGGCGCTGAACGGGGCGCTGGCCGACCAGAAGGGGCTGGGCGGGGTGCACGCGCTCGCCCATGCGCTGGAGGAGGCGCGCGGCGCCGCGGCGCCGCGCCACGGCAGCCTGCATGCGGCGCTGCTGCCGCCGGTCCTGGCGTTCAACGCCCCCGCCGGGCGCGACCGCTTCGCCGTCGTGGCCGAGGCGCTGCGCCTGCCCCATGGCGCCGACCTGCCCGAGGCGATCCTGCGGCTGACCGGGCGGCTGCCCCTGCCCTCGCGGCTGGGGCCATTGGGGCTGGACGGGCCGCTGCTGGACCGGGTGGCCCGCCGCGCCGAGGCCGATCCGGCGAACCGGACCAACCCCCGCCTCGCCTCGGCCGAGGATTACCGGGCGATGCTGGAGGCGGCGCTGTGAGGGGGGTCGCCACCGCCGCGCGATTTGCTAGCCTCGAGGTGACACGAGTGCACGATTCAGGGAGGATCCGGCGATGAGCACCCCCGTGGCCGTGCTGCACGGCGCCTTCGGCCGGGTCTGCCTGTACGACATGGACCGGGCCATGGTCGTCCATGCCCACCGCGAGGGGCATCTGATCTTCCATGTCCAGGGCCCGGCGGCGGAGGTGGTGGTCGACGAGCGCCGCTATCCGCTCGGCCCCGGCCAGGCGGTGGCCATCAGTCCCTGGCAGCCGCATTTCTACCGGCCGGAGCGGGCGGCGACGAACACGCTGGCGCTGGTGCTGTACATCAAGCCGGTATGGTTCATCGAGGCCGCGCGCAGCGCCACCTCCAGCCTCAGGTTCGGGCGGGTGGGCATCGAGGTCGCCGCCCCGATCGCCCGCCGCATCGCCCATGTCGCGCGCACGATGCTGGCCGAGATCGTCACCGACCAGTCGGTGCAGGGGGCGCTGGCCGAGCTGACGCAGGCCTGCTTCGACCAGTCCTGGCAGTGGACGGCGGAGGGCGGCGCCTTTCTCGGACGGGTGCCGCAGGCCTGGGACTTCCGCATACGCCGGTCGCTGAACCTGATGCGCGAGTGGCTGGGCGAGGATTTCGGGCTGGACGAGATTGCCCGCGAATCGGGGCTGTCACGGCCGCACTTCTACAAGCTGTTCCGCGAGACCATGGGGCTGACCCCCAACATCTATCTCAACGCGCTGCGGATGGAGCATGCGATCGAGCGGCTGTCGAGCACCCACGACCCGGTGGCCGACATCGGCCTCGACCTCGGCTTCGCCAGCCAGTCGAGCTTCTCGCGCTTTTTCATTGCCAACGGGGTGGTCGCGCCTTCGGACTACCGGCGCAGCGTGCTGGTGGCGCGCCCGCGGGCCTGAGACGGGCTAGCCGCGCGCGCGGCTAGCCCCGCCCGAGCAGCGGCTGGAGCGCCACGCTGAGCGCGAAGAGGAGCGCCGCGGCGGCCACGATCGAGGGGCCGGCGGGGGTGTCAAGGGCGAGCGATGCGGCCAGCCCTGCGGCCACGGCGGCCGCGCCGATGGCGACCGCGGCGGCGGCCATTGCCTCGGGGCTGCGGGCGAAGGCGCGGGCCGCCGCCGCCGGGACGATCAGCATGGCCGCGATCAGCAGCGCGCCGACGACCTTGATCGCCACCGCCACGACCACCGCGAGCGCGACCGTCAGCGCCATCCGCTCGCGCGCAGGGGCGATGCCGGCGGCATGGGCGAGATCCTCCGACAGCGTCGCGGTGAGCAGCGCCGACCAGCGCCAGGCGATCAGCGCCGCCACGCCTCCGGTCCCTGCGGCGATGGCCGCAAGGTCGGACCAGCGGACGGCGAGGATGTCGCCGAAGAGATAGGCCGCGAGGTCGACCCGGACACCGGGCAGGAAGGAAACCGCCACCAGCCCGAAGGCGAGCGCGGAATGGGCGAGCACGCCGAGGGTGGTGTCCATCGCCCAGCCGCGCCCGGCCAGCGTGGACACGGTCGCCGCCATCGCCAGCGCCACGGCGAGCGTGCCGGCGTAGAGCGACAGGTCGAAGGCGAGCGCGAGCGCGACGCCGAGGATCGCGGCGTGGGCGGTGGCGTCGCCGAAATAGGCCATCCGGCGCCACACCACGAAGCAGCCGAGCGGGCCGGCGGCGAGCACCAGCGCAAGCCCCGCCAGCCCGGCGCGCAGGACGAAGCCCTCGACCATCATGCCTCGCCCGCATGGTGGTGGCGGTCGCCGTCGCCGTCGCGGGCGTGGTCGTGGCGGTGGTCGTGGACGTGGCGGTAGAGCGCCAGCGCGCCGCCGGTACCGGTTCCGAACAGCGCCCGGTAGGCCGGCGCCGCCGCCACCACCGAGGGCGTGCCCTCGCAGCAGACATGGCCGTTCAGGCAGACGACGCGGTCGGAGGCGGCCATCACCACATGCAGGTCGTGGCTGACCATCAGCACCGCGCAGCCGAGGTCGCGGCGGAGGTCTTCGACAAGACGGTAGAAATCGGCCTGGCCGGGCTGGTCGAGGCCCTGGGTGGGTTCGTCCAGAACGAGGAGTTCGGGTGTCTCGAGCAGCGCGCGAGCGAGCAGCGCGCGCTGGAACTGCCCGCCCGAGAGCCCCGCCATCTGCCGCCCGCCGAGCCCGGCGATGCCGCTCCGCGCCAGCGCCGCGGCGATCCGCCCGGCAGGCTGGCGGCGGGGCAGCGACAGGAAACGGGCGACGGTGAGCGGCAGGCCGGGGTCGATGGCCAGCCGCTGGGGCACATAGCCGATGCGCAGCCCCGCGCGCCGCAGCACCCGGCCGGCGATCGGCCTGAGGATGCCGAGAAGCGCCCGCAGAAGGGTCGACTTGCCCGAGCCGTTGGGGCCGACGATGGTGACGATCTCGCCCGGCGCGATGCGGAAATCGACGCCGGCAAGCACCGTGGCGGCGCCGAGGCGCACCGTCAGCCCCTCGGCCGCGAGCAGGTTCACGGCGCCTCGGCCCGGCAGGCCGGGCAGAGCCCGGTGGCCTCGAGGCTGGCGCGCTCGACGGCAAAGCCGGTCTCGGCGGCAGCGGCCTCGACGGCGGCACGCACCCGCCCGCCCGGCGCCTCGGCCAGCGCCTCGCAACGCCGGCAGATCAGGAACAGCGCCTGGTGGGCCTCGCCGGGGCGCATGCAGGCGGCAAAGGCGTTCAGCCGCCGAATTCGGTGGACCAGGCCCATCGCCTCGAGGAACTCCAGCGCCCGGTAGGCGACGGGCGGCTGGCCGCCGAAGCCGTCGGAGCGCAGCCGCTCCAGCACCTCGTAGGCGCCGAGCGCGCGATGCGCCTCGAGCAGGATCTCGAGCGTCCGGCGCCGCACCGGCGTCAGCCGCGCCCCTTGCGCGGCGCACAGCGCCTCGGCCTGCGCGAGCCCTGCGGCGGAGCAGGCGGCATGGTCGTGGTCGGCGAAGGCGCAGGCGGCGGGGATGGCGGTGTCGGGCATCTCGGGTTACGTCATAACATCTCTTGACACGTTACAGGATAACATCCTAGACGCACCCCGCATCCGCCACAAGCCCCGGAGCCGCCCATGCGCCCCGCCGCCGCCCCCCTCTTTGCGCTTGCCCTCTTCGCCGCCCCGGCCGCGGCCGGAACCCCGCAGGTGGTCACCGACCTGCCGGCCGTCCATGCGCTTGCCGCGCGCGTCATGGCCGGGGTCGGCAGCCCGGCCATCCTGCTTGACCAGGGCGCCGACCCCCACAGCTTCCACCTCCGCCCGAGCCAGGCGCGCGCTCTGGCGGCGGCCGATCTGGTGTTGTGGGTCGGGCCCGAGCTGACGCCCTGGCTGGAGCGCGCGCTCGAGGGCACCGGGGGCGCAGCGCGCGCGGTGGCGCTGCTGCGCGCCGAAGGGGTGACGCAGCGCCCCTACGGCGCCGGCCACGTCGGGGAGGACCACGGGCACGGGGACGGCGAGGAGCACGGGAACGGCCATGATCACGCCGATGACCCTGATCACGCCCATGGCCATGAGCACGCCGATGATCACGCCCATGGCGACGGGGAGGGTCATGACCATGGGGGGGCCGACCCGCACGCCTGGCTGGACCCCGCCAATGCCCGCGCCTGGGTGGCGGCGATCGCGGCCGAGCTGGCCCGTGCCGATGCCGCCAACGCCGTTCGCTACGCCGCCAACGCCGCCGCCGCGACCGCCGAGATCGACGCGATGGAGGCCGAGGTGCGGGCGATCCTTGCCCCGGTGGGGACGACGCCGGTGCTTGTCTTCCACGACGCCTACGCACATTTCGCCGCCGCCTTCGGGCTGAACGTGGCCGGCACCATCGCGCTGGGCGACGCCGCCGCGCCGGGGGCTGCGCGGCTGGCCGAGACGCGCGCGCTGATCGCGGCGCTGGGGCCGGTCTGTGTCTTCCCCGAGGTCCAGCACGACGTCCGGCTTGCCGAGGTTGCCATCGAGGGCACCCCTGCCCGGCTGGGCGCGCCGCTCGATCCCGAGGGGACCTCGCTGGACTTCGGCCCCGGCCTCTATGCGGCGCTGCTGAAGGGGCTCGCGACGGCGATCGCGGACTGCGTCGCGGGTGGGTGAGCGCGCGTGCGGCACGGCCGCCGCGGCAGCGCGCGCCGCCTCAGAGCGTGGCCAGCACCTCGGCGGCGAGAGCCGCAACCTCGGCCGCCGCCGGGCTGCGCCCGGCCTCGGCCACGGCCCGCCCCTCGCCCAGCGTGGCGGCGTAGAGGACGCGGTTGGCCAGACGCGCCGAGGCGACCGCAACGCCCATGCCGGCGGCGACCGCCGCGACCTCGCCGGCCAGCCGGCTGCCCGCCCCGGCGCGGGTGAGCACGATCAGCGCCCGCCGCCCCTCACGCCGGCAGAGGTCGAGCACGCTTTCGGTGGCCCAGAGGTCGACATGGCTGCTGGCCACCGGAACGAGCACGAGGTCGGCCTCGCGCAGCGCAGGGCGCAGGTCGGCGTCGGCCTTCGGGGGCGTGTCGACGATCACGAGGTCGACGCCGCGGCGCAGCTTCTCGCATTCGTAGGAGACGCCCCAGGCCGAGGCGGTCGAGAACTCCACCCCCGGCGCCGCGAGCCGGTCGCGCCGGGCGAGGAACCAGCGCCCGAGGCTGCCCTGGGGGTCGGTGTCGAGCAGGGCGACGCGCTGCCCGCCACGCGCCCATTCAACGCCCAGATTGGCCGCAAGCGTCGTCTTGCCCGAGCCGCCCTTCTGCTGCGCGATCGTGATCACATGCCCCGGCATGGTCGCCCCGGTGTCTGCTGCAATGCAGCATGACACATCCCCGCTGCCGGCGCAGCGGCGGCGTTACGTCGCGGCGGCCGCGAAGATGGCGTCGATCATCGCCTGGTTGGCTTTCGATGATTCCAGCGTGCAGGCAAAGGGCGCCCCGGTCGCGGCCGAGCGGCCGAAGGCCTCCACCATCAGCCGGTACTGGTCGACGCCGGGGAAGGCCTCGATGCTGCGGCGCCCGTCGTTCATGCGGATCTCGATCTGCGCCTCGCCGTAGAGGCCGGCGTTGAAGGGCGCGGCGAGCCGCATCCAGCCGTCGGTGCCGTGGAAGACCATCTCCTGGCGCAGCGCGAGGCGCATCGAGACGTAGAAGGAGGCGGTGAAGCCGGGGAAGTCGGCCCAGACGCGCGCAAAGCTGTCGACCCCGTTCTCCCAGCGGATGTCGGCGCGCAGCCGGAGGGGCTCGGCCGCGGTGGCGAACCGGGTGGTGATGGCGGGGTAGACGCCGATGTCGGGCAGCCCGCCCCCGCCGGTCTCGGCCCGGTTGCGGATGTTGCCCGGGTCGGCGGCGTTGTTGTAGGCGAAGACCCCCTCGACATGGGAGAGGGCGCCGATCGCCCCCTCGGCGATCAGCGTCCGCGCCCGCTGCCACTGCGGGTGGTGAACGACCATGAAGGCCTCGGCGGCCAGCCGTCCGGCGGCGTCGCGGGCGGCGATCAGCCGGTCGATCTCGCCGGCCTGCATGGCGATCGGCTTCTCGCACAGCACATGCTTGCCGGCGGCGAGCGCGCGCTCGGTCCATTCCACATGCATGTGATTCGGCAGCGGGATGTAGACGGCGTCGATGCCGGGGTCGGCCAGCAGCGCCTCGTAGCCCTGCACGAGCCTGAGGCCGGGATAGCGCGCCGCGAAGCGGTCGACCCGGGCGGAATGGCCGCGGGTGGCAAGCGCGGCCAGCACCGCGCCCTCGGCCATGTGGATCGCCGGCGCGACCGCCGTCTCGGCGATCTTCGCCGCCCCCAGGATGCCCCAGCGCATCGGTGCCGTCATGGTCCGCCCCCCGCTTCGATCACTGCCAGGACACTCGCGCGTCGGGAGGCCGAGGTAAAGCCCGCGCCTTGCAGGTCGCCCCGCGGCGGTGCGAGACTGCGGCGGGCCGGCGGAAAGGGACCGGGCATGCGGCGACGGCGGCTTCTGGGATTGGGCGTGGCCGCGGTGGCCGGGGGGGCCGCGATCGGCTGGCGCGACTATGCCCGCACGATGGGGGCGGCGCGGGCGGCGGTGGCCGCGGCCGGCAGACCAAGGTCGCTGGAGCTGCCGGGCGGGGTGCTGGAATACGCCGAGGCCGGGGACGGCCCGCCGCTGATGATGATTCACGGCACCGGCGGGGGCTACGACCAGGGGCTCCTGTTCGGCCGCCGGCTGATCGCCATGGGCTGGCGGGTGATCGCGCCGTCGCGGTTCGGCTATCTCGGCAGCTCGTTCCCCGCCGACCCCGGGCCGGGGGCGCAGGCCGATGCGCTGGCGGCGCTGCTTGATGCGCTCGGCATCGAGCGGCTGGCGGTGATTGGCGGTTCGGCCGGGGCGATCCCGGCGCTGGCCTTCGCACTCGGCCACCCGGGACGGACGTCCGCGCTGGTGGCGCTGGTGCCGGCGACCCATGTGCCCGGACGGCCGGCGCCGCCGCCGCCCAATCCGCTTGCCGCCGCGATCATCGCCCATGGCCTGCGGTCGGACCTGCTGATTTGGGCCGGGGTGCGGCTGGCCCCCGACCGGATGATCGCCACCCTCCTGGCCACCGACCCGGCGCTGGTCCACGCCGCCCCGTCCGACGAGCAGGCGCGCGTCCGCGCCATCCTGCACGGCATCCTGCCGGTCAGCCGGCGGGCCGCGGGGCTTCTGAACGACGCCCGCCAGGCGGGCGGCCCGCCAGAGCTGCCGATCGCGGACATCCGGGCGCCGACGCTGGCCATCTCGGCCGAGGACGACCGCTTCGGCACCGCCGCGGCGGCGCGCCACATTGCCGCGACGGTGCCCGGGGCGCGGCTGGTGATGCTGCCCGACGGCGGCCATGTCTGGGTCGGCCGCGACGCCGAGGTGGCCACGGCGATCGACGCCTTCCTGCGCGCAGCCTGACGGCGGCCGGACCGGGGCGGCCGCGGCCGGGTCAGGCGGGCTCGAGCAGGCCGCGGGCGCGGGCAAGCTCCTGCATGCGCTTCTGGAGCTTCTCGAAGGCGCGGACCTCGATCTGGCGGATGCGCTCGCGGCTGACGCCATACTTCTCGGACAGCTGCTCGAGCGTCACCGGCTCGTCCTGGAGCCGGCGCTCCATCAGGATGTCGCGCTCGCGCTCGTTGAGCACGTCCATGGCACGGGCGAGAAGCTCGCGCCGCTGCTCGAGCTCGTCGCGCTCGGCGTAGTCGGAGGCCTGGTCGGCATCCTCGTCCTCGAGCCAGTCCTGCCACTGGGTGGCGCTGTCGCCGTCGGCGCCGACCACGGCGTTGAGCGAGGCGTCGCCGCCCGACAGGCGGCGGTTCATCGCCACCACCTCCTCCTCGGACACCGACAGGTCGCGGGCGATCTGGCGGACGTTCTCGGGCCGGAGGTCGCCCTCCTCGAGCGCGCCGAGCTTGGCCTTGGCCTTGCGCAGGTTGAAGAACAGCTTCTTTTGCGCCGAGGTGGTGCCGAGCTTCACGAGGCTCCACGAGCGCAGGATGTACTCCTGGATGGAAGCGCGGATCCACCACATCGCATAGGTGGCCAGCCGGAAGCCCCGGTCGGGGTCGAAGCGCTTGACCGCCTGCATCAGCCCGACATTGGCCTCCGAGATCACCTCGGCCTGCGGCAGGCCGTAGCCGCGGTAGCCCATGGCGATCTTGGCCGCGAGCCGCAGGTGCGAGGTGACCAGCCGGTGGGCGGCGCCGGTGTCGTGGTGGTCGACCCAGCGCTTGGCCAGCATGTACTCCTCCTCGGGTTCCAGCATCGGGAACTTGCGGATCTCCTGGAGATAGCGGTTCAGCCCCTGCTCGGGCGAGGGGGCGGGAAGGTTGGCGTAGGTCGGTGCGGTCATGGCACTGCCCTTTCATCGATTCGGCGGCCCTGACGGGCAACCGTGCTGTTCCGGCAGCGGCAGCAGCGCGCCCGACGGGGCGGCAGCATGCCGGACGGGTTTGAACGGAGTCTTACGCCACCTCCGCCCCGGCGCCAGCGGATGTCAAGGATATCACGCCCATGTCAGCCTTTGTCATCGCCGGCCAGCGCGGCGGCGAGCCCGGCCATGTCGGCGGGCACGGGCGACGCGAAGGCGAGCCGCTGCCCGCCGACCGGGTGGACGAAGCCCAGCGTCGCGGCGTGCAGCGCCTGGCGGGGGAAGGCCGCGGCGGCATCGGCCGCCCCCGCCGGCAGCGCCGCGGCCGACAGCCGGCGGCGGCCGCCGTAGACGGGGTCGCCGATCAGCCCGTGGCCGGCATGGGCGAGGTGGACGCGGATCTGGTGCGTCCGACCGGTCTCGAGCCGGCATTCGAGAAGTGCGGCGCAGGGCGGCACGCCGAAGCGGCGCAGCACGCGTGCGCGCGTCACCGCCGCCCGGCCGCCGCCGACCACCGCCTGGCGCTGGCGGTCGCCGGGGTGGCGGCCGATCGGCAGGGCGATGCGCAGGACGCCCCCGGGCTCGAAGCTGACCCCCGGCATCCCGGCAAGCCGCGGGTCGGCGGCATCCGGCACGCCGTGGACGAGGGCGAGGTAGCGGCGCTCGACACTGCGGGCGGCGAACTGGGCCGCAAGCCCGGCATGCGCCCGGTCGGACTTGGCCGCCACGAGCAGGCCCGAGGTGTCCTTGTCGAGCCGGTGGACGATGCCCGGCCGCGCCTGCCCGCCGATGCCGGCCAGCCGCCCGCCGCAGTGGTGCAGCAGCGCGTTCACGAGCGTCCCGTCGGACGAGCCCGGGGCGGGGTGGGTGACAAGCCCGGCCTGCTTGTCGATGACGATGAGCTCGTCGTCCTCCCACACCACCGCGAGCGGGATCGGCTGGGCGGGTGTCTGCACCGGCGCCGGCGGGTCCAGCCGGAGCGCCAGCACCTCGCCCGGCGCCACCCGCGCCGCGGGGTCGGTGACCGCCGTGCCGCCGCGGCTGACCGCACCATCGGCGATCAGCCGCGCCAGCCGCGACCGCGACAACCCCGCGGCCGGACCTTCCGCTGGCAGGTCGCGGGCAAGGGCCCTATCAAGGCGGGCGGGCGGGTCGGCGCCGATCGTCACCAGGGCGACGCGGCCGCCGGCGTCGCCGTGCAGAAGCAGCGAGGGCGCCATGACCAACTCTCCGGATGCGGACGGCCCGCTGCCGCCCGAACTGCGCCTCCTGAAATGGCTGGTCATCGGGCTGACTGCAACCATGGTGGCGGGGCTGGCGGCCGTGGTCTGGCTGCTGGCGGTGCGGCTGCCTGCGACGTTCGGCGCCGGCCCGCCGGCGCTTCCGGCCGGGCTTGCCCTTCCCGCGGGCGCCGAGCCCCTTGCCGTGACCTACGGCCGCGGCTGGGTGGCGGTGGTGACCGCGGAGGACGAAATCCTGCTCTACGATGCCGCCAGCGGCAGGCTGCGCCAGCGCGTGGCGATCGTCCGCGCGGGCGACGACAGCCCCTAGACAGCCCCGCCGCTCTCGCCTAGAAACCGGCCAGCCCCGCCGCAAGGCGCCCGTGCCCGGGTAGCTCAGGGGTAGAGCAGTGGACTGAAAATCCGCGTGTCGGTGGTTCAAATCCGCCCCCGGGCACCATTTCCCCAGCATTGACGGCCGCGGCCGCGGCCCTTGCTCAGGCCCGGCCGGCGCGCGCGATCACCGCAAGCGCCAGCACCCAGGCGGTAAGCCCGAAGAGCGCCCCGCCCGCCGCCTGGCCGATCAGCACGCCCTCCGCCCCGGCCCACGCCCCGCCGGCAAGCACGAAGGGGATGGTGCCCGCGGTCTGCCGGCCCCAGTTGACGAGCGTCGACAGGAATGGCCGGCCGAGGTTGTTCAGCGCCGCATTGGCCACGAAGATGGCGCCGTTGAAGAAGAAGGCGAGCGCGAGCGGGCCGCAGAAAAGGTAGACGAGATCGCGCGTGATGCCCTCGGCGCGGAAGAGGTCGGCCAGGGGCCCCCGCAGCAGGAACAGCACCGCCGCGACGGCGGCGATGAACAGTGCTGCGAACAGCATCGCCGCGTCGAAGGCGGCGCGGACGCGCCTGTGCAGCCCGGCGCCGGCGTTCTGGCCGATGATCGGCCCGACCGCGCCCGACAGCGCGAAGACCACCCCGAAGGCGAGCGGAATCATGCGGCTGACGATGGCCATGCCGGCCACCGCTTCTTCGCCGTAGCGGGCCATGGCAGCGGTGACATAGGCCTGCCCGACCGGGGTGGCGAGCTGGGTCAGGATCGCCGGTCCGGCGATCGCCATCACCGGGCGCAGGTCGAGGCGCAGTTCGGGCAGGCCCGGGCGGACCAGCCCGCCGTGGTGGCGGAAGATCGGGATCAGCGCCGTCGCCGCGATCACCACCCGCGCCGCGACGCTGGCCAGCGCCGCCCCGGTAAGCTCCATCCCCAGGCCGAAGATCAGCACCGGGTCGAGCGCGGCGTTGACGAGCCCGCCCCAGATCGTCGCCATCATCGCCCGCCGCGCGTCGCCGTGGGCACGCAGGATCGCCCCGGCGATCATGCCGACCATGATCAGCGGCTGGCTCGGGACCAGGATGCGCAGGAAGTGCACGGTCAGCTCGAGCGTCGCCCCTTGCGCACCGAGCAGCGCCGCGAGCGGGCGCAGCAGGGCAAAGACACCGGCGGCGAAGGCGCTGCCGAGCACCACACCCCAAACGAGCGCGCTGGCCGCCCGCCGGCGGGCGAGCGCGGGATCGCCTGCACCGAGTGCCCGCGCCACCAGCGCCCCCGCGGCGATCCCCATGCCGATGCCGAAGGAGGTGGTGAAGAAGAGGACGGCCCCGCCGTAGCCCACCGCCGCCGCCAGCTCGGCCTTGCCCAGCATGGCGATGAACAGCATGTCGACGAAGTCGACGGTGAACAGCGCCATCAGCCCGACCGAGGCGGTCAGCGACATCGTCGTGACATGGGCGAAGAGGTTGCCGGTAAGGAACTTCGCCGGGGCGCGGGCCACGCGGGTGCTCAGGCGGCCGCGGCCACGCGGCGCAAGAGCGGCATCAGCGCCGCCATCTCGGGTCCGGAATCGCGTCCGGTCAGCGCCGCCCGCAGGGGCGCGAAGAGCGCCCGCCCCTTGCGGCCGGTCGCGGCCTTCACCCGCCCGGTCCATTCGCCCCAGGTCTCCGGCCCCCAGGGCCGGGGCGGCAGCAGCGTCAGCGCGGTGTCGACGAAGGCGCGGTCCTCGGGGGCAACCGCCGGCTCGGCACCGTCGCGGCAGATCGCCCACCAGGCGGCGAGGTCGTCGAAGCGGCTGATGTTGGCGCGCATCGCCTCCCAGAAGGCGGCCACGTCGGCGGCCGGAACGCCCATCGCTTCCAGCCGGCCGGCCACCGCCGAATGGTCGAGCCCGGCCAGCCAGGCGCGGTTCAGCGGCCAGAGGTCCTCGGCGTCGAACTTCGTCGGCGCGGCGCCGAAGCTTGCGATGTCGAAGCCCGCGGCAAGCTCGTCGAGCGAGCGCGCCGGCTCGACCGGCCGCGACGAGCCGAGGCGGGCCATCAGCGACAGGAGCGCCATCGGTTCCACCCCGCGGGCGCGCAGGTCGCGCAACGACAGCGTGCCGAGGCGCTTGGAGAGCGCCTCGCCGCCCGCCCCGGTCAGGAGGGAATGGTGGGCGAAGGCCGGGGGCACGCCGCCTAGCGCCCGCATGATCTGGATCTGGGTGGCGGTGTTGGTGACATGGTCGGCGCCGCGCACGACATGGGTGACGCCCATCTCGATGTCGTCGACGACCGAGGCGAAGGTGTAGAGCACCTGGCCGTCGGCGCGGATCAGGACCGGGTCCGAGATCGAGCCGGCGTCGATCGACAGCGGCCCGAGGACGCCGTCGGTCCATTCGATCCGGGTCTGGTCGAGCAGGAAGCGCCAGTAGCCCGGGCTGGCGGCGCGCCGGGCGGCCTTCTGGGCGTCGTCGAGCGCGAGGCTGGCCCGGTCGTAGACCGGCGGGCGGCCCATGGTCAGCAGCTTCTTGCGCTTGAGTTCCAGCTCGGCAGGACTTTCGAACGCCTCGTAGAGGCGGCCGGCCGCGCGCAGCCGGGCGGCGGCGGCGGCGTAGCGGTCCAGCCGCGCCGACTGCCGCTCGACCCGGTCCCAGGCAAGGCCGAGCCAGGCGAGATCCTCCTGGATCGCGTCGGCGAAGGCCACGGTGGACCGCTCGGCGTCGGTGTCGTCGAGCCGCAGGATGAAGGTCCCGCCCGCCTTGCGCGCGATCAGGAAGTTCATCAGCGCGGTGCGCAGGTTGCCGACGTGCAGGTGGCCGGTGGGCGAGGGGGCGAAGCGGGTGACGACGGACATGGGCCAGACTCCTCGCCGCCCCCTTCCCACATCGCCGCGGCACTGTAAAGCAAGCCCGCCGCCGGTTCGGCGGGCCGGCGGAGGGCCGGCGTCGGCGGACCGCGCGGTGGCTTGCCGCGGCCCCTTCCCGGAGCGCGTCGCGCGGGGCATAAGGGTGGCATGCCCGCCGCCCATGCGCCCTATGCCGGCCTCTCCGCCCCCGACATCGGCGTCTTCGAGGCGCTGGCCCGGGCGGCCATCGACCGGCTGCCCGAACCCTACCGCAGCCTCGCCCGCGCGCTGCCCCTGCGGGTGGAGGATTTCCCGCCCGAGTCGGTTCTCGACGAGATGGGGATCGACGACGCCTTCGAGCTGACCGGACTTTACGACGGGGTGCCGCTGACCGAGCGGTCGGTTGCCGACCAGCCGCAGCGGCCCGAGGCGATCTGGCTGTTCCGCCGCCCGATCATGGACGAATGGGCAGAGCGGGTGGAGGTGCCGCTGGGCGAGCTGGTGGCGCATGCCTACGTCCACGAGCTTGCCCATCACTTCGGCTGGTCCGACGACCAGATCGCCCGCATCGCCCCGTGGGCGGAATGAGCCCGCCCAGATCCCCCCGCGGCCGTGGCGGCGGACGCACGGGCGGATCACCGCGGTTCACGGGGGCGTGCGGTCGCATCGTCTGCGGGCGCCGGTCGGCTATCCTTCGGACCGCGACGATGCGACCGACCGAGGAGAGGAGACCGAGATGCACGCCAGCCTGACGATGACCCGCCGCGGTGCGCTGCTGGCAGCCGCCGCCCTGCCCGCCGCCGCCGCCCTCTCGGCCGGCCCTCATGGCCGGGCCCATGCCGCCGCGGCGATGATGGGCGGCGGCTTCACACCCTTCCACCGCTTCCGCTTGGGCGGTTTCGAGGTGACGACGCTTCTGGCCGGCAGCCGCGCGATCGACAACCCGCAGGGCATCTTCGGGCTGAACGTGTCGGCCGAGGAGTTCGCCGCCGTGTCGGCGGCGCATTTCCTGCCCGCCGACCGCTCGCAGAACTTCTTCACCCCGACGGTGGTGAACACCGGCGCCGAGCTGGTCCTGTTCGACACCGGCCTTGCCGCTCCGGCCACCCAAGCAGCGCTTGCCGCCGCGGGCTACGCGCCCGGGCAGGTGGATGTGGTGGTCCTGTCGCACATGCACGGCGACCACATCGGCGGCATGCGCCACGAGGGCGCGGCGGCCTACCCCAATGCCCGCTATGTCACCGGCGCGGTCGAGCACAACCACTGGACGGCCGCCGGCAACGAGGGGTTCGTCAACAACGTCGTGCCCTTCAACGACCAGATGACGTTCCTCGACGACGCCGGAAGCGTCGCCCCGGGGATCACCGCCATGGCGCTGCCCGGGCACACGCCGGGGCACATGGGCTACATGGTCGAGAGCGAGGGCGCGCGCCTCGTGCTGATGGCCGACGCCGCCAACCACTACGTCTGGTCGGTGGGCCGCCCCGACTGGGAGGTTCGCTTCGATGCCGACAAGGCGCAGGCTGCGGCGACGCGGCGGCGGCTTCTGGGGATGCTTGCGTCCGAGCGGATCCCCGTCATCGGCTACCACATGCCCTTCCCCGCGATCGGCCATGTCGAGGCGCAGGGCGACGGCTTCCGCTACGTCCCGGCGTCCTACCAGTTCATGCTCGCCGGCTGAGCGGCGCGGAATGGGGCAACCAAAAGCAGGGGGGGCGGGCCTGCCGGCCCGCCCCCCGTTCTGACTGTCTGCCGCGGCAACCGTGCCGGGCGTGGCTCAGGCGGCCTTGCTGGCCACCGGTGCGGTCGCGGCGATGCGGCCGGCGAAATCGACCAGCCGGCGCGCCTGGTGGCCGATCGCGGCCCTGACGTCATCGCTGAAGGGCTGGCCCTGGGTGTGCGAGTAGCCGTAGGGGTTGCCGCCCACCTTGAACAGCACCGCGTCGGTGTAGCCCGGCGGCACCAGCACCGCGCCCCAGTGCATGAAGGTGGTGTAGAGGCCGAGAAGCGTCGCCTCCTGGCCGCCGTGGGCGTTCTGGGCCGAGGACATGGCGCTGACCGCCTTGTCGGAGAGCTTGCCCTGGAACCACAGCCCGCCGAGGGTGTCGATGAAGGCCCGCATCTGGCTGGCGACGACCCCGTAGCGCGTCGGCGCCACGAACAGGTAGGCGTTCGCCCATTCCATGTCGGCATGGCTGACGACCGGGATCGCCGCCATCCGGGCGGCCTGTGCCTTCCAGCCCTCCTGGGCGTCCACCACCTCGGCCGGGGCGGTCTCGGCCACACGGAGAAGGCGCACCTCCGCCCCCGCCGCGCGCGCCGCCTCGGCGGCGATCTCGGCCATCTGGTGGTTGGTGCCGTAGGTCGAATAGAACACGATCGCGAGCTTGGCGCTCATGTGGCCCTCCTGGTCATCTGCCTGCCACATGAGGTAGGATCAGACCGGCGGGGCGGCCATTCCGCGCCGCCGCATCGGCACTGTGCGATGGCGAACAGCGCCGGCCTCAGCCCGGGTCGCGCCAGCGGTTGACGAGCGGATAGCGGCGGTCGAGCCAGAACGCGCGTCGCGTCAGCCGCGTGCCGGGGGCGGCCTGGAAGCGCTTCCACTCCGCCCCGTAGAGCAGCGCCTCGACCCGGCGCACGGTGGCGGCGTCGAAGCCCTCGGCGACAATCCCGGCGACCGAGGCATCACGCTCCACCAGACCCTCGAGGATCGCGTCGAGCGTGGCGTAGGGCGGCAGGCTGTCCTCGTCGCGCTGGTCTGGGCGCAGCTCGGCCGAAGGCGGCCGGTCGATCACCCGCGCGGGGATGACGGTTCCCGGCGGGCCCTTCATCCACGGCCGGTGGGTGGCGTTGCGCCAGCGGCACGTGGCGAAGACGCGGGTCTTGTAGAGGTCCTTGATCGGGTTGTAGCCGCCGGCCATGTCGCCGTAGATGGTGGCATAGCCGACCGCCACCTCCGACTTGTTGCCGGTGGTCAGGAGCATCTCGCCCGACTTGTTGGACAGCGCCATCAGGAGCAGGCCGCGCAGCCGGCTCTGGATGTTCTCCTCGGCGATTCCGGGCGCGATGCCCGCGAAGTGGGGCGCGAGCGCCTCGGTGACCGCCGCGCGCGGCCCCTCGATCGGCAGCACGTCGAGGCGGATCGAGAGGCTGCGGGCGACCTCGGCGGCATCCTCGCGCGATGCGGGCGAGGTGTATTCGGACGGCAGCATCACCCCGCGAACCTGGGCAGGGCCGAGCGCGTCGGCGGCGATCGCGGCCACCAGCGCCGAATCCACCCCGCCCGACAGCCCGAGCAGGACGCGACCGATTCCCGACTTGGCGCAATAGTCGGCCAGCCCGGTGACCATGGCCGCGTAGTCGGCCTCGGTGTCGTCGGGATAGAGCACGCGCGGCCCGGGCTCGGCGCGCCATCCGCCGGGGCCGCGCACGAAATCGACATGGGCGGTGAGCGTCTCGAAGGCCGGCAGCTGGACTGCGAGGGCGCCGCCCGGGTTCAGCACGAAGGAGGCGCCGTCGAAGACCTGGTCGTCCTGGCCGCCGACCATGTTGAGATAGGCCAGCGGCAGGCCTGTCTCGACCACGCGTGCCACCATCGGCACCATCCGCTCGCCGAACCGCCCGCGCGAGTAGGGCGAGCCGTTGGGCACGAGCAGGATGTCGGCGCCGGTCTCGGCCAGGGTCTCGGCCACGTCCGGGTGCCAGGCGTCCTCGCAGACCGGGGTACCGATCCTCACCGGCCCGATCCGGTAGGGCCCCGACACCGGCCCGGCCGCGAACAGCCGCCGCTCGTCGAACACCCCCTCGTTGGGCAGGTGGTGCTTGAGGATCGCCACCGAGACGCGCCCGCGCTCGAGCACCAGCCAGGCATTGTGCAGCCGGTCGCCGAGGATCCAGGGGCAGCCGATGCCGAGCGCGGGGCCGTCGGCGCAGCCGGCGGCCAGCGCCTCTGCCCCGGCCATGGCGGCGCGGGTGAAGGCAGGCTTCAGCACCAGGTCCTGCGGCTGGTAGCCCGACAGGAACAGCTCCGGCAGCGCCACGAGGCCCGCTCCGGCGGCGCGGCCCGCCTCCCATGCCGCCCGCGCCCGGGCCGCATTGCCGGCAAGATCGCCGACCACGGGATTCGCCTGGGCCAGCGTCAGGCGGAAGCGGTCGGCCATGGGGGCATCCTCTCGTCGCGCACGCGGCGTGCTTCTAGCAGAACCGCGGGCGGGGAAAAGCCGGGCCGCAGGGCCGGGAGGCGCCAAGCGGCTTGTCAGGCCGCGCCGGCTTCCACTAGGCTTGGCGCGCGCCCGGGCTGGACGGGCGGCCAGCATCGCGCAGGAGGACGAGGTGGCGGGCTTGATCAGCACGGGCAGCTTCCGGCAGCGCCTGGTTTCGACGGCGTGCGCTGCCCTGATCTGCGCGGCGGGCGCCGCCCGGGCGCAGGCGCCGGCCGAGGGCGAGGTCGTCACCTGGCAGTATGCGAATGGCGGCGTCTACGAGGGCACCTTCAAGGACGGGCTGCAGCACGGTCAGGGCACTTACCGGCTGCCCAATGGTTATGAATACACCGGCGAGTGGTTCGAGGGCGAGATCCGCGGCCGGGGCGTGGCGCGCTTTCCCAACGGCTCGGTCTACGAGGGCGAGTTCGCCCGCGGCCGGCCCGAGGGCAAGGGCCGCATCACCTTCGCCGACGGCGGCAGCTACGAGGGCGACTGGCTGGACGGCCAGATCACCGGCGAGGGGGTGCGCGACTACCCCAACGGGATCCGCTACACCGGCGCCTTCGCCAATGCTCAGCACCACGGCAAGGGCGTGCTCGAGGCGCCGGGCGGCTACCGCTACGAGGGCGACTGGGTCGACGGCCGCAAGGAGGGCCAGGGGGCGATCACCTATGCCGACGGGGCGGTCTATGCCGGCGCGCTGGTTGCCGACCGCCGCCACGGGCAGGGCCGGCTGACGCTTGCCGACGGTGCCGTCTACGAGGGCGAGTGGCGCGACGACGAGATCACCGGCCGGGGCAGGCTGTCGCGCCCGGGCGGCGACGTCTACGAGGGCGACTTCGTGGCCGGCGTCCGCCAGGGCGAGGGGCGGATCACCTATGCCAGCGGCGACATCTACGTGGGCGGCTTCTTCGACAACCAGCGCCAGGGGCGCGGCAGCTTCCGCGGTGCCGACGGGTTCGAATACGAGGGCGACTGGGTCGCCGGCGCCATCGAGGGCTTCGGCCGGGCGCGCTATCCCGACGGGTCGGTCTACGAGGGCGCCTTCGCCGGCGGACTTGCCGACGGGCGGGGAGTGATGACCTACGCCGACGGCTCCACCTACGACGGCAGCTGGAAGGCCGGCGCGATCGACGGCGAGGGCACGGCCCGCTACGCCGACGGCATCGTGTACGAGGGCGGCTTCCGCGCCGGGCTGAACCACGGGCAGGGCAAGATCACCTTCCCCGACGGCTTCGTCTACGAGGGCGAGTGGCGCGACGGCCAGCGCCACGGCCGCGGGAGGGCCACCTATCCCAACGGCGCGGTCTACGAGGGCGACTTCGCCGACGGGCTGCGCGAGGGCAGCGGGCGGCTGGAGATGCCCGACGGCTTCCGCTACGAGGGCGGATGGAGGGCCGGCGATATCGAGGGCCGCGGCATCGCCCAGTACCCGCGCGAGGACGGGCAGGTCGACGTCTACGAGGGCGAGTTCCTCGCCGGCCGGCGGCATGGCGAGGGCATCCTGCGCTACGCCACCGGCGAGGTGCTGGGCGGGCGCTGGCAGGAGGGTGTGCTGGTCGAGACGACGACCACCGTGGTGCCGCCGCGCGAGGGCAACTGAGCGCGGGTCCGGGGGGGGGCGTTGCAGCCGGACCGGGAAAGCTGACAATCCCGCCGCCCCATCGCCGCCCCGGCCCGGACGCCGCCTCCTGCTGGCCGCCGCGACCGCAGCCGCCGTCCAGTGCCTCCTCCCGGCGGCCGCGGCGGGGGTCACGGCGGCGGCCGAGGTCGTGGCGGTTGCCGGCCCGGCCGTCCTGCGGCGGCAGGCCGCCTCGCCGCCGCTTGCGGTCGGCGACGCGCTCGGGGCGGGTGACGGCGTCGCAACCGGCGCGGGGGGGCGCGTGCGCCTGCTTCTGCATCCCGCGGCGCGGCTGCACCTCGGCCCCGACAGCAGCCTTGCGATCATCCGCCACGGCGGCGCGGCCGGCAGCGACCTGCGCATCGAGGGCAGCCTCGTTCTGGACATCCCCGGGGCGGCCGGCACCGTGACGATCGCGACCGGCCATGCCGGGATCGTCGCCGAGGCCGCCCGCGTCTTCGTCGGCCGCAGCC
This sequence comes from Paracoccaceae bacterium, assembly GCA_023383015.1. Taxonomy (GTDB): domain Bacteria; phylum Pseudomonadota; class Alphaproteobacteria; order Rhodobacterales; family Rhodobacteraceae; genus JAHDXW01. Next base: position 49,102 of record JAHDXW010000009.1, read on the forward strand.
GGGGCGAGGATGCCGTCTTCGTCGAGCGGGGACGCGCGCTGGTGAACGCGGCAGGCCGGTCGGTCAACCTCGGCGCCGGGCTCGGGTCGGTGCTCGCGCCGGGCGCGCCACCGGGGGCACCGGAGCCCTGGCAGCCGGCGCGCATCGCCGAGGCCCTCGCCGCGGCCGGGCTCTAGCCGCTGCCGGCGGATCCCGGCGGCAGGCCGCGGCCTGCGGCAGAGGTGGACAGGCACCGGGGACCGACCCGGCGGCCGCCCGGCACCCGGGCAGCCGGGCGTGGCTGCCCAAGGATTTTCGACGAAAATCCTTGGGCGCCGTGGCCGCCGGCATCAGCACGGTCGTCGCCCCCAGGGCCGGGACGGCAGAGCGGGGGAAGTCGGTGCGCGGATGGCCTGTAAGCCGGATTCTGTCCCGGGGGTCGCCCCCCATGGATGGCCATTCCTCTGGGCGGCGCGTCGCCGCGCCGCTCGTGCTGCCAACCCGGGCCTCTGGGCGGAAGCCGACCCTGGGCGGTTGCCCGCCCGCGAGACCCCTATTCGGCATTGCTCCCGGTGGGGCTTGCCGTGCCGGTCCGGTTGCCCGTCCCGCGGTGGGCTCTTACCCCACCGTTTCACCCTTGCCGGCCGGAGGGTTGCCCCGGCGGCCGGCGGTCTGGTTCTCTGTGGCGCTTTCCCTCGGGTTGCCCCGGCCGGGCGTTACCCGGCACCGCCGCTTCCTGGAGTCCGGACTTTCCTCAGGCCCTGGGGCCCGCGGCCATCCGGCCATCCGCGCGCCCCCGACCTAGGCAGCAGGCGCGCCGCCGTCAACCGGAAAACGCCGGGCGAGGTCGGCGGCTGCGGCGGCGTCGCCCGCGTCGGCCGGCCCGCTGGCCCAGGGGCGGAAGCGGTCGCGGAAGGCTGCCAGCAGGCGGGCGGGGTCGGCCGCGGGGTAGCCGAAGGCGCGGAGCGCGGGCAGCAGCGTCGCCGGCGCCGCCGGGGCCGGATCGGCAGCGGGCCAGACCGACAGGCCAAGCCGCGCCAGCCGCCGCCAGTCGAAGCGCGGGCCGGGGTCGGCCTTGCGGTCGGGGGCCATGTCGGCATGGCCGATCACCCGCTCGGGCGGAATGGCCCAGCGGGCGAGGATTCCGGCAAGCAGCGTCTCGAGCGCGGCGGTCTGGGGGGCGGGAAATGGCGCATCGCCGGGATTGGCGAGCTCGATGCCGATCGAGCGCGAGTTGACGTCGCCGGCGGCGCCCCAGGCGCCCGCCCCGGCATGCCAGGCCCGCAGCGCCTCGGGGACGAGCGCGAGCACCGGGCCGTCGGGAAGGACGAGGTAATGGGCCGAGACCTCGGCGGCGGGGTCGCAGAGCCGGTCGCGTGCGGCCTCCCAGCTGGCCATGCCGGTGTAGTGGATCACCACGAGGTCGGGACGCGCGCCTCCCCGCCGCGGCCCGCAGTTGGGCGACGGCCAGACGAGCGGCGCTCCGGTCATCCGCCGGCGCGGCCGACGGCAAGGCGGAAGGGTGCGGGATCCCAGTCGCAGGCGAAGCCGTCGCCATCGGGGTCGAGGTTCTCGGGGTCGCGCCCGGGCCCGCCGCGGCGCAGGAACTCCTCCTGCGCAAGGTCGGCCGAGGGGAAGCGGGCGCAGGCGCGCCGGTGCCCGGCCTCGGTCGCGAAGACCGAGCGGTCGTGGCGCTTCTGGCCGACGCCGTGGCGCGTGGCCAGCGCGTAGTCGACGATGTTCGGGGCCGCCCCGGGCCGTTCGGGCACCGCCGTCGGCTCGACCACGACATACTGCTGGCGCAGCCGCTCCAGCCGCTCGCGGTCGCTCTCGATCGATTCGCGGGCAGCCACGGCGTCGAAGTCCTGCTCGTCGGAGATCGACGGGCTGACGTAGGCCTCGCCCTCGCCGAGGTGGGGATTGATTGTGCTGGGGGCGTCGCCGCGCACCCGCGGCGGCTCGGCCGGGCGGGCGGGTGCCGGCGCGGGTGACGCCTGGCCGGCCGCCGGGGCGGCGGCCGCCCCCGCGGCGGCGGCCGGCGCGCCGCCATCCGCACGCAGGGCCGAGAGCGGCTCGCCCGTGACGGCAGGTGGTGCCGCCGGCGCGGCCGGCGGGGCGGTGGCGGCGGAGGGACGTGCCAGTGCCGCCTGGCGGGCGCGCATGTAGTCCGAATAGCTTTCGAAGCCGACGCCGGAGGCGCTGTCGGGCACGCGCTGCGCACAGGCCGCCGCCGCCGCCACCGCCAGAACGGGCAGAATCCACCGCATCGCGCGCCTCACCGGCATTCCATCGCGGCCGAGGCCTACCACCATTTCGCCGGCCTGGAAACGAAGCCCGCCGCGCGTTCCAGCACGTCGGCGTGATTGAGCAGCGCCGCCTCCTCCCACGGCCGGCCGATCAGCTGCAGGCCGAGCGGCAGGCCCTCGCCGTCAAGCCCCGCCGGGACCGCGATGCCGGGCAGCCCGGCGAGGTTGACCGTCACCGTGAAGACGTCGTTGAGGTACATCTGCACCGGGTCGGCCGTGGCCATGGCGCCGAGGGGGAAGGCCGCCGAGGGGGTGGCAGGGGTCAGGATCGCGTCGATGCCGGCCGCGAAGGCGGCTTCGAAATCGCGCCGGATCAGCGCCCGCACCTTTCGGGCGCGGTTGTAGTAGGCATCATAGAAGCCCGCCGAGAGCACATAGGTGCCGATCATCACCCGCCGCCGCACCTCGGTTCCGAAGCCTTCGGCGCGGGTCTTCTCGTACATCTCGACGATGCCGTCCCCGGGGGCGAGCGGGGCCCGGTGGCCGTAGCGCACCCCGTCGTAGCGGGCGAGGTTGGAGGACGCCTCGGCCGGGGCGATGACATAGTAGGCCGGCAGGGCGTATTTCGTGTGCGGCAGCGAGATGTCGACGATCTCGGCGCCGGCGTCGCGCAGCATGGCCGCGCCCTCCTGCCACAGCCGCCCGATCGCGGCGGGCATGCCGTCCATGCGGTATTCACGCGGGATGCCGATGCGGCTGCCGCGGATGTCGCCGGACAGCGCCGCCTCGAAGTCGGGCACCGGCAGCTCGGCGGAGGTCGAATCCAGCGGATCCGCCCCCGCCATGGCAGCCAGCATGATCGCCGCGTCGCGGACCGTGCGTGTCATCGGCCCGGCCTGGTCGAGCGAGGAGGCGAAGGCGACGATGCCCCAGCGCGAGCAGCGCCCGTAGGTCGGCTTCAGCCCGACGATGCCCGTGAAGGCGGCGGGCTGGCGGATCGAGCCGCCGGTGTCGGTGCCGGTGGCGCCGAGGCAGAGGCCCGCCGCCACCGCCGCCGCCGACCCCCCCGAGGAGCCGCCGGGGGTGAGCGGGGTCGCCTCGCCCTGCCGCCGCCAGGGGTTCACCGCCGGCCCGTAGCAGGAGGTCTCGTTCGACGAGCCCATGGCGAACTCGTCCATGTTGAGCTTGCCGAGCATCACCGCGCCCGCCTGCCAGAGCTGGCGGGTGACGGTGCTCTCGTAGGGCGGGCGGAATCCGGCGAGGATGCGGCTGCCGGCCTGGCTTTCTACTCCCTCGGTGCAGAAGAGGTCCTTGATGCCGAGCGGGATGCCGCAGAGCGCGGGCGCATCGCCGGCGGCCAGCCGCGCATCTGCCGCCGCCGCCATCGCCCGGGCACGCTCGGCGGTGAGGTGGACGAAGGCGTTCAGCGCGCCCGCCTGCCCGATGGCCTCGAGGCAGGACGCGGTCAGCTCGGTGGCGGTGAAGTCGCGCCGGCGCAGCCCGTCGCGGGCGGCGGCGATGGTCAGGTCGCTGAGGCTCATTCGACCACCTTCGGCACGGCGAAGAAGCCCTCGGCAGCCTCGGGCGCGTTGGCGAGCACCGCCGCCTGGCGGCCGCCGTCGGCGACGACGTCGGCCCGCCGCTTCAGCCGCATCGGCGTGACCGACACCATCGGCTCCACCCCCGTCACGTCGACCTCGTTCAGCTGCTCCATGAAGGCCAGGATGCCGGAGAGCTCGGCGGCGAGTGCCGGCAGCCGGTCCTCCGCGACCCGGATGCGGGCAAGTCGCGCCACCTTGCGGGCGGTGTCGGTATCGATTGCGGACATGTGGCCTCCGGCGGCGCGTACCGGCGCCGGTCTAGCGGCGCCGCCACGCGGGCGCAAGCGCACGGGGCCGCTGCGGCCGACAACCCCGGCGCCGGCCGGCCCGGCGCCGCGCCGGTCGCGCGGGATGCCCCCACGACGCGGCCGGCGGGCGAGGCCGAAACCGGCGTCCGCCCCGCCCCGCCCCGCCGACCGCGGCCCGCGGCAAGGCTGCGTCCGCAGCCGGCCCCGGCTCAATCCGCGCGCCGGGATCGCCCCGACCGGCCCTCGCCCGGCTGCCCCCGTCCCGCCTTCCCCGCAGCCGCCGCCCGCACCGCCAGCATGTGGCGTCGGTAGACCTCGATCATCCAGCCGAGCATCAGCCCGTTCAGGAGGTGCCAGAGGAAATGGGTGCCGATCGGGAAGGCGGCGCAGAACGTGGAGTCAAGCGAGCGGAAGATGAGCGAGGTGACCAGGATGGCCGCGCCGACGGCGAGACCGCGGGCGGTGGCGGGGGCGCGGCGGGCGAGGCCCGCGGCATAGGCGAGGATCAGGACCGGCACCGGCCAGTACATCGCCGAGACGGCGAAGAAGGGCAGTGCCCGGAAGGCGGGCGTCACTGCCATGGCGAAAGGGACGAAGGCGAGCGAGCCGAGCGCCGCCGCCCAGAGCGGCAGGCGCCAGAAGTGCAGGTTGGCGGCGAAGATGTAGGCAAGGATGAACAGCCCGATCGGCACCACGTCGGCGACGGCCGACCAGGCCTGCGCATGGGTGTGAAAGAGGAAGCTGCCGACCCCGATCGCCGCCAGGATGGCGACCAGCAGGCCCGCGAGCGGCAGGCGCGCGCCCCGCGTCCGCCGCCACATCACCGCCGCGGCAAGCAGGAAGGCGGCGTTGGTGACGGCATTCACCGGCTCGGCCCAGTAGCCGGGGTCGGTGCGTTCGCAATAGGCATCGATGGCGCGCGTCCAGTCCATGGCGTCCGCCCGTCCCTCTGCTAGGCTCGCGGATGCAGAGGATAGGAGGAATCCGATGAAGATCACATGGCTCGGACATGCCGGCTTCCGCATCGAGTTCGGCGGCCAGGTTCTGCTCGTCGACCCGTGGTTCACCGGCAACCCGGTCTTTCCGGACGGTCGGCGCGGCGAGGCGATCGCCGGCGCGACGCATGTGCTGGTCACCCACGGCCATGGCGACCATTCCGGCGACGCCCCCGGCATCGCCCGCGAGAAAGGCATCCCCGTGGTCGGGAAGTACGACCTGGTGAGCTGGATGGAGAAGCGCGAGGGCATCCGCACCATCGGCTTCAACACCGGCGGCACGGTCAGGCTGGGCGAGGTCGCGGTGACGATGGTGCGGGCGGCGCACTCCTCCTCGATGGCCGGGCCCGACGGGGCGCCCGTCTATGTCGGTTCGGAGGCGGGCTTCATGATCGCCCACGGCGGCCGGACGATCTATGTCTCGGGCGATACCGACGTGATGGCCGACATGGCGGTGTTCCAGGAACTGCACCAGCCGGAGATCGGCATCCTGTCGGCCGGCGGCCACTTCACGATGGACATGGAGCGCGCCGCCTGGGCGGCCCGCCGGTTCTTCGACTTCAAGACGGTGATTCCCTGCCACTTCAAGACCTTCGGCCTGCTCGAGCAGTCGGCCGACCGGATGAAGGCGGCGCTGCCGGGGGTGCAGGTGATCGAACCCGAGGTGATGGTGCCGATCACGCTCTGAGGCGCGCCCCGCCCCAGCCGCGGACGGCGCCGCAGGTCCGGGGAGCGGGCGGGGCGGCGGGATCAGTCCTCGCGCCGGGCGGCGAAGAAGGCGGCGAGCAGCGCCGCCGCCGGCCCGCCCCCGATGCCGGGATAGACCTCGGGCCGGTGGTGGCACTGGGGATGGTCGAAGACCCGCGCGCCATGGGCGACGCCACCCGACTTCGGGTCGTCGGCACCGTAGTAGAGCCGCGCGATGCGGGCGAAGCCGATTGCGGCGGCGCACATCGGGCAGGGCTCGAGCGTGACGTAGATGACATGACCCGGCAGGCGCTGCGAGCCCGCGGCGGCGCAGGCCGAGCGCAGGGCGAGAATCTCGGCATGAGCGGTGGGATCGGCCAGCTCGCGCGTGCGGTTGCCGGCGGCCGCGACCAGCCGGCCGGAGGGGTCGGCCACGGCCGCACCCACCGGCACCTCTCCCCGTGCCGCCGCGGCCGCGGCCTCGGCCAGCGCCGCGCCCATGTGACTCCGGAACTCAGTCATCCTGCTGCCCCTTGCCGGCTCGCCCCCCGGATTGTATCGGGGGAGGTCACGGCTGGAAGGTGACGGCATGGCCGTGGCCGGCAGGCCGGCGTGTGGCGGCGGCAGCGGCCGCGCGCCGGCGGATGCCGGGCGGCAAGCGATCGGAGGCGAGGATGTCCTGGACCGACGAGCGGGTCGAGACGCTCAAGCGGATGTGGGCTGAGGGCCAGAGCGCGAGCCTGATCGCCAAGGAGCTCGGCGGGGTGACACGCAACGCGGTGATCGGCAAGGTCCACCGGCTGGGCCTGTCGAACCGCGGCCCCGGCGCCAACGGCGTGCCCCGCGCCCCCGGGCTGGACGACGGCGAGGAGGCCGTGGTCGCCGACGCGACGCCCCCCGCGGAGCAGGGCGACGAGCCGGCCGCCGCGGCCGGGGAGCCCGCGGGAGCCGCGCCCGTCGAGGAGACGGCCGCGCCGGAGGAGGCCCTGCCCGAGGTGCCCGCGGCGGTACTGCCCCAGCGGCGCCCGGTCGTGCCCGCAGGCCAGCCCCTGCCTCCCCAGCCCTCGGCCGGCGAGATCAGCCCCGAGACGCTCGCCTCGGCCCGCGAGGTCGAGAAGCGGGCGCGCCGGCTGACCCTGATGGAACTGACCGAGCGGACCTGCAAGTGGCCGGTGGGCGACCCGGCCACACCCGATTTCTGGTTCTGCGGGCTGCCCGTGCAGGCCGGCAAGCCGTATTGCGATGCGCATGTGCAGGTGGCCTTCCAGCCGATGTCGGCCCGGCGCGACCGGCGCCGCTGACCGGCGCCGGCGGACGGGCGGTCAGAAGCGAAGATAGTATTCGCCCGCGCTCGCCCGGCGCGAGTCGAGCCCCTCGGGCCCGAACACCCCCATCACCTGCAGGAGTTGCCAGCCCCCCGCCCGCAGACGCTGCCGCACCAGCCTTTCGGCGCGCTCGGCACCGGCGGGCCCGCAGGCGTTGTCGGGGAGCTCGATGACGCCGTAGTGCAGCTGCAGCGGCGGTTCGCGCTTGGCCTTGTAGTCGGCATAGCACGCGGCCTCGGCCCCGCCCGCGACCAGGCCGAGGGCGATGGCGATGGCAAGTGCGACAGGGCGCAGGCGGATGCGGAAGGGCATGGCAGGGTGCTTTCCGGTGAAGCTTCGGGCGGGGCATCTGGGGGCAGAGTGGGCGAACGCGGGGGGCTATTCAATATCCCGCCCGCGGCACGGCATGCGCTATCCGATAGCAGAGGGGCGATATTGCCTGTCGGCAGCAGCGGCCGGCAGGGTGAGGCCATGCCCGGCGGCGCCCGCCGGCCGCATCCCCTCCCCACCGAATCCGAGAGGACATCCCATGACCCGCCCGCTTCTCAGCCGCTTCGCCGCCCTCGCGCTTGCCGCAGCCGTTGGCCTCGGCGCGCTTGCCCCGGCCCCGGCCTCGGCCGGCCACCGCGACGACAACCTGCTGCACTTCTTTGCCGGCGCCGCGACCGCGATCATCGTGCTGCGGGCCCTCGACGACCCGCGCAGCGACTGGCAGCCCCCGCCGCGCTACTACGTTCCCGGCCCCTACCCCCATCCCGGCCGGCCGGCGCATCTGTTCCTGCCGCCAGTCTGCGCCCACGCCTATGCCCCGCGCTCGGGGCGCGACGTGATCTTCCTGGCCTCCTGCCTGCGCAATGCCGGCTACCACTGGGGTCTGCCGGCGCATTGCGAGGTGCCGGTCGTCACCAACCGCGGCACGCGCCGGGGCTATTCGGGCAACTGCCTGCACCGGGCGGGCTACTTCATCGGCGGCGGCCGGGGCTGGTAGAGCGCGCAAGGACGTTCGCGCCGGCAGAGGCTTGCGGGCGGCGGGGCTTTGGGCTTGGTTCGCCCCGATGTCCGCCCCTGCCCGCGCCCCCGACTTCCTGCACGAGGCCCGTTGGCACGCCCGCGGGTTTTCGGCCGTGGCAGGCGTGGACGAGGTCGGCCGCGGCCCGCTTGCCGGCCCGGTGGTGGCGGCGGCCGTCATCCTGTCCGGTCCCGGCACGATCGCCGGGCTTGCCGATTCCAAGGCACTCTCCGCCGCCCGGCGCGGCGCGCTCGCGGCACTGGTCCGGGAGCGGGCGCTGGTCGGGCTGGGCTGGGCGAGCGCGGCCGAGATCGACACCATGAACATCCGGCAGGCCAGCCTTGCGGCCATGGCGCGCGCGCTTGCCGCGCTGCCCCGTCCCCCCGCTGCCGTGCTGGTCGACGGACGCGACCTGCCCCCCGGCCTGCCATGGCCGGGCGAGGCCGTCGTCGGCGGCGATGCCCGCTGCCTGTCGGTGGCGGCGGCCTCGATCGTCGCCAAGGTCGCGCGCGACGCCCATATGGTGGCGCTGGCGCAACAGTTCCCCGGTTATGGGTGGGAGCACAACGCCGGCTACCCCACCTCCGGGCACCTCGCTGCACTTGCCCGGCTGGGCCCGACCGCAGAGCATAGGCGCAGTTTCCGCCCGGTGCACAACATCTTGTGCGGCAGCGCAGACCAAGTGCTTGATTCACAAGATAATTGACGGCGAATCAGCGATCGGGCATCGTGCCTGCAAGGTGCCGCCGAAGCAGCGGCCGGGCAGACCACAAGGCGAGACAGGGCAGATGGCGGCACAGCAGGAGGCGGCGGGCGAAGCCCTGCCGCTCGACAGCGTCCTTGCGGGCGACTGCATCGAGGTCATGGCCGGGCTGCCGGCCGGATCGGTGGACCTCGTCTTCGCCGACCCGCCCTACAACCTCCAGCTCCGGGGCGAGTTGCACCGGCCCGACAACTCGCGCGTCGACGGCGTCGATGCGGCCTGGGACCGCTTTGCCACCTTCGGCGACTACGACCGGTTCACCCGCGCCTGGCTCGCCGCCGCCCGGAGACTGCTGAAGCCGCACGGGGCGATCTGGGCGATCGGCAGCTATCACAACATCTTCCGGGTCGGCGGGGCGCTTCAGGACGCTGGCTACTGGATCCTCAACGACGTCATCTGGCGCAAGTCGAACCCGATGCCGAACTTCCGCGGCCGGCGGCTGACCAACGCGCATGAGACGCTGATCTGGGCAAGCCGCGCCGAGGGGGCGCGCTACACCTTCAACTACGAGGCGCTGAAGGCCCTGAACGACGGCGTGCAGATGCGGTCGGACTGGCTGATCCCGCTGTGCACCGGGGCAGAGCGCCTGAAGGGCGAGGACGGCGCCAAGGCCCATCCGACGCAGAAGCCCGAGGCGCTGCTGCACCGGGTGCTCGTCGCGACGACCAACCCCGGCGATGTCGTGCTCGACCCCTTCTTCGGCTCGGGCACGACCGGGGCGGTGGCGCGCGCGCTCGGCCGCCGCTTCGTCGGCATCGAGCGCGATCCGGCATATGTCGCGCTGGCCGGCGAGCGGATCGCCCGCGTCCGCCCCTACGACCGCGCCGGACTTGCCACCACCGCCTCGCGCCGGGCCGAGCCGCGGATCGCCTTCGGCGAGGTGGTCGAGCGGGGTCTGCTGCGGCCGGGCGAGGTGCTGGTCTCGCCGCGCGGTGTGGCGGCGCGGGTACGCGCCGACGGCACCCTGGCGGCGGCCGACGTCAGCGGCTCGATCCACCAGGTGGGCGCGGCGCTGGAACGGGCGCCGTCGTGCAACGGCTGGACCTACTGGCACTTCCGCCGCGACGGCGCGACGGTCCCCATCGACCTGCTGCGCCAGCAGCTGCGCGCCGAGCGCGGGGCCGGCGACGAAGCCGGCTGAGACCGCGGTCCCGGCAGCACGCGCCTGCGGACAGGGGCGGCGCCGCGTCCGCCCGGCGGTGGTCAGTTCAGCCGCTTCTCGACCTCGGTGATCGCGCCGTCGATCAGCGCGGCGCCGCGCTCCTCGGTCATCTGCCGTGCGATCACGTCGCCGGCGGCCGCCACGGCCACGGCGATCGCCCGGTCGCGCACCGCGCGCACCGCGGCATCCTCGGCGGCCTGAATCTGCTCCTCGGCGGCGGCCAGGCGGCGGGTGATGCCGCGGCGCAGCTCATCCTTGGCCAGATCGGCCGCGGCCTTCGCGTCGTCGCGCGCCTGGGCCACGATGCGTTCGGCCTGGTCCTTCACCTCGCGGCTCTTGCGCTCGTACGAGGCTAGCAGCGCCTGAGCCTCCTCGCGCAGGGCGCGGGCCTCGCCAAGGTCGGCACGGATCTGCGCCGCGCGCTTGTCGAGCAGGCCGCCGAGCAGCCCGGGCACCCTGAAGTAGACAAGCACGCCGACGAACAGCAGGAACGCCAGCAGGACGACGAAATCGGTGTTGCCGAGCGAGAAGAACGGCCCCGAGGCGGCCTGCGCGGCCCCCGGTGCCGCCGCCAGCGCGAGGGCGAGAACGCAGCGCATGTCGCTATCCCTTCATCCGTGCGGTGACCGCGCCGGCCACGCTGCGCCCGTCGGCGCTGGTTCCGAAGGCAGCCACGATCTCGCGCGCGGCATCGCGCGCCACCTCGGCCACGCTGTCGGCCGCGCTGGCGCGGATCGCCGCGATCCGCCCCTGGCTTTCGGACGCCTTGGCCGCGATCTCGGCATCGGCGCGGGCGATGGCGGCGTCGAGGTCCTTCTGGATCTCGGCCCGCGCCCTCTCGACGATGCGCCCGGCCTCGGCGCGGGCGTCGGCCAGCGCCTTCTGGTAGGCCTTCTCGGCCTCCTGCGCCTTGAGCTTCAGCTCCTCGGCGGCGGCGATGTCGTTGGTGATCGTGCCGCGTCGTTCGGCAAGCACAGCTCCGATCCGGGGCAGGGCCACGCGGTTCAGGATCAGATAGAGCGCGACGAGCGTGACCGCGAGCCAGAAGATCTGGTTCGGAAAGGTCGCGAAATCGAGCTGCGGCATGCCTGCCGCACTCTCAGCGCCATGCGCCTCGGTTGCCATGCCGTCCTCCGTGGAAGGCCTTCAGCCCCGGGCGGGCCCGCCGGCCCGCCCGCCAACCGCCGTCGGCTCAGACGGCGAACATCAGCAGCAGCGCAACCAGGAACGAGAAGATGCCCAGCGCCTCGGCGAAGGCGATGCCGATGAACAGCGTCGCGGTCTGCCCGGCGGCGGCCGAGGGGTTGCGCAGCGCGCCGGCAAGGAAGTTGCCCGCGACGTTGCCCACCCCGACGGCGGCCCCGCCCATGCCCATGCAGGCAAGCCCCGCGCCGATGTAGGCGCCCATTTGCACGATGTTGCCTTCCATGTCGGTTCTCCTTGGCTGGAATGGCGAGAATGCGGCGGTCCCGACCCGCCGGCTCAGTGATGCGGATGCAGCGCGTCGCGCAGGTAGACGCAGGTCAGGATGGTGAAGACATAGGCCTGGATGGCCGAGACCAGGACCTCGAGCCCGTAGACCGCGGTGATCGCCACCACCGGGATCACCGAGGCCGCGCCGAGCGCGCCGGCGAAGCCCGCGAACACCTTGATGACGGCGTGGCCGGCCATCATGTTGCCCGCAAGACGGATCGAGTGGCTGACCGGGCGCACGAAGTAGCTGATGATCTCTATCAGCGCCAGCACCGGCCGCAGCGGCAGCGGCGCCGAGGTGATCCAGAACAGCTCGAGAAAATGCGCGCCGTGGCGGATGAAGCCGATCGCCGTGACGGTGACGAAGACGAGGAGCGCGAGCACCGCGGTGACCGCGATGTGCGAGGTCGTCGTGAAGCTCATCGGCAGGAGGCCGAGGAAGTTCGAGAACAGGACGAAGCAGAACAGAGTCATGATGTAGGGGAAGAACTTCGCCCCGTCCTTGCCGGCGACGTCCTCGACCATCTTGTAGACGAAGCCGTAGGCAAGCTCGGCCACCGACTGGATGCGGCTCGGCACGACTGCGCGGCCGCGGGTGCCGAGCACCAGCAGCGCCGTCACCGCCGCGACCGTCAGTGCCATCCACAGCGTCACGTTGGTGACGGTGTACCAGTGCACCGGGCCGTCTCCGAACAGCGGCCTGACGATGAACTGATCCATCGGGTGGATCGCGAAACCGCTTCCGCCTTCAGCGCTCTCCGCCACTGCCGTCCCTCTCGTCCTCCGCGGGTCGCTGCCCGCCTTCCCGTGGCCCCGCACCCACCTCGCGGGCGGTGCGGATCATCGTCTTCACCCCGGCGGCGAAGCCGAGCAGGGTGAACACCGTCAGGAGCAGCGGCCGCGTCCCGAAGAGCGCGTCGAGCCCCATGCCGATCCCGAAGCCGATGCCCAGCCCCGCGACCAGTTCGATCACCATCCGCCAGGCGAGATTCGCCTGGCTGTAATGCGTCTCCCTCGGGGGCGGCGGCGCCTGGGCGGCGCGGGCGCGCGACAGCCGTTCCTCGAATTGGCGCAGCCGCTCGTCTTCCGGCCCTTCGCCCATGCCTCCGGCCCCTCCGGGGATGTCGCGGAGCGGCCTAAGGCGCGCCGGGCGCCGAGTCAAGCGCCCTTCGCTGCTGTGCAGAGCCATGCAAGCCCATGATCCAGCGTGATTTTCAAAGACGTGCGGCAGAAGGGCCGCGGTCTGGCGCGCGGCAAAGCTCAACCACCCGGTTGACCGACGCGCGGCCGCGGGGCATCCATCGGTGGATGACCGATCCCGCCGGCCCGCCACTGGATGCGCTGTTCGCCGCCCTTGCCGACCCCACGCGGCGGGCAATCCTGGCACTGCTGCTCGAGGACGACATGGCGGTGACCGACGTCGCCGCCGCCTTCCCGATCTCTCTTGCCGCGGTCTCCAAGCATCTCGCGATCCTCGCCGAGGCCGGGCTGATCAGCCAGGAGAAGCGCGGACGGGTGAAGTGGTGCAGGCTCGAGCCCGCGGGGCTGAAGCCGGCGGCAGTCTGGATGCAGGGCTTCGGCCAGTTCGAGCCGGTCGACCTTGACGCCTTCGAGGCCTTCCTGGCCGCCGACGCGGCCCTTCCCCCGCCCGGGTGAGACCCGCCCGGCGCTGCCGCCCGGGCCCCTGCCCCGAACCGGCTGCTCAGCCCACGGACAGGCGCGCGGCGGCGGCCGGCGCGGCGCGGCCGGCGCGGTCACGCTCGGTGGCGCTTTTCAGCTGGCCGCAGGCGGCCATGATGTCCTCGCCCCGGGGGGTGCGGATCGGCGCGGCATAGCCGGCCTTGAAGACGATGTCGGCGAATGCCTCGATCCGCGCCCAGGGCGAGCGGCGGTAGGGCGCCCCGGGCCATTCGTTGAACGGGATCAGGTTTACCTTGGCGGGGATGCCGGCGATCAGCCGCACCAGCCGGCGGGCGTCCTCGTCGCTGTCGTTCACCCCGTCGAGCATGACGTATTCGAAGGTGATCCGCTCGGAGTTCGACAGCCGCGGATAGTCGCGCAGGGCCTGCAGGAGCGTCGCGATCGGCCACTTGCGGTTGATCGGCACCAGACGGTCGCGCACCGCGTCGGTGGTGGCATGGAAGCTGACCGCGAGCAGGCAGCCGATCTCGGTGGCGGCACGGGCGATCCCGGGCACGACGCCCGAGGTCGACAGCGTGATCCGCCGGCGCGACAGCGCCAGCCCCTCGCCGTCCATCACCACGGCCATCGCATCGCGCACCGCCTCGAAGTTGTAGAGCGGCTCGCCCATGCCCATCAGCACGACGTTCGAGACCAGCCGCTCCTCGCGCCTCGGCTGCCCCGGCACCGGCCACTCGCCGAGGTCGTCGCGCGCCACCATGAGCTGGCCCACGATCTCGCCGGCGGTGAGGTTGCGCACCAGCCGCTGGGTGCCAGTGTGGCAGAACGAGCAGGTGAGCGTGCAGCCGACCTGGGAGGACACGCAGAGCGTGCCGCGCCCCTCCTCGGGGATGTACACGGTCTCGACCTCGTGGCCGCCGGCGACGCGGAGCAGGTACTTGCGGGTGCCGTCGGCCGAGACCTCGCGGCGCACCACCTCGGGCAGGGCAAGGGTGAAGCGGGACGCGAGGAGGGCGCGGAAGTCGCGCGCGAGGTTCGACATCGCCGCGAAGTCGCGCACCCCCCAGTGATAGATCCACTGCCAGAGCTGCCCCGTGCGCATGCGCAGCTGGCCCGCCGGCGTGCCAGCCGCCGCCAGCGCGGCGGAAAGCTCGTCCCGCGTCAGCCCGATCAGGTTGACCGGTCCGGCCACCGCCGCCGCCGGCGCGGCGGCGCGCGGCGCGACGCGCACCTCGGGGGTGATGGGCGGGGCATGCTCGGTCATGGCGGCGCTCCGGGTGGTGGCCGGAACCTAGGGTGCCCGCCGCCCGGTTGGAAGGCCCCTCAGCCTGCCGGGCAGCGGCGCTCGGCCTCGGTGGTGGCAGCGGTGAAGCCCAGCAGCGAGAAGATGTCGCGGGTGTTGTTGCCGCGCCCCGAGCGGGCGGTGACGATCGCCTGCTGGCCGCGGCGCATCGCCTCCATCAGCCGGGCGTCCTCCTCGGGCGAGGCGGGCCAGGCCCATTCGCCGTCGGTGAACAGCTCGAAGCGCGCATCGCCGATCTCGACCGTCACGGTCGAGCCCTCGGCGAAGGGATAGCCGCCGGTATAGGCGATCTCGCCGCGCGCCCCGCCGGGGCGGTAGGCCACGAAGAAGCGGATGTCGCCCCGCCTGACCGAGGTCGGCCGGTCGCTGCGGTCGGTCGCCGCCCATTCCTTGGGCGCCGATACCGCCCAGCACTCCTTGGGGCTTTCCTCGACGAACACGCTCCAGTCCGTCTGCGTGGCGACAACGTTCGACGACTCCTGGGCGCCGGCCGCCGCTGCCGCCAGCACCACCGCGACCGCCGCCGCGAACCCGCGCACCGTCCCTGCCGTCATCTTCTCTCCTGCCTCCGGCGCGACTGCGACGGGCTGCCCGCCCGCCGCGCCGGTCCATGCCTGCCGGCCATGCGGCTGGCGGCTCCGGCCCCGGTCCTGTATGCCTCATACCGCAAGCGGCGCCGGCGTCAAAACCCCGTCGGCGCGAAATCGCGCATGTGTGAGGGGGGGCCACGCCATGTCGGGCAGCGGGGCGGGGGTCGCGGCGGGGGCCGTGCCCATGGTCGAGGTCTGGCGCGCCGGGCGGATCGAATCCGCCCATTCCGGCCATGCGGTGGTGGCCGACGCCACCGGCCGCATCATCGCCGCCTGGGGCCGGCCGGAGGTGGTGATCTATCCGCGCTCGGCCTGCAAGATGATCCAGGCGTTGCCCCTGGTCGAGAGCGGGGCGGCGGCGGGGCGCGACGACGGCGACCTTGCGCTCGCCTGTGCCTCCCACCAGGGGGCGGCGATGCACACCTCCCGCGCCGGCCGCTGGCTGGCCGACCTCGGGCTGGCCGAGCCCGACCTGCGCTGCGGCGCGCACGAGCCGGCCGACCGGGCGGCGCGCGACGCGCTGATCCGGGCCGGGCGGGAGCCCACGCAGCTGCACAACAACTGCTCGGGCAAGCACGCGGGCTTTCTTGCCCTCGCCCGCCACCTGCGGGCGGGTCCGGAGTACGTCGACCCCGACCATCCGGTGCAGCGTGCCGTCCGCGCCGCCTTCGAGGAGGTGACGGGCGAGCCCTCGCCGGGCCATGCGATCGACGGCTGCTCGGCACCCAACTTCGCCACCTCGCTCGCAGGGCTGGCAGGCGCCATGGCGCGCTACGCCGCGGCACGGGGCGACGGCGACGCGCGCGCCCGGGCCATGGCGCGGCTGGTCGGGGCGATGACGGCGCACCCCGAGCTCGTCGCCGGCGAGGGGCGGGCCTGCACCGAGCTGATGCGCGCCGCGGGCGGGCGGGTGGCGCTGAAGACCGGCGCCGAGGGCGTCTTTGTGGCCATCCTGCCCGGGCCGGGCCTCGGCGTGGCGCTGAAGATCGCCGACGGGGCGACGCGGGCAGCGGAGGCGGCGGTGGTGGCGGTCCTCGCCCGGCTCGGGATCCTCGATGCCGCCGCCCCCGCCGCGCGCCGGCGCCTCGATGCCCCCCAACGCAACTGGCGGGGGATCGAGACCGGCATCATCCGCGCCGCGCCCGGCTTTCCCTGACCCCTTGCGCGCCGGGGGGAAGTGGCGTATCCGCCCGCATTCTCACCGCGCGGCCGGCCCCAGCGGCATGCCGAGTCGTGCGCGATACGGCCCAGAGGAGTCCGAAATGCCCAAGATGAAGACCAAGTCGAGCGCCAAGAAGCGCTTCAAGATGACCGCGACCGGCAAGGTCGTGGCCCAGCAGGCCGGAAAGCGGCACGGGATGATCAAACGCACCACGAAGTTCGTCCGCGATGCGCGCGGCACCGGGGTCCTGTCGGATTCCGATGCCAGGATCATCAAGAAATACATGCCCTACGACCGCTGAGGAGGACCGCAGATGTCCCGCGTCAAGTCCGGCAAGGTCACCCACGCCCGCCACAAGCGCGTCCTGCAGGATGCCAAGGGCTATTACGGCCAGCGCTCGCGCGCGTTCAAGACCGCCGCCCAGGCGGTCGACAAGGCCAACCAGTACGCCACGCGCGACCGCAAGACGCGCAAGCGCAACTTCCGCGCCCTGTGGATCCAGCGGATCAACGCCGCGGTGCGCGCCATCGACCCCGCCCTGACCTATTCGCGCTTCGTCGACGCGCTGTCGAAGTCGGGCATCGAGGTCGACCGCAAGGTGCTGGCCGATCTCGCCGTGCATGAGCCCGAGGCGTTCGCGGCCATCGTCGAGCGCGCCCGCGCCGGAGCCGCGGCGGCCTGAGCGACGGCACCGGCGCGTCGGCCGCCGCGGGAGCGCCGATGCCGTCCGGCGCCGCAGCAAGGGGCCCCGCGGCTAGCCCTGCACCCGGCGGCAGGGCACCGCGGCTATGCGGCACAGCATGTCGGCCGTGCCGTCGCCGGCGGCATGGCAGTCCTCGGTCCAGAACTTGGCCTGCCACGGCTCGGCGAAGACCGCGCCGTGCACCTCGGTCACCTGGCGGCGCCACGCGGTGACCGCGCCGGCCAGGGCGATCTCGCGGTCGTCACCGCGCGCCGCGGCCGTGACGTCTGATCCCAGGCACTCCCATGCCTCACCCTGCGCCGCGGCGGGCTTCGCTGCGGCCAGGGCCGCGGCGAGCGCGAGCAGGAAGGACGCGAGCGGGTGGTGCGCCATGATGCTCCCGGCCATGCGGCACATGCACGCGACAGGCTAGCAGTCCACGGCAGGGCCGGCAACCGGACCAAGGCCGCTTGCCAGCCCCTGCCCCCTTCGCTAGGACGCGGGCGCACCGGAGGGGGTGGGCAATGGACGGGCTTGAGGCGCTGCGCGCGAGATACCTGGGCGAGATCGGCGCCGCGGCGGACGAAGCCGCGCTGGAGGCGGTCCGCCTCGCCGCGCTGGGCCGCAAGGGCGAGATCAGCCTGAGGATGCGCAAGCTTGGCGGCATGGACCCCGAGGCGCGCAAGGTCGCGGGGCCGGCGCTGAACGGGCTGCGCGACGAGGTGGAGGCGGCCCTCAGGGCCCGCCGGGCGGCACTGGCGGACGCCGTGCTCGAGGCGCGGCTGCAGGCCGAGTGGCTGGATGTGACGCTGCCTGCCCGGCCGCGGCCGGGCGGCAGCATCCATCCCGTCTCGCAGGTGATGGAGGAGCTCACGGCGATCTTCGCAGACATGGGCTTCGCCGTCGCCGAGGGCCCGCAGGTCGAGACCGACTGGCACAACTTCGACGCCCTGAACATTCCCCCCGAGCATCCCGCCCGGCAGGAGCACGACACCTTCTTCCTGCACCGGCTCGAGGGCGACAACCGCCCGCCGCACGTGCTGCGCACCCACACCAGCCCGGTGCAGATCCGCGCCATGCTGGCGCAGGGCGCGCCCCTGCGGGTGATCGCCCCCGGCCGTGTCTACCGGATGGACATGGACCAGACGCACACGCCGATGTTCCATCAGGTCGAGGGGCTGGCGATCGACCGCGACATCTCGATGGCACAGCTGAAATGGGTGCTCGAGGAGTTCTGCCGCGCGTTCTTCGAGGTCGAGGGCGTCGAGCTGCGCTTCCGCGCCTCGCACTTCCCCTTCACCGAGCCCTCGGCCGAGGTCGACATCCGCTGCTCATGGGCGGGCGGTCAGCTGAAGATCGGCGAGGGCGACGACTGGCTCGAGATCCTCGGCTCGGGGATGGTGCACCCCCATGTGCTGCGCTCCGGCGGGGTCGACCCCGCGCAGTGGCAGGGATTCGCCTTCGGCATGGGGATCGACCGGATCGCCATGCTGAAATACGGCATCCCCGACCTGCGCGCCTTCTTCGAGAGCGACCTGCGCTGGCTGCGCCACTACGGCTTCGCCGCTCTCGAGGTGCCGACGCTGCCCGGCGGGCTGAGCCGCTGAGGCCGGCCCGCGCCACCCGGCCGGAGGGGTCAGCCGAGCACGAAATCGAGCCGCACCGCGCGCCCGTGCGGCACCGTCACGGCCAGCGTCCGGCGGCCCAGCGCCTCGGCGGTGACGGTGATCGCGTAGCTTCCCGCCGGCAGGAACCAGCGGTAGCGGCCGTCGCCGTCGGTGAAGACGGCGATCTCGGGTACCGGGTTGGGGCGGGGGCCGGTGCCGCGGGCCTCGACGAAGGCACCGGCGACGGGCCGGCCGCGGGCGTCGGTCACCCGGCCCTCGACCCCCTCGGCCGCGCCGCCCGGCCCCGGCCCGGGGTCGGTCACGGCATGGTCGGCGGGCACGCAGCCGGCCAGCACCGCCGCGGCCGGCAGGGCGACGGCGGCGGCGGCAAGGCGCAGTACGCCGCGGCGGGGAAGGCCGGGGCGCGTCGACGGTCGGGACATGGGGCATCTCCTCGCGGGCTGCCGGGGCAAGGCGGATGGCCGCCCCGCCCGGGCGCTTCACTGCGGCGCATGTAGGAAGCCGCGGCCGCCGCCGCCAGTGCCCGGACGGGAACGGCGCAAGCCGCCGGCGGCACGGGAGGGGCCGCCGCGCTGCCGCGGCGGCCCCCGTTCGACGCCCTGGCCGTCCGGCCCGTCAGGGACGGTTGATCCAGTTGATGTAGTTGTTGAGCACCGCCGAGACGATCCGCGTGCCGCCGTTGTACTGCGCGCCCGCGTTGCCGTAGGTGTGGATCGCGTAGCCCCAGGCACCGCTGGTCGCGAGCGCCTCGCCGCGGTCGCTCCACACCGGGCTGCCGGAGTTGCCGCCGACCGTGTCCATGCGGTAGCGCACCTGCCGTGTCAGCGCCTGGCGCACCTTGTCGGAGCTGATCCACTGCGTCTGCGGCTTGTCGCCGGGGTAGCCGGTGATGATCGCGGGCTCGTTCAGCGGCGCGGTGTGGGAGTACATCCCGAACCAGCCCACCGTGTTGCCGACCAAGCAGTCAAGCCGCATCGCGCCGTAGTCGTAGTCGCGGTTGCCGTTGACGGTCCAGCCGGTCACCGAGTGCATCCGCGACACACCGCACGAGCCGTAGGGCGAGGAGGCGCCGTCGCGGCCGGGGTAGAAGCGCATGGTGCGCCGGTCGTACCAGGTGCCGCCGCGGCCCGAATGCACGCAGTGGCCGGCGGTGGCCACCGTGTTGCGGCTGATCAGCCAGCCGGTGCAGTGGTGGGCGCCGTTGCGGGTGATCAGCCCGACCGCGCGGTTGGGATAGAGCGTGGTCTTCAGGACCATCCGCGAATCCCAGTTCAGGATCACCTCGCTGCCGCCCATCTCGGCGGGCAGCGGGCCGACAGGCGCGGTGCCGAGCGTCACCCCCGATGCCGCGAGTTCGGTCTCGCTGACCGCGTCCGACCCCGCGTAGGGCATCCCCGCCGCTGTCGCCGCCTCGCCGGCCGACGGTCCGGGCACCGGGCCGCGCACCCCGGCCTCGACGGCGCGGTCGCTTGCGGCTGCCCCCGCCGCCCAGAGGGCGAGGACCGACGCCATCGCGATTGCATGAAACGGCTTCATCGCCAACTTCCTCCGGTCAAAGGATGATCAATGCCGCGAATCCTAGCCTCTGTAAGCGGATGCGACAACGCGGGTGCGACCGTCCAGGCCGGGACGGACCTCAATCCTCTGAAAAACAATGAAACTTTTCCTGCTCAAATGATGAAGCGCCGCCGCATCTCTGCGGCGGCGCACACAACTCACGCGGGCGAGGGTGATTCGCGCCCTGTCGACTCAGGGCAGGTTGATCCAGTTCACGTAGTTGGTCAGCACCGCCGAGACGATCCGCGTGCCGCCGTTGCGGCTGTTGGCGGTGTCGCCGAAGGTGTGGATCGCATAGCCCCAGGCACCGGTGGTGGAAAGCGCCGCACTGCGGTCGCTCCAGATCGGGCTGCCGGAGTTGCCGCCGACGGTGTCCATGCGGTAGCGCACCTGCCGGGTCAGCGCCTCGCGCACCTTGTCGGAGCTGATCCACTGCGTCTGCGGCTTGTCGCCGGGGTAGCCGGTGATGATCGCGGGCTCGTTCAGCGGCGCGGTGTGGGAGTACATCCCGAACCAGCCCACCGTGTTGCCGACCAAGCAGTCAAGCCGCATCGCGCCGTAGTCGTAGTCGCGGTTGCCGTTGACGGTCCAGCCGGTCACCGAGTGCATCCGCGACACACCGCACGAGCCGTAGGGCGAGGAGGCGCCGTCGCGGCCGGGGTAGAAGCGCATGGTGCGCCGGTCGTACCAGGTGCCGCCGCGGCCCGAATGCACGCAGTGGCCGGCGGTGGCCACCGTGTTGCGGCTGATCAGCCAGCCGGTGCAGTGGTGGGCGCCGTTGCGGGTGATCAGCCCGACCGCGCGGTTGGGATAGAGCGTGGTCTTGAGGACCATCCGCGAATCCCAGTTCAGGATGACCTCGCTGCCGCCCATCTCGGCGGGCAGCGGGCCGACTGCGTCACTGCCCAGCCGGACGCCGTCGGCGGCCAGCGCGGCCTCCGTGACCTCGGCGGCACCGAGGCTCGGCTCGACCGAGGCAACCTCGGCAGCGGCGGGGCCAGCCACGCGCGGGCCGACCGAGACCGGACGATCGCTTGCCGCCGCGGCAGAGCCCATGAGGGCCAGCGCGGACACGGCCGCAAATTTGACGACGAAATTCATCGGAGCCCTCCAGAAGCTCAACTGTTAACACAGTCACGTTACGCCTGCTTGCCTTGGCCGCACAATGCACATTTCTGCGACACCTTTCGGATTTCCGAGACCGCTCGGCGCCAACCGGCCGACGGGCCGCCGCCGGCCCATGAAGTTCGTCCAACGTTCCCTGAATTGCCCTTCGCGGCCGGCCACTTGGCCGGGTGTCCCCCGGTCGCGCCGGGGCCGCGGGCGCACGCCGCGCGCCGTCGGAGCGCGGTGCGCGATTCGGCAGATCGGTGATTCGCGGTCCGGGCGCGGCCGGGGCGATTGGTCACGGCGAAGCCGATACCTCGCCTGCCGGCGCAGCCCCCCGTCACGACAACGTGATACCGGCCCGCCTGGCCTGCCGGCGCCCGAGCGGGGCTGGTCGCATCCATTGTTTCTGTTATTCTGGAAATATGGAATCATCACTGTCCGACACTCTCGCCCTGCTCGGCCATCCCCAGCGGCTGGCCCTTCTGGGCCTGCTCATGCGCCGCCACCCCGACCGGGTGCCTGCGGGCGAGATCGCCGCCGTGCTGAGGCTGCCGCCGTCGACCGCCTCGGCCCATCTGGCCGCGCTGGCCCGCGGCGGGCTGATCGCACCGCTCCGCCAGGGCACCTCGCTGCGCTACGGCCTGCGGCTTCAGGCGCTCCGCGCGCTGGCCGACGGGCTGGTGCTGGGCTGCTTCCGCGGCCGCGCCGACCTTGCCCCCGCCCTGCCCCCCCTGACGCCCCAAAGGACTCAAGCCATGGACAGGACCGCCCCGGCCCCGGCCCGGCCGTTCAACGTGCTCTTCGTCTGCGCGGCCAACTCGGCGCGCTCGCTCTTCGCCGAGGCGATCCTCGCGCAGCTCGGCGCCGGAGGGTTCCGGGCCTTCTCGGCCGGGATGTCCCCCGCCGCGGCGCCGGACCCGGTGGCGCTGGAGACGCTGCGCGGCAAGGGCCATGCGGTCGGGCACCTGCGGCCGAAGCCGCTTGCGGCCTTCCAGGGCCCGGAGGCGCCGGTGATGGACTTCGTCTTCACCGTCTGCGACCTGTCGGCCAACGAGGACTGCGGGACATGGCCCGGACAGCCCGTCACCGGCCACTGGGGCGTGCCCGACCCGGTGAAGGCCACCGGCACCGCGGCCGAGCGGCGGCTGGCCTTCCAGCAGGCCTATGGCCGGTTGCGCCACCGCATCGCCGCCTTCGTGAGCCTGCCCGTCGCCCGGCTGGACCGGGTGTCGCTGCAGCGCCGCATCGACGCCATCGGGCAGGACGCCGCCGCCGAGGGCGCGGCGTGACCGTCTTCGCGCTGAACGGCCTCGGCCGCATCGGCAAGCTTGCCCTGCGCATCCTTGTCGAGCGCGGCGCGACCGTGGCCTTCGTCAACGATGCCGCCGGCGATGCGGCGGTGCATGCCCATCTGCTGGCCTTCGACAGCATCCACGGCCGCTGGCCGGCCGACATCCGCGCCGCGGACGGTGCGATCGTCATCGACGGCCGCCGCATCCCCGTCGTCGGGGCGACCACGATCGCGGCGCTGCCGCTCGCCGGGGTCGAGGTGGCCATCGACTGCACCGGCGCATTCCGCAGCCGGGCGCGGCTTGCGCCCTATCTCGACGCCGGGGTGCGCCGTGTCGTCGTCTCGGCGCCGGTCCACGACCCTTCGGCGGCCAACATCGTCCGCGGCGTCAACGAGTCCGCCTTCGACCCCGCCCGCCACCCGATCGTCACCGCCGCCTCCTGCACCACCAACTGCCTAGCGCCGCTCGTCAAGGTGCTGCACGAGGGCATCGGCATCCGCCATGGCACGATCACCACCATCCACGATGCCACCAACACCCAGGTGATGGTCGACCGCCCGGCGCGCGACCTCAGGCGGGCGCGCTCGGCGCTCGTCAACCTGATCCCGACGACGACCGGCTCGGCCGGCGCCATCGGGCTCATCTTTCCCGACCTCGCGGGCCGCCTCGACGGCCATGCGGTGCGGGTGCCGCTGGTCAACGCCTCGCTCACCGACGCGGTGTTCGAGGTCGCCCGGCCGACCGCCGCGGCCGAGGTCAACGCGCTTTTCCGGGCGGCGGCCGAGGGGCCGCTCGCCGGCATCCTCGGCTACGAGGAGCGACCGCTGGTCTCCTCCGACTTCGTCGGCGATCCGCGCTCGGCGATCCTCGATGCGCCCTCGACGAGGGTCGTCGGCGGCACGCAGGTCAAGCTCTACGCCTGGTACGACAACGAATGGGGCTACGCGCAGCGCCTTGTCGACGTCGCGCTGATGGCGGCGGCGGCGCCATGAGCCCGCCTGCCACCGCCGCCGGGGGGCGGGTCGCCTACATCGCCGTCACCGCCGCCTACTGGGCCTTCATGCTGAGCGACGGCGCGCTCAGGATGCTGGTGCTCCTGCACTTCAACGGCCTCGGCTTCACGCCGGTGCAGCTGGCCTGGCTGTTCCTGCTCTACGAGGCGGCCGGCATCGCCACCAACCTCTCGGCGGGGTGGCTGGCGGCGCGCTTCGGGCTGAGGGCGACGCTCCTGTCCGGACTCGGCCTGCAGGTCGTGGCGCTCCTCGCCCTCGCCCGGCTGGACCCCGGCTGGTCGGTGGCGGCCTCGGTCGGCTACGTGATGGCGGTGCAGGGGGCATCGGGTGCTGCCAAGGACCTTGCCAAGATGAGCGCCAAGAGCGCGGTCAAGCTGCTCGCCCCGGCCGGCGACGCGGCGCTGTTCCGCTGGGTGGCGCTGCTGACGGGCTCCAAGAACGCGGTCAAGGGGCTCGGCTTCCTGCTCGGCGCCGCGCTGCTGGCGCTCGCGGGCTTCGTCCCGGCGGTGCTGGCGATGGCGGCGGTTCTGGCGGCTGTCCTGGCGGCGCTTGTGATGCGCATGCCCGCGGGCCTGCCGGCGGGGCGGCGGGCGGCGGCGTTCGGCGAGCTGTTCTCGACCGAGGCCAACGTCAACCGCCTTGCCGCCGCCCGCGTCTTCCTGTTCGGGGCGCGCGACGTCTGGTTCGTGGTCGGCCTGCCGGTCTACTTTACCGCCGTGCTGTCGGACGGCAGCGCCGCCTCCAACCGCGCGGCCTTCTTCCTGACCGGCGGCTTCATGGCGGGCTGGATCATCCTTTACGGCGCCGTGCAGGCGGCGGCGCCGGCGATCCTGCGCGCTGCCAGCCGGCCCGGGGCGGAGCTGGTCGCCGACGCCCGGCGCTGGGCGGCGGCGCTCGCAGTGTTGCCGGCGTCCCTGGCGGCGGCGGTCTGGATCGCCGGCGGGCCATCGCCGGCGCTGACGGTGACGCTGGTCGCGGGGTTTGCGGCCTTCGGCGCCGTCTTCGCCGTCAACTCGGCCCTGCACTCCTACCTGATCCTCGCCTTTTCGCAGGCGCGGCGGGTGACGATGGACGTCGGCGTCTACTACGGCGCGAACGCGGCCGGACGGCTGGCCGGCACCGCCCTGTCAGGGATCGGCTACCAGGCGGGCGGGCTGGCGCTGTGCCTGGCCATCGCCGCCGCGATGGTGGCGCTGAGCTGGCTCATGGCCGCAAGGCTGGACCCCCGGCCGACCCGCGCCTGAGCATGCCCGGCCCGTCCCCGCCCTCCGGTTATCTTCATGAATTTTTTGTAAATGCTGCCGGGTCTTGATCTGGATCGTGTCGCTGCCGCACCGGCCCGTGGAAGCCCTTCTGCCGCCATCGCAGGGGGAGCCGCCGATGAACGCCCAGCCGTCCGCCGACGCCCCGTCGCAGCAGCGGAACGCCCCCGCGCTGATCGAGGTCCGCGGGCTCAGTCTCTGGTACGGCGAGAAGCAGGCGCTTCACGGGGTCAGCTTCGAGCTTTTCCGCGGCGAGATCCTCGCCTTCATCGGCCCTTCCGGCTGCGGCAAGACCACCGCACTCAAATGCCTCAACCGCATGCTCGACGGTGTGCGCGGGCTGCGCATCGCGGGGCGGATCGTGATGGACGGGCAGGACATCCATGCGCCCGGGGTCGACCCGCCGCTGCACCGCCGCCGCTTCGGCTGGGTAGCGCAGAAGCCGAACCCGTTTCCGACCAGCATCTTCGAGAACGTCGCCTGGGGCGCTCGGCTGCACGGGATCGTCCGCGACCGCGCAGACCTCGAGGCGCACGTCGAGCACTGCCTGCGCCGCGCGAACCTGTGGGACGAGGTCCGGGACGTGCTGCGCAGCAAGGCGGGAACCGAGCTGTCGGGCGGCCAGCAGCAGCGGCTGTGCATCGCGCGCGCGCTCTCGACCCGGCCCGAGGTGCTGCTCATGGACGAGCCCACCGGCTCGATCGACCCGGTCGCGACGCGGGCGATCGAAGACCTGCTGGTCGAACTCAGGCCGGACCACGCCATCATCGTGATCACCCATTCGATGATGGAGGCCCGGCGCATCGCCGACCGGGTCGCGGTCTTTCATCTCGGCCGGCTGGTCGAGGTCGGTCCGACGAAAGACGTCTTCGCCGCGCCCCGCACACCCGAGGCGCGCGCCTTCATCGCCGGCAGGGTCGGCTGAGCAGGGCAGGCCGCCCTTGACCGAGGTCAACGACATCTCCCCGCCGGCCCGGCAGGCTCGTCCCGAGGGCGGGGAGGATCGCACCATGACCGACAGCCGCGACGTCATCTGGTTCGAGGAACTGGGGCGTGCCGACGTGCCCCGCGTCGGCGGCAAGAACGCGAGCCTCGGCGAGATGGTCGTCAATCTCGGCGCGAAGGGCGTGGCGGTGCCGCCGGGCTTTGCCACCACCGCGGGGGCCTACTGGCGGTTCGTCGAGGCCAACGGCCTGCACGGCCGGATCGCCCAGGCGCTCGCGCATCTGAAGGCCGGCAAGGCGACGCTGGCCGAGACCGGGGCCGAACTGCGCCGCGCCTTCACCGAGGGCGAGTGGCCGGCCAAGACGGCGGCCGCGATCCGTGCTGCCTACCGCGACCTCTGCGCCCGGCTCGGCCGGGCCGATGCCGATGTCGCGGTGCGCTCGTCGGCCACCGCCGAGGACCTGCCCGACGCAAGCTTCGCCGGCCAGCAGGAGACCTTCCTCAACATCACCGGCGAGGCGGCGCTCATGGCCGCCTGCCGGCGCTGCTTTGCCTCGCTCTTCACCGACCGGGCGATCGCCTACCGCGAGGCCAAGGGGTTCGATCACCTCAAGGTGGCCCTGTCGGTCGGGGTGCAGGCGATGGTCAGGGCCGACCTCGGCGGCTCGGGGACGATGTTCACCATCGACACCGAATCCGGATTTCCCCGCGTCGCGGTCATCGATGCGGCCTGGGGCCTCGGCGAGACCGTCGTGCAGGGCGCGGTGGACCCCGACGAGTACCAGGTCTTCAAGCCGCTGCTCGACCGCCCCGACCTCGTCCCGATCGTCGAGAAGCGGCTGGGGCGCAAGGAGATCAAGATGATCTACGCGCGCGGCGGCGAGCGGCCGACGCGCACGGTGCCGACCTCGAAGGCCGAGCGGGCGGCCTTCGTGCTGTCGGACGACGAGATCCTGACGCTCGGCCGCTGGGCGACGGTGATCGAGGACCACTACCGCCGGCCGATGGACATCGAGTGGGCAAGGGACGGGGTGTCGGGGGCGCTCTATGTCGTGCAGGCGCGGCCCGAGACGGTGCAGAGCCGCCGCGCCGCCGGCGAGTTCCGCAGCTTCGCCATGGCCGGGCACGGCCGGCTTCTGGCCAGGGGGCTGTCGGTCGGCGAGCAGATCGTCGCCGGCCAGGTCTGCGTGATCGAGAGCGCCCGCGACATCGCCCGTTTCGTCGACGGGGCGATCCTCGTCACCGCGACGACCGACCCCGACTGGGTGCCGATCATGAAGCGGGCGACCGCCATCGTCACCGACCGCGGCGGCCGCACCAGCCATGCCGCGATCGTCAGCCGCGAGCTCGGCCTGCCGGCGGTGGTGGGCACCGGCGACGCGACGCGCCTGCTGCACGACGGCCAGGAGGTCACGGTCTCCTGCGCGGAGGGCGACGAGGGGCGCATCTACGAGGGGCTGGCCGAGATCACCGAGACGGTGCAGGATCCCGCGGCCGCCCCCGCCACCCGCACCCAGGTGATGCTGAACCTCGCCAACCCCTCGGCGGCGTTCCGCTGGTGGCGGCTGCCGGCCGACGGGGTCGGCCTGGCGCGGATGGAGTTCGTCGTCTCCAACCACGTCCGGGCGCATCCGATGGCGCTCGTGCACCCCGAGAGGGTGCAGGACGCGGCAGCGCGGGCGCAGCTTGCCGAGCTGACGGCCGGCCATGCCGACGGGCGGGCCTATTTCGTCGACA
Source organism: Paracoccaceae bacterium (assembly GCA_023383015.1). Lineage (GTDB taxonomy): Bacteria > Pseudomonadota > Alphaproteobacteria > Rhodobacterales > Rhodobacteraceae > JAHDXW01. The sequence goes on from JAHDXW010000009.1 coordinate 76,512, forward strand.
CGCTCGCGCGCGGGCTGGCACGGATCGCCGCGGCGGCCTGGCCGAAGCCGGTGATCGTGCGGATGTCGGATTTCAAGACCAACGAGTATGCCGGGCTGGTCGGCGGGGCGGAGTTCGAGCCGCGAGAGGAGAACCCGATGCTCGGCTTCCGCGGCGCGGCACGCTACTATTCGCCCCGCTATCGCGAGGGCTTCGCGCTGGAATGCCGGGCGATCCGGCGGCTGCGCGAGACGATGGGCTTCACCAACGTCGTCGTCATGATCCCCTTCTGCCGCTCGGTGGAGGAGGCAGACCGGGTGCTGGCGGTGATGGCCGGGGAGGGGCTGGTGCGCGGCGAGGGCGGCATGGAGGTCTACGTGATGGCCGAGATCCCCGCCAACATCGTCCAGGCCGAGGCCTTCGCCGCCCGCTTCGACGGCTTCTCGATCGGCTCGAACGACCTGACCCAGCTGACGCTGGGCGTCGACCGCGATTCGGCCGAGGTGGCGCATCTGTTCGACGAGGAGGACCCGGCCGTGAAGTGGATGATCGGCCACCTGATCCGGGCCGCGACGCTGAGCGGGGCCAAGGTCGGGCTGTGCGGGCAGGGCCCGTCGGACCATCCCCAGTTCGCCGCCTTCCTGGTCGAGCAGGGAATCGATTCGATCTCGGTTACGCCCGACAGCTTTCTCAAGGTGAAGGCCGTGGTCGCCGCGGCCGAGGCGCGGCTGGGGCGGGGCTGAGGCGGGGCAGAAAGGGGCGGGAACGGCGGCCGGCGGCGCCGCCGGCCCGGGGGGTAGTGGGCCGTCCCACGCATGGGACAGAACACATCCTATTGGAATCGCTAGATTCCGTGTCCGCGGTCAACCTTTCGTTGAGACCTGTCCGCAGCCCGGCCGGAGCGCTGCCCGAGGGGGCTTGCGCGCCGGCCGCGGCCGCGGGCAGCATGGCGGCCGGTGCCATCGCGCCATGGCGGCGGTGCCGCGGGAGGGCCGGAATGCGCGCGCGGCTTGAGGCGGCGGCGGGGGAAGTCGCGGCGGCAGCCGCGCGGGTGGATGCCGCGGCGCTGGCGGCCGCGGCGGGACGGATCGCGGCGGCCGGTCGGATCGCACTCCTCGGCTGCGGGCGCGAGGGGCTGATGATGCGCGCGCTGGCGATGCGGCTGCACCACCTCGGCCTCGCGGTCGGGGTGGTCGGCGAGATGACGGCACCCCCGGTGGGACCGGGCGACCTGCTCGTCGCCTCCGACGGGCCGGGGCGGCTGGCCACGGTCGCCGCCCTGGCGGCGACGGCGCAGGCGGCGGGGGCGGAGGTGATCCTGTTCACCGCCGAGCCTGCCGCGGCGGTGGCCGCGGCGGCCGACCTTGTCGTGGTGATCCCGGCGCAGACCATGGCCCGCGACCGCGACCGGCCGGATTCGGCCCTGCCCATGGGATCGGTCTACGAGGGAGCGCTGTTTCTTGCCGCCGAGGCCCTGGTGATCGAGCTGCGCGAGCGGCTTGGCGTCGCGCCGGCCGCGATGCGGGCCCGCCACGCCAACCTCGAATGACCGCCCACCCCGGCCCCGGTCCCGGAGAAGCCCCGATGCGATACGAGCTGATGCGCCCCGAGGACATCCGCGCGGCCATCGCCCGCGGCCTGCCGGCGGTGCTGCCGGTGGGGGTGATGGAGTACCACGGCGAGCACCTGCCGGTCGGCATGGACCTTCTGGCCGTGACCCGGGCGCTGGACCGGCTGGCGGCGGAGCGCGCGATCGTCCTGCTGCCGGCCTTCGCCTATGGCGCGGCCAGCCATGCGGTCGCCGCGCCCGAGGGCACGGGCACGCTGCATGTCGATGCCGCGGCGCTGGTACCGGTGTTCGAGGCGGTCTTCGCCGGGCTCCTGCGGGTGGGATTCCGCAACCTGCACGCTCTGATCCACCACCAGACCGAGAACTTCGGCCAGGGCATGCCGACCGACCTTGCGCTGCGGCTGGCGGCCCGGCAGGCGACCTTCAGGCATCTGGAGCGGACGCGCGGCGAGGGCTGGTGGGGCGGCACGGGGATGGCGGGCTACTATGCCGACCACGCCCGCGGCGCCAACCCGTTCAACTGGATCAGCGTCCATCCGCTGATCGATGGCACGATCACCGCCGCCTACCCCTTCGACCACGCCGGCGCGGGCGAGACCGGGCTGATGCTTGCGCTTGCGCCCGAGACGGTCGCGATGGACCGGCTGGGGCCGGATGCGCCATGGTATGTGGCCGGGGCCGAGCGGGCGACGGCGTCGGCCGGAGAAGAGGGGGTCGCGCGGGTGCTGGCGCGGCTGCGCGCGCTGCTGGCTGCGGATGCGGCCCCTTGAAACCTGCGCCCGGCCGGGCAATGTCGGCCGGCGGGCACGGAGGCGGAAATGGCACTGCCGGTACGGGACCAGCTTCGCTACTGGGGCATCGCCGCGGCGGTGTTCCTGGCGCTGCTGTGGCTTCTGGGCGATGTGCTGCTGCCGTTCCTGGCGGGGGGGGCGATCGCCTATTTCCTCGACCCCGTCGCCGACCGGCTGCAGCGGGCGGGCATGTCGCGCCCCGGGGCGGTGACGCTGATCGCGCTGGGCTTCGCGCTGGTGGTGATCCTGCTGGTGCTGGTCGTGGCGCCGGCGCTGGCGCGGCAGGCGGCGGCGCTGGTGGAGGCGATGCCGCGGCTGCTCGAGCAGCTGCACGCCTTCCTGCTGGCCAACTTCCCCGCCCTGTTCGAGCCCGAGAGCACGCTGCGTCAGTCGCTGGCCGGGGTCGGCCAGACCATCCGCGAGCGCGGCGGCGAGCTTGTCAACGCGCTTCTCGGCTCGGCGCTGGGGGTGGTCAACGCCGCCGTCTTCCTGGTCGTGACACCGGTGGTTGCGGTCTACCTGCTGCTCGACTGGGACAGGATGATCGAGCGCGTCGACGCGCTTCTGCCGCGCGACCATGCAGGCGTCGTCCGCCGGCTTGCCGGCGAGGTCGACGCCGTGCTCGCGGGGTTCGTGCGCGGGCAGATCAGCGTCTGCCTGATCCTCGCGGCCTATTACGCCGTCGGCCTGTGGATCATCGGGCTCGACTACGGGCTCGCGATCGGGGTGACGGCGGGGCTGGTGTCGTTCATCCCCTATGTCGGGGCGATCACCGGCGGGGTCCTGTCGATCGGGGTGGCGCTGTTCCAGTTCTGGAACGAGCCGATCTGGATCGCGGCGGTGGTGGGGCTGTTCGTGGCCGGCCAGGCGATCGAGGGCAACCTGCTGGTGCCGCGGCTGGTGGGCAACTCGGTGGGGCTGCACCCGGTGTGGCTGCTGCTGGCGCTGTCGGCCTTCGGCACGCTGTTCGGCTTCGTCGGCATGCTGGTGGCGGTGCCGGTGGCGGCGGCGCTGGGGGTGCTGTCGCGCTTCGCGCTGCGCCAGTACCTCGACAGCCGCCTCTACCGCGGCCGGCTGCCCCCCGGGGCGGGCTAACCCCCTGGCCCGCCAGCTTGCCCTCGAGCTTGCCCTGCCTGCCGCCATGGGGCGGGCGGACTTCTTCGTCTCACCGGCCAACGCCGCGGCGCTGGCGGCGGTCGAGGGCTGGGCGGGCTGGCCGGAGGGCAAGCTCCTGCTCGCCGGGCCGGAGGGGTCGGGCAAGACCCATCTGGCGCATGTCTGGGCGGATGCGGCGGGCGGGATCGTGCTGCCGGCGGCGGCGCTGCCGGGGGCCGGGCTGCCGGCGCTGGCCGAGGCGGGGCGGGTGGCGGTGGACGACGCCGACACGCTGGCGGGGGATGCGGCCGGCGAACGGGCGCTGCTGCATCTGCACAACATGCTGGCCGAGGCCGGCGGCCGGCTGCTCTTGACCGCGCGGCGCCCGGCGCCGGCCTGGGGCGTGCGGCTGCCCGACCTCGCCAGCCGCGCCGAGGCGGCGGCGCTGGCGCGGCTGGAGCAGCCCGACGACGCGCTGCTGGCGGCGGTTCTGGTGAAGCTGTTCGCCGACCGCCAGCTGCCGGTGAGCCCCGACCTCATCGCCTACCTGACGGCGCGGATGGAGCGCTCGCTGGCCGCCGCGCGCGCGCTGGTGGCGGCGCTGGACGCCCGCGCCCTGGCCGAGGGCGGGGCGGTGACGGTCAGGCTTGCGGGCCGGCACCTGGCCGCCGGCGGCTGAGGCGGGCGCCGCCCGCGGAAGGCCGCGCAGGCCCCCGCAGGCGGCCTTGCCCGACCGGGCCCGGGCAGGCGATAAGGGCCCCCGCACAGCCCGCGGACCGCCATGACCAGCGCCGATTTCCTTGCCGCCCCCCTGCCCGCCCCCGTCGACCTGCCCGAGGCCGAGGTGGCCGGGCCGCGGCGCTTCTTCAACCGCGAGCTGTCGTGGCTGCGGTTCAACTGGCGGGTCATCGAGGAGGCCACGAACCCGCGCGTGCCGCTGCTCGAGCGGCTGCGCTTCCTGTCGATCTCGGCCACCAACCTCGACGAGTTCTACACCGTGCGCGTCGCCGGCCTGCGCGAGCTGGCCCGCCGCGGCGCCGCCTCGCTGTCGGAGGACGGTCGCAGCCCGGCCGAGCAGCTGGGGCTGATCAACGCCGATGCCCGTCGGCTCATGGCCGAACAGCAGGCGGTCTGGACCGAGCTGCGCCGCGAGATGGACGCCGCCGGGATCACGCTGCTGACGCGCGGCAAGCTGACCCGGCGCGACGAGCGCCACCTGGCGGCACATTTCCTGGCCCAGGTGTTCCCGGTGCTGTCGCCTCTGGCGATCGACCCGGCCCATCCCTTTCCCTTCATCCCCAACACCGGCTTCTGCCTGGCGCTCGAGCTCGAGCGGGCAGCCGACCGCCGGCCGCTGAAGGCGCTGCTGCCGATCCCCCAGCAGATCGCCCGCTTCGTCGCCCTGCCCGCGGCGGCCGGGCTGGCACGCTTCCTGCCACTGGAGGAGCTGCTGCTGCTGCATCTGGAGCAGATCTTCCCCGGCTACCGGGCGCGCGGGCACTGCGCCTTCCGGGTGCTGCGCGACAGCGACATCGAGATCGAGGACGAGGCCGAGGACCTCGTGCGCGAGTTCGAGGTGGCGCTGAAGCGGCGCCGGCGCGGCGAGGTGATCCGCCTGAAGATCACCGCCGGGGCGCCGCCGGCGCTGCGGGCGCTGATCATGCAGGAGCTGCACGTCTCCGAGGACGAGGTCGTGGAGGTGAAGGGCATGCTGGGCATGGCCGATATCCGCGAGCTGGTGCTGGACAGCCGGCGCGACCTCCTGTGGCCGCCCTTCGCCCCGCGCGTGCCCGAGCGGGTGCAGGACCACGACGGCAACCTGTTCGAGGCCATCCGGCGCAAGGACATGCTGCTGCACCACCCCTACGAGACCTTCGACATGGTGATGCGCTTCCTGCAGCAGGCGGCGGCCGATCCGAGCGTCATCGCCATCAAGCAGACGCTGTACCGCACCTCCTGGGACAGCCCCATCGTCGGGGCGCTGTGCGAGGCCGCCGAGGCCGGCAAGTCGGTGACCGCACTTGTCGAGCTGAAGGCGCGCTTCGACGAGGCGGCCAACATCCGCCAGTCGCGGCGGCTGGAGCGGGCCGGCGCGCAGGTCGTCTACGGCTTCCTGAACCTGAAGACGCACGCCAAGATCTCGGCCGTGGTCCGGCGCGAGGGCGACGCGCTGGTGACCTACACCCATTTCGGCACCGGCAACTACCACCCGATCACCGCCCGCATCTACACGGACCTGTCGCTGTTCACCTGCGATCCCGCGCTCGGGCGCGACGCCACCAAGGTGTTCAACTACCTCTCCGGCTATGCCCAGCCCGAGGGTCTGGAGAACCTCGCGATCTCGCCCATCGGGCTGAAGGACCGCCTGATCGCGCTGATCCGCGCCGAGGCGGCACATGCCGCGGCCGGACGGCAGGCCGAGATCTGGGCCAAGATGAACGCGCTGATCGAGCCCGAGGTGATCGACGCGCTCTACGCCGCGAGCCGGGCGGGGGTGCGCATCGACCTGGTGGTGCGCGGCGTCTGCGGGCTGCGCCCCGGCGTGCGGGGCCTGTCGGAGACGATCCGCGTCAAGTCGATCGTCGGCCGGTTCCTCGAACACAGCCGCATCGTCTGCTTCGGCAACGGCCACGGCCTGCCGTCGAAGAAGGGGCGGGTGTTCATCTCGTCGGCCGACTGGATGGGGCGCAACCTGATGCGGCGGGTCGAGACGCTGGTGGAGTGCCACAATCCCACGGTCAAGGCGCAGATCATGGACCAGGTGATGGCCGCCAACCTGGCCGACGAGGCGCAGAGCTGGGTGCTGGCGGCCGACGGCAGCTACAGCCGCGACCTTTCGGCGCGGGAGGACGGGCGGGAGCTGTTCAACTGCCACCGCTTCTTCATGGAGAACCCGTCGCTTTCGGGGCGCGGATCGGCGGGCGCGGCCGATGTGCCCCGCCTTGCGCCCTCGCGCGACTGACCGCCGGCGGCGGAGGGCCGCGTTGACGCCCGGGCCGCGAGCGGGCAGTCTCCGCGGCGTTCGCGACGCCGTGGAGACCGCCGCCGCCATGGATGCCGGAACCGGACAGCAGGACAGCGCCGGCCCCTTCGGGCGCCCCCTCCTTGCGGACCCGCTGACGCGCGCCCTGGCGCGGGTGGGGGTTGTGGACGTTGGGTCGAACTCGGTCCGGCTGGTCGTCTTCGACGGCGCGGCGCGTTCGCCGGCCTACTTCTACAACGAGAAGGTGATGTGCGCCCTCGGCCAGGGGCTGGCCGAGACCGGGCGGCTGAACCCCGCGGGGCGGACCCGGGCGCTGGCGGCGCTGAAGCGCTTTGCCAGGCTTGCCGAGGGGATGGGCCTGCCGCCCCTGATCTGCATCGCCACCGCTGCGGTGCGCGAGGCCGCCGACGGCGCGGCCTTCCGCGCCGAGGTGCTGGAGGCGACCGGCCTCAGGCTGTGGGTCATCGACGGGCCCGAGGAGGCGCGGCTGTCCGCCCAGGGCGTGCTGCTGGGCTGGCCGGAGGCCGAGGGGCTGGTCTGCGACATCGGCGGGGCGTCGCTGGAGCTGGCCGTCATCGCCCGCGGCCGGGTCGGGGCGCGCCAGTCCACGCCGCTCGGCCCGTTCCGGCTGCAGGGCATCCCCGGCGGACGCAAGGGCCTGAAGGCGCATCTGCGGGCGGTGCTGGAGGGGGCGGCGGAGCGGGTCGGCACCGGACACGAGCGGCTCTACCTCGTCGGCGGCTCATGGCGGGCCTTCGCGCGGCTTGACATGGAGCGGCGGGGCTATCCCCTGACCGTGCTGCACGAGTACCGCATGACGCCGAAGTCGGTGCGCGCCACCGCCGAGTGGATCGGCGGCAGCGACCTCGGCCAGTTGCGCGCGCGCACCGGCATCTCGGCCGAACGGATGGAGCATGTGCCGCTGGCCGGCGACATCCTCAAGCAGCTGCTCCGCGTCTTTGCCCCCGCCGAGATCGCGACCTCGGCCTATGGCGTGCGCGAAGGGATGCTGTACGAGCAGATGCCCGAGGAGCTGCGCGCCCGCGACCCGCTGCTCGAGGCCTGCCGCTTCATGGAGGCCTCGGCCGCGCGGATGCCCGGCAACGGCGACCGGCTGTTCGACTTCCTCCAGCCGCTCTACCGTTCGGCCCCCCCCGGGCGGCTGCGCCTGGTGCGCGCCGCCTGCCTGCTGCACGACGTCAACTGGCGGGCCCATCCCGACTACCGCGCCGAGGTCTGTTTCGACACCGCGACACGCGCCAACATGGGCGGGCTGGACCATCCCGGCCGGGTCTTCCTGGGGCTGGCGCTCCTGTACCGCTACCGCAGCAGCCGCGCCGGCACCCGGATGGAGCCGCTGGTGCGGCTGCTGCCGGAGGCCGAGCTGACGCAGGCCGAGGTGCTGGGCAAGGCGCTGCGGTTCGGGGCGATGTTCGCCTTCGAGGGCATCAACCAGCATTGCCGGCTGGGCTACTTCCCCAAGAAGCGGGTGCTGGAACTGGTGCTGTCGCCGCGCTCGCAGGAGCTTTACGGCGAGGTCGCGGCGGCCCGCTTCGCCTCGCTCGCCGCCGCGCTGCGCGTCGAGGCGCGGGTGCGGGTGGGCCGGGGCTGAGCCGCCGGGCGCCGGATTGCGCTTCAACCGCGGGCGATCGCCCCTATATTCGGGAAGAGGAACCCGAGTCGCCCCGGAAGGACGCGATGAACGCCCCCACGGAACTGACCAGCGAAGAGGTGCTGCGCATCAGGCTCGAGGTTCTGCGCCGCGAGCACCGCGACCTCGATGCCGCGATCGCCGCGATGGACGGTACCGCGCGCGCCGACCAGCTGGCGCTGCGGCGGCTGAAGAAGCGCAAGCTGTCGCTCAAGGACCAGATCGCGCGGATCGAGGACCAGCTCACCCCCGACATCATCGCCTGAGGGCAGCGCCGGCGGACGTTGCGCCCGCCACGGGCGGGCCCTAAGGTGCCGCCCGCCGCGGCGGCAGGGGGCAGGAGATGGGCGGGGCGCTGGTCGGGATCGTGATGGGCAGCCAGTCGGACTGGCCGACCATGAAGCCCGCGGCCGAGCTTCTGGCCGAGCTGGGTGTTGCCCATGAGGTGCGCATCGTCTCGGCCCACCGCACCCCCGACCGGCTGTGGGAGTACGGCCGCGGCGCTGCCGCCCGCGGACTGCGGGCGATCATCGCCGGGGCGGGAGGGGCGGCGCATCTGCCGGGGATGATGGCCTCCAAGACCCTCTTGCCGGTGATCGGCGTGCCGGTCGAGACGCGGGCGCTGGGCGGGCAGGACAGCCTCTATTCGATCGTCCAGATGCCACGCGGCTTTCCGGTCGCGACGATGGCGATCGGTTCGGCCGGGGCGGCCAACGCCGCGCTGCTGGCCGCCCAGATCCTGGCGCTGGCCGACCCCGGGCTGGCGGCACGGCTGGCCGGCTGGCGGGAGGCCCTGTCGGCGGCGGTGCCCGAGGTGCCGCATGACTGAGGCCGCCGGCCCCGGCGCCTGCCTCGGGATCCTCGGCGGCGGCCAGCTCGGCCGGATGCTGGCGCTCGCCGCGGCGCGGCTGGGCCTGCGCGTGCATGTCTACGACCCCGCCCCCGGCTGTCCGGCGGCGCAGGTGGCCTGGCGGGCGACGGCGGCGGGCTGGGACGATGCCGCCGCGCTCGCCGCCTTCGCCGCCTCGGCAGATGTCGTCACCTACGAGTTCGAGAACATTCCGCTCGGCGCGCTGGACGCGGTGGAGCTGCTGCGGCCGCTGCGGCCGTCGCGGCGGTCGCTGGCCGCAAGCGCCGACCGGCTGGAGGAGAAGACCTTCCTGGCCGGGCTCGGCCTGGCCACCGCGCCGTTCGCCGCCGTCGACGGCCCCGCCGACCTGCCCGCGGCGATCGCCGCGGCCGGCCTGCCGGCGGTGCTGAAAACGCGCCGGCTGGGCTATGACGGCAAGGGGCAGGCGCGGATCGACGCGGCCGCCGGGGCCGCCGCGCAGCTCGCGGCGATCGGCGGGGGGCCGGCGATCCTGGAGGGCTTCGTCGCATTCGAGCGCGAGGCGAGCGTCGTCGCCGCGCGCGGGCTGGCCGGCGCCGTGGTGGCCTACGAGCCGGGCGAGAACCTGCATGAGGCGGGCATCCTGCGGCGCACGACCGTGCCCGCCCGGCTGTCGCCGCGCCAGCGTGCCGAGGCGGTGCTGATCGCCGGGCGCATCCTGAACGCGCTTGACCATGTCGGGGTGATGGGGGTGGAGCTGTTCGTCACCCGGACCGGGCTTCTGGTGAACGAGATCGCGCCGCGGGTGCACAACTCGGGCCACTGGACGCAGGCCGGCTGCGTGATCGACCAGTTCGAGCAGCATGTGCGCGCCGTCATGGGCTGGCCGCTGGGCGACGGGCGGCGCCATGCCGATGTCGAGATGGTCAATCTGATCGGGTCCGAGGCGGACGCCGCGGAGGCGCTGGCGCTGGCCGCGGACCCGGCGGTGCAGCTGCACCTCTACGGCAAGGGCGAGGCGCGCCCGGGCCGCAAGATGGGCCATGTCAACCGCCTGCTCGGCCCGGCGCGGGGATAGGGCGATGCCGATCCGGCTGGCGGTGCGCGCGGTCATCCTGCACGAGGACCGGCTGCTGCTTGTCAACGCCTGGCCGGACGGCATCAGCGACCTGTGGGGCGCACCCGGCGGCGGGGCCGAGCCCGGCACCGGCCTGCCGGCCAACCTTGTCCGCGAGGTGGCCGAGGAGACCGGCGCCGCTGTCGACGTCGGCGCTCCCTGCCTTGTCAACGAGTTCCATGACCCCGCGACGGGCTGGCACCAGGTCGACGTCTTCTTCCGCTGCCGGCTGCTGGCGCCGCCGCAGCCGGGCTGGCGCGACCCCGCCGGCATCGTCACGCGCTGGGCGTGGTTCGCCCGTGGCGCCTTTGGCGCGATCCGCTGGAAGCCCGACTGCCTGCCCGCGGTCGCCTGGGGAAGCGAGGCGGCAGCCTACGACCCGCTGGAGCCGATCACCCGCTGACCGCCCGCCCCCCGACCGAGGGCGAGAAGGCCATCAGCGCGAGGATTTCGAAGAGGATGCTGGCGCCGGCCAGCGCCGTGACCGCGGCCGCATCGTAGGGCGGGGCGACCTCGACGACGTCGCCGGCGACGATGTCGAGGCCCTTCAGCCCGCGCAGGAGCGCCTGCGCCTCGCGCATGCTCAGCCCGCCGGGCTCGGGCGTGCCGGTGCCGGGTGCGAAGGCGGGGTCGAGCGCGTCGATGTCGAAGGAGAGATAGACCGGCCCCGCCCCGACCACCGCCCGCGCCCGCGCGATCACCGCCGGCAGGCCGATGGCGTCGATCTCCTCAGCGTGGATCACCGTCATGCCGGAGACAAGCGAGAACTCCCACAGCCACTCGGCGGCGCCGCGGATGCCGATCTGGACCGTCCGGCGCGGGTCGAGCACGCCGTCGAGGACGGCGTTGCGGAATGGCCCGCCGTGGTGGAAGCGCACCCCGTCGGTCATCGCGGAGGTGTCGCAATGGGCGTCGACGTGGATCAGTCCCACCGGCCGGTCGCGCCCCACAGCCCGCAGGAGCGGATGGCTGATCGAATGGTCGCCGCCGACCGCGAGCGGCGCCACCCCGGCGGCGACCAGGGCCGCGGCCATCGCCTCGATGTCCTGATGCGCCTCCTCGAGCCGGAAGCGGCCGCGGAAGGGCACGTCGCCAAGGTCGGCGACGGCGAGGTCGTGCAGGGGCAGCACGTCGAGCGCGTGGTGGTAGGGCCCGACGCGCTCGATCGTGCGCAGCGCCCGGGGGCCGAAGCGCGCCCCGGCGCGGTTGGTCACGCCAAGGTCCATCGGCACGCCGAACAGCCCCACCTGCAGCCCGGCGAGGTCGGGCGCGGCGGGGTCGAAGCCGCGGGCGGGCGCGGACAGGAGCGTCGGCAGGCCCGCATAGGGCGCCGGCCGGCGCCCGCCACTGCCGAGCAGCCGCTCGGCGACGCGGGCAAAGCGCGGGTCGGCAATGGCCTCGGGCGCCGGGCCGCCGAAGCGGGCGCGAAGCGCGGCGAGGTGGTCGTCGCCGCCGCCCTTCATGCCGGCGGCTCCGCGAGCGCATGGGCGATGTCGCGCGTCTGCTCGTAGAGGGCACGGAAGAGCGGCCGGGCGCGCTCGTAGGCCGCCACGCGCTCGGGCAGGGAGCGGTCGGCGACGGGGTTCCAGCGGGCGATGTCGTCGCGCCGTGCCGCGCCGACCGCGACGGCGGCAAGGAAGGCGTCGCCGTAGCTTGCACCGCGGGTCTGGGCGCACAGCTCCTGCGGCAGGCCGGTGACGTCCGAGGTCGCCTGCAGCCAGACGGGGTTGCGCGTGCCGCCGCCGACCGCCCGGACGCGGGCCACCGGCGCCCCGGCCTCGGCCCAGGTCTCGACGATGCGGCCGGTGGCCAGCGCGATGCCCTCGAGGAGCGCGCGGTAGAGGTCGCCGCGGCCGTGCGTCAGGTTCAGCCCGAAGAAGGCGCCGGCGGCGCGCGGGTCGTGGACCGGCGTCCGCTCGCCCGAGAAATGCGGCAGGCAGAGGAGGCCGCGCGCCCCCCGGGGACTGGCCGCGGCCTCGGCGGCGAGCGCCGCGAAGGCGTCCTCCCGCGGGAGCTCCTGCGCGAAGCGGTCGCGGAACCAGTGCGTCAGCGTGCCCGAGGTGGCGAGCCCGGCCATGCTGGCGTGGGCGCCGGGAAACAGCCACGGCGCATACCAGAGCCGGGGGTCGCGGACCCGGGCCGCGGTGAGCAGGATGGCGAAGACGGTCGAGCCGTACATCAGCATCAGGTCGCCGGGGTCGGTGACGCCGACGCTGACCGCCTCGGCGGCGGCGTCGATGGTGCCCACCGTCACCGGCGTGCCGGCGGCCAGCCCGGTTTCCGCTGCCGCCGCCCGCGTCACCCCGCCGGCGATCTCGGCCGACCAGGCGGGCCGCGGCAGTCGGCCTTCCTCGACGATGCCGGGGGCGAGCGCGTCGGTCCAGCCGAGCCGGCCGACATCGTAGAGGGGGGCGAAGTTCGCGGCGGTGTAGTGGTCGATCACCGCCTGCCCGGTCAGCCGCTCGACGAGGAAGCTCGTCGCGGTGTGGATGCGCGCCGCGGCAGCGTAGACCTCGGGGCGGTTGTGCTTGAGCCACAGGATCTTCGGCCCCACCGCCTGCGAGGTCAGCGCGTTGCCGCAGACCTCGAGGATGCGGCCGGCGCCGATCTCGGCGTCAAGCTCGGCGATCTCGGCCGCGGCGCGGGTGTCGACGCCGTAGAGCACCGCCGGGGAAAGCGGCCGGCAGGCGGCATCGACGGGCAGCATGCAGGGCCCGATCGCCGAGACGGCGAGGCAGGCCACCCGCGCGGGGTCGATGCCGGCCGTGGCCACGAGCTCGCGCGCGACGGCGCAGAGGTCGGCCCACCAGTCGGCCTCGGCGTCATGCTCGGCCCAGCCGGGGCGGGGCACGCGCAGCTGGTGGCCGCGGGCGGCCGCGGCGATGACCGCGCCGTCCTCGACCAGCACGCCCTTGGTCTCGTAGGTGCCGATGTCGATGCCGAGCGTGATGGTCATGGCGCCGCCTCCCCCGCATCGCGCGCAAGCGCCAGCCCCGGTCCGATGCCGGCGAGCATCGCAAGCAGGAGCCGGGCAAGCCCCTCGAGATCGCCCGGATCGCAGAGCTCGAGCGCCGAATGGGTGTAGCGGCAGGCAAAGCCGAGGTCGAGCGCGGCCACCCCCTCGCCCACCAGCTGGACATAGGAGTTGTCGGTCAGGATGCCCACCTGGGCCGAGCGCTGCAGCGCCAGCCCGCCGGCCGCGGCCGCCCCTTCGGCCAGCCGCACCAGCGCGGGGTGCGGCAACAGCCCGTTCAGCGTGCCGCGGCCGTGAAAGGAATAGAGGCTGATGCCCGGCCCGCCGCCGAGGCGCATCTCGCCGCGCGTCTCCATCCCCGGGCAGTCGGTGGCGAGCATCAGGTCGATCTGCAGCGCGATATCGGGCCGCAGCGCCTGTGCCGCGACGAGCGCGCCGCGCAGGTTGAACTCTTCCTGCACCGACCAGACCAGGTGCACGGTCGGCCCGCCCGCCGGCCGGCCGGCAAGGGCGCGGGCCAGCGCGAGAAGGACGGCGCAGCCGGCGCGGTCGTCGATGGCGGTGCCGGCGACGCGCCCGCCGGCCAGCATCAGCACCTCGGGCTGCCAGACCACCGGCGTGCCGATCGCCACCCCCGCCGCCGCGACCGCCTCGCGCGAGCCGTGGCCGGTGTCGATGTGGATCTCGGCCGCGGTGAGGACGCGCAGCTTCTCCTCGGGCTCGGTGGCGTGGTGGCTCTTGTTGCCGATGACGCCGGGGATGTCGCCGGCGGCACCGCACAGCAGCACCGCCTGCGCGGCCAGCGCCCGGTCGGGCACGCCGCCCAGCCGCACGACGCGGACCATACCGTCGGCCTCGATCCGGCGGACGACGAAGCCGAGCTGGTCCATGTGCGCGAAGACCATGACCGAGGGCGCGGCGGGGTCGCCCGGCAGCGTGGCGATGAGGTTGCCCAGCCGGTCGGTTCGGTGGGCGACGCCGGCTGCCGCCAGCCGCGCCGCGATCGCCCGGCGGACCCGATCCTCGTGGCCGGCAAGGCCGGGAACGCGCATCAGCGCCGTCATGTCGGCAACGATCGCCGCCCGCATCCGCCGCACCTCCGCACTGCCCCGGCGGGCCAGCCTAGCGCGGACACCCCTCCGCCCCAAGGGGCTTCGCACCAGTGTCCTGCACCCGACACGAGATACCCAGCGACGGATTCGAGCCCTTGCTGGACATTGAAGCACGCAAGCACGCACAATGACCTATGTCGATGATCCAGGACCTGGACCAAGTAGTAAGAACGGTCTTGCCAACCGACCCCAGCTTCCGGGGGATCGGACGCGCGGACATCGATCGTCACATCAATGAAGCCCGGCAGAATGCACTCGCGAACGCGAAGGACGAATTCCTCCTTTCTCTGATGCGGCTTCTGGCACTCCCCGGGAACGGACATACGCGCCTGATCCCAAATGCTGCCATCCCGGTCTTGCCCCTGAGGTTCGTGACGATTGGGACTGCCGTACGCCTGCTCGACGCCGCGCCCGGATTCGCCGGGGGGATCGGGGGCGAACTGACATCCATCAATGGCGTTCCCGTCGGCGAGATCGAAGCTGCCGCGAAGGGATTTCTCGCGGGAACGAGACAACGAAAACGCGTCATCGGGCCGATCCTTTTCGCCTGGCCGGGCGCATTGCAGCGCCTGGGCGTCCTTTCGGGCAGCGACACAATCGAATACCGCATGCGCGACGCGACGGGACGGATCAGCGAACTGGTTCTTGACACGGCGAACAGGGTTCCCGGATCCGCGTTCTACCCCCGGAACGAGCACGGGAAAGCCGACGCATCCTGGTCTCCCAAGTCATTTCTGGAGATCAAGGATTTCGGCGAGCCCGGACTGCTATTGGTCCTTCCGAGCTTCTTCGATCCCGGTGGAACGTCGCTCTCAAGTGCGGTTTCCGGTGCGGCAGACCTCGTAAGATCGCGCCCCGACACCCCCCTTCTTGTCGACGTTCGAGGAAATACAGGTGGCAACTTTCTTCTGACCAAGCCTTTGATCGACGCAATCTCGGAGGGCGCGGAAGATCGCGGAACCGGTTTGCTTGTCGACAAATTCACCTTCTCTGCCGCGATCGTCTTCGTCGCTATCCTGAAGCACCGTCTCGGAGCGCGGCTCAGACTCATCGGCGAAGAGATGGGGGACGGCCTGACATTCTTCGCGGAAGGGGAAACAATCGGCCTCTCGTCCAGCGGCGCGGTCGTCCGATACTCATCGGCCTTTCATGATTGGGCGGGAGGACGCATCGACGAGACCACTCCCGGCGAGATCGCGGAAGAGATCGTCCCGGTCGGAACACTCGAATTGGACCGTACCTGGATCGCACGTCCGGACGATCCCAAAGCGCTGGATCGGTTCTGCCGGGAGGTTCTCGACAGCCTGGCTGCCTAGACGAACGGCAGCAAAGTCCCGTATAGCTGACCGTCGCCACTCATGCCGGAACCCCGTGTCGGGTGCGGAACACCAGCATGCCGGCGACGGCGACCGGGGGGAGGGAGGCAATGGCACTGCTTACGCGGCACTGGGACCGGCGCGGCAGCGGCGGGCTTGCCTTCACCGAGATCGGCTTCGGCAGCGCGCCGCTCGGCAACCTCTACCGGGCGATTCCGGACGCGACGGCCGACGCGATCCTGGCGGCCGCCTGGGAGGGCGGCGTGCGCTATTTCGACACCGCGCCCCTCTACGGCCTCGGCCTTGCCGAGACGCGGCTGAACCGCTTCCTGCGCGGCCGGCCGCGCGACAGCTATGTGCTGTCGACCAAGGTCGGACGGCTGCTGCGCGCCTGCCGGCCCGATGCGCGCGACGGCTTCGGCAAGTGGTTCGAGGTGCCGGCGCGCAAGGAGCAGTACGACTACAGCCACGACGGCGTGCTGCGGAGCCTCGAGGCGTCGCTCGAGCGGCTGGGCGTGGACCGCATCGACATCCTCTACGCCCATGACCTCGACGTCTTCAACCACCGCAGCCAGCAGGCGCTTGACGGCCGGCTGGCTGAGTTCATGGGCGGCGGCTACCGGGCGCTGGTGCGGCTGCGCGACGAGGGCACGATCGGCGCCTTCGGGGCGGGCATCAACGAATGGCAGCCCTGCCAGTGGCTGGCCGAACGCGGCGACTTCGACCTCTTCCTGCTGGCCGGGCGCTACACGCTGCTCGAGCAGGAGGCGCTCGCGACCTTCCTGCCGCTCTGCCAGCGCCGCGGCATCGGCATCGTCATCGGCGGGCCCTACAACTCGGGCATCCTGGCCACCGGCGCCCGGCCGGGCGCCTTCTACAACTACGATCCCGCGCCGCAGGCGGTGCTCGACCGGGTGGGGCGCATCGAGGCGCACTGCCGCGCGCATGGCGTGCGGCTGGTGGAGGCGGCCTTCCAGTTCCCGCTCCGCCACCCCGCGGTCGTCTCGGTGATCCCCGGCGGGCAGGGGACGGAGGAGATGGCCGCGAACCTCGCTGCCGCCGGCGCGACCATCCCGCCCGCGCTCTGGGCTGCGCTGAAGGCCGAGGGGCTGATGCGCCCCGACGCGCCCGTGGAGTGAGACCGATGCAGATCGACGCCCACCAGCACTACTGGCACCCCGCGCGCGGCGACTACGACTGGATGCCGAAGGACGACCCCGTTCTCGCCCGGCCGTACGGGCCGGCCGACCTTGCCCCACATCTTGCCGCCCACGGCATCGGCGGCACGGTCCTGGTGCAGGCGGCGGCCACGGTCGGTGAGACCGAGTACATGCTGGGCATCGCCGATGCCACCGAGCATGTGAAGGCGGTGGTCGGCTGGATCGACTTCGAGCGGCCCGACCAGCGCGCCACGCTCGCCCGGCTGGCCCGGCACCCGAAGTTCCGCGGCGTGCGGCCGATGATCCAGGACATTCCCGACGACGGCTGGATGCTGCGCGAGGACGTCCAGTGGGGGTTCCGCGCGGTGGCCGAGCTGGGGCTAAGCTTCGATGCGCTGGGCTTCCCGCGGCATCTGGCGAACTTCCTGACCATATTCCGCCGCCATCCCGACCTCAGGGTGGTGGTCGACCACTGCATGAAGCCACAGATCCGCCACCACGGGCCGGAGGCCTTCGCCGCCTGGGCCGAGGGGATGGCGCGCATCGCCGGCGAGACCGGGGCCTTCTGCAAGTTCTCGGCGCTGGTCACCGAGGCGAGCCCGGGCTGGACGGTGGACGATCTTGCCCCATATGCCGAGCATGTCCTCGCGGTGTTCGGGCCCGAACGGGTGATGTGGGGATCGGACTGGCCCGTCTGCCGGCTGCGGGCCGAGTACGGCGTCTGGCGGGCGGCGGCCGAGGCGCTGACCGCGGTGCTGTCGCCGGTGTCGCGGGCGCGCGTCTTCGGCGGCACCGCGGCGGCGTTCTACCGGCTGTGATCGCCCCCGGGCGCGGTCAGCCGCCCCAGCCCGCGCCCTGCATCTCGATCAGCCGGCTGGCCGTGCGGGCGAACTCGAAGCTGCCCTCGCCCTCGATGTAGAGCCGCTCGGGGATGTCGGCGGCCGAGGCGACCAGCCGGGTGCGGGCCTCGTAGAGGACGTCGACGAGGGTGACGAAGCGGCGCGCCTCGTTGTAGTTGGCTGCCGACAGGCGGGGGATGTCGTCGATCATCACCACCCGCGCCGCGCCGGCAAGGGCGAGGTAGTCCGCCGGCCCGAGCGGCCGGCCGCAGAGGTCCCAGAAGCGCGCCCGCACCACCCCGGCGGCGACGGCCGGCAGTTCGACCCGCCGGCCCTGGACCGCCAGCACCAGCGGTGCGGCGGCGGCGCCGGCGGTCAACTCGTCCCAGAGGGCATCCATTGCCGCCCGCGCGCCGGGGCCCGCCGGCGTGAAGTAGACCCGCGCGCCGGCGAGCTTGTGGCGGCGCCAGTCGGTCGGCGTCTCGAGCTCGCGCACCTCCAGCCGGTCGCGGATGAGCGCGATGAAGGGCAGGAAGCTCGCCCGGTTCAGCCCGTCGCGGTAGAGATCCTCTGGCGGACGGTTGGAGGTCGTCACCACCATGACGCCGGCGGCGAGCAGCCGCTCAAACAGCCGGCCGACCACCATTGCGTCGGTGATGTCGGTGATCTGCATCTCGTCGAGGCAGAGGAGGCGAAGCGCGCCCGCCAGGCGGTCGGCCACGGGGGCGAGCGCGTCGCTGACGCCGCGGGCGCGGGCGGCGTGCATGCCGGCGTGGATCTCCTGCATGAAGGCGTGGAAATGCACCCGCCGGCGGGCCTCGATCGCGACCGCGACCGCGAAGAGGTCCATCAGCATCGACTTGCCGCGCCCCACGCCGCCCCAGAGGTAGAGGCCCTTCGGCCCCGCCGGAGGCTTGCGCAGGAACCCCGGCAGCAGGCCGCGGCGGCGGTGCAAACCGGATTCGAGCCACAGCCGCCGCGCCTCGAGCCCCGCCAGCGTGGCGCGCTGGGCGGGGTCGGCGGTCAGCCGGCCATCGGCCACCATCCGGTCGTAGGTTTCGGGCAGCGTGGTTGCCATGGCGCCCCCTTAGCCGGGGTTGCGGCCGGGGAAAAGCCGCCCTGCACGCGCCGCCGGTTGACCTTTGCGGATCGACGGCCCAAGGCTGCACCGCCCGCGAGGAGCCTGCCCGCATGCCCGCCACCCGTGCCCCGATGATGACCCCGGTCCTGGTCGCGGGTTGCCTTATCATCCTGGTGTCGATGGCGATCCGGTCGTGCTT
Source organism: Paracoccaceae bacterium (assembly GCA_023383015.1). GTDB lineage: Bacteria > Pseudomonadota > Alphaproteobacteria > Rhodobacterales > Rhodobacteraceae > JAHDXW01. The sequence goes on from JAHDXW010000009.1 coordinate 95,208, forward strand.
CGGCATGTTCCAGATTCCGATCGCGGACGAGTTCGGCTGGGCGCGGTCGGAGTTCTCGCTTGCGATCGCGATCCAGAACCTTGCCTGGGGCATCGGCCAGCCGCTGTTCGGCGCGCTTGCCGAACGGTTCGGCGACCGGCGGGCGGTGCTGGCGGGCGGCGTCGTCTATGCCCTGGGCCTCGTGCTTTCGGCGGCGGCGGTGACGCCGGGCCAGCACCAGATGCTGGAGATCCTCGTCGGCTTCGGCATCGCCGGCACCGGCTTCGGCGTCATCCTGGCCGTGGTCGGCCGCGCGGCGGCGCCCGAGCACCGCTCGATGACGCTGGGCATCGCCACCGCCGCGGGCTCGGCTGGGCAGGCGCTGGGCCCGCCGGTGGCCGAGCTGCTGCTGGCCGTGCTGCCGTGGCAGGGGGTGTTCGTGGTCTTCGCCGTGGCAGTGCTGGCGAGCATGGCGGCGCTCCCGTTCATGCGCGCGCCGGTGCGCGCACGCCGCGAGGAGATTGCCGACAGCCTGCGCGACACCCTCGGAAGGGCCTTCCGCGACCCGTCGTTCACGCTGATCTTCCTGGGCTTCTTCTCCTGCGGCTACCAGCTTGCGTTCATCGTGGCGCATTTCCCCGCCTTCGTCACCGAGCTCTGCGGGCCGATCGACCCTGCCGGCAGCCTGGCGGCGCTGGGCATCACCACGACCTCGGCGCTTGGCGCGGTGGCGATCGGGGTGATCGGGCTGGCCAACATCGCCGGCACGCTGGCGGCCGGCTGGGCGGGGCGGTACTGGCCGCGCAAGTACCTGCTGGCCGGGGTCTACGCCGCCCGCACCCTGGTCTCGGCCGCCTTCATCCTGACGCCGGTGACGCCGGCGACGGTGCTGCTGTTCGCGCTGTGCATGGGGGCGCTGTGGCTTGCGACCGTGCCGCTGACCTCGGGGCTGATCGCCCATCTCTACGGGCTGCGCTACATGGGCACGCTTTACGGCATCGTGTTCTTCTCGCACCAGCTCGGCGGCTTCCTCGGGGTCTGGCTGGGCGGTCGGATGTACGACCTCGGCGGCAGCTACACCGCGGTGTGGTGGATCGGGATCGGCGTCGGCGCCTTCTCGGCGCTTGTCCACCTGCCGGTGCGCGAGCGGGCCGGGCCGGCCGTGGCCGCGGCCTGAGGCGCGCGGGCAAAGCGGCCCCCTGGCCCCCCTCGCGCGCGGCGGGGCTTGGCCTTACTGTGGGCGCCGACAGGGGGAGGCCTGGCCATGAGCCTGACGATCGAGCGCGTCACCGTCCGCGACCTTCGCTTTCCGACCTCGCGCACGCTGGCAGGCTCGGACGCGATGAACCCGACACCGGACTACTCGGCGGCCTATGTCACGCTCGTGACCGGGGATGGCCCGGCCGGGCACGGCATGACCTTCACCATCGGCCGCGGCAACGAGCTTTGCGTCGCCGCGGTCCGGGCGCTGGCGCCGAAGGTCGAGGGGCTCGTGCTGCCCGAGGGGCTGGACGACATGGGCGGGCTCTGGAAGCGGCTGACCTCGGACAGCCAGCTGCGCTGGGTCGGGCCCGACAAGGGGGTGATCCATCTCGCCACCGCGGCGGTGATGAACGCGCTCTGGGACCTCAAGGCGCGGCTTGCCGGGCTGCCGGTCTGGCGGCTTCTGGCGGCGATGGACCCGGCCGAGATCGTGGCGCTGGTCGACTGGACGTGGCTGGCCGACGCGCTTGACCCCGGCGAGGCGCGCGAGCGGCTGGAGGCGAAGGCGCCGGGCCGGGCCGCCCGGATCGCCGAGATGGAGGCGCAGGGCTATCCTGCCTACACCACCTCGGCAGGATGGCTGGGCTATTCAGACGACCGGATGCAGGCGCTGGCGGCGGCGGCGCTGGCCGAGGGCTGGAGCCACTTCAAGATGAAGGTCGGCGGCGACCCGGCCGACGACCTGCGCCGGGCGCGGCTGCTCAGGGCAGCGATCGGGCCGGACCGGCAGCTGATGATGGATGCCAACCAGGTCTGGGGCGTGGCCGGAGCGATCGCGGCGATGCGCCCGCTCGCCGAGGTCTCTCCGTGGTGGATCGAGGAGCCGACCCACCCTGACGACATCCTCGGCCATGCCGCCATCGCCCGGGCAGTGGCGCCGGTAAGGGTGGCGACCGGCGAGCACTGTGCCAATGCGGTGATGTTCAAGCAGTTCCTGCAGGCCGGCGCGATGGGCGTGTGCCAGCTGGACGCCTGCCGGCTGGCGGGACCGAACGAGGCGGTGGCGGTCATGCTCCTGGCCGAGAAGTTCGGGGTGCCGGTCTGCCCGCATGCCGGCGGCGTCGGGCTGTGCGAGATCGTCCAGCACCTCGCCTTCTTCGACTACGTCGCCGTGTCGGCCGGCCTCGAGGGCCGGGTGCTGGAATACGTCGACCACCTGCACGGGCACTTCCTCGACCCGGTGCGGATGCGGAACGGCCGCTACCTGCCGCCGGAGTCACCGGGCTATTCCATCGCCATGCACCCCGAGAGCCTGGCCGAGCACCGCTTTCCCGACGGCGCTGCCTGGGCCGCGCCACCGGTGGCCGAGGCCGGGGAGGACCTCGACGAGGTGGGCGACTGGCCGGTGTGACGGCGCCCGCCGGCCCGCGGCCGGGCGGGCCTACATCACCGCACCGATCTGCCAGGGCACGAACTCCACCCCGCCGAAGCCCAGCCGCTCGCTTTTCGTGCGCTCGCCCGAGGCCGCGCGCAGGATCAGCTCGAACAGCTCCTCGCCCTTGCCGGCGACGCTGACCCCGCGCTCGACGATGTCGCCGCAGTCGAGGTCCATGTCGCCCTCCATCCGGGCGTGCATCTCGGAGTTGGTGGCGAGCTTGATGCAGGGCACGGGCTTGTAGCCCGACACCGAGCCGCGGCCGGTGGTGAAGACGACGAGGTTAGCGCCGCCGGCAATCTGGCCGGTGACCGAGCAGGGGTCGTAGCCGGGGGTGTCCATGAACACGAATCCCCTGGCCGTCACCTCCTCGGCGTAGCCGTAGACCGCCGCGAGGGGCGCGGTGCCGCCCTTGGCGACCGCGCCCAGCGATTTCTCGAGGATCGTCGTCAGCCCGCCGCGCTTGTTGCCGGGCGAGGGGTTGTTGTCCATCGCGCCGCCCTCGCGGGCGACATAGGCCTCCCACCAGCGGATGCGCGACATCAGCCGCGCGGCCACCGCGGGGTCGGCGGCGCGGGCGGTGAGCAGATGCTCGGCGCCGTAGATCTCGGGCGTCTCGGACAGGATCGTGGTGCCGCCGCGGGCGACGATGAGGTCCGAGGCGGCGCCGAGCGCGGGGTTGGCGGTGATGCCCGAATAGCCGTCCGAGCCGCCGCATTGCAGCGCCACCGTCAGCGCCGCGACCGGTGCGGGGGCGCGCGCCGCGGCATCGGCGCGGGCGGCCATCTCCTCGAGAAGCGCCACCCCGCGCTCGACGGTGGCGCGCGTGCCGCCGGCGGCCTGGATGGTCATGGTGCGGAAGTTGTCGTCGGAGCGCAGCCGCGCCCCGGCGACAAGGTCGGCCAGCTGCAGCACCTCGCAGCCCAGCCCGACGAGCAGGATGCCGCCGAAGTTGGGGTTGCGCGCCCAGCCCTTCAGCGTCCGCAGCAAGAGCTCGAACCCCTCGCCCGCGCCGGCCATGCCGCAGCCGGTGCCATGGACGATCGGCACGATGCCGTCGACGTTGGGGAAGGACGCCCGCCAGGGCGCGGCCTCGGCGGCCTCGGCGATGAAGCGGGCCACCGAGCCCGAGCAGTTCACCGAGGTCAGGACGCCGAGGTAGTTGCGCGTGCCGACCCGGCCGTCGGCGCGGTGGTAGCCCATGAACTGCCGCGCGGGCCCGGCGGGCGCCGGCAGCGGGCGGAGGGCGCTTCCCGGGGCCCCCTCGCCGCCATGGGCCGACATGCCGAGATTGTGGCTGTGGACATGGGCGCCGGCGGCGATCGGCGCGGTGGCCACCCCGATCGTCTGGCCGTAGCGGACCACCCGCTCGCCGGGCGCGATCGGCCGGGCGGCAAGCTTGTGGCCGCGCGGGACGGCTGCCGGCAACGGTGCGATGCCTGCCGCAGCGGTCGCGCCGGCGGCGAGGTCGGCCAGCGCGATCAGGACGTTGTCGTCGGGGTGCAGGCGCGTGGCAAGGGCGGCGGGCATGGGCTGGCTCCTCGTGCGCTCGGGACGGCGCGGCTTGACAGGGGTCGGGGCGCGCCTAACATGCTAACATGTTACAGGTCGAGGATCGCATCATGCAAGCGGCCCCGCCGGTGCCGCCGCTCCGCCCGCTGTCGGGCTTCGCCGGCACCCTGTCGCAGCGCGTGTACCTGTCGCTCAAGGAGGCGATCCTGGCGCTTGCCTACGCCCCGGGCGAGATCCTGCGCAAGGGGACGATCTGCACCGCGCTCGGCGTCTCGCGCAGCCCGGTGTCGGAGGCGCTGGCGCGGCTGGCCGCCGAGGGGCTGGTCGACGTCGTGCCGCAGGCCGGCAGCTTCGTGGCGCGCCTGTCGATGGCCGACATCCGCGAGGGCGCCTTCCTGCGCGAGGCGATCGAACTGGCCGCAATCGAGCGGGTGGCCGAGACGGTGACCGACGAGCAGCTTGCGCTGCTGCGGCGCAGCCTCAGGCTGCAGGAGGCGCTGGTGGCCGACGACGACCGCGCCGGTCTTTATGCCGAGGATGCGGCGATGCACGCGCTGATCCTGTCGTTCACCGGCTTCCGCAAGCTCGCCCAGGTGTCCGAGACCGCATGGCTGCACGTCAACCGGGCGCGGCGGCTGAACCTGCCCCTGCCCGGTCGGCTGGCCGCGACGGTGGCCGAGCACCGCGCCATCATCACCGCGCTGGCTGCCCGCGACCCCGTGGCGGCGCGCACCGCGACCCGCCACCACCTGCGCCAGCTGCTGGCGCTGATCGAGCCCCTGGAGCGCGAGCGCCCCGAGCTGTTCAAGGCCCCCTGAGGTGGCCGACGCGATGCCCGACCGGCCGAACTGCCCCCGCTACGCCCTGCGGCTGAACGCCTTCCGCCGGCCCGGCGCGGGACTTGCGGGGATGGTGGCGGCGGCAGCCGCGGTGGGCGGGATCGACGCGGCCGACCTCAACTATCCCGACCATCTGGACGGCCACGGGCCGGCGGGCGCGGCGCGCATCCTTGCCGACCACGGGCTGGCGCTGAACGGGCTCGCGATGCGCTACGCCACCGCCCCGGGCTTCGCGCTGGGCGCGCTGGCCCATCCCGACCGCACCGTCCGCCAGGCGGCGATCGACCTTACCCGCCGCGGCATCGACGCCGGCCGCGCGATGGGGGCGCGGCTGATGACGATCTGGCCGGGGCCGGACGGGGTGGACTATCCCTTCCAGGGCGACCACGGGCGGATGTGGGACGACCTGGTCGCGGCGCTGGCCGCCATCGCCGCCCACGATCCGGCGACCGACATCGCGCTGGAGTACAAGCCCGCCGACCCGCGCGCCTTTGCCCTGCTGCCGGATGCGGCGACGACGCTCCTGGCCATCGCCGCGGCAGGGGCGGGCAACCTCGGGGTGACGCTCGACTACGCGCATGCGCGGATGGCGGGCGAGTTGCCGGCACGGGCCGCGACGCTTGTCGCGCGCCACGCGCGCCTGCTTGGCGTGCATCTCAACGACGGCTACGGCCGGCGCGACGACGGGCTGATCGCAGGGGCGGTGAGCCCGGTGGAGACGCTGGAGCTGTTCGTCACGCTGGCGCGGATCGGTTACGCGGGCGTGATCTACTTCGACACCTTCCCCGACCTCGTCGGCCTCGATCCCGCCGCCGAGGCGCGGGCGAGCCTCGCACTCGTCGGGCGGCTGCGGGCGGTGGCGGCGGGGCTGGCTGCCGACCCCGCGCTGGCCGCGGCGACGGCCGCCCAGGATGCCGCGGCGACCAGCCGCATCGTCGCCGCGGCACTCTATGGGGCGGGCGGGCGGTGAGCATCCTCGTCCTCGGCGCGCTGCACCACGACGTGATCGTGACCGCCCCGCGCCTGCCCGAGCTGGACGAGACGCTGGTGGGCGACGGCGTCGCCCATGCGCTGGGCGGCAAGGGGGCCAACGCGGCGGTTGCGGCGGCACGGATGGGGGCGCGGGTGGCGATGGCCGGGGCGGTGGGCAGCGATGCCGCGGCCGCGGCGCTGCTTGACGGCCTCGATGCCGCCGGCGTCGACCGGCGGGCGGTGCGCCGGCTTCCCGGCGCCTCGGGGATGAGCGTGGCGATCGTCACCGCCGGCGGCGCCTATGGTGCGGTGATCGTCTCGGCCGCCAACGGCGCGGTCACCGGCGCCGAGGCGGTGCCGGGGCCCGACACGCGCTGGCTGATGATCCAGAACGAGGTGCCCGAGGCCGCCAACATGGCGGCCGCCCGGACGGCCCGGGCGGCCGGCGCGCGGGTGATGCTGAACGCCGCGCCTGCCCGGCCGATGGCGGACGGGCTGCTGGCCATGGCCGACATCCTGGTGGTCAACCGCGGCGAGGCGGCGGCGCTTGCCGGCAGCGACGATCCCGGCGCCGCGGCCGGCCGGCTGCTTGCCCGTGGGCCGGGGGCGGTCGTCGTCACCCTCGGTGCTGGCGGGCTGGTGGCGCGCGCTGCCGACGGCCTTGCAGCGCGGCTGCCGGCGGTGCCGGTGGCGGCGCGGTCGAGCCACGGGGCAGGCGACGCGTTCGCCGGCGCACTGGCCGCGCGGCTGGATGCGGGCGAGCCCTTCGCCGCCGCGCTGGCCTTCGCGCAGGGGGCGGCGGCGCTGCATGTCTCGCTGCCGCCGCCGGCGCGGAGCGCGGCGACGCCGGGGCAGGTGCTGGCGCTGATCGCTGCCGCGCGCGGGCCCTGAGGCGGGCCGCCGGCGGCCGGGCGGGGCCCGGCGGGGCCGGCGCACCGCCGGCGGGCGGGGTTCTGCCCTGCGCGCCGCTGTCCGCTTGTGGCCCTCCGGCCCCCTCCGTATATCCTGCGGCAGTGGGGGGAAGCGGCGTGACGTTCAGGGGGCGGCATCTTCTGGGCATCGAGCAGCTCGCGCCGGACGAGATCCGGGCCCTGCTCGACGTCGCCGAGGACTATGCGGCGTTCAACCGCCAGCCCATGCGCCGGCGCGACACGCTGGCGGGGATGACCGTCATCACCCTGTTCTACGAGCCCTCGACGCGCACCCAGGCGTCCTTCGAGCTGGCGGGCAAGCGGCTTGGCGCCGACGTCATGACGATGGCGGTGGCGGTCTCCTCGGTGAAGAAGGGCGAGACGCTGATCGACACCGCGCTGACGCTGAACGCCATGCGCCCCGACCTGATCATCGTGCGCCACCCTGCCTCGGGAGCGGTGAACCTGCTGGCCTCCAAGGTCGACTGCGCGGTCGTCAACGCCGGCGACGGCCGCCACGAGCACCCAACCCAGGCGCTGCTGGATGCGCTGACGATCCGCCGCCGCAAGGGCCGGCTGCACCGCCTGACGGTGGCGATCTGCGGCGACATCGCCCATTCGCGGGTCGCCCGGTCAAACATCCTGCTGCTCGGCAAGCTGGAGAACCGCATCCGCCTGGTCGGCCCGCCGACGCTCATTCCCGCCGGCGCGCGCGAGTTGGGCTGCGAGGTCGCCCACGACATGGCCGAGGGGCTTGCCGATGCCGATGTGGTGATGATGCTGCGGCTGCAGAAGGAGCGGATGGACGGCGCCTTCATCCCCTCCGAGCGCGAGTACTACCACCGTTACGGGCTTGACGCGGCCAAGCTTGCCCATGCGCGGCCCGATGCCATCGTCATGCATCCCGGGCCGATGAACCGCGGGGTGGAGATCGACGGCACGCTGGCCGACGACATCAACCGCTCGGTAATCCAGGACCAGGTGGAGATGGGGGTGGCGGTGCGGATGGCGGCGCTGGACCTTCTGGCGCGCAACCTGCGGGCGGCGCGCGCCGGTGCGGCGGGGGCGGCCCATGCCTGAGGCGCGCGGCCCCCGCGGTAGCCGGCGGCCGGGCGAGGCGCGCGCCGCCCGGCGCGACGGCGGCGCGGCGCGCGGCTTCCGGCTGGCGAGGGACGAGGCCATGGGCGGGATGATGCGGCAGGGGGCGCCACCGCGGCCGGGGCTGTGGGAGGGCGTGCTCGAACCCGGGGAACGGGTGATCTGGGCCGGACGGCCGCGGCCGGGCCTGCTGCCGGCGGCAGCTGACATGCCTGCGGTGCTGGCCGGCCTGGTGCTGCTGCTGCTGGCGCTTGCGACAATGACCTGGCCGCTGAGGGCGGGACTGGCGCTGAACCACGGCACCGGGCTGCTCCTGGTACTGCTCGGCCTGCCGCTGGCCGGGCTGGCGGCGGTGGTCGCGGCAGCGCCGGTGCTGGCCGAGCGGGCGCGGCTGGCGCGGCTGTCCTACATGCTGACCGACCGGCGGGCGGTGATCGTGACCCTCGGCCCGGAGCCCGACCTTGCGCTCTACCCCATCCCGCCGCTGGGGACGGTACGGCTGGCGCCGGGGCGGCCGGGGTCGGTGTTCTTCGCCCGCGACATCCGCACCCTGCGCCGGGGCGGCCGGCCCGGCCGGCCGCGGCCCTTCGACGTCGGCTTCGAGCGGATCGCCGACGCCGCCGAGGTCTTCGCGCTGATGCGCCGGCTGCAGTCGCTGCCGGCGCCGGGCCGGGGCGGGGCATGACGCTGCACATCGCCAACGTCCGGCTGATCGACCCCGAGGCGCTGACCATGGCGCCGGGCAGCCTGACCGTCGCCGGCGGGCGGATCGCCGCCCGGGACGCCCCGCCGCCGGCGGGCGCGCGCATCATCGACGGCGGCGGCCTGTGCCTGGCCCCCGGCATCGTCGACCTCGGCGTCAAGGTGGGCGAGCCGGGCGAACGCCACAAGGAGAGTTTCCGCACCGCGGGCCTGGCCGCGGCCGCGGGCGGGGTGACGACGCTCGTCACCCGCCCCGACACCCGCCCGCCGATCGACAGCCCCGAGGCGCTGGAGTTCGTCGCCCGCCGCGCGGCCGAGGCGAGCCCGGTGAGGATTGCGCCGATGGCGGCGCTGACGCGCGGCCGCGACGGGCGCGAGATGGTCGAGATCGGGCTCCTGCGCGACGCCGGGGCGGTGGCCTTCACCGACGGGCTGCGGCAGGTCGAGAGCACCCGCGTGCTCGCCCGCTGCCTGACTTATGCCGCCGGGCTCGGGGCGCTGGTGATCGGCCATCCGCAGGATGCCGGCCTGTCGGCCGGAGCCGCCGCGACCTCGGGCAGGTTCGCCTCGCTGCGCGGGCTGCCGGCGGTGGCGCCGATGGCCGAGCGGATCGGGCTGGAGCGCGACCTCGCGCTGGTGGCGATGACCGGGGCGCGCTACCACGCCGACCAGATCACCACAGCGCCCGCCCTGCCGGCGCTGGAGCGGGCGCGGGCGGAGGGCCTCGACATCAGCGCCGGGGTGTCGATCCACCATGTGACGCTGAACGAGTTCGACCTTGGCGACTACCGCACCTTCTTCAAGTTCACCCCGCCGCTGCGTGGCGAGGACGACCGGCAGGCCGTGGTGGCCGCGCTCGCCGAGGGACTGATCGACATCCTCTGCTCGATGCACGACCCCCAGGACGAGGAATCCAAGCGCCTGCCCTTCGAGGAGGCGGCGGCCGGGGCGGTCGGGCTCGAGACCTTCCTGCCGGCGGCGCTGCGGCTGTGGCACGCGGGCGCGCTGGGCCTGCCGCAGCTGTTCCGGGCGATGGCGCTGAACCCCGCCCGCCGGCTTGGCCTGCCGCAGGGGCGGCTTGCGGCCGGGGCACCGGCGGACCTCGTGCTGTTCGACCCCGATGCGCCGTTCCTGCTCGACCGGTTCCGCCTGCACTCCAAGGCCAAGAACACGCCCTTCGACGGGGCGCGGATGCAGGGGCGGGTGCGGGCGACCTGGGTGGGCGGGCGCCGGGTGTTTCCGCCGGAGGGACGCGATGCCGCCGCCTGAGACTGCCCCCGCGCTGCTTGCGCTCGCCGCGCTTGCGGGCTTCCTCCTCGGCTCGGTGCCCTTCGGGATGGTCATCACCCGCGCCCTCGGCCTGGGCGACCTGCGCGCCATCGGCTCGGGCAACATCGGCGCCACCAACGTGCTGCGTACCGGCCACCGCGGTGCGGCGGCGGCGACGCTGCTGCTCGACGCGGCCAAGGGAGCGGCGGCGGTGCTTGCGGCGCGCGCGCTGCTGGCCGAGGACGCAGCCCAGCTTGCCGGCGCCGCCGCCTTTCTTGGCCATCTCTTTCCGCCGTGGCTGGGCTTCCGCGGTGGCAAGGGGGTGGCGACGTTCCTCGGCCTTCTGATCGCGCTCGCCTGGCCGGTCGGGCTGGCCGCCTGCGCAGTCTGGCTTGCGGCGGCGGCGGCCTTCCGCATCTCCTCGCTCGCCGCGCTGGCGGCGGCGGCCTCGGCCCCGCTGTGGGCGCTCACCCTAGGGGCCGGCGAAACGGCGCTTCTTGCCGCCGCGCTCGCCGCCCTGGTGTGGCTGCGGCACCGCGCCAACATCGCCCGGCTGGCCGCGGGCAGCGAGCCGCGGATCGGCCGGCGCCGGGCGCCCGGCCCGCCGGCGGGCGGAGGCGGCCCGCCGGGGCACTGACGCCCTGCCGGCGCGCGCCGCCGGGCCGCGGGGCCGGCCTATCGGCTGCCGGCGGAGGCCGCATCAGCGGCTCCGCCTGCGTCCGCCCCGGCCCCCTGCCGCCACGGATCCTTGTGGATGATCACGTCCGCCCCGGGCAGTTCGGCAAGGATCGCCCGCTTCAGCGCGGCGCCGATCGCATGCGCCTCGGCGAGGCTGAGCGTGCCGTCGATCTCGACATGCATGTCGACGAACAGCCGCGCCCCCGACCGCCGCGTGCGCAGGTCGTGAACGCCCCTGATCCCCGGCCAGCACCGGGCGATCGCCGCGATGCCGGCCACGGTGCCGGGGTCGGCGCCGCGGTCCATCAGCGCGTCCCAGGCGCGGCGGAACACCGCGATCCCGCCGACGGCGAGCATCCCGGATGCCGCGAGCGCAACCACCGAATCGATCCGCGTCAGCCCCAGCAGGGCCGCGGCGGCCAGCGAAAGGATGGCGCCGAGGGTGGGCACCAGATCGCCGAGATAGTGCAGCCGGTCGGCGGCGATCACCGGGCTGCCGGTGGCCCGCGCCACCCGCCCCTGGTAGACCACGAGCACGGCCGTGAGCGCCGCCGAGACCATCATCACCGCCACGCCCTGCGCCTCGGCCGCCAGCGCCGGCGGCGCCGGGGCGAGGAGGCGCGCCGCCGCCGCCCAGCCGATCGCCGCCGCGGCGGCGAGGAGGAACAGTGCCTGGCCCAGCGCCGCCAGATCCTCGGCGGCCGAATGGCCGAAGGCGTGGTCGGCGTCGGGGGGGCGGGCGGCGTAGAGAACCGCCGCCAGCGCCCCGGCGGAAACCAGCAGGTCCATCGCGCTGTCGGCCGCCGAGGCGGCCACCGACAGCGCCCCGGTCGCCGCCATGGCCCAGAGCTTCAGCGCCACCAGAACCGCGGCGACCGTCACTGCGGCGACCCCGGCACGACGCTTCCGGACAGTGACCTGCCGCCCCAACTCCGCCCTCCGCCGCCGGCGCCGCGCCGCGCGGGCCCGGCCGTGCCGACGGGCTAGCGAATCGTCTCGCCCGGGGCAACGCCCCACAGGGCCGCGCGCGGCACCCAGCCGCGCAGCCCCGCGGCACCGATGCGGCACCAGTCGCCGCGGCATTCGATCAGCCGCGCGACCACCCCGGCCTCGGCCCGCGCGACCTCGGGCGCGCGGGAGTCGGGCTGGGCGCGCAGTTCGACCATGTCGGTCTCGACGATCGCCGTCCGCACCCCCGACAGGAGCGCGTAGTGCACCCAGCCGCCGGCGCCGTCCCGGTCCTCGACCCGGCGCCAGTGCTCGTGCTCCGCGGTCACCCGCAGCGGCATGTCGCGGCGGGTGAACACCCAGTCCACCGCATGCGTCAGCCCCGGCCCGCGCCGGGCGTTGCCCTCGCCGGTCTTTAGCGACACGAAGCGCGGCAGCGGCAGGTTGGTCACCGGCCCCCGCGCCTCCTGTGCCTGCACCGCACCTACCGCCAGCGCCGCGGCCAGTACCGCCGCCAGCCCGATCCTGCGTTTTCCGCCCATGCCGATCCTGCCCGGTCGCTCGCAACCCGGGGTCTTGCACCGCGCCCTTGCGCCGCTTGTGCGCCGCCCCGTTCCGCGCCACCCTGCCACCACGAGGGCCGGCGGCAAAGCATGGGGAGTGGGGCGATGCCCGGACGACGTCTGAGTGTTGTCGTGACGCGACGCCTGCCCGAGGTCGTCGAGACCCGGCTGGGGGAGCTCTTCGCGGTCGAGCTGCGAGACCCCGACGTGCCGATGGGCCGCGACGAGCTGGCCGCCGCGATGGCGCGGGCCGACGTGCTGGTGCCGACCATCACCGACCGCATCGACGCCGGGCTGATCGGCCAGGCCGGCGAGCGGCTGAAGCTGATCGCAAACTTCGGCGCCGGCTTCGACCATATCGACGTCGCCACCGCGCGCGGCCGCGGCATCATCGTCACCAACACCCCCGGGGTGGTCACCGACGACACCGCCGACATGGCGATGGCGTTGATGCTCGCGGCGATGCGGCGCATCCCCGAGGGGCTGGCGGTGATGCAGGCCGGCGAGTGGGCGGGCTGGGCGCCCACCGCCTTCCTCGGCCACCGGCTGGGGGGCAAGCGGCTGGGCATCCTCGGCATGGGCCGGATCGGCCTTGCGGTCGCCCGCCGCGCCCGCGCCTTCGGGATGCAGATCCACTACCACAACCGCCGCCGTCTGCGCGAGGAGACCGAGGCCGAGGTCGAGGCGACGTGGTGGGAGAGCCTCGACCAGATGGTGCGGCGGGTCGACATCCTGTCGATCAACTGCCCGCACACGCCCTCGACCTTCCATCTGATGAACGCCCGGCGGCTGAAGCTGATGAAACCCACGGCGGTGATCGTGAACACCTCGCGCGGCGAGGTGATCGACGAGAACGCGCTGACGCGGATGCTGCGGGCGGGCGAGCTGGCCGGTGCCGGCCTTGACGTCTACGAGCGCGGCAAGGACGTCAACCCCCGCCTCAGGGCGCTGCCGAACGTCGTGCTGCTGCCGCACATGGGCTCGGCCACGCATGAGGGGCGGACCGAGATGGGAGAGAAGGTGATCATCAACATCAAGACCTTCGCCGACGGCCACCGGCCGCCCGACCAGGTGCTGCCGGGGATGCTGTGATGGGCGCCGCCCTGCGCGCGGGGGCCGGCTATGCGGCGGCCGTCTTCGCGCTGGGCTTCATGCTCGGGACGCTGCGGGTGCTGGTGATCGCGCCCCGCATGGGCGAGTTCGGGGCGGTGCTGGCCGAGCTGCCGGTCATGCTCGCGGCCAGCTGGGTGGCGGCGGGCGCGCTTGCGCGCCGCTTCGGGGTGCCGCCACGGGCCGGCGCGCGGGCGGCCATGGGGGCAGCGGGGCTTGCCCTGCTGCTTGTGGCCGAGATCGCGCTCGGCCTGGGCCTCGGCAGCGAACTGGACGCGCAGGTGGCGGCGCTCGCCACGCCCGCGGGTGCCGCGGGCCTGGCCGGGCAGATCGGCTTCGGGCTGATGCCGCTGGCCCGGCTGGCGGTGGCGGGACGGTGACGGCGCCGGGCGCCACGGCCCGCCCCGGGCACCGGCGGCGCGGGGGGCCGGTGAGCTCGCCGCCGCAGTGGCGCCGGCCGCGGGCGGCCGCGGCGGCGGCCGCGATGCTCGTGCTTGCCGCCTGCAGCCGCCCGCTCGCCCCCGGCGAGGCAGCCTTTGCCGCCGACCTCTTCGGCGACGGAATTGACCTTGCGGCGGTGCGGGTGACCGAGGGCGCGGGCCTCGGCCCCCTGCCCGCCCGGCCAGCCCCGCCCGTCCCGGCCGCGGCCGACCCCGGCCCCGACCCCTGCCGGCGCGCCCCCGCCCCGGGGCGCGGGCCGCCCGCGGCCTTCGTCATCGGCAACCGCATCCATCTCGTCGGCCGCTTCTACCGCGACGACATGCTGGCCGGCTGGCCGGGGCCGGTGCATCCCGTGCTCGCCCTGCTGCTTGCCCACGAGCTTGTCCATGTCTGGCAGTGGCAACGGCGCGCCGTGACCGGCTTCTCGCCCCTGGCCGCCATGGCCGAGGGGCTGGGCGGGGGCGATCCCTATTTCCATGCCGCCGATTCCGGGCGGGCGTTCCTTGCCCATGGCTACGAGCAGCAGGCCGCGATCGTCGAGGATTATGTCTGCCACCTGCTGCTCGACCCCGGCTCGCCGCGGCTCGAACGGCTCGCCGCGATCCTTGCCCCGCACCTTGCGCTCGCGCGGATCGGGGCGGCGTCGATTTCCGCCCGCATCAGGTCGGATGCGCCCTGACGCGCGGCGGCGCTTTCCGTCATCTGGGTGCGGTGCGCCAAGCGGAGGACGCCGATGAAGACCCATGTGAAGGCCCTGGTGGTCGGCGGCGGCGCCGTCGGCGTGGGCATCGCTTACCATCTCGCGAAGGCGGGCTGGGAGACGATGCTGCTGGAACGCGACGAACTGACCGCAGGCTCGACCTGGCATGCCGCGGGCCTGCTGCCGCTGTTCAACATGGGCTACGCGACCAGCCACATCCACGACTACTCGGTGCGCTTCTACAAGGGGCTGAAGGACGAGACCGGGCTCGACCCCGGCTTCTTCGTGGTCGGCAACCTGCGCATGGCGCAGACGCGGGAGCGGATGGACGAGTACGAGCTCTACTCCGCCACCGCCGAGACGGTGGGCATCCCGCATGAGTTCCTCACACCCCGCCAGATCGCCGAGCGCTGGCCGCTGGTGCGCACCGACGACCTGGTCGGCGCGCTCTTTCACCCCACCGACGGCTACATCAACCCCGCCGACGTCACCCAGGCCATGGCCCGCGGCGCCCGCCTGCGGGGGGTGGAGATCGTCCGGCGGGCGCAGGTCGACCTCTACCGCTGGACGGGGTCCGAGTGGATCGTCGGCGGGCGCATGATGGTCGAGCGCGGCGGCAACCTGGTGCCCGGCGAGGAGCACTTCGAGATCCGCGCCGAACATGTCGTCACCGCCACCGGCAACCACGCCCAGCGGACCGCCCGGCTGCTGGGACTTCGCATCACCGCCATCCCGGTCGAGCACCAGTACATCGTCACCGAGCCCGACCCCGCGCTGGTTGCGTGGCGCGGCGCCAATCCCCAGCATCCGGTGCTGCGCGACGCCGATGCGCACTGGTACGTCCGCGAGGAGCGGGGCGGCTGGATCCTCGGCCCTTACGAGAAGGGGGCGCCGGCACGTTTTCCCTACGCGGTGCCCGAGGGGTTCCGCGCCGACCTCTTCCCGCTCGACCTCGAGCGGATCGAGGGGGAGTACGCGAGCTTCTTGCACCGTATCCCCTCCGCCGAGACGCTGGGGATGAAGGACGACTTCAACGGCCCGATCTGCTACACCCCCGACGGCAACCCGCTGCTCGGCCCTGCGCCTGGGCTGCGCAACCTGTGGCTGGCCGAGGGGTTCAGCTTCGGGATCACCGCCGCCGGCGGCACCGGCCACTACCTGGCCCAGCTGATGACCGCAGGCGAGGCCGAGATCGACCTCTCGGCGCTGGACCCGCGCCGCTACGGCGACTGGGTGACGACCGAATACGCCATGCGCAAGAACGAGGAGTGCTATGCGCATGTGTTCGTGCCCCATCACCCCGACGAGGAGCGCGAGGCCTGCCGGCCGCTGCGGACCGCCCCCTGCTACGGCCGCCAGAAGGCGCTGGGTGCCCAGTTCGGCCAGGTCAACGGCTGGGAGCGGCCGACCTACTACGGGCCGCGGGATGCATCCGAGGGCTACGACCGGCATGCCCGCGGCTTCCGGCGCGCCGCCTGGTGGCCCTTTGCCGCGGCCGAGGCGCGGGCGGTGCGCGAGCGGGCGGGGCTGATCGACGCCTCGGCCTTCACCAAGCACCGCGTCGCGGGGCCCGGAGCGACCGCCTTCCTGGACTGGTTCACCTGCAACCGCCTGCCGGCCGTCGGGCGGGTGAACCTGACCTACGCGCTGACCCCCGCGGGCACCGTGCACAGCGAGTACACCATCGCCCGGATATCGGAGAATGACTACTACCTGATCTCGGCCGGTGCGTGGACGGCCTATGATTCCGACTGGTTGCGGAAATGCGCTGAAGACCGGATGTCGGATTTCGGCTATGTCGAGATTCAGGACGTCACCACCCAGTGGGGCGTCTTCGCGCTGGCCGGACCGGCGTCGCGGGACATCCTGAAGGCGCTGATCCGCGACCACGACCCCGACACGGCCCTGGGCAACGCCCGCTTTCCCTGGATGAGCTGGCGGCGGGTCGAGCTTGGCATGGTGCCGGTGCGGGCGATGCGCATGGCCTACACCGGCGAGCTTGGCTGGGAGCTGCACCATCCCGTCGAGATGGCCTGCCACCTTTGGGATCGACTGGTCGAGGCGGGGGCGGAGCATGGCCTCGCCCCGGTTGGGGCGCGGGCGCAGAACTGGCTCAGGCAGGAGAAGAGCTACCGTGCCTTCGGCGCCGAGCTTGGCCGCGACGCCACCCCGCTCGAGGGCGGGCTCGACCGGCTGGTCGATCTGTCCAAGGACTTCCAGGGCAAGGCGGCGATGCTCGCAGCGGGGGTAAGGGTGCGCTGCGTCACGGTGCTGATCGAGGGCCCGCAGGATGCCGATCCCTGGGGCCGCGAGGCGCTGTGGCAGAGCGGGCGGCGCGTCGGCCGGCTGACCTCGGGCGGCTGGTCGGTCATCCACGACCGCCAGATCGGAATGGGCTATGTCGCCCCGGACGCGGCCGCCCCCGGCACCGCGCTCGAGGTGCGGATGCAGGGGCGGCTGTGGCCGGCCGAGGTGGTCGCCGACAGCCCCCACGACCCGCGCAACCTGCGCATCCGCGCCGACGGCTAGGGCCGGGCACGGCGCCGGCGCCTTCCGCGACTGCGCCGCCCCGCCACCGAGGGCGGCGGTGGCATGCGCACACCTGCCGCCCGCCGCCGCACCATCCTGCCATCACCGCACGGCGGCGCCGCCGCAAGGGGGCTTGCCATGCCGGCGGCGGCGAGTTAAAGGTTTTACGTAAATCGTTTTACGGAATCGGACCCTGCCCTGATGTCCACCCGGAGGCCGACGATCAAGGATGTGGCGACGCTGGCCGGGGTCTCGACCGCGACGGTGTCCAACGTCTTCAGCGGCGCGCGGCCGGTGAAGCCGGCCCTGCGCGCCCGGGTCGAGGCGGCGGTCCGCGCGCTGTCCTACCAACTCGACCGGGCGGCCTCGCAGCTCCGCTCGGGGCAGACGCGGATCATCGGCGTTCTGGTGCCCGACCTCGACGACGCCTTCTTCACCGCGCTGGTCTCGCGCATCGAGGTGATGGCCGGCAAGGACGGCTATGACGTCATCATCGCCAGTTCGCGCGACGACCCGGGGCTGGAGCGGTCGCGGCTGAACGCCCTGCTGGGCTGGCGGCCTTCGGGGCTGGTGGCCGTGCCCTGCACCGACACGGTGCCGCAACTCGTGCGTGACGAGGCCGGGCGGCTGCCGATCGTGCTGGCCGACCGCGTCATACCCGAGGCGGCACCGGTCGACAGCGTGACCATCGACAATGCCGAGGCCGGCGAGATCGCGGCGCGGCACCTCCTGGCCCTGGGTCATCGCCATGTGGTGATCGCGGCGTCGAACCTCGCGATCGCGCCGATCCGCGAGCGGCTGCGTGGCGCGGACGCGCTGCTGCGCGCGGCCACCGGGGTGGCACCGATCGCGGTCGAGCTCGGGTCGAACAGTGCCGCCGGGGCAGCGGCCTTCGCCGCCTGGCTGGAACGCCACAGCCGGCCGACCGCGGTCTTCGCGCTGACCAACGTGACCACGCTGGCCGTGCTGTCGGCGCTGGCCGCCCAGCGCGTCGACATCCCCGAGCAGGTCTCGGTGATCGGCTTCGACGACTATGCCTGGATGAGCGCGCGCAAGACGGCGCTGACGGCGATCCGCCAGCCGCTCGACCAGATGGCCGAGGCGGTGTGGGAGCGGCTGACCGCGCGCATGGGCGGCGCCGCCGGGCCCGCGGAGGCGATAAGGCTGGCCGGCTCGCTGCAGGTGCGCGCATCGGTCCGCGCCCTGCCCGCGGCGGTGCCGGAGGGGCGCGACCCCGCCGCACCGCCCCGCGGCCGGCGCGGCGGCGAGACCGCGGTGCACTGACGCCCTCCGCGGGGCCGGTCCGGCAAGGAGAGGACAGGGGGCAGATGCGAACCAGACGACCGATCGAGCTGCTGCCGCTGGTCGCCCCGGTGCACATCCTGATCATCGGGGTGATCGTGCTGCCGGCGCTGCATGTCGCCTGGCTGAGCCTGTCCCAGTCGAGCTTCGGCCAGGCGCCGAGCTATGTCGGGCTGGAGAACTACCTGCGCGTGCTGGCCGACCCCGCCTTCCGGCGGGCGCTGTGGAACACCGTGGCGATCGTGGTGGTGGCGGTTCATGCCGAGCTGCTGCTGGGGCTGATGCTGGCGCTCCTGTTCGCAAGCGGGCTGCCGTTCCGCCGGCTGCTGCTGGTCTGTACGCTGGCGCCCTATGCCGTCAGCGAGGTCATCGCCGTGGTCAGCTGGCGCTATCTGTTCGACCCCGACGCCGGGCCGGTGACGCAGCTGCTGGCGGCGCTCGGCCTGCCGGTGCTGGACTGGTCGTTCGAGCCCCTGCACGCGATGATCCTGGTCGCGCTTCTGACGATCTGGCTGCACCTGCCGTTCACCTTCATCATCCTCTACGCGGCGCGGCTGTCGATCCCGGTCGACCTTTACGAGGCCGCGCGGATTGACGGTGCTCGGCCCTTGCAGGCGTTCCGGCGGGTGACGCTGCCGCTGCTCGGCCCCGCGATCGTGGTGGCACTGCTGTTCCGCTACATCTTCGCCTTCCGCATCTTCTCCGAGGTCTGGCTCCTGACCGGGGGCGGGCCGGCGCGGACGACCGAGGTGGTGGCCGTCTACCTCTACCGCGAGGGCTTCAGCTTCAACGCCTTCGGCACCGCCGCGGCGACCGCCTGGATCATGGTGCTGGCCTCGCTGGTGCTGGCAGCGGGATATGTCGCGCTGCTGCGCCGGCAGGTGAACGCCCATGCGCACTGACCGGCTGCTGATCGGCCTCGGCAAGGGGCTTGCGGTGGCGCTGCTCCTGGTCTGGTCGCTGGTGCCGATCGCCTTCGTGGTGGTGTCCTCGTTCAAGCCCGGGCGAGACATCTTCGCGGTGCCGGCACGCTACCGGTTCACCCCGACGCTGGACCATTACGGGGCGCTGTGGGGGCGCTGGTGGGTGTTCGTCGAAGGGCTGTGGAACAGCACGCTCGTCACCGCCGGGGCAACGGCGCTGGCGGTGGCGGCCAGCACCTGCGCCGGCTACGTCTACTCGCGCAATGCCGGCAGGATGCTGGGGGCGAGCCTGCTGTTCCTGATCGTGGTGCGGCTGATCCCGCCGATTGTGATCACCCTGCCGCTGTTCCCGATCATCAACGCGCTGCAGGTAAACGACACGCATCTGGTGCTGGTCGTGCTGTACGCGACCTTCTTCGTGTCGCTCGGCACGGTGCTGATGCGCACCTTCATCGACCAGATCCCGCGCGAGCTGGACGAGGCAGCGCAGATCGACGGGGCCGGGCGGCTGGCGATCCTGCGGCGGGTCATCGTGCCGCTGGCGGCACCCGGGATCCTTGCCGTCGCGGTCTTCGTGGTGGTCTTCGCCTGGAACGAGTTCCTGTTCGCCTTCATCTTCACCGGCACGAGGACCAAGACCGCGCCGCTGGTGATCTCGGAGATGATCGGGTCCATCGACGGGGTCGACTGGGGCATCCTGTTCGCCGCCTCGACGGTGCAGCTCGCGCCCGTCCTGATCTTCGTGATCGTGATGAACCGCTATCTCGTCGCCGGGCTGACCGCCGGCGCGACCAAGGGATGACTGAGCGTCTGCTAGGGAGGACACCATGACAGACCGGACGCACCGCGCACTGACACGCCGTCGCTTCATCGGCAGCACCCTCGGCAGCGCGGCCGCGCTGGCGGCCCTGCCGTCCTGGGCGCAGGGCCGGCGGCTGAACGTGCTGAGCCATGCCGTGCACGAGCGCGTCCTCGGCACCGGCGAGGGCGACCTCATGGCCGCCTGGAAGGCCGCCAACGGCGTCGAGCTGGTCTTCACGACCTTCGACTCCAACCCGCTGCAGGACCGCCTTTTCCGCGAGGCCAGCCTGCCCGCGACCGATTTCGCGGTCGGCTACATCATCGACAACCGCCCGACCTCCGAGATCGCCAAGCTGTTCGAGCCGCTCGGCCCGCTGAACGCGGCCGCGCCGATCGAGGATTTCGCCGACATTGCCCCGGGGCTGATCCAAGGCATGACGGTCGACGGCAACCTGATCGGCATACCGGTGCGCCATGCAACCCAGGGGCTGTTCTACAACGAGGCGCTGCTGGAGGAGGCGGGCATCGCCGGGCCGCCGGCGACGCTGGAGGAACTGGTCGAACAGGCCCGGAAGCTGACCTTCACCTCGGCCGCCGGCACGCCGGTGACGGGCATGGTGCTGGCCAGCGACCTTGCCGTATTCCCTGTCATGTTCGCCCGCGCCTTTGGCGGCGACTTCATCACCGGCGACTTCCGCCTGGTGCCCGACCGCGCCGCCATGGAGAAGGGGCTTGCGGTCCTGCGCGGGATGTTCGAGGCCGGGGCGCTGCCGCGCAGCTACGCCACCACCCGCAACGACGACATGGTGACCTGGATGCAGCAGGGCCGGGCGGCCTTCACCGTGCTGCCCTTCGCGCGCAACGCCCAGCTGAACAACCCCGAGCAGAGCGCCTATCCGGGGCGGATCAAGGCCATCCCCTTCCCCGGCTCGGCCAGCCTGCCGGCGGGCACGCCGATGGCCTCGGTGGTCGAGGCCTGGGCGATGGTCATCCCCCGGAACGCCGCCGACAAGGAGCTGGCCTGGTCGTTCATCCGCGAGGTCGCAAGCAAGCGCGTCACCCTGGGCATGGCGATCAACGGCAACGGGCCGGTGCGGGTGTCGAGCTACGCCGATCCGGCGCTGACCGAGCGCAACCCGCTGGCCGCGGTCGAGGCAAGCGTCCTGGCAACCGCCCGCGGCGCCTTCCCGCCCTTTCCCGAGGCCGCCCGGGCGCAGGCCACCATGCTCGAGGAGGTCCAGCTCGCCGTCCTCGGCCGCAAGAGCGTGCCCGATGCCGTCACGGCAATCATCGACCGCGTCGGCCCGATGATGCCCTGAGCAGCCGGCCCGGGCCCGCGCGGCCCGGGCCTCCGCACCTGTCCGCGGCCGCAGTGCCGCATGATGCAAGGACCCGACGATGCCCGAAACGCCTGCCCGCACCATCGAGGAACCGGCCCGCCGGATCCCGGTTGCCGCCGAATACGACGTGCTTGTCGTCGGCGGCGGACCCTCGGGCCTGACCGCAGCGCTGGCCGCCGCCGAGGACGGGCTGCGCGTCGGCCTTGTCGAGAGCCGCAGCTTCGTCGGCGGCAACATGACCATCGGCCTGCCGGTGCTGGGCTTCCTCGGGCAGAAGGGCAACCGCATCATCGACGGGCTGCCGCAGCGGTTCATCGAGCGGCTGCGGGCCGAGCGCGACGGGGCGAGCGAGCACCGCCCCTGCCCGCTGCACATGGGCATCACCCTGGTCGAGCCCGAGGCGGTCAAGACCGTGGCGCTGGAGATGCTGACCGAGGCCGGCGTCGACGTGCTGTTCTACACTTTCTTCGCCGGCCCGGTGATGGACGGCGACACGATCCGCGGCATCATCACCGAAAGCAAGTCCGGGCGGGCGGCGATCCTTGCGCGGGTGGTGATCGACTGCACCGGCGATGCCGACGTGGCCTTCACCGCCGGAGTCCCCTGCGAGAAGGGCAACGCCCATGGCGGCATGCAGCCGCCGACACTGATGTTCTGCCTGGCCGGGGTGGACACCGACGCGCTGCGCATGGCGATCGCCAGCTCGCCGCGCGAGGCCCGCACCTACCTGACCGACTTCATCCCCGCCGACTATTTCGGCCAGAACCACCAGTTCATCGTCGTCGGCCTGCGCGAGCTGATGGCACGCGCCAAGGCCGAGCGCGGCCTGAGGATCCCCAACGAGCGGACGATCATCATCACCGGGCTCAAGAAGGGCGAGGTGTGGATCAACATGACCCGCGTCAAGGGCACCGACGGCACCGACGCCCGCAGCCTGACCGCGGGCGAGATCGAGGCGCGGGCTCAGATCGACGACATCGTCACCTATCTGGTCAACTACGTCCCGGGCTTCGAGGGTGCCTACTTCACAAAGACCGCGCCCTTCCTTGGCATCCGCGAGACACGGCGGATCGTCGGGCAGTACGTGATGACCCAGGACGACGTGCTGGCCTGCCGCCATTTCGACGATGCCATCGCGGTGGCGAGCTATCCCATCGACATCCACCGCCCCGCCGACGACGGCTGCACGCTGATCTGGTGCGGCGACTGCTACGACATCCCCTACCGCTCGCTGGTTCCGCTGAAGGTGCAGAACCTGCTGGTCGCCGGGCGCAGCATCTCCACCACCCATGAGGCGATGGGGGCGATCCGGGTCATGGCGACCTGCATGGCCATGGGCGAGGCGGCCGGACGGGCGGCCCGCATCTCGGTGCGCGGCAACCGCAGCCCGGCCGAGATCGACGTCAGGGACCTCCGCCGCCAGCAGGTCGCGCGCGGGGTCTACCTGCGCAGCCCCGACGGCGGCCGTGCCACGCCGGCCGACCTCGACCCGGTGGGCTGAGTGGCCGTGGCAATCCGCAGGCCGCCGCCGCCGGCGGCGGCAGGACGGGCCGGGCCGGCCGCCGCCGGCGGCCGTGCCGTTGCCCGCGGCGCGGCGGGAGTCGGGCCATGGCGGAACTGAGGCTGCGCCGGCTGACCAAGCGCTTCGGCACCGCCGAGGTGGTGCGGGCCGTCGATCTTGACATCGCGGCGGGCGAGTTCGCGGTCTTCGTCGGCCCCTCGGGCTGCGGGAAGTCGACGCTGTTGCGGATGATCGCGGGGCTCGAGGACATCACGTCGGGCGAGCTATGGATCGGCGGCCGGCGCTGCAACGACCTGGAGCCGCGCGAGCGCGGCATCGCCATGGTGTTCCAGTCCTACGCCCTCTACCCGCATCTGACGGTGCGGGAGAACATGGGCTTCGGCCTGAGCCTGGCGCGCCGCCCGCGCGCCGAGATCGCCGCCCGCGTCGGCGAGGCGGCGCGGATCCTCAGGCTCGAGCCGCTGCTGGACCGGCGGCCGGCCCAGCTGTCGGGCGGCCAGCGCCAGCGGGTGGCGATCGGACGGGCGATCGTGCGCAAGCCGGCGGTGTTCCTGTTCGACGAACCGCTGTCGAACCTCGATGCCGCGCTGCGGATGGAGATGCGCATGGAGATCGCCCGGCTGCACCAGGAGCTGGGCGCGACGATGATCTACGTCACCCACGACCAGGTCGAGGCGATGACGCTGGCCGATCGCATCGTGGTTCTGGACGGCGGCCGGGTGCAGCAGACCGGGGCGCCGATCGACGTCTACAGGCATCCGGCCAACCGCTTCGTCGCCGGCTTCATCGGCTCGCCGCGGATGAACTTCCTGCCGGTGACGGTGCAGGCGGCGGGGAAGGAGCGGGTGACGGTGCACTCGCCCGTCGTGCCGGCCATGGCGGTCGCGGCGCGCGGCTTCGCGGCCGGCAACCCGGCGGTGCTGGGGATCAGGCCGCAGCATCTGCGCCTGGCGGACGGCGCGGCGGCGGGCGTCGCGCTGACCGGGCGGATCGAGCTGGTCGAGCGGCTGGGGGCCGAGACGGTGGTCAGCCTGCGGCTGGACGACGGCACGCAGCTTCTCGCATCGATCCCGCAGGATGTCGCGATCCGGCCAGGCGGCAGCGCGACGTTCCATGTCGATCCCGCGGCCGCCCATCTCTTCGCGGCCGGGGGCTGAGGTCGGGGTTCACCACACGGGGCGCAGATGGGTCAGGAACTGGCAGGCAGGGTCGCGGCGGTGACGGGGGCGGCATCGGGCATCGGGCTGGAGTGCGCCCGGGCGATGCTGGAAGCCGGCGCGCGGGTGGTGCTGATCGACCGGGCAGAGGCGGTGCTGCGGGCGCAGTGCGCACGGCTGGGGGCGGGGGCGGTCCCGCTGGTCGTCGACGTCACCGACGCCGCGGCGGTGAAGGGCATGATGCCGGCGATCCTGGCGCGCACGGGGCAGCTGGACATCCTGCACGCCAATGCCGGGGCCTATGTCGGCGGGCCGGTGCTGGGCGGCGACCCCGATGCCTGGGACCGGGTGCTCGCGCTCAACGTCAACGCGGTGTTCCGCAGCGTCCATGCGGTGCTGCCGCACATGGTGGCACGCGGGACCGGCGACATCATCGTGACGAGCTCGATTGCCGGGGTCGTTCCGGTCGTGGGCGAGCCGGTCTACACCGCCTCCAAGCACGCGGTGCAGGCCTTCGTGCACACGCTGCGGCGACAGGTGGCGGCCGCGGGGCTGCGGGTCGGGGCGGTGCTGCCAGGGCCGGTGATCACCGCGCTGATCGACGACTGGCCGAAGGAGAAGCTGGAGGCCGAGCGCACCCGGGGCGGGCTGATGGAGGCCGCCGAGGTCGCGGCGGCGGTCATGTTCATGCTGACCCGGCCGCGCAGCGTGACCGTCCGCGACCTGGTGATCCTGCCGCAGCGCAACGACCTCTGAGTCGCCTGCCCGCGCCACTGCCGGGACCGCCGCCCGGCGCCTGCGCCGTGCCTCTCCCGGCCGCGCCCGCGGCCGCGGTTCATCCCGGCGGGCGCGCCTCGGCAAACACGAAGCGGCGGTAGAGCCGGCCGATCCCGATCAGCGCGAGCCCGAGGCCGAGGAAGGAGGCGACGCGGAAGAGGCCGGTGAGGTCGGACATGTCGTAGAGGAACGCCTTGGCGACGGCGGCGACGAGGACGGCCAGCGCGAGGTGCCGCCACGCCCCGGCCCGTGTCAGGATGCCGACGGCGAGCAGGGCAAGGGCAAAGCCGATCCAGACGGCGGAATAGGCGTAGAGTTCGAGGTCGCCCGGGTTCCCGTCGCGCCAGACGCCGGGCCGGCCGGGCACCGGCCAGACACCGAGGGCAAGCTCGCTGCCCTGGAAGGCGTGGCGCACCTCGAGCGTGACCCATAGGAAGGCGAGCGCCCCGGCCAGCACCCTCAGCGCTGCGCCCGCGCCCGCGCCGAAGGCCGCGCCGCGGCGGGCCGCGAGCAGGGCGAACAGCACCGCGGGCAGGAGGTAGGCCAGGCCGAGAAGGTTGGCGAGCGGCCAGTCGCCGACAGGATGCGGGACGACGAGCGGGTTGTCGCGGAGCGCGGTGAGCGTCACCACCTGCAGGGCGGCGAGCGCGGCCAGCGTGCGGCCGCCCCAGAGCACCCAGGGCCAGCGTCCGGTCGCCTGCGTCGACAGGAGCGCGAGCGAGGCGATCAGCCACCAGGCCGTCTGCACTGCCTGGTCGAACAGCGGGTAGCCCGGCGCGTCGATCGCCCCTGCGGTCCACAGCCGGAGCTGCAGCGCCACCCCCAGGAAGCCGAGGCCGAGGCCTGCGGCGGCGGCGGCGGCGGCGAGCGGGTCGCGGTCGGGCGGGCCAAAGCGGGGGGCGGAGGCCAGGAAGGCCGCCGCGGGCAGGCCGTAGGCGTAGCTGACCCAGCCGAGCCAGGGCGGCAGCCCGCCCGCATACTTCAGCACCTGCGGGTTGAGCACGAGGCGCACCAGCACCGCCGCGATCGCCACCGCGGCGATCGCGCGCAGCGCCGGCACCGGCAGGCGCGTCCAGAACCAGCCGAGCGCCAGCACCTCGAGCGCGAGCGCCACCGTCAGCCAGCCCTCGCGCATCAGGCAGGCAAAGGCGAGCGCAAGCGCCGCCGTCACCCCGGCGGCGTAGAGGCCGAGCGGCGTCGTCCCCGCCGCGGCCACCGGCCCGGCGCGCAGCCGCACCGCGGCTCCGAGGAAGGCCACCGCCAGCCCGCCCGCCAGCGCCGCCCAGCGCATGTCGATCTCCAGCTCGCCGATCTTCCAGTACCCGAGCGCCAGGAGGTAGAGCGGCATCGCCACCGACAGCCCCGCCCAGAGCGCGGGGCGCCGGGCGCGGCCGAGCGCGAGAAAGCCGCCCACCCCGAACAGCAACGCGAAGCCCGCCAGCGCGCGGGCGAAGACGGCAAAGCCCTCGGGCATGGCGAAGGGGCCATAGCCGGGGTGAAAGGCCTCGATCCCCTGTGCGGCAAGGTCCGCGCCCGGCGCCAGCACGGGCGGCACCGGCCAGAGCGCGAGCGCAGCGGCGACGGCGAGGGCGGCAATGGCCGCCATCGCCTCGAAGGCCGCGCGGCGCAGGCCGAGCACCCCTGCCAGCGCCGCATGGGCCCCGAGCGCGGCGAAGGCAGGGCCGTTGAAGTCGCAGGCAAGCGCGAGCAGGACGAGGAGCGCGCCGGCCAGCGCCGTGCCGGCCAGCGCCAGCCCAGGCCCCGCCGCCCAGCCGAGCGCCGCCGCCGCCCCGCGCGCGGCCGACCCCTCGGCCGCCCGCTCGCCGCGGCCGAGAAGCGCGAAGGCCGCCGTCAGCGCCAGCGCATGGGCCGAGAGCACCCCCTGGTCGGCCGGGCCGAAGGGGCCGGCCAGCCACAGAACCGGCCAGCCGAAGCCCCCTGCCAAGCAGGCGAGCGTCAGGAACGGCCAGGGCCGGAAGCGCACGAGCGCCAGGCAGGCGG
Source organism: Paracoccaceae bacterium (assembly GCA_023383015.1). Lineage (GTDB taxonomy): Bacteria > Pseudomonadota > Alphaproteobacteria > Rhodobacterales > Rhodobacteraceae > JAHDXW01. Next base: position 121,920 of record JAHDXW010000009.1, read on the forward strand.
TCGTCAGTACTCCCAGATACAGGAACACGGGCAGCGCCTGGGGCACTTGCGAGGCCACCAGCGCCGGCACGAGATAGCCGCCGGCCAGCCCGAGCAGAGCCACGAACCAGCCCTGCCGTGCGGCGAGCGCCAGCCCCGCGAGGCTGACCGCAGCCAGCCCGCCGAAGGCCGGGGCCGCGCCGATCAGCGAATAGAGCCCGTGGGCGGCGTAGACGCTCGCATAGAGCGCGAAGACGCCGGCCGCGGTCAGCGCCGGGCCGACCGGGTCGGGCCGGCCGCCGCGGCGCAGCGGGTGGCGGTGCGCCCACTCCCCTGCCGCCACGAGCCCCCCGCCGAGCAGCAGGCCGAGTGCCACCCGCATTGCCGGGCCGAGCCACCCCTGCTCGACCGCGTAGCGGAAGAGGAACACTGCCGCGAGCGCGACGGCAAGGCCGCCAAGCCAGACCATCCAGCGGGAGGTGAACGCCTCTTCCAGCCCCGGCCGCGGTGGCGCGGCATCCAACGGGGTGGGCGCGGCGGGCGCCCCTGCCCCGGCGTCACCGGCGGCCGCTCCGGCGGGTTCGGGCAGCGGCACGGGTTCGGGCAGCGCCCGGGGACCGGGCAGGGCCTCCGGCGCGGGCCCCGGCTCCGGCGCGGCCGGGAGCGGCGCGGCGCCTTGCTCCAGCGCCCTCAGCCGCCCCTCGATCTCGCGCAGCCGCCCGGACTGCGTGAAGAGCAGGATCGGCGCGATTGCCGCGCCGATCACCATCCAGATGCCGACCAGGATGCCGAGCAGCATGAGACCGCTCACGATGGCGCCCCCCGATCCGCCGCCGCCGCGCCGCGGCCCGCCGCGCGAGCCTGCCCCGAAACCCACTCGCCCCGCAAGTGCCGTACCGGCCGTCACGGAGCCGGCACGGCGCGGGATCGCGGCGGCCCCCGGCCGACGGCCGCGCCGGCCCGGAACCCGGGCCGGAGGCGATGGCGCAGGCCCGCGGGCCGCCCGGCCCCGTGGCACGGGCGCGCGCATTGCACGCGCCGCCACTGCTCCGCAATGCGGTACGATGGTTCCGCAATGTGATTGACCGTACTGCGATGCAACTGTATCGTGCGATTGGCCGGCGCGGTGCCATGCAGCGCGGCGGTGCGGGCGGGCAAAGGGGAGGGCGCGGGATGGTTATGGTTCGGGGGATTGCCTTCGAGGGCAACCGCGACAACGGGCTGGGGCTGGAATTCTACGACCTCAGCCACCGCTTCGGCTTCCAGCATCCGAACTGGCCGTACTTCGAGGACGTCCGGATCGAGCGGCTGCACTACATGGCCAAGTCGGGCGTGCTGAGCCAGCGGATCACGACGACGATGCACGCCACCACCCACATCGACGCGCCGGCGCATGTGGTGCAGGGCACGCCCTTCATCGACGAGGTGCCGCTGCCGCATTTCTTCGGGACCGGCATCGTGGCGGCGGTTCCCAAGCAGAAGTGGGAGCCGATCACCGGCGAGGACCTCGAGCGCGCCTGCGGCCATGCGATCCGGCGCGGGGACGTGCTGATCGTCAACACCGGCTGGCACCACCGCTACGAGGACGGCGACTATTTCGCCTACTGCCCGGGTTTCGTGCCCTCTGCAGCGGAATGGATGATCGCCCGCGGCGTGAAGGTGGTTGGCCACGACACCCAGGCCAACGACCATCCGCTGGCGACCGCGATCGGCCCGCAGCGCAACGGCCCGCTGCTGCCGCACCTGGCCGAGGAATAC
>JAHDXW010000010.1 GCA_023383015.1 Paracoccaceae bacterium
CCTTCTGGTTCGTCGCGATCTCCATGTTCGTCTCCGGCGGCCTGCTGTTCTGGCTGTCCGAGGAGACGCACCCGCGACTCAACCCCGCCAGCCCACGGGAGCTTGCAGATGCCTGACACGCTTGCCCGCCCTCTGGGCTTCCTTTCGATCTTGTTGGGCGTCGCCTCAATCGCGCTTCTTGCAGTCTCTGTCTGGGGCTTCCGGGCGGACGGCTGGCCCTGGCCGCAGGCCTATGACCTTGCCGGCTGGGGCGTCTGGGCGGCAGGTGCCGGCCTCATCGCCGCGCTGGCCGGGCTGGTAGTCTGGCTCCGCCGCAGGAGGGGCGGCTCTGGCGCGGTCCTGCTGGGGCTGATCCTGTCGCTGCCCGTCGCGGGCCTTGGCGCGGCCTTCGAGATCGCCGCCCGTACCACGCCGCCGATCAATGACATCTCGACCGATACCGAAGATCCGCCGGTCTTCTGGTTCACCGCCACGCCCAGTGACTACCCCGCGCAGAACGCCGCGCCGCAGCGCGCCGCGTATTCCGATGTGCGGCCACTGGAACTGCCGGTCTCCTCAGACGAGGCTTTCGCGGCGGCGCTCGCCCTCGTGGAAGAGCGCGGCTGGGAGGTGCTGTCGGCCGATCCCGCGGAGAGCCAGATCGAGGCGATCGCGACAAGCCGCCTGTTCGGCTTCGAGGACGAGGTGGCGATCCGCGTGACCGAAACCGATACCGGAACCCGCATCGACATGCGCTCGCGCTCGCGCCTCGGCCAGATCGACCGCGGCGCCAATGCCCGGCGCATCGAGGCGTATCTCGCCGATCTCGAAGCGCGCGCCCGGACCTGAGGACCCAATATGAAACACCTGATCCTGCTGAACGACCCGCCCTACGGCACCGAGCGCAGCTTCAACGGCCTGCGCATGGCCCACGCGCTGGCCAAGAATGACCCGGAGGCCGAAATCACCGTCTTCCTGATGGCCGACGCGGTGCTCTGCGCCAAGGCGAGGCAGAAGACGCCCGATGGCTACTACAACCTCGAGCGCATGCTCCGCCGGGTCCTCACCGCGAAGGGGCGCGTCCTGATGTGCGGTACCTGCATGGATGCGCGCGGCCTCGCAGAGGGCGACATGACGGAGGGGGCGACCCGCTCAACCATGGACGAACTCGCCCAGGCGACGCTCGCTGCCGACAAGGTGCTGGTGTTCTGATGGCCGGGATGCTGACGCTCGCCGCCCTCGCGGCCGACCCGGATCGCTTCCACCTGATCGACGTCCGCGACGCGGAAGACTACGCCGCTGCCCACGTGGGTGGCGCCGTGCATATCCCGCTGGCCGAACTCGAGGACCGAGCGGGTGAACTCCCTAGCGGCAGAACACCCGTGACCATCTGCGGCAAGGGCGGCGGGCGGTCGGCAGAGGGCGCGGAGATCCTGAACAGACTCGGCCACCCGGACGCCCTCTGGCTCGAAGGCGGCACGAACGGCTGGCTCGCGCAGAACACCTGAACACCAAGAAACCGGAACGGAGGAGACCCCGGATGACCCTGAAACACCTTGTGGCGGCAGCGGCCGTCGCGATTGGGCTGCATGCAGGGCCCGCCCTGGCGCAGGACGCGGCCATCGACGCCATGCAGGAATACATGATGTTTTCGGAGTACGAGGCCGGCATCATCCTGCCCCAGCAGATCGACCAGACCGTCTTCGAGACGGCACTCTTCGTCGACACCCGGGATGCTGGCCAGTTCGAGGAAGGCACGATCCCCGGCGCCGTCAACATCGAATGGCGCGAGGTGCTCGACCGGATCGACGAGATCCCCGAGGACCGGATGACCATCCTCTTCTGCAACACCGGCAGCCTGTCGGCGCAGGGAGCCTTCGCGCTGCGCGTGGCGGGGCGCTCGAACGTCGTCGTGATGCAGACCGGCTACACCGGCTGGCAGCAGGACGCGGCCTACCAGCCCTGACCCGGGCAGAGCGACAACGGAAGGGAGGCAGGACCTTGCGCGACATCTATCTGGATTTCAACGCCAGCACCCCGGTCGCTCCCGAGGTCGCCGCGATCATTCGCCGTTCCCTGGAAACGGGGCACGGCAATCCTTCCAGCAGCCACTGGGCCGGGGTGCCCGCCCGCCGAATGGTCGAGGACGCCAGGACCCAGGTCGCGGATCTTCTCGGCTGCGCGCCGCAGGAGATCGTGTTCACGAGCGGCGGCAGCGAAGCGAACAACCACGCACTCAAGGGCGTGTTCTTCGCCAGCGGCAAGGAACACCCGCATTTCGTCACGTCGAGCGCCGAGCATCCGGCCATCGTGGCGCCGCTTCGATTTCTCGAGCGCCTCGGCGCGCAGGTGACCTGGCTCCCGGTCGATGGCACGGGGCTCGTCGATCCCGACGATCTGCGGCACGCGATCACGGCCGACACCGTGCTCGTCACCATCATGCACGCCAACAACGAGACGGGAACGATCCAACCCATCGCGGAGTGCGCGGCGATTGCGCGCGAGCACGGCGTTCGCTTCCACACCGATGCCGCGCAGTCGGTCGGCAAGATCCCGACCCGGGTGGACGACCTCGGCGTCGATCTGCTGACGATGGCCGGGCACAAGTTCCATGCCCCCAAGGGCGTAGGCGCGCTCTTCATTCGTGACGGCCTGCAACTGGAGCCGTTCATCCATGGCGCCGGGCATGAGAGCGGTCGGCGCGCGGGCACCGAAAGCGCGATGCTCACAGCCGCGCTCGGGGTGGCCGCCAGTCTTGCCTCGGACTTGGGACCGATGGAGCAAGTCCAGGCGCTGCGGGATCGCTTCTGGGACGCGCTGAAGGATGCGTTCGGCGATAACGTCGTTCTCAACGGCCATTTCGCGCGCCGCCTGCCCAACACGCTCAACGTCGCCTTCGTCGGGCGGGTGGGCGCGGAGATCCTCGCGGCCATGCCGGAAGTCGCAGCCTCGACCGGCTCCGCCTGCCATTCGGGACGGGTCGAGTTGTCTCCGGTCCTGGAGGCGATGGGGGTAACACCTCAGGTCGGCATGGGTGCGATCCGGTTCAGCCTCGGTCGCACCACGACCGTGGACGAGGTCGACCATGTGGTGACGCGCCTGCGCCGGGTGCTGAATTGACGGAAGCGGATCGGCCCGGCCCGGATCGGGGCGCTCCCGACCCTGCGCTCGAGGGTCTTCCCCACGCCTATGCCGATTGGCGACGCAGCACGCTCGGCCGGATCACCGATGCGCTCGAGGAGCGCCTGCTGCTGGACCGGATAGGACCGGTGCGCGGCCTGCGCATTCTTGACGTCGGCTGTGGCGACGGGGTGCTGGCGACGCGGCTCGCAAAGGGCGGCGCTTGGGTCACCGGCATCGACGCCTCGGCAAACATGATCGCCGCAGCGCGCCACCGGGCGAAAGCCGCTGGTTTCGATGTTGATCTGGTCGAAGGGAATGCTGGTGATCTTCCATTCCCCTCCGGGCATTTCGATTGCGTCGTGTCGGTCGCCACCCTCTGCTTTGTCGACGATCCGCGCCCGACGATCCGGGAAGGAGCTGAGAGCCCATCATGCCTCGGAGGTCTCGCCGTCTTCCGACTCCGCGCCTCGCGCGGACAGGAAGTGGCCGAAGTTCTGCAGACCGGGGACATGCTCGCAGAAGGTCCGCACCGCCACGAGAAGCGGGGTGGCGACGAGCATCCCGACCACTGACCAGAGCCAGGCGAAGAGCGTGACGGACAGAAAGACGACAACGGTGTTGAGACGCAGACTGCGGCCGACGAAGTATGGCGTGACGATCTGGCCCTCGAGGCTCGTCAGCGCGAAATAGATCGCTCCGACCGCGAGCGCCTGGTTCAGGGTGTCGAGCGTCACGATGGCGACGACGACTGCCGATCCGACGCCCAGCAGCGCGCCAACATACGGTATGAAGTTGAGCACGAATGCCAGCACGCCGAATAGCGCCGGGCTCGGCATCCCGAGCCACCACAACGCGACTCCCACCGACACACCGAGGCCCGCGTTGATCAACGCAATGGTGGACAGGTAGCGCGAGAGCTTACGCTCGATATCGTAGGCGATGCGGATCGCCCTGCGCTTGTCCTTGAAGGTAGGCAAGACGTAGACGATCTTCTCGTAGAACATGTCGCCGGAGGACAGCAGGAAGAAGAGCAGGATCAGCGTGAACACGATCTGCGCCAGCACCGCCGGGAGCGACATCGCGATGGCGAGCGCATTTCCCTCCTCCTCGACCTTGACGCGCTGAACGCCGGGATCCTCTTCGCCCTCAGTGATCTCGTCGACCTGCTTCGCCGCTTCTTCGACGCCCTCCGTCACGCCGCGGATCTCCTCGAACTTCTCGCGCAACTCGCGGCCGATCTCCGGGGCCCGGTCGACCCAACTACTCGCCGGCACGGCGAGACTCGCGACGCCGCCTGCTACGCCCGCCACCAAGGCTCCCACGATAAGCATTGCGGCCAGCGCCGAGGGGACGCCCCAGCGCTCGAGCTGACGCCGCACCGGGCTGAAGACGAGCTGCAGGAGCAGCGCGAGGACGACCGGCATCAGGAAGTTGCGAGCGTAGGCGAGTCCACCTACCAGCAGCATCAGAAAGATGCCGATGATTGCCCATCGCGGAACAGCGACCGTGACATCTCCTCGCGCATCCTTTTCAAAGTTCTCTGTTTCGATATCGACCATCGCGTTCCTCGCTCCCCCGCTATTTCTTCGCCGCTCTTCATGTTCTAGCGGGTTGGCGACGTGCGGCAGTCATAATTTGTCCCCACAAAGCAACTGTCTGTTCGATTCAACGTTGCCAACTCGCGTAGCCGCGCAGGCTGCATCATGGGGAGGATGCTGTGTCAGACATCAAGCAGCCGGGGATGGGGGCCCTCGTCCACGATGGAGGGGTCGCCTTCCGAGTGTGGGCGCCGAACGCCGATGCAGTTTACGTCACCGGCGATTTCAACGACTGGAGCGAAGACGCGACTCCTCTCGATCACGAGGAGGGCGGCTACTGGTATGGCAACCTGGCCGACGCAGCGGCTGGACAGGGCTACAAGTTCCTGCTGCAGAGCGGAGGAGAGACCCTCTCGCGGATCGACCCCTATGCGCGTGAAGTCACCAACTCGGTCGGACACGGCATCATCACGGCTCCGGTGCACGAGGAGCACGACTTCGAGCCGCCGCCGTGGAACCGCCTCGTCATCTACGAGATGCACGTCGGCACCTTCCACCGCTCGGACGAGGGCGAGGTCGGCACGTTCGACGACGCAGTGGCGCGGTTCGACCACCTCAAGAAGCTCGGCGTCAACGCGGAGCAGGTGATGCCGGCGATGGAGTTCGCGGGCGATCTCTCGTGGGGCTACAACCCGGCCCACATCTTCGCCATCGAGTCGAGCTACGGGGGACCGGAGGCGTTCCGCAACTTCGTCCGCGCCGCCCACGAGCACGGGATCGCCGTGATCCTCGACGTCGTCTACAACCATTTCGGCCCCTCCGACCTCGATCTCTGGCGCTTCGACGGCTGGGGCGAGGAGGACAAGGGCGGCATCTACTTCTACAACGACTGGCGGTCGGACACGCCGTGGGGCGACACACGGCCGGACTATGGCCGGCCCGAGGTGCGCCAGTTCATCCGCGACAACGCCCTCTACTGGCTCGACGAGTACTGCATCGACGGGCTTCGGTTCGACATGACGCTCTACATGCGCACCGTGAAGGGCGACGAGGCGGACGAGGGAGACGCGCTGGAGGAGGGCTGGAGCCTCATGCGCTGGATCAACGAGGAGGTGGCCGAGCGCTTCCCGGGGCGCATCACCATCGCCGAGGACCTGCGCAGCAAAGAGGCCATCACCGCTCGGCCCGAGGACGGCGGCGCCGGCTTCGGGGCGCAGTGGGACGCGGAGTTCGTGCACCCAATCCGGGAGGGGCTGATCGCGCCCGACGACGCCCACCGCGACATGGGCAAGGTCGCCCGCGCGCTCGCGCACGCCTACAACGGCGATCCGTTCCGGCGCGTCGTCTATACCGAGTCACACGACGAGGTGGCGAACGGCAAGGCGCGCGTGGTCCACGAGATCGCGCCGGACGACCCGACCCACTGGGCGGCGCAGAAGCGCTCGACCCTCGGCGCGGCGCTGATGCTGACGGCGCCGGGTATCCCGATGCTGTTCCAGGGGCAGGAGTTCCTGCAGGGCGATTGGTTCCAGGACACGGTGCCGCTCGACTGGGACCTTTCAAAGGAGTATCGCGGCATTGTCCGCCTCTACCGTGACCTGATCCGCCTGCGGCTCGACCATCAGGGCGTCACCACCGGCCTGACCGGCGGAAACATCGCCGTCACCCGCGTCGACGACGAGCAGAAGCTGGTCGCGTTCCGCCGCTGGCACGACGGCGGAGCCGGCGACGATGTGATGGTCGTGGCAAACTTCGCGCACGAGCCGCGCCCGGACTACCGCGTGGGCTTTCCCGAAGCTGGCCTCTGGAAGCTGCGCCTCAACACGGACTGGAGGGGCTACAGCGACGATTTCGGCGACTTCGCCAGCCATGACGTCGAGGCAGGAGAGGAGCGACTGGACGACCTGGAGGCCTCGGGCGGCGTCAGCATCGGCCCCTACAGCGTGTTGATCTTCTCGAAGGATCGGTAACATGCAGGGTGACGGTCGGCTGGTGGTGGCAAATGAGGGCGAGAGTGGCATTGCAATGAGAACGGTCCTGCGGCCAGGGGAAACCTGCTGGCGGATCGAGCAGGCCGATGCGGTCGCTGTCATCATCGACGCGGCAGACTACCTTCGCGTTGTCCGCGATGCGATGCAGCACGCGCGTCACAGCATCCTGCTCATCGGCTGGGATTTCGACACCCGTATCGAGCTGGATCCCGCCGATGACGATGGCGATGTCCCGAACAAGCTCGGTCGCTTTCTCAAGTGGCTGGTGAAGAACCGGCCCGAACTGCACGTGCACCTGCTGAAGTGGAACCTTGGGGCCCTGCAGAGCCTCGGGCGCGGCGACACGCCTCTCGTCGTTCTCAGGTGGGTGATGAGTTCGCGGGTGCATTTCCGGCTCGACCACGCGCACCCGGCCGCGGCTGCGCACCACCAGAAGATCGTTGTGATCGATGATGCCCTCGCGTTCTGCGGCGGCATCGACATGACGGCCGACCGCTGGGATACCCGCGCCCATACCGACGACGACCCGCGGCGCCGGCGGCCGACGACGCGTCGTCGCTACGGCCCGTGGCACGACGCCACGGCGGCGGTGACCGGAGACGCGGCGCGCGCCCTGGGCGACCTGGCGCGGGGCCGGTGGGAGCGCGCCACACGTGAAAAACTCGAGCCGCCGCCTCGGGTGGAGCCGCACTGGCCGGAGGGGCTGGAGCCGCTCGCCGAACACGTGCCGGTCGCGATCTCGCGGACCATGCCGGAATACGATGGTCGGAAGGCGGTACACGAGATCGAGGCGCTCTACCTCGCCGTGATCGAGGCCACGGAGCGCACCCTCTACATCGAGAGCCAATATTTCGCGTCGCGAAAGGTCGCCGAGGCGATGGCCGCGCGACTCGCCGAGCCCGACGGGCCGGAGTTCGTGGTGGTCAATCCCGAGAGCGCTGATGGCTGGCTCGAGGAGGAGGTGATGGGGTCGTCACGCGCGCGGCTGCTGCGGCTGATCGAGCGCGCCGACGTCCACGACCGTTTCCGCCTCTACACCCCCGTCACCGAGGGCGGCGAGGACATCTATGTGCACGCCAAGGTGCTGGTGATGGACGACCGCCTGCTGCGGGTCGGATCGTCGAACCTCAACAACCGTTCGATGGGCTTCGACACCGAATGCGATCTGTCGATGGAAGCGGGGGCGGACGAGAAGGAGCTGCGGACACGGATCCTGCACCTGCGCCATGACCTCATGGCCGAGCACCTCGGAGTCGCGATCGAGGCGGTAGAGGATGCCGTCCACGCCGCCGACGGCTCGCTGATCCAGGCTATCGAGACGCTCCGCTCCGAAGGCCGTTCGCTGGTGCCTTTCGAGCCGCCTGAATTGAACGAGCTTGAGGAGGAGGTACTGGCAGAGAACGAACTGCTCGACCCCGAGCGCCCCTCACGTCGAAGCCGTGCGCTGCGGCTGTCGCGCTGGCTGCCGTGGGTACGTTCGGCATGATCGCGTCCGCTACCCCCGCTGCTCCATCGAGAGCGGCATCGTGACCTCCAAGCTCGGCTGGCTCGCCAGTCAGCATCTCCGCAAGGTGTGGGTGCGCGTCGTCGCGTTCGCGCTGTTGGCCGTTGCGACGGCGGCCGTGGCGCAGTTCCTCTCCCGCTTCATTCCGAGCGCCTGGGCGATCGAGATCGGCAGCGAGGCTGTGGATGATGTACTCACAATCCTCGCGTCCTCGATGCTGGCGGTGACCACGTTCTCGCTCTCGATCGCCGTCTCTGCCTTCGCCGCGGCGGCAAGCACGGCGACGCCCCGCGCCACCGCGCTGCTGCAGGAGGACCGAACCACACAGAACGTGCTCGCCACGTTCCTCGGCGCCTTTCTCTTCAGCCTCGTCGGCATCATCGCGCTTCAGGCCGGCTTCTACACCGATACTGGGCGGCTCGTTCTCTTCGCAGCGACGGCTCTCGTCGTCGCGCTGGTGGTCATCGCGCTGCTGCGCTGGATCAGCCATCTGATGAGCTTCGGGCGCATGGGCGACACGCTCGACCGTGTCGAGGCGGCGGCACGAGAGTCGCTCGCGCGCAGGCTCGAGACTCCGTTCCTGGGCGGACGACCACTCCTCGGCGATGTACCGGAAGACACCTTCCCGCTTCGGCCGACCGACGCCGGGTACGTGCGCCACATCGATCTTTCTGCTCTTGCGACCTGCGGCGAGGAGCTCGAGAGCAACGTCTGGCTCGCCGTCCTGCCGGGCAGCTTCGTGCACGAGGCACGACCACTCCTGCATCTGGAGCGGCCGGCCGACGAGGACATTGCCGACCGCCTGCGCTCCGCCTTCACATTGGGCGCGGAGCGCACGTTCGATCAGGATCCCCGCTTTGGCGTGATCGTCCTATCGGAGATCGCTTCGCGCGCGCTGTCGCCGGCCGTCAACGATCCCGGCACGGCGATCAGCGTCCTCGGGCGTCTGGTGCGGGTTCTGGGCCAATGGAAGGAGAACGCCGAACCCGAGATCGAATACCCGAACGTCCATGTCCCGCCATTGAAGCCCGCAGACTTGATGGAAGATGCGTTTCGCCCGATCGCGCGGGACGGGGCCGACATTGCCGAAGTGGCGGTCCGTCTGCGCAAGTCTGTCGAGGCGCTCGCGAACATCGCGCCGGAAATCTATGGTTCTGCCGCGGTCCCGAGCGGTCTCGAGGCGGGCCCTGACGACAGCGTACGTGATGGCGGCCAGCCTTTAGCTGCGCACACCTGATCATCTGCCATTGGCCATTCGCACCTTGGCCATGCAGGCGCTCTGGTTCTCAACAGCAGACGCCGATACTGCGCCTCCACGCCGCGGCCACGCACCGGAGTAGACGTCACTGTCGCAAGATGCGCGTTCGGCGCGCCGCCGTCAGACCACGTCACGATTGTGTGGTGCGGATTCTCCGTTAACATTATCGAGAGGTTGCGAGGCCTGGTCCGGCAAACGACGGAGGCGTCGACGTGTAATCATGAGACGGAAGGCGAGCGCTCGGTCCCTGGAGCGAGGAACAAGAGACCTCGTCGGAACCCCCTTGGGGTCGCTGCTTCTCGCGAGCGCTCTGATCGGCTGCGTCCTGATCACCGCGGGTGTCCTGGTAACTCAGGCTCGCCAGAGTGCGCTGCAGGAAGCGCGATCGGCAGCAGGTAATCTGGCCTCCCTGTTGCACGAGCAGACGCTCTCAGCGTTCAGGTCCACGGACCTCGCTCTTCAGGTTGTTCGAGAACGCCTGGAAGATGAGGGAATCGCCGAAAATGATCCTCGGTTTCGGAGCTATCTCCAGATGCTCCAGGATGAACTCGACCATGTTCGCGCCTTGTTCGTCATCGGCTCGGATGGCTTCATCGTTCACGATACGGACTATCCGGATACGCCGCGCGTAAGTCTCGCGGATCGTCCATACTTCAGGTCCTCGCTCCAGCTGTCGCCGGCGTCCGTCTTTATCGGCAGTCCGCTTCTCAGCCGTTCCGTCGACCGCTGGTTCGTGCCGGTCGCAAGGAGCTTCAACCATCCCGTAAATGGCGCAGGCATAGTCGTTGCAGCGGTAGAGCCGCTTTTCTTCGAGCGCCTCTACTCGCAGCTACAGCTTGGGGAACACGACTCCATCGCCCTGTTTCACACCGACAGCACGCTGATCGCCAGCGCGCCTGCTCAACCGGACCTCTACGGACAACGCCTGGGCGCACTGCGCCTGTTCACCGAGGAACTTCCGGCGTCTCCGAGCGGCGCATACCGGGTTCAGGGCGCCCTCTCGGGAAGATCGTCACTCATCGGCTACGCACGCCTGACGGACTTTCCGCTGATCGTGACGGTCGCAATCGACGAGGCGACTGCACTCGCTGCGTGGCGGCGGCAAGCTGCGCTGGTCGCGCTGATCTGCCTCTCCATCATCGCCGTCGGGTTCCTTCTCTACCTCTCCGTCGCCAAGCGGCGGCTGGAGCGAAAGATGGCTTTGCAGAAGTCCATGATGCAGGAGAAGCTCGAGGCGGTCGGCTACATGACCAGCAGCGTCGCGCATGACTTCCGGAACCTCCTGGCGGCTGCTCATGCGGGCGTGCGCCTTCTCCGGCGAAGGGGCCCGAGCGAACAGCTTCTCGCGGCACTCGAGGACACTCTCAGTCGCGGCAACCAGCTCACGTCCGACCTGCTGCACTTCGTCAAGGATCAGGAATCCGAGAAGGTGGTGTTCAATCCGAACTCCCGGATCCAGCAGCTCGCGGCGCTGCTGGAACAGACCACCCATGCCGGGGTCGCGGTTGAATATGATCTGGCGCCAGACGTGCGGGACATCGAGGCCAGTCCGGCGGCGTTCGATTCATCCCTGATCAACCTCGCGGTCAACTCTTGTCACGCGATGCCGGACGGCGGCCGCCTGAAGATCTCCACCTTCAATGTGTCCCTCCAGTCGAACGCGGGCGCCGAGCTCCGCCCAGGCGACTACGTGTCCATCAGGGTGGAGGACACGGGGCACGGTATACCGCGTGAGAAGCTGGACGGCATCTTCGAGCCGTTCGTGACATCCAAAGGCTCAGGCGGAACAGGCCTCGGCCTGTTTCAGGTGCGAAGGTTCGTCTGCGATCTGGGAGGTGACGCGCGCATCGAAAGCGAGGAAGGGAACGGCACGGCTGTTGAACTCTTGCTGCCGGCCGTCAAGCAGGTTCAGTCGAACCCGGAAGCTACGCCCCGCCCGCATGCCGAGCCACGGTTCTGTGAGCCCTGAGCGGCGCCACGCACCGAACTATGGCTGCCCAACCTGGGGCGGTGCCGCGTAGCCGCTGCGCCACAATTCCGTCCTGCCGCTGCGGGTTACAGCGCGCGGAGCCGTTGAGAACTTGAGCGCCAAATACAACCGGAAGTAGTCTTTAGGAACCGATCCTCGGAGGAGGCGTTCGGCTGCGGGGGAGTTTGACTGAGGGCATGTTGGTACAATCGGATAGAGACGGCGCAGCGCTGATGCCCGATGATCGCTACAGGCTGCTCATCGATGCGATCAAGGATTACGCGATCTACATGCTCGACCCGAACGGGCGAGTGGTGAGCTGGAATCCCGGAGCCGAACGGTTCAAGGGATATGGCGCCGACGAGATCATGGGCGAAGATTTTTCCCGGTTCTACACGGAGGAAGAACGAAGCTCCGGGTTGCCGGAAACCAACTTGCGCCGCGCAGCTGTCGAAGGCCGGTACGAGGGTGAAGGCTGGAGAGTCAGGAAGGACGGCGAAAAGTTCTGGGCGCACGTCATCATCGATCCGATCATGGACCCGTCCGGAGAGCTTCTCGGCTTTGCAAAGATCACTAGGGATTTGACGGAGCGCAAGCTCGCCGAGGAAGAGCTGGAGCGAACGCGTCAAGCACTGTTCCAAGCGCAAAAGCTCGAGGCGATCGGGCAACTAACCGGTGGCGTGGCCCACGACTTCAACAACCTGCTTACGGTTGTTCTTGCGAGTCTCGACATGCTCCTGAAGCGGGCTCCGGATGATCCGCAGATGAAGTCGCTGATGACGAATGCGTTGCAGGCCGCTCAGCGTGGTGCGTCGCTCACTCAGCGGATGCTGGCGTTCGCTCGGAAGCAGGAACTGCGACCCGAGCCCGTGGTTGTTCCGGATATCGTCAGGGGCATGTCCGACATCCTGCGACGCTCGATCGACGTCTCGATCCAGATCGAGACGCGCTTCCCCCTGTCGCTTCCGAAGGTTTTCACGGATGCCAACCAGCTGGAGACCGCGCTGCTGAACCTCGTCGTGAACGCTCGCGACGCAATGCCGGCTGGTGGGAAGATCACGATCTCGGCGAGCGAAGAGATGAGCGAAGGGAAGATGATCGACCTCGCTCTCGGCCGATACGTCAAGCTGTTGGTCAAGGATGAGGGAGCGGGCATGGATGCGGAGACGCTCGAACGCGCCATCGATCCGTTCTTCACGACGAAGGGCGTTGGAAAGGGGACGGGGCTTGGCCTCTCGATGGTTCAGGGCCTGATGGAGCAGTCCGGCGGCAAACTGATCCTCAAGAGCGAACTCGACAAGGGAACGACTGTAGAGCTTTGGCTGCCAGTTGCCGAGGAAGAAGACCGGGACACGGATAGCAATCAGGAGCCTGACGGCGGAATTGAATCAGTATCAGCGAGCCGAAAGCTCTGCATTCTTGCCGTAGATGACGACATCCTTGTGCTCATGAACACGGCCGCCATGCTCGAGGATCTTGGCCATTCCGTTGTTGAGGCCAGCTCAGGGGAACGTGCTCTCGCGGCCCTTGAGGGCCAGAGGTTCGACTTAGTCATCACAGACTTCGCAATGCCGGGGATGACGGGACTGCAGCTGGCCGAGAGAATCGAGAGCGTCTGTCCTAGAACGCCGGTGGTCCTCGCCAGCGGTTACGCTGCTCTGCCAAATGGGCTTGAAACCGAATTGCCACGCTTACCCAAGCCATTCTTCCAAAGAGACTTGGAAAAAATTCTGGCGAGTGTTTCGACGGCGGTGACGGAAGGAAGTGCGGGGGCAGGCCTAGCGAGCTGAGGCGCGTTGGAGAGCGAGCCGGCGCATGTGGTTCTTGCACCCGATGGCTCTCGACCCAGAGAACGTTCGACCCCAGGCCCATCCCTTCCGCCATCATCCCTGCTGCAAACGCGGACAGGCGCCCATCTCGGCGCGCAAATGGTCGTGTTATCAAAGGGCTTTGCCTTCCCCATGCGAACCTCCGAGACCGCGCGCCCGGCCCGTTCCGGGCTCTGGACGGCGCTCCGTCACTGTTCGGGCGAACCTCGCCGATTTCGGTTCGGTCGAATTTTGCCTCGTCTTTCCAATAGCCTGAGTTTCAACTCCGCCAAAAAGTCCGTCCCCTGTTTCCACCGCCTTCGAGGCGAAGAGAGCAGCAACGGGCGGTAAGCGCAGCGGCTCGGGGCGCTGGCCGGATGGCGCGTAGCGGTGGCGGTGGGTGGTGTGCGCCAGCCCCGAAAGTGCCGCAGGCCTTGCTCGGTATCCCAGGCCCGGTGGCCGGCCTTCGCGGCCATCGCCCGGGGTTCATGCCTGACGCCTTCGACGGCGGGAGCGAGTGGCGGCGACGGGGCAGGGCATGGGGCCGCCCAGAGCGTCCCGACCTCCCGCCATGCGGCCAACGTTGCCAGCATCATCGTCCCTCGGGGTTAACACCGCCTCCCTTCTTGCCTCATCCCCCCAGGGGGGATAGAGACACTGCATGCCAGAAGACCACACCCACGCGAGCCACCCCGCCATCGCCACCCGGCTGAAGCGTGCCGCGGGACACCTGCGCCGCGTCATCGGAATGATCGCGGAGGGGCGGCCCTGCGTCGACCTCGCCACGCAGCTGCATGCCGTCGAGCGGGCCGTGGCCGAGGCGAAGCGGGCGCTGATCCACGACCACATCGACCATTGCCTGACCGGCGAGGGTGCGGGCGGAGGCGCACATGACCTGGCCGAGATCAAGGCCCTGACGAAACTCCTGTAGATGCTGTCCACGCTCGGGAACCCGACCTTCCGCCATCTCTTTACCGCGCAGGTCGTGGCGCTGGTGGGCACCGGGCTTGCCACCGTGGCGCTGGGGCTCCTGGCCTGGCAGCTTGCGGGCGACACCGCGGGCGCGGTCCTGGGCACGGCGCTGGCGATCAAGATGGTGGCCTATGTCACGCTGGCCCCGGTTGCGGCGGCCATCGCCGAACGCCTGCCGCGCCGGGCCTTCCTGGTGGCGATGGACCTGATCCGCGCGGGCGTGATCGCCTTCCTGCCCTTCGTGGATCAGGTTTGGCAGGTCTATGTGCTGATCTTCTCCCTGCAGGCCGCCTCGGCCGGGTTCACCCCGGCCTTCCAGGCGGTGATCCCCGACGTGCTGAAGGACGAGGGCGACTATACCAACGCCCTGTCGCTTCTGCGGCTGGCCGAGGATCTGGAACAGTTCGCCTCGCCCATGCTGGCCGCGGCCCTGCTGACAGTGGTCAGCTTCCCGGCCCTCTTCGCCGGCACGGTCGCGGGCTTCGTTGCCTCGGCCCTGCTGGTGGTCACCGCGCGCCTGCCGGGGCGGGCTGCGGCGGAACCCGGGCATTTCTGGGCCGACGTGACCAAGGGCATCCGCATCTATGCGGCCACCCCGCGCCTGCGCGGGCTGATGGTGATGGAGGCTGCCGTCGCAGCCGCGGGCGCGATGGTCCTCGTGAACACGGTCGTGCTGGTGCAAGCTCGTCTGGGGTTGGGAGAGGAATCCGTCGCGCTGGCCTTCGCGGGATTTGGCGCGGGGTCGATGCTGGCAGCCTTCCTTCTTCCGCGCATCCTCGGGCGCCTGCAGGACCGCCCGGTGATGATCGGCGGTGCGGCCCTGATGGTCGCGGGCGTGGCGATGGTGCCGCTGGTCGCCAATCTCGTCGCGCTGATCGCGCTCTGGGCGGTGATCGGCTTCGGCTTCTCGCTCACACAGACCCCCATCGGGCGGATCATCAACCGCTCTGCGCGCGAGGCCGACCGGGGGGCGGTCTTCGCCGCGCAATTCGCGCTGTCGCACGCCTGCTGGCTGGTCACCTATCCGCTGGCGGGCCGGATAGGCGCCGGCGCAGGACTGTCGGCGGCGGCCCTGACGCTGGCGGTCATCGGCGCAGCAGGTCTCTCGGCCGTGTGGCACCTCTGGCCTGCGGACGACCGGACCATACTGCCGCACGACCACCCGGAACTGCCGCCTGACCATCCCCATCTGGCCGAGCACGGGCCCCACCATGCCCATGCGGTCGTGATCGATGACCTGCACCGGCGGTGGCCCAAGGCGGCATGAACTCACGGAAGCGGGGCATACCCACGACTCGCATGCAGACCACCGCGCCACGACGTGCCCATCGACATCTGGGCCGCAATGGCCAGCATCGCGCCGAGACCGGCGATGAAGACCCCGATCAGGCCGGTCGCGACGGCGCTGCCTTCTGTCCGTAGCGGATCGATCGTCCGTGATCCGGGGCCGGCCAGCCAGTGAGGTTGCCCGAGGAAGACCAGCATGAAGGCCGCGCGGAAGCCCGCCGCCGCAAGCGGGCCGCGCCCCGTGGCACGGGCAGGCAGCCCGGCGGGCCGCTCCGCCGCCTGGACCGCAATGGCGCTGCTCCTGAAAGGCAGCGCCAGAATGCCGAAGGGCAGGGCCGGCGCGGTCGAGCCGAACCCCGCGATCGTGGCCTTACACCTCCCGTTCCGGGTTGAACCGCAACAGGCGCAGCGCGTTCAGGGTGACGAGCACGGTCGCCCCGGTGTCGGCCATGATCGCAATCCAGAGGCCGGTCAGCCCGAGGACCGAGGTGACGAGGAACACCGCCTTCAGCCCGAGCGCGATGGTCACGTTCTGGCGGATGTTGGCCATCGCGGCGCGGGCGAGACGGATCTTGGCGGGAATGTCGGTCACCCGGTCGCGCAGGACTGCCGCGTCCGCTGTCTCGAGCGCCACGTCGGTGCCCGAGCCCATGGCGACGCCGACGCTTGCCTGTTTCAGCGCCGGGGCGTCGTTGATGCCGTCGCCGATCATCATCACGCCGCCCTCGGCGCCGCGCTGGCGGATGAAGGCGAGCTTGTCCTCGGGCAACATGTCGGCCGCGAAGGTCAGGCCAAGCGACCCGGCAATTGCTGCCGCCGTCCGGGGATTGTCGCCGGTCAGGATGACCGGGGTCAGGCCCATGGCCGCAAGCTGGCGCATCGCGTCCCTGGCGTCGGCCCGCGGCTCGTCCCGCATGGCGATCAGGCCGAGCGGGGCCTTCTCGCGGAACACCGCGGCGGCCGTCTTGCCCTCCTCCTCGAAAGCCGTTGCCTGCCGCAGCTTGGTCCTGTCCAGGCCGCCGAGTTCCATCGCCATGCGGGGCGAGGCGACCCAGGCGGGCGCCCCCCCCACCATCGCGACCACGCCCTTGCCCATCAGCACCTTCGCGTCGGTGGCTGGCAACGCCGCGATCCCCGCCGCCTGCGCCTTGGCGAGGATGGCGAGCGCCAGCGGATGGCTCGATCCGGTTTCCACCCCTGCCGCCACGGCCAGAACCTCGGCCTCGGCCGCGGAGCCGAAGGTCACCACATCCGTCACCTGCGGGCGGCCATGGGTCAGCGTGCCGGTCTTGTCGAAGACGATCCAGCGCACCTTCGCTGCCGCCTCGACGACCGCGCCGCCCTTCATCAGCAGCCCTCGCCGCGCGCCTGTCGACAGCGCCGAGGCGATCGACGCCGGGACCGAGATCACCAGCGCGCAGGGGCACCCGATCAGCAGAAGCGCAAGGCTGCGATAGACCCATGTCTCCCACGGCTGGCCAAAAGCCAGCGTCGGCACCAGAACCACCAGCGCCGCCACCGTGACGATGGCGGGCATGTACCAGCGGCTGAGGCGGTCGATGAAGCGTTCAGTCGGCGCACGCGCCTCCTCGGCCTCTTCCACCAGCCGGATGATGCGGGCGATGGTATTGTCCTCGGGCCCCTTGGTGACGCGCACGCGCAGCGCGGCCTCGGTATTGATCGCCCCGGCCAAGACGGTATCGCCGGGCCCGCGCGTCTTGGGCACGCTTTCGCCGGTGACCGGGCTTTCATCGACGCCCGATGTGCCCGCGACGATCTCGCCGTCGGCGGGAATGCGGTCGCCGGGGCGGACAAGGACGGTCTGGCCGACAGTCAGGCTCTCCGCTGGCACCTCGCGCATGGACCCGTCGCTTTCGACCAGCGCGGTCTTGGGCACCAGGTTCGCCAGCGCCCGGATGCCGTCGCGCGCGCGGCCTGCCGCCACGCCCTCCAGCACCTCGCCCACGGCAAAGAGGAAGACGACCAGCGCCGCCTCTTGCGCCGCATCGATGAACAGTGCGCCGAGGGCTGCAATGGTCATCAGGCCCTCGATGGTGAAGGGTTGGCCCACCAGCAGTGCCGCGAAGGCACGCTGCGCCACCGGGGCGAGGCCGATCAGACAGGCGGCGACAAGGGCCCAGCGGCCGGTGTCCGGCGCAAGGGCCTCGACGATTGAAGCCGCGCCCAGCAGAAGGCCGGTAAGGATCACCAGCCGCCCCTTCGCGGTCTGATACCAGTGCTTGCCACGGTCGGCGGGGTCGTCATGGACGTGCCCGGGGCTTCCGTGGCCGGGGCCGCCCAGCGCCGCCCGGGTGTCGGACTGCGGGGGATGGCCATGTCCCGCGTGGTCACGGTCACCGCCGGATGCCGTCGTGGTCACTGCCCCCGGCAACACGAACTCCTTCTTTGCCTCGGTACCGCGCGGCGCGATGCCGTAGCCAAGCGCCCGCACGGTGGCCTCGACCCTGTCCCGGCCGGTCTGCGCCTCGTCCAGCGTCAGGCGCAGGCGTTCGGACATGATGCCGACCTCGACCCCGCTCACCCCCGGCAGGCGCGCCACCGCGTCCTTGATCCTGGTTGCACAAGACCCGCAATCCATGCCGGACACGGTCCAGTCGCAGGTGATCCTGTCAGTCGCTTCAGGCATCGCTCCGCCCCGGCCCGAAGAGCCGATTGTCTTCATCGATTCGGAAACCTAATCTCTCTAGCAGCTATAGCTTCAAGGGGGTCCTGATGCTGACCATCGGAAAACTCGGGCAGGCGACCGGGGTGAAGGTCCCGACGATCCGCTACTACGAGCAGATCGGCCTTCTGCCCGAGACCGAGCGCAGCGCGGGCAACCAGCGGCTCTACGGCCGCATGGCGCTGGACCGCCTCGCCTTCATCCGCCATGCCCGCGACCTTGGCTTCACCCTGGAGGCGATCCGCGACCTCCTCAGCCTCGCGGACCATCCCGACCGGCCATGCGCCGCCGCCGATGCCATCGCCCGCGCACAACTGGCCGAAGTCGAAAGCCGCATCGCCCGGCTGATGGCGCTGAAGGCCGAGCTCGAGCGCATGGTCGTCCATTGCGCCCATGGCACGATCGCCGACTGCCGCGTGATCGAGGTGCTGAGCGACCATTCGCTGTGCGTGACCGACCACCGCCACCCCGAAGGCGAAGTCGCGCCGTGACGAGGCCCACCACGCTTGCCATTCCTGCCGCCGCCGCCCTTGCCGGGATCGGGGGTCCCTTGCCGTCTGGGTCCGGCTGCGCCTGCGGGCGAGCGCGCTCTGACTGGTCCCGGGCATCCCGGGCCACGCCGTCTTCGCCTGGCTCCTGACGCTCGCGCCGTCGGTCTGCCTGACAATGGCGCATCCCGACGGGCTGGTGATGGGGCGCACGGTGCTCAACCGGCAGGCCGACCGCCTCCCGGTCATGCGCTTCGGCCAGGCGCATCCGGTCGAGGGCGAGGCGAAGGTTGCCGCCCTGCATGCGATGATCGGGCGCTTCCTTCCGGGCCGGGACGCCGGGTTTCGGCCCTTCTCAACGCAGGACATCAGGGAACCGCCGTCTTCGGCACGGAAATCGAGGACGCCTCGGCCAGGATCCGCGCGGCAGGGAACCCGGACGGGCCCGACGCCATGGACAACCCGCGCCGGGCGGGCGCGATCCCGGTGTCCGCTGTGATCGGCACGCCACACTCCTGTCCGCGGAAGGGCGACGTCCGACCATCGGCCGATGTGGGCACCAGAGCCCCCGGGCGGGGCCGCCGCGGAACGGTTCCGGGGCCCGGGTCTCCTGTCCTTGACCTCGCTGCTGCGAACGCCGACGGCGTGACCGGCGCTGTCAAGGGACCGCATCGCGATCCGTCCGGATGCACATGCACCGGGATCGGGTTTCGGACGGCAGTCGTCGCGGCCTTGGCCGCGCAGGGGCGCAAACCGCCGTTCACATCGCCAGAATGCCATCCGCGAGCTTCTCGGCCAGCATGATCGTCGGCAGGTTGGTGTTGGCGCGCGGGAGCCGAGGCATGGCCGAGGCGTCGGCAACGTGCAGGCCGTCGATCCCGTGAACCCCCCCGTGGCGCGGATCGATGACCGATTCTGGGTCGTCGGCCCTTCCCATCCGGCAGGTGCACGAGGGGTGCCAGCCGACGACGGCATGCTTGCGCACCAGCTCGGCCAGCGCGTCATCGTCGCGCAAGGCAAAGTCGAGGTCGTCGCCGGCCGCGAACAGCCGGTCGATGACGGTGTTGCGCAGCGCCGCCGGCCCGTCGGTCAGCAGCGCGGGGCCGATGGTCATCGCCCAGTTGCGCAACGTCTGCTCGCCGACGAGCTTCGCCAGCGCGCCATGCGTCGCGACGAAGGGGCGTGCGGCCGCGTCCTGCAGGGACCGGGTCTGGTACAGGGCGTGCATCTTGCGCACCGCCAGCTTCATCCGCGCCATGTCGCGGGGGTCCGACAGCATCTCGAAACGCACCTCGGGCGGGCCGGCGGGGTCGGCGGGGTTCAGGCGCAGCCAGCCGCGGGAATAGGGCTTGTTGACCCAGCTGAACAGCGACCCGATCCGGCGCCCTATCGGGTGCCAGGCCGATTTCGCGACGATGACCATGAACATGTCGCCCGGGCCGCAGTCCGCCAGCCCCGACGAGAACCGGAGCCCGGCTTGGACATGCCGGCGCGGGGTGTCGCCCATGCGATGGCCCGGCCTGATCCACGACGACATCGCGATCGAGGGGTGTTCCTGCAGGTTCCGGCCGACGGCGGGCAGGTCGTGCAGGACGGACTGCCCGGTCGCCCGCAGCTCTTCCGCCGCCCCGATCCCGGCGCGCAGCAGGAGCACCGGCGTGCGGGTCGCCCCCGCGGTCAGGATCACCCGCCGCGCCCGCAGGATCGTGCCGCCGCAGCGCACCCCGACCACCCGGCGCCCCTCGGTCACCAGCGCATCGACGGTCGTGTCGCAGCGGACGGTCAGGTTGGGCCGCGCCCGTGTCGGGAAATCGAGATAGCCCATCGCGGCCGTGCTCCGCTGCCGGCGGTCGATGGTCAGCGACAGGGGGAACCATCCGTCCTCGAACACGGCGTTCTGGTCGCCGACGTTGCGGTGGCCGTGGTCCCCGAAGGCGCGCACCGTGGCGGCGGTGAAGCCCGGCCACTGTCCTTCGGGTACCCGGCTGACCATGATCGGCCCGTCGGCCCCGTGCAGAGGACCGTCGTGGTCGAGATCGGTCTCCAGCTTGCGGAAGAAGGGCAACACCCCGTCCCAGTCCCAGCCGCTGGCACCGAGGGCGGCCCATTCGTCGTAATCCACCGGCAGGCCGCGGTTGCCGATGGCGCCGTTGGTGCTCGAGCCGCCGCCGATGACCCGCGGCTGGGGATACTCCTTCGGGGACGAGCGACCGGGGTCGTTGTGCGGCACCGTCAGCAGACGGGCCTGCAGATCGCGCCACTGCCACCGCGGGTTGAACGCGGCGCGGTAGGGATAGACATCCCTGATCTCGTCCGGCTCCTGACCCGGCAGATAGTCCGGGCCGGCCTCGATCAGCAGCACCCGGTTGGAGCTGCGGGCCGAGAGGCGATTGGCCATCACGCACCCGGACGAACCGCCGCCGACGATGATGTGGTCCCAGACGGGACCGTGGGACGCCAGGCTCACGCCGCGTCTCCCTTCAGGGTGAATTCCTGGATCGCCGTGCGGTTGGCGCGGATGTAGTCCCAGTCGTACTCGACCCCGAGGCCCGGCCCGTCGGGGACCGGCATGCAGCCGTCGGTCCCGATATCCTCCAGCGCGTCGCTGTAGCCCGGGCCGAACACCGGCGGCACCGGATTGGCCACGCCGGGCGCGACCAGCGACAACTCGTACCAGTTCGAGTTGCGCATCGCCGCCATGCAGTGCCGCTGCGCCGGGCCCGCGGCGTGAAGCTCGCAGTCAAGGCCGAACGCCTCTGCGAGATGGGCGGTCTTCATGGTCCCGGTGATTCCCATGTCGTAGTCGGGATCGACCCGGACGTAGTCCGTCGCTGCCGCGGTGATCCAGGCGGCCTTGGGCTCGAGCCCGCGCACATGTTCGGTCAGCATCAGCGGCGTGCGCACGCTTTCCTTGAGCTGGCGCGCGGCATGGGGCGACCAGCCGGCATCCATGAACGGGTCCTCGTACCACAGAAATCCGCCTTCGTCGCAGGCGTGGCCGACGTAGATCGCGTCGGCGAAGGTCTGCAACTCGCTGGCCGCATCGTACATCAGCGCCATCCGGCCTCCGACCCGGCCGGCGCAGTGCAGCAGCAGGGCGGCCTCCTCCCTGGGGTCGCCCTCGCCCCAGCCATGGACTTTGAAGCCCTTGTATCCCATCGCCCGACATGCCTCGGCAAAGTCGCCGTAGGCCTCGATGCTGTCGAGAATGCCGTGCCGGCCGCCGTTCAGCGTGCTGGCATAGGTGGGCAGGCGCTGCCGGTAGCCGCCCAGCAGCCGCCAGACCGGACGGCCGACCGACTTGCCCGCCAGATCCCACAGCGCGATGTCCAGCGCGGAATGCCCGATGGCGCCATAATGCCGGTGCAGGCGCTTCAGCTTGTTGTAGATCGCCTCGCGTTCCTCGGCGTCCTCGCCCAGCAGTTGCGCGGCAAGCGACCTGACCTGCCCGACCATGGCGCCGTTCTTGCCGCTGTGGACGCTGCAGTATTCCCCCCGCGCGCCGTCCCGCGTCTCGACCGCGACGGTGAAGGCCGTCAGGCGGCTGGTCTCGCCCTTCATGACGCAGCGGTTGCCGCTTGCGTCGACGCCAAGTCCCTCGACGGTATAGGCGAACTCCTGCACCTCGACCCGTGCGATGCGCGAGCCCGGCCGCGCCCCCTTGATCCTGTTCATCGCATTCCCTGCAGATTGGCACTTGCAAACCGCATGCCTGTCAGACAGAACTATAGTAGTAGGACAACTCTGGCGGCGTCAACGGATATCGGTGAGTCGGATGGCACAACAGGAAAGCCGCGGGGATCTCGCCTACCGCCAGCTTGTGTCGTTCATCGGCAGCCTCCGTGATGGCGACCGGCTGCCGGCCGAGGGCGAGCTTGCCGACAGGTTCCACCTGTCGCGGGCCAGCATCCGCGAGGCTCTGGCACGTCTGCGGGCCGAGGGGCAGGTCAGGTCGCGCAGGGGATCCGGAAGCTATGCCGTCCATGGCCAGCAAGGCGAAATGGTCCGCCTGTCGGCGATCGACAGTGTCGCCGAGCTGGTCGAATGGCACGAGGTTCGCCTGGCCCTGGAAAGCGAGGCGGCGGCGCTGGCCGCCGAGCGGCGGTCGGCCGACGACCTTGCCCAGCTCCGCGACGCCCAGGAAAGGCTGGTCGCCGAGCTGGCGCACGGACACGCCGACCAGGAAGACGTCGCCTTTCACGCCGCGCTGGCCGCCTGCGCCCACAATCCCAAGCTGTCCGATGCCCTCGGGCGCCTGACCGCGCACATCTTCCGCTGGAGCCGCCTGTCGGAGGAGCGGGGATTCCTCACCCTGGCCGAGCGCCGCGAGCTGATCATGCTGGAGCACGGAGGCATCGTGGATGCAGTGGCTGCGCGCGATGCCGACCGCGCCCGCCAGGAGATCAGGCGCCATCTGCTGAACGGCCGGACGCGCGTGCTGAGCGCGATCCGGGGCTGATCAACGCATTAGACGAGGGCGGTGGCCCTCAATACCGGGAGGAGAAGGGAATGAGGCTGATACATCCGAGCCGCCGGGCCGTCCTGCAGATGGGTGCCGCCGCAGTGTTCGCCCCGGCCATCGCGCGAAGCGCGTCCGCGCAGGGGCTGTCCGGGACCGTCCGGATCTGGACGTTCCTGAGCGCGGAGGGCACATCGCCTCGCGAGGTGGTGCTGCGCGAACTGATCCAGGGCTTCACCGCCGCCAACCCGGGCGTGCAGGTGCTGGTCGAACCCCAGCCGTTCCAGGAGCTCGAGACCAAGTTCGTCGCCGCGTCCGCGCAGGGCCGGGCGCCCGATCTGATCTGGATGCGCGACACCTTCCTGTCGCTTGTCCATGCCCGCGGCGCGCTGGCCAATCTTGACGACGAGCTGTCCGACAGCTTCCGTGCCGAGGTGCTGCCGGACCTGTACCAGGTCTTCGCCAACAAGTCGGTGTTCGACGGGTTCCGCACCTCGCTGCCGCTGTGGCCCTCGCCGGCACAGGTGATCTTCTACCGCAAGGATGTCCTCGGCGAGGTCGGGCTCGACGCCCCGCCCGGAAACTGGGACGCCTTCGTGCCCGTGGCTGGGCAGTTGACCAAGGGGGACCGGCTGGGCTTCGGCCTGCCCTCGAACGACAACAGCGTGTCCAGCTTCGTCAACATCATGACCGGCTTCGGTCCCGGAATCTTCGATGCGGCGACCGGCCGGTTCGACGTGACCGGACCGGAAGCGGTGGCCGCAGCCGAGGTTGTCAGACAGCTTGTCGCGAATGGCGCGCTCTCGCGCACGCTGCTGAACGCGATGGGCGACGACATCCAGGACCAGTTCGCCGCCGGCCGCTTTGCCATGGCCCAGGCCTTCGCGCCGCGCTTCCAGCAGTACCGGAACATCGCCGCCGCCTACGACCCCGCGCAGCTGTCGGTTGCGCCATGGCCGGCCTTCGGCGACCGCCCGCCCGCAGCGCTGCTTGGCCCCTACTGGACGGTCGGGCTGTCGGCGCGCTCCGAGAACAGGGCCGCCGCCGTCGCGTTCCTCGAAACCCTCTACACCCCGGCGGCGTCGTTGCAGTGGTCGCGGGTCGCGGGCCTTGTCCCCGACCGGCGTTCGGTGCAGTCGGATGCGTTCTATGCGTCGCCCCAGGCCGAGGTGATCCGCATCTTCGCCGGCCTGCTCGACTCGCCCGGCGCGCTGACCTTCCCGCAGAACCTGCCGGACATCACCCGGGTCTTCCCGGTGATGAACATCGCGCTCCAGGAACTGATCGGCACCGACGAGGCGATCGGCGCCATCCTCGGTCGCGCCAGGGCGTCGCTGGGCTGGTAGGCTGGCATGACCGCATCGGGCCAACAGATGACGGTCGATCCGGCGCAGTCGCTGCGCTCTGCGGCCCGCAGGACAAGAGCCGTGGGAACGGCTCTTGTCGGTCCCGCGCTGGTCTTCGTCCTTGCCATCAACGTGATGCCGGCCTTCTACGGCTTCTATCTGAGCCTGCGCCGGGTGTTCTTCTTCGGGGACGAAGGCTTTGTCGGGCTTCAGAACTACACGGCACTTCTGTCCGACCCGCTGGCATGGGAGGCGATCGGAAGGTCGCTGGTCTTCAGCTTCGGCGCGCTGGCGGTTGCGGTTCCGCTGGCGCTGCTGTCGGCCATGGGCATCCGGCGGCTCGGCCGCTGGGGCATGGTGCTGCTGACGGTGGTGCTGGTGCCCTGGGCCATGAGCCCGATCGTGGTGGCCCTTCTGTGGAAATGGATCCTTGTGCCGTCGCCGGGCGGGCTGATGGGCAGCCTGTTCAGCGCCCTCGGCTATCCGCCGCGAGACCTCCTGACCGATCCGGTCCTGGCGATGCCGACGCTGATCGCTATCGCCGTCTGGCGCAACTTCGCCTTTGCCACGATCATCCTCGCCGGTGGCCTGGGCCAGATCCCCAATGATCTCTACCGCGCCGCCTCGGTCGACGGGCTGCATGCGTGGGAAAGCTTCCGGCGCATCACCCTGCCGCTGCTGATGCCGTCGCTGCTGATCGTCGTGTCGATGCTGACCATCAGCTATTTCAACGAGGTTCAGGTGATCATCGGCCTCACGGCCGGCGGGCCGATCCGCTCCACCACCACGCTGGCCTATCAACTCTATCACACCGGCTTCGTCGAACTCGACCAGGGCCGCGGGAATGCCATCGCCATCGTCATGTTCCTGATCAACATGCTGCTCATCGCCATCTACATCCGCATCCTCGGGCGGCAGCCGGGGGGCGCGACATGAGGCGCTTGAACGCCCCCGTTCTGGTGATCGGCTGCCTGCTCGGCGCCGTGGTCGCGCTCGGCCCGATCCTGTGGGCGCTGTCGACGTCGCTGAAGCCGACCAGCCGCATCTTCGCGGTCCCGCCGGAACTGATCCCGTCCGAGCCCGTGCCCGATCACTACTACCGGCTGATCGCCGAGGGCGTGCACTGGGCGTTCCTGAACAGCGGCGGATACGCGATGGCCGCCGTCGCCCTGTCGCTCATCTTCGGCGTCATTGCGGGCTACGGGCTGTCGCGGTACCCGGTGCCGGGCCGGCAGCTGATCCTGGTGCTCTTCGTCGGTGCGATGGCGGTGCCCGGCTTCGCGGTCCTGCTGCCCACGCAGATCATGTTCGTGGAGCTCGGGCTCTACAACAGCTGGGCGGCCCTGCCGATCCTCTATGCCGGTCATGTCCTGCCGTTTGCCGTCTGGGTGACGCGGGCGCATTTCAACGCGATCCCGCGCGAGCTGGAACAGGCTGCGCAGATCGACGGCTATTCGCGGGCCGAGGCCGTCTGGAAGGTGGTGCTGCCCGGCGCCAGACCCGCGCTGCTGGCCGCCGCGACCTTCGGCTTCCTGCATTCGTGGAACGACTACGTCACCGCGACCACCATGATCGACAGCCCCGACAAGCGCACGCTGACGGTGGCTCTGATCTTCTTCCAGGGCTTCCACGGCCGTGACTGGGGTGCGCTCATGGCGGGTGTGATCGTCGCGACCATCCCCCCCGTGGTGATGTTCCTGCTGTTTCGGAAATACCTCATCGGTGGCTTCTCCGATGGCTCGGTCAAGGGGTGAGTCCGTGAGACCCGATCAGAATCCCGCCTCGTCCGCGCAATCCGTCCGCTTCGTCGCTGTCGGGAAAAGCTACGGTGCGGTGCGTGCCGTCTCGGGCATCGACATCGCCATCGCGCCGGGCCAGTTCGTCACCCTTCTCGGTCCGTCAGGCTGCGGCAAGAGCACGACACTGAACATGATCGCCGGGCTCGAGATGCCGACCGAGGGGCGCATCTTCATCGGCGACCGCGACGTGACAACGATGAAGCCTGCGGACCGGGACATCGCGATGGTGTTCCAGTCCTACGCGCTCTACCCGCATCTGACGCTGTTCGAGAACATCGCCTTCCCGCTGCGCGCCCGCCGCCGCCGCACGCCCGAGGCCGAGGTCGACCGCAAGGTCAGGGAAGCGGCCCGGATGCTGGGGCTGGACAAGCTGCTCGATCGGTACCCCCGCGCGATCTCGGGCGGCCAGCGGCAGCGCGTCGCGCTGGGCCGGGCGATGGTGCGAACCCCGACGGTCTATCTGCTGGACGAGCCGCTCTCGAACCTGGACCAGCAGCTGCGCGTCCAGATGCGGTCCGAACTGAAGGACCTGCACCAGCGGCTGGGTGCCACGATGATGTATGTCACCCACGACCAGGGCGAGGCGATGACGCTGTCGGACATGATCGTGGTGATGTCGGCTGGACGGATCGAGCAGATGGGCACCCCGCGCGATCTGTACGAAAGCCCGGCCAACCTGTTCGTGGCGCGCTTTCTGGGCGAGCCGGGCATGAACATCCTTGACGGAACGGTCGCTGGCGGCCGGGTCGAGGGTCCGGGATTTGCCGCACCCTTGACCGCGGCGACAGGCAGGGACCGGCGGCGCGTTATGGTCGGCATCCGCCCCGAGGATCTGGTCGAAGACCCCACCCGGGCCGCCATGTTGCGCGGCCGGGTCCGGACGGTCGAATACCTCGGGGGCCGCTGTCTGCTGCGCTTCGATGTCGGCGACAGGCTGGTGGTGGCGTTCCTGCCGCCGGGGGCGGATCTGAAACCGGGCGACGATGTCGGCCTGTCGCCGAAACATGCCGGCCGCCTTTGCTTCTTCGATGCCGAGACAGGCCTGGCCCTGCAGGCATGACGCCTCTGTCGCGCAAATCGGCGGCGGGCCGGAGTTTTCCTTCGCCCGGACCGACTTGTCCCGCGACCCCGGTGATGCGTGTGGCGAGCGCGGCGAAGCCGTCCGGGACGGGGATGCGAACCCTGAACTCCGCGACCTGACGGGCGGCTCGCCGGTGGTAAGCCCGGCGGCGCGGATCTCCGGCGGCTTTCCTTCGCCCCGACCCTGATCCCCGTGCCGTCGGACGGACGGTGCAGGGGCCCCTGCGACCCGCGACAGGGAATGCTGACCTTCAGCGTCCTCCGGCGCGGCCACAGCGTGCCGAGGCCGGGCACCGCCCGGTCCGGACCGGTCTGCCACACCAGGCTCACGACGCACCCCGGCGGCCTGCCCGGGTGCGTTGCCGGGCAGCACCGTCATCGACAGGCCGCTCCGGATGGCGGCTTCGCTGCAGCCGGGCCGCATGAGGATCCTGCAGGCCCGGGGGGCAGGTCTGCCCATGCCGACCGGCTGCCAAGCGGGATGCGCAAGATGAACCCCCCACAGGATGCGTGCGACAGACCTTCCGGACGGCGGTGCAGCGGCCCCGTCGGGCCGTGGCACGGCCGCTGCCGGCCCGGGACACGCGCCTTGCCCGGAGATGCGTCGCGCCGCGGCCTGTCGCGATTGGCCGGTATCGGAGCGCCGGTATCCCCGGGGCGGGCGGCGCGGGCCGCCGGGGCGCCGGCCCCTTTGCGCCCCGGCACGGAGCAGCGTGACCCGTCCCATGCGTGGGACAACAATAAAAAGTATTGAAATCAGTGTCTTGACAACATGCGTCAAGCTTTCGTCAAGGATCGTCGGCGTCCGCGGCGGGCAGGGGCCGTCTGGCCAGGCCGCAGCGCGAAGCACATGCGCAAGGGGGCCGGCCCTGCGGCCGGCCCCCTCATGTCAATTCAGGAGGCGCCGCCCCGCGGCCGCAAGGCTTAGGCGAGGGCGAGGTTGATCGCGCTCTCGCGGCCGTCACGGCCGGATTCGACGTCGAACTTCACCTTCTGCCCGTCGGCGAGGGTGCGGATGCCCGCACGCTCGAGCGCCGAGACATGCACGAACACGTCCTTGCGCCCGCCCTCCGGGGCGATGAAGCCGAAGCCCTTGGTGGCATTGAACCATTTCACGGTGCCGGTGGCCATCCCATGTCACTCCTTCACTGGATGCTGCCCGCGGGGTGCGGCAGCCTGGCTGATGTCATGTCGTATCGAGGGACTTCAGCCGGTGAGGGAGGAGCCTGAGTCGAGCCGGTATAACGTCGCCCCGTGCACATGGGGGATCGGGGGCGGGAGCGCAAGGGGGGAAGGGAGGAACGGGGCGCTGAAGCCGTGCGATCGCATCCCCCCGGACGAGGAGTGCGGAGAGGGTGCCGCGGGAAGCGGCTTGGAGACTGCGGGCCGGCGGGCGCGAAAGGACGCTGCGGACCATCGCGCCCACGGGCGGTGATGCCGACATCAGCCTGCCCGCAGCGTCATCCTGATCAGGGAGGCCCGCACCGGGCATCACCGCGACGACCGGCGCCAGCCACAGCATTCAGCGGGACGGCATCCTCCCGGACCTCGGCGAGCGATGATCCCGCTTGATGCCCCATCTCCGACCCCGCGAACCTCGCATGCCTCGCCCGCTCCGGCCACCCCGACGCGGGGCCGCGCCGGCGCAGCCCGCCGGCCCCGGGCGGGGCCGGCCCCGGGGGCGCGGGGATGCCGGCCGGCGACCGTACCGCGGCCGGCGGCGTCCCCGTCGGCCGGCAGCCCCCTTCTTGCGGTGCCCGTCGGCCGGCTGGAACCCGGCAGGCGTCCCGCGGCGGGCCTCCGGGCTGCGGGCAGGCGGGATGCGCCCGCCCGCCGCAGGATCAGTCGTTGCCGGCGCCGTTGTCGTTGTCGGGGTTCGGCCGTCCGTCGGTCGTGAGCGGGCCGTCGACCAGGAACGGCCCGAGCTTGCCAAGATCCAGCGGTCCGGTTCCCTGCGATTCCGCGCTGACCACCTTTCCCCACCCGTTGGGATCGTTGTAGCCGTCTTCGCCCTGCCAGTAGTCCTTGGCGAAATCGACCACATCCCCGATCCGCCCGGGGTCGTCGGGCGCGCCCGCCTGCGCCACCCCCGCCACCCAGCACATCATGAGCACTGCAAGCAACCGCATGGGTTTCACTCCTCCTCCGCCTCGGGACCGCGACCCCGCGACGAACCGGAACAGAGTGCACCGCAGGGGTTCGCCGCGGGGCCGTCGGCGGGCAGACTAGCACGGCTGGCCGCGTCCCGCCACCATGGCGCGCCCGGCCGCAACCCCGGCCGGGCGAAACGGTCCGGTTCCGTCCCCGCCCCCCCCCCGCCCGCGCGCGCCTCGCGTTACCGTTCCCGTCCGCCCGCCGGCGCGGCCGCGGGTTCCCGCCCGCACCGGCGTCGGACCCCGGACGCCCGTGTCGCGTTGCCCGCCCTCCGGGGCGATGATGCCGCCGGCGCGGGCGGCCGTCCCGAGCCACGCGCCGGTGGTGCCGCCCGCCGGGTGCGGGGGCCCGGCCGATGGCATGTCGCAACGAGGGACGTCGGCCGGCGAGGGAGGAGCGGGGCCGGGCCCTGCGGCCGGCCCGCTCATGGCAATTCGGGTGCCGCCGCCCCCCGGCCGCGAGGCTCAGGCATGGGCGAGGTTGGGCGCGCGGGTCGTCGACCGTCAGGTCGCGGAGGTGCAGCTTTCGCGTCGCCGTCCCGGACGGCTTCGCCACCCCCTGGCACGCCCACCGCGGAGGTCGCGGGATGGCTTTGTCCGCGGAAAGGGCACTCCGGTCCGCAGCCGATTTGTGCG
This sequence comes from Paracoccaceae bacterium, assembly GCA_023383015.1. Lineage (GTDB taxonomy): Bacteria > Pseudomonadota > Alphaproteobacteria > Rhodobacterales > Rhodobacteraceae > JAHDXW01. Next base: position 30,074 of record JAHDXW010000010.1, read on the forward strand.
ACAGAGCCATCCCCACCGGAAAGCCCGGACCGCGGCACGACCTTGCCGCAGCCTGCCGTGCGGCCCGCGTCACCCCTCTTCGCTTCGCCCTCCGGCCGACCCGAGGCGCGCATAAAGCTCCGCCAGGATGCGCCTGGCGGTCTCGATGTCTTCCACGGGCAGGCCCTCTCCGAGGGCGCTGACCAGCGGGTCGTACAGGCGGATGGCGGCGTCATATGTCTGCTGCCCGGCTGCCGTCAGCATGACGAGTTGCGCACGCCGGTGATTCGGGTTCGGGGCGAAGCCCACCAGCCCGTCCCGGTTCAGGTCGTTCACGATGCGCTGCACGTTCTGGCGGTTCGCGCCCAGGTCGCGTGCCAGCCAGGCGACGGGCTGCGGGCGGCCGGCCGCGACGATCGTGCCCATCACCTGCCATCGCGCGCTCGTCAGCCCGAGCGGCGCCACGAGCCGGTCGCCCCAGGCAAGCGTGCGGTTGTTGGCCCTGAACATCATCAGGATGAGGTCAGTCAGGGCGGCCCCGTCGCGGCTTCGCCGAGCTTCTTCCATCATCGATCATCCGGCTTATTGACATCATGATGTCATATTGACATTATGTATCATATACCGAGAGCGGTACCTTGCCAAGTGAGGGGGCACAGCATGACCAGGCTCATCCACCCGGTGGCGGGCGCACTTGCGCTGCTGACGATCACCGCCTTCTGGCTGTCCACGGCCGTGTCGGAGCTGTTCGGCCCGCAGGCGGCGGTGACGGCGGTCAAGACGGCCATCCCCTGGGGGTTCATCCTCCTCGTTCCGGCGCTTGCGGCCGCCGGGGGAACCGGGTTCGTCCTCGCCGGGGCGCGCCGGGCGGGCCTCGCGGGTGCCAAGCGCAAGCGCATGCCGGTGATTGCCGCCAACGGTCTCCTCGTCCTCATCCCGTCGGCGCTGTTTCTCGCCTCCAAGGCGGGGCAGGGGGAATTCGACGGCGCCTTCCTCGCCGTCCAGGCGATCGAGCTCGTTGCGGGGGCCGTGAACATCACGCTGCTGGGCCTCAACCTGCGCGACGGGCTGCGCATGACCGGCCGGTGGCGACGCCGCCCAGCGTGACGCACCGCAGCCAGGCGCGATCCTGCCCGCGCAGGGCCCGTTGCGGACCGTCAGGCGAAACGCTGACCCCTCCCGCCCGGCCACACCGCCGGCCTAGCCTGCCGCCACGTTCCCGGAAGCCACGCGATGCGCGGCCCTCCCGCCTGCGCCTCCCTGCCGGCATCGCGCGCTGCCCGATCAGAGGTGTCTGAGGACATGCCGCGCATCTTCGTCGCCACGCTTGGCACCGAGACGAACACTTTTGCCTCGTTCCCCACCGGCCTCGGCCAGTTCCGCAACTACGTCTGGTCCGAGGACGGGATCGCCCGGGTCGCCCCCTCGCACACCAGCGCCCCGGCCCGCCACTGGGTCCGCCGTGCGCAGGAGGCGGGCTGGGAGGTGGTCGAGGGCCTGCACGCCCGCGCCCGCCCCTCGGGCATCGTCACCCGCGGCGCCTACGAATTCATGCGCGACCGCATCCTGGCCCAGCTTGCCGCGGCCGGACCGGTCGATGCGGTGGTCCTGAACCTGCACGGCGCGATGGTGGCCGAGGGCTACGACGACTGCGAGGCCGATCTGGTGACGCGCATCCGGGGCATCGCCGGGCCGCGGGCCTGCATCGCCGCGATGCTCGATCCCCACGCCCACATCGACCATGTGCTGGTCGGGGCCGCCGACATCATCGTCATCCTCAAGACCTACCCCCATGTCGACTATGTCGAGCGCGCCGAGGAGGTCTTCGGCCTTGTCGAGCGCACGCTGGCGGGCGAGGCCAGGCCGGTGACGGCGCTGTTCGACTGCCGCTCGATGGGCATCTTCCCGCTCACCCGGGCCGGCCCGATGCCGGGCTTCATGCAGGCGCTGCGGGCGGCCGAGGGGCGGGACGGCATCCTGTCGCTGTCGCTGAACCACGGCTTCCCCTGGGCCGACGTGCCGCAGGCCGGTGCCAAGATGCTCGCCATCGCCGATGGCGACATGGCCCTGGCCGAGCGGGCGGCGCGCGAGTTCGGCCTGCGCTTCTACGATTCCCGCGCCGAGGCGGCGCTTCCCTTCACCCCCTTCGAGGCAGCGATCGCCGAGGCGCGTGCGGGCGGCGACAGGCCGCTCCTGCTGGCCGATGTGGCCGACCAGACCGGCAGCGGCGCGCCGGGCGACACCACCCACATCCTGCGCGCCCTGATCGCCGCCGGCATCCGCCGCGCCGCGATCGCGGTGTTCTTCGATCCGCTCGCGGTGGGCATCTGCCATGACGCCGGGGTCGGCGCCCGCTTCACCATGCGCATCGGCGGCAAGTACGAGCCGCATTCGGGCCCCTGCCTCGATGCCGAGGCCGAGGTCGTGTTCCTCGGGCGCGACGCGCGCCAGTCGCAGCACACCGGCGGCGACAGCGTGTTGCTGGGGGATGTCGCGGTGGTGCGTGTCGAGGGGATCGAGATCCTGATGTCGAACCGGCGCATCGGCGTCTTCGTGCCCGAGCTGTTCCTCGACCATGGCATCACCATCGCCGACAAGCAGGTGCTCGTGCTCAAGAACCTCTACAAGCACACCGACGTCTTTGCTCCCCTGGTGCGCCGGCAGCTCTATGTCGCGGCGCCCGGCACCAGCAACCCGGACTGGCACGAGCTGCCCTTCCGCCGCATCCCCCGCCCGATCTGGCCGCTCGACCCCGACCCGCTGGGCCGCGACGCCGCCGCCGCCGGGGCCCGGCCGTGACCGCCCGTCGGCGCCCCGCGGGGCGACCGATGCGCATCGGCGTCGGCCGCTTCACCCAGGAGACGAACAGCTTCAGCCCCGCGCCGACCGACCTTGACGCCTTCCGCCGGCAGGGCCTTGCCGCGGGCGAGGCGTTCGACCTGCGCGAGCGGCTGGCCTATGGCGCGATCTGGCCCTTCGCCGAGATTGCCGACGCCCGCGGCGATGTCGAGCTTGTGCCGCTGGTCAAGGCCTGGACCGGCCCCGGCGGCCCGCTGACCCGGGCGGCCTTCGAGGCGGTCATGGCGCTTTTCGCCCGAAGGCTCGACGAGGCCGGGCCGCTGGACGCGGTGTTCCTGTCGCTGCACGGGGCGATGGCGGCCGAACACCACGACGACCCCGAGGGGCTGCTGATGGAGATGATCCGCGGCCGCGTCGGTGCCGACGCCTGGATCGTCGCGGCAATGGACCACCACGCCTGCATGACCCGGCGCAAGGTCGCCGCGGCGGACCTGACGCTCGGCCAGCGCACCCAGCCGCACGACCAGCCCGACACCGGGCGGCAGACGGCCGAGTTGTTCTTCCGGGTGCTCGACGGCGGGCTCCGCCCTGCGGTGGCGCTGCGCCGCATCCCGATGATCACCCATCAGGAGCAGTTCCTGACCGCCCGGCCGCCGATGAAGACCTGGTTCGACCTCGCCCGCGCGATCGAGGCGCGGCCGGGGGTGCTCAGCGTCTCGACCTACCCGATGCAGCCCTGGCTGGATGTGGAGGAGGGGGGGTGGACGGCCGTCGTCTACACCGACGGCGACCCCTCGCTGGCGGGCCGGCTGGCGGACGAGCTTGCGGCCTGCGCCTGGGAACTGCGCCACGACTTCATGCGCCAGGACAGCGTGCCGGTGGCCGAGGCGGTGGCGCGGGCCGAGGCCGCGCCGCGCGGCATCGTGCTGCTGTCGGACACCGGCGACAGTGCGGCCGGCGGGGCCACGGGGGATTCAAACGTCATTCTCGCCGAGATGCTGCGCCAGGGGGTGCGGCGGCGGGCGCTGGTGCCGGTCGTCGACGGGCCGGCCGCGCGCGCGGCCGCCGCGGCGGGGGTGGGCGCCACGGTCGACCTCCGCCTCGGCCGCACGCTCGACCCCGCCTGGGGCGCTCCGCTCGGCGTGACGGCGAAGGTGCTGCACCTGACCGACCGGCCAGTCGATACCGGCGGACACTACGAACCCTATTCGCAAGGTGTCGCGGCCCTTGTCGAGATCGGTGCGGTCCTCGTGGGCGTGACCGAGTTCCGCGGCCGGCAGATGATGATGCCGGCGTTCTGGACCCACCTCGGCATCGACCCGACCGATCGCGACCGGGTCCAGGCCGTCGTCGTCAAGACCGCGTCCAACTTCCAGTATTTCGGCCCCTGGACGGCCGAGGTCATCCGCGTCGACACCCCCGGCCACACCCAGTCGCGCGTTGCCGCCTTCGACTGGCGGCGGCTGCCGCGGCCGATCTTCCCGCTCGACCACGACGCCCTCCCGTCGGCCACATGAGCCGGCCCCCAGGACCGAAAGGATGCCCGTGACCGCCATCGGCCTGCTTGTCCGCCCCGACCGCCTTGCCTTCGCCGACAGCCTGCGCGCGGCCCATCCCGGCCACGACTTCCCCGCCGCCGACAGCGCGGGGGGGCTGCGCCCCGCGCTGGGCCGGCTGGATGGGCTGGTTGTGGCCACCCCGATGTTCGACGCGGCGCTGGCGGCGGCGCTGCGCGACGGCGCGCCGCGGCTGCGCTGGGTGCAGGCGCTGTCGTCGGGGGTCGACTCGATCCTCAAGCACGGCCTGCCGCCGGGGGTGGCGCTGTGCTCGGCCGCCGGCGCCCATGCCGACCCGGTCGCCGACCACGCCATGGCGCTGCTGCTGGCCCTGTTCCGGGGCATCCCCGACTTCGTTCTCGGCCAGGCCGAGCGGCGCTGGGCGACCGGCGAGCAACGCCACCGGCTGCGCGAGATCGCTTGCCGCCGCGCGACGGTGCTGGGGTACGGCCACATCGGCCGGGGCATCGCCCGCCGCCTGCGCGCCTTCGGCGCCACCGTCACGGCGGTGAACCGCTCGGGCCGGGGCGAGGGCGAGGCCCACCTGCTGCTCCCGGCCACGGCCCTCGATGCCGCGCTGGAGGGCGCCGACATCCTGATCCTCTGCCTGCCCGGCGAGACGGTCAGCCGGCCGCCGGTGGACGGGCGCGCGCTCGACCTGCTGGCGCCGGGCGCGGTGGTGGTGAACGTCGGGCGCGGCAGCGCACTCGACGCCGCCGCGCTGGTCGACCGGCTGCGCGCGGGGCGGCTCTCGGGGGCGGCACTCGACGTCTTTGACCGCGAGCCCCTGGCCCCCGGCGATCCCTTGTGGAGCGTGGCGGGCCTGATCGTCTCGCCCCACGTCGGCGGCAACGGCCACGGCGTCACCGCCCGCCTCGACGCGCTCGTCGCCGAGAACACGCGCCGCTTCCTCGCCGGACAGCCGCTTCTCAACCAGGTCCTCCCCGCCGCCGGTGGCGTGCCGCACAGCCCTGCAACACCAGCGGACGGCGGGAGATGATCTAACAGTTGACATGATCGGCGACAGATCACATAAATACGGCGAAAATTCCCGATAAGTGGAATAGCGTTGCGCCGACCGGGTTCACTAGGGAGGGAATTGGAATGCATTTCCTGCGGCTGGGGACGGGGGTCGCGACAGCGGCCGGCGTTGCCCTTCTGGTTGTGGCTGGCGGCCTGGGCTCGGGCGCCCATGCCCAGTCAGGGCGCAGCGATCTCATCATGATCCCGGGCGGCAACGACCCGGGCACCTGGCATGTCGTCAACAGCGGCATCTCCGACACCATCCGGCCGATCTACTACAACTCATCGAGCCCTTGCTGCTCTTGACGCCGGGAGGCGACTTCAAGCCGGGTCTGGCCGAATCCTGGACGGTCTCGGACGACGGTCTGGCCCTGACCTTCCGGCTTCGCGACGTGAGTTCCACAACGGCGAACCGGTCGCCGCCGATGACGTCGTCTTCTCGCTCAATGCGTGGGCGGCCTCGCCGGTGGCGCGCAGCCGCGGGCCCTTCGCGGTGATGGAGTCCGCCGCCGCGACCGACGATCACACCGTCGTCATCACCCTCAAGCGCCCCAGCCGGACCTTCCTGCGGGCGATGGCCGAGCGTCAGGGGATGGTCCTCGATGCCTCGAGCTACGAGAACCTCGCCGGTCATGTGGTCGGCACCGGGCCCTATGTCTTCGACGAATACGTGCAGGACAGCCATTTGCGCCTCGTGCGCAACCCCGACTACTGGGGCGAGGCGCCGGCGATCGAGACGGTGACGGTCCGCTTCATTCCCGACGCGACCGCCGGCATCAGCGCCATGCTCGCCGGCGAGGCCGATGCCTATCACGGCATGTTCCCCGAGACCTACGAGCGCATCATCACCATGGGCCTGGACCGGCAGTTCCGGGTGACGGCCTTCGACGCCGGCGGGCTTGCCGGCATCATGCGGCTGAACCGCTTCCGCCCGCCGCTCAGCGACATCCGCCTGCGCCAGGCGGTCGCCCATGCGCTCGACCGCAAGTCGATCGTCGCGGTCTTCGGCGCCGACTATGCCTTCACGCCGGCCTGCACCTACGGCACCAGCGCCGATCCCTGGTTCCGCCCCGAATCGCCCGAGACCTGCGCCTATCCCGCGCCCGACCGCGACCGCGCGAAGGCTCTGCTGGCCGAGGCCGGCTATGACGGCACGCCGCTGGTCTTCAGCTACATAAACACCTGGGCCGAGGCCGAGATCATCTCGGCCCAGCTCGAGGCCGCGGGCTTCGTGGTGCAGCGCGACCCGCGCGAGCGGTCGAACTTCTCCACCTCCATCATCGGCATCATCCCGCCGCCGACCGACATCAACATGACCTACACGACCGCGCCGCTGGCGTCCTTCGCGACCTCGAACCCCGACGCCAACTACACCTACAACGAGGCGTTCAACCAGCTGGTGCAGGAGGCCGAGCGCGCCGCCACCACCGAGGCCTACAACGACCTCATGACGCGGGCCAACCGCGTCCTCGACGAGGACGCGGTGATCGTCACCTTCACCACCCGCTCCCACGTCGGTATCATGTCGAAGGATCTCGTCGGCTGGGAAGAGACCTTCTTCGGCCTCGGCGAGAGCCGCTTCGACTTCCCGTCGGTGCGCTGGCGCGACTGACAGGGGCCAGGGGCGGCCGCGCCCGCGGCCGGCCGCCCCGGCGCTCCCGATCGCCAACGTCCCCGCGCGCGGAAGGTTGCAGCCCATGGTATTCCTGATCTGGCGCAAGCTTGCGGGTTTCGCGCTGACCGTCCTTCTGGCTTCGCTGCTCATCTTCGCGCTGATGCGGCTGGCGGGGGGCGATGCCGTCACGATGCTGTTCGGCGAGGACTACGACCCCGCCGCCGCCGAGATGTTGCGGGCCGAGTTCGGCCTCGACCGGCCGGTGCACCTTCAGTACCTTGAGTGGATCGGGCGCTTCCTGACCGGCGATCTCGGCGTCTCCTTGCGCTCGGGCGCCGGCATCACCGAGACGCTGGGCCGCGCCCTGACGGTGACGCTGCCGCTCGCCGCCCTCGGTCTCGCGCTCGGCACCTTCCTCGGCGTCATGGCGGGGGTGGTCGCTGCCAAGAGCGCGGGCACCTCCACCGGCGCCGCGGTCAGCGGGCTCAGCCAGCTCGGCCTCGCGATCCCGAACTTCTGGCTCGGCATCATGCTCGGCCTGCTGTTCGGCGTCTATCTCGGCTGGCTGCCGACCGGCGGATGGGTCGCCTGGAGCCGCGACCCCGCCGGCGCGCTGCAGGCGCTGATCCTGCCCACCATCGCGCTGGGCACCAGCCTTGCGGCCACGCTGACGCGCTACGTGCGGACCACGATCATGGACGTGATGCGCGAGGACTATGTCCGCACAGCGCGCGCCAGCGGCATGACCGAACGCGAGGCCCTGCTGCGCGTCGGCCTGCGCAACGCCTCGCTGCCGATCGTCACCGTGCTCGGTCTCCAGGCGGCAGGGCTGATCAGCGGCACCATCGTGGTCGAGACGGTCTTTTCCCTGCCCGGGGTCGGACGGCTGATGCTGACGGGCGTGGGCTGGCGCGACGCCAACGTGGTCCAGAGCCTCGCGCTCCTCCTCGTGATCGTGGTCGTGGCGATGAACCTCGCGATCGACATCCTCTACGGGGTGCTCGACCCGCGGGTGAGGCGCGCGCGATGAGCGGGGGCGACGCGCCGGGTCGGGCAGGGGGGACGGCCCTGGACGGGGCGGGCACGACCGCCCCCGTTCCACCCCCGGCGCCCGTGCCGCCGCCGGCGCCCGAGCTTTCGCCCGCGGCGGCGCGCCGGAAGCGCGCGCGGTCCAACCCCGCCTTCATCGCCGGCCTCGCGGTCGCGGCGCTGCTGGCCGCGACCGGCCTCGTCTCGCTGGTCTGGACGCCCTGGGACGTGGGTCCGGCGGGGATCGACCCCGCGAACCGCCTCAGGGGCCCCGGGGTCGGCGGCCATCTTCTCGGCAGTGACCATCTAGGCCGCGACGTGCTCAGCCAGCTCATGATCGGGGTCCGCACCAGCCTCGTCATCTCGATGATCGGGGTCGCGGCCGCGCTTGGCGCCGGGCTGACCCTGGCTCTGACCGCGGTCACCTTCCGCGGCGCGGTCGACGACCTGATCATGCGGATCGTTGACATCCTGATCGCCTTTCCCGGCATCGTCTTCGCGCTGGTGCTGGCAGTCGTGCTCGGCCCCGGGGTGAGCTCGACCATCGTCGCGCTGACGGTCTTCTTCGCGCCGAACTTCACCCGCGTGATCCGCGCGGCGGCACTCAGGGTGCTGGCCGAGGATTTCGTGGTTGCCGCCCGGATCTACGGCCGCGGCGGCCTGGCGATCCTGCTGCGCCATGTCATCCCCAACACGCTGAGCGTGATCATCGTCCAGTTCACCCTTTCCTTCGCCGCGGCGATCATCGTCGAATCCTCGCTCTCCTACCTCGGGGTCGGCATCTCGCGCCCCGAGATCTCGCTCGGCATGATGCTGCGCGAGGCGCAGTCCTTCATCGGCGCCTCGGGGTGGCTGGCCTTCTGGCCGGGGCTGGCCATCGTCGTCACCGTGCTTGGCTTCAACGTCTTCGGCGACGGGCTGCGCGACGTGCTCGACCCCAAGTTCAGCCGGGCCGGGCGATGACGGCTGCCGGCGATACCCCCGCGATCGAGGTGCGCGACCTCGTCGTGCGCAACCGCGACCTTGTCGCGGTGCGCGGAGTCGGCTTCGCCGTCCGCCCCGGCGAGCGGCTGGGCATCGTGGGCGAATCCGGTGCCGGGAAAAGCATGACGGCGCTTGCCATGATGGGCCTGCTGCCGTCCGGCTGGTGGGCCGAGGGGACGATCCTGCACGACGGCGTCGACCTCGTGGGGCTGGACGACCGAAGCTTCTCGACCCGCCGCGGGCGCACCCTGTCGATGATCTTCCAGGACCCGCTCACCGCGCTCAACCCCACGGCGCGGATCGGCAGCCAGATCGCGGGCGTGCTGATGCGCCACAAGAAGGCCGGGCGGCGCGATGCGCTCGACGAGGCGCACGACCTCCTGGTGCAGATGAGGCTGCCGCGGCCGCGCCAGATGCTGCTGGCCTATCCGCACGAACTGTCAGGCGGCCAGCGCCAGCGGATCATGATCGCCATGGCGCTGGCCTGATACCCGCGGCTCGTGATTGCCGACGAGCCGACCACGGCGCTGGACGTCACCGTCCAGAAGCGCGTGCTCGAGATGCTGGACGCCGCCGTCGACGAGCGCGGCAGCTCGCTCGTCCTCATCACCCACGACCTCGCGGTGATCGCCGCGATGTGCCGCCGGGTGATCGTGATGTACGGCGGCCGGATGGTCGAGGAGGGGCCGGTGGCCGAGGTCTTCCGCCGGCCGCGCCACCCCTACACCCATGGCCTGCTGCGCTGCCAGCCGACGCTCGACAACGTCACCTTCGACCGTGACGCGCTGCTGCCGTCGATCCCCGGGCAGGTGCCGTCGCTGACGGAAATGCCCTCGGGCTGCGCCTTCCGCACCCGCTGCCCGCGGGCCGAGGCCGGCTGCGCCGAGGTGCCTCCGTTCGAGCGCGCCGGCCACGGCGTCGCCTGCTGGCACCCCCTGCGCCCCGCGGACACCGCGCCGCCGGCCGCCGCCGGGGAAGGCGTGCCATGACCGCCGCCGCCGCCGCCGCCCCGCCAAGGCCGATCCTCGAGGCGCGGGGCGCATCCCGCATCTACCGGCTGCCGCGCACCCGCCCGTTCGCCCGGCGGGAGGAACTGGCGGCCGTCCGTGACGTCACGCTCGTCCTGCATCCGGGCGAGGCGCTGGGCATCGTCGGCGAATCCGGGAGCGGCAAGTCGACGCTGACGCGCCTTCTGGTGGGCGAGGAACGCCCGAGCGCCGGCGAGGTGCGCTTCAACGGCGTCGACATATGGGACCGCCACGACGACCGGGCCCGCCGCGACCTGCGCCGCCGCGTGCAGATCGTCATGCAGAACCCGCGGATGTCGATGGACCCGCGGCTGACCGTGGGCGCCTCGCTGATGGAGCCGCTGCGCTCGCTCAGGATCGCGGGCGACCACGAGGCGCGGGTGGTCGAGGTGCTCGAGCAGGTGGGCATGTCGCGCGCGGCGCTGAACAAGTATCCCCACCAGTTCTCGGGCGGGCAGATGCAGCGCCTCGCCATCGCCCGCGCCCTGGCCCCGCGGCCCGAGGTGCTGATCGCCGACGAGCCGGTGAGCGCGCTCGACGTCTCGATCCAGGCGCAGGTGCTCAACCTCATCAAGTCGCTGGTCCGCGATCTCGGCCTCGGCCTCGTGCTGATCGCCCACGACCTCGCGGTCGTCGCCTATGCGACCTCGCGCGTGATGGTGATGGCCGGCGGCCTCGTGGTCGAGGAGGCGCCGCCGGCCGAACTGTTCCGCCGGCCGCGGGCCCCCGAGACGAGGGAACTGGTCGAGGCGGTGATGACCGTCGAGGCCGGGCTGCAGGGCCGCGCCCTTGCGCGCCACCCGGGCTGACCGGGGCCGCCGCAGGGCAGGGCCGCCGGGAAGGATGACCGAGGGCCCCGGGGCCGGGGCCGGAACCGTGGAGGCTCCACCCGGGCCGGGGGGTGCCGCACCGCACAGGAGACCGCCCGATGACCAGCCAGCCCCGCCCTGACGCCTCCGCCTACGACGTCGTCGTCGAGCGCGGCGTCCGCGTTCCCGCCCGGGACGGAACCCCGCTCCTGACCGACATCTTCCGCCCGGCGCGCGACGGTCGCGCGGTCGAGGGCCGCTTTCCCGTGCTGCTGTGCCGGACGCCCTACGGACGGGCACGCTGGAGCGAGGACGGCGTCTTCTTCGCCCGGCACGGCTATGTGATGGCCCTGCAGGACTGGCGCCAGACCCAGGGCAACTACGACATGAGCCTCTACAAGCCGCGGTTCGAGGATACCGACGGTTATGACGCCGTCGAATGGCTGGCCGCGCAGCCCTGGTCGAACGGCAGGGTCGGCGCCTGGGGCCATTCGGCCAACGGCCAGGCGGTGCAGTCGATCCTCGCCGCCGCGCCGCCGGGGCTCGCCAGCGCCTTCGTGATCGATTCCGGCCTCGACTACGGCGCCTATCCCGCCCGCCAGAACGGCGCCTTCGGCCTTGCCATGCGGCTGCGCCACTGCCTGAAGATGGCGCTGCAACTGGCCGAGGAGCCGCACGTCCGCAAGGTGCTCGAGGACGCCTATGCCGATGCGCCGAAGTATTTCGCGCTCTTCCGCCGCCCGCAGGCGGCGATCGTGAAGGGCACCACCGTCCTCGCGCTCTCGCCGCACTGGGAAGAGCGCTACATCCGCATCGCCACCACCGCCGACCTCGACGATCCGTTCTGGAAGGTCTCGGGCGCGGGCGATGACATCGACCGCTGGATGGACGTGCCCGTCTGCTTCGTCACCGGCTGGTACGGCAACCATGCCAGCGCCAACTTCCAGAAGTACCGCGCGCTCAGCCCGCGGCTGAAAAGCCCCGTCCGGCTTGTCGTCGGCCACTGGGACCATACGCTCGACACCACCCACACCGGCGGGGTCGACTTCGGGCCGGCGTCGGACATCGACATGTTCTGGAAGCAGCGCCTGCGCTGGTTCGACGAGACGCTGCGCGGCATCGACGGGGGCGAGACCACGGGGCCCGGCATCCGCTATTTCCTGATGGGCGGCGGCGACGGGCGGGTGAACGCCGACGGGCGCATGCGGCACGGCGGCCGCTGGGAGGGCGCCGACACATGGCCGCCGCCGGGGGTGCGGGCGGTGCCCTTCTACCTGCGTGCCGACGGCACGCTCGCGGCCGACCCGCCCGCGGCCGAGCACTCCGCGACCACCTTCACCTACGACCCGCGCGACCCCGTGCCCACCGTCGGCGGCAACTTCATGGAGTTCACGCGCCCCGACTTCGCCAGCCGTGTCGACTGGATGCCCGAGGGGGGTGCGCGCGACCAGCGGGCCAACGCGAAGAAGCCGCACTGCCGCGACAGCCTGCCGCTTGCCACCCGCGAGGACGTGCTGGTGTTCCAGACCCCGCCGCTCGGGGCCGACCTCACCGTCGCCGGCGAGCTTCTGGCCCGGCTCTGGGTGTCGAGCACGGCGCCCGACACCGACTTCACCGTCAAGCTGGTGGACGTCCACCCCCCGAACCCCGACTTCCCCGAGGGCTTCGCCATGAACCTCCAGGACGCGGTGGTGCGGATGCGCTACCGCAACGGGCGCCGCACCCCCGACCTGATCGAGCCCGGCACGGTCTACGAGCTGGAGCTGCCGATCCACTCCACCGCCAACCTCTTCCGCAAGGGCCACCGCATCCGGCTGGACATCTCGTCGTCGAACTTCCCGCGGATCGACGTGAACCTGAACAACGGCGGCCCGCTCGGTGTGCCGGGGCCGGTGCGGACGGCTGACAACACCGTCCACCACGACCGCCACCGCCCCTCGCACATCGTGCTGCCGGTGGTCGCGGCAGCGGGGGCCTAGGCCGATGGCCGGCCGCCACAGCCCCCGCTTCGACGTCGTCGTCGAGACGGGCATCGGGATTCCGGCGCGCGACGGCCGGCTGCTGGACGGGCCGCGGCCCGTCCTGCTGTGCCGCACGCCCTACGGCATGGCGCGCTGGCGGCACGAGGCGCGCCAGCTTGCCGAACACGGCTACGCCGTGGCGCTGCAGGACTGGCGGCAGACCCAGGGCGCCTATGACCACGACCAGTGGCGCCCGCGGTTCGAGGCGACGGACGGCTATGACAGCATCGAGTGGCTGGCCGCCCGGCCATGGTGCGACGGGCGGGTGGGGATGTGGGGCCATTCCGCCATGGGCCAGGCGGTGCAGGCGGTCATGCCCCTGCATCCGCCGGCCCTCGCCAGCGTCTTCATCATCGACGCCGGGCTCGACTATGGCGCCTATCCGACCCGGCAGAACGGCGGGTTCGGCCAGGCCTTCCAGTTGCGGCACACGATGCTGATGGCCGAGGCGCTGGCGCGCGACCCGGTCGCGAAGCGCACGCTGCGCGACGCCTACCTGCACCCGGAGCGCTACCTCGCGGTCTTCTCCCGCCCGCAGGCCCCGATCGTCCGGGGCCGGAGCGTGCTGGCCCTGTCGCCCGAGTTCGAGGGGCGCTACCTGCGCACCGCGCTGACCGCCAACCTTGACGATCCCTTCTGGAAGGACGGCGGCGAGGCCGAGGCCGACCGCCTGACGCGGTGGAAGGACATTCCGGTCTGCATGGTCACCGGCTGGTATGCCAACCACATGACCGCCAACATCACCAAGTTCCGCTACCTGGCCGCGCACCGGGACAGCCCGGTGGAGCTGATCATCGGCCACTGGGACCACCACATGGACGGAAGCTGGGCGGGCGCGGTGGAGTTCGGGGCGGAGGCCGACATCGACATCTTCAGCACCATCCGGCTGGAGTGGTTCGACCGCACCCTGCGTGCCGAGGCCTCGGCGGCGGACGCCGGCGCCATCCGCTACTTCCGGATGGGCGGTGGCACCGGGCGGCGCGACGCGAACGGGCGGCTCGTCCACGGCGGCGCCTGGCGGTCCGCCGGCAGCTGGCCGCCGCGGGGGAGCGTGCCCGTCCCCTACCATTTCCACGCCGACGGCAGCCTCCGCCGCGAGCCGCCGGCCGAGGCCGAGGCGTCGCGGACCTACAGCTTCGATCCCCGCGACCCGGTGCCGACGGTCGGCGGCAACTTCTGCGACTACACCCGGCCGGACTATCCCAGCCGGGTCGGATGGATGGCCGACGGCGCCGCGCAGGACCAGCGCGCCAACCCCGCCAAGCCCTTCTGCCGCGACGCCCTGCCGCTGGCGACGCGCGAGGACGTGCTGGTGTTCCAGACCCCGCCCCTGGCCGAGGCGATCGAGGTCAGCGGCGAGCTGCTCGCCCGTCTCTGGGTGTCGTCGAACGCCCCCGACACCGACTTCACGGTCAAGCTGGTCGACGTCCACCCCTCCACCCCCGACTTCCCCGAGGGCTTCGCCATGAACCTCCAGGACGCGGTGGTGCGGATGCGCCATCGCAACGGGCGCATCCTGCCCGAGCCGATCGTCCCGGGGCAGATCTGCGAGGTGGAGCTTGCCGTCCATTCGACCAGCAACCTCTTCCTCCCGGGTCATCGCATCCGCGTCGACATCTCCTCCTCCAACTTCCCGCGCATCGACGTGAACTCCAACAACGGCGGCCCGCTCGGCCTGCCGGGGCCGGTGCGCATCGCGGAGAACACGCTCCATTTCGACGCGACCCGCCCGTCGCATGTGCTGCTCCCGGTCATGGTGGGAGACTGACGGAAGGGCAGGCGCGCGCTGCCGCTGCCGCGCGCCTTCCGCGGACGGGGCCGGGGCGCGACTCCACCGCGGACGTCGCGGGGTGGTCGCCGGATGACGCGCGGAGCGTCATCGACGCCTGCGCGCGTGCCGAGCGGTCCGAAACCGACCGCGTGCGGGCTGCCCTGGCCGGCGGCGAGGGGGCCTGACATGCCCCCGACCTCGCCCCGCGCTGCAAACGATCCAGTGAACCGGGCGGGAGAATGGGCCGGCATGAACGCTCAACCCATTGAAAACGCTTGGAGGCGGGTACCGGAATCGAACCGGTCTACACGGATTTGCAATCCGCTGCGTAACCTCTCCGCCAACCCGCCCCGGGGCCACCCGGGCCTGGGTCTGGATTAGGCGAAGCTGGCGGCGCAGGCAAGGGGGGGGATGGCACGACGGGCGCATGAAGGCCCGCGGTCCGGCCGCGGTTGACGATGGCGCCCGGGCTTCCTAGGGTCGCCCGCGCCTCCACCCCAACCCAGGGCCGCCTGATGCCGACCGTCCTCGACAGGCTCCGCGGGGGCGGCCTCTTTGCCCGGGCCGGGCGCGCGGCCGGCTACACCGCGGCCGGCTTCGTGACCGCGCAGGTGCTGCGGCTTGCCGCCAACCTCGTGCTCACCCGCCTGCTCTTCCCCGAGGCCTTCGGGCTGATGGCCCTGGTCACGGTGGTGCTCGTGGGCCTTGCGATGCTGTCCGACGTCGGGCTCGGCCCGGCCATCTCCCAGCACGGCCGCGGCGACGAGGCCGACTTCCTCGACACTGCCTGGACGCTCCAAGTGCTCCGCGGGGCGCTCCTGTGGCTCTTGACGCTCGCGCTCGCCTGGCCGGTCGCTTCCCTCTACGACGCCCCCGAGCTTGCCGCGCTCCTGCCCGTTGCGGGGCTGTCGCTCCTCGTCAACGGCTTCCTGCCGACGCGCATCGAGACCGCCGCACGCCACCTCCAGCTCGGACGGGTGACGGCGATCGACCTCGCCTCGCAGCTTGCCGGAATCGCGGTGATGGTCACCGCGGCCCTGGCCTGGGGCTCGGTCTGGGCGCTGGTCGCGGGAACCCTTGCGGGCTCGGCCGCCAAGCTTGCCCTCGCCGTCCGCTTCCTGCCCGGCCGGCCGAACCGCCTGCGGTGGGAGCGCGCGGCGGCGCGCGACCTGATCGGCTTCGGCAAGTGGATCTTCCTGTCGACCGCGCTGGCCTTCCTGATCGCCCAGGGCGACAAGGCGATCCTCGGCACGGTGCTGCCGCTCGGGCCCCTCGGCATCTACAACATCGGCTACTTCCTGGCCTCGGTGCCCTCGCTTCTCGGCACGGCGGTGGTCGGGCGGGTGATGATCCCGCTCTACCGCGAGACCCCGCCCGATGCGCCGGCCGCATCCCGGCAGCGGCTCAGGCGCATGCGGGCCGTGCTGACGGCGGCGCTGATGCTGCTCGTGCTGGCGCTTGCCGTCCTCGGGGTGCCGCTGGTGGGCTGGCTCTACGACCCGCGCTATGCCGCCGCCGGCGGGGTGGTGGTGGCGATCGCGCTGGTCCAGCTGCCCCAGGTGATCGGCCTCAGCTACGACCAGGCCGCCCTCGCGGCCGGCGATTCGCGGGGGTTCTTCGGGCTTTTCGCGTCCCGTGCGGCGGTCCAGCTCGGCGCCTTCGCGGCCGGGCTCGTGCTTGCGGGGCTGCCCGGGGCGCTTGCGGGGCAGGGGCTGGCGATGCTCGCCGCGCACGGGCTGATCGTCCGGCTGGCGCGGCGCCACTGCGTCTGGGACGCCACCCACGACGCCGCCTTCGCCCTTGCCGGGCTCGCCGGCGGGGTGGTCGCGGCCTGGGCCAACTGGCCCTCGCTGGCCGGGCTGGCGACCTTCGGCGGCCCCTGATGGCCCGGGTGCGTCAGCCGCCCGAGGGCCTCGCGCCTGCCGCCGCCAGCCCAGCGTCGACCGTCGCGCGCTCGGCCGCGGTCAGCGGGCGGGCGCGCGGGTAGCGCGGGGCGGCGCGGTCGTCGAGGACCGGGGCGTCCCAGCCCGCGGTGGTGCGGAAGAACGCCGCCGCGCCCTCAGGCCCGAACTCGGCAAGAAAGCCCTGCACGACGGTGTCGAGGTAGCTCAGCAGGATCGGGTGGCGCGCGCTCGGCGCCGCGGCCGCGGCGGGCGGCACGGCATAGACCTCGGCCGCCGGCGGGTCGGGCAGCGCATGGGCAAGCGCCCCCGGCGGCAGGCGGTGGCGGACATAGGCCGCCTCGCGGACGTCCAGCGCCGCCCAGTCCCCGGCCGGGGCCGCAGCGAGCAGCCCCGCAATCGTCACTCCCGGCGCGGGCTCCACCGACAGGAAGGCGACCGGCCTGGCGGGGGTGTGCACCCAGACGCGCCGCCAGCCATGCAGCCGCGCCGGAACGGCCGGGCGCAGCGCGTGGGTCTGCCGGTTGACGAGCGAGCCGTAGCCGAACACATGGGGCGCGGTCATGACGCCGCTCTGCCGTGCCGTCGCCCTGCGCGCAAGCCTCCCCGCGGGGCCCCGCGTCCCCCCGCCGCAGGCCGGTGCGGGGCGCGACCCCCGAGGCCCTTGCCAGCGCTGCGCGGCCTCGGCTAGACCAAGGCCGCAGGACAGGGAGAATCCGTCCGGGGCGGCAACGCCCCCGGCCGGTGCCGAAGGAGCAACCGCCCCGGTAAACTCTCAGGCGCAAAGGACCGTCCGGCACGAAGGACTCTGGAGAGAGGCGCGCCCGTCGCGCCCGCCGAAGGGATAACGATCTCAGGCGGAAGGACAGAGGGGGCATCGGGCGAGGGGGTGCATCGGGCGCCCCGCGCGGGCGATGCCGGTTGCGCTTTGCTCCGGCGCGGACAGGAAGGGGGCGGCATGGCCGGACCGAGGGAGCTTCCGCTGAAGGCGCTGCACGGGCGGCTCGGCGCCAGGATGGTGCCGTTCGCAGGCTGGGAGATGCCGGTCCAGTATGCGCCGGGCGTGCTCAGGGAGCATCTGCACACCCGCGCCGCTGCCGGGCTGTTCGACGTCAGCCACATGGGCCAGGTGCTCCTGCGCACGGCCTCGGGCCAGGCCACGGATGCCGCCCGCGCGCTCGAGGCGCTGGTGCCGGCCGACCTCGTGTCGCTGCCCGAGGGGCGGCAGCGCTACGCCGTCTTCACCAACGCCGCCGGCGGCATCGAGGACGACCTGATGGTGGCCAACCGCGGCGATCACCTGTTCCTGATCGTCAACGCCGCCCGGGTCGAGGCCGACCTCGCGCTGCTGCGGGCGGGGCTGGCGGGCGTTGGGGTCACGCCGGTGGCCGACCGCGCACTCCTTGCCATCCAGGGCCCGGCGGCCGAGGCCGCGCTTGCCGCCCTCGTTCCCGCGGCGGCGGCGATGCGCTTCATGGACGTCGCGCGGCCGGCCTGGCAGGGCGCGGAGCTCTGGGTCTCGCGCTCGGGCTACACCGGCGAGGACGGCTTCGAGGTCTCCGTTCCCCTGTCCCATGCCGAGGCGCTGGCCGAGGCTTTGCTCGCCAGGCCGGGGGTGGCACCGATCGGCCTCGGCGCGCGCGACTCGCTGCGCCTCGAGGCCGGGCTGCCGCTCTACGGCCACGACCTTGACGCCGCCACCTCGCCCGTCGAGGCCGGGCTCGACTGGTCCGTCGGCCGGGCGCGCCGCGACGGCGGCGCCCGCACGGGCGGCTTCCCGGGAGCCCCGCGCATCCTTGCCGAACTGGCCGAGGGGCCGGTGCGGCGCCGCGTCGGCCTCCTTCCGGAGGGTCGGGCGCCGATGCGCGAGGGGGTGGCGATCTTCCCCGACGCCGAGGGCGGCGAAGCCGTTGGCACCGTCACCTCCGGGGGCTTCGCCCCCTCGCTCGACCGCCCAGTGGCGATGGGCTATGTCGCGGCGGCCTTCGCCGCACCGGGCCAGACGCTCTGGGGCGAACTGCGCGGCCGCCGCCTGCCGGTGACCGTCACCCCCCTGCCGTTCCGACCTTCCACCTACAAGCGCTGACACAGGCGACGAGGGACACGATGAAATACACCGAAGACCACGAATGGCTGCGCGCCGAGGGCGACCTGGTCGTCGTCGGCATCACCGAATACGCCGCCAAGGAACTGGGCGACATCGTCTTCGTCGAACTGCCCGAGCCCGAGGCGGTGGTCGCCAAGGGCGACGAGGTGGTGGTGATCGAAAGCGTCAAGGCCGCCTCCGACATCCTCGCGCCACTCGACGGCGAGATCGTCGAGGTCAACGAGGCGCTGGCCAAGAACCCCGGCCTCGTCAACGAGGACCCGACCGGCGAGGGCTGGTTCTTCAAGATGCGCGTCGACGACCTCGCGGCGCTCGACGACTTCATGGACGAGGACGACTACGCCGAACACATCGGCTGAGCCGATGCGGCGGCGGGTCCACATCCGCGGCGAGCGTGGGCGCTGGGTGGCCGAGGTGGAGGGCCGCTGGCTTGCCGTCCTGCACCAGACCTTCCGGGTCGGGCCGCACGGCTACCGCGCCCCGATCCCGCCCGAGCACCCCGGCCAGAAGCGGTTCGAGGAGCTGGCCCGGGCCCTGCACGAGCATGACCTCGTGGTGGTCCAGCGCGACCGCGACCCCGTCACGCTTGCCCGCGACGGCTATGTCGGCGTCTTCCGCTTCAAGGACCTCCGCGTCGATACCGACGCGGGGGAGATGTCGCTCACGCTCACCGAACGCCACGCCGACCCGAAGTGAGGACTTCCCGATGCCCTTTTCGCCCACCGACTACAACCCCTACGATTTCGCCAACCGCCGCCACATCGGCCCCTCGCCGGTCGAGATGGAGGCGATGCTGAAGGTCGTCGGCGCCCCCTCGCTTGCGGCGCTGGTCGACGAGGCGGTGCCGGCGAGCCTGCGCCAGAAGGATGCTCTCGACTGGGCGCCGCTTGCCGAGCACGAGCTCCTGGCACGGATGCGCGAGGTCGCGGCGAAGAACCGCGTCATGACCTCGCTGATCGGGCAGGGCTACTACGGCACCGTCACGCCGCCGGCGATCCAGCGCAACATCCTCGAGAACCCCGCCTGGTACACCGCCTACACCCCCTATCAGCCCGAGATCGCGCAGGGCCGGCTCGAGGCGCTCCTGAACTTCCAGACCATGGTCTGCGACCTCACCGGGCTTGACGTCGCCAACGCCTCGCTGCTCGACGAGGCGACCGCCGCGGCCGAGGCGATGACGATGGCCGAGCGGGTGTCGAGGTCGAAGGCGCGGGCCTTCTTCGTCGACCGCGGCTGCCACCCCCAGACGATCGGTGTCATCCGCACCCGCGCCCTGCCGCTCGGCATCGAGGTCATCTCCGGCGACCCCGACGCGCTCGACCCCGCGGCGGTCTTCGGCGCGATCTTCCAGTATCCCGGCACCCACGGGCATGTCCGCGACTTCACCGACCTGATCGCGCGGCTGCACGCCGCGAAGG
Organism: Paracoccaceae bacterium; assembly: GCA_023383015.1. Lineage (GTDB taxonomy): Bacteria > Pseudomonadota > Alphaproteobacteria > Rhodobacterales > Rhodobacteraceae > JAHDXW01. Next base: position 50,114 of record JAHDXW010000010.1, read on the forward strand.
CGGTGGCGGTGGTGGCGACCGACCTGCTGGCGCTGACGCTGCTGAAGGAGCCGGGCGCGATGGGCGCCGACATCGCCGTCGGCTCGGCCCAGCGCTTCGGTGTGCCGATGGGCTACGGCGGGCCGCACGCCGCCTTCATGTCCTGCCGCGACGAGATGAAGCGCCAGATGCCCGGCCGCATCGTCGGCGTCTCGGTCGACGCCCGCGGCAACCGCGCCTACCGCCTCAGCCTGCAGACCCGCGAGCAGCACATCCGGCGCGAGAAGGCCACCTCGAACGTCTGCACCGCCCAGGCGCTGCTCGCGGTCATGGCCTCGTTCTACGCCGTCTTCCACGGGCCGCGGGGCCTGCGCGCCATCGCCGAGCGGGTCCATTTCCTGACCCAGCGGCTGGCCCGTGCGCTGAAGGCCGCGGGCGCGAAGGTCGGCCCGAAGGCATTCTTCGACACGCTCACCGTCGAGGTCGGCGTCGGCCAGGCCGGCATCCTCGCAGCCGCCCGCCACGAGGGGCTGAACTTCCGCCGGATCGGCACCGACCGCGTCGGCATCAGCCTTGACGAGACCACCGACGAGGCGGTGCTGGTGCGCATCCTGCGCGCCTTCGGCATCGACGGCGTGCCGCCCCACCGCGCTGCCCTCGGCTTCCCCGAGGAACTCCTGCGCGCCTCCGACTACCTGACCCACCCGGTCTTCCACATGAACCGGGCGGAATCGGAGATGATGCGCTACATGCGCCGGCTCGCCGACCGCGACCTGGCGCTCGACCGGGCGATGATCCCGCTCGGCTCCTGCACCATGAAGCTCAACGCCGCGGCCGAGATGATGCCGGTTACCTGGCCCGAGTTCGGCTCGCTCCACCCGTTCGCGCCGCCCGACCAGGCACAGGGCTATGCCGACGCGATCGCCGACCTCTCGGCCAAGCTCTGCCGGATCACCGGCTACGATGCGATGTCGATGCAGCCCAACTCCGGCGCGCAGGGGGAATATGCCGGCCTGCTGACGATCCAGGCGTATCACCGCGCCCGGGGCGAGGGGCACCGCGACGTCTGCCTGATCCCGGTCTCGGCGCATGGCACCAACCCGGCCTCGGCCCAGATGGCGGGCATGGAGGTGATGGTCGTCCAGGCCGCGCCCAACGGCGACATCGACCTCGACGACTTCCGCGACAAGGCAGAGAAGGCCGGGGGCCGGCTGGCCGCCTGCATGATCACCTATCCCTCCACCCACGGGGTCTTCGAGGAGACGGTGCGCGAGGTCTGCGCCATCACCCACCGCCACGGCGGCCAGGTCTACATCGACGGGGCAAACCTCAACGCGCTCGTCGGGCTGGTCAAGCCGGGCGAGATCGGCGGCGACGTCAGCCACCTCAACCTGCACAAGACCTTCGCCATCCCGCATGGCGGTGGCGGCCCGGGCATGGGGCCGATCGGGGTCAAGGCCCATCTCGCGCCCCACCTGCCCGGCCACCCCGAGACCGGCGGGGCCGAGGGGCCCGTCTCGGCCGCTCCCTGGGGCTCGGCCTCGATCCTGCTCATTTCCTGGGCCTACTGCCTGATGATGGGGGGCAAGGGGCTGACCCAGGCGACGCGGGTCGCGATCCTCAACGCCAACTACGTCGCGGCGCGGCTCAAGGGCGCCTTCCCGATCCTCTTCGGCGGCAACCGCGGCCGCGTGGCGCATGAGTGCATCCTCGACATGCGGCCCTTCGCGGCCGCCGGCGTCACCGTCGAGGACGTGGCCAAGCGGCTGATCGACAACGGCTTCCACGCACCGACCATGTCCTGGCCGGTGGCCGGGACGCTGATGGTGGAGCCCACCGAGAGCGAAACGAAGGCCGAACTCGACCGCTTCTGCGACGCCATGCTCGCGATCCGCGACGAGATCGCGGCGGTCGAGCGGGGCGAGATCGCGGCCGGGGATTCGCCGCTGCGCCACGCCCCCCACACGGTCGAGGACCTGGTCGCCGACTGGACGCGCAAGTACCCGCGCGAGCAGGGCTGCTTCCCGCCCGGCGCCTTCCGGATCGACAAGTACTGGCCGCCCGTGGGCCGGGTCGACAACGTCTGGGGCGACCGCAACCTTGTCTGCACCTGCCCGCCGGTCGAGGCCTACGCCGCCGCCGCCGAATGACGGCCGCCAGGTCAAGGCCCCGGGCGACCGGCACGTCGCACACGGGCGGCCGGCCGCCGCGGCGGCGGAACTCCGCCGCCGGCACGGGGCGGGGCCTCGCGGCGGAATGCCGGCGTGGTAGCCTGCCGCCCGGTAGTCACCCGGCTTGAGGAGCGGCAGATGCGGCGTTGGATCATCCGTGCGGCACTCGCCGCGGCCGCGGCGCTGGGCCTGCCCGCGGCGTCGCACGCACAGGATGGCGGGGAGGCCTGCGCGCTCCTGCGCGCGGCCTGCCGGGAGGCCGGCTTCGCACCCGCCGGGGCAGGGGAGGGCGCGGCCCAGGTGCCCGCATGCGTCCGCGGGCTGGTGCAGAACAAGATCGTCGATCTGGCAAGCCTCAGGCCCCTGCCCGAGGTCGCCGATGCCGCCATCGCCGCCTGCCGGGCGGCGCTGGCCGACAACCGTACCCCGCGCCAGTCCGCCGAGGCCGCCCGCCCGCCGTCGGCTCCGGATCCCGCCGCCGCCGCTGCCGCCCGCGCCCGCGGCGCTCCCAACTTCGTCATCGTGATGGCCGACGACCTTGCCTGGAACCTGATGCCGGGCGAGGGGCCGCCCGAGGGGGCGCTGCCGAACCTCGCCCGGCTGATGGCCGAGGGGATGACCTTCGAGCGCTTCTTCGTGACCAACTCGCTCTGTTGCCCGTCGCGGGCCTCGATCCTCACCGGGCGGCTGCCGCACAACACCGGCGTCTTCACCAATTCGGGCCCCGAGGGCGGCAACGCCGGGTTCCTCGCCGGACGCAACGCCGATGCCACCCTCGCCGTGGCACTGCAGGCCGCGGGCTACCGCACCGCACTGATGGGCAAGTACCTCAACGGCTATGCTCCGGGCCGCGACGCCATCCCCCCGGGCTGGACCGACTGGGCGGCGGGCGGCAACGCCCACGGCGCCTTCAACGAGATCCTCAACCGCAACGGCACGCTCGTCCGCGTGCCGGGCTACCTCACCGACACCCTCGCCGCACTGGGGGTCGAACTGATCCGCGAGGCGGCCGGGCAGGGGCCGTTCATGCTCGTGCTCTCGGCCTTCGCCCCGCACGCGCCCTTCATCCCGCCCGACCGCTACCGCCGGCTCCATCCCGGTCTCGCCTACCCCCGCACGCCCGCCTTCGGCGCCCGACCCGGCGCCGCCTCGCCCTCGTGGCTGGCCCAGGCCTTCGCGCTCAACCAGCGCGACGCGGCCCGGGCCGACGCCGTCTACCGCGAGCGCCTGCTGGCGACCAAGGCGGTCGACGATCTGCTCGGAGCCGTCCGGGCCGAGCTTGCCGCCCGCGGGCTTGCGGGTTCCACCTACGTCATCTTTCTCAGCGACAACGGCCTGCATCTCGGCGAGTACTCGCTGCGCCAGGGCAAGATGACACCCTTCGACATCGACACGAGGGTGCCCCTTGTGATCGCCGGGCCCGGCGTCGCGGCCGGGCGGCGCACCTCCGCGCTTGCTTCGGGCGTCGATGTCCTGCCCACCCTGGCGACGCTCGCGGGCCTCGGCGTCCCCGGCGGCAGCGACGGCGCAAGCCTCGTGCCGCTGCTTGCCGGCGCCGCACCGCCGGCCGGCTGGCGGCAGCATGTGGCGATCGAGCACCGCGCCCACGGACCGCGCGCCGACGACCCCGACCACGTGCCGGGCGAGGGCTCCCGCGCCGTCATGCCCGACAGCTACCTCGCGCTTCGTCTCGCGGACGCGCTCTACGTCGAATACACCACCGGCGAGCGCAGCTTCTACGACCTCGCCCCCGACCCCGACGCGCTCGCCAACATCCACGCCACGCTCTCTCCCGCCCGTGCCCGGGCGCTGGCCGAGGCGGCCGCGGCGGTGCGCGCCTGCCGCGGCGCCGGATGCCTGTCGGCCCAGGCGCTCGACCCCCTCGCGGTGCCCTGACCGGCCCGGCGTCCTGGCGACCCGGGGACTGTCGGGTCGCGGCCGTCGTAGGCCCCCCGCCCTTGACGGCGCGGGAAAGGTCAATACATTTGATAAGTGGAATATGAAGGGGCCTGACATGACCGCCGAGTTGCTCACCCTCACCTGCCTTGCCTGCGGCAAGGGCAACCGGCTGCCCGCCGGCCGCCTGACCGAGGGGCCGCGCTGCGGCGCCTGCAGCGCCTCACTCGCCGATGGCGAGGTGGCCGAACTTGACCTCGCGACGCTGGAGAGGGCGGTGCACAACGATGGCGCCCCCCTGCTCGTCGACCTCTGGGCGCCCTGGTGCGGGCCCTGCCGGATGATGGCGCCCGAATTCGCCCGCGCCGCCCGGATGCTCGCGCCCGCCGTCCGCCTTGCCAAGATCGACACCGAACGCCACCCCGACGCCGCCGTGCGCTTCGCCGTCCGCGGCATCCCGCTCCTGATCCTCTTCGCCGGCGGGCGGGAGATCGGCCGCCTGTCGGGGGCGCGCCCGGCCGCCGACATCGCCGGCTTCGTGCGAGACCGCCTCGCCGCCACCGCCGCCGCCTGACCTGCGCCGCCCGCCGGCGGAGGCCGCTTGACATTCACCCGCCGCTCGGCCACATCCGGCGCCCGTGGGGCAGTAGCTCAGTTGGGAGAGCGCGTCGTTCGCAATGACGAGGTCAGGGGTTCGATCCCCCTCTGCTCCACCAGCACCCCGTCGCCCCGCACATCCCGGCCGCCCTTTACCGGCGGCACCCCGCGCGCCGCGGCACCGGGCGGCGCAACCGACGGCGCGGCGCGGGCGTTTCTCCGCCTTGGCTGCCGGCCGGTCGCCGCCGGACCCCGTCCGGGGTGACCGGCCCGCAGCGGTACCGTCTCTAGGCCAGCCGCCCCAGGAGCGTCATCAGCGTCGCACGCTCATCCTCCGTCAGTGGGGCAAGCGTTGCCTCGCTGACAGCCAGCGCCCGCGCCCGGGTGGCGGCGAACAGCGCCGCTCCCTCCGGGCTCAGCGCCACGACCAGGCGGCGCCGGTCGGCGGCGTCCGGCGCCGTCGTCACCAGCGCCAGCCGCCGAAGCCGGTCCACCACCCCCTTGACCGTCGCCGCATCCATCGAGGCCGCCCGGCCCAGCTGGTTCTGCGACATCGGCCCGGCCTCGGCCAGCCGGGCAAGGGCGGCGAACTGCATCGTCGTGACCTCGGGGATGGCGGCGGCGAAGATCGCCAGATGCCGCTGGGTGACGCGCCGCAGCAAATAGCCGATCTGGTCGTCGAGACGGTAGCGCGGGCCGTCGTCGGTCATGGGTCCCCGAGATACCGGCGCCGCGGGGCAGGCGCAAGCCGGCGTTGACAGCCGTCCGGGGCGGCAGCAGACTGATTTGCGCACAAACGAGTCCGGGCGCGCACACGGGCCGTCCGGCAGGGAAGGGCGATGAGCGGCTATGTCCGTCCTGCCAGCCTGACCGAGGCCCTGGGCCTGCTCGCCCGCGGACCCCACGTCCTGCTCGCCGGCGGCACCGACCTCTATCCCGCCACCGAGGGGCCGCGGCTCGACGGAGCGGTGATCGACCTCTCCGGCCTTCCCGAACTGGCCGGGATCGCCGCGGGGCCGCGCGGCGGGCTCGTCATCGGCGCCTGCACGAGCTGGGCAGCCATCGCCGCGGCCGGCCTGCCGGCCGCCTGCGACGGGCTGCGCGCGGCTGCCGCCGTGGTCGGCGGACGGCAGATCCAGAACGCCGGCACCATCGGGGGCAACCTCTGCAACGCCTCGCCCGCTGCCGACGGCGTGCCGCCGCTGCTGACGCTGGCGGCCGAGGTCGTGCTGGCCGGGCCGCGCGGCAGCCGCCGCCTGCCGCTGGAGGCCTTCCTCGCCGGCCCGCGGCTGACCCGCCGGGCGCCCGACGAGATCCTGACCGCCGTCCACCTGCCCGCCGCCGCGCTGGCCGGGCGGGGCGTGTTCCTCAAGCTCGGGGCGCGGGCGCATCTCGTCATCTCGATCGTCATGGTCGCCGCGCGCCTCGCCTTCGCCGGGGGACGGGTGGCGGCGGCCGCGCTGGCCGTCGGCGCCTGCTCGCCGGTCGCCCGCCGCCTGCCCGCGGTCGAGGCGGCGCTCGTCGGCGCCCTCCCGGAGGAGGCCGCCGGGCGCGTCGACCGCGCCGCCGTCACCGCGGCGCTGGCCCCGCTCGACGACGTCCGCGCCAGCGCCGCCTACCGGGCCGAGGCGGCGGGCGAACTGGTGGCGCGCGCGGTCGCCGGCCTCGCCCGCGCGGAGGCCGGCCGATGACCGGGCTGGCCGTCGCCCCGTCGCTGGTTGTCAACGGGCGGCCGGCGACGCTGCGCCCTGACCGCGCCCGGCGCCTCTCGGAGGCGCTGCGCGAGGATCTCGGGCTGACCGGTACCAAGACCGGCTGCGACGCCGGCGACTGCGGCGCCTGCACCGTGCTGCTTGACGGCGCCCCCGTCTGCGCCTGCCTGACCCCGGTCGGCCGGGCCGAGGGGCGGGCGGTGACGACGGTCGAGGGCCCGGGGCTCGCGGGGCTGCGCGCATCCTTCCTGCGCCACGGCGCGGCGCAGTGCGGCATCTGCACGCCGGGCATGCTGATGGCCGCGGCGGCGCTGCTGGCCGAGGTGCCGCGTCCCGAAGCGGCGGCGGTGCGGGCGGCGCTGGGCGGCGTCCTCTGCCGCTGCACCGGCTACGGGCCGATCGTGGCCGCGGTCGTCGACGCCTGGCGCGAGGCGCCGCCCGCCCCGGGCCCGGCCGCCGGTGCCGCCGTCGGCGCAGCCGTGGCCCGGGTGGACGGTGTGCCCAGGCTCACCGGGGCCGCGCTCTACGGGGCGGACCTCTGGAAGCCCGGCGGGGTGGTGCTGAAGGCCGTCCGCTCGCCCCATCCCCGCGCCGCCTTCGCCTTCGGCGACCTCGCCGGCTGGGCCGCGGCGCGGGCCAACGTTGCCTGCGTCCTCACCGCCGACGACATCCCCGGCGAGAACCGCTTCGGCGCCATCCCGGCCTACGCCGACCAGCCGGCGCTGGCCGAGCGCGAGGTGCGCCACCGCGGCGAGGCGGTGGCGCTCGTCGCCTTCGAGGACGACGGCTCGCCGGCCTCGCTCGCGGGCTTCCCCGTTGCCTGGACGCCGCTGCCCGCCATCCTCGACCCGGCGGCCGCCGCCTCGGCGCCGCCCCTGCACCCCCGCCGCCCCGCCAACCTCCTTGTCGAGGGCCGCGTCCGGCGGGGCGACGCCGCCGCCGCGCTCGCAGTCGCGGCCCATGCCGCCGCCGGCGCGATGCGCACGGGCTTCGTCGAGCACGCGCCGATCGAGCCCGAGGCCGGCGCCGCCTGGATGGAGGGCGCGGTGCTGGTGATCCGCGCCACCACCCAGGCGCCGGTCATGGACCGCGACGAGACCGCCCGCATCCTCGCCCTGTCGCGCGAACAGGTGCGCATCATTCCATCTGCCGTCGGCGGCGGCTTCGGCACCAAGCTCGACGTCAGCCTCCAGCCGCTGCTCGGGCTTGCCGTGCTGAAGCTCGACCGGCCGGCACGGATGACCTTCACGCGCCGCGAATCGATGCAGGCGACAACCAAGCGCCACCCCGCGGCGATGACCGCGCGCATCGGCTGCGATGCTTCCGGCCGCCTCGCGGCGCTGGAGTTCGACGGGCAGTTCGACACCGGCGCCTATGCCAGCTGGGGGCCCACGGTCGCCAACCGTGTGCCGGTGCATGCCACCGGCCCCTACCGCATCCCGGCGGTGGCGGCGCGGGCGCGGGCGGTGCACACCAACAACCCCGTCGCCGGCGCCTTCCGCGGCTTCGGCGTGCCGCAGGCGACACTGCTGCTCGAGACGCTGATCGACCGGCTGGCGGCGGCGGCGGGGATCGACCGGCTCGCCTTCCGCCGGCTGAACGCGCTCGCCCCCGGCGACGCCACGGCAACCGGGCAGCTGCCGGGCGCGGTCGGCATCGGCGCCTGCCTCGCCGCGCTCCAGCCCCGCTGGGACCGGGCACAGGCCGAGGCCGCGGCCGTGCGCGCCGCGGCCGGGCCGGGGCTCCTGCGCGGCGTCGGCGTCGCCGCCTGCTGGTACGGCTGCGGCAACACCGCCCTGCCCAACCCCTCGACGGTGCGCATCGGCCTTACCCATGCCGGCGCCATCGTCCTGCACCAGGGCGCGACCGAAATCGGCCAGGGCTCCGACACCGTCATCGCCCAGATCGCCGCCGACGCCCTCGGCGTGCCCTTGGCGGCGCTCGCGCTCGTCGGCCCAGACACCGCGCTCACCCCCGACGCCGGCAAGACCTCGGCCTCGCGCCAGACCTTCGTCACCGGCCGCGCCGCGCTCGCCGCCGCCCGGGCGCTGCGCGCGGCGGTGTTGCGGCTGGCCAACGCGGGCGAGGGCGCGACGCTCCTGCCCGGCGCCGACGGGCTGCGCGTCGCCGAGGACGGGCGCGTGGCCCTGCTCGACCTCGCCGGCCTGCAGCCCGATGCCGCCGGCTACGCACTCTCGGCGACCGAGACCTACGACCCGCCGACCGCGGCCCTCGACGCCGACGGCCAGGGCGCGCCCTATGCCGTCTACGGCTGGGGCGCCCAGATCGCCGAGGTGGCGGTGGACGCCGCGCTCGGCACCGTCCGTGTGCTGCGCGTCACCGCCGCCCATGACGTCGGCCGGGCAATCAACCCCGCGCTTGCCCGCGGCCAGATCGAGGGCGGCATCGCCCAGGGCCTCGGGCTCGCGCTGATGGAGGAATACCTCCCCGGCCGCACCGAGAACCTCCATGACTACCTCATCCCCACCACCGACGACATGCCCGAGGTCGAGGCGATCCTGGTCGAGGTGCCCGACCCCGAGGGGCCGATGGGTGCCAAGGGGCTGGGCGAGCACGCGCTGATCCCGACCGCGCCGGCGATCCTCAACGCCATCCGCGACGCCACCGGCGCCACCCTCGCCGAGGTGCCGGTTCTGCCCCACCGCCTGCGCGCGGCGATCCGCGCCGCCGGGGGCGGGCGGTGACGCGGGCCGTCGACGGCGGCACCGACGGCGGCGCCGTCGGCGCTGCCGCCGAACCGGCAGCCGATCGGCGGGCCGGCAAGATCCGCTGCGATGCCTGCCCGGTGATGTGCTACATCGGCCCCGGCCAGACCGGCGCCTGCGACCGCTACGGCAACGCCGGCGGGCGGATCGTGCGCTGCGACCCGGTGACGATCCTTTCCCGCACGCTCGAGGGCGGCGGCCGGGTGGTGCCCTTCGGCCGCGCCGGCTGGGACGGCACGCTCGCCATGCCGGCCGACGCCTTCGTCACCGGCATCGGTGCCGGCACCACCTACCCCGACTACAAGCCCGCCCCCTTCATCGTCGCTGCCGGCGCCGAGGGGGCCGATACCGTCACCGTCGTCACCGAGGCGATCTTCTCCTACTGCGGCGTCAAGGTGAAGATCGACACCGACCGCCACCTCGGTTCCGAGGGCGCCACCGTGCGCGCCGGCGGCGAGGCGGTGGGTCACGTCACCACCGCCGAGTACGGCAGCCAGATTCTGTCGCTCGGCGGCGTCCACCACCTGACCGGCGGCTCCAAGGCCGAGGGCCGGGCGACCTGCGCGGCGCTGCTTGCGCTCTGCAACCGCGAGGCGGTCGAGCTTGCGGTCGACGGCGGCGCCGCGGTGACGGTCCGGGCCGGCGCGGCGCCCGTCGTCGACGGGCTGGCCGAGCGGCGGATGCGCGTCGGCTGCGGCTCGGCCACCATCGGCATGTTCGCCGCCCAGTGGCAGGGCCTCGTCGACGAGGTGGTGGTGGTCGACGACCACATCACCGGGGTGGTCAGCGAGCACCAGGCCGGCAAGGTGCTCGGCTGGCCCGACACCGGCATCCGCATCCGCGGCCACCGCTCGACGCCGGGGCGCTACTTCCGCGTCTCCGAACCCGGGCTCGGCTGGGGCGGCACGCGGCTGACCGACCCCCTCGAGATCCTCGGGCCGTGGAACCCCGCGAAGGGCGCGCGGCCCGGCCTGCGACTGCTGATGGTGTCGACGACCGGCGAGGACTTCGCCTTTTTCGAGCTCGACGCGGCGCTCGTGCCGCGGCCCCTGCCGCTGCCGGCCGCGCTCGCCGCCACCGTGGCGCTGATCGACGAGAACTGCGAGCCGTCGCTCTGCACCGTGCTCTTCATGGCCGGCGCCGGCGGCAGCCTGCGCGCCGGCGTCACCCGCAACCCGGTGCGGCTGACGCAGGCCGTCCACGCCGGGCGGGTGCGGCTGACCGCGGGCGGCGCGCCGGTCTACCTCTGGCCCGGCGGCGGCATCACCTTCATGGTCGACGTGACCCGCCTGCCGCAAGGCGCCTTCGGCGACGTGCCGACCCCGGCCCTGGTCGCCCCGGTCGAGTTCACCATGGCGCGCGCCGACTACCTCGAGCTCGGCGGCCACGCGGGCGCGATCCGCAGCCTGCCGCAGATCATGGCCGAGGGCGGCGAATACCCGACCGCGGCCCGTCTTGCCGCCTGGCCGGAGGGCGGGGGATGACCGGCGCCCTCGTCGCCTGGCTTGCCGGCGGCCGGCTGCACCTGCAGCACGGGCCGATCGACATCGTCATGCGGCTCGAGGGCGCGGCTGACGCGGTCGCGGCCGGCGAGCGGGCGGCGGCGGCGCGCTTTGCCACCGTCCTCGCCGAGCTCGTGGCCGAACTGCCCGCCCTGCGCCGGCCAGACCCGGGGCCGCTCGCCGGGGCCGTGGCGCGGCGGATGGCGGCGGCGGTCGCGCCGCACCGGCCGGTCTTCGTGACGCCGATGGCCGCCGTCGCCGGGGCGGTGGCCGAGGCGGTGCTGGCCGCCGCCGTCGCCGTTGCCGGCGACGGGCTCGCCCGCGGCTGGGCCAACAACGGCGGCGACATCGCGCTCCACCTCGCCCCCGGCGCGGCGCTTGGCGTGGCGATCGCCGCCCGCCCGGGGATGCCCGACCGGCTGACCATCGCCCACGCCGACCCGGTGCGCGGCATCGCCACCTCGGGCCGGGGCGGGCGGTCGTTCTCGCTCGGCATCGCCGATGCCGTCACCGTGCTGGCTGCCTCCGCCCCGGCCGCCGACGCCGCCGCGACGCTGATCGCCAACGCCGTCGACCTGCCCGGCCACCCCGGCATCCGCCGCCGGCCGGCGGCCGAGCTGCAGGAGGACAGCGACCTCGGGCCGATCCCCGTCACCGTCGCCGTGGCGCCCCTCGCGCCGGCCGAGCGCGCCCGCGCGCTCGCCCGCGGCCGTGCCGCCGCCGCCGCCATGGCCCGGCGCGGCCTGATTGCCGCGGCCGCGCTTTTCCTTCAGGGTGAGGTCGCAACGCTCGGCCCCGCCGCCCTCATGCCGCCCAGCCCGGAGCGCCTCGATGCCTGACTTCCCGGTCCGAAAGATCGTCCTGCAGATCGAGGAGATCGCCCATGAAGGCGGATCACCCCCTCGGGTGCCCCGTTTCCGCGGCGCGGTGGCTGCGGTCTGCGCCAACCCCTTCGCGGGGCGTTTCGCGCCCGACCTCCAGCCGGCGATGGAGGATCTCAAGCCGCTCGGCCTGATGCTGACCGACCGGCTGATCGCCGCCCTCGGCGGCCGCGAGGGGATCGACGGCTACGGCAAGGGGGCGCTGGTGGGCGAGGGGGGTGAAAGCGAGCACGGCGCGCTCTGGCACGTCCCCGGCGGCTACGCGATGCGCGCCCGCCTCGGCGAAAGCCGCGCCATCGTCCCCTCGGCGATGAAGGTCGCAGGCCCCGGGGCCAGCCTCGACGTCCCCCTCGGCCACATCAACGCGGCCTATGTCCGCAGCCACTTCGACGCCATCACCGTCGCCATCGCCGACGCGCCCCGGGCCGGCGAGATCGCCTTCGTGCTTGCCATGGCCCGAGGGCCGCGCGTGCACAGCCGCATGGGCGGGCTCGAGGCCTGGCAGGTCAAGGGCGAGGACGGGCTGCGCTGATGCCGGCAGGGCGGGCAGGGGCGGGGGCAGGGGGCGCGGCGGTGGCGCTGGTCCCCGCCGCCGCTGCCGCCTGCGCCCTGCCGCCCTCGGTCATCCTGACCCTGCCCACCGACCTCTACATCGCCGGTGCCGCGATCACCGTCGCGGCGACCGCGCTGATGGGGGGCGCCGCCGGCCGGCTGCCGCTCCTGCAGCCCCGCCTCCTCTGGGTGCGGCCGGCGGTCCTGCCCCGCGACGTCACAAGCTACGCGGGCTTCCTCGTCTTCCTCCTTCTTTCCCTGGTGGGTCTCCTCGGGGTCCGCGACCCCATGCACAACCTCATGACGCTGCTGTTCTGGACCGGCGTCTGGGTCGCCCTGCCGCTCGCCTCGCTGCTGCTTGGCAACCTCTGGCGCCCGGTCAACCCCTGGCACGCGCCGGTGCGCATCGCCCGCACGCTTCTTGGCCGCACCGGCCGGGTCGGGCTGTCGCGCCTCGGTCACTGGCCGGCGGTGACGGGGCTCGCCGGCTTCGCCTGGTTCATGATCGTCTCGCTCGCCCCCGACGACCCCGCCGTGCTGGCCGCGACCGCGCTCTGCTACTGGGCGGCGGTCTTCGTCCTTGCCGTCGCCGAGGGCGAGGAATGGGTCGAGCAGGGCGAGTTCCTGACCGTCTTCTTCGGCCTGATCGCCCGCGTCGCGCCATTGTGGCGCGAGCCCGCGGGCGACGGGCAGGTGCGGATGATGGCCGGCTGGCCGGGCACGCAGGTGCTGGCGATGCCGGCGCTGTCGCGCTCGGGCATCGCCTTCGTCACGCTGGCGCTCGCCGTGCTCACCTTCGACGGGCTGGTCGAGACGTTCTGGTGGATGGCGCTCGTCGGCGAGAACCCGCTCGAGTTCACCGGCCGTTCGGCGGTGCTCTGGGTCAACTCGGCCGGTCTCGCGGCGGCCTGGGCTGCCACCGCTGCCACCATCCTCGGCGCGCTTGCCCTCGGTCGGCGGCTGGCCGGCAGGGAGAGCGGCTTTGCCACCGGCCCGGTGATGCTCAGCTTCCTTGCCATCGCCGCAGGCTACCACGCCGCCCACTACCTCGTCATGCTGCTGACCGCCGGCCAGTACACGCTGGCGGCGCTGAACGATCCCTTCCTGCGCGGCGACGCGCTGCTCGGGCTTCCCGCCTACTACGTCTCGCTCGGCTTCCTGACCGACCGCGCGGTGATGGTGGCGGTCTACTCCGCCCAGTTCGCGGCCATCCTCGGCGCGCATCTGCTTGCCGTCCTGCTCGCGCTGCACCTTGCGCGGCGCGGCGGGGCGGTGCGGGCGGCGGCGCATCTGCCGCTGACGGCGCTGATGGTGGGCTATACGGTGATGGGGCTGTGGCTCCTGTCCACCGCCCGGGTGGGCTAGGGAGGCCGGCGCCCATGCCGCAGGACGATCACAGGGCAGCAACCCGCCGGCCGGGGCGCAGGCGGCGGGGCCCCATCCGAAGCGCCGGACCAAGCAGCGGAGACGCACCATGACCCTGCCCAAGCTCATCCAACCCACCCGCCGCGGCGTGCTCGGCGGCCTCGCCGCGGGGGGCGCGCTGGCGCTGTCGCCGGCGCGCTTCGCCTCAGCGCAGAGCGCGGCACCCATTCGCCTCGGCTTCCAGCTGCACCGCACCGGCATCGGCGCCGCCTACGGCCGCTGGTACGAGCGCACCACCCAGGCCGCCGTGAAGGTGCTGAACGAGGCCGGCGGCATCAACGGCCGGCCGGTCGAGGTGATCTTCGAGGACGACGGCACCGACCCCCGCCGCGGCGCCGAGGTGGTCGAGAAGCTCGCTACCCGGTCCGGCTGCGACGTCATCTTCGGGGCGCTCTTCAGCCATGTCGTGATCGGCTCGGCGCCGCGCGCGGGCGAACTGAAGATCCCCTATCTCGTCTGCTCGGAGGGCTTCCACGTCGCTTCGGGCATGCTCAACCGCTGGACGCTCCAGCCCGGCATCACCGACGTGCGCGCCCAGGTCTCCTCGATGGCGCCCTGGGTGACGGCCAACCTCGGCCGCAAGGTGACGATGCTCTTTCCCGACTACGCCTTCGGCCACGACCACCGCGACTACTTCTCGGCCGCGGTCGCCGCGCAGGGCGGCGAGGTGCTGGAACTGGTGGCGATCCCGCCCACCGAGACCAGCTTCACCCGCTACTTCCCGCGCATCCCGCGGGCGACCGAGGTGCTCTACCACGTCATGGTCGGCCCCGCGGTTCTGACCTTCGTCAAGGAACTCGGCGAGTTCTACGGCAGCGGCGGGCGGCCGCAGATCTTCGGCTTCGTCGACAGCCTCGAGGCCGTCGACACCGCCAGCCCCGGGCTGGAGTTCCTCGAGGGCACCCATTTCTGGGAGGGTCACTGCCGGGTCAAGCAGGCCGATGCCGGCGAGCACGAGGCCTTCTACCGCGCCGCCGTGGGCGTGGACGACAACGGCGCCTCGGTTACCGACGCCCGCGACGTCTCCACCTACGCGCACATGTTCAGCTGCTGGGAGACGCTCTTCGTCATCCGTGACGCGATGGCGGCGGCGGGCTACCAGGGCCCGGCCGACCGGCAGCGCTTCGTCGAGGCGGTCGAGGCGATCACGGCGATGGCGCATTCGCGCGAGCACGTCCAGGGCGACAAGCTCTTCAACGGCCGCACCCACCAGGTCTTCGGCCACCAGTTCATCAGCCGTGTCGACGGCGGCAGGCTCACCCGCGTCCACACGACCGCAATCGAGGACGGGCTCTATCCCGACGCCGTCGACTACACCTCGATGTCGTTCTGACCCGCCCGCGGGGGCGGCCAGCCGCGGCCGCCCCCGCCACCCGCCCCGGGGCCGCCCTTGGATTTCGGACCGTACCTTCTCCTCGCCCTGATGGAGGGCACCGTCATGGCGGCGGTGCTGGCGCTGACGGCGGTCGGCCTCAGCCTCGTCTTCGGCGTCATGCGGGTCGTCAACGTCGCGCATGGCGAGTTCTTCATGCTGGGCGCCGTCACCGCCTGGTTCGTGGCCACCCATGTTCCCGGCCCTCCCTGGGCGGGCTTCCTCGCCGCGCTCGTCATCTGCCCGCTGGTGGTGGGCGCGGTCGCGGCGGCGGCCGACATGGCGGTGCTGAAGCGTCTGAACTACGACCCCGAGGCGACCATCGTCGCCACCATCGGTCTGCTCTACATCCTCCAGCAGACCGCGCTCACCGTCTACGGCCCCGAGGCGCGGCCGGTGCCGGCACCCTTCGCCTGGTCGATCCGCCTGCCGTGGTTCGGCTGGTCGGGCTACAAGCTCGCCGTCATCGCGGCGGCTGCCGCCATCCTCCTCGGGGTCTGGCTCCTTCTCACGCGCACCCGGGCCGGGCTCGTCATGCGCGCCACCCAGGTCGACCGCGAGACCGCGCGCGCCTTCGGCATCGACACCGACCGCGTCTATGCCGGCGTCTTCGCGCTCGGAGCGGCGCTCGCGGCCATGGCGGCGGTGCTGATCGTACCGATCCAGCAGGCCCATTACCTGATGGGCCACGACCCGCTCCTGCTCTCCTTCGTCGTCGTCATCATCGGCGGGCTCGGCAGCCTGCGCGGCACGCTGGTCGCGGCGCTCGTGATCGGCCTCTCCGACGGGGTGATCTCGGTGTTCTTCTCGCCGACGCTGGCCAAGATCCTCGCCACGCTCTTCGTCGCCGGCGTGCTCGTCTTCCGCCCGCAGGGCCTGTTCGGGGCGCGGGCATGACCGGCGCGGCGACCGGGGCAGGGGGTGTCGGCGGCCGCGACCTCGCGCTGCACCTCGCGGTGCTGGCGGCGCTGCTGGCGCTGCAGTTCGTCCTGCCCGCCTACCACCACACCAACCTCGCCCGGATCATGGTGCTGGCCGTCTTCGCGATGGGCTACAACATCGCCTTCGGCTACACCGGCCTCCTCAGCCTCGGCCATGCGCTCTTCTTCGCCGCCGGCCTCTATGCCACCGGTCTCGGCATCGTCCACGGCTCTCTCGCCCCGGGGATCGCGGCGGTGGCGGGGCTGCTGGCCGGCGGGGCCGCCGCGGCCGCGGTCGGGCTGCTGGCGCTGCGCACCGCCGGGGTCTCGTTCATGATCGTGACGCTGATGTTCGCCCAGGCGGGGTTCCTCGTGGTGCTCTACTTCGGCGGCTGGACACGCGGCGACGAGGGCTTCGTGCTCCAGGGTGCCCAGCGCCTCGTTTTCGGGCTCGACCTCAGCCAGCCCGGGCCGCGCTACGGCGCCGCGCTGGCGCTCTTCGCCGCCGCCGTGCTCGTCAACCTCGTGCTGGTGCGCTCCCGCTTCGGCCGGGTCATGCTGGCGATGCGCGAGAACGCCGAGCGCGCCCGCATGCTCGGCTACGATCCCTTCGCGGTGAAGCTGGTCGCGCTGGCGGTCTCGGGCCTCTATGCCGGGGCGGCGGGGGCGGCCTATGCGCTGCTCTTCGGCTATGTCGGCGCCTCCTTCGCCTCGATCCAGTACTCGATCCTGCCGCTCCTCTACGTCCTGCTCGGCGGCGCGGGCGTCGTGCTCGGCCCCTTCCTCGGGGCGCTGGTGATGTTCTACCTCATCGACCTGTCCAGTTCGCTGACCTCGGCGCATCTGATGGTGGTCGGCGCGGCGCTGCTGGCCTTGGTCCTGTTCGCGCCGCAGGGCATCCTCGGCACGCTCAGGGCGCGGCTCCTGCCGTGGCTGGCATGAGCCTCCTGTCGGCCCGCGGCCTTACCCGCCATTTCGGCGGGCTCCGCGCCGTCGACGGGGTCGACTTCGACCTCGCGCCGGGCGAGATCCACGCGCTCATCGGCCCCAACGGCGCCGGCAAGACAACCTTCGTGGGGCTTCTCTGCGGGCGGGTGCCGGTCCAGGTCGGCGCCATCCGGCTCGACGGGCGCGACATCACCCGGTTGCCCGCCCACCGGCGGGTGCGGGCGGGCATCGCCTACACGTTCCAGATCACCTCGGTCTTTGCCCGGCTGACGGTGTTCGACAACGTCGCGCTTGCCGTGCAGGCGCGCGGGGAGGCCGACCTGGGCGGGGCGGTCATGGCCGGCCTGGCCAGGGTCGGGCTCGATCCCCTTGCCGGCCAGCCCGCCGGCACCCTCTCCTACGGTCACCAGCGGCTGCTCGAGCTGGCCATGGGCCTGGCGCTCGCGCCCCGGGTGCTGATCCTCGACGAGCCGACGCAGGGCCTTGCCGCGGTCGAGATCCAGGGCTTCAAGGCGCTGGTGCGGGGGCTCGCGCCAGCCACCGCGGTCCTGCTCATCGAACACAACATGGATGTGGTGATGGACCTTGCCCACCGCGTCACCGTGCTCGAGGCCGGCCGCGTCCTTGCCACCGGCACGCCCGCGGCGATCCGCGCCGACCGGGCGGTGCAGGCCGCCTATCTGGGGGGCTGAATGCTGGAGATTCGCGGCGTCAGGGCAGGCTACGGCGCAGTCGCGGTGCTGCACGGCATCGACCTCGACGCCGCGGCCGGACAGGTCAGCTGCATCATGGGCCGCAACGGCGCCGGCAAGACGACGCTGCTCCGGGCGGTGATGGGGCTTCTGCCGGTCACCGCCGGCAGCGTCCGGCTCGGCGGGGCGCCGATCCACCACCTGCCGGCCCATGAGGTGCCGCGCCGGGGCATCGGCTACGTTCCCCAGGGCCGGCGGCTGTTCGGGCCCTTGACGGTGGCCGAGAACCTCGAGATCGGGCTGATGGCGCGCCGCCGCGGGGCGGCCGTCCGCGACCGCGTGCTGGGCCTCTTTCCGCGCCTGGCCGAGCGGCTGGGCCAGGCCGCGGCGACGCTTTCGGGCGGCGAGCAGCAGATGCTGGCGATCGGCCGGGCGCTCTGCCTGGAGCCCGCGGTCCTGCTTCTGGACGAGCCAACCGAGGGCCTCCAGCCGTCGATGGTGGCGCTGATCCGCGACACCGTCGCACGGCTGCGGGCCGAGGGCGTCGCCGTCGTCCTGGTCGAGCAGCGGGTCGAGACGGCGCTCGCCGTCGCCGACCGGCTGGCCTTTGTCACCGGCGGTCGGGTGGCCGAGACGGTCGCCGCCCGCGGACTTGCCGCCGATGCGCCGCAGTTCGCGGCCCATGTGGGGGTGTGAATGGGCGGGCTTGTCGCCGGGGTCGATGTGGGCGGCACCTTCACCGACCTCTGCATTTGCGATCCGGCGACCGGCGCGGTGCGGCTGGCCAAGGTGCCGACGAGCATGCCGAACCAGGCCGATGGCGTGCTTGCCGCCTTTGCCGCCGCCGGCGCCGCGCTGGCCGAGGTCGGCCTCGTCGTCCACGGCACGACGACGACCACCAACGCCGTGCTCGAGCGCCGCCTCGCCCGCACCGGGCTGATCACCACCGCGGGCTTCCGCGACGTCCTCGAGCTTGGCCGCCGCACCCGCCCGCGCCCCTACGGCATGACCGGCCGCTTCGTCCCCGTCATTCCCCGCGACCTGCGCCTCGAGGTTGACGAGCGGATGGACGCCCGCGGCCGCGTGCTCGTCCCGCTCGATGCCGACGCGGTCAGGGCGGCGGTCGGGCGGCTGGTCGCGGCCGGCTGCGAAAGCCTCGTCATCCACTTCCTGCACGCCTACGCCAACCCCGCCCACGAGCTTGCCGCCGCCGCCATCGCCGCCGAGCTCTGGCAGACGCCCTGGATCACCATGGGCCATGCGCTGCTGTCGGAAAGCCGCGAGTACGAGCGCGGGGTGACGGCGGCGGTCAACGCCGCCGTCCGACCGGTGCTCGAACGCTACGTCGGCCGGCTCGCCGACGAGCTTGCCGCCCGCGGCTACGCCCGCGAACTGCTGGTGATGAACGGCAACGGCGGCATGGTCTCGGCCCGGGCGGTCGGGCGCGAGGCGGTCAAGACGGTGATGTCGGGGCCGGCCTCGGGGGTGACGGCGGCGGTCGTCACCGGCCGGGCTGCCGGGATGGAGAACCTCATAACCTTCGACATGGGCGGCACCTCGACCGATGTCGCGCTGATCCGCGGCGGGCTCGCCCCGGTCTCCAACGAGATCGAGATCGACTACGCCATGCCGATCCATGTGCCGATGGTCGACGTCCGCACCGTCGGCGCCGGCGGCGGCTCGATCGCGCGCGTCGATGCCGCGGGCCTCCTGCGCGTCGGCCCCGACAGCGCCGGCGCCGACCCCGGGCCGGTCTGCTACGGCCGCGGCGGCACAAGGGCGACGCTGTCGGATGCCAACCTCGTCCTCGGCCGCCTGCCGCCTGACCGCTTCGGCATCGCCGCCGGGGATGCCCGCGCGGCGATTGCGGCGCAGATCGCGGCCCCCCTCGGGCTGGCGGTCGAGGCCGCCGCCGAGGCGGTGGTGCGGCTCGCCAACACCCACATGGCCGGGGCGATGCGGATGGTGTCGGTCTCGCTCGGCGCCGACCCGCGCGACTTCGCGCTCTTCGCCTTTGGCGGCGCCGGGCCCCTGCACGCCAGCGCGCTCGCCCGCGAGCTTGCGATCCCGCGCGTCCTGATCCCGGCCCGGCCGGGGCTGACGAACGCGCTCGGCTGCGTCGTCGCCGACCTGCGCCACGACTTCCTGCGCACCGTCGGCCGGCCGCTCGACGATGCCGACATGGCCGAGGTCCACGCCATCCTCGCCGCGCAGGAGGCCGAGGGCAGGGCGCTGATCGCCGCCGAGACGGTGGCGATCGAGGCCGTCCGCGCCGAGTTCTGGGCCGACATGCAGTTCCTCGGCCAGACGCACCTGCTGCGCGTGCCCCTGCCGCACCCGCGGCCCGCCCGGGCCGAGCTGCAGGCGGCATTCGAGGCCGCCTATCTCGCGCGCTTCCGCGTCAGCCTGCCCGAGATCCGCGCCGGCCTCGTCAACCTCGCCTGCTCGGTCATCGCCACCCGCCCGCCGGTCGACCTGACGCGGCTGATCGACCCCGCCGGGCGCCGGCCGACGCTGGCCGGGGCGCTGACCGGCCGCCGCCCGGTGTGGTTCGGCGGCTGGCAGGAGACGCCCGTCTACCGGCGCGAGCGGCTGCCCGAGGGGGTGCGGCTGGCCGGCCCGGCGGTGATCGAGCAGATGGACTGCACGATCCTCATCGAACCCGGCGACCGGCTGGCCGACGACGCCCGGGGCAACCTGATCGTGGAGGTCGGGCGATGATCGACCCCGTCACGCTGGCCGTCATCCAAGCGCAGCTGCAGCAGGTCTGCGACGAGATGGACCTCGCCTTCTCGCGCGCCGCCTTCTCGCCGGTGATCGCCGAGGCCGACGACCGCTCTGACGGCATCTACGACGCGGTGGACGGGGCGCTGATCGCCCAGGGCGCGCGCGGCCTGCCGGTGTTCGTGGGCACCATGCAGTTCTCCACCCGCACCCTCATCGCCCGCATCGCCGCGGGCGAGACGGCGCCGCCCGAGCCCGGCGACATCTACATCGTCAACGATCCCTATCTCGGCGGCACCCATCTCATGGACGTCCGCTTCGCGATGCCGGTCTGGCGCGAGGGGCGCATCTTCTGCTGGCTGTCGAACACCGGCCACTGGCCGGACACCGGCGGCATGGTGCCGGGCGGCTTCTCGGCCAGCGCCATCGCCGTCGAGCAGGAGGGGCTGCGCCTGCCGCCGGTCAAGCTTTACAAGCGCGGGGCGATGGACCGCGAGCTCTGGCAGGTGATCTGCTCGAACATCCGCGTCGCCGACCAGCGCATCGGCGACGTCCGTGCCCAGGCGGCGGCGCTCCTTGTGGGCGAGGACCGGCTTGCGACCCTGCTCGACCGCTGGGGCGAGGCGACCGTCACCGCCGCCATTGCCGAGATGCGCGCGCTCGCCGCCCGGCAGATGCGGGCGATGATCGCGGCGATGCCCGAAGGGTCGTGGCGGTCGCGGGCGATCGTCGACAGCGACGGGGTGGTGAACGCGCCCCTCACCATCGCGCTCGAGGTCAGCCGCCGGGGCGAGCAGCTCGTCTTCGACTTCACCGGCTCCTCGCCGCCCTGCGCCGGGCCGATGAACTCGGTCCGCGCCACCACGCTCTCCTCGGTCTACCTCGCCGTCCGCCACGTCTTTCCCGATGTGCCGCTGTCGGCCGGCGCCTTCGAGCCGCTCGCGGTGCGGGGGATCGAGGGCAGCTTCCTCGACGCCCGGTATCCGCGCCCGGTCTCGGGCTGCGCGGCCGAGGTCAGCCAGCGCATCGCCGAGGCGGTCTTTGCCGCCCTCGTCCAGCCCCTGCCGGCGCTGGTGGCGGCCGCCCCGGCCGGCACCTCGGGCAACTTCGCCCTCGGCGGCCACGATCCCGAGACCGGGCGCGACTACGTCATGTACCAGATCTCGGGCGGCGGCTACGGCGGCAACGCCGACCACGACGGGCTGTCGAACGGCTGCTCGACGATCGGCATCTCCAAGGCGCCGCCGGTCGAGATCATGGAGCAGCGCTTTCCCGTGCTCTACCGCCGCTACGCGCTGCACGAAGGCTCGGGCGGGGCGGGGATGCACCGCGGCGGCTTCGGCGTCGACTACGAGGTGGAGCTTCTGCGCGGGGTCGCGCGCGCCTCCTTCGTGATGGATCACGGCCGTGTCGGCCCGCAGGGGGTGCTGGGCGGACAGGACGGCGGGGTGAACCGGGTCGAGATCCTGCGCGGCGGCGAGGTGGTCGTGCCCGAGCATCTCTCCAAGGCCCAGGACATCCCGCTTTCCCCCGGCGACCGCGTCCGCGTCCGCACCCCCGGCGGCGGCGGCTACGGCGAACCCGCCCGCCGCGACCCCGCGGCGGTGGCCGAGGATGTCCGCCTCGGCCGGTACGACGCGCGCGATGCGCAGCGCCGCTTCGGCGGGAGGTGAGGCCGCCCGCCGACGGGCCCTGCCCGCGGCCTGATGGCGACGGGGGCAGGGGCCCGGTGCCGCCGCGCGACATGCCCGTGGCGCCCGGCCCTTCCTGTCCCCCTGCCCGCGCCCCGCCGCAGACCGGCGGGCCGCCGGGCCCGCCGCCGCTACACGTCCACGACGCCGAGGTAACCGCGCAACCGCCGCACCGTCCGTCCCAGCCGGTCCCCGGCATGGTCGTGGCTTTCGCCGGCCGGCACCAGCAAGGGGTCGCCCGGCCGCCAGTCGGCCGGTGCCACAAGCCCGTGGCGGTCGCTGGCCTGCAGGGCATCCAGGACCCGCAGCGTCTCGGCGACGCTCCGGCCGACACAGTGGGGGTACTCCATGATGATCCGGATCCTCCCCGCCGGGTCGATGACGAAGGTCTTGCGCACCGGCAACGGCGCCTCGTCGGCGCCATGGATCATGCCGCAGGCCTCCACGATCGCGCCGCCGGGGTCGGCGACGATGGGAAAGCCGACCGGCGCGGCGAAGTCCTCGCCGATCTGCCGCGCCCACTCCGACGCCTCCGCCACCGGGTCGCGCGAGATCGCCAGCAGCCGCGCGCCGCGGGCGGCAAACTCCGCTGCATCCATGGCGAACTGCGCGATCTCGGTGGTGCACACCGGGGTGAAGGCGGCCGGGTGGGCGAAGAAGACCACCCAGGCGCCGCGCGCCCAGGCGCGGAACCGCAGCCGCCCCTGCGTGCTGTCGGCGGCGAAATCGGGGAACTCGTCACCGATCCGCGGAACCCAGCGCGCCGTGCGCCGGTAACCCACCGGCAGCGCGATCCGGGTCCAGCGGTCACCCGTACCGAACAGCTGGACACCCATGTCAGCCTCCGAGGGCGCTGCGCCGCGCCGTGGTTGAGGCGGCGCAACCGCAGGATGTGGACGCGCGAACGATCTGTGAAGATTCCGGCAACAATATGACCCTCCTCGGCTTGCGGGGCGATTCCGACGTCACGCCAGCGCCCTGCCGTCGGCGGCCAGCAGCGCGCCCAGCACCGGGTTGGGAAAGCGCCGCTCCAGGGTCACGGCCAGGAAGGTCTCCTCGATCCCCGGCAGCCGGCCGGCCTCCACCAGCGTGCCCGCGGCCATCTCGTCGCGCACCACGATCGGCGGGATCACAGCAAGCCCGGCATCCTCGCGCACGAACAGCCGCAGCATCGCCATGTCGTCGACCTCGGCGGCGATCCGCGGCACCACGCCCAGGCGCGCCGCCAGCGCATCGAAGGCGGCGCGGATCGCCGTCTCCGCCGTCGGCAGGATCAGCGGCGCGGCGCCGATCAGGCTCGCCAGCGTGCCTCCCGCCCCGACCCGGGCGGGAGTGCCGATCAGGCTGACCGGCTGCGCGGCCAGCCGCCAGACCATCAGCCGCGAGCCCGCGTCGCGCGCCGGCGCGAGGTTGGTCAGCACCACGTCATGGGCCAGCGCCTCGAGCCCCTGCATGAGCTCGCCCTGCGAGCCCGACCGCAGGATCACCTCGACATCCGCGCGCCCGATCACCGGCCGCAGGAACTGCAGCTGGAAATTGCGCGACAGCGTCGCCAGCGCCCCCACCCGCAGCGCCCGCCGCGCCCGCCCGGTCTCGCGCAGCGTCGCCGCCAGGTCGTCGGCGGTGCGGAAGATCGTGTCGGCATGGTCGAGTGCGATGCGCCCGGCCTCGGTCAGCACCAGCCCGCGGCCACGGCGCTCGAACAGCGGATGGCCGAGGGCCTCCTCGAGGCTGCGGAGCTGCGCCGACAGCGCCGGCGGCGACAGGCGCAGCAGCCGCGCCGCCCCGGTCAGCGTACCGTGACGGGCGATTGCCTGGAACAGCCGCAGGTGGTGCAGGTTGATCCCCGCCATTCATTCGACACCATCGAACAATATGGCATATATTATGTAATTTTCACGAATGATGGCAAGCCCTATCTCCCCACCCAGCCATCCTTGCCGTGAGTCGCGCATGCCGCCCGCCGTGTTTGCCCCGCCGGTCCTCATCCTCGTCGCGCTCGTCGCGCTCGCCTTCCCCGGCCGCCGGCCGGGAGCCCTGCCGCGCTTGGCCGAGGCGGCGGCCGCGCTGTCGCTTGCCCTGGCGGTGGCCGGCGCAGTCCGGACCGCGACCGCCGGCCCCGCCACGGTCGCGTTCGGTTCGGGCCCGTTCCTGATCGCGCTGCGGGCCGATGCGCTGTCGGCGAGCATGGCGCTGCTGGTCGCCTTCGTGGGCTGGGTGGTGGTGCGCTACGCCCGCCGCCATCTCGACGGCGAGGTGCGCGAGGGTGCCTTCCACGGGCTGATGCTCGCCACCCTCGCCGCGGTGCTGCTGCTGGTCCAGGCGGCAAGCCTCGCGGTGCTGGCCGCGGGCTTCGCCGCGGCCGGCCTCGGCCTGCGCCGGCTCCTGCTCTTCTACCCCGAGCGGGCGGCCGCACGGCGGGCCGCGGCCAAGTTCACGCTGGTCTGGGGCGCCGGCACGCTCCTTCTGTCGGCGGCCGCGGCGCTGCTCTGGGCCGCCTTCGGCACCGCCTCGCTCGCCGCCATCGCCGCCGCCGCGGCCGCCGCACCGCTGCCCCCCTCCGCGACGGCGGCCACGGGCCTGCTGGTCGCCGCCGCCCTCTGCATGACCGCGGCCTTCCCGCTCAACGGATGGCTCACCGAGGTGATGGAGGCGCCGACCCCGGTCTCGGCGCTACTGCACGCGGGCATCGTCAACGCCGGGGGCTTCCTGATGGTCCGGCAGGCCGAGCTCATGCAGGCAAGCCAGTGGGCGATGGCGGCGCTGGTCATGCTCGGGGGCTTCACCGCGCTCTTCGGCGCCCTCGTGATGCTGACCCAGAGCGCCGCCAAGACCGCGCTCGCCTGGTCGACGGTGGCGCAGATGGGCTTCCTGCTGCTGCAGTGCGGCCTCGGCCTGTGGGCGCTCGCCGCCCTGCACATCGTCGCCCACTCGCTCTACAAGGCGCATGCCTTCCTGTCCGCGGGCGGGGCGGTGGCGGCGGTGCGGGCGCAGGCGCGGCCGGGGCCGGTCGCGGTGCCGGGCGGGGCAGCGGTGCTGCGCGCCTTCGCCATCGCCCTGCTGCTCTATGCCGCGGTGGCCACCGGCGCGACTGCCGTGGTCGGGCCGAAGTCGCCGCAGGCGCTGGCGCTCGGCGCGATCCTGATCTTCGGCGTCGCCTATCTGGTCGCCCAGGGGCTCGCCGATGCCGCCCCCGCGGCCCTGACCCGGCGCACCACCGCCGCCTCGGCGGGCGCCGCGCTGGCCTACTTCGGCTTCCACGCCCTTGCCGGCCATGTCGCCGCCGGCAGCCTGCCCGAGGCGCCGCTGGCCGGGGCGCTGGAATGGGCGCTGATCGTGCTGGTCGTCGCCTCCTTCGGCGCGGTGGCCCTGGCGCAGGCGCTGTTCCCGCACTGGGCCCACCATCCCGCGGCGGCGGGGCTGCGGGTCCATCTGGCCAACGGCCTCTACCTCAACGCCGCCCTCGACCGGCTGATCGGCGGCTGGCGCACCGCCCGCGCCGGCTGAGCCCCGCCCCCGCCACCCCCCCGCCACCCCGAACCGACGGAGCGCCCCCGTGCACCTGAGGCATGCCCGCATCATCCCCGCCGGGGCCGAGGACATCCTCGCCGCCGCCGAGGCCGCCGCCGCCGCCATCCCGCCCGCCTTTCCCCTCGACGCCACCGTGGCCGTGAATCCCTTCCTCGGCCAGACGGGCGAGGGGCTCGCCATGGCCGCGGCGCGGCTGGGCCGCGTTGGCGGAGTGCGCATCCTGCCCGACGCCGCCGCCCTCGCCGGGTGCATCGCCGCCGGCGAGATCGCGCCCGACGACCTTGCCGGCGCGCTCGCCGCCGCCGCCGGCACCCCCGGCTGCCCGGCCGACACGGCCGCCCTCCTTGCCGCGCTGGCCGCGCCGGCTGCCCCGCCCGCAGCCCTGCCCACCGTCGCCGAACTTGCCGCCCGTGCCACCGGCACCGACTGGCCGGCAGTCGTCGAGCGCGCCTTCGGCGCCTGGGCGGCCGGGCATTTCGACCGTGGCCAGGCGCTGTGGACCCCGGCGCCCGGCCGGTCTGCCCTTGCCGCCTGGCGCGAATGGGCCACCCATGACCTGACGCCCGGGCTTGCCGGGCTGGCCGGCTTCTGCGCCCATGTCGCGGCCTCGCCCGACACCGCCGACCGCGCCATCCTGCGCGCCGCCGCGACCCTCGGGCTCACCCCTGACGCCGCCCCCACCGCCTTCCACCGGCTGCTTGCCGACCTCGGAGGCTGGGCCCAGCACGCCCGCTGGCTCGGCTGGCAGGCCGCCCTGCGCGGGGCCGAGGATCCGACCCTGACCGACCTTCTCGCCATCCGCCTCGTCTGGGAGGAGGCGCTCCTGCTGCACGCCGGCGCGGCCGTCGCCGCCGCCTGGCAGCGCACCGTCGCGGCCCATGCCGCGCCGGTCCGTCCCGATGCCGCGACACTCGCCGCCGCGATTGTCCAGGATGCGGCCGAACGCGGCTTCCAGCGCCGCCTCGCCGCCCGGCTCGCCGCCGCTGCCGCCGACCGCTCCGGTGCTGCCGACCCGGCCGCCGCGCCGCGTCCGGCGCTGCAGGCCGCCTTCTGCATCGACGTCCGCTCCGAACCCTTCCGCCGCGCCCTCGAGGGGCTGGACCCCGGCATCGAGACGCTGGGCTTTGCGGGCTTCTTCGGCCTGCCCCTCGCCCACCGCGCCGCGGCCAGCGACCTGGACGAGGCGCGCCTGCCGGTCCTGCTCTGCCCCGCCCTCGGCTCGGCCGAGGCGGTCGGCCCCGCTTCCGACCGCTCCGCCCGCATCGCCGCCCGCGCCGCCCGCGCCTGGGACCGCTTCCGCAAGGCCGCCGTCTCCTCATTCGCCTTCGTCGAGGCCGCCGGCCCGCTCTACGCCGGCCGGCTCGTCCGCGACGCGCTGGGCCTCGCGCCCGCCCCCGTGCCGGCCGCCGCTCCCGCCTTCGCGCCCGGCCTGGCGCCCGCACGGGCGGTGGCCACCGCCGCCGCGGTCCTGCGGGCGATGTCCTTCACCGCCGGCCACGCCCGGCTGGTGCTCCTCCTCGGCCATGGCGCGCAGGTCACCAACAACCCCCACGCCAGCGCCTACCACTGCGGCGCCTGCGGCGGCCACAGCGGCGAGGTCTCGGCCCGGCTGCTGGCGTCGCTGCTGAACGACCCCGCGACGCGGGCGGGGCTGGCCGCCGAGGGCATCGTCGTCCCCGCCGACACCCGCTTCCTCGCCGGGCTCCACGACACCACCACCGATCGCGTTGAGCTGTTCGTCGACAGCCCGGCGCCGGCCCATGCCGACGACATCGCCGCCGCCCGCCGCTGGCTCGCCCGTGCCGGCGCGCTCGCCCGGGCGGCGCGGGCGCCGGGCCTTCCCGGCGCCACCGCCGCGACGCTTGCCGCCCGGGCCCGCGACTGGTCCGAGGTCCGCCCCGAATGGGGCCTCGCCGGCTGCGCGGCCTTCATCGCCGCGCCCCGGCAGCTGACGCGGAGGGCCGACCTCGGCGGCCGGGCCTTCCTGCATTCCTACGACTGGCGTGCGGACCGCGACTTCGCCACCCTCGGGCTGATCCTCACTGCCCCGGTGGTGGTGGCCGGCTGGATCAGCCTGCAGTACTACGGCTCAGCCGTTGCACCCGACGCCTTCGGCAGCGGCAACAAGCTGATCCACAACGTCACCGGCGGGATCGGGGTGGTCGAGGGCAACGGCGGCCGGCTGCGCGCCGGCCTGCCCTGGCAGGCCGTCCACGACGGCGCCCGGCTCGTGCACGAGCTGCTGCGCCTGTCGGTGCTGATCGAGGCGCCGCCCGCCGCGATGACCGAGATCCTCGCCCGCCACCCGGAGGTGCGGGCGCTCTTCGACAACGGCTGGCTGCACCTCATCGCGCTTGCCGAGGGGCGCCCGGCCGCACGCTACCGCCCCGGCCTCGCCTGGCAGCCGGCCGGCACCCCGCCCGGCGCGGCGGCATGACCGCCGCTGCCCGCGCTCAGTTGTAGGCCACGCAGGCCTCGCACACCGTGCCCTTGACGTCGCGCGCCAGATGCGCGCGGCGCAGCTTGCGGAAGCGATCGGAGTTCCAGCTGTCCATGAAGCCGGTCGTCACCAGGTCGCCCATGTGGAAGCGGCCGTCATGGTCGAAGCAGCAGGCCGACAGCTTGCCGTCCCAGGTGATGTGGCCTTCGGTGAACACCGCCCAGCAGGGCAGGGGGTCGCGCAGGTTGTCGTAGCGGCCGCGGTTGCCGGCCGTGAACTCCCAGTTCTGGCCCTCGATGAAGGCCGCCTGGTTGTAGAGCGGCAGCGCATAGACCTCGTCGAGGAAGGGCCGCACGTCCTCCACCACCGCCTGCATCCGCTCGCCCTGCTCGCCGTCGTACATGATGTATGAGGCGTAAAGCCCGGTCTTGTAGCCGCCGCCGTCGCGCCGCGCCTTGGCGGCCTTGATGTTGTCCAGCAGCGCCTTGTAGAGCGCCTTCTTGACCCGCGCGATGCTCCTGAACTGGTCGGCGTCGGCGTAGTTCAGCGAGAACTTGAGCGAATCGAGCCCCGCCGCCATGCAGGCCTCGACCCGGTCGGGGTTGGCGAGCGAGCCGTTGGTGGTCAGGAAGACATATGGAAAGCCGACCTCGTGCTTGGCGAAGCGGATGGCGTCCTCGAGCCAGTCGACCATGAACGATTCGCCGAGGTAGAACAGCCCGATCTCCTCCACCCCCGCGGCCCGCATCTCGGGCAGGAGGCGCTCGAACAGGGCGCGGTCCATGTCCTTCTGGTCGCGCAGCCGCATCGAGCGGGCGCAGAACGAGCAGGCGAAGTTGCAGCGGCCCGTGAGCTCGATCTTGACGCTCTTCGGCGCCGGCAGCTCGTCGCTCCGGTAGGCGTCGGCGATGCCGGTGATGGCGTCGATCCGGGCGGTGATGGTCATGCGGGTCTCCGGTCCTGTATGCGGATTCATGCGGCGGCACCGGAAAGGGCGCCGCCGTTTCCCGCAGCAATCGCCCGTTTCGGCGTTCCCGGAGATGACAAATGTCAATTTTCCGCATTCAGGGCGGGCGCGACTCTCCGGCTGCGCAGCTTTCCGCCGAACTCCCGCGCCCCCCGCTCACCGCCCGGGGGCTCAGCCGGCCGGCCGCAGCGGGCGGAAGGCGACCCAGGTGATGGTCGCCCAGACCGCCACGCGCAGCGCCATCGCCCCGGCCGTCCGCACCTCCCAGGCCCCGCCACCCAGCACATGGACGCCGAAGACCGCCAGTGCCACCGCCGTTGCGGCCAGGATGGCGGCCGCCGCCCACGCCCCCCAGCGGCGGGCCCCCGCCAGCCCTGCGGCCGCGGCAAGGTAGGCAAAGCCGGCGAGGAAGTTGAACCACAGCACGAAGGGCACGACCGCGCCCATGTCCACGGCCCCGCGCAGCGCCAACCCGCCGGCGGCGACCGTCGCAATCCCGAAGACCGCCGCCACGATCGCGGCGATCCGCAGCGTCCTGTCGTTGCGCAGCATCTCGTCACCCCCCCCGCCGTCCTGGCCGCAGCATGGCCCGCCCCGTCACCCCGGCTCGGGCGCGAACAGCCCCGCCTGCACCCGGAACAGCCGCATCCCTTCCTCCGCCAGCGCCATGCGCCGGCCGCCCAGGCGCCAGCGCACCGCAAGCCCCTGGATCAGCGTCGTCACGAACACCGCCGCGTCGGCAGGCGCCAGCGTCGCGCGCAGCGCGCCCTCCGCCGCCAACTCGCCCAGCGCGGCGGCGACATACCCCTGGAAGCGCCCCAGCAGCTCGGCAAAGCGGGCGCGGATGGCGGGGTCGTCGGCGTTCAGCTCGGGCGAGAACAGGATCGCGGGCAGCGCCGGGCAGCGCTCGATTGCGGCAAGCTGGGCAGCCACCAGCGCCGCCAGCCGCTCCCGCGGTCCCACCCCGGCGTCGCTCAGCGCCGCCGCCCAGCCGGCCTCGAGGTCTGCCGCGATCGCTGCGGCAGCCGCTTGCCACAGCGCCGCGCGCGTCGGGAAGTGGCGGAACAGCCCGGCCTGGGTCAGCCCCACGGCGCGGGCGATCTCGGCCGTCGAGGGGCGGTCGGGCCCGGCGGCATCCGCCAGCCGCAGCGCTGCCGCCACGATCTCGGCCTTGCGGTCGCTGGCCCGCTTGCGAAGGGGCATCGGCGGTCGGCTTTCCTCTTGTGAGCAAGCGATCGCTAACATATCATCCGCCCTGTCGCAAGCCGCCGCTGCCGGCCCGTCCCGCCGCCGCCGCGGACCCCAGCCCCGGGAGGGCCCCGCCGATGTTGCGCCGACTCGCGCCCCTCCTTGCCCTGCCGCCCGCGGCCCTCGGGGCGGCGACGGCGCTCTGGATGGTCGCCAACGCGCCCGGCCCGGCGCAGGTGCCCGATGTCGCACCGGGGCTCGCGGTGCGGGTCGCGACGCTGGTGCCAGGCTCCGTCAGCCCGGTCGCCCGCGGCTGGGGCAACGTCCGGGCGGCCGAGACCTGGGTCGCGGTGTCGGAGGTCCGCGGCCAGGTGATCAGGCGCCACCCCGACCTCGCCGCCGGCAGGGTCGTCAGCACCGGCACCACGGTGCTCGAGATCGACCCTGCCGACTACGACCTCGCCATCGCCCAGGCCGAGGCCGACCTCGAGGCCCTCGCCGCCGAGGCCGCCCAGATCGCCGCCGAGGCCGGGAACACCGCGCGCGTGCTCGCGCTCGAGGAGGCGCGGCTCGCCATCGCCGAATCCGACCTTGCCCGCATCCGCGACCTCGTCGCCCAGGGCGCCAGCCCCCGCACCCGTGCCGACGAGGCCGAGCGCGCGGCCCTCGCCGCCCGCCGCACCGTGGTCGAGCTGCAGAACGTGCTGGCGCTGATCCCTTCGCGCGAGGCGCGCAATGCCGCCCAGCTCGCCCGCACCGAGGCCGCGCTCGCCCGCGCCCGCCGCGACCGCGCCCATACCGCCATCGTCGCTCCCTTCGACCTGCGCGTCACCCAGGTCGGTGCCGAGCGCTTCCAGTATGTCAACGTCGGCCAGGTGCTGGCCGGCGGCGACGGGCTCGCGGCGGTGGAGGTGGTGGCCCATGTCCCGCTCGCCGCCTTCCAGCGCCTGCTCACCCCCTTTGACGTGCCACTCGACCTGCTGACCGTGATGCGTGAGGGGCCCGAGCGGATGGTGGCGGCCGAACTGCGGCCGGTGGCGGCGCCGGAACAGGTCTGGCCGGCACGGGTGCTGCGCGTCGAGGGCACGCTCGACCCCCGCGCCCGCACCGTCCAGGTCGTCGTCGGCGTCGCCAATCCCTACACCGCCGCCGCACCGCCGCTGCGCCTGCCGCTGGTGCCCAACATGCAGGTCGAGGTGACGCTGACCGGCCCGGCCCGCGACGGTGCCGTCGTCGTCCCCGAATCGGCGCTGCACGGCCGCCACGCCTACCTCGCCGGCCCCGGCGACCGGCTGGAACTGCGCGAGGTCGTCTCCGCCTTCCGCCAGGATGGGGTGGTGGTGGTGGCCGAGGGGCTGGCCCCCGGCGACCGGCTGGTGCTTGACGACATCGCCCCGGCGATCCCCGGCACCCGTCTGCAGCCGGTCGAGGCGGCACCGTGATCCGCTGGTTTGCCGGCCACCCGACGGCGGCCAACCTGCTCCTGCTCGCCTTCGTCGCTGCCGGTGCGATGGCAGCCCCGACCCTCGTGCGCGAGACCTTTCCCGACTTCCGCTCCGTCGAGGCCGAGATCGTCGTCGCCTACCGCGGCGCCACCGCCGAGGATGTCGAGGCTGCCATCTGCGCCCCGCTCTGGGATGCCGTCCAGTCGGTGGAGTCGCTCGCCGAGTTCACCTGCACCGCCCAGGCCAACACCGCGCGCGGGCTGGCCACCATGGCCGCGGGCGGCGACGCGCTGCGCTTCGTGAACGCCCTGCGCACCGAGGTCGCGGCGGTCGATTCCCTCCCCGACCGGGCCGATCCAGCGACCGTGCGCGAGTTGCACCGCAC
Source organism: Paracoccaceae bacterium (assembly GCA_023383015.1). Taxonomy (GTDB): domain Bacteria; phylum Pseudomonadota; class Alphaproteobacteria; order Rhodobacterales; family Rhodobacteraceae; genus JAHDXW01. Next base: position 81,858 of record JAHDXW010000010.1, read on the forward strand.
CGACCCGGTGGCCTCGGTGGCGGTGTCGGGGGCGTTGCCGCCCGAGGTGCTCGACAGCTATGCCGAGGAACTGTCCGACCGCATCGCCGCCCTGCCGGGCGTGGCGCGGGTCCTGCGCTCGGGGCTCGGCCAGCGGACGGTGCGCATCGAGGCCGACCGCGCCGTGCTCGCCCAGCACGGGCTGACGGCGGCGGCGCTGGCCGGCGCGGTCGGCGCCCAGAGCCTCGACCTGCCGGCGGGCACGCTCGAATCCGCCGGTGCCACGCTGACGCTGCGCTTCACCGAGGAGCGGCGCACCGCCGCGGCGCTGGCGACGATCCCGGTCCTGTCGCTGGCCAACGGCGCCACACTGCTGCTCGGCGACGTCGCCCGCATCGAGGCGCGCTTCGAGCCGCCCGAGGAAGCCGCCTTCGTCGACGGCCGGCCGGCGATCCTGCTCGAGGTCCACAAGCCCCTCGGCGCGGACGGGCTGCGCACCCTCGACGCCGTCACCGCCCTGATCGCGGCCGAGCGCGCCGGCCGGCCCGACACCCTGCGCCTCGAGATCGTCCAGGACGTCACCTCGATCGTCCGCGACCGGCTGACCATGCTGGTCGAGAACGGCATCCTCGGCTTCGTGCTCGTGCTCGCCGCGATGGGGCTCTTCTACCGCCCCGCCTTCGCCTTCTGGGCGGCGATGGGGCTGCCGGTGGCCTTCCTCGGGGCGATCGTCTGGATGTCGGTCACCGGGCTGTCGCTGAACATGATGACCATGGTCGCCCTCCTGATGGCGATCGGCATCGTCATGGACGATTCCATCGTCATCGCCGATTCCGTCGCCATGCACACCGCCGGCGGGGTCTCGGTCGGGGCGGTGGCCGCCGGGGTCGGCGCGGTCGCCCCCGGCGTGGTCGCGTCCTTCCTGACCACGGTCGCTGTCTTCCTGCCGCTCTCCTTCCTCGCGGGCAACCTCGGTGCCGTCCTCGAGGTCCTGCCGGTGGTGCTCCTGGCGGCACTGGCGGCCAGCCTGATCGAGGCGTTCCTGATCCTGCCGCACCACCTGCGCGGCGCCCTCTCCGGCCCGCCGCGGCCGCCGTGGCGGCTGCACCGCTGGGTCGAGCGCGGCTTCGCCCTGTTGCGCGACCACGGCGTGGTGCCGCTCGCCCGGGCCGCCGTGGCGGGGCGCTGGCTGGTGGCCGGGCTCGCCCTCGGGGGGTTGCTTGCCACCATCGGCGCGCTGGCCGGCGGCGTGGTCAAGCGCGAGGCGATGCCCGAGATCGACGGCGACATCATCGAGGCGCGCATCCTGATGCCGGCGGGCACGCCGCTCGGGCGCACCGCCGCGGCGGTGGCCCAGGTCGAGGCCGCGCTCGCCGCGGTGAACGCCGCCCTCACGCCCGGCCAGCCGGGCGGCGCCCGGCTGGTCGAGCGCACCATCACCCGGATGGGGCGCAACGTCTCGGCCGGCGAGGGCGGGTCCCATGTCGCCACCGTCGCCGCCGACCTGCTCGGCGCCGAGGACCGCGCGACCACGCTCGACGAACTCGTCGCTGCCTGGCGGCAGGCGATCGGCGTGCTGCCCGGGGTCGCCTCGCTCATCCTCGCCGAGCCGGGGATCGGCCCGCAGGGCCTTGCCATCGAACTCCGCCTCACCCATCATGACCTCGACATGCTTGCCGCCGCCGGCCGGGCCGCGCTGGCCGAGATCGAGACCTACGCCGGCGTCCGCAACGCCATGACCGACCTGCGCCCGGGCCGTCCCGAGCTTCGCCTCACGCTCGGTCCGGGGGCGCGCGCGCTCGGGCTCACTGCGTCCGACGTGGCGGGGCAGCTGCGCGCGGCCTTCCTCGGCACCGTGCTTGCCGATGTCCGCGAGGGCGGGCTCGCCCATGCCGTCGAGGTCATCCTTGCCTCCGCGGACCGCGACGCCCTCGGCGACCTCGAGGCCTTCACCATCGTCGCCGCCGACGGCACCGCAGTGCCGCTGACCACCGTGGCCGACATCGCCGAGGGGCGGGGCTGGGGCACGATCATCCGCCGCGACGGGCGCCGCACCCTGACCGTGCAGGCCGACGTCGACGGGCGGGTGGGCAACGCCGATGCCATCACCGCCCTCCTCGCCGCGGGCTTCCTGCCCGCGCTCGCCGCCGACACGCCGGGGCTCGGCTACGCCGTCGGCGGGCAGGCGGCCAACGCGGCCGAGACCACGGGCTCGATCCTGCGCGGCTTCCTCGTCGGCCTCGTCGGCATCTACGCCGTCCTCAGCTTCCAGTTCCGAAGCTACGGCGAGCCCCTGATCGTCATGGTCACGATTCCCCTCGCGCTGGTGGGCGTCGTCTGGGGGCACTGGGCGATGGGCTACAACATCTCCATGCCCTCGCTGATGGGGGCGGGCGCGCTCGCCGGCATCGTCGTCAACAATGCCATCCTCCTCGTCGGCGTCATCAAGGAGCACGCAGCGGCGGGGCGGGGCGTTGCCGCGGCGGCGGTGGCAGCGGTGCAGGCACGCTTCCGCCCCATCGTCCTGTCGGTGACGACCACGATCCTCGGCATGGCCCCGCTGCTCGCCGAGACCTCCACCCAGGCCCAGACGCTGATACCCCTCGTCATCGCCATGGTCTTCGGGCTGCTCGCCTCGACGGTTCTCGTGCTCGTCGTCCTGCCCGCGCTCTACGCCATCATCGGCAGCAGCGGCGACCCGGGCGAGCGACCGCCGGCCGCAGCCCGCGCGACATCTTGACGACTCCTGAATCGCGCCCTCCAACACATTGATCCTGAAGCAGGCTGACCGGGCATTCCGCTGTCCCACGCGTGGGACACCCGGTCCCCTCCGCGGCCGGTGCTCAGCCCCTGCGCGACAGGTGGCCCGCCGCCGCGGCAATCGCCGCCGCCTCGGCGCGGATCGCCGCCCCCATGGGCCCGCCCAGCCCGGCCGCGAGGCGCTGGCTGATCGCCGCCGACTCGCCGTCCAGCCGCAGGGGCGACTTCTTCAGGAACGGCCAGCGCCCCTCGGCCAGCGCGAAGGCCGGCAGGGCAAAGGCCGCACCCGTCCGCACCACCGCCGCCCGCAGGAAGGCCTCCGCCTCCGCCCGCCAGGCGGCCGAGCCGTCGTCGCGGGCGATCACCTCCGCCTTCAGTGCCCTCAGCGGCGGCTCCTCGGGGATGACGAGGTCCGACAGGACCGCCCGCAGCCGCGCCTCCGGCAGCGTCGCGACCGCCCGGTCGAAGCCGGCCATGTCAAGGGTCGCCGCATGGCTGTGCCCGCGCTCCAGCGCCCAGCGGGTCAGGCCCACCTCGCCGCGGCGAACGGTGTCGTGCTTGTTCCCCGTCAGCGCAAGCCGCCGCCAGAACGCCGTGAATCCGGGATCGCGCAGCACGTCAGGCCCGAGGCTCAGCGCGAACGAGCAGTAGTGGAATCCGGGCGCCGCCGGGTCGTGCCGCCAGCCGACCCCCCGCCAGTCTTCCAGCGGGAACGGCGGGGCGAAGTCGTTGGCCACCGCGCCGACGAAGTCGGCCCCGGTCGCCTCGGCCGCCGCCAGCCAGTCGGCGCCCTCCACGGGCACCGGGTACCAGACCGAGTCGTTCAGAAGCACCAGCCTGTCCAGCCCCGCAAGCAGCGGTGCGACCTGCCGGATGCCCTCACGGTAGCCGCCGAAGTCGTAGCCGAAGTTCGCCCGCTCGACCACCCGCCAGGCCCGCGCGGCCAGCGCGTCCCGGTCGGGCGCGGCCAGCGGCAGGTTGCTGACCACGACCGCCGCATACCCCGCCGCGGTGAGGTGCTCCAGCGCCAGAAGCTGCGAGCCCGGTACCCCGTGGGCGGCAAAGACCAGGCAGACCGCCATCCGCCGGCCGGGTGCCAGCCGCCCCCGGGTCACGCGCGGCCGTCCGTGCATGCCGAGGTCGTGGGCCACCGTGGCCAGCCGGTCGCGCAGATGCCGCAGCCCTTCCCGGGTCCGCCAGCGAAGCGCGCCGAGCGCGCGCAGGGGAAGCGGTCGTGGCACGGCGGTCGCGGCTCCTCGCGGGCAGGGATGCCCTTGCCCTGCCGCCCCCTGCTAGCGCAGTTCGCCGGCCGTGGAAACGCCGCCGGCCTCGGGTCCGGGCGGGGCCGGGGGCGCCGTGACCGCGGGCGCCGGGCGGGCGCCCGGAAGCGCCGGGAACTCCGCCTGCAGCGCCGTCGGTGCCCGGCCCGCCCGGGTCGTCATCCCGATCGCGCCGGTCGATTGCGGTACCGCGAGATCGGGGGTGGCGATGCCCCTGCCGGACTTCGAGGCGCACCTGCCGCGGCGACACCGGCGCCACCGCCGCATCGGGAACATGGCGGGACCGGAAGGGCGGCAGGGTGCCGGCGACGAAGCGGCCCGCAAGGCCGACGGCGCGCTGGCGTTGCCCGTTCCGGGCGGCGGCGCTGGCGCGGAGGGCAGGGCTTGCCCGGGCCGCCGGCACCTCGCCCGCCGGCGTCGGGTGCGGGCCGCGGCGGCGGCGGCGGCGGCGCACCGACCAGCCGCGAGATCCCGCGCCCAGGGCCATGCACCGACGGTCGGACAGCGCGCCCGGTCGTGCCATGGCCGCGTGTCGCCCGGTCATCGCGGCCACGGGGCCACGCCCCAGCCGGCCGCGGGCCCCGATGCACGGGCCGGCATCGCGCAGAAGCTCGAGCACCCTCCGACCCGCGGGTACAGGCGATCGCGCCCGCGGTGGCGGGTGCCTTCCCCCTTTCGGTGGAGCACGCGCAGCGGCGCCCCGAATAGGCGCGACAGCCGCGCGATCGGCCGGCTGGCCGCCGGCCGCGAGACGTGCACCGCCGCCGCCGCCGACCGCTGGGCCTAGGCCTCCGCGGCGTCAGGCAGGCGCAGGTGGCGCAGGTCCGGCAGCTTGGCGCCGTCTTCGCCGGCGGGGGCCACGGGCAAGGACCGGGCCATCGGCGGGCTTGCGGGCGGTGCCCCGGCGGAACGGCCGCCGCCGCGGGGGCTGCACCGTCCGGACCGCGGTCAGGCCGGGGTCGAGGTTGCGCACGGGGACTTCCGTCGTCCCCCCGCCCGCCGGGATAAGCCCCCACCCGCCGGCGGACGCGCCGACCCCGGCGGGGATGCTTCCGCGCGTCCGCGAATCCGGCGCCAGCGGGCGGCCGACCGAGACCCGCAGGACCTGGAGGTCGACCACGGCCCGCGGCCCGGCCGGGGCCGGCAGCCCGCGGGCGTCGGGTTCGCCGTCCACCCGGTGGACGAGCGCGGTGACGGCCTCGCCTGAAGCGGCACCGGAGACGCGGATCTTCAGCCCGGCGAGACCGGCGGGGCGGCCGACCTCCCTGTCGCACATGATGACGACGCCCGGCTTGCCGGTCCAGGGGGCCGGCGGCCCCCGGGGCCGGGAACCTCGGCGGCAGGATGCCCGGTCTGCCGGGGGCGCCAATTAGCGCCATGCCCGGTACCGGCGGCACCGGCGATCCCGGCAAGCCTCAGGATCAGCGACAGCGCGGACCGCGCCGATGTGCATCTGGCCGGCCACCGGACGATGCCGGCAGCGCCGGTGACGGCGCGGGCATGCCGCTCTGCCGGGCCCGGCCCGAGTTCGCCGCCATCAAGAGCCCCGATCCCAGGCGCCCCGGTGCGGGCGGCGCCGGCGGCGGCGGCGAGGGGCGCCCGCCCCGGCGGGGCGATGACGTCCGCCGGGGCGGCGGACTGCGCCACCGGCAGGGCCCGGGCCGCAGCGACCGATGCCGAGGCCGCGACCGCGAGGGCTGCCTGCCCGGCGGCCGGTCCGTTCAGTCCGGTCCTGTCGTCCTTTCCCTTCTGTCCGAGGCGCGAACGGCGGGGCGGGCGCCGGCTGCGTTGACCGATGCCGGTGCACCCGATGGCACGCGAGGTCCGGGTGATCCCCGTGCCGGGACACATGCCGCGCGGACATCCCGATCGCCGGGGCAGGGCCCCGACCGCCCGCGGGGCAACCCGCCCGGGGCGGGCGGGCCTACGCCCTCCGGCCCGATTCGCGCCCCGCCAAGCTTGCGGGGCGGATGGCCAGGGCCCTGAGCGCGTTCAGGATCACCGCGACGTCGATCGCCTCCTGCAGGAGCGCGCCCTGCACCGGGGTGAGGTGGCCGAGGGCCGCCGCCACCATCCCGGCGACCGAGAGCCCGAGGCCGGCGGCGACGCTCTGCAGGGCGATGGCGCGCGCCCCCTTGGCGATCTCGATCCCAGGCAGCAGCCGGTCCAACCGGTCGACCAGCAGCACGACATCGGCGGCCTCGGCCGAGGCTGCCGCCCCGCGCGCGCCCATCGCCACACCGACGTCGGCGGCGGCGAGGGCGGGGGCGTCGTTGACGCCGTCGCCGACCATGATCACCGGGCCGGCGCGGCCGCGCTCGGTCATCACCGTCAGCACCTTGCGGTCGGGCGTCAGGCCGGCGCGCAGCCCGTCGAGCGCAAGCCCGCGGGTGACGGCGCGGGCCACGTCCTCGCGGTCGCCGGTGGCCAGCAGGATGCGCTCGATGCCGAGCGCGCGTGCACCCGCGAGGAAGGCGCCGGTGCCGGCCCGCAGCGGGTCGGCGGCGATCAGCCGCCCGGCGAGGCGGCCGTCAATGCCCACCGCGACCACCACGGCGCCGTCCCCGCCGTTGCCGTCGGGCACCGGCATGCCCAGCCTCCGGGCGACGAAGTCCGGCGCGCCGACCACCAAGGTGCGGTTCTCCACGCGCCCGGCGACGCCCGCGCCCGGCGCCTCCTCCACCGCCCGCGGCGGCGGCAGGACAAGCCCGCGGGCCCGCGCCGCGGCCACCAGCGCCTGCGCCGCGGGATGGGGCGAGGCCTGCTCGACCGCTGCGGCGAGGCGCAGGAGTTCGTCCTCGGCGATGCCGGCGGCGGGCTCCACCGCGACCAGTTGCAGCCGCCCCTCGGTCAGCGTGCCGGTCTTGTCGAGGATCAGCGTCCGGCCCCTCGCAAGGCCCTCGAGCGCCCGGCCGCCCTTGATCAGCACGCCGATCCGTGCCGCCCGCGACAGCCCCGCCACCAGCGCCACCGGCACCGCCAGAATCAGCGGGCAGGGTGTGGCCACGACCAGCACCGCCACTGCCCGGACCGGATCTCCCGAAGCCGCCCAGGCCGCCCCGGCGATCGCGAGGGTGAGCGCGAGGAAGCCCATCGCCCAGCGGTCGGCCAGCCGTGCCATCGGCGCCCTCGACCGCTGCGCGGCCTCGACCAGCCGGACGATGCCGGCATAGGTGCTCTCGGCCGCCGGGCGCGTCGCGACGAGGTCGAAGGCGGGCCCCGCGTTGGCCGCACCCGACGGTGCCACCTCGCCCGCCGGCAGCCGGGCCGGAAGCGATTCGCCGGTGATCGCCGACAGGTCGAGCAGCGCCTCCTCGCCCTCGGCCACCTGGCCGTCGACGGGCACCACATCGCCGTGGCGAACGAGCAGCCGGTCGCCAGGGACCACGGCCGCCAGCGCCACCTCCTCGAGCCCGCCGTTGCGGTGGCGCAGTGCGGCGCGCGGCTGGCGGGCCAGCAGCGCCGTCATCTCGGCCCGCGCCCGCCCGGCCGCGAAGGCCTCGAGGAAGGTGCCGCCGGAATACATCAGCGCCACCACCTGCGCCGCCGCGGCCTCGCCGGTGGCGAGCGCAGCCGTCATCGACAGCGCGGCGACGATGTCGAGCCCGGTCTCGCCCCGGCGCAGGCTTGAGACGATCTCGGCAAGGAGCGCAGCAAGCACGGGCAGCGTGCCGGCCGTCCAGACCAGGCCTGCCCAGTCGCCCCGCCCCGCCCAGAGCAGCAGGAGGCCGGCCACCAGCCCCGCCGCGGCGGTGGCAAGAAGGGCGGTGCTGCGTCCCCCGGACATGGCGGTCTCCCGGCTGGCTGGGCCCGCGGGGGACCGGCTGGCCCGGGCGCCCTAGCAGCCGGCTGCGGCAGCGTCCATGCGGCGTTGCGGCCGTGGGGCCCGGCCCGCCTCAGCGCAGCCGGGCGAGCGCCCCGCGCAGCCCGACGAGGCCCAGGACGACGAGCGCCGAGACGATGGTTCCGATCACCGCGATCGCCGGAACCAGCGGGGCGTAGTTCGTCGCCACCCGCGAGAACAGCCAGACCGGCAGCGGCGTGTCGGGCCCGGAGGTGTAGATCGACAGCGGCAGGTTCGACCACGACAGCAGGAAGGCGAACAGCGCCCCCGAGAAGATGCCCGGCCACAGCGCCGGCAGCGTCACCTCGCGGAACACCTGCAGCCGCGTGGCGCCGAGGTCGAAGGCGGCCTCCTCCTGGGCGACATCGTAGCCGAACAGCCGGATCGAGATGACCAGCGTCACGATCGGCACGATCCAGACCGCATGCGCGATCACCACCGTCTTCCAGGACGGCACCACCCCGGCGGCTGTGAACGACAGGAGCAGTGCCAGCCCCAGCACCGGCTGGGGGAAGAACACCGGCAGCACCAGGAGCCGGCGGAACAGGCCGCGGCCGCGCCAGTCGTAGCGGGCATAGGCCATCGCGCCGAGCGTGCCGAGCGCCACCGACAGCGCCACCACGCCGGCCGCGATCTGGAGCGAGATCAGGTGCAGGTCCCAGGTCTGGAAGAAGCCCACCGCCTCGCGGTAGGCATCCAGCGTCCAGACGCGGTGGGGGAATCGCATGTAGCGCGAGTTGGCGAGCGAGGCGAGCACCACCGAGACGATGGGCAGGTAGAGGCAGGCGAGGATCGCCACGATCCATGCCGCCCGCAGGAAGGGCAGGGGGCCGCTGCGGCTCATCGCCGGATGATCCGGTCGAGCGGTACGCGGGCGAGCACGGGAAAGACCACCGCCGCCGTCACGGCGATGACGAGCACGGTCAGCGCCGCCCCCATCGGCCAGTCCTGCGCGTAGTTGAAGCGCTGCTCGATCGCCGCGGTTATGACCGTCACCGCCCGCCCGCCCAGGATTGCAGCCTCGGCGTTGGCGCCGAGGGCGAGGACGAAGGTCAGCAGGCAGCCGATCGATAGCCCCGGCGCGGCGAGCGGAAGCTCGACCTCGCGGAAGACGGCAAGCCGGCCCGCGCCGAGGTCGCGCGCGGCCTCGATCCGGTCGGCGGGGACCATCGCCACACCCAGCAGCAGCGGAAACAGCATGAACGGGAAATGGATGTAGACGAGCCCAACGAGGGCGCCGAGGCGGGAGTTCAGGATCGAGCCGACACGGACCTCGAACAGCGCGTTCAGCGTGCCCGCGAGGATGCCCCCGCCCGGCATCAGGAACAGCGACATGCCGAACAGCCGCACGCTTTCGGAGATGAAGATCGGCAGCGCGATCAGCGCCGTCACCACGCCCGCCCAGCGGCCGGCCGAGCGGTGCAGGATGGTCGCCGTCGGCCAGGCGAGAAGCGCGCAGACCAGGGTCGTGAGGGCCGCGCCGAGGGCCGACCACATCAGCGGCCGCTCGTAGCCCTCGCCGAAGGCGGCGCGGTAGTTGGCCGTCGTCAGCGCGCCGGACAGCTCGAAGGTGCGCGGCGGCATCAGGCTGTACCAGGCCACGATGACGATCGGCGCGGCGAAGAACGCCGCCAGGAACAGCCCCACCGGCAGGGCGAACCAGGGCCCGTGCACCCGGCTCATTCGGCCACCCAGGCGATGTCGGCGGCGTCGAAGCCGAAACGCGCCCGGTCGCCCGGGCCGAGGAGCGCCCGGCCGCCCGCCGGGACCTCGGCGATCAGCGCCTGCCCGCCGGCGCGCAGGTGATACTGCACCCGCGATCCCAGCAGCAGCGTCTGTGCCACCTCGGCCTCGACGCCAAGCGCGCCGCCGTCGAGCCGCAGCGCCTCGGGGCGCAGCACCGCGAACGGCCCGGCCGCATCCGGCACCGCCAGGCCGAGCCCGGACAGGACGCCGCCCTCGACGGCGAGGATGTTCACCTCGCCCATGAAGGCGGCAACGAAGCGGTTGACCGGCCGGCGGTAGATCTCCTCGGGCGAGCCGACCTGCACGAAGCGCCCGGCCCGCATCACCGCGATCCGGTCGGACATCACCATCGCCTCCTCGAGGCTGTGGGTGATGTAGACGAAGGTCTTGCCGGTGCGCTGGTGCAGCTCCTTGAGCTCCACCTCCAGGGTCTTGCGCAGCCGGTAGTCGATGGCGGACAGCGGCTCGTCAAGGAACAGGATCTCGGGGTCCGAGGCAAGCGCGCGCGCCATCGCCACCCGCTGCCGCTCGCCGCCCGAGCACTGCGTCACCGGCCGGCCGTAGTAGTCCTCGGGCAGCCGGACCAGGCGCAGCAGCTCGAGCGCCCGGTCGCGCCGCGGCTTCGGCGCGACCCCCTTCATCTTCAGCGCGAACTCGATGTTCTGGCCGACCGTGCGGTGGTCGAACAGCGCCAGCGACTGGAACACCATCGCCGTCGGCCGCCGGTTTGCGGGAAGCCCGGTGATGTCGCGCCCGCGCAACAGCAACCGCCCCGCGCTGGGCGCCTCGAGCCCGGCCAGCAGGCGAACAAGCGTCGACTTGCCCGAGCCCGAGGGGCCGACGATGGTGACGAACTCGCCCTCGGCGATGTCCAGCGTCACCCCGTCCACCGCCGCCAGCGCGCCGAACCGGCGGGTCAGCCCGGCCAGGGCAAGCGCTACCGGCCGGGCGGGGTGGGCGTGCATCGCCGCGTCAGCCGCGCATCCGCATCGCGGCGGAGTAAATGTCGTAGAGCCGGTCGTAGTCGGGCACGATGTCGAACTCCACGGCATTGGCAATGCGCTCGTCGAACTCGTCCCACTGGATCGCCGCAAGCTCGTCGGCCGAGAACCGGCTCATCAGCTCGGGCTGGGCCATCTGGCTCACCGGCTGCAGGTTGCCGTTGCCGCGGGCGATGATCTCGGCGGCGTCGGGCGAGGCGATGAACTCGATGAAGTCGAACGCCTGCGGGTGCAGGTCGGGGTTGTTGACGACCGAGTTGACCTCGATCCAGTTGATCCCGCCCTTGCCGTCGGCCGGCCCGCTCGCGGGGGTGATGGCGTAAAGCTCGGTGACCCCCTCCAGACGGGCCGCGGCGGTGGTGTAGGTGCCGCCGGTGAAATAGAGGTCGATCTCGCCGTTCAGGATCGCCAGGTTCAGCTGCACGAAATCGGTGGTGATCAGCCTGGCGTTCTGGATCCACAGCCGCGCCGTCTCCTCGAAGCGGGCGACCTCGTCGTCGGTCTTGACCTTGAAGGGGTGGACGCCGGCGCCCATGCAGATATCCATCACGTTCCAGTCCTCGTAGGCGAGGATGCCGTAACGGCCGGCGAAATCCGGGTTGGAGAAGAGGCTCCACCCCTCGTCCTTGGCAAGCTGGGGCGAGATCACTTCGGGGTTGACGACGAAATCGAAGGTCTCGTAGCGCTGCACCAGGCCGAGCAGGTTCTGGCCGTCCTCGGACATCGCCCATTTGTAGGGCATGTGGAACTTCGGCTTCATCTGCGCATAGAGCGGGTCGAAGCGGTCGCGCGGCAGCTCGCGGATCAGTCCGGCGGGCCACATGACGTTGCGCGCCCAGGGGTTGTTCACGTTGATGAAATCCCACACCGCGGTTTCGCCGGCGCGCAGCCGGTTGACCGAGGTCGGGTCGGAAATGTGGATCTCGTAGCGGATGTCGCCGCCCGAGGTCTCGCGCCAGAGCGTCAGGAGGCGCGGGTCGGCATAGGCGTCCCAGGTCAGCAGGGACAGCGGACGCTGCTGGGCGGCGGCGGTGCCGGGAAGGGCCGCGGCGGCGGCGCCGGCGGCCATCGCCTGCAGGAACCGGCGGCGGTGGAGCGAATGCTGCATCGGCGTGGCGAGCGGGTTGCGCGCCGCCATCTGGCGCAGGGCGCGGTCGTGCTGCATGGGTGACCTCCTGTGGTCCGCGCCGTGCCCGGCAGGCCGGCGTTCGGTTGTTCGGTATCCGGACTCTTATTCGCGGGGCAGCGGTTTTCAAGCCCGCCGTCGCGCCGGGCAACTGCGGGCGGCACGCCGTCAGTAGACGGCGGCATAGGCCGCGAAGCGTTCTGCCGCGGCCATGGGCGCGACATGGGCCAGCTCGCCGCGCTTGTGGTCGATGTAGATGTCGGCCGCGCCTTCGGGCAGGGACGAGCGCAGCGTCGCGTCGGCGGCCAGCGCGGCGAGCGCATCGTCCAGCGTCGCCGGCAGGCGGCCCAGTCCGCGGGCGGCCAGCGCATCGGGCGACAGGGCGGCAAGATCCTCCTCGGTCGGCACGGGGGAGGGCAGACCGGCGCGCAGCCCGGCCAGCCCGGCGTGAATCAGCGCCGCCAGCGCCAGATGCGGGGCGGCGGCCGCGTCGGCGGCGCGGAACTCGAGGTTGTACTGCCGCGCCCGCCCCGCGGGCTCGCGCGCCGTCAGCGGGCAGATGCGCACGCAGGCCTCGCGGTCCTGCCGGCCGAGGTTGGTGAAGGCCGCGCTCCAGCGGTGGGGGGTCAGCCGCAGGGCCGAGATCGCCGAAGGCGCGGTCAGCGCCACCAGCGCCGGGGCATGGGCAAGCACGCCGGCCGCGAAGGCTCCGGCCGCTGCCGACAGCCCGTGCGGATGGGCGGGGTCGTAGCTGACCGGCGCGCCTGCGCGGTCCCACAGCGAGAAATGGATGTGTACGCCGTTGCCGACGAGGTCGGGGGCGAGCAGCGGGGTGAAGGTGGCCGTCTCGCCGCGGGCGCGGGCGACCATGCGGACGATGGCGCGCAACTGCGCCGCGCGATCGGCGGCCTCGACCGCGGGGGCGGGCGGCAGCGTCAGCTCGAACTGGTTCGGACCGTACTCGCGCAGGAAGCTGTCGGGGTGGATGCCGGCGGCTGCCAGCGCGGCGGCGATATCCTCCGCAAGGCCGGCATGGTCGGCAAAGCCCATCAGGCTGAAGGCGGGCGTTGGCGCGCCCGCGCGCAGCATGAACTCGTGCTCGAAGCTCGCGCGCAGCTCGAGCCCCGTCTCCTCGCGCAGCCGGTCGACGGCCGCCTTCAGCACGCCGCGCGTGCAGCACTCCCATGGTGCCCCGTCGAGATGGCTGATGTCGCCCAGCGCGAAGGCAACCTTCGCCCCGCCCGGCAGCGGCACCGCCGCCCGCGTCGCCGGATCGGGCCGCAGCACCAGATCGCCGAGCGCGCCGTAGGGGCTGGCGGCGATCGAATCGAAGCAGGTGATCTGGACGTTGGTGGGCGTCCAGCCGATGCCGCCGGCGACCCGCCGGTCGAAGTCGGCCGAGGGCACGCCCTTGCCGCGCAGCAGGCCGGCGAAGTCGGCGGTGCAGATCATCGTGAAGGCAGGGTCCATCGGGTCCTCGCAGACGGGCTTGCGGCTGGCGCGCATCTTGTGGAGGCTCGGGCGCGAACGCAATCTGCACCCGCGACATGCCCGACCGCGCCGCACCGCTTCTTTGCCCCGACGACCCCGCGCCGGTCGAGGTCGTGGCCGGCGCCTCCGGCTGGGTGATCTCGGTCGAGCATGGCGGCCGCGCAATCCCGCGGGCGCTGGGCACGCTCGGGGTGCCGGCGCGCCGGCTGGCCGACCACATCGGCTGGGATCCGGGCGCCGCCCGGCTGGCGCGGGCGCTGGCGCGGCGGCTGTCGGCGACGCTGGTACTGCAGCGCTACAGCCGCCTCGTGATCGACTGCAACCGTCCCTGGAGCGCCCCTGACCTCTGCGCCGAAATCTCCGACAGCACGCCGGTGCCCGGCAACGCGGGGCTTTCACCCGCCGCCCGGCGGGCGCGCTGGGCGGCGATCCATGCGCCCTTCCACGCCGCCCTGGCCGGGGCGCTGGCCCGGCCGGGGCTCGCCGGGCTGATCTCGGTGCACAGCTTCACCCCGCGCCGCCGTTCCGATCCCGCGCCGCGGCCCTGGCCCGTCGGCCTGCTGTGGCGCCAGGACAACCCCCTCGCACGGCACCTGGCCGCGGCGCTGGCCGGGGATCCCGACGCCCGTCCGCTCGGCATCAACGCCCCCTATGCGATCGAGGATGCCTCGGACTACACCATCCCCGTCCAGGCCGAGCCGCGGCGGCTGCCGCATGTGCTGATCGAGCTGCGCAACGACCTGCTGCGCAGCGAGGCCCGGGCCGCCGCCTGGGCCGACCGTATCGCCCGCCCGCTTCTGAATCGGAGCCCGCCATGAGCCGCACCGTCCCCGGCCCCTTCCTGTCCACCACCTCGCGCGACATCCCCCTGGTGCCCGGGCGCGCGGCACTCCTGTTCATCGACGTCCAGAACTTCGCTTGCCATCCCGACGGTGCCGAATGGCGCGAGATGCCGGCGGCCGAGCGGGCCTGGAAGCAGCCCGCCCTGCTGGGCCCGCTTCACGCCGAGGTCCTGCCGCGGATGCAGGCGCTGCAGGCCGCTGCCCGCGGAGCCGGGGTGGAGGTGATGTACACCACCATCGAAAGCCTGACCCGCGACGGGCGCGACCGCAGCCTCGACTACAAGATCACCGGCTTCAACGTGCCGAAAGGCTCGTGGGACGCGAAGGTGCTCGACGCCATCGCCCCGGGCGACGACGAGATCGTGCTGCCGAAGACCTCGTCGAGCGTGTTCGTCTCCACGAACATCGACTACGTGCTGCGCAACCTCGGTGTGCAGCAGCTTGTCGTTGCGGGTGTGCTGACCGACCAGTGCGTCGAAAGCGCGATCCGCGATGCCTGCGACCTCGGCTATCTCGTCACCCAGGTCACCGACGCCTGCCTGACCTACACGCCCGAGCGGCAGGCGGCCTCGATCGCGGCGATCCGCGGCTACTGCCGGCAGGTGACGACGGCGGCGCTGATCGACGAGCTTGCCGCCGCCCGGGAGTAGCCGCCCCCGCCCGCCGCGCCCCCGCCCGCGGCGGTCGCCGTCACGCCATCCGCCCCGTCGTCCGGACCGCAGCGCGGGGCGGCGCCGAACGCGCGGCCGCGCCGTCCGCGGCGCGGAAAAGCATGGACAGGCTGGGGCGGGGCCGGTAGTCTGTCAGGCGAACATTTGTGCGCCATGTGAACGCGGACGGTGCAGTATCTGTGCGCCGGCCCGGCGCCGGCGCGCAGGGTTCATGCCGAGACCCACGGCGCAAGACCAACACGGAGGACCAACGGTGATACGACTTGCCCTCGCCCTGGTGACCTCTGCGATGCTGGCGGCAGCACCCGCCCTCGCGCAGAACGTCCTGACCATCGGCGTCCGGTCGGAGGCGGCGACGCTCGATCCGCACTGGACGCAGCTTTCGGCCGACCTGCAGGTGCAGGAACACATCTTCGAGCATCTGGTGGACCTCGATTCGGCCTCCCAGCCGGTTCCCGGGCTGGCGGTGTCTTGGGCGCCCCTGTCCGACACGCTGTGGGAGTTCAAGCTGCGCGAGGGCGTCACCTGGCACGACGGCACGCCCTTCACCGCCGATGACGTGATCTTCTCGTTCGACCGGCTGGCCGCCGGCATCGCCGGTGCCCCCGCCAGCCCCGCCTTCACCCTTGCCAAGGGCGGCAAGGTCTGGACCCGGGTCGACGACCTGACGGTGCACATCACCACCAACGGGCCCTATCCCACCGTGGCCGAGGATCTCGCCATGGTGCCGATCGTGGCCCGCCATGCCGCCGAGGGGGTGACGCCCTCGGTCGACTTCAACTCGGGCAAGGCTGCCATCGGCACCGGGCCGTTCATGTTCGAGGAGTTCTCGCCGGGCAACCGCGTCAGCGTGGTGAAGAACCCCGGCTGGTGGGGCGGCGATCCGGGCTGGGACCGCGTCGTCTTCCGCCCGGTGGGCCAGGATGCGGCGCGGCTTGCGGCGCTGCTGAACGGCGATGTCGACCTGATCGACTACCCGCCAACCGTCGACCTGCCGCAGATCGAGGCCAACCCCAACTTCCGCGTCTCGACGATCCCCTCCGACCGGCTGATCTACGTCATCCTCAGCTACCGTCACCAGGAGGCCTATATCAAGGACGCGGCCGGCAACACGATCTTCCCCAACCCGATCCGCGACTGGCGGGTGCGCAGGGCGATGTCGCTCGGCATCGACCGCGCGGCGATCCGCGACCGGATCATGGGCGGCGCCTCGGAGCCGACGCGCAACATCGTTCCGCCGGGTTTCTTCGGCTATGTCGACGAGCTCCAGCCCGACGCCTACGATCCTGACGAGGCCAAGCGCCTCCTGGCTGCGGCGGGCTATCCCGACGGCTTCAGCATCACCTTCCAGGGGCCGAACGACCGCTACATCAACGACGCCCGCATCATCGAGGCGATCGCGCAGATGTGGACCCGCATCGGCATCCGCACCGAGGTCGACACGATGCCGCGGAACATCTACTTCTCCGAACTCATCCGCGGCGCGCCCGAGACCTTCCCGGGCTTCGACATGCCCAAGTTCTCGGTCGCGCTGACCGGCTGGGGAACGGTCGCGGGCGAGGCCACCTACACGGTGTCGGGGACGCTTGAGACCTACAACGCCGCCACCGGCGGCGGCAACGGCAACTTCGGCCGCTACTCGAACGTCTATGTCGACGCGCTGTCGATCCGGGCCAAGCAGACGATCGACCGCGACGCCCGGCTTGCGCTGCTGAAGGAGGCCACCCGCATCGGGATGGAGGACTACGCCTACATCCCGATCCACTTCCAGGTGAACAAGTGGGCGATGCGGGCCGGTCTGGAGCATTCGCCGCGCACCAACGAGCGCACCCTGGCCTGGGAAGTGCGCCGCGTGCAGTGATCCGCAAGGCTGCGCCGCCGCGCCTGCGGCGGTGCAGCGCCCGCCTTCCGCACCGTGACAAGGCCGGCCCCGCGGGGCGATGCCCCCGGGGCCGGCCCCTGCCAGCCCGCCCGCACCGCCAGGGGTCGCATGATCGAGTTCATCATCCGCCGCGTGGCGCAGGCGATGCTCGTCCTGTTCGTCATGACGCTGCTCGTCTTCTTCGGCGTCCATGTGATCGGCAACCCCGTCTACATCTTCGCGTCGTCCGAATGCACCCGCGAGTGCCTCGACGAGATCATGGCCAACCTCGGCCTCGACCTGCCGATCTGGCAGCAGTACCTGATGTTCCTCGGCAACCTCGCCGAGGGCGACCTCGGAAAGTCGTTCACCTTCGGCGTCCCGGCGATGTCTCTGATCTGGGAGCGCTTCCCGGCGACGCTGGAACTGGCGACGGCGTCCCTGGCGATCGCGGTCGCGGTCGGCCTGCCGCTCGGGCTCTATGCCGGGATGCGGCCCGACAGCCTTGTCTCGCGTGCGATCATGGGCTTCTCCATGCTCGGATTCTCGGTGCCGATCTTCTGGATCGGGCTGATCTTCATCCTGACCTTCTCGGTGCGCCTCGGCTGGCTGCCCTCGGTCGGCCGCGGCCAGACCGTCCAGGTCTTCGGCGTGCCGGTCAGCGTCCTCACCCGCGACGGGCTGGCGCATCTGGTCATGCCGGCCTTCACGCTGTCGCTGATCATGATGTCGATGGTGATCCGCCTCACCCGCGCCGGCATGCGTGAGGTGCTGCACGCCGACTACATCCGCTTCGCCCGCGCCAGCGGCGTGCGCGAGCGCCGGGTGATTGGCCTGCATGCGATGAAGAACATCCTGATCCCGGTGGTCACCGTGCTGGGGATGGAGTTCGCCTCGGTGATCGCCTTCGCCGTGGTGACCGAGAGCATCTTCTCCTGGCCGGGGGTCGGCAAGATGCTGATCGACGCCATCGCCGTTCTCGACCGGCCGCTGATCGTGGCCTACCTGATCTTCGTGGTGGTCATGTTCGTGACCATCAACCTCTGCGTCGACATCCTGTATTCCTTGCTCGACCCGCGGGTGCGGGTGGGCGGGGGCGGGCCATGACCGGCGCCCGCCTCGCCGCAGCCCATCAGGCGCGCCGCCGCTTCCTGCGCGGCTTCCTGGCCGTGCCGTCGGCGGCGATCGCGCTGGTCGTGTTCGTCGCCATGTGCACGGCAGCGCTGATCGCACCCTGGATTGCCCCGCAGGACCCCTACGACCTGACCCAGGTCAGCATCATGGACAACCTGCTGCCGCCGGGGACCGAGGCCTGGTCGGGCATGACCCACTGGCTGGGGACCGACGGGCAGGGGCGCGACATGCTGTCGGCGATGCTCTACGGGCTGCGCATCTCGTTGCTGGTGGGCATCCTGTCAGGGCTGATCGCGCTCGCCATCGGCACGCTCGTGGGCCTTGTCGCCGCCTTCCGCGGCGGCTGGCTCGATGCGGTGCTGATGCGGATCGTCGACCTGCAGCTGTCCTTTCCCACCATCCTCGTGGCGCTGATCCTGCTCGTCATCCTCGGCCGCGGGGTGGACAAGATCATCATCGCGCTGGTGGTGGTGCAGTGGGCCTACTTCGCCCGCACGGTGCGCGGCGTGGCCCTGGTTGAGAGCGCGCGCGACTATGTCGAGGCGGCACGCGGCCTGCGGTTGGGGGCGATGCGCATCCTGTTCCTGCATGTGCTGCCCAACTGCCTGCCGACCATGCTGGTGATCGCCACCATCCAGATGGCGCAGGCGATCTCGCTCGAGGCGACGCTGTCCTTCCTTGGCGTCGGGCTGCCGCCGACCCGGCCTTCGCTTGGCCTCTTGATCGCCAACGGCTTCAACTTCCTGCAGTCCGGGCGCTGGTGGATCAGCGTGCTGCCGGGCGTCGTGCTGCTGGTGCTGATCGTCAGCGTCAACGTGCTCGGCGACCGCATGCGCGAAATCCTCAACCCGCATCTGAGGCGTTGAGCATGGCGCCGGTGCTCGAGCTGAGGGGATTGCGCACCGTCTTCGCCACCGCCGCGGGCGAGCTTCCGGCGCTCGACGGCATCGACCTTGCCGTCAGCCGCGGCGAGATTGTCGCGCTAGTGGGCGAAAGCGGATCGGGCAAGTCGGTCACAGGCTTCTCGGTGACCGGGCTGCTGCCCTCGGTGGCGCGGGTGGTGGCCGGCAGCGTGCGGCTGAACGGCACCGAGATCGCCGGGCTGAGGGGCGAGGCGATGCGCCGGCTGCGCGGCCGGCATGTCGCCATGATCTTCCAGGACCCGATGATGACCCTGAACCCGGTGCTGCGGATCGGCACGCAGATGCGCGACGCGCTGTTCGCGCACGAGCGCATGGGGGGCCGCGCCGCGGCCGACCGGCTCGAGCGGGCGCTGGCCGAGGTGGGCATCGCCGAGCCGCGGGCGCGCCTGCGCCAGTATCCGCACGAGCTGTCGGGCGGAATGCGCCAGCGTGTGGCGATTGCCATCGCGCTGCTGCACGGCCCCGACCTCGTGATCGCCGACGAGCCGACGACGGCGCTCGACGTCACCATCCAGGGCCAGATCCTCGCCCTCGTGCAGCGGCTCGCGCGCGAGAAGGGCACGGCGCTGATCTGGATCACCCATGACCTTGCCGTCGTCGCCGGCATCGCCGACCGCATCGCGGTGATGTATGCCGGCCGCATCGTCGAGGAGGGGCCGGTCGACGCGGTGCTCGACAGCCCCGCCCACCCCTATACCCGGGGGCTGATCGACAGCGTGCCGGCGACGCATCCCAAGGGCCAGCGGCTGCCGCAGATCCCCGGCCGGATGCCGACGCTGGCGGAACTGCCGGACGGCTGCGCCTTCGCCCCTCGCTGCCCGCGCCGGAGCGGGGCCTGCGCCGACCGGCCCGATCCCGCCCCGGCCGGCGGCGGGCGGATGGTGCGCTGCTTCCATCCGCTCGCGGAGGGCCGTGCATGAGCGCCCCGCCGATCCTGGAGGTGCGCGACCTTGTCAAGCGCTTCGGCGGCGGCGGCAACATGCTGCGCGGGATGCTGGCCGCCGCCCGGCTTGCGCCGCCGGCCCGCCCGGTGCGGGCGGTCGACGGCGTCTCCTTCACCGTCGCGCGGGGCGAGGTGATGGGCGTCGTGGGCGAATCCGGCTGCGGCAAGTCCACCCTCGGCAAGATCGTCGCCGGGCTGATGTCGCCCACCGCGGGCGAGGTGCGCCACCAGGGCGCCGCAGCGGCCGGCCGGCCGCGCGGGCTTGCCCGCCAGATGATCTTCCAGGATCCCTATTCCTCGCTCAATCCGCGCATGCGGGTGACCGAGCTGATCGGCGAGGCGCCGCGGGTCCACCGCATCGTTGGCCGGCGCGAGGTTGAGGGCTATGTCCTGGGGCTGATGGAGCGCTGCGGAATCGACCGCGCCTACAGCGACCGCTTTGCCCACCAGTTCTCCGGCGGCCAGCGCCAGCGCATCGGCATCGCCCGGGCGCTGGCCGTGCGCCCCGAGCTTCTGGTCTGCGACGAGGCGGTGTCGGCCCTCGACGTCTCGATCCAGGCCCAGATCATCAACCTGTTCATGGACCTGCGCGAGGAGTTCGGGCTCACCTACCTGTTCATCAGCCATGATCTGGGGGTCGTGCGCCATGTCGCCGACCGGGTAATGGTGATGTACCTTGGCCGGGTGGTCGAGCAGGGCCCGGCGGTCGAGGTGTTCGACCGGCCGAACCACCCCTACACGCGGGCGCTGGTGGCCTCGGTGCCGCGGCTCGACCGCCGCCGCGTCGCCTACGAGCCCGTGCGCGGCGACATCCCCTCGCCGATGAGCCCGCCGCCGGGCTGCCGCTTCCACCCTCGTTGCCCCTTCGCGACCGACCGCTGCCGCACCGAGGCGCCGGCCCTGCGCGAGGTCGCGTCCGGCCGGCTTTCGGCCTGCCACCTCAACGACTGACCCATTGCGAAAGGAAAGACCCATGGCGAGCTATGCCGAACGGATGTCGGCCTTCCAGGCACTCCTGCCGGGCCGGGCCGATCTCGTGTTCATCCCGCTCGGGACCGATCTCGACTACCTGACCGGCATCCATCGCGACATCCCGAACTGGGGGCGCAACCTGCACCCCGGCGGCTGGCTCGAGGGCGCATGGCTCACGCCCGACCGGGGGCCGATCCTGACCCTGCCGCGGATGACCGCCGAGTTCGGCGCCAAGGGCGGTGCGTTCGACGTGCGGGTGCTTGGTGACTGGGACGACCCCGCGGTGATGGCCGCGGGCATCCTGAAGGAGCTCGGCGTCGCCTCCGGTGCCGTGGTCGCGACGTCGGACGATGCCGAGGCCGAAAGCCTGATCGAGCTGCAGGCGCTGATCCCCGGCGTGCGCTTTGCCAGCGCCACCCGCATCCTGCGCGAGCTTCGCGTCATCAAGAGCCCCGAGGAGATCGCCACCCTGCGCGAGGCCGGGCGCATCACCGAGGCCGCCTTCGCCGACGTGCTGAAGATGCTGAAGATCGGGATGACCGAGCTCGAGATCGTCTCGGAGGTCGATTTCCAGCTCCGCCGTCACGGCTCGCTCGGCCCCTCCTTCACGACATCGGTCTACAACTCCGGGCCTAACCATCCGCTGATGTTCGGCAAGCGGATGGAGACCTGGCCGCGGAAGCTGACCGCGCCGGTCTCGGTCAACTTCGACTTCGGCGCCGTGCTCGACGGGATGTGCTACGACTTCGGCCGCACCGTCAGCTTCGGCGCGCCGACGGCCGATTTCCTGAACATCCACAGGCTGGTGATGGAAAGCCAGCGGGCCGGCATCGCGGCGCTGAAGGCGGGCGCGGCGACCTGCGAGGGCGTCGACCGCGCGGCGCGCGCGGTGATCGAGGCGGGCGGCCACGGCCCCGACTTCCGCCACCGGCTTGGCCATGCCATCGGCTGGGACGTGCACGAACCGCCGTTCCTGACGAAGGGCGATGCGACGACGGTGCGCGAGGGAATGATCTTCACCATCGAGCCCTCGATCTTCCGCATGAACACCTTCTCGGCCCGGGTCGAGGACTGCATCGTCGCCCGCCCCGGCGGCGGCGAGCCGCTGACGAAGGGCTGGCAGGAGCTGACCGTCATCGAGTGACGGCGCGCTCGCCCGCCGCCGCAACGCAAGGGGGCGCCCCTACCGGGGCGCCCCCGGCCGTTCATCCCGCAGCTGTCAGCGGCCCATGAAGGCCTGGAAGCGGGCGAGGTAATCGCTGGCCTCCGGCTGGTCCTTCAGGATCACCTCCCAGGACTTGCGCGCCATCTCGGCGAAGGGCGCGAGGTCGGGCTCGATGATCGTGACGCCCGCACCCGCCGCGGTGACCAGCCCGTCGGCAGCCAGCTTGTCATGCGCCGCGATCCCCACCGCGATCGCCTCGAGCGCGGTCGCCTGCACCATCGCCTGCAGGTCGGCCGGCAGCGATTCCCAGAATGCCTTCGACAGCACGAAGACCGTGGTCGACTGGTGCGTCTTGGTCAGCGTGTAGTTCTTGGCAACCTCGTAGAAGCGGTCGGCGACGAAGGCGTCGGGCGAGATCTCCATCGCGTCCACGACGCGGTTCTGCAGCGCCATGAACACCTCGCCGTAGGCCATCGGCGTCGGCTGCGTGCCGAGCGCGTTGTAGGCCTCGACGAAGCCCGGCGTCGGCAGCACGCGGATCTTCAGGCCGGCCATGTCGGCGACCGAGCTGATGGGCGCGAACGAGGCCACCGACCGCTCGTAGATCGACCCGAAGCCGAGGCCGTACATCTCGTAGCCGCCCAGCAGATCCAGCATCTCGCGGCCCATGTCCGACTGCAGGATCTCGTAGGCCTGTGCCTTCTCGTCGAAGAGATAGGGCAGCGACAGCACGCGGTACGCCGGCACCACGGTCTCCAGCGTCGAGCCGCCGACCAGCGCGCCGGAAAGGATGCCGGTGCGCAGCGACTGGATCGCCCGCGTCTCGTTGCCCGCCTGGGCACAGCACTGGATCTCGACCGCGATGCGTCCGCCCGAGCGCTCCTCGATCAGGCGCTTGAACTCGCCGAAGATCACCTGGTAGGGGCTCTGGTCGCTCAGGACATGCGCCAGCGTCATCGGGAAGTCCTGGGCCGAGGCCGGCGCCGCGAGGGCGAGCGCCGCCGCAAGGCCGGTCAGATGCCGAGTGAAGGTCATGGGTTGTCTCTCCTGTCGGAAGGGTTCAGCGGAGCAGCGCCAGCGATAGGCCCGGCACATAGGTGATGATCATCAGGTTCGCGAAGAGGACCGCGAGAAACACCGCCAGCGGCCGCATGAGCTGCTCCATGGTTATGCGGGCCACGCCGCAGGCGATGAAGAGGTTCACCCCGACCGGCGGCGTGACCATCCCGACCGCGAGGTTGACGATGGTGATCAGGCCGAAGTGGACGGGGTCGATGCCGTAGACCCGCGCCGCGATCGGGGCCAGGATCGGGGCAAGGATGATGATCGCCGCGAAGGTCTCCATGAACATCCCGACGACGATCAGGAACATGTTCACCAGCAGCAGGAACACCAGGGGGTCGGAGGTGACCGTCGACAGCAGCGCGCCGATCTGCTGGGGCGCCCGCAGCAGGTGCAGCGCGAAGGCGAACATCGCCGCGAAGGCGACGATGATCATCACCACCGCCGAGGTCACCGCGGCCCGAGCGAAGATCGCCGGCAGTTCGCGCGGCGCGATCTCGCGGTAGACGACGACGCCGAGGAAGAGCGCGTAGACGACCGCGACCGCCGCCGCCTCGGTGGCGGTGAAGACGCCGCCGAAGATGCCGCCGAGGATGATCACCGGCATCAGCAGCGACAGCACGCCCCGGCGCAGCGCCGCGAGCAGCCCCGACGCCCAGGGGCCGGGACGGAAGGGCTGGACCTCGCCGTAGCCGCGCAACCAGGAAATGAGGATCACCGTCAGGATCAGCGAGCCGCCGATCAGGAGCCCCGGCAGGATGCCGGCGATGAACAGGTCGGTGATCGAGACGTTGGTGATGACCCCGTAGAGGATCATAGCCATCGACGGCGGGATGATCACGCCAAGCTCGCCCGACGAGGCGGTGGTCGCGGCGCTGAAGGGGCGGGGATAGCGCTGCTTCTCCATCTCGGGGATCAGCATCGAGCCAACCGCCGCCGCCGTCGCCGCCGACGAGCCGGAGATGGTGGCAAACAGCATCGAGGTCAGCACCACTGCCGCTGCAAGTCCCCCGCGCACGAAGGAGACCAGCGCCTTGGCCACCCCGACCAGCCTTGCCGCGATCCCGCCGGTCTGCATCAGCCGGCCCGCCAGCACGTAGAGGGGCAGTGCCATCAGCGCGAAGCTGTCGAGCGACTCGAACACCACCTGCGGGATGGCGATCAGCGGCACGTTGCGCGCCAGAAGCGTCGGCACTGCCGCCAGGCCCAGCGCCAGTGCGATCGGCACGCTTGCCGCGAACAGGGCGAGCAGGAGCAGGACAAGGCCGAGCATCCCTTACTCCTCGGGCGCGTGGTCGGAGGCGAAGCGCAGGTCGCGGCCCTCGAGCACCGTCTCGGCCACCAGGGCGAGGGCGTTCCAGACCATCAGCGCCGCACCGACCGGCATCGCCCAGTAGACCCAGGACTTGCGCAGGTTCATCACCGGGCTGGTCTCGGTGCGGCCAAGCTCGACGAACTGGATGCCGACCCAGATCATGGTCGCGAAGAAGGCGATGGATATCACCGTCACGGCATAGCGCAGCGGCACGCCGGCCGCCGCGGGCAGCTTCCGGATCAGGAATTCCAGCGCGATCATCCTGGCATGGCGCACGCCCACGCCGGCCCCGAGGAAAACCATCCAGATCAGCGCATAGCGCGCGAGTTCCTCGGTCCAGGGGGCGGAGATGTTGATGCCGGCGGCGGTCAGCACGAAGCGAACGCTCACCTGCCAGGCGACGGCGGCGACGACGACGGCCAGCAGCAGTCCCGTCGCCAGCGTGACGACGGCGTTGACCGCATCGGTCGCGCGCAGGATCAGCCGCACCCTTCCCCCCGTCGCGCGGGCCGTGCACCGCGCTGCCAGCGACCCTGCAACAGGCGACGTTTGTGCGCAAGAAAAATATTTGTCCGGCATGCGCACAAATGCGGCCTAGCCGCGATTGCGCCAGACCCAGTCGGCCACCTCTGCATGGGTGGCGATCCACACCGGGCCGCTGGCACGCGCATGCGCCAGCAGCGCGTCGAGAATCCAGATCCGCGACCGGTATCCAATCACGAACGGGTGGAAGACCGCCTGGAACAGCCCTCCTTCGGCGAAGGCGCCGTCGAGTTCCCGCCGGAAGATGTCGAAGACCGCCTCGGGCGACATCCACGGCCGTGTCGCCGGGTCGCGGTTGAACAGGAAGTAGACGGCGTCGTCGCGCGACCACTCGACCGGGATTTCCACCACGCCGGTCGAGCGTCCGTCGCACATCAGTTCGTAGGGCGCGTCGTCTGCCATCAGGCTCGAGTCGTAGGCAAACCCCAGCTCGGCCACAAGTTCGACGGTGTGCGGCGACAGATCCCACTGCGCGGCGCGGTGGCCGACCGGCAGCGTCCCGGTCATCGCCGCCAGTGCGTCGCGGGCCCGCCGCATGAGGTCGCGCTCGGTCTCCCGGTCCAGCCGCGAGGTGTTCTCGTGGATCCAGCCATGCACCCCGATCTCGTGGCCGGCGGCGGCCAGGGGCGACAGCGCCCCGGGCGCGATCAGCCCGGCCACGGCCGGCACGAAGAAGGTCGCCCTTGCGTCGTGGCGGGCGAGCACGTCAAGGATGCGCGGCACCCCCCTCCGCCGCCCGAACTCGCCCCAGGCAAGCCGGCCGATCGCCGCCCGGCCCAGGCCCAGCTCGAAGGTCTCGTGGTCGGCATCGAAGGACAGCGCCAGCGCGCAGCGGGCGCCCCCCGGCCATGACGGCGGCACCAGGCGGCGGCCGGCCCGCACGCGCTCCACGGCCGCCCGCCAGCCGGCCTCGGGCGTCTCCCAGGGCCGGTCGGGGTTCACGCCGGCAGCACCTCGTGCAGCGCCTCGCGGAAGGTTCCGGCCAGCCGGTCGATCTCGGCCTCGGTGATGACCAGCGGCGGGGCGAATCCGATGATGTCGCCCTCGGGCATGGCCCTGGCGATCACCCCGCGCCGCAGCATCGCCGCGGCGACCTTCGGCGCCACCTGGAAGGGCGGGTCGTAGAAGACCAGGCGCTGCGGATCGGCCATCAGCTCCACCGCGGCCATCAGCCCCACGCCCCGCACCTCGCCCACGTTGGGATGCCCCGCCGCGGCCTCGCGCAGCCGGCCCACAAGATGCGGGCCCAGCCGGTCGGCGCGCCCCGGCAGGTCGAGCCGGTCGACGAGCTCGAGCGTCGCCACGCCGGCGGCGCAGGAGACGGGATGGGCCGAATAGGTCCAGCCGTGGCCGAGCGGCCCGAAGGCGTCGGCCCCTGCCATCAGCACGTCGAACACCCGCTGCGACACGACCGAGCCCGACAGGGGTGCGTAAGCCGAAGTCAACCCTTTGGCAACGGTCATGAAATCGGCGCGGATGCCGTAGCGGTCGCAGCCGAACATCCGCCCCGTCCGGCCGAAGCCTGTCACCACCTCGTCGGCGATCAGCAGGATTCCGTGGCGGTCGAGCACCTCCTGCACGCGGGCCCAGTAGCCCTCGGGCGGCGGCGCCAGGCCGCCGGTGCCCATCACCGGCTCGCCGATGAAGGCCGCGATGGAGCCCGCGCCCTCCTCGGCGATCATCATCTCCAGCCGCTCGATGGCCCAGTCGGTGAACTGCGCTTCCGTCATCCCCGGCTCGGGCCGGCGGAGATGAATCGCGGGTTCGGTGTGCAGGAAGCCCGGCAGCGGCAGGTTGAACCGCGCCTGGTAGATCGCAAGCCCCGTCATCGACCCCGACACGATGCCCGACCCGTGGTAGGCCCGCCGCCGGCTGATGATCTTGCGCCGCTGCGGCTCGCCCTTCAGGTGCCAGTAGTGCCAGGCGAGCTTGACGTTGGTCTCGTTGGCATCCGATCCCGACAGGCCGAAGAACACCCGCGCCATGTGCCCCGGCGCGCGGTCCATGATCATCTTGGCCAGCCGGATCGCCGGCTCGTTGCCGTGCCCGCCGAAGGCGTGGAAGTAGGCCAGCTCGTGCGCCTGCCGGGCGATCGCATCGGCGATCTCGGTGCGCCCGTAACCCGCGTTCACGCAGTAGAGCGCCGCGAAGCCGTCGAGCAGCCGGTTGCCGTCGCGGTCCACCACCGTGCAGCCATCGCCGCCGGTGATGATGCGCCCGGGCACGTCGCCCCGGGCATGGTTGGCCACATGGGTCGTGGGATGCAGGAAATGGTCGCGGTCCCAGGCCGCGAGATCGTCGTTGATCCTCAGTTCCTCGGCGGTCATATCAGGCTCTCCAGCCGGGTGTTGGCGATGAACTCGGGCACGCTCGCCTGGTTGGGAAGCGACAGCACGAAGGCTACCATCGCCGCCACCGTCTCGGGTCGCAGCCGGTCGGCCTTTGGCGTGACGCCGGGCAGCCCGTCGATCATCCCGGTGTCGATCGCGCCGGTGCAGATCGCGGTGGCGCGCACCCCGTCCTCCCAGCCGGCGAAGCGCGCCGCCTGGGTCAGCGCAAGGAGCGCGTGCTTGGTCATGGTGTAGCCGACCGACACACCGGCACGATAGCGCTTGGCGTCGGTCGAGGCGATGTTGACGATGCGCCCTGCGCCGGTCCGCCGCAGATGCGGCAGGGCGGCGCGGATCAGCCGGAAGGGCGCCTTGGCGTTGACCTCCCACATCGCGTCGAGGTCGGCCTCGCCACCCTGCGCGAAGTCAACGACGCGCAGGATGCCGGCGTTGTTGACCAGTGCGTCGATGCGCCCGAAGCGGTCGGCCGTGGCCGCCACCCAGGCTTCCGCGCTGGCGGGGTCGGCGGCGTCGAAACGGGCGGCAAGGCAGCGGTCGGCGGGCAGGAAGGATGCCTGCGCCGGCGCCCGCAGCCCGGCCGAGACCGTCCATCCCTCGGCCAGCAGGCACTCGGCAATGGCCCGGCCGAGGCCGCGTCCGGCACCCGAGACCATCGCCACCCGCATCAGAACAGCCCCTGATAGACGCCGCCGTCGTTGACGATGTTCTGCCCGGAGACGAAGCCCGCCTGGGCCGAGCACAGGAAGGCGATCAGGTCGCCGCATTCGGCGGGGTCGGCGAAGCGGCCGGCCGGGCAGCCCTTCAGCCGGTCGGCCACGATCGCCTCGTAGGTGGTGTTGGCACGGGCGGCGTGGCCGTGCAGGTTGGTGTGCAGCGCCTCGGTGTCGAAGAGGCCGGGGCAGACGGTGTTGATGGTCACGTTGTGGGGGATGAGTTCGCGCACCATCGCCGCCACCGCCCCCGACAGCGCCACGCGCGCGGCATGCGAGTGGGCGAATCCGACCTGCGGAAACTTGATGAAGCTCACCGACATGTTGACGATGCGGCCGAAGCGGCGCTCCGCCATCCCCGGCGCCACCGCCTGGATCATCTCGACCGAGGCGAGGAAATGCACCTCGAGCCAGCGGCGCCATTCCTCCGGCGTGATCCGCGCATAGGGGGTGGGCACCTGCCGCACGCCGGGGTTGTTGACGAGGATGTCCACCGTTTCGCCCGCCGCCGCAAGGATCGCCGCGCGGCCCTCGGCGGTCGTGACGTCGGCGGCGACGGAGCTCACCGGCACCCCGAATTCGGCACGGATGGCCGCCGCCGCCGCCTCCAGCGGTGCGGCGGTGCGGGCGTTGAGGGTCAGCGCCACGCCCTCGCGGGCCAGCGCGCGGGCCGTGGCCAGCCCCAGCCCCTTGCTTGCTGCCGTGACGACGGCCCGCCGGCCGGCAATCCCGAGGTCCATCACGCCACCTTCGCACGGGGGGCAAGCAGCCGGTGCATGCCCGCCTCGAGCCCGGCCAGAGGCGGCCCGGCAAGCGGACGCAGCGGCGGCCGCGGCAGCCCGCCTCCGGGCAGCCCCGCCAGGTTCATCGCCGCCTTGGTGGCGGGATAGAGCGTCCGGCCCTCGCTGGTGAACAGTGCCGTCATCTCCATCCCGGTGCGCTGCAGCGCCCAGGCCTCCTCCATCCGCCCCGCCCGGGTCGCGTACCAGAGGTCCAGGCAGCCCTCCCAGACGTTGGGGAAGCAGTCCATGTGGCCGTCGCAGCCGGCCAGCGCCGCCGCAACCCCGAACACCGAGGACGGCCCGCAGAACACGCGGATGCGGTCGCGCACGCGGTTCAGCGTGTCGTGGAAGTTGGTCCAGTTTCCCGAGGATTCCTTGATCGCCACGACCTGGTCGAGATCGGCCAGCCGGCCGGCGAGGGCGGGCGTGATGGCGTTGCCGGCGTTGCCGGGGATGTTGTACAGAACCACCGGCAGCACGGCGCCGCGGTCCACCGCCTCGAAATGGGCCACCATCTCGGCCTCGGTGGCGTGCAGGAAGTAGGGCGGCATCACCAGCACCCCGTCGGCGCCGGCCTCGCGCGCGGCGTGGATCTGCTCGACCACCTCGGAGGGCGTGACCGCACCGGTCCCGACGATCGCCGGGCCGCGGCCGCGGCAGGCATCGGCGGCAAGCCGTGCCAGGCGCGCCCGCTCGGCGAACGACAGCGCCCAGAACTCGCCGGTGCATCCGGCCGCGATCATGCCGGCAGCGCCGGCGCGGAACAGCCGGTCTATGTTGGCCACGAAACCCTCCTCGTCGATCGAGTGATCGGTCCTGAAGGGGGTGGTGAGCGCGGGCACCGGGCCCGCCCAGGCGACGGAGGTACGGTTCAAGGCTGGTCTCCTGCTGCAGCGGCCGCAACGGCGCCGGATGGTGATGGGGCGTTCAGCCGCCGGCCGGTCGGCCCGGGTGCGAACAGATGCGCGGCCGGCCCGTTCAGCGCCAGGCGGACCTGCCCGCCGACGCGCAGGGCCAATCCCGCCGGTGAACGTCCGACAAGCCGCGGCCCGCCCTCGCCGAGGGTGACGGCGATGATCGCCTCGTGGCCGGTCTCCTCGACCAGCTGCACCGTGCCGGCAAGCGGCCCGGTGCCGAAGCTCAGGTGCTCGGGCCGCAGTCCCAGGCAGGCCGGGCCGGGCTGCGTCCCCGCCGCCAGCGGGCCGACCGCGAGGGCAAGGCCTGGGGCGCGGAACTCCGGCCCCGCGGGGCCGGCGGCAAGCTCGCCGTCGATCAGGTTCATCGACGGGGTGCCGATGAAGCCGGCCACGAAGCGGTTTGCCGGCGCGGCGTAGACCGCCTGCGGCGGGGCGAACTGCTGCAGCCGCCCGCCCTCGAGGATGGCGATCCGGTCCGACATCGTCATCGCCTCGAGCTGGTCGTGGGTGACATAGACCATCGTCCGCCCCAGCCGGCGGTGCAGTTCCACAAGCTCGGCGCGCATGTGGCCGCGGAGCTTGGCGTCGAGGTTCGACAGGGGCTCGTCCAGGAGGAATACCCGCGGGTCGCGCACCAGCGCGCGGCCAAGCGCCACACGCTGCTGCTGGCCGCCCGACAGCTGCCGCGGCCGGCGGTCGAGCAGCGGGCCGAGCTGGAGCATCTCGGCCACCTTCGCCACCCGCGGCCCGCGCTCACCCCGCGGCACGCCGCGCTTCTTCAGGGGGTAGGCGATGTTCTCGGCGACCGTCATGTGCGGGTAGAGCGCATAGGACTGGAACACCATCGCGATGTCGCGCTGCGCCGGGGGCAGGTCGTTGACCCTCCGGCCGCCGATCAGGATCTCGCCCGCACTGGGGAAGTCCAGCCCGGCCAGCATGCGCAGCGTCGTCGTCTTGCCGCAGCCCGACGGGCCCAGCAGCGACACGAACTCGCCCGCCTCGATCGCCAGGTCGAGGTCGTCGACCGCGACCACCGCGCCCCAGGCCTTGCGGACCTTGCGGAATTCGACATCGGCCATGGGTTCAGCCCTTCACACCGCCGGCGCCGAAGCCGCTGGTCAGATAGCTTTGCAGGAACGCGAAGGCGACGATCAGCGGCACCGACATCATCACCGAGGCTGCCATCAGCAGCGACCACTCGATGTTGAAGGCCGAGATCAGCATCGACATGACGCCCGTCGTCAGCGGCCGCGCGGCGTCGGAGTTCACCAGTACCAGCGCGTAGAGGTATTCGTTCCAGGACAGGATGAAGGTGAACAGCGCGGTCGAGATGATGCCCGGCAGCAGCTGCGGCAGGATGATGTCGCGGAAGGCACCCATCCGGCTTGCCCCGTCCACCAGCGCCGCGCTCTCGAGGTCCTCGGGGATGCCGGCCATGAACGACCGCAGCAGCCACAGCGCATAGGGCAGTGCGAAGGTGGTGTAGGCGATGACGAGGCTGAAGATGGTGTTCGACACCCCCAGCGTCACCAGCATCAGGTAGAGCGGGATGATCAGAACCACCGACGGCAGCAGGTAGGTGAACAGCACCAGGAACGCCAGGCTCTCGCGCCCGCGGTAGCGGAAGCGCACGAGCGAATAGGCTCCGAGCGTCGCGATCGCCACCACCGTCAGCGTCGTGGCGACCGACAGGATCACCGAGTTGCGGAAGTAGTCCAGGAACCCCGTGCGCGTCAGCAGCGTCCAGTAGTGCTCGAACGTCACCGTCTCGGGCAGGAAGGTCGGCGGCCGGCGGAACAGCTCGGACTGCGGCTTGACCGAGGTGACGATCATCCAGAACAGCGGGAAGGCCACCGCCAGCACGACCGTCCAGGCGAACAGGTTGAACAGGACGCGGCGGATCGCGGTCACGGCCGGCGCTCCCGCGTGCGGCGGATGTAGAGGACCATGAACACCAGCATGATCGCCATCATCACCACCGCATAGGCCGCGGCCATGCCCATCCGGTTCAGTGCGAAGGCCTCCTTGTAGACCAGAAGCGGCAGCGTCTGGGTGGCGATCACGGGCCCGCCGCCGGTCATCAGGTAGATCAGGTCGAATTCCTTGAAGTCCCAGATCGCGCGCAGCAGTACGATCACCACCAGCACCTCGCGCAGCTGCGGCAGGGTGATGTCGAAGAACCGCGCGACCGGCCCGGCACCGTCGATCCGCGCCGCCTCGTAGAGCGGCTCGGGGATCGTCTGCAGCCGCGCCAGCACCGCGATCACCACGAAGGGAAAGTACTTCCACGCCCCGACCAGGATGATCGAGATCATGGCGTTCGGCATGGTGCCCAGGTAGTCGACCGGCCAGTCGATGATCCCCGCCGCCATCATGACGTGGTTGAGGATGCCGTAGAGGTCGTTGAAGACCCACTTCCACACCAGCACCGCGACCACGGTCGAGACGAAGTAGGGAAACAGGATCAGGCTGCGCGCGAGGCTGCGGAACCACAGGTTCTGGTGCAGAACCAGCGCCATGCCGACCCCGAACAGCACCTGCAGCGCCAGCGTTCCGGCCGTCCAGACGAGGTTGTTGCGCAGCGACACCCAGAACTCGCCCGAACCGAGCAGGCTGCGGTAGTTTTCAAGCCCGACCCAGCCGCCCTGCAGCGTCGGCGTGAAGACCGAGAACAGGCTGAGGTAGATCGCCGACACCAGCGGATAGACGATCACCGCGCAGAACACCAGCACGGTCGGGGCGATCAGCATCAGCCCAAGAAGGGAATACTGCCGCTCTAGCGCGGTCTGGCGCGGCGCTGCCATGGCCCGTTCCGGTGTCTGGGGCGGCGGACGCCCGGCCCGGGCGTCCGCCGCAGGTAGGGCCCTCAGGCCTTCATGATGGCGTCGATCGCCTTCACGGCATCGCCGATTGCGGCATCCATGCTGTCGCCGTTCAGGACCACGCGCTGGACCATGTCGGCGATGGGATGGGCGGCGATGATCTCGCCGGCCTTGGCGTTCGACTGGTGCGCGGCGCTCTCGTAGCCGAGGTTGTAGCCGCCCGCTGCCGCCGCCGACATCAGTTCCACCTCGGCCGAGTACTTGCGGATGATGTCGTTGTCGAGATAGGCGGGGTTCTCGCCGATCGTGCGCAGCACCGGCAGCACGTGCCCGGGGGCCGCATGCAGCTGCTTGATGTAGCCCGGCGGATCGAAGATGTAGGCCGCGAACAGCTTGGCCGCGTCCTTGTTCTTCGACTGGGCCGGGATGAAGACGCTGGCGAAGTCGTTGAACGTCCAGGGCGCGACGTCGGTCGCGATGCGCGGGTAGGTGGCGCAGGTGATCTGGTCGGCCAGCCCGGGGTTCTGGTCGCGCACGTTCACCAGCACCCGGCCGGTGTAGATGCCCGTCGCGGTCGCTCCCGAGACGAAGGCGGTCAGGCTTTCGCCCCAGGAGTAGTTGGTGGCGCCGGGCGGGCACAGCTCGCGCATCGAGCGGTAGAACTCGAGCGCATTGCGCGTGGCCTCGCTGTCGAGGGCGATCTGCAGGTCGGGGGTGAAGACCTGCCCGCCGGCCTGGTGGATGAAGCCGATGAAGATCAGCGAGGTCATGCCGTTGCGGCCGTAGGGAAGGGGCGCCCCGAAGATGCCGCCCTTCTGCATCGCCTGACAGGCGGCGCGCAGCTCGTCCCAGGTCTCGGGGATCTTGCCGATCCCGGCATCGGCCATCAGGTCACGGCGGACCCACAGCGCGTTGGCCGCCGAGTTGCCGATGCCGGTGGCGCAGTGCTTGCCGTCGGGGGTACGGAACACCTCGTTCGCGCCGGGGTAGTAGTTGTCGACCCCGATCGCCTCGATCACCTCGTCGAAGGGCTCGATCAGCCCGTTGGCATAATAGGTCTGGACCGAGAACGAGGGCAGGTGGGTGACGACGTCGGGAACGTCGCCCGAGGCGAAGGCGGCGGCCAGCTGCGGGGCATAACCCTCGTCGGAGGTCTTCTCGAAGACCACCTTGATTCCGGGGTGCAGGGCCTCGAACGAGGCGATCTGCGCCTGGTAGGCTTCCAGCTGCGCGGGCGCCGCCTGCGGCGACCACCAGCGCAGCGTCGTCGCCGACTGGGCGCGGGCGCCGATCGGCAGCGCGGCCAGCGCCGAGGTCGCGGCCAGACCCTTCAGCGCCCCGCGGCGCGTGATGCCGCCCGAGGACGAACGCGTGAGAGACATGGGGTTCCTCCCGTGGTTGTCGAAATTGTTCACATAGCGCACTCTTGTTCGATATAACACGTTGTGCGGCGAGTCTGTCCAGCGGTTTTTCGGCCCTTTGCCCGCTGCACGCCAGCGGGCGAGTATGCTAGGCGGGGCCACGGCCGCTGGCCGCGGGGAGGTGCGGGACGATGGTGAAGAATCAGGCCGTCGAAAGCGAATCGGACCGGGGGTCGCGGGCGCCGGCACGCACCGGCCTGATGACCGCCTCGCCGGACGCCGATGACGGCGAGAACGGCCTCAACCCGCGCGACTACGTCAGTTCGCTCGCCCGCGGGCTCGAGGTCCTGCGGGCCTTCAACCGCACCCGCCGGAAGATGACGCTGTCGGAGGTGGCGGCCGAGACCGGCAACACCCGCGCCGGCGCCCGCCGCATCCTGCTCACCCTCGTGCACGAGGGCTATGCGGTCGCCGACGGCAAGCTCTTCGACCTCACGCCGCAGGTGCTGGAACTCGGCTATTCGGTGCTCTCCTCCAAGGGCGCCTGGGACATCGCGCGTCCCTTCATCGACCACCTGTCCGAGGATATCCGCGAGTCGGTCTCCGCCGCGGTGCTCGACAGGTTCGAGGTCGTCTACGTCAGCGGCGCGCAGTACCACCGCGTCATCTCGGTCGGCATCACCGTCGGTGCTCGCTTCCCGGCCCACTGCACCGCCACCGGCCGCGTCCTGCTTGCCGCCCAGCCCGAGGCGATGTGGCCCGGCATGCTGGCCAACATCCCCCTTACCCCGATGACCGCCCACACCGTGACCGACAGGCGCGCCTTTCGCGCCATTCTCGAGGAGGTGCGCGACCAGGGCTGGTCGCTCGTCGATCAGGAACTGGAGATCGGGCTGATCTCGATCGCCGTGCCGCTACGCAACAGCGCCGGCGGCCTCGTCGGAGCCATCAACGTCGGCGTCCCCAGCATCCGCTGCAGCCGCGACGACATGGTCGGAACGATCCTGCCCAAGCTGCTCGCCACCGCCGCGAGCATCTCGAGCGCGCTCAAGCGCTGAAGCGCGCCAGGCCGTAGGGGGCCGGATCCTCGGTCGCGGGCAGGCCGAGGGCGACCTCGGCCGCGATCCGCCCGACCAGCGGCCCGAGCGTGTAGCCCGCGTCCCCCGGCACCGCCACCGTTACCGCCGGCGCGCCCGGCACCGGGCCGAGGATGGTCTTGCCGTCGGCGGTGGTGTTCATGCCCGCCCAGGTGCGGATCACCCGCAGCCCGCCGATCGCCGGCACCAGCCGGGCGGCCAGCGCGACATTTCCCAGAAGCGAGGCCGCCCGCACCCCCGGCACCCGCCCCGGCCCGCGCGCCTCCGCCGGCCAGCCGCCACCGATCACGATCTGGCCGGTGCCGAACTGCTTCAGCGTGATCGACCGCTCGGCATGCTGGACGAGATGGCCGATCGCCGGCCCGGCCGGCTCGGTGATGTTCATGTGCAGCGGTTCGGCCCGGGTCGGCACCGCAAGGCCGAAGGCCGCCAGCAGGGCCCCCGTGCCCCAGGCCGCCGCGACCACCGCGCGGTCGGCGCGGTGGCGGGCGCCGTCCGCGGTCGCCGCCTCGGCCGCCGCCGTCAGCGCGACGACCCGGCCCGCCACCCGCTCCACCCCCAGCGCGGCGGCCCGCGCCTTCAGCCGCGCGTTGGCCGCCAGCGGGTCGAGCTTGCCCTCGTCGCGGCACAGCTCGGCCCCGACGATCTGCGGGCCGAGCCAGGGCGCCAGCCGGTCCAGCGCGGCGCGGTCCAGCAGCTCCACCGCCAGCCCGCGCGCCGCCTCGCGCCGCGCCTTGCCCTCGAGGAAGCGCAGCTGCTCCTCGCCCTCGGCCAGCATCAGCCCGCCCTTGCGGACCAGGTCGAACGGCCCCCACAGCGCTTCCAGCCGCTCCCACTCGCGCACCGCCGCAAGATACAGCGGCAGCGACGCCTCGACGTTCGGCGCCTGCTCGGGAAAGAGCCGGATGAAACGGCTCTGCAGCTGGACATGCAGGCTGCCGGCATTGGCGTCCGAGCCGGCGTTGACGCCGGCGTCGATCAGCCGGACGCGCGCACCCGCCTCGGCGGCCCGGATCGCGGCGGCGGTGCCGGTGATGCCGCCGCCGATCACCAGAAGGTCAGCCGCCGGCATCGCCGGCCGCCATCGCCTGCTCGGCGGCAAGGATCGCCCCCACCGTCACCGGCTTCACCGGCACGCGCGGCGCGAACTGGCTCAAGGCGTCCAGCGGCCGTCCGCTCGCCTCGGACACCAGCCGCGCCGCCACCGGGCCGCAGTAGCGGCCCTGGCAGCGCCCCATGCCGACGCGGGTCAGCCGCTTCAGGCTGCCGGCGTGACCCGGCTGCATCGCCGCCATCGCCGCCCGCGCCGCGCCGACCGTCACCTCCTCGCAGCGGCAGAGGGTGGCCGCGGGATCAAGCACCGCCGCGGGCCGCGGCCGGATGTCGTGCAGCGCCCAGAGCGCCCGCTGGAAGCGCCGCGCCCGGCCGCGCGCCCGCTCGAAGGCGTAAAGGTCGTGGGTGTCGCCATGGCCGGCCGCCGCCGCCGCGGCGCGCCCCGCGATCCGCCCCTCGGCCACCGCCGCCGGCGCACCGCCCAGCCCCGCGCAGTCGCCGGCGGCATAGAGCCCGGGCACCGACGTCTCCATCCGCTCGCTGCGCCGGCAGCGCAGGTGGCCCACGGCGGGGTCGTGGTCCATCGCCGCGCCGAGAAGCCGCAGGATCTCGTTCTGCGGCTCGAAGCCCTCGTTCATCAGGACCGCGTCAACCACCACCGCCCGCCGCCCGCCGGGGCCGTCGACGATGGCGCGCAGGCCGCCGCCGGCCGGCTCGACGGCCACCAGCCGGCTGCGGTGGCGCAGCGCCACGCCGCGGCGCGCAAGCGCGGCCAGCATCGCCACGCCCTGCAGCGCCAGGCGCGGACCGGCGGCGAGAAGGCGCGCGGCCGGGACGGGGTGCAACAGCGGGTTCGGCCCGGCCTCGGCCACCAGCGCGACCTCGGCGCCGCCGCGGGCCAGTTCCAGCGCGACCTGCACGTTCAGCGGGCCCGAGCCTGCGACCGCCACCCGCCGCCCCGGCAGGGTGCGGTAGCTGCGCCACAGCGTCTGGGCGGCGCCCGTCGTCATCACCCCCGGCAGCGTCCACCCCGGCACCAGCGCCGGCCGCTCGTAGGCGCCGGTGGCCACGATCGCCGTCCTCGGCGCCGCGACCAGTGCCGCGCCGCCGATCTCGCCCAGGAACAGCGGCCCGTCGAAGGCACCCCAGATCGCGGCCTCTCCGACCAGTTCGGCGCCCGCCGCCCGCGCCTCGGCCACCAGCGCCGCGCCGGCGGCCTGCTGGGCATCCAGCGCCGGCGCCTCGCCGGCCGGCTGCTTGTAGTACTGCCCGCCGGCAAGCCTGCGCTCGTCCAGAAGCACCACCTCCGCCCCCGCCCGCGCCGCCTCGGCCGCCGCCGCAAGCCCTGCCGCGCCACCGCCGATCACCAGCACGTCGGGGGCGATGCGGCGGGCCGGCGGTGCGGCAGTGGCCGCGGCCGCCGGGTCGAGGGCCGGAAAGGCGACCTGCGTGGCCACCGCCATTCCTGCCGCCGCCGGCGTCATGCAGGCGCGCCGGTTCGGCACGCCGTCCACCGTCACCAGGCAGTCCTGGCAGACGCCCATGCCGCAGAAGACGCCGCGGCCGGCGCCCGTCGCCGTGGTGCGGAAGGCGCGGATTCCCGCCGCCGTCAGCGCCGCGGCGAGGCTCTGACCCGGGGCCGCCGCGACCGGCGCGCCGTCGAAGGTGAACCTGCATTCAGCGGCCATCGTCGTGCTCCCCGGTCCCGGCCAGAAGCCGGTCGCGCAGCGCCACCAGGCGGGCCACGGCCGCCGCCCGCCAGGCGGCGCGGGCGGGCAGGGCGGCAGCCGGCAGCATCGCCCGCCGTCCGGATTCGACGCGGGCGACAAGCTCGGGCCGCCAGTCGCAGCCGGTCTCGCCGCGCGCCTCGCCCATCCGCCGGTAGGCCGGCCCCATTCGCGCGGCATGGGCGGCGATGCCGCCGGGGGTGTTCAGCTCCGCGGTCTCGAACGGCCCCGACAGCGCCCAGCGCGGGCCGAGCCCCAGGCGCATCACCGTCTCGATCCCCTCGACATCGGTGATGCCCTCGTCGACCAGCCGGTAGGCCTCGCGCAGCACCGCGCCCTGCAGCCGGTTCAGCACGAACCCCTCGATCTCGCGGCCCAGCCGCACGGCATGGAAACCTGCCGCCTCGAACAGCGCCGCCGCCCGCGCGGTGGTGTCGGGCAGCGTCGCCGGTCCGGGGACAAGCTCGATCAGCCGCAGCACCGCTGGCGGATTGACAGGATGGGCGACGAGGCAGCGGCCCTGCTCCGCGGGGTCGGTGACCACCCGCGAGATCGGGATCGCCGAGGAGGCCGATGCCAGCACCGTCTGCGGCCCCGCCGAGGCCAGGAGCCCCGCGAAGATCGCCTGCTTGGCCTCGACGTGCTCGGGACCGGCCTCGATTACAAGTGCCGCCGCGGCCGGCGCACTCCCGGCTGCCGCCGCCACCCGGACCTGCCCGCCGCCGCCTCGGGCAAGGCCGGCCGCGGCGATCGCGCGCTCCTGCGCGGCGATGCCCGCGGCGGCGGCGCCCCGTCGCCCGGCGTCGGGTTCGGCCAGCGTCACCGCAGCGCCCGCGTCGGCAAAGGCGGCCGCAAACGAGAGGCCGATCGATCCGGCCCCGAGGATCACCACCTGCATCGGTGCGCGGCCCTCCTGCCGCCCGGCCCTGCCGTTCACATGACGCACAATTGTGCGTATCATCACCCGAGGTATAGGCCGCAGGCGAAGGGGGCGCAACATGGCCGCGACAGTGATGGAAGGCCGCACCGCGGTGGTGACCGGGGCGGGGCGCGGCCTTGGCCGGGCGATCGGGCGGGCGCTCGCGGGGGCGGGGGCGCGGGTGGTCGCGGTCGACCTGGCCGCGGCGCTCGAGGGCCTGCCGGCGGGGTGGGAGGGGGTCGAGGCCGACCTCGGCGCTCCCGATGCCCGCGAGCGGTTGGCCGGGCTGGCCGCCCGGCTGGGGAGGGTGGACGCGGTGGTGGCCAACGCCGGGGTGGTGCCGCCCTGGCGGGGGGTAGAGGAACTCGACGCCGCCGAATGGGCCCGGGTGATGGCGGTCAACGTCTGGGGCGTGGCGGCGACGCTGGGGGGCCTCGCGGGGGCGCTTGCCGCCTCGGGGCGGGGGGCGGCGGTGGTCACCGCCTCGATCAACGGCTACCGCGCCCACCCCCGGCAGGTGCTCTACACCGCATCCAAGCATGCCGTGGTCGGGGTGATGCGGGCGGCGGCGCTCGACCTTGGCGGCCGGGGGGTGCGGGTGAACGCCATCGCGCCCGGCCCGGTCGCGACCGAGGCGCTGGTGGGGCGCATCCGCGCCCGCCATGCCGGCGGCGGCCCGGCCCCCGAGGCGGCGCTGGCGGCGATGGCGGGCGAGACCGCGCTGGGCCGGATGGTGACCGAGGAGCAGGTCGCGCAGGCGGCGCTGTGGCTGGCCTCGGATGCCTCCGACGGGATCACCGGCGTCCTTCTGCCGGTCGAGGCGGGGCTGGGCTGAGGGCCGGGGCGGGCGCGCGACGGTCGCCGCCGGCCTGGCGGTGCCGGCGTCCGGACCCCGCGTCCCACGCGCGGGACATCGCTGGACTCTAATGAAGTCAATGTGCTGAACGGAGGGATTCAGGAGTCGTCAAGACCTGTCCCGGGGGCGACCGCCCGCCCTTGTAGCGGGACAGCGGGTTTTGCACAGTCTGACAGCGGGTTTTGCAGCAACCGCATTTTCTTGCGGGAATGTTTCACGGGGGTGTTGAGGCGGGGCGCAAGGGGCCTTTGATGTCACCCCTCCCCGGCCGCGGCGAGGGCTTCCAGCGCCGCGCCGAGGGCGACGGCCACCGCATCGGGGTCGCCGGCCGCGGCGATCGCGGCCAGCGCCTTCCGCCGCACGCCGGCAAGCCGGGCGG
>JAHDXW010000011.1:0-67462 GCA_023383015.1 Paracoccaceae bacterium
TGATGAAGGCGGTGGACAAGTTCGAGTACCGCCGCGGCTACAAGTTCTCGACCTATGCGACATGGTGGATCCGCCAGGCCATCACCCGCTCGATCGCCGACCAGGCGCGTACCATCCGCATTCCCGTCCACATGATCGAGACGATCAACAAGCTCGTCCGCACCGGCCGCCAGATGCTGCACGAGATCGGCCGGGAGCCGACGCCCGAGGAACTGGCCGAGAAGCTGCAGATGCCGCTCGAGAAGGTCCGCAAGGTGATGAAGATCGCCAAGGAACCGATCTCGCTCGAGACGCCCATCGGCGACGAGGAGGATTCGCAGCTCGGCGATTTCATCGAGGACAAGAACGCGGTCCTGCCGCTCGACAGCGCCATCCAGGAGAACCTCAAGGAAACCACGACGCGGGTCCTTGCCTCGCTCACCCCGCGCGAGGAGCGGGTGCTGCGCATGCGCTTCGGCATCGGGATGAACACCGACCACACCCTCGAGGAGGTCGGCCAGCAGTTCTCGGTGACGCGCGAGCGGATCCGCCAGATCGAGGCCAAGGCGCTGAGGAAGCTGAAGCATCCCAGCCGGAGCCGGAAGCTGCGGAGTTTTCTCGATCAGTGAGGGTGTTTGGCCCACGTCCGCCCGCCGGCGCCCGGACGTCAATGGGATTTCTGGTTGGAT
Organism: Paracoccaceae bacterium; assembly: GCA_023383015.1. Lineage (GTDB taxonomy): Bacteria > Pseudomonadota > Alphaproteobacteria > Rhodobacterales > Rhodobacteraceae > JAHDXW01. Next base: position 669 of record JAHDXW010000011.1, read on the forward strand.
GCCAGCATGACCCTTGAAGACATTGCCGACCTGATCCGTGCCAACAGCGCCAACCCACGCCGCATGGAAGAGTTGCACACGCAGGCCGACGGACAGCTTCTGAACCTGCAGAATGACGTCACCGATCTGCGGGGCGATGTGAGGCCGATGTGGTCCGATGTCGCCGCCGTGAGAGCCAGCCTCGACCTTGCCGAAACCGTCGCTGCGATGAGAAAGCAGTCCGCGCGGCTGGAGGCCGAGGTGGAGGGGCTGAAGCGGCGTCCGCGAGGAGGCGGGTCTGGCGGCCCGGGCGATGCGGGCCTGAGCCGACAGAGCGGGGCAAGGGCGCTCGGGAGGCTGAAGCGCCCGATGCCGAGCCGGAAGCTCGGGGGTTTCCTGGATCAATGAGGATCGCGCAGCCCGAGGGGGCGAGAGGGAGCCTGAAGTGGATTCAACGCTGCATTGCAGCGCGACCCGACCTGCTGCAGCCTGCCGCGCTTGCCCCAATCACATGGCTGTCGCCTCTGGCAGAGGACGATTTCGCCGAGTACCGCGACGGTGCCTTTCTGGACCGGCTCGGCCTTGATGCATTGAAGCCCGGGCTGGCGCGCTTCTGGCCCGCGCGCGGTCCGCAATGGGATGCGCTGGGTCGGGCAGGTTCCGCCTGCATACTGCTTGAAGCCAAGGCGCATGTCCGAGAGTTCCTGAGCCCGCCGACCGCGGCGCGCGGCACGTCACGCTCGACGATCGAGAGCGCCCTTCGGCAGGTCCGGGATCATCTCGGGGTGTCCGCCGCAACCGATTGGTCGGAGACCTTCTTTCAGGTCACCAACCGCCTCGCCCATCTGTGGTGGCTGCAGACGCAGGGGGTCGAGGCGCATCTCGTCTTCGCCTCGTTCCTCGGCGATGCCGAGATGGGCGGGCCAGATCACCCTGAGACATGGCAGGCCGCATTCAGGGCCGCCGAATATGCCCTTGGCCTGAAGGCGCGCCATGCATTGGCGCCCTTCGTGCATCATGTCTGGCCGGATGTACGCCTGCTGTCCTAGGGGTACCGCTTTCGGGCAGTGCTTGCGGTGAGGGGCGTGAAAGGGCGTACACGATCGCGTACGTTCCCACCCATGCGCACCCTCTCCTCCAGCGAACTCCGCGCCAACCTCTCCTCGGTCATGGACCGGGTGAACGACGACCATGAGCCGGTCATCGTCACCCGCGCCAAGGGCAAGCCCGTGGTGATGGTCAGCCTCGAGGACGGGGCGAGCATGGACGAGACGACCTATCTCATGGCCTCGCCCGAAAACCGCCGCCAGCTTCTGGCGGCCATCGCCGACGCCGACGAAGGGCGTTAGGTCGTAAGGTCGCGCGATGACCTCAGGGCGATGGAGCGTCCGTGAATGTCAGCTTCCGGCCGGCGGCCTGGGAGCAATGCCCGCACTGGCAGGCCCACGACCCGGCGCTGTTCCGCAAGCTCGACCGGCTGATCGAGGACTGCCTGCGCCACCCGTTCGAGGGAACGGGCAAGCCGGAGCCCCTGCGCGGCGACCATTCCGGTTTCTGGTCGCGCCGGATCGACCGCGAGCACCGGCTGGTCTATCGTGTCAACGCATCATCCCTGGAGATCGTCCAGTGCAGACACCATTACTGAGCGAGCCGAGGCGGCGCGCGTCGGCACGTCCGCGGCATCCGGGACGGAGCCGGACGCCGCGCTCCCGTCTTCACAGCTGGGGGCACGGGCCATGTCGTGGCTGACGCGCCTCTTCGGCGGCAGGACCGGCGGGGAAGCGGCGGGCGGGCCTGCCCCGGCCGCGGCGGCGGGCGAGGACTACAAGGGCTTCCGCATCACCCCCGCGCCGATCCGCGAGGGCGGGAACTACCGCGTCGCGGCGCGGATCGAGAAGCTCGTCGACGGCGTTGCCCTCCGCCACGACCTCGTCCGCGCCGACACCATGGCCTCGCTCGAGGAGGCCACCGCGATCTCGGCCGCCAAGGCCCGCCAGATCATCGACGAGCGGGGCGAGCGGCTGTTCGCGCGCTGACCCCGGACGGCCGTCGCGGCCCCGCACCGACCCCGGTGCCCGCCTACCAGCGCAGCAGCCGCGCCCCGAGGCCGGCGCCGGCGGCCGCCACGGCCAGGATCACCGCGCCGTAGACCGGCAGCGCGAACAGCGGCGCGTCGCCGGGGCAATGGAGCGAATAGGCCGCGGTGGCAAGGCCCGCCGCGGCAAGTCCGGCCGCGAGCCCCGCCTTTGCCGGCGCCACAGGGGCGCCTCGGCGCAGGTGCCACAGGAGGGCGGCGAGCGGCAGTGCCGCCATCAGCGGCACCGAGACAAGGCAGGTGACGACCAGCGCGCGGTCGGCCAGCGCCGCGGCCAGCCCCGCCGGCCCGCCGGCCGCAAGGGCCAGGACGAGGGCCGCCGCCGCCGCCGCCGCCAGCGCCCCCACCGCCCGCCAGCCCGGGCGGCCGTCGGCCTCGGGCCGGGCGAGGCGGCGGGCCTGGGCCAGCGCCGTCAGCCCCAGGACCAGCGGGACAAGCGTCTTGGCCGCCACCGGCGAGGCCAGCGCGGCGCCGAGGTCCGGGCGCAGGCCCAGCGCGCCCACCATCGCCGCCGCGGCCAGCGCCAGCGCCCCGCCCAGCCACAGCCCCAGATGCCGCGCCGGGTCGGGCCGCGGCGCGGCGTCGGCGGCAAGCAGGGCGATCAGCTCCTCGGTCCTCATCGCGTCGGTCCTTCCTTCAGGCGCATCAGCGCCTTCATCGCCCGGTGCAGGGCCACCCGCACCGCCCCGTCCGTCATCCCCAGCCGCGCGCCCGTCTCGGCCGCGCTCTGCCCCGCAACGCCCACCGCGCGGACGATCTCGGCCGAGCGCGGGTCAATCCGGGCAAGTAGCGCCTCGAGGTCGCGCCCGGCCATCGGATCGCCGCCGTCGGGTGCCGGCAGCACCTCGGCGAAGGCCTCTACCGGCACCTCGACCCTCCGGCCGCGGGCGCGAAAGGCGTCGGCCACCTTGTGGCGCGCCACCGCATAGAGCCACGGCCGCAGCGGCAGATCCTCGCGCCAGCTCAGGCGCTTGAGGTGGATGGCGAGCAGCACCTCCTGCAGCACGTCCTCGCAGCCCTCCCGTCCCAGCGCCGACCCGCGCGCGCGCACCACCGCCCGCAGCACCGGCGTCACGGCGCGCAGCAGCCGGGCGTAGGACGCCCCGTCGCCGCGGTTGGCCGCCCGCATCAGCGCGGCCCAGTCCTCGTCCTCGATCCGTCCCAATGCCCACCCTGTTCGCGCCGGCGTGGCCCGATGTTACCTGCTCGCCCGGGCTCCGGGCGCCAACCCGGTGCCCGATCACGGCTTCGTGTGGCAAGGTAACGCACCACCTGCCGCCGCGTAGTGCTGGGCGGGACCCCGGGGAGACGGGCCCGCCACACAGCCCAGACAGGAGACGCAGATGACCCCCAAGACCACCGCCCTGACGCTCGCCGCCTCGCTTGCCACCGCCGTGTCGCTGGCCGGCGGGCATGCCGCGGCGCAGTCGGCGCAGATGGAGAAGTGCTACGGCATCTCCCTGGCCGGCAAGAACGACTGCGCCGCCGGCCCCGGCACGACCTGCGCCGGCACCTCGAAGGTGGACTTCCAGGGCAACGCCTGGACGCTGGTTCCCGCCGGCACCTGCGCCACCACCCAGGTCGAGGGCGGCCGGATGGGCTCGCTCGAGCCGCTCGAGCGCGACATCCCGGCCGGCTGAGCCCGGCCCGACCCCCGGGCGGCCGCGCCCGGGGGCCTTCCCTCACTGCCGCCCCCGCGAGGAACCGCCATGCCCAGCCCGATGCCCGCCCGCCCCCGCGCCGGCGGCCTGCCGGCGACCGCCGGCCTCGGCTTCAAGCCCGAGCATTTCGCCGCCGTCGCCGCGCAGCCCGGCGCGGTCGGCTTCTACGAGGTCCATGCCGAGAACTACCTGGGCGCCGGCGGTGCCCCGCATGCGATGCTGGCCCGCATCCGCGCCGACCATGCGATGTCGGTGCACGGGGTGGGGCTGTCGATCGGCGGGCCGGGCGGGCTGGACGGGGGCCACCTGCGCCGCCTGCGCGCGCTCGTGGAGCGCTACGAGCCCGAGAGTTTCTCGGAGCACCTGGCCTGGTCGAGCCACGGCGCGGCCTGGCTGAACGACCTGCTGCCGCTGCCCTACACCGACGAGACGCTGGCCACGGTGGCCGCCCATGTCGGGCAGGTGCAGGACGCGCTCGGCCGGCGGATGCTGCTCGAGAATCCCGCGACTTACGTCACCTTCGCCGCCTCGACCATCCCCGAGACGGCGTTCCTGGCCGAGGTCGCCCGGCGCAGCGGCTGCGGCCTGCTTCTCGACGTCAACAACGTCTTCGTCGCCGCCGCCAATCACCGCACCGACCCGCGCGCCTACCTCGCCGACTTCCCGCTGCATCTGGTGGGCGAGATCCACCTTGCCGGCCATTCGGCCGAGGTTCTGCCCTCCGGCCCGCTGCTGATCGACGACCACGCCAGCCCGGTGGCCGATCCCGTCTGGACGCTCTACGCCGAGGTGATCGCCGCCACCGGGCCGCTGCCGACGCTGATCGAATGGGACAACGACGTGCCACCCTTCGAGGTTCTTCTCGCGGAGGCGGCGCGGGCCGGTGACATTCTGCGGAACGGAGGCCGCCGCCTTGCCGTCGCATGCTGAGATCACGGCCGGCTTCGCCGCCGCGCTGTTCGGCAGGGCGCCGCCGCCGGGCCTGGCCGCGCCCGATCCCGCCGAGCTTGCCCGCCGCTTCGCGGTCTACCGCAACAACGTCCAGCACGGGCTCGGACGGGCGCTGGCGGCGCGCTTCCCGGTGGTGGAGCGGCTGGTGGGCGTGCCTTTCTTCGCCGCCATGGCAAGCGAGTTCCTGCGCGCCCATCCCCCCCGCCAGCCGGTGATCCACGAATGGGGCGGTGACTTCCCCGCCTTCCTTGCCGCCTTCCCGCCGGTCGCGGGGCTGCCCTACCTTGCCGATGTCGCCGTGCTTGAGGTGCTGCGGGGCGAGGCCTACCACGCCGCCGACGCGGCGCCGGTCGATCCCGCGCGGCTCCTGGCCGGCGATCCGGACGGCCTGGTCGTGGCGCTGCACCCGTCGCTGCGCCTGTTCGCCTCGGACTTCCCGGCCGTGACGATCTGGCAGGCGAACCAGCCGGCCAGCCACTCGGCCCGGGTTGCGGCCAGCGGGCCCGAGCGGGCGCTGATCGCCCGCGACCGCGGCCTTGATGTGGTGGTCGAACGGATCGACGCACCGGCCCACCGTCTGGTCGACGCGCTCGCCGGCGGCACGCCGCTCGGCCGCGCCGCCGCCGGGGACGACCCCGCCCCGGCGCTCGCCCTGCTGATCCGCCACGGCCTGATCGTCGCCGCCCGCCACCTGGACGCCCGGCAAGAGGACGCCCGGCAAGGAGACGCCCCATGACCGCCCGCACCGGCCTGCCCGCGCGCCCCGCCTTCCTCCGGCACCTCGCCGCGGCGATGGCGCTGGGCGAGCGCATCCCCTTCGACCTCGTGCTGCTGGCCGTCCGCATCTTCCCGGCCGCGGTGTTCTGGGCTTCGGCCCGCACCAAGGTCGACGGGCTCGCGATCAGGGAGTCCACCTTCTTCCTGTTCGAGCACGAATACGCCCTGCCGCTCATTCCCTCCGCGGCGGCCGCGGTGCTGGCGACACTGGCCGAGCACCTCCTGTCGGTGCTGCTGGTGCTGGGGCTGACCACCCGGCTGGCCGCCCTTGGCCTGCTGGCGATGACCGCGGTGATCCAGCTCTTCGTCTACCCCGGCGCCTGGGCGACGCATGGCCTGTGGGCGGCCTGCTTTCTCGTCACCCTCGCGCGGGGGCCGGGGGCGGTCTCGGTCGACCGGCTGATCGGCATCGAGCCCGCCCGCTGACGTTCATCCCCCGGCGATTGCGGCCAGGTTCGCCCAGCCAAGCGCCCGCTCGCCTTGCTCGACCGCCGCGACGCAGGCGCGGATGCGGTCGAGCACGGGCGTCGCCACCCCGCGCCGGCGGTCGAGCATGGCACCGAGATGGGCCTCGCACTCGGTGCGGCGCCGGCGGATCGCAAGGTCGCGCCAGATGCCCGTCCTCCCCGAGCCGACATGGCCCGCCCAGTAGGCGCGCTGCGCCTTCCACGAGGCGGCGATGCCGGCAGGGTCGCCGGCCAGGAATGCGGCCGGCTCGAAGCCGTCGCAGTCCTCCAGCGCGGCGCCGTTGGCGGCCGCCACCGCGGCCGCCTCGCGCGCGGCCTCCGACAGCACCGCCAGCGCCTGCGGATCGGCGTAGATGTCGATCACGTCGCGGTCGAGCACCGCCGTGCCGTAGTAGACCGCGCCGAGCACCAGCTTCGACCACAGGTGCCCCATCAGGTTGGTCGTGGTCGCGCAGGGCTGCAGCGCCGACAGCTCGGCTGCCATCGCCGTCAGCCGCGGGGTCAGGGCGCCGTCGATCTCGCCCACCGCAAAGCTGCCCTCGCCGGCGTAGCGGATCACGCCCGGCGCCTCGACGTAGCCGCCGAAGGTGAGATAGGCGCCGACGACCCGGCCGGCCCCGAAGGTCTCGGCCAGGATCAGCGGGTTCAGCCCGTTCTGCAGCGACAGGATCATCCCGTCCGGGGCCAGCCGGCCGGCCAGGGCGGGGATGGCGTCGCGCGTGTGCAGCGACTTGACGGCCAGGATCACCCGCGCCAGCCCCCCGCCCAGTGCCGCGGGCGCGATGGCCGGGGCCGTGCAGTGCATGGCGCGGTGGCCCTCGATCCGGAGGCCGCGGGCGGCGATCGCCTCGCGGTGGGCCGGGTCGGCCTCGACGAAGGTGACGTCATGGCCGGCGCCGTGCAGCGCCGCCCCGACCAGCCCGCCGATCGCGCCGGCGCCGACGATGGTGTAGGCCGTCATTTCAGGTTCCGCGTCAGCGGCACATGCGGCCGGCCGCAATGCGAGCCGCCGGTGATCTCGAGGACCGCGCCGGTCGTCCAGGGCGAGCGGTCGGAGGCCAGGAAGGCCACCGCCTCGGCGATGTCCTGCGGCGCGCCGGTCCGCCGCAGGGGGGTCGCCCGCAGCATGTCGTTGACATAGGGGTGCAGGTCGGGGTCGGTGGCGCGCACCACCTGGTCGAGGATCAGACCCGGCGCCACCGCGTTCACCCGGATGCCATGCGGGCCAAGCTCGATCGCCAGCACCTCGGTGACCATGTTCAGCGCCGCCTTGGAGCTGGCGTAGTGGCTCGACCCCGCCCGCGCCGACCGCGCCGCGCCCGAGGTGATGTTGACGATCCCGCCGGCGGTGCCGGTGGCGATCCAGCGCCGCGCAAGGCCGCGGGCAAGGAACATCGGCCCGCGCAGGTTGACGGCGAAGACACGGTCCCACTCGGCCTGGGTCATGTCGACCAGCGGCTGGTTGGGGAAGATGCCGTGCGCCGTCACCAGAAGGTCCGGCAGTCCCAACGCCGTCTCGGCACCGTCGATGATCGCCTCGACCGCATCCTCTTCGGCGACGTCGCCGGCCAGCGCGCAGCTTCGACGGCCGTCGGGGTCCACGGCCCGCGCGGCCGCCGCGGCGGCCTCCTGTGACAGGTCGGCGAGCGCCACGCTCGCCCCCTCGCGCAGGAGCGTTTCGGCGACGGCGCGGCCGATGCGGCCGCCGCCGCCGGTGACAAGGGCGCGGCGGCCGGGCAGCAGGGCAGAGGTCATGCTCGGGTCTCCTCGATCGGTCCGGTGACGTCCTCGAAAGCGGCGACGGCCTTTGCCAGCGCCACTTCGGCCCGGGTGCGCGCACGCACCAGCCGGGTCTCCAGGAAGCGCGCCGCCTCGCTGCCGGGCGCCAGCGCACCCAGCCGGCGCAGCGGCTGCAGCCCGGGGTAGGGGCCCATCGGCAGCGCCGGGTCGTGGTCGAAGGGGTCACAATCGGTGTAGTCCACCGGCACCAGCGCCCGCGCCACCCGCTGCAGCGCCGCCCCGAGACGCGCCGCCGCGGCCGCATCCCGCGCCTGCTCCCTCTGGGCCGGGAAGCGCTCGGCCGCGGCCACCAGGCGCCGCGCGCGCCAGCGCAGGAGGCCGAGGTCGAACCGCCCCGGCCCGGCCGCCTCCTCGAGCGCGTCGAGTTCGGCAAGGAGATAGCGGCCGTGCTCGGCATAGTCGAGCGGCAGCACCCGGTCGGTCAGCAGACGCCAGACCGTGTGCATGTAGATCCGCGTGTCGCGCACCAGGATCTCGCGGTCGATCTTGTCGAGGAGGTCGTCCGGGGTGTGCCACCACCAGCCGGTGCCGAAGCCGCCGCGCCTGCCGGAACGGAAGAAGCTGCCGCCCGCATCCTCTGGGTCGGGCGGCTGGGTCGACATGTTGCCGAAGATCGCCGGCACGCCGATGCCCCAGAAGCTCTGGTCGCCCGCCCGCCCCATCCGGGCGTTGCCGAATGTCTGGCCGGCGCGCGCGGCGATGGCCTCGGCGGCCAGCCCGCGCAGTTCGGCCGCCGCGGTGGTGTCGGCCACATGGGTGTTGCCGATGCCGCCGGTGGAATCGACGTTGACATGGACAAGGGCACGGGCGGCGAGCTGCTCCCAGTGGTGGTCCGCATACCAGGCCGAGGACGAGTAGCGCCCCTGGCTGTGCCCCGACCAGAAGGCCAGCCGCAGCCCGCGTGCCCAGGCGCCGCGCCGGGCGGCGGCAAGGCGGGCGACCTCGAGCATCGTGGCGTTCGCCCCGCCGTTGTCCATCACCCCATGGTACCAGGCGTCGTGATGCCCGGTGAAGAACACGAAGGGGGCGTCGGGCCGGCCTTCAGGCATCATCTCGGCGATCAGGATCGGCGTCGTCCGCCAGCCGGTGTCGACATCGGCGAACAGCCTGACCCCGGCCTCCAGCCGCGCCTTCAGGAGCGCACGCAGCGCCGTTCCCTCGGCATGGGCGACCGTCAGCACGACGGTGGCGGGCAGCAGGTCGAGCTTGCGGTCGTCGGGGCTGCCCCAGACCGGCGACAGGCACATCTCGTGGCGGTGCTCGTGGGCGCTGACATGCACCTGCCCGACGGCGCCGGCCCGGCTGGCGCGCTGGGTGATGACGGGATTGGCGATGCCGTCCACGATGACGACCCGGCCGCGCACGTCGGCGCGGGCGAAGTCGGCCTCGCTGCCCTGGCCGAGGTCGACCGCCGGCGCCGCCAGCCCGCCCGCCGGCGCCGGCCGGCCGAAGGAATGAGTGATCGCCGCCCCCGACCAGTCGCCGCAGGCGACGCGCGCGCCCGGCTGCGGCAGCGAGATGTAGGCGTGATGCAGGATCGTCTCGGTCGCGAAGCCCCAGCCGGCCAGCGCCGCCTCGACATGGCGCAGGCTCTCCATCTCGCCGGGGCTGCCTGCCTCCTTCATGTGGCGGGCGAAGACCTCCATGTGCGCCCACAGCGCCGCCCCGTCGACGGCGGCGCAGACCTCGTCGAGCAAGGCGCTCATCCGCTGCCCTCCCGTTGCTGCTTGATGATGTCGGCCGGGGTGCGCCCGCGGCCCGCGATCGACAGCGCCACCACCACGACCCCCGCAGCGAGGATCAGGATCGAGGACAGCGCCGCGATGGTCGGGTCCTGCCACTTCTGCAGGTAGAGGAACATCTCGATCGGCAGCGTGCTCTGGCCCGGGCGGACAAGGAACAGCGTCGTCTCGACCTGGTCGAAGGAGATGATCCAGGCGAAGACGCCGGCCATCACCACCCCGGCGCGGACCTGCGGCAGAACCACGCGCAGGAAGGTCTCGACCGGCCCGGCGCCGAGGTCCATCGCCGCCTCCTCGGTCGACCAGTCGAAGTTGGCGAAGGCCGCGCCGGTGATGGCGACCACGAAGGGGGTGACGACCAGCACATGGGTGATCAGCAGCGAGGGATAGCTGTTCACGGTGCCGATCCGCACGAAGAAGATGAACAGCGCCACTCCGAGCACGATGTTCGGCAGCACGATCGGCGCCAGCAGCATCCCCTTGATCAGGTCGCGTCCGCGCAGGGCGTACTTGACCAGCGCGTAGGAGGCCAGCGTGCCGATGAGAAGCGCGATCGCCATCGTCGCGGTGGCCAGCACGACGCTGCGGAGGGCGGCGCCGTAGAACGCCCCCTGGGCTGCCAGCGTCTCGTACCAGCGCAGCGAGTATTCCTGCGGCGGAAAGACGTTGTAGGCCGTGGCCGAGAACGAGGTGAGGATGACGATGGCCAGCGGCGACAGGATGAACAGCGCCCCGGCGACGCAGAAGGCGGCAAGCGCGATGTGGCGGGGGTGGGGAAGGCGGCGGTGCATGGCTCAGGGCTCGGCGTAGCGCAGCAGGCGGTTGGAGAGCACCACCGCCACCAGCGCCATCAGGAGCAGCGCCAGCCCCCCCACGGCGGCGAACGGCCAGTTGATCTCGGACGTCGCGCGGTAGACCTGCAGGGGCAGCACGAGCACCCGCCCGCCGCCAAGCAGCGCCGGCGTCACCAGCGCCCCGAGCGCGAGCGTGAAGGCGATCTGCGCCGCCGCCACGATTCCCGGCAGGGTCAGGGGGAGGGTGACGCGGCGGAAGGTGGTCCACCATCCGGCGCCGAGGTCCATCGCCGCCTCGCGCAGGCTGGGGTCGAGCCGGGTCATCGCCGCGTAGATCGGGAACACGACGAAGGGCAGGAAGACATGGCTGAGGCTGATGACCACGCCGGTGAGGTTGTAGACCAGCTCCAGCGGCTCGCCGATCAGCCCCGCCCGCATCAGCGCCCAGTTGACCGCCCCCTGGTCGGCCAGCAGTACCGTCCAGCCGTAGCTGCGCACCACCACGCTGACAAGCACCGGCGAGAAGATGATCAGCCCGAACCAGCGCTGCAGCGCCGGGCTCTGCAGCCGCCACAGCCCGTAGGCGAGCGGGTAGCCGACGGCCAGCGCGATGGTCGTGACGATCGCAGCCACCTTCAGCGTGTCGAGGATCACCGCATGGTAGTAGGGATCGAACAGGAACCGCCGGTAGGTGGCGAAGGTGAAGTCCTGGATCAGCCGCCCGCGCTCGAACCGGTAGAAGCCGTATTCGAGGAAGCTGCCGATCGGCAGGATGAAGGCGTAGGTCATCAGCGCGAAGGCGGGCAGCAGCAGCAGCCACGGTGCCGCTGCCCGCGCCATGCCCCCGGTCCGCGGGGCGGGGGTGCTCACCCTGCCTCCGGGAACAGCCGCGCGGCGGCGCCGTGCCAGCCGAGGTCGACCAGCGTGCCGCGCGGCCAGGGCGGCTCGTCGATCCTGTGGCGGTCCTCGACCGTCAGCGTGAAGCCGGGCTCGGCGGCCACGACGTAGTGCACCGACGAGCCGGCGAAGCTCGCCTCGAGGATGCGGCCGCGGGTGCGCACCGGCTGGCCCTCGGCCGCCGCCCCGATCCGCACCGCCTCGTAGCGCAGCGCCACCACCCCGGTGCCGGCGGCCGGGGTCTGCCCGACCCGCGCCTCGAAGACGAGGCCGCCCAGCGCCACCTTCGCGGCCTGCCCGTCGATGCCCTGCACCGTCACCGGCAGCAGGTTGGCGTTGCCGAGGAACGAGGCCACGAAGCGCGTCGCCGGCGCGTCATAGACCTCGTGCGGGGCGCCGATCTGCTCGATCCGTCCGTCGCGCATGATCGCCACCTGGTCGGACATCGTCAGCGCCTCGCCCTGGTCGTGGGTGACGTAGACGAAGGTGGCGCCGACGCTCTCCTGGATGCGCTTGAGTTCGCCCTGCATCTGCAGCCGGAGCTTGAGGTCCAGCGCGCCGAGCGGCTCGTCGAGGAGCAGCACGCGCGGCTTGTTCACCAGCGCGCGGGCCAGCGCCACGCGCTGCATCTGCCCGCCCGACAGCTGGCGCGGCTTGCGATCGGCGAAGTCGGTCAGCCCCACCAGCGCCAGCGCCTCCATCACCTGGCGGCGCCGGTCGGCGCGCGGGACGCGCGCCACCGAGGGGCCGAAGGCGACGTTCTCGTAGGCGGTCATGTGCGGGAACAGCGCCCAGCGCTGGAACACCATGTTGGTCGGACGGCGGTAGGCGGGAACCCCGTTCATGACCTGGTCGCCGATCCAGATCCGCCCCGAATCGGGGTCCTCGAAGCCCGACAGCATCCGCAGCGTCGTCGATTTGCCGCAGCCCGAGGGACCGAGCAGCGAGAAGAACGACCCCTCCGGGATGCGGAAGCTCACCCCGTCCACGGCGCGGAAGCCGCGGAAGGTCTTGCTGACCGCCTCGAGTTCCACGCCCTGGCGCATGTCCGTCCGTCACCCCCGTGTGCCGGCGGGGGCCCCCGCCGGGGCCCCCGCCTGCGGTCGCCTGCCCTGCCGGGGCTCAGCGCATCCTGAACTTGACCTCGCGGTCCCAGCGCTCGCGCCAGCCCGCGCTCTCCTCGGCGATGTGCTTGTAGTCGAGCAGGATGGCGGTCTCGGCCAGTTCGATGTTCAGCATCGGGTTGGCCATCTGCTCGGGCGACTGCGAGGCGTTGCGCACCACCGGGATGGCGAAGGTCAGCGCCCCGTAGCGGCCGGCGTTGTCGGGCTCGAGCAGGGTGTTGACGAGGTCCTCGCAGACCGCCCGCTCGGCGTCGGTGACGCCCTTGGCGATGGTCAGGTAGATCGGGAAGGCGATCAGCCCCTCCTTCGGGACCGCGAAGCCGAGCGGTGCGCCTTCGTTGATCCAGACGTTGGCGAGCGAGGAGAACCACGGCGCGTAATGCGCATCGCCCGACACCAGCAGGTTCTTCACCCCGTCGTTGGAATCGACCAGCGCGCGGATGTTGGCGGCGGCGTTGGCCCAGGTCTGGAAGCCGGGGTCGATGTTGTACTCGTCGCCGCCGTTCAGCCGAGCCGCGATCGCCAGCATGCGCGTGTCGTAGTCGAAGAAGGTGACCTTCTTGTCGTTGCCCTCGGCCCACAGGACCGTCCAGGAATCCGGCGGGGTCGCGACCGCGTCCTTGTTGTAGAGGATGCCGATCCCCGACATCTGGTAGCCGACGCCGCGGGCGTCCTCGCGGATGAACTCGGGGATCACGTTCGCCATGTTGGTGACCCGCTCGGGGTTCATCGATTCCCACATGTCGTCGACGTCGCCCTTGTTCATCGAATCGACATTGAAGAAGCCGCAATGCACCAGCGGATCGTCGGGCGTGGTCATGCGCGCGGCCACCATCCTTGGATAGGTGATGGCGTTGTTCGATTCGAGGATCTCGATGGTGACATGCGGGTTCGCGGCGCGGTATGCCTCGATCACCTCCATCGGCACGATCCCCTGGTTGGAGCCGGCCCAGATGAAGAAGGTGATCGTGACCGGCTCCTGCGCCGGTGCGGCCGTGGCAGCAGCCGCGGCAAGGCCGAGCGCGAGGCCGGTGCGGGCCCCCGCCTGCCGGGCCGTCCTGAGCGTCTTGCCGAGCATCGTAACCCTCCTGTGCGATGCGGTGGTGGGGCAGCCAAGTCGTGATGCGGCAAGCTTTGCACGTCGCTATGGCATAATCAAGATTGATCGCGCAGCGTATAGGCGATACCTCTACGCAATGCGTATGCGTAACTGGCGCGGCCGCCGCGGCGCGGCGGCCCTGCCTCGGCGGCGTGACGGGTGCACAGGAAGGCGGGCGACGTGACAGGCGACCTCGACACCACCGATCTCGACATCGTGGCCGAGCTCTCGGCCGACGGCCGCCGCCCGTTCCGCGAGATCGCCCGCAAGCTCGGCGTGTCCGAGGGCACCGTCCGGGCCCGCGTCGGGCGCATGCAGGAGCAGGGGGTGATCCGCTTCGCCGCCGTCGGCAGCCCCACGGCGCTGGGGGTGGCCTGCAACGCGCTGGTGCTGATCAAGGTCCGTCCCGGCTCGGTCAACGAGGCGGCCGAGCGGCTGGCCGGCCTGCCGCATGTGCGCTTCGTCGGCACCACGCTCGGCTCCTCCGACATCGCCATCCAGACGCTGCACGCCTCCTTCGAGGAACTCTACCGCTTCGTCGCCGAGGGTATCCCGGTGCTGGTGCCCGATGTCGTTGCGACCGAGACGCTGCAGGTCGCGCGGGTGCTCAAGAGCGAGTGGAACTGGGCCGAGTGGCTGCGCGAGGGGCTGATCGCCCCGCCCGGCGCCGGCGAGGACGGCGGCCGCCCGGGCGAGGAGGCGGCGGTGGCAGACGCCAGGCTGCGCGCCTGACGGTACAGGCCGGACACGGCAGGGGAGATGCGGACATGAGCTTCACCACCCGCCCCGAGATCGTCGGCACCTTCGGCGTCGTCGCCTCCACCCACTGGATCGCCTCGGCGGTCGGAATGGCGGTGCTGGAGCGCGGCGGCAACGCCTTCGATGCCGCGGTGGCGACGGGCTTCGTGCTGCAGGTGGTCGAGCCGCATCTGAACGGGCCCGGAGGCGAGGTGCCGGCGATCCTGGCGCGCGGCGACCGCGGGCCGGTGCAGGTGCTGTGCGGGCAGGGGGTGGCGCCGGCCGGCGCCACCATCGCCCGCTACCGCGCCGAGGGCCTTGCCGAGGTGCCCGGCTCGGGGCTGCTGGCGACCGTGGTTCCCGGTGCCTTCGACGGCTGGATGCTGCTGCTGCGCGATCACGGCACGATCAGCCTGCGGGACGCGCTCGGGCCGGCCATCGGCTATGCCGAGCAGGGCCACCCGATGCTGGCCCGCGCCGCCGGGGCGATCGCCGCGCTCGCCCCCTTCTTCCGCGCGCACTGGCCGAGCTCGGCCGAGGTCTGGCTGCCCGGCGGGCAGGCGCCGGCGGCGGGGGCGCTGTTTCGCAACCCCGCCCTGGCGGCGACCTGGCGGCGGATCCTTGCCGAGGCCGAGCGGGCGCGCGGGCGGGAAGCGCAGATCGAGGCGGCGCGGGCGGCCTTCTACCGCGGCTTCGTGGCCGAGGCGATCGGCCGCTTCCTGGCCGGGGCCGAGGTGATGGACGCCTCGGGCGCGCGCCACCGCGGGGTGCTGACGGCCGACGACCTGGCCCGCTGGCAGGCCGGCTTCGAGCCGCCGGTGGCCGCCCGGCACGGCGACTGGACGCTCTTCAAGACCGGCGCCTGGGGGCAGGGGCCGGTGCTGCACCAGGCGCTTGGCATCGCCCGTGCCGCCGGCATCGACGCGGCCGATCCGGCCGGGGCGGAGTTCGTCCACATCGCTGCCGAGGCGATGAAGCTCGCCTTCGCCGACCGCGAGGCCTATTATGGCGATGCCCCCGAGGCCGTCGCGGCGCTGCCGCAGCTGCTCGACCCCGCCTACCTGAACGCCCGCGCCGGGCTGATCGGGGCGGAGGCCTCGCTGGAGCAGCGTCCCGGCCGGCTGCCGGGACTGGCTCATCTGGCCGACGCCGCGATCGCCCGGGCCGCGCGCGGCTCGGCCGCGGGGGGGCCGCCGGCGACCGCGGCGATGGGGCTGGGCGAGCCGACGATGGCGCATCTGGCCCAGCGCGAGGGCGACACCTGCCACCTCGACGTCATCGACCGCTGGGGCAACATCGTCGCGGCCACGCCGTCGGGGGGCTGGCTGCAGTCCTCGCCGGTGGTGCCGGGCCTCGGCTTCGCGCTGAACAGCCGGGCGCAGATGTTCTGGCTGGAGGAAGGCCAGCCGGCCTCGCTCGCCCCCGGAAGGCGGCCGCGCACGACGCTGTCGCCGTCGCTGGCGGCGGTCGGGGGACGGCCGGCGCTGGCCTTCGGCACCCCGGGCGGCGACCAGCAGGACCAGTGGCAGCTGGTCTTCTTCCTGCGGCTCCTGGCCGGGCAGGACGGGTTGCAGGCAGCCCTTGACGCGCCGCTGTTCCACAGCGGGCACTTCCAGGGCTCGTTCGCACCGCGGACCGCCGACCCCGGGCGGCTGACGATCGAGCCCGCCTGGGGCCGGACGGTGCTGGAGGCGCTTGCCGGCCGCGGCCACCGGCTGGAGGTGACCGCGCCCTGGGCGGTCGGCCGGCTGACGGCCGCCCTTCGCGGTGCCGACGGCGTGCTGCGCGCGGCCGCCTCGCCGCGGCTGATGCAGGCCTATGCGGTGGGCCGCTGACCACAGGGACGCCGCCGCGGCGGCGCTGTCCCACGCATGGGACATGTCACAGGCCATTGGAAATGCTTGAAGGCACGTGACGCATCAACATTTCGGCAAGGATGATTGCCGGGGGGGGGCGGCGCGGCGCCGCGGCGAGCAGCCCCGTCCCGCACACGACCCTGCCTGTCACCCCACCCCTCCGCCCGCGCGGCCCGCAGGGGCAGCGCCCGGCCGTGGCCGCGGCAACGCACCGGCGGGGCACACCTCCGGCGTCGAGGGTCGGCCGGGCGCGCTGCGCGGGACGGGCGGGCCGGGGCCTAGGCTTCGGCGGCGCGTGGGCCGGAGCGGAGGGTTTCGCCCAGCCACTCCGCCGTCGCGGCGATGCCGCCGAGCGGGAAAAGGTGGATCGCCTCGACCGGGCAGCCCGGGCTGGCCGTCCGCCAGGCGGCGATGTCGGCCAGCATCTCGGCCGGGGTGTAGGGCAGCAGCAGCTTGCGCATGTCGAGCGCCCGCCGCTCGAGCACGCGCAGCGAGGGACCGACGCCGCAGGCGACGGCGAACCGGATCAGCGTCTGCAGCTTGGCCGGCCCGGCCACGCCAAGGTGGATCGGCAGGCCGATGCCTGCCGCCTGCAGCCGCCCGGCCCAGGCGATGACGGGGTCGGCCTCGAAGGCGAACTGGGTGACGATCGCCATCGCCGCGCCGGTGCGCTCGGCGAAGGCCTGCTTCCAGGCCAGCGCCTCGTCCACCGCCCGGCTGCCGCCGTCGGGGTCGATGTCGCGGTTGCCTTCGGGATGGCCGGCAACGTGCAGCCGGCGGAAGCCGAAGCGGTCGAACAGCCCGGTCTCGAGCAGCTGCATCGACGAGTGGAAGGCGCCCCGCGGCCGGGCAAGCCCGCCGGCCAGCACCAGCGCCTGGTCGACCCCAGCCTCGTCGCGGTAGCGGCCGAGCCAGTGTTCCAGCGTCGAGCGGTCGGCGATCAGCCGCGCCGGCAGATGCGGCATGGCGGCGAAGCCCTCCTCCTGCAGTCGCCGCGCCGTGGCCACCATGTCGTCGATCGGCGTGCCGTCGAGATGGGCGACATAGACGCGGGTGCCGCGCGGCAGGAGGGCGCGGAAATCCTCCACCTTGGAGGCGGTGCGAGGCATCACCTCGATCGAGAAGCCCGCGAGCAGGCCCTGCAGGCCGCGCCCGGGGGCGTCGGCGGCCGTGCCGCGGGACCGGAGGAAGCTGAGAAGTGCCATGGCGGGGTCCTTGTCGCTGGGGGGCCTCAGCCGCGGGCCAGGAAGGGCACGCGGACGGGAATGACGGTTGCGTCGAGCAGGGCGCAGTCGCGCGGCAGGCGGGCGGCGTAGACCACAAGTTGACCGATGTGCTCGGGCAGCAGGCAGTCGCCTTCCAGCCGGTCGGTCCGGCCCGGCGCGAAGTCGCTGCGGGTGGCGCCGGGATGGATGCAGGTCGCGGTGACCAGATGCGCACGCCCCTCGATGGCCAGCGAGCGCGTCATCCCCTCCAGCGCGTACTTGCTGGCGTTGTAGGCGATGGCCTCGTCGCGGGGCACCCGGGCCGAGATCGAGCCGATGCTGACGATGCGCCCGCCGCCGGCCGCCTTCATCCGCACGAAGGCCTCGCGGGCGCAGAGGAAGGCGCCGGTCAGGTTGACCGCCATGATCCGGTTCCACGCCGCCAGCGTGACCTGCTCGAGCGGCGTCGCCTGGCCGACCCCGGCGTTGTTGACCAGAAGGAAGGGAGCGCCGTGGCGGTCGTCGGCACCGGCGAAGACGGCCCGGACCGCGGCCTCGTCGGAGACATCCGCCACCGCCGCCTCGGCCCGGCCGCCGGCCTGCGCGATCGCGGCAACCAGCCGGTCGAGCCGGTCGCCGCGGCGGGCGACGGCGAGCACGGTCATGCCGGCGGCGGCGAGCGCGCGCGCGATGCCCTCGCCGATGCCCGAGGAGGCGCCGGTGACGATGGCGAGCCGGCCGGCCAGATCCTCCATTGCCCTTGCCCCCCCGGGGATGCGCAGTGCGACCACAGGCGGGCCGCACCCGAACGACTCGGACGGCCGCGCCCTGCGTCTGACGGCGGGCAGGGTAGCCAGCGGCGTCCCGGCCGCATAGGACGCAGGCGACACCCTGATGGCCATTTGCGTCCGCCGCCGCCGGCACAGCCCCTGCGTCCGCCCGCGCGCCGGCCCCGGAAGGCCCCCGGGGAAGGCGGCCCCGGGGCGCCGGGCTAGTCGACGACCAGCGCCAGCCCGGGGATCCGGTCGATCAGGCCGCGGCCCTCGGAGAGCATGTATTCAAGATTGCCGCGGGCGATCCTGGCATGCTCGCGTGCCAGCGCCTCGGCGCGGGTGCCCTCGCGGGCGGCGATGGCGGCGACGATGGCGCGGTGCTGCTCCTGCGCGACGTGAAGCGACCGGCGGAAGCGCTCCATCTCGGAGGTGTCGGGCAGGAAGGCGGAGGGCGAGGCGAATGGCAGCCGGGTCGCACGGTCGAGTTCGCGCCGGATGATCTCGCTTCCCGCGAGCCCGGCGAGCGCGGAGTGGAACTCGGCGTTACGCTCGGCATAGGCCTCGAGGTCGACCTCCTCGGCGCCGGCGCCGACGCAGGCATCCAGCCGCGCGACGATGCCGCGCATCGCCTCCAGCCGGTCGGCGCGCACGCCCCGTTCGGCCGCCAGCCGCGCCGCCGTGCCCTCGAGCACGCCGCGCAGCTCGATGGCGTCGACGACATCGGCGGGAGTGAAGCTGCGGACGGCGAAGCCGCCGCCGGCCGCGCGCTCGAGCAGCCCCTCCTCGGCGAGCCGCGCCAGCGCCTCGCGCACCGGGGTGCGGGAGATGTCGAGCGCCTCGGCGATCGTCACCTCGAAAAGACGGGTGCCGCCGGGAAGCTCGCCCGACAGGATCTTCTGGCGCAACGCCACCAGCGCCCGCCCCGCATGGGTTCTGCCGTTTCCGCTGCGCATCCCCGGCCCCTCGCATGCCCCGCCACGCGGGAGGGCATGCATACCTGCCAGCTAGTGACCGCCGCCCGTGCGGTCAAGTTGCGGGTCCGGGCAGGAGATGTCGATGCCGGTCGCTGCGGCTGGCCGAGGGCGGGCCTGAGGGAAGGGGCTCTTGCATACACCGTGGGGACGCGGCTGCCGTCCGCCCCCGTCGTCGCCGTGCCGGCAGGGGGGCCGGGGATGCAGAGGCGTCCCGCCTAGTCCTTGGCGCGCTCGACGTAGCTGTTGTCGTCGGTGCTGATCACCACCCGCGTGCCGACGTCGATGTGCGGCGGCACCATGATGCGCAGCCCGTTGGACGTCATCGCCGGCTTGTAGGAGGAGCTGGCCGTCTGGCCCTTCACCACCGGCTCGGTCCCGGTGACCTCGACGGTGATCTTCTGCGGGTACTCGATGGCGATCGGCACGCCTTCATGGGTCTTCAGCCAGCAGCGCATCCCCTCCTGGAGGTAGACCTTGCCGTCGCCCACCACATCGGCGCCGACCACCAGCTGGTCGTAGGTCTCGGGCTGCATGAAGTGGTAGCCCTCGCCGTCCTCGTAGAGGAAATCGTACTCGCGCTCGTCGACCGTCGCGCGCTCCACCTGCTCGGTGGTCTTCCAGCGCTCCGACACCTTCACCCCGTCGGAGATGCGCCGCATCTCGACCTGGGTCACCGGGGTGCCCTTGCCGGGATGGAAGTTCTGGGCGGACAGCACGACATAGAGCCTGCCGTCCATGTCGACGACATTGCCCTTGCGCAGGGTGGAGGCGATCACTTTCACGGGTCGGACATCCTTGCTTGCAGCGGCCGGGCGGCCTAAGGCCGGATCGGCCCCGCAGCTAGCGCATCCGCCGCGGAATCGCCAGCCCGAAGGTTGCCGATGACCGATTCGCCGACACCCTGGTGGTCGCCCGCCATGCATGCCGACCGCCGCCCGCTGCTGCTGGCGCGCAACCGCATCCGCCGCGCGGTGGCCGGCTGGTTCGATGCCGGAGGATTTATCGAGGTCGACCCCGCGGCCCTGGCCGCGAGCCCCGGCAACGAGGCGCATCTGCACGCCTTTGCCACCGAGGCCACCGGCCCGGACGGGACGCGGCGGCTGCTCTATCTGCACACCAGCCCCGAATTCGCGATGAAGAAGCTGCTGGCGGCGGGCGAGACGCGCATCGTCGCCTTCGCCCATGTCTGGCGCAACCGCGAGCGCGGGCCGCTGCACCACCCCGAGTTCACGATGCTGGAGTGGTACCGCGCCGGCGCGTCCTACACCGCGCTGATGGAGGATTGCGGCGCGCTGCTGGGGGTGGCCGCGGCGGCGGCGGGCAGCCGGGAGCTGCGCTGGCGCGACGCGGTCTGCGACCCCTTCGCCACCCCCGAGCGGCTGGAACTGGTCGCGGCGGTGGAGCGGCATGCCGGCATCGACCTTGCCGCAACCATCGCCGCCGACGGCAGCACGGATGCCGAGGCGCTGGCGGCGGCCTGCGCCGCCGCGGGCATCCGCACCGCCCCCGGCGACGGCTGGTCGGACATGCTGTCGCGCATCCTGGTGGCGCGGGTCGAGCCGCGGCTCGGTATCGGCCGGCCGACGATCCTAGACCGCTACCCCGCGTCGGAGGCCGCGCTGGCCCGGCGGGCGCCCGACGACCCGCGCCTGGCCGAGCGCTTCGAGCTTTATGCCTGCGGTGTGGAACTGGCCAACGGCTTCGGCGAGCTGACCGACCCGGCCGAGCAGCGCCGCCGCTTCGTCGCCGAGATGGACGAGAAGGCCCGCGTCTGGGGCGAGCGCTATCCGCTGGACGAGGACTTGCTCGCCGCGCTTGCCGTGATGCCGCCGGCGGCGGGAATCGCGCTCGGCTTCGACCGGCTGGTGGCGCTCGCGACTGCCGCGCCCCGGCTCGATGCGGTGCTGTGGACGCCCGTTCCGTGAAGGTCCGTGAAGGCCGGCTTCGCGGGCGCCCGCCGCGACGGCGGGCCCGGGCCTGCCACGGCGGACCCCCGCCCGGATGCACCGGACGGGGGCCGCCAGGCTCGCCCCCGGGGCCGCGGGCTGGGTGGGGGCTATGTTGCCGCGACCCCGGGGTTGGCGACCTGCGCCACGCCCCTCTTGTGGCCCGCGATCGCGGCGCAATTGCGGAGGGAGCGGGGAAGTTCCGCGCCGCTGCCGCGGCAGCATCCGGGCGGGCCGCCGCGGCCGTTGACCCCCGGGCCGATCGGGGCTAACCACGCCCCTCGTGGCGCTTTGTCTGCCGGATTGCGGGCCACGTTAAAGATGCCGCTAAAGAGGTCGGGGCCGGTGCCTGCGGGGCGGCTCCCTCCGCCGCGATCCGGGAGGGGCCGAACGGGGGGCAGCGATGACCGACGACCTCAGCCGCCGGACGCGGCTTGTCCACACCGGCACGCGGCGAAGCCAGTACGGCGAGATGGCCGAGGCGATCTTCCTGACCCAGGGGTTCGCCTATGCCAGCGCCGAGCAGGCCGAGGCGCGCTTCATCGCCGCGGGGCCGGAGGAGTTCATCTACGCCCGGTACGGCAACCCGACCGTGCGGATGTTCGAGGACCGGATGGCGGCGGTTGAGGGCACCGAGGACGCCTTCGCAACCGCCTCGGGCATGGCAGCGGTCAACGGCGCGCTGATGGCGATGCTGCGGGCGGGCGACCATGTTGTGGCGTCGCGGGCGCTGTTCGGCTCCTGCCTCTACATCGTCGAGGAGATCCTGCCCCGCTTCGGGGTGCAGGTGGACCTTGTCGACGGCACCGACCTTGCGCAGTGGCGCGCGGCGGTGCGGCCGGGCACCAGGGCGGTGTTCTTCGAGACCGTCTCGAACCCGACGCTCGAGGTCGTCGACATCGCCGCCGTCGCCGCCATCGCCCATGCGGCGGGCGCGCTGGTGGTGGCCGACAACGTCTTCGCCACGCCGCTTTTCACCGACACCCAGGCGCTGGGCGCCGACGTCGTGGTCTATTCGACGACCAAGCATGTCGACGGCCAGGGCCGGGCGCTGGGCGGGGTGATCTGCGCCAGCCGCGCCTTCGTGCGCAAGACCGCCGAGCCCTACCTCAAGCACACCGGCGGGGCGATGAGCCCGTTCACCGCATGGCTGATGCTGAAGGGGCTGGAAACGCTCGACCTGCGCGTGCGCGCCCAGACCGCCACGGCCGGCCGGCTGGCCGCGGCGCTAGAGGGCCACCCGGCGGTCGTCCGCGTGCTCTACCCGCACCTGCCTTCGCACCCCCAGCACGCGCTTGCCCGCCGGCAGATGGAGGCCGGCGGCACGGTGTTCAGCCTCGAGGTCGCCGGCGGCAAGGAGGGGGCGTTCCGCTTCCTCAACGGGCTGCGGATCGCGACCATCTCCAACAACCTCGGCGACAGCCGCTCGATCGTCACCCATCCCGCAACGACGACCCACCAGCGCCTGAGCGAGGCGGCGCGCGGGGCGCTGGGGATCACGCCCGGGCTGGTGCGCTTTTCGGCCGGGCTGGAGGACCCCGACGACCTGATGGCCGACATCACCGCCGCCCTGGCGCTGATCTGATCCTCCGTCCGGCGCGTATCTTGATGCGGAAGTACCCCGCGGCCACCGGGCCGGCGGCGGACTGAAGATGAAGGGACGGGACGATGAACATCCATACCCCGGAGCTTGACCGCAAGCCCAGCCGCGAGGAGGCCGAGGCGGCGCTGGCGCTGCTTCGCCGCTGGGCCGGCAAGGCCTCCGACGGCGAGATCGCGCGCCTTGACCCGGCGGTGCTGCGGCTTGTCCCCGATGCCGTGCCGCCGCATTATCCGGTGCTGTCGCGGCGCTACCCGCGCGAGTTCAGCGTCACCGACGCCTACAAGGACGGGCTGCCCGACCTCCAGAACGGCCCCTCGTCGCTGATCGTCGGCGCCCGCCGGCGCATCCAGCATGTCGGCATCTCGAACTTCCGCCTGCCGGTCCGCTTCCAGACCCGCGATTCGGGCGAGCTCACGCTCGAGACCTCGGTCACCGGCACCGTCAGCCTGGAGGCCGAGAAGAAGGGCATCAACATGAGCCGGATCATGCGCACCTTCTATGCGCATGCCGACAGCACCTTCAGCTTCGGCGTGATCGAGGCCGCGCTCGACGACTACAAGCGCGACCTCGGCAGCTTCGATGCGCGCATCCAGATGCGGCTGTCGTTCCCGATGCGGCTGCGTTCGCTGCGCTCGGGCCTCGAGGGCTGGCAGTACTATGCGATCGCGCTGGAGCTGGTCGAGCGCGCCGGGGTGCGCAAGAAGCTCCTGCATCTCGACTACGTGTATTCATCGACCTGCCCGTGCTCGCTGGAGCTGTCCGAGCACGCCCGTGCCATCCGCGGCCAGCTTGCCACGCCGCATTCGCAGCGCTCGGTGGCGCGGGTGTCGGTGGAGGTGCTGGCGGGCGCGACGCTGTGGTTCGAGGACCTGATCGAGCTGTGCCGGCAGGCCATCCCGACCGAGACGCAGGTGATGGTCAAGCGCGAGGACGAGCAGGCCTTCGCCGAGCTGAACGCCGCCCATCCGGTCTTCGTCGAGGACGCCGCCCGCAGCTTTGCCGCGGCGCTGATGAAGGATGCGCGGATCGGCGACTTCCGGGTGGTGGCGAGCCACCAGGAGAGCCTGCACAGCCACGACGCGGTGAGCCTGCTGACGCATGGCGAGACCTTTGCCGCCGAAAGCCTGGACCCGCGGCTATTCGCCTCGCTGATCCACGCCGGCTGACCGCGGCGGCGTTGATCGCCGGCCCCGGCGGGCGTAGCGTGTCGCGGGGAGAGGGGTTCCCTGGCCGCGGAGGGTCTGGTCATGGCCCGGAACTGCGCAGCGGAGGCCAGCCGACGCCCGGGAGTGGGCGCCCGGGCTGCAGTGCTGGCGGCGATCGTCATGGCGGGAGGGCCGGCAGCGGCCGGCGGCCCCGAGGCCGCGACGCGCTGGCTGTTCGCGGCCTCCGGCGCGGGCGCGGGCGGCGAGCCCTGGGTCACCGACGCCACCCGCAAGGGCACGCGGCTTCTGCGCGACATCAACGACGGCGGTCTCGGCAGCGCGCCGGCGCATTTCACCCCGCTCGGCGACGGCCGGGCGCTGTTTGCGGCCTCCGACCTGGTGCGTGGGGCCGAACCCTGGATCACCGACGGCACCAGGGCCGGCACGCGGCTTCTGCGCGACATCGCCGAGCCCTCGGGCGGCAGCGCGCCCGGCCCCTTCCTCGTGCTGGTCCCCGACCGCATCGTCTTTGCCGCCACCACCGCCGCGACCGGCCGCGAGCTCTGGACGACCGATGCCAGCCGCGCCGGCACCGGCCTCTGCGACCTCCGCCCGGGCCCCGACGGCAGCCTGCCCGAGCGCTTCGTCCTCCTCTCCCCCGGGATCGCGCTCTTTGCCGCCGACGACGGCGTGGCCGGGCGCGAGCCCTGGATCAGCGACGGCAGCTGCGCGGGCACCGGGATGCTGCTCGACATCCTGCCCGGCCTGCCCGGGAGCCAGCCCACGGGCTTCCTGCCCCTCGGCGACGGGCGGGCGGTGTTTGCCGCAGACGACGGCGTTGCCGGCCGCGAGATCTGGGTCACCGACGGCAGCAGGGAGGGCACCGCGCTTGTCGCCGACCTGGCCGCGGGGGCCTTCGCCAGCCTGCCCGACCACTTCGCGCTCCTCGCGCCCGGGCGGGCGCTGTTCTCGGCCGCAACGCGCGAGGCGGGGCGCGAGCTTTACATCAGCGACGGCACCGGCGAGGGCACCAAGATGGTGCGCGACATCCTGCCGGGCTTCGGCGCCGGCCTCGGGGCCCTTGCCGGACTGACCCGGGTTGCCGACGGGCGGGTGATCTTCGCGGCCAACGACGGCGCGACCGGCGTCGAGCCCTGGGTCAGCGACGGCACCGCCGAGGGCACGCGGCAGATCGCCGACGTGATGCCGGGCCTTTTGGGCAGCAACCCCGGCGGCTTCGTGCCGCTGGCGCCGCGCTTCGTGCTGTTCGCCGCCGCCGGGATCGAGGGGCGCGAGCCCTGGCGCAGCAACTTCACCGCCCGCGGCACGAAGCTTCTGCGCGACATCGCCCCCGGCACCGCCGGCAGCAACCCGGTGATCTTCGGGCTGGGCGACGGCCGGGCGATCATCGCCGCCACCACCGCCGATCAGGGCCGCGAGCCCTGGCTCACCGACGGCACGCTGCGGCGCACGCGCCTCCTGCGCGACCTCGTGCCCGGCGTCGACGGCTCCGACCCGCAGGGGCTTGCACCGCTCGACCCCTGAGGCCGCCCCCCGGGGAGGGGGGGAGGCCGGCGAGAAAGGGTTGGACAGGGACGCATCCTGTCCACATCATTGCCATGCCCACCCGGCCCCCAACGCATGAGCACCGCCCCGATGTCCCATTCACCCGGTTCCGGCGCAGGCGGCGGTCTCTCCTGCATCTTCTCTCCCCTCCGTGCCGGCCTCGCCGCGCTGGCCGTTGCCGCGACGGCGGCCGCCCTTCCGCTGCGCGCCGAGGACGCGGCAGCGCCGCGCTGGCTGTTCACCGCCAATGACGGCACCACGGGCATGAGCGAGCTGTTCGTCACCGACGGCAGCCGTGCCGGCACCCGGCGGGTGCACGACATCCGGCCGGGAAGCGACGGCAGTTCGCCCATGCTGCTTGCCCCGCTCGGCGACGGACGGATGCTGTTCTGGGCCGACGACGGTGCCAGCGGCCGCGAGCCCTGGGTCAGCGACGGCAGCCGCGCCGGAACCCGCAGGCTGCGCGACGTCCGCCCGGGGGCGGCGGGCAGCGCGCTGCCCTCGCTTCTGTTCTCGCGCATCGCCGCCTTCGGCGACGGGCGGGCGCTGTTTCTGGCCGACGACGGGCTGGCGGGCACCGGCGCGCCGGGCTTCCAGCCCTGGGTCACCGACGGCACGCGGGCCGCCACCCGCGTGCTGCGGCGCATCCCTGCGGGGCCCAACGGCTGCGGGGATTCGCGATGCGTGTCGGTCCATGCCGCGCTGGGCGACGGGCGGCTTCTGTTTCTCTTCTTCTCGACGGCGCACGGCTTCGAACCCTGGATCACCGATGGCACACGGGCCGGAACACGGCTGTTGCGCGACATCAGTCCGGGTGCGGACGGCAGCGTGCCGACCGACATGGCGCCGCTGCGGCCCGGTCGGGTGCTGTTCGGTGCCTCTGCCCCCGCCACGGGAGGCGAGCTGTGGATCAGCGACGGCACGCGCGCGGGTACGCGCCTGTTGCGAGACATCAATCCCGGTCCTGGCAGCAGCTCGCCGGGCGGGATGACCGCGCTTGGCGACGGGCGGGCGATCTTTGCCGCCACCCTTCCCGAGACTGGCCGCGAGCTCTGGATCACCGATGGAACAAGGGCCGGGACCCGTCAGGTGCGCGACATCGTGCCCGGCACCGGGACCAGCATCCCGCGGCTGTTCACGGCGCTGGGCGACGGGCGGGCGGTGTTCGTGGCCTTCACCGACGCGACCGGCCTCGAGCCCTGGGTGACCGACGGCTCGGCGGGCGGCACGCGGCTGCTGCGCGACATCTTCTCCGGCCCGGGCGCGAGTTCGATCGAGGGCTTTGCGGTGATCGCGCCGGCCCGGGCGCTGTTCACCGCCAGCGACGGCATCCATGGCCGCGAGCTGTGGGTGACCGACGGCACGCCGGCCGGCACGCGGCTGGTGCGCGACATCCGTCCCGGGCCGATCGGCGGAGCGGGGCAGCTTGTCCATGCCCGCGGCGGGCTGGCGGTGCTGGCGGGCAACGACGGGGTCAACGGCAGCGAGCCCTGGGTCACCGACGGGACGGCGGCGGGCACGCGGCTCTTGCGCGATCTCAACCCCGCCCCCGGCGCCTCCAGCAGCCCCGGGGGCTATGCGCCGCTGCTTCCCTGAAGCCCGGCGCGCGGCGGGGCTTTACAGCCGCCGCGATCCGCGCTAGGCGGCCGCCATGGTCCGTGCCCCGCGCCCCCACGTCCGACGCCGACGCGTCTGACCCCCCGCTGCCCCCCCCTGCAGGGGGGCCAGCCGCGCAGGACCGCCGTCCAGCAGCCAGCGTCCGTTGACACGTCCCGGTGCCTCTGGCACCGCTCCGCCCATTGCCGAGGGAGGCCCAGCATGATCCCCGCCGTCCTGCCCACCTACAACCGCGCGCCGCTGACCTTCGTCCGCGGCGAGGGCGCCTGGCTGATCGAGGCCGACGGCCGCCGCTTCCTCGACCTCGGGGCCGGGATCGCGGTGAACGCGCTCGGCCATGCCCATCCGGCGCTGGTCGAGGCGCTGACCGAGCAGGCCGGCCGGCTGTGGCACGTCTCGAACCTCTACCGGATCGAGGAGCAGGAGGCGCTTGCCCGCCGGCTGGTGGACGCCACCTTTGCCGACACCGTCTTCTTCACCAACTCCGGCACCGAGGCGGCGGAGCTTGCGATCAAGATGGTCCGCAAGCACTGGTCGGCCCGGGGCGACGGCGACCGCATCGAGATTCTCGCCTTCGAGGGGGCGTTCCACGGCCGCTCGACCGGGGCCATCGCGGCGGCCGGCGGCGACAAGCTGACCAAGGGCTACGGACCGCTGATGCCGGGCTTCCGGCAGCTTCCGTTCGGCGACCACGAGGCGCTGAAGGCCGCCCTGACCGACCGCACCGCCGCGGTGATGGTCGAGCCGGTGCAGGGCGAGGGCGGCATCAGGCCGCTGCCGGACGCCTGCCTGAAGGGGCTGCGCGCGGCCTGCGACGCGACCGGGGCGCTCCTGGTGCTGGACGAGGTGCAGTGCGGCATGGGCCGGACCGGCAGGCTGTTCGCCCATGAATGGGCCGGCATCAGCCCCGACATCATGATGGTGGCCAAGGGCATCGGCGGCGGCTTTCCGCTGGGCGCGGTGCTGGCCACCGAGGCGGCGGCAGCGGCGATGACAGCCGGCAGCCACGGGTCGACCTACGGCGGCAACCCGCTGGCCTGCGCGGTCGGGCTGCAGGTGATGGACATCGTCGCCGACGAGGAATTCCTGGCCGGGGTCCGCCGGCGGGCGGGGCTTCTGCGCCAGCGGCTGGAGGGGCTCGTGGCCGTCCATCCCGAGGTCTTCGAGGCGGTCCGCGGCCAGGGGCTGATGCTGGGGCTGAAATGCCGCAAGCCCAACGCCGAGGTCGTGACGGCCGGCCATGCCGAGGGCGTGCTGACGGTCGCCGGCGGCGACAACGTCATCCGCCTGCTGCCGCCGCTGGTCCTGAGCGAGGAGGAGATCGCCGAGGGCGTCGCCCGGCTTGACCGCGCCGCCCGCCGCCTCGCCCCTGCCGCGGTCTGACCGCCGCCGCCGGGGGCCCGCCGGCGCTGTCACGGCGACCGGCCGGCCGCGCCCCCCGCATCCCGCATACCGAAGGCCCGCCATGCCCCATTTCCTCGACCTGCACACCACCGACCGGGCCGCACTGCGCGGCATCCTCGACCGCGCCGCGGCG
This sequence comes from Paracoccaceae bacterium, assembly GCA_023383015.1. GTDB lineage: Bacteria > Pseudomonadota > Alphaproteobacteria > Rhodobacterales > Rhodobacteraceae > JAHDXW01. The sequence goes on from JAHDXW010000011.1 coordinate 29,015, forward strand.
ATGAAAGCGGCGCGCGCCGGCCGCCCGCGCGGGGCCGGCGACGACGACCAGCCGCTGGCCGGGCGGATCGTGGCGCTGATCTTCGAGAAGCCCTCGACCCGCACGCGGGTGTCCTTCGACGTCGGCATCCGCCAGATGGGCGGGCAGACCATGGTGCTGTCGGGCAGCGAGCTGCAGCTTGGCCACGGCGAGACCATCGCCGACACCGCCCGGGTGCTGTCGCGGTATGTCGATGCGATCATGCTTCGGACCTTCGACGAGGCGGTCCTGGCCGAGATGGCCGAGCATGCCGGCGTTCCGGTGGTCAACGGGCTGACGAACCAGTCGCACCCCTGCCAAATCATGGCCGACGTGATGACCTTCGAGGAGCATCGCGGTGCCATCGCCGGGCGCAAGGTGGTGTGGTCGGGCGACGGCAACAACGTCTGCGCCTCGTGGCTGCACGCGGCCGCGCAGTTCGGCTTCGACCTCACCTTCACCGGCCCTTCGGCGCTCGACCCCCCCGACGGCCCGGTCGGCTTTGCCCGCGCGGCCGGCCGGCGAGTGGTCATCGAGCGCGACCCGCTGGCGGCGGTGGCCGGCGCAGACCTTGTCGTCACCGACACCTGGGTGTCGATGCACGACAGCCAGTCGGCGCGGGAACGCCGCCACAATCTGCTGCGCCCCTACCAGGTGAACGAGCGGCTGATGGCGGCCGCGCGGCCCGGTGCGCTGTTCATGCACTGCCTGCCCGCCCACCGCGGGGAGGAGGTGACGAACGCGGTGATGGACGGGCCGGCCTCGGTTGTCTGGGACGAGGCCGAGAACCGCCTGCACGCGCAGAAGGCGGTCCTGCGCTGGTGCCTGGGCCTCTGACCCCCCCCCGATTCGCCCCCCCGGGCGCCGGTGTCCGGCCGGGCGGGGGGCCTGCATCTGGCGGGCCTGCGGGGCGGGCGCACAGCATGTTGACGCCACCGCCCGGGCCCGGCCCGCGACAGCATGCGAAGTTGAAAAACCCTTTTGTCTTGGGCTATTGTAGCGCGGTCTTCAAGGAACCCCGCGACGGCGGATGCCACCGCCGCGCCCACGGACACGAGGCAGCGATGATTCCATCCCGCATTCTGGCCGCGGCGGCAGTTGCCGTGGCGATCCATGCCCCCGCCGCCGTTGCCGGCCCGATCGAGAGCGCCTGCAACGCCTCGGGCCGGCAGGCCGCCTCGCGCGCGCTGTGCGCCTGCATCCAGGTGGCGGCCGATGCGACGCTGACGCGCAGCGACCAGCGCCGCGCCTCGCGCTTCTTCAGCGATCCCCACCAGGCGCAGGAGGTGCGGATGTCGAAGTCGGATTCCGACAGCGCATTCTGGGACCGCTACCGGGCCTTCGGGGCGCTGGCCGAGAGCCGCTGCGCCCGCGGCTGAGCAGCGGGTCCGCCGGAACGCGCTGCGCCCGCGGCAGAGCCGCGGGCGCGCAAGGGCCGGCCGGCGCGGGGAAGGCGGGCGCGCGCCTGCCCGTCGCCTCAGTTGCCCGGTCTGTGGCCGTGCATCGCGCCGCCGCCGTGGCCCTGCATCGCGCCGCCGGCAGGCTCGCCCACCGGAACCTCGACGACGATCTGACCCGCGACCTCGAAGGTCAGGGTGATGGCCACCGATTCGCCCTCGACGAGCGGGCGCCTGAGGCCCATCAGCATGACGTGGTCGGCGCCGCGGGCGAGGGCGTGCTCGCCGCCGGCGGGGATGGCGAAGCCGTCCTTGACCTCGACCATCCGCATCACCCCCTGGGCGTCCTGGATGTGGGTGTGCAGTTCGGCACGCGCTGCCAGGTCGCCATCGACGGAGGCGGCGATCAGCCGGTCCTCGGCGGCGCCGTGGTTCGCGATCGTCATGAACGCGCCGGCCGCGATGGCCATCGCGCCCGAGGCGCGAATGTAGGCGTCGCGGACCTCGATCGTCGAATCGGCGGCGGCGGCGGGGGCGGCGGCGGAGGCCAGCCCGAGGCCGAGGGCCAGGGCGGCGGAACGGAAGGTGGAAAGCATCGGGAACTCCGTTGGGTCGGAAGACTGGAACACGCTTGCGGTTCAGACGGAGTGGCGGGGAGGGTCGCGCACCCGGGTGCGGCGGACCGGGCGCGGGCGTGCGGCAGGGATGGCGCGCGAGGCGATCCGCCGGGCCCGGGCCGGCGGCGGCTGCGGTGCCGGCGCGGCGGGCAGGGCGAGCGCAGGCAGGTGCGGCAGGCAGTCGGGGCAGGGATGGCCCGGCGGCGCCACGGGGCGCCCCCGGGAATCGACGGCGACCGCCGAGGGCCCGTCCGTTGTGCAGATGACGGCCATGGCGGCCATCCGCGGCGCCACGGCGGCCAGCGCCATCGGCAGGCTTGCCGCGACGACCACGGTGGCCAGCAGGACGGCAAGCACAGGGCGCAGGCGGGCGGACCTCATGGCCGTGAACCTAGGCGCGCGCCGGTCGGCGGGGAAGCGGGCGCGGCGTCGCAGCGGCAATCTGCGCAGGCCGGGGCCCCAAAGCGGAAGGCCCCGCGCGGGCGGGGCCTTGGGGGCATCGCGCGCGGGTGCCCCGCTCAGGCGGCGGGGGTCTGCCCGGCCTTGGCGATCTCGCGCTTGATCCTCAGCGCCCGCGGCGACAGGGCCGCATCATCGGCGCCGGCAAGGAAGGCATCCAGCCCGCCGCGATGGTCGACGGTGCGCAGCCCGTGCGCCGACACGCGCAGCCGGAACGAGCGGCCGAGCGCGTCCGACATCATGGTGACGGCGTTGAGGTTGGGCAGGAAGCGCCGCTTGGTCTTGTTGTTGGCGTGGCTCACGTTGTGGCCCACCTGCGGGCCCTTGCCGGTCAGTTCGCAGAGGCGCGACATGGCGGTATCCTCGTCTGTGGTCATGGCCCGCGTCGGCACGGGCGCGCGGGGCGCCGCGGCGCGGCCGGAACGATCCGCGCTGCCCTAGCGGGTCGGCGGGCCATCGTCAAGCGCGTCGCGCCCGGCGGGCGCCGCCGCGGCCCCGGGCGGCGCCGGCGGCGCGGCAAGCTCGCGCAGCATTTCGGCCGCTGCCCGGGCGGGCGGCAGCGTTCCCGCCGCCACAGCCGCGCCGAGCCCCGCCATCCGCGCCGCGGCGGCCGGCTCGGAAGTGAGCCGCGCGAGCAGGCCGGCGCGCACCTCCTCCTCGAAGGCGGCCCGCGCCTGGGCGGCGCGGCGGCGGGCCCAGTGGCCGCTGTCGCGCCGCCAGCCGTCGATCGCCCGGATCGCCGCCCAGGCCGCATCGAGCCCCGCGCCCGACGCGGCCGAGACCGCCATCACGCGGGGATGCCCCGGCGGGTCGGCCGGACGCGGCCGCATCAGCCTGAGGGCCCCGGAGTAGTCGGCCAGCGTGGCCAGCGCGGCGGGGCGCAGCGCCCCGTCGGCCTTGTTGACGAGGACGAGGTCGGCCATCTCCATGATGCCGCGCTTGACGCCCTGCAGTTCGTCCCCGCCCGCCGGGGCGATCAGGAGCACGAAGACGTCGGTCATGCCGGCCACCATCGTCTCGGACTGGCCGACGCCCACCGTCTCGACCAGCACGACGTCGAAGCCCGCCGCCTCGCACAGCGCCACCGCCTCGCGCGTGCGCCGCGCCACGCCGCCAGCCACCGCGCCCGAGGGCGAGGGGCGGATGAAGGCGCGCGGATCGCGGGCGAGCCCCTCCATCCGGGTCTTGTCACCGAGGATCGAGCCGCCGCTGCGGGCCGAGGAGGGGTCGACCGCCAGCACCGCGACGCGCAGGTCATCGCCGGTCAGCATCCGCCCGAGGGCTTCGATGAAGGTCGACTTGCCCACGCCGGGCGTGCCGGTGAGGCCGACCCTCAGCGCCGTGCGCCCCGCGGCGGCGGCGCGGTCGAGAAGCTCGAGGGCGGCGGCGCGATGGTCGGGCCGGCTGCTCTCGATCAGGGTGATGGCGCGCGCGAGTGCCCGCCGGTCGCCCGCCAGCACCCGCGCCGCAAGCTCCGATCCGCCCATTCCGCCCGTCTCGCCCGAAGTTGATGCGTCACGGGGTTCCTTGCCCCGGCATCAGCCTGTATGTCCAGCCCCGACCCCGAAGCCGGACCAAGCCCAGCCGATGCCTGCCCGTGTCCTTGCCCCGGCCCTGACCGTGGCCTGCCTTGCCGCCGGTGCCGCCGCGGCCGAGCGCAGCGACGCGGCGCAGTTCGACGTCTATCTCGGCGGGTTCCGCGTCGGCCATGTCAGCCTGGCCGCCGCCGAGGGCGACGGGCGCTACAGTGCCGAGGCGCGGATCGAGAGCGCGGGGCTGGCGGGGCTGCTGCGGCGGGTGCGCTATGATGCGCGCGCCGAGGGCCAGCTGCGCGGCGGCCGCCACCACCCCATGCGCTACGAGGAGGAGGCCGACACCGGCCGGCGGCAGTCGCGCTCGGTGATGGAATACGAGGGCGGGGTGCCGCGGATCGTGGCCTACGAATCCAACCGCACCAGCGAGCGGCGCGGCACGCCGCTCGACCCCGCAGGCCAGGGCGGCACGCTCGATCCCATGACCGCGCTCTATCTTGCGCTGCGCGACGTCGTGCCCGCGGAGCTGTGCGCGCTTGACCTCGAGCTGTTCGACGGCCGGCGGCGCAGCCGGATGTGGCACTATCCCGGGCAGGAGCCCGTGCCCGACGGGGACGGTGCGGTCACCTGCCGGGGCGAGTACCGCCGGATCGAGGGGTTCACGCTGCGCGACATGGGCGAGATGGCGGAGTTCCCCTTCGCGGTCACCTACCAGCCGGACGGCGAGGGGCGTCACGCGGTGGCGATCGTCCGGGTCACGACGCTCTATGGCCAGGCGACGCTGGTCCGGCGCTGAGGGCGATGGCCGCGGCGCCGCTTCCGGTTGACGCGGCGCTGCCGGCGCTTGCCGCGGCGCTGGCGGATGGCGGCCGCGCCGTGCTGCAGGCCCCGCCGGGGGCGGGCAAGACGACGCGGGTGCCACTGGCCCTGCTGGCCGCTTCGCCCGGCCGCGTCCTGATGCTCGAGCCGCGGCGGCTGGCGGCGCGGGCGGCGGCCGAGCGGATGGCCGCGACGCTGGGCGAGGCGCCGGGGGGAACTGTCGGCTTCCGCATCCGCGGCGAGGCGGCAGTGTCGGCGGCGACCCGGATCGAGGTCGTCACCGAGGGCATCCTGACGCGGATGATCCAGGCCGACCCCGCGCTTGACGGCGTCGGCACGGTGATCTTCGACGAGTTCCACGAGCGGTCGATCCACGCCGACCTCGGCCTTGCGCTGCTGTGGGAGGCGCGCGGCGCGCTGCGCCCCGACCTGCGGCTGGTGGTGATGTCGGCGACGCTGGACGCCGGGCCGGTGGCAGCGCTGCTGGACGGGGCGCCGGTGGTCACCGCTGCCGGCCGCGCCTTTCCGGTCGAGACCCGCTGGCTGGACCGGCCGGTGGCGCGCGAGGCGCGCCCGGAGGCGGCGGCGGCCGACCTGGTGCTGCGGGCCGTGGAGGAGACGTCGGGCGGCATCCTCGTCTTCTTGCCCGGCGAGGGCGAGATCCGGCGGGTGGCCCGTCTGCTGGACGGCCGGCTGCCGGCGGGCTGCGCGATCCGGCCGCTGTACGGGGCGCTGCCCCCGGCGGCCCAGCGCGCGGCCATCGCCCCGGCGGCGGAGGGGCGAAAGCTGGTGCTGGCGACCGCCATCGCCGAGACCTCGCTCACGATCGAGGACATCCGGGTGGTCGTCGATGCCGGCCGCGCGCGGCGGGCCCGCTTCGACCCAGGCTCGGGGATGACCCGGCTGGTGACCGAGCGGGTGACACGGGCGGAGGCGGACCAGCGCCGCGGCCGCGCCGGGCGGGTCGCGCCCGGGGTCTGCTACCGGCTGTGGACGCGGGGCGAGGAGGGGGCACTGGCGGCCTTCCCCCCGCCCGAGATCGCCACCGCCGACCTCGCGGGGCTGGCGCTGGAACTGGCGCTCTGGGGTGCGGCGGGGGCGCAGGGGCTGGCCTTCCTGACCCCGCCGCCGGCCGCCGCCCTGGCCGAGGGGCGGGCGCTTCTGGCCGACCTCGGGGCGCTGGACGGCACGGGGCGGATCACCGCCCGCGGCCGGGCGATGGCGGGCCTGCCGCTGCATCCGCGCCTGGCGCACATGCTGCTTCATGCCGGCCGGCAGGCGGCGCCCCTGGCGGCACTGCTGGCCGACCGCGACCCGCTGCCCGGCGCCGGCGCCGACCTCGGCGCGCGGCTGGCGGCGATGGCGCGCCCGGCGGCGGCGCCGGCCTCGGCGCACGGCGCGCTGCAGCGGCTGCACGAGGAGGCCGGGCGGCTGGCGCGGCTGGTCCCGGCTGCCGGCGGCGGGCCGATGACGGCGGGGGAGATGGCTGCGCTGGCCTATCCCGATCGGATCGGTCAGCGCCGGCCGGGGGAGGCACCGCGATTCCTGCTGGCCTCGGGAAAGGGCGCGGTGATGGCCGAGGGCGAGCTCCTGGGCGCCGAACCCCTGGTCGTGGCGAGCGATCTTGACGGCGACCCGCGCGAGGCGCGGATCCGCATCGCCGCCCCGCTGAGCGAGGCGGCGCTGCGCCGGCTGCACGGCGGGCGGATCGGCTGGCGCGAGGTCTGCCGCTGGGACGCCCGCAGCGGGCGAATCGAGGCGCGCCGGCAGGAGTGCCTCGGCGCCCTGGTGCTGGACGACCGCCCCTGGGAGGCGCCGGCCGCGGCGCGGGCGGCGGCGGCGGTCGAGGGCGTGCGCGCGCTGGGGCTGGAGGCCTGCGGCATGTCGGAGGCGGCGCGGCGGCTGATCGGCCGGGTGGAGTTCCTGCGCGCGGAGGGCGAGGATCTGCCGGCAATGGACGAGGCAGCGCTGCTGGCGGGGGCCGGGGAGTGGCTGGCGCCGCATCTGGGTGCGGTGCGCGGGGCGGGCGATCTGGCCCGGCTGGACCTTGCCGCCGCGCTGCACGGGCGGCTGGGCCGCGAGGGGCGGGCGCGCGTCGACCGGCTGGCGCCGGAGCATTTCGTCACTCCGCTCGGCCGGCGGGTGGCGGTGGACTATGCCGGCGGCGTGCCGGCGGTTGCGCTGCGCCTGCAGGAGCTGTTCGGGGTGGCCGTGCACCCGGTGGTGGGGCCGCGGCGGCTGCCGCTGCGGCTGACGCTGCTGTCGCCGGCGGGGCGGACGATCCAGGTGACCACCGACCTGCCGGGCTTCTGGGCGGGCAGCTATGCCGATGTCCGCAAGGACATGCGCGGCCAGTACCCCAAGCACCCCTGGCCCGAGGATCCCGCGGCCGCCGCACCGACCCTTCGCGCGCGGCCGCGGCCGACCGGCCGCGACGGTGCCGCGCCGGGCTGACGGGCGGGCCGGCGCGTCCTGCCTCAGCCGGGGTCGGCCGGGGCGATCAGGCCGGCGGCGGCGAAACCTGCCAGGAGCGGGCCGAGATCGGCCGCGATGCGCGCGCGGCCGGCTTCCGGAAAGAGGGCGGAGAGGCCGTCGGCGAGCTCGTCCTGCGAGGCCGGGGCGTCGAGGAGTTCCCACACCGCCCGGGCGGTGAGGTTGAGCTGCACCACCTCGCCGGCCGCCGCCGACCACAGGCAGGACCGGCCGCCGTGCCGTCGCACGGCCGCCACGGGGCTGCGCCGCCACCGTTGCGCGGGGTCGGGCAACGGCGCCGCAGCGGCGGGCGGGGCCTCCGGCGCCGGCAGGGGCGGGCCGGGCTCGATGCCGGCGGCGCCCGGCCCGAAGGCGGCAGTGACAAGCGCGACGGCGTCCTCGAGATCGCTGTAGACCAGCCGCAGCATCCGGACGCGGTCGGCGATCGCTGCAACGCGGTCGAGCCGGCCGTCCTCGCCGGGGCCGGCGGTGATCCGGCGGGTGGCCAGCTGGTGGAGGGCTTCGGCGTCGCCCAGTTCATGCAGCCGGGCCGCGGCGCCGGGCGTCCGCCGGAGGATCACCACCGCGTCAAGCGGCGCGCGGGTGCCGTGCGGGGCGGCGGTCGCGGCATCGAGATAGGCATAGAGGTCGTCGCCCGGCCCGGCGGAAGCGGCGATGTGGGCCCGGAAGGCAGCCGAGGCGCCCGCCGGAAGCGGCAGCCGCAGCCGCGGCGGCACGCCGAGGCCGAGCGCCTCGCCCCGGGGGCTGACGGGCAGGACGTCGTCGGCCAGCACCGGGACGGCGGGTTCGGCGGTCAGCCGCGCCATCAGCGTGCTCTTGCCAGCCCGCGCCTCGCCGAGGAAGGCGACCGCGCTGCCGCCGAAGACGGCCCCGCCGGCGTGCAGGCAGACATGGTCGGGATGCGCCGCGGTCCAGGCCTCCAGAAGGTCGGCGCAGAGCGCGTTGACCGCGCTGGCGAGCGGCAGCCCGCGGATCGGCCGGTCGAGGAAGGCCGAGCGGACATCGAAGCCGGCGGGCCCGCAGGTGACGGTCGCTATGGCCGGGGCGCGCGCGGGGCCGGTCCAGGGACGGGGCACCCAGCCGTTCAGCACCTTTGCGAGCGCCGCGGCCACCGGCCCGGCATTGCGGAACTGAAGGACGCCGTGCAGGCCCGGGATGGTGAGCAGGAGCGGGCGGTCTGGGCGCCGAAGGTGGGCAGGGGGCATGTGGGCCATCGGGTCGGGGTTGGGGCCGGGTCAGGCTCCGGGGCCGCGTAGCCCCGGGCTGTGCGGGCGTCGCTGCCCGCAGCGGTCATGGCCGGACTTCAGCGGGCGTGCCGGCCGGGGCGGCTCGGCCGGCTGGGGCGGGTCGGCCGGCTCGGCCGGGTCGGGCGGCTTGGCCGGGTGGGGCGGGTCGGCCGGCTCGGCCGGGTGGGACGGGTGGCCCGGCTCGGCCGGGTGGGGCGGCTCGGTCGGGTGGGGCGGGTCGCCCGCGAGGCGCGGGAGGCCTTCCCGGCCGCCGCGGCCTCGGCGGCGGCGAGCTGCAGCATTGCCGGTGCGACATACGCTGCACCGGCAGCAATGCCGAGGCGGGCGAAGAGGCGGCGGCGGCTGAGGTCGGGACGGTCGGTCTTGTCGGTCATCTGTCGCTCCTGTCGTCGGGTTCGCTCTCCCCCGGTCAGGCCCGGGTTCGATGCCGGCGAAACTGCCCCACCCGGCCGGATCGGCAATTCCGAAATCGTTTAGGTGCAAGGATTTCGGCCCCGTATACCCCGGGTTTATGCGGGCGGCGCCGACGCCGGCAGAAACCGGCGCGAGGGCGCGGCAGTCGCCCCGGACGGGGCGGTGCGGGCGGCGGCGGGGCGAATCGCGGATCCGGCCGCCGGCCGCCGGCGGCACGGCGGCGGTGGCGTTGACGCCGGCTGCCCGTGGCCCGAAGGATCGGCGGGCGGAACGCTGACGGGAGGGACGGGGATGCGCGCGAGCTTCGACTATGCCGGTGCCAGGGTCTTCGTCGTGGGCGGGACGAGCGGCATCAACCTCGGGATCGCGGCGGCCTTCGCCGCCGCCGGTGCCGAGGTCGGCGTGGGCTCGCGCAGCGCCGGCAAGGTGGCGGCGGCGGTGGCGGCGCTGTCGGCGCCGGGCCGGCCGGCCTTCGGCGCCGTCTTCGACGTCCGCGACGCCGCGGCCGTGGCCGAGGGCATCGGCGGCTTTGCCGCGGCAGGCGGGAGGATCGACGTGCTGGTGTCGGGGGCGGCCGGCAACTTCCCGGCCGCCGCCCATGCCCTGAGCCCCAACGGCTTCAAGTCGGTGGTCGACATCGACGTGCTGGGCACCTGGAACGTGATGAAGGCAGCCCATCCGCACCTGCGCCGCCCGGGCGCGGCGGTGATCAGCATCTCGGCCCCTCAGGCGCAGGTGGCGATGGCGCTGCAGGCCCATGCCTGCGCCGCCAAGGCGGGGGTGGACATGGTGACGCGCTGCCTGGCGCTGGAGTGGGGCCGCGAGGGAGTCCGCGTCAACAGCGTCATCCCCGGCCCGATCGACGGCACCGAGGGAATGGCGCGGCTGGCCCCGGACGCGGCCGCGCGCGCCCGCGTCGCGGCGGCGGTGCCGCTGGGGCGGATGGGCACGGCCGCCGAGGTGGCGGCGCTGTGCCTGTTCCTCGGCTCGGCGGCGGCCAGCTATGTCACGGGCGCGGTGTTGACGGTGGACGGCGGCTGGTCGCTGGCGCTGGGCGGCTATGCGATGACGGGCGGGGCCTGAGGCGCGGCATCGGCAGGGCGGCATCCGCAGAGGCAGGCGCAGCGGGAGGCCGCACCGTCGCGCTGCCCGCCTCCGGATGCGGGGGACGGCGGAACATTGCCGCCGGCCCGGCGGGCCTCGGCAATTCTCCGCACTTTCGCCATGATTGTGCGCGGGAAGTGGATTCCTGCATCGCGCGAGGACTGCTAGGCTGGCCGCGCGGTCGGGAGGCGTGCGATGGCCCTTACGCGTGACCAGGTTCGTGCCGCGCATCTTGCGCTGAACCGCTTCGGGCTGGGCGCCCGGCCCGGCGGCATCCGCCGGATCGCCGCCGATCCCCGGGCGGCACTTCTGGAGGAGATGTCGACGCCGCGCGTCGCGCTGATCGCGCAGCGCCGGCTGCCGGGCTATGTCGAGGCCTGCCAGGCCGTGCACACCTCGTTCGAGGCGGAGGACCGGATCAAGGAGCGCGAGCTGACGGCGCGCCTCGCAAAGCACATGGAGCCCGAGATCGGCTTCGTCGAGCGGCTGGTGCTGTTCTTCTCCAACCACTTCTCGATGTCGATCAACAAGGACGGCGCAATCCGGGCGACGATCGGCCAGCTCGAGCGCGACGTCATCCGCCCCCATGTGCTGGGCAGGTTCGAGGACATGCTGCTCGGGGTGATGGAGCACCCCGCGATGGTGGCCTTCCTCGACAACGCCAGCTCGATCGGCCCGAACTCGCCCATCGGCAGGTCCTGGGGGGCGGGGCTGAACATGAACCTCGCCCGCGAGATCCTCGAGCTGCACACGCTCGGCGTCGGCGGCGGCTATGGCGAGGGCGATGTCGCGGCGCTTGCGGCGATCATCTCGGGCTGGTCCTACGTCCGCGGCTGGGAGGCCCAGTACCGGCTGAATGGCGGCAACCGGCGCAACCGCGGCCAGTTCATCTACCGCGACGACTGGCACGAGCCGGGGGCGCAGTCGGTGCTTGGCCGCAGCTACGCCCAGCCCGGCATCCGCCAGGGGCGGGCGGTGCTGACGGACCTCGCCCGCCATCCGTCGACGGCGCAGTTCCTGGCCTTCAAGCTCGTCCGCCATTTCCTGACCGACACCCCGACACCGGACCTCGTGGACCCCCTGGCCGAGGCCTTCCGGCGGAGCGACGGCAGCCTGCGCGCGGTGGCGCGGGCGCTGGTGGAGCTGCCGCAGGCCTGGACGCTGCCGGCGACCAAGCTGCGCACGCCCTACGAGCTGCAGGTCGCCGAGATGCGGGCGACCGGGCGCACCTACGACCCCAAGGAGCGCTGGCCCTTCACCGAGCCGCTACGTGCCCTGCGCCACCTGCCCTGGGAGCGCGGCCCGCCCGACGGCTACACCGAGGACAGCGCCTACTGGATGAGCCCGGATTCCATGCGCATCCGGGTCGAGACGGCGCAGCTGAACGCCTGGGCGCTGCAGCGCATCCGCAACTACCGGCGGCGGCCGATGGAGCTGGCGCGCAGCCTGTTCGACGCGGCGCTGTCGGGGCCCTCGCGCGAGGCGATCGCGGCCGCGCCCGACCAGTTGCGCGGGATCGCGACGGTGTTCATGATTCCCGAGTTCCAGCGGAGGTAGCGATGGCCGACCACGAGGATGCCAACGGCCTGCCGCAGCCGGACCCGCGCCTGGCCGCGGCCGCCACCGAGGGCTGCGCCGAGTCGCGGCTGCTGATGTCGCGCCGGTCGCTGATGGGGATCACCGCGGCGCTGTTCTCGGCCGCCTTCCTGCCCGACCTTGCCCGCGCCGACACCGACCCCGAGGCGCGGCTGCTGGTCGTGGTGCTGCGCGGCGGGATGGACGGGATCAACACGGTCATCCCCAAGCTGGACCCCCGCTACCGCGAGGTGCGCCGGCAGCTGGCCATCCCCTTTGCCGACACGCTGTCGCTGGGGTCGGACTTCGCGCTGCATCCGGGGCTTGCCCGCGTCCACCGCCTGTACGGGCGCGGCGAGGTGGCGCTGGTTCCGGCGGCGGCGATCCCGCTGAGGAACCGCTCGCATTTCGAATGCCAGGACAACCTCGAGAACGGGCTGCCGGCCAACATCTCGAACGCCACCGGCTGGTTGAACCGGCTGCTCGGCGCGCTGCCGGCGGGCGACCCGATCCGCGAGCGCCGGGGGCTCGAGGTCGGGGATGCGCCGCTGATCCTGCGCGGGCCCGAGCCGGTGCTGGGCTGGTCACCGACCTGGTTCCAGAAGTCCGACGAGGGCACGGTGGAGCGGCTGCGGGCGGCATATGGTGCGCTTGACCCCGCGCTGTGGGATTCGCTGGCCCGCGGGCTGGAAGCCGACCGGCTGGCGCTTGATTCCGGGGCCGGGGGCGGCGACCTGGGGCCGCTGCGCCAGGGCTTCGTCGGCGCCGCCCGGCTGATGCGCGCGGCCACCGGGCCGCGCGTGGCGGTGCTGTCGATCGGCGGCTGGGACACGCATTCCCAGCAGGGCGGTGTCACCGGCCAGTTCAACGACCGGCTGCGCGAGCTTGACCAGGCCATCGGCGACCTGCGCAGCGAGCTCGGCGAGGTCTGGGCCAGCACGGTGGTGATCTGCGTGACCGAGTTCGGGCGCACGGTGCTGACCAACGGCGACCGCGGCACCGACCACGGCATCGCGACTGTGGCGCTGCTGGCCGGCGGGGCGGTGATGGGCGGCATCCACGGCGACTGGCCCGGCCTCGGCCCGAAGCAGCTGTACGAGGGCGACCTGCGCCCGTCCGTCGACCTGCGGTCGGTCTTCAAGGGTGTGCTGGCCGAGCATCTGGGCGTGCCGGCCGAGGTGCTGGAGGCGACGGTCTTCCCCGAGAGCGCCGCGGCGCCGGCGCTGGCAGGGCTGATCGCCCGCCCCGGGCGGGCCGGCCATGCGCTTGCCGCCTATGTCCGTCCGCCGTCGCTGGCCGAGACGGCGCCGATCGCGCTTTACCGTCGCAGCCACGGGCTGTGAGGCGCGGGCGCCCGTCCGGGCGCCTCTAGAGCGGCCACAGGAGGGTGATCATGCTGCATGTGGTCAGCGCCATCAGCAGGTTGAGCGGGATGCCGATGCGCAGGAAGTCGGTGAACCGGTAGCCGCCGGGTCCGTAGACGAGGGTGTTGGTCTGGTAGCCGATCGGGGTCGAGAAGGCGGCCGAGGCCGCGAACATCACCGCGATGACCACCGGCCGCGGATCCACTCCGAGGGTCTGGGCAAGCCCGATGGCTACCGGCGTGACGATCACCGCCACGGCATTGTTGCTGACGACTTCGGTCAGCGTCGAGGCGAGGGCGTAGACGGCGAGCAGCAGCACGAAGGGCGGCAGCCCAGCGAGGAAGGGCGCCAGCCGGTCGACGACCAGCTGCACCGCCCCCGAATGGTCGAGCCCGGCGCCGACCGCGAGCATGCCGAAGATGAGCGCGAGCAGCCGGCCGTCGACATAGCCGATCGCCTCGTCGGCGTCGATGCAGCGGGTCACGAGCACGACAGCCATGCCGACGAAGGCAAGCAGCACGATCGGGGCGACGTTGAGCGAGGACAGGACGACGATGCCGGCGAGAACGCCGACCACGATCGGCGCGTGGCGACGGCGGAAGGCGCGCTCGGATGGCTTGCCGATCTCGACCATGTCCATGTCGACCGCCAGGCGGTGGATGTCGTCGGCCGCGCCCTCGATCAGCAGCGTGTCGCCCACCTGCACCACCAGGTCGTCGAGCTGGCGGCCGATGTTCTGGTTGCGCCGGTGGACGGCCAGCGGATAGACCCCGTAGCGGCGGCGCAGCCGCATCTGGCCGAGCGAGCGGCCGATCATGCGACAGCCCGGAGTGATCAGCACCTCGACCGTCTCGGTGGCCACCGACGACAGCTTGTCGACCAGGCGCAGGTCCTTGTGCGACTGGAGGCTGAGGATCTCGGACATCGGGGTGCGCAGGACCACCCGGTCGCCGGGCTGGAGGATCACGGCGCCGAGGTCGCGACGGAGCGAGGCGTCGCCGCGCAGCACGTCGATCACCCGCGCCCCCTCGCGGCTGAAGATGTCGACCTCGTCGAGCTTGCGGCCGGTCAGCGCCGAGCCCTCGGGCAGGGCGACCTCGGTGAAGAACTTGGGCCGCGGCCGGCCGCTGGTGAGTCCGGTCATCGAGGTGCGGTCGGGCAGGAGGCGCGGCGCGGCGAGCGCGAGGTAGAGCCCGCCGACCGCCGCCACCGCGAGGCCCACCGGCGTGATCTCGAACATGCCGAAATGGCCGAGCCCGGCCTGCGACGCCACCCCGTCGACGATCAGGTTGGTCGAGGTGCCGATCAGCGTCACCGTGCCTCCGAAGATCGACAGATAGGACAAAGGGATGAGCACCCTGGAGGGGGCGAGTGACATCCGCCGGGCAAGCTCGACGAAGACCGGCATCATCACCACAACGATCGGCGTGTTGTTGACGAAGGCCGACAGCCCGACCACCGCCAGCCCCATCACGACCAGGGTCGAGCGCGGGCGGTTGCCGGCGCTGGCGGCGGCGCGCTGGGTCACCCAGTCGAGTGTGCCGGTGCGCACCAGCCCGCCGACCACGACGTAGAGCGCCGCGATCGTCCAGGGTGCGGGGTTGGAAAGCACCGCGAGCGCCCTCTCCTGCGGCAGGATGCCGACCAGCAGCATCGCCACCGCCCCGGCGATCGCCACCACCTCGACGGGGAAGGTCTCGCGCACGAAGAGCACGAGCATTCCCGCAACGACGAGAAGCGCGAGCACCGCCTGGGTCGTGGGCGTCAGGTCGAGGCCGAGCATGCGGTCTCCTTCAGGGTCCGGCGCGCCATGTTGCCTGTCGCGCCCCCGCGATCAAGCCCCGCCGGGGCCGCGGGCCCCGAACCGGCCGCGAGGTACGGCCGGGCGCGGCTGGACGAGGAAAAGCCCGGCAAAGAGCAGGGCCAGTGCCCCCCAGAAAGCAGCCGGGTAGCCCTCGCCCAGCATTGCCATCGAGCTCGCGACGCCGAATCCGGTGACGATGTAGGACACCTGCGCGGCAAACACCGCCCCCGCCAGGCCGACCAGCCAGACATAGGCGGTGTAGGCCCCCACCGACAGCAGCGCCGAGGCGACAACCGCGGCCTCGGCCGGCCCCCATGGCGCGAGCGGTGCGATGGCGGTGCCGGTGGCCAGCGCAAGCGGGGTGACGACGGTCAGGGTGACGATCGAAGCCCCGGTCAGGGTCTGCACCGGGTCGGCCGCCGCCCGGCCCCAGCCGGCGACATAGGTGCCCTCGAGGGCGTAGCAGGCCGGGGTGCAGGCGGCCAGGAGGACGAAGGCCCAGGCCGCGCCCTCGGGCAGTGCCCCCGGCGCGAGCAGCAGCGCCATCGCCCCCATGCCGCAGAGGACCCCCGCGGCGCGTCCGGGGCGGAACCCCTCGAGCCCCAGGGCGAGCGACAGGGGCAGCGCGAACAGCGGCACCAGCGAGACGATCAGCGCCAGCACCCCGGCCGGCAGGTGCGGCGCGGCGCTGTAGGAGAAGAGCTGCGGCAGCAGCATCCCGAAGGCGGCGACCACGGCGTAGAGGCGCAGCGCCGGGGCCGTCAGCGGCAGCCGCCGGCCGGTGGCCAGGCAGGCAAGCCCGAGGAGGACGGCATCGATGGCCGCCACCCACTGGGCCAGGCCGAGCGGCCCGTGCCCGGTGGAGACGGCGATCTTGGTCAGCGGCGGCGTCAGCCCCCAGAGCGCCCCCATGCCGAGGAGCACCGCGAAGGGCAGGGCGGCGGCGCGCGCCATGGCCGTCAGGGCAGGGCCTGCGGCAGCCGCCCGCCCAGCCGCACCGGGGCGATGCGCAGCGGCCGGCCGGTGCGGTCGTCGGTCTCGGCGAACAGCCCGCAGAGCGTCGCCACCCCGCCCGCCGGCTCGAACCGGCCCTTCGACATGCCGGTGATGAAGCGGCGCATCGGCTCGGCCTTGTCCATGCCGATCACCGAATCGTAGTCGCCGCACATCCCGGCATCGGACAGGTAGCCCGTTCCAGCCGGCAGGATCTGGGCGTCGGCGGTGGGGATGTGGGTGTGGGTGCCGACCACGACCGTGGCGCGGCCGTCGCACCAGTGGCCGAGCGCCATCTTCTCGGAGGTCGCCTCGGCATGCACCTCGACGAGGACGGCATTGGCCATGCCGCCCAGGGGATGGGCGCGCAGCACCGGCTCGAGCGCCGAGAAGGGGTCGTCGAAGGGCCGCTTCATGAACACCTGGCCCAGCGCCGCGGCGACCAGCACCTTGCGCCCGCCGGGCACATCGTAGAGCCGCGCGCCCCGCCCCGGCGCCGCCTTGGCGAAGTTCAGCGGGCGCAGGATGCGCGGCTCCTGCTCGATGAAGGCCTCCATGTCGCGCATGTCGAAGGCGTGGTCGCCCAGCGTCACCACATCGGCGCCTGCAGCGAGGAGCGCGCGGGCATGCTCGGGCGAGAGCCCGGCGCCGGCGGTGGCATTCTCGCCGTTGACCACCACGAAGTCGAGGCCCCAGTCGGCGCGCAGCCCGGCCAGCCGTTCGGCGACCGCCAGCCGGCCCGCCCGCCCCACCACATCGCCGAGGAACAGAAGTCGCATGCAAGCCGCTTAGGCCGCGGGGACGGCACCTGCAAGGGGCGCCGGGGTGGCCCGGCGCCGCACCCGCCCCGGCCATCTCGCGGCCCGCCCGCTCAGGGAACCAGCACCGCGGCGCCCTGGAAGCGGCCGGCGCGCAGATCCTCGAGGGCGAGGTTGGCGGCGGCGAGCGGGTAGACCACCGGCGCGGTGCGCACCCCGGCCGCGGTCGCGGCGGGCATGAAGCCGGCGGCGTCGGCGCGGGTGAGGTTGGCGACCGAGCGGATCTCGCGCTCGTGCCAGAGGTCGGCATAGGGAAAGCCGGGAATGTCGGACATGTGGATTCCGGCGCAGACGACGCGGCCGCCGCGGTCCACCGCCTTCAGGGCAAGCGGCACCAGAGCGCCCACCGGGGCGAAGATCAGCGCCGCATCCAGCGGGGCGGGGGCGGGGGCGTCGCTGTCGCCGGCCCACGCACAGCCCAGCCTTCGGGCGAAGGCCTGCGCGGCCGCGTCGCCCGGGCGGGTGAAGGCGAAGACCTCGCGCCCCTGCGCGCGGGCGATCTGGGCGATGATGTGGGCGGCGGCGCCGAAGCCGTAAAGCCCGATCCGCCGCCCCTCGCCGGCCAGCCGCAGCGCCCGCCAGCCGATCAGCCCGGCGCAGAGCAGGGGAGCGAGGGTGGTGGCCTCGGGCCCCTCGGGCAGGGGAACGCAGGCGTCGGCCCGGGCGATGCAGCCCTCGGCGAAGCCGCCGTCGCGCGTGTAGCCGGTGAAGCCTGGAGCAAGGCATAGGTTCTCGCGCCCGGTGGCGCAGAAGCGGCAGTGCCCGCAGGTGGAGCCGAGCCAGGGAACGCCGACGCGCGCGCCGACGGCGGGCGCCGCCACCCCGGGGCCGCAGGCGGTGACCCGGCCGACGATCTCGTGGCCCGGGATCACCGGCAGGCGGGGCCCGGGCAGGTCGCCGTCGACGAGGTGCAGGTCGGTCCGGCAGACGCCGCAGGCTTCGACGGCCAGCGCCACCTCGCCCGGTCCCGGGGGCGGCAGCGCCAGCTCGGCGGCGCGGAGCGGGGTGCCTGGGGTGTCGAGGAGCATGGCGCGCATGTGTGCCAGGATCGCACGCCGCGGCCGCCGGCGCCACCGCCCCGGCGCCGCAGCCGGCCCCCGGGGGGGCAACGGCCGGGATTGCCCGGCCGCCGGCGGCGTCAGAACAGGATCTGGTTCCAGACGTCGGTGAGAAAGTCGCCGCCGCCGCCGCCGTTCTGGATGAGGATCGTGAGCCCGTCGTAGGTGATGAGCACGTCGCCTCCGGCGGTGAGCGTCATGTGGTTGGCGAGGAACTCCTCGCGCGTCATGCCGTCGAGGATTCCCAGCGCCGCGAGGTCGAGCGCATCGAGGCCGGCGTCGAAGTCGGTGATCAGATCCTGCTGGCCGTCGCGGGCGTCGTTGCCGAAGACGAAGAGGTCGGCCCCGGCGCCGCCGGTCAGCACGTCGGCACCGGCTCCGCCTGCCAGCACGTCGCTGCCGCTGCCGCCCTGGAGCGTGTCGGCCCCGGCGCCGCCCCTGAGCGTGTCGTTGCCCGACCCGCCGACCAAGAGGTCGGCACCGCGGTTGCCGTCGAGCAGGTCGTCGCCCGAATCGCCACGCAGCGTGTCGGCGCCGAGGCCGCCGGCGAGGGTGTCGTTGCCCTTGCCGCCGGTCAGGAGATCGCGCCCCTGGTCGCCGGCCAGGCTGTCGTCGCCGGTGCCGCCCCCGAGCGTGTCGTTGCCGCGCCCGCCGGTCAGGCTGTCGTTGCCCGAATCGCCTTTCAGCAGGTCGTTGCCGTCGCCGCCCCGGAGAATGTCGTCGTTCTCGCCGCCCGAAAGCGTGTCGTTGCCCGACCCGCCGTCCAGCGTGTCGTTGCCGGTGCCGCCGAGCAGGCTGTCGGCGCCGCCGTCGCCGAAGAGGATGTCGTCGCCGGAATCGCCCCAGAGCGTGTCGCGGCCGCTGCCGCCGCTGATGCTGTCGTTGTCGCTGCCGCCCGAGATCTGGTCGTTGCCGTCGCCGCCGCCGAGCGTGTCGCTGCCGCTGCCGCCGCGGATCGTGTCGTTCCCGCCCTCGCCCTGGATGACGTCGTCGCCCGAGCCGCCGTCGATCGAATCGCGGCCATTGCCGCCGAGGATCGTGTCGTTGCCCTGGTAGCCCCAGATCGTGTCATGCCCGCCGCGGCCGCGGATCAGGTCGTCGTCGTCGGTTCCGGGCAGTGTGTCGCTGCCCCCCTTGCCGTCGATCACCGCCTCGGTCATCCCGCGGCGGAGCAGGCCGGACAGGCGTCCCTGCATGTCACTCTCTCCTATCGCACATCAACGCTCCACCGTGGAGCTCAATACCTTGCTGCCCCCATCATGTTGCTGCCGCCCCAGCCTGTAGCAGGGCGGCAGCGGAGGAACACCATATTCTGAATCAGAACTGAATTTGCGTCCAGACGTCGTTCAGGAAATCGTCGAAGCTGCCGTTGGCCTGGACGATGATGACGAGGTCGCCCCAGGTGATGACGACCTCGCCATCGGCGTTCAGCGACATGTGGTCCCTCAGGAACTCCTCGGCCGACATGCCGTCGAGGATTCCGAGGGCGCTGAGGTCGATCATGTCCCTGGCGTCGAAGTCGGTGATCAGGTTCCCGGCGCCGTCGAGATCGTCACTGGCGAAGACGAAGCTGTCGGCCCCGGCCCCGCCGGTGAGGACGTCGCTGCCGGCCCCGCCACGGAGGATGTCGTCGCCACCGCCGCCGAGCAGCGTGTCGTCGCCCGCCCCGCCGGCCAGCCTGTCGTGCCCCGATCCGCCCATCAGATGGTCGCTGCCATCGCCGCCGTCGAGGATGTCGTCGCCGCTGTCGCCGCGCAGCTTGTCGTCGCCCGCCCCGCCATCAAGCGTGTCATGGCCCTTGCCGCCGAGCAGGGCGTCGTTGCCCTCGCCGCCGGCCAGCAGGTCGTCGCCCTCGCCGCCCGACAGCCGGTCGTGGCCGTCGCCGCCGTCGAGCGTGTCGTTGCCGGTGTCGCCGTGAAGCTGGTCGTCGCCCTCCTCGCCGTAGAGCAGGTCGTCGCCCTTGCCGCCGTAGAGCGTGTCGGCATCGGTGCCGCCGTAGAGCGTGTCGTGATCCTCGCCGCCGGAGAGGAAATCGCGGCCGGTGCCGCCCAGGATCAGGTCGTTGCCGCTGTCGCCGTAGATCGTGTCGTTGCCGGTGCTGCCGTCGATCTTGTCGTCGCCCGAGCCGCCTGACACCCAGTCGTCGCCGGGGCCTCCGTCGATGGTGTCGTTGCCCGAGCCGCCCTTCAGCGTGTCGCTGCCCGGGCCCCCGGTGATCAGGTCGTCGCCGCTGCCGCCGTCGATGGCGTCATTGCCCGGCCCGCCGGAAAGGATGTCGTTGCCCTTGCCGCCGACGAGCGTGTCGTTGCCAGGGCCGCCGTCGATGGTGTCGTCGCCGTCGCCGCCGACCAGGGAATCGTTGCGCGGCGAGCCGCCGATGCGACTGCCGGTAACCATCTCGCGCATCCAGCGCATCATGCCCATCTGTCAGTTCCTCTTCGGATTCCCGTGGAAATTGGGGGCGCCGGGGCGCCGCGCCGTCACCAGCCGATCCCGGCCACCGCAGCGGGCTGCGCCGCGCGGTCGTGGAACAGGCGGACCACGTCGATCGTGGGTTTGCCGGCGGCCGTGACCGCAAGCCGGTAGTCGGGGTGGCCGTGGGTGACGATGACCGCATCGGCCTCGTCCACTGCCTCGGCCGCGGACGGCCGCAGCATGCCGCGCAGCCGCGACGCCAGCCGCGCCAGCCCCGGCGCCGCATGGGCGACGTAGGCGAGCTGGCTTTCGATGCGGGTGTCGGCGGTCACCGCGGGGTCGTGGGCGACCAGTTCCACCCCCTCGTCGTTGAGCGCCGCCATGACCTCGAGGATCGGGCTTTCGCGCAGGTCGTCGGTGCCCGGCTTGAAGGCGAGGCCGAGGACGGCCACCCGCCGCGCGCCGGTGGCGCGCGCCATGTCCACCGCAAGCGCGATCTGCGCGGCGTTGGACCGCTCGAGGCTTTCGACGAGCGGCATTGCCACGCCGAGGCCGCGGGCGATGTGGTTGACTGCGCGCACCTCCTTGGGCAGGCAGGAGCCGCCATAGGCGAAGCCGGGCTTGAGATAGTAGGGCGAGAGGTTCAGCTTCGTGTCCTTCACGAAGATGTCCATGACCGCATGGCTATCGACTTCGAGGGGCTTGCACAGCCGGCCGATCTCGTTGGCGAAGGTGACCTTGGTGGCGTGCCAGACGTTGTCGACGTACTTGACCATCTCGGCCACCTCGATCGAGGTGATGACCGGGCTGGCGTCGACGGGTTCGTAGATGCGGGCGATGATCGCCGCGGCGCGCTCGTCGGAGGCGCCGATGACGGTCTTGGGCGGCTTGCGGAAATCCTCGACCGCCACGCCCTCGCGCAGGAACTCGGGGTTGAAGGCGACGCCGAAGTCGAGCCCGGCGACCTTGCCCGAGGCGGCCTCGATCTCCGGCACCATGACCTTCATGGTCGTGCCCGGCGGGATCGAGCAGCGCATGACCACGACGTGGAAGTCGCGCTTGGCACGCAGCCCCTCGCCGATGCCGCGGGCGGCGGCGCGGATGTAGCGGTCGTCGCAGCCGCCGTCGGGCGCGGTGGGCGTGCCGACCGAGACGAAGGTCACATCGGTATCGGCGACGGCGCGGGCGATGTCGGCAGTGGCGCTGATGCGGCCCTCGGCGACGCCCGCCCCGAGCAGCGCGGCGAGCCCGGCCTCGTGGATCGGGCTTTCACCGGCGGCGATCGCCGCCACCTTCAGCGGGTCGACGTCGACGCCGATGACGCGGTGGCCGAGGTCGGAGAGGCAGGCGGTGGAGACGGCGCCGACGTAGCCGAGACCGACCACCGACACTGCCGGCCGCGTCTCGACCAGACGGAAGGTCTGAAGCGCGGACGGCTGGAACTGCTTGACCATGGTACTGCTCCGGTACTTGCCTGGAGCAGACCCTGCGTGCGCATCTCGGCGCCAATTTGTTGGAAATCCTGCCGATCGCGTCGGCACGGGGGCACTTTCGGGGCGGCCAGACCGACGCCATGACCTGCATGTGGGGGCTCACGACGGCGCGGCCACCAGACCTGGGGGTGATCGCTTCAGATCGTGACAAATCCGAGGAAATCACGCCCTGCGGTTGAGTCCTGCCCGCCACGGTCATCTCCCGACGGTTGCAGGCGACCGCGGCGAGGCGCTGCCGGGACGCCGGGTCGCGCCCGCGTCGGCCGGTTCACCTTGACAGGCCGATTTCACTTGAAACAGAAGGGGTCCGACCAACATACCGCCCGTCGCAGCCCCTCGCGCCCCCGTCACAGGACGCCGCAAGCATGTCCCTTGCCCTGATCGCCGCG
Source organism: Paracoccaceae bacterium (assembly GCA_023383015.1). Classification (GTDB taxonomy): domain Bacteria; phylum Pseudomonadota; class Alphaproteobacteria; order Rhodobacterales; family Rhodobacteraceae; genus JAHDXW01. The sequence continues at coordinate 51,024 of JAHDXW010000011.1, forward strand.
CTGCCGTTTGCCGGCGCGCTCCTGCCCGGACTGATGATTCGTGCCGGGCGGACGGCCTGTGCGACGGTCACCGGGTCGGTGACGCTGCTGGCCTTCATCCTGCTGATGCTCGAGGCGCCGGCGGTGCTGCGGGGCGAGGTGATCCACACCCGCATCGACTGGCTGCCGGCGCTGGGGCTGCAGGCGAACTTCTTCCTCGACGCGCTGGGGCTGCTGTTTGCCGGGCTGATCCTGGGCATCGGGCTCCTGATCATCCTCTACGCCCGCTTCTACCTCGCGAAGTCTGACCCGATGGGGCAGTTCTACACCTATCTGCTGCTGTTCCAGGGCGCGATGGTGGGCATCGTGCTGTCGGACAACATCCTGCTGCTGCTGATCTTCTGGGAGCTTACGTCGCTGTCGTCGTTCCTTCTGATCGGCTACTGGAAGCACCTGCCCGAGGGCCGGCAGGGGGCGCGGATGGCGCTTGCCGTCACCGGATTGGGCGGGCTGGCGATGATCGCCGGCATGCTGATCCTCGGCGGCATCGCGGGCAGCTACGACATCAGCGTGATCCTTACCGCGGGCGAGGCGATCCGGGCGTCGGAGTGGTACCTGCCGGCGCTGATCCTGATCCTGCTCGGGGCGTTCACCAAGTCGGCGCAGTTCCCGTTCCATTTCTGGCTGCCGCATGCGATGGCGGCGCCGACGCCCGTTTCGGCCTACCTGCATTCGGCGACCATGGTGAAGGCCGGCCTGTTCCTGATGGCGCGGCTGTGGCCGGCGCTGGCAGGGACCGACGCCTGGTTCTGGCTTGTCGCCACCACCGGCCTCGTGACGATGGTGCTGGGCGCGCTGATCGCGCTGTTCAAGGATGACCTGAAGGCGCTGCTGGCGTTCTCGACGGTCAGCCACCTCGGCTTCGTCACCTTCTGCCTGGGGCTCGGCACGCGCGAGGGGGCGGTGGTGGCCGTGTTCCACATCATCAACCACGCCACCTTCAAGGCGGCGCTGTTCATGACCGCCGGCATCATCGACCACGAGGCGCACAGCCGCGACATCCGCCGGCTGGGCGGTCTTCGCACGCTGATGCCGGTAACCTTTCTGATTGCACTCGTGGCCGGGCTGTCGATGGCCGGCATCCCGCCCCTGAACGGCTTCCTGTCCAAGGAGCTGATGCTCGAGGAGGCGGCGCACACAGGGCTGGGCTGGGCAGCGGCGGCCACGGTCGGGGCGCTGCTGTCGGTGGCCTACTCGCTGCGCTATGTGGCCCATGTGTTCCTCGGCCCGGTGCGGGACGACTATCCCCACCGGCCGCACGACCCCGGCTTCGGCATGTGGGCGGCGCCGGCACTGCTGGCGGTGCTTGTCGTGCTGATCGGGGCGATGCCGCAGGCGATGGCGGGCGGGCTGGTGGCGGCGGTGGCGGGCGCGGTGACCGGGGGCGAGCGGTTCGAGGTGGCGCTGAAGCTGTGGCACGGGCTGACGCCGGCGCTGTGGATGTCGGTGGCGGCGGTGACGGGCGGCCTTGTCCTGCTGGCGCTCCACCGCCGGGCGGCAACGGTCTGGGAGGACGCGCCGCGCCCTGAAGCGAAGGCGATCTTCGAGGGGCTGGTGGACGCGGTGGAGGCAGTGGCGCGGGCGGTCGCGGCGGGCCTGCACGACGGGGCGCTGACGCGCTATCTGGCGATCTTCGTCGCGACCGTGGTGGCGCTGGGGCTTGCGGCCTTCATGGGCGGGGCCCATGCGCCGGGGGCGCGGGCGATGCTGCCGGTGCCGGTGGTGGCGGCGGCGGGATGGGTGCTGCTGGTCGTCGCCACGCTGGCGCTGGGCGTGCTGCACCGCAACCGCCTGCTCGCCCTCGTGCTGGTCGGGGTGATCGGGCTGATCGTCTCGGTCGGGTTCATCTACCTCTCGGCGCCGGATCTTGCGCTGACGCAGCTGTCGGTCGAGGTGGTGACGGTGATCCTGCTGCTGCTGGCGCTGAACTTCCTGCCCAAGACGACCCCGCGCGAGAGCGCCCCCTCCCGCCGGCTGCGCGACGCGCTGCTGGCCGGGGCGGCCGGGCTGGCGGCGGGGGTTCTGGCGTTCGCGCTGATGAGCCGCGACATGGCGCTGGAATCGATCGCCTCGTTCCATCTGGCCGAATCCAAGCCGGGGGGCGGGGGAACCAACGTCGTCAACGTTATCCTCGTGGACTTCCGGGGCTTCGATACCTTCGGCGAGATCATCGTGCTCGGCATCGCGGCGCTGGCGATCTTTGCCATGACCGAGGCGGTGTTCGCCGGCCGGGGGGGCGCACGGCTGGCGACGTGGCGGCCGGACACGCGCCGGGCGGGCGACCGGCACCCGCTGATGATGGTGGTCGCCACGCGGGTGATGCTGCCGCTGGCGCTGATGGTCGGGGTGTTCATCTTCCTGCGCGGCCACAACGAGCCGGGCGGCGGGTTCATCGCCGGGCTGGTGGTGGCGATCGCGCTGGTGATGCAGTACATGGCCTCGGGCTTTGCCTGGGCGGACGCGCGCCAGAAGGTGGACTATCAGGCCTGGATCGGGGCGGGGGTGCTGGTGGCCGGCCTGACCGGCGTCGGCGCGTGGTTCAACGGCCTGCCGTTCCTGACCTCGGCCTATGGCTACTTCCGCATCCCGCCCCTCGAGGAGTTCGAGCTTGCGACCGCGATGCTGTTCGACCTCGGCGTGTTCCTGACGGTGGTGGGGGCGGTGATGCTGGCGCTGGCCTCGCTGTCGCGGATCGCGATCCGTGCGGGCGAGACGGTGAATGCCGCACCGATGGACGTGGACCCCGCGGCTGTGCCCGCCGCGGCGGAGGGTCACTGAGATGGAGGCCCTGGTCGCGACCGCCGTCGGCGTGCTGACCGCCGTCGGCATCTATCTGGTGCTGCGGCTGCGGACCTTCCCCGTGGTGCTGGGGATGGCGCTGCTGTCCTATGCGGTGAACGTGTTCCTGTTCGTGTCCGGCCGGCTGGTCGTCGACCGGCCGCCGATCCTGCTGCTGAAGCTTGACAGCTACACCGACCCCTTGCCGCAGGCGCTGGTGCTGACGGCGATCGTCATCTCGTTCGGGATGACGGCGCTTGTGGTGATCATGGCGCTCGGGGCCTTCCTCGAGAGCGGCACCGACCGGGTGGACACCGACGACGCCGGTACCGCGCGGCGGGAGGAAGGCCGATGAGCCACTGGATCGTCGCCCCGATCGTGCTGCCGGCACTTCTGGCGCCCTTCATCGTCCTGGCGCTGCGGCGCGACCTGGTGCTGCAGCGGGTGTTCTCGGTCGCCGGCACGCTGGCGCTGGGAGGGATCGCCGCGGCGCTGGTGGCGGCTGCCGCCGGCGGCGGCATCGAGGTCTATGCGCTTGGCGACTGGCCGGCGCCCTTCGGCATCGTGCTGGTGCTCGACCGGCTGTCGGCGCTGATGGTTCTGCTGACGGCGCTGCTTGCGCTCGCCGTCGTCCTTTACGCAATCGGCTCGGGCTGGGACGCCCGGGGGCGCCATTTTCATGCCCTTTTCCAGTTCCAGTTGATGGGTGTGTGTGGCGCCTTCCTGACCGGCGACATCTTCAACCTGTTCGTCTTCTTCGAGGTGCTGCTGATCGCTTCCTACGGGCTGATGATCCACGGCGGGGGTGAGCGGCGGCTGCGGGCGGGGGTGCAGTACGTGCTGTTCAACCTCGCCGGATCGACGCTTTTTCTGTTTGCGCTCGGCACCGTCTACGCGCTGACCGGCACGCTCAACATGGCCGATCTGGCGGTGCGGGTGGCGTCGCTGCCGGCGGGCGAGGACGCGCTGATCCGCGTCGCGGCGGTGCTGCTGCTTCTGGTGTTCGCGGTCAAGGCGGCGCTGGTGCCGCTGCACTTCTGGATGCCGGGCACCTATGCGGCTGCCCCCGCCCCGGTGGCGGCGCTGTTCGCCATCCTCTCGAAGGTGGGCGCCTACGCGATCCTGCGGGTCTACACCCTGGTCTTCGGGCCCGAGGCGGTGACCGGGGCGCTGGTGGCCGACGTGCTTCTGCCGGCGGCGCTGGTGACGCTGGTCGTCGGCACCATCGGGGTAATGGGGGCACGGCAGGCAGGGATGCTGGCGGCCTTCGCGGGCGTGGCCTCGATGGGCACGCTCCTGGCCGCGATCGGGCTGTTCACCCAGCAGGCGACCGCGGCGGCGCTGTTCTACCTCGTGCACTCCACCTTCGCGACGGCGGCGCTGTTCCTGGTGGTCGACATGGTGGAATCGCGGCGACCGGAGGGCGGGCGGCTTGAGGTCGCCCCGCCGATGGCGCAGTCGGGGCTGGTTGCGGCGATGTTCTTCGCCGCGGCGATCGCGGTGGCCGGGATGCCGCCGCTGTCGGGTTTCCTCGGCAAGCTCCTGGTGCTGGACGCGGCGCGGATGTCGGCGGCGATGGTGCCGGTCTGGGCGACGGTGCTGGCCACCTCGCTGGTCGCGGTGGTGGCGTTCTCGCGCGCCGGCAGCCTGCTGTTCTGGAAGGCGCATGAGAGCGGGGCCGAGGTGCCGGACCTTCCCTCCGGCCGCGCCACGGCGCTGCCGGTGGCCGCGGCGCTGGGGCTGATCGGGGCGCTTGCCGGGCTGACGGTGCTTGCCGGGCCGGTCAGCGCCTATCTGGGCGATACGGCGGCGCAGCTTTACGCGCCGCAGGCCTACATCGAGGCGGTGCTGGCACCGGCCGCGCCGCCCGCCGCGGGGGAGTGAGATGCTGCGCAGGATTCTGCCCCATCCGGTGCTGACCGCGACGCTGACGGTGGTCTGGCTGATGCTGCTGAACGAGGTCAGCCTGGGCGGGATCGTCTTCGGGCTGATCCTGGGGCTGGTGCTGCCGGCACTGACGGCGGCCTACTGGCCGGCGCGGCCGCGCCTGAAGAACCCGCCGATGATGGTCGAATACGCACTGGTGGTCCTGTGGGACATCGTGGTGGCCAATGTGGTGGTCGCCCGCACCATCCTGTTCAAGCGCAACGAGGCGATGCGGCCGTGCTTCGTGACCGTGCCGCTGGAGCTGCACACGCCCGAGGCGATCACGGTGCTGGCCGGCACCATCACGATGACGCCCGGCACCGTCTCGGCCGACCTCTCGGCCGACGGCCGGTCGCTGCTTGTCCACTGCCTCGACGCACCCGACCCCAATGCCGTCCGCGCCGACATCAAGGCGCGCTACGAGCGCAGGCTGAAGGAGATTTTCGAATGATCGGCTATGCCCTGATGTTCGCCTTCGCCTGCTTCGGCGTCGCGCTGCTGCTGAACCTCTGGCGGATCGCCGCGGGGCCCGGGGTGGCGGACCGTGTGCTGGCACTGGACACGATGGTGATCAACGCGATCGCGCTGCTGATCCTCTACGGCATCCTCGAGGGCACGTCGGTCTACTTCGAGGCCTCGATGCTGTTCGCGATGACCGGCTTCGTCTCAACCGTCGCCTATGCGCGCTTCATGCTGCGCGGCGACATCATCGAGTGAGGCCGTGATGGCGATGCTTGCGGAAGCGGCGGTGGCGGGGCTTCTGGTGGTGGCCGGCGTGTTCGGGCTGGTCGGCTCGTACGGGCTGCTGAAGCTGCCCGACCTGATGACCCGGCTGCACGCGCCGACCAAGGCAACGACGCTGGGCGTGGGCGGCGTTCTGATCGCCTCGATGATCCATTTCGCGGTGTTCGAGGGGCATCTGTCGTTCCACGAACTGCTGATCACGCTGTTCCTGTTCCTGACCGCGCCGATCACCGCGCATTTCATCGCCAAGGCCTGGCTGCACCGCAACGCGCGTGCCGCCGACCTGCCGCCCCCCGGCGGCGCGAAGGGCTGGGCGACGTTCGAGGCCGCACCCGACGATCATCGCCGGTCCGACCCGGCTGCCCCGCCCAAGCACGAGGCCTGAGCGCCGGCCGGGGCGGCCCTAGCCCGGCCGCCGCGGCGGGCCGCGGAAGCTCGCGAGCCAGTCGCGCAGCCGCCCCCACACCCCCGCCGCCCGGTCGCGGGCGGCGTCGGCGCGGGCGTCGACGCGGTCGACCACTTCTCCCATGTCGTCGAGCACCGGCTTCACGGTGCGGCGGAAGAACCGGCGGACGAGCGCGCGCACCCACAAGAGCAGGCCCGCCAGGGTGGCAAGGATGATCAGGCTCACCCACGGCAGGCGCAGCGCCTCGGGGTCGTCGACGGGACGGATCGCCACGGCATTGGGGAAGATGGTGAAGAACTCGTTGCGCCAGCCGTAGTGGGTGACGACCACCCAGCGCGGGGCGGCGGCGGTCGAGATCTGGTCGGACGCCTGGGCCTGGAGGTTGAAGCTGTTGATCTTGAAATAGGGCGGCCAGCCCCAGCCGGTATCCTCGTTGCGGTAGACCATCGGACGGCCCGAGCCGTAGAGGACGGTCTCGACGAACTTGACGTCGCGGGTTGCGCCCTCGGCGGTGCCGACATCGGGGGTGGCCCAGAAGAAGGTGTTCTCGCCGAAGTCGATCCGCCGGGTGTCGGTGCCGACGATGCGGACGACGTCGGTCTGCGGCAGGTTGTAGTGGAGCACCGCGAAGGCGAGGAGGGCGGCGAGCGCCCACAGGGTCCAGCGGGCATAGCGCATCGGGCCACCTCAGGCGTAGTTGACGATCCAGACGAGGAACGCGATCACCGTCAGCGGGATCACGTAGACAAGCAGCAGCAGCCGCCGGCGCACCGAGCGGTCGTATCGGCTGAGCCCGCGGGCGATGAACTCGGCGCGGTCCTGCGGCCGGTCGGGGGGCAGCGGGCCGGGAGTGTGGCGGCTGTCCCAGCGCTTCTCCAGCCGCTCGCGGCGCAGCGAGCGGTCGTAGAGCGAGACCGAGACATAGATCACCGTCAGGACGACGAAGAGCAGCCCGGCGAGGCGGAGGAGCGCGATCATCGCGGCCGAGCCCGTTCGACCGCGCCCCATGGGCCGACGGCGGCGACGGGGTCGGCGGCGGGCCGCCGCGCCCAGGGGCCGGCGGCGGTAGACGGCGGCGGCGGCGCGGGTTCGGCCATAGGCGCGTCGGCACCGAACAGCGCCGCCCGGGCGCCGGCCTTGTCGGCGAGATATTCGCGCTCGAGGAAGTCGGCCACCCACTGGCGCCGGGCATCCGACCAGCCCGCGTAGCGGCGGTAGAACAGATCCTTGTGGCAGATGAACAGCTGTCGGACGTCGGCCGGGGCAAGCTCGGCCAGGAGCATGTTGACGAGGTCGCGGTCGGCGTGGGGGCGTGCGCGCAGGGCGTGGAAATAGGCCGGATGGCGGGCGTCGATCGCCGGCCAGCGTCCGCCGCCCTCGGCCCAGCGCAGGAGTGCGGCGAGGCCCTGGAACTCCTCGGGCAGGGCCGAGCCGAGGCGGCGGGCGATGCCGCGCAGGTCGGCGCGCGTCGCCCCGGCGAGGTCGAGGCCGAGAATCTCGGCGGCGTCGACGAGGATGAAATCCATCTTCTGGCGCAGGATCGCGGCGGCATCGACGCCGCGTGCCCTGACGATCGGCTCGACGAGGTCGTTGCGCGCCAGCCAGTCGGCCAGCCGCACACGGTCGGCGAGGTCGATCACCTCGGCCACCGGCATCGGCCCCGGGGCGCGGGCGGGATCGACGCGCAGCGCCGCCGGGGCGGCGACGTCGCGGAAGATGTAGAGGCCGCCGAAATGCGACGTCCAGAAGTTCGCCTGCTCGAAGACGGCATGGCCGGGGACGAGCGGCGCGCGGGTGACGTCGCCGGTACGGGCCGCGAGCAGGATCATCTCGGCGATCAGCACCTCGTCGAGCCAGGCCTCGGGCTCGCTGCGGAAGCGCCCGATCAGCCGGGCGAGCCTTTCGGCGTCGGCGACATGGCCGCCGATGGTGTCGGCCACGACGCTGACGCGGCGGATGTCGAACAGCCGCGCCGGGGTGGCGAGGTCGTAGACGGTGTTCTCGAGCACGCCGGCGACCGCGTCCTGCGCGGTCAGGGCGAAGAGCTGCGGCTCGTTCAGCTCGATGAACTGGCGCAGGATGCCGCGCGAGGTGGAAAACTTCGCGTTGAGCAGCGGCGCCGCCTTCTGGGCGGTGGTGAGCAGGATGAACTGGCGGTTGCAGCCGTCGGCGTTGAGGTAGAGCTCGTCGCCGAACTCGTGGCCGACCTCGGGCGAGAAGCCCGAGATGTCGATGTGGAAGTCGGGGAGCGCGGTGGTGCGCCCGGTCAGATGCTTCAGCGCGCGGTTGTAGCGCTCCACGAGGGCGGGAGAGTCGACCGGGACGAGGTTCCCGAACATCAGGCCCTTCTCGATGAGGCGTTTCATCGCGCGCGACCCCGCGGTTGCCGCTTCGCCTGCCGCCGGGGGCGGGCCAGCCGGCCTTCGGCGGGCGGATCGTTCCGGCGCCCCCTCACCCCCGCCCCTCCCGCGCGATCGCCTCGCCCCGCCGCCGCTCCACCCCCTGAGCCCGCATCAGCCAGCCAAGCGCGAGCAGGGGGCCCCAGACGAGGGCCGCCCCGGCCGAGGCGCGCAGCAGTGCGAACGCGGTCGCTGAAGGGGCATCGGCAAGCCCTGCCGGGCGCAGCCCGCGCAGGATGCCGAAGAGGACCGCGCCGGCGATCAGCGTGACCGCCGCCGCCCCCGCAGCCGCCGCCGCGAGGCGTGATTGCGAGCGGGTGGCCCGCGGGGTCAGCGCGTGCAGCGCCGCCACCGCCAGAGCCGCGAGACCGGCGAGCGGCAGGGCGGTGTTGAGCCAGCCCACCGGCTGCCCGGTCATCCCTTGCCCTCCGCATACCGCCGCCGCGCCGCCTCCATCCGGCCCATCTCGCGCACCATGCCCTCGATCGCCCGCTCGTCGGCGTTGTCGGCATAGCGGAACTCGCTGTCGGCGTAGCGGTTGATCTCCTGGATCACCATCTCGACCGTGATCGGTCGCATCAGCCCGCGGATCATGTCGCGCTTTTCCTCGTAGGGCCGGAAGAGGAAGAGGTCGGGCTTCTCCATCCATTCGTCGGGCAGTTCGAAGTCCATCGCCCGCACCTTCACCGCGTCGGTGATGTTCTTGATCGCCCGGCCGGTGAAGCGGGGATCGGCCTCCTGGATGGCCTTCAGGTAGGCCCCCAGCCGCGCGATGGTGTCGAGCGGGCCGATTTCGGCCGCCACCCGCTCCCACACGCGCAGGAGCGCGGCCTCCTGCGGCTTGCCGTGGCGCTCGAAGCTCTCGGCGACGGCACGACGGATCTCCTGCGCCGCGAAGAGGGAGTGGTCACCCACGGGGATGGCGTGGTTCCTGCCGAGCAGGAGGGCGAGGATGTCGATGTAGTCCTCGCGGCTGATCGGCCCGTCGACGAGGAAGCGCGCCCCGGCGCGCTGGCGCAGCGCGTCGTCGACGTTTTCGGGGTAGTTGGAGAACATCCCGAAGGTGCAGTTGCCCCGCACCACCGTGCCGGCGCCGGCGAAGGCCTGCATGAAGACCGCCGTCACCTCCTGCTGGCCGGCCGAGGACTGCCGGTCACCGCGCTTGCCGGCGACCTGGTCGATGTCGTCGATGGTGCCGAAGCCGATCACCGCGGGGTCGAGGATGCCGTCGATGAAGGCCCGCGCGTTCTGGCCCGACTTGCCCTGGTAGCTGTCGATCTGGTCGATCGAGAAGTTGGCATAGCGGAAGGGATAGCCGGCGGTGGTGCAGTAGTCGTTGAGCAGGCCGGCCATCATCTGGATCAACGTCGTCTTGCCGGTGCCCGGCGCGCCGTCACCCATGAAGGTGAAGATGAAGCCGCCGATCTCGGCGAAGGGGTTCAGGCGGCGCGAGAAGTCATAGGCCATCAGCATCTTGGCCAGCCGCAGCGACTGGTACTTGGCGATGTGGTTGCCGATCACCTCCCCGGGCTTCTTGAAGGCCATGGCGAGGGCCGGCCCGCGGCCCTTGCGTGCCGGGGAGAAGCCCTGCAGCGTCAGCCCGTCTGCCTCGACCCGCCAGGAGGCGGCGGTGAAGGGGCCGGTGCGCGGCGCCGTCTCGGCCCGCTGCGCGGCCCGCTCCATCAGCTGCTCGGCGAAGGCGGCCACGACCGGGACCAGCCGGCCGGGCGCCTCGCCCTGGGCGGCGAGGATCTGGTCGAGCTCCCACAGCGCGCCGTGCAGGGCGAGGGGGGCGTTGTCGGTCAGCACCTCCTCGAGCGCGCCGACCTCGGCGGCGGCTTCGGTCATGTGCGGGGCAAGCAGGAAGGCGGTGGCGTTGGCAAAGACATGCAGCACGACCAGCGCCTCGGCCGCCAGCCATTCGCCGAACTCGCCGGCGCGCGCGGAAGCAAGCCGGCCCTCGAGGTTGGCGCGCTTCAGTTCGGCCAGCGGGGTCGCCGCGGCGAAGGTCTCGCCCATGGCGAGCGCGATCGCGAGAGCCCGCCGCAGCGCCTGAAGCGCAGCGGCCTCGACCGGGTCGGGGATAGGGTCGTCGTCGGCGGCCATGATGCGCTCGACCAGGCGTACGCCTCCGGGCCGGGCGGCGGTCTGGGTGACGAGGCCGGGCGTGGTGGAGCGGAAGCGGGGCCGGCCGGGGATGCCGGGCGAGCGTTCGGGCTGGGGCACGGCGGCGGCGCGCGGCTTGCCCAGCCGCGGCGCGTGGTCGAAGCCCGCGAGCAGCGCCGCCGCAGCGGTGTAGTGGGCGCGGACCGCCTCTTCCTTCAGCTCCATCAGATTTCCCGTGACGCTCATCCTGCCCCCGCCGTTCCGCCCGATCCCTGCTCACCAGCTATGCGCACTAGCGGTGGCGCAACACCCGCCCGCCGGGGCCCACGACAAATTTCAGCACCTGCGCAAAGCCCGCCGGCCGGCGCTGGGCCAGCACCTGAAACACCCGTTCGGGAAGGATCACCGCCCTTTCGGTGCGCGTGGCGCCGGTTTCGGGACCGCGGCCGCCGAAGGGGTCGAGCGCGAAGACCTGCCGCTCTACCCGGCCGAACAGGCCGCGGCGCTGCATCTCGCTGCGCTCGGCCTCGATCTCCTCGAAGGTCCAGACCAGTGCCCAGTCCTCGCCCTCGGCCGCCCGCGCCTCCTCGAGCACCTCGCGGATCGGCCCGGACTGGAGCGTGAAGGCGTGGCTGTACATCGGGCCGATGTGAAGCCGGCGCAGCCGCTTGGGGTGCAGGTCGGCGAAGTCCCGGTCGAACCCGTCGGCGATCGTGACAAGCTTCAGACCGGCCAGCGCCTGGGCCATCAGATGCGCCTGCGCCTGCGGCCAGCGGTGGCTGTCGAGCGGCAGGGCGGTGCGGGCGCTGTCCTCGAGGTCCATCAGGTAGATGACCGGCAGGTTGACCTGGCTGTCGTAGGCCGCCCAGTGGACGAGGTAGTGCCGCCGCCCCCCCGGTCCGTCGGCCTGCCAGAGCGCCTCGGGGTCGTTGCGCGCCCAGAACAGCCCGCCGGCCTCGAGAGCCTCGTAGTAGAGCCGCTGGGAGAGGGTGAACTGGAGCTGCACGGGAATCCGCCGCTCGCCCAAGATCTCGCGCAGCATCGCTTCCTGCAGCCCCTCGGCCGGCGGCAGGGCGTCGAGGTGGCGCCGGGCGAGTGCGGCGTCGTTGGCCATCGTCAGCAGCTCGGCGAAGACCGGGAAGCCCGATTCGTGGCGGTCGAACACCAGCCGGCCGGCGAGCGGAAGACCGTCGCGCCCGGTCATCAGGTACTTCAGCCGCAGCGCCCGGAAGCTCCGGGCGAGGGCGTCGAGATAGGCGCCGATCACCCGCAACTCGGCCCGAGACAGCCGCCGCTCGGCCCCGTGCTCGGCCGCCACCCGCGCCAGATGGCCGGTGATGCGATCGAACTTGGCAAAGTAGCGCCGCGCCACCGCCGGGTCGTAGAGCTCGGCGTGGTCGTCGGCCAGCCCGGCGGTTCGGTCGGACACTCAGGCCCCGTAGCGGTTCTTGTCGTGTTTCTCGACGATGGCGGCGAAGCGGCGGGCAAAGCGCTCGTCGGCCTTGGCCTTGGCCTCGAGGATCTGGCGGGCGAAGACCATGTGGCCCTCGTGCGCCTCCATCATCTCGGCCATGCGCTGGTTGGTGGCGGTGCCGATCGCGGCCATGGCGGCCTGCGCCTCCTTGTCGGTCTCGACCCCGATCTCGTTGATGCGGTGGGCGACGTCCTGCTGCTGGGCGGTCTTCAGCGACTTGGTCAGCGCATCGTAGAGGACCACCCGCTGGCGGGTGTCGGTCTGCAGCTTGTTGATCAGCACCATCTGCGTCGCCGCCTGGTTCTGCAGGCTGTCGACCCAGGTCTTGCCGGCCTCGATGTAGCGCTCGAGCGTCTGGCTCTTGGCCAGGTGCACCTGCTCGGCCTGGACGAGCTCGTTGTGGCGGGCATTCAGCCCGGCGAGTTCGGTCTCGAGGCGGGTGCGGGCGGCGGCGTCCTGTTCGACCGCGATGCGGTTCTCGAGCTCGATGATCTTCGGATCCAGGGCCGCCACCTCGGCGCGCACCGTCTCGAGCGTCGCCACCGTCGACTCGCGGTCGGCGAGTGTGTCGACGAGGTTGGCCTCGACCTTCGCCTTCTGCGCGTTCAGGAGGTCGAGCTGGCCCTGCAGCAGGCGCACGATCACGTCGGACTTGCCGATCAGGTCCTGCAGCTTGTCGTCGATCGAGGCAGTGCGCATCCGCTCCTGGCGCATCGATTCGGACTTGCCGCGCGAGAAGATGGCGACCAGGCGCTCAATGCCCGTCATCTGGCGCATGGCGTCGAAGTCCTTCGAGAACGCCGAGGTGACGTCGTCGAGCCCCATGATCAGCTCGGCGATGTTGGCGTTCATCACCTCGGTGTGCTTGTGGACGTCGGCAAGCGATGCGGATTCGACATCGATGGCGATGTCGTCGCCCGACTTCAGCCTGGCGCGCGCGGACTCGATGCGGCCGGTCAGCGCGCTGATCTTCGCCTGTGCCTCGGCCACCTGCTTCTGGCTTTCGCGAATCTGTTCGGCGAAATCCGCCATCGTCACCTCCCTGCCGGCAGCGCCGCATCCTATAACCGAGAGATGTGGCGAGGGCACCCGCTTTTCACCCGTTGCAGCGTCGGCGGGCAGAGGGCAAGCTCGCGGCCATGGATGCCACCCTTGCCGACCGGCTGATGGCCGCGGTCGCGGCGCGCCGCGATGAACTGACCGACCTCGCGCAGGCGCTGATCCGCGTGCCGACGCTGAACCCACCGGGGGCGTGCTACCGCGACATCTGCGCGCTGCTGGACGAACGGCTGCGCGCGGCGGGGTACGCCACGACGCTGCTGCGCGCCGAAGGCGCGCCGGCCGACAGCGACCGCCATCCGCGCTGGAACCTGATCGCCCGCGCCGAAGGGTCCGGGCCCGGGCCCTGCGTGCACTTCAACGGCCATCACGACGTCGTCGAGGTCGGCCACGGCTGGACGGTTCCGCCCTTCGCCGGGGTGGTCGCGGGCAACCGGCTCTACGGCCGCGGCGCCTGCGACATGAAGGGCGGCATCGCCGCGGCGGTGATCGCCGCCGGGGCCTTCCGCGACCTCTGCCCGGACTTCGCGGGGGCGGTGGAAATCTCGGCCACCGCCGACGAGGAATCGGGCGGCTACGGCGGGGTGGCCTGGCTGGCCGAGCGCGGCTGGTTCGCGCCCGACCGCGTGCAGCACGTCATCATCCCCGAGCCGCTCGACAAGGACCGCATCTGCCTGGGCCACCGCGGCGTCTGGTGGGCCGAGATCGAGACGCAGGGGCGCATCGCCCACGGCTCGATGCCGTTCCTCGGCGACAGCGCGGTGCGCCACATGGGGGCGGTGCTGGCCGAGATGGAGGCGACGCTGCTGCCCCTGCTCGAGGGCCGGCGGACGGCGATGCCGGTGGTGCCCGACGGCGCGCGGCGGCCGACGCTGAACATCAACTCGATCCACGGCGGCGAGCCCGAGCAGGAGGAAGGCTACACCGGCCTGCCCGCGCCCTGCGTGCCCGACCGCTGCCGCATCGTGATCGACCGCCGCTTCCTGATCGAGGAGGACCTGGCCTCGGTGAAGGCCGAGGTCACGGCGCTGCTGGAGCGCGTGAAGGCGCGCCGGCCGTCGTTTTCCTGCGAGGTGCGCGACCTCTTCGAGGTGCACCCGGTGATGGCTCCGCCCGACGCCCCGGTGGTGACGGCCACGGCGCGGGCGGTGGAGCAGGTGCTGGGCCGTCCGCCGGCCTTCGTCGCCTCGCCCGGCACCTACGACCAGAAGCACATCGACCGCATCGGCCGGCTGAAGAACTGCATCGCCTACGGACCCGGCATCCTGACGCTGGCCCACCAGCCCGACGAGTGGGTGGGGATCGACGACATGGTGCAGTCGGCGCAGGTGATGGCGCTGGTGCTGGCGGACCTCACGGGAGCGATGGCACGGACGCAGGATTGAGGCACGGCTGCCCCGCATCGTCGATCGACCTGGCGGGTCGTCTTGCGATCCCCCAGGCGATCCGGCCCGGCGGCCGGCATCGCCGCCCGTGCCGGCGCGCGGGGCAGCTTTCCTGCCGCGCGAGCAGCCCGGCCGGACGGGCCGCGAACCGCGAAGCGGCCGCGCCTGCCTGTCGCACCCTGGCGAAAGGCTCGACCGGTCCCGCCAACTGAAGTGCCGGAGTTCCGGGCGAACGGCGGATGGAGGTCATCCCTCCCACACTCCCCCGGCGCGGGCAGGGGGGAGCGCTGCACCATGCCCGCCGCCCCGGGTCCGGGTGTTTTTCCTGTATCTACAATGTAGGAAATGCTATGTTTCGCGCTGTTGGCAGATCGGGCCAACCGCGCAGCCCAGCATTGCGGTGACTGCGATTTCCACAACCGACCCCGGGAGACTGCCTCATGACCTCGCTTCGCATCCTTCTTGCGGCTCTGGCGCTGCTGGTCGTCGCCTCTACCCCCGCGTCCGCGCAGCGGATCGGGGCCGGGACCTCGCCCCTGTTCGCAATCCTCGACGGATTGGCCGAATGCAACGGGTCCGGCCAATGCCGGATGGGCGATCTCGACGCACATGGTTCGGTTACCATCATCTTCCCGACCGGCACGTCGCTCTGCTACGCGATCCTGGTCGACAACCTGGCCGGCGCGACCGCCGCGCACATTCACCGTGGTCGCACGACCGAAGTCGGCGGCGTCGTCGTGGGCCTGACGCCTCCGGGGCCGCCGAGTGCCGGCAATCCCGGCACCTCGTCCGGCTGCGTCAACGGCCTCGATTCGACGCTCGTCCGCGAGCTGCGCCTCAATCCGTCGGCGTTCTACGTCAACGTGCACAACGCTGCCTTCCCTGCCGGCGCTGTCCGCGGCCAGCTTTTCTGAAGCTCGGGATGCTCCGGCCCGGGTGCGAGCCCGGGCCGCGGCTGACCCCTGGCCCGGCAGCCGACGCGCGGACCGGGATCTGCATCGCTTCCCTTGTTCCGCGAACTGCCCCTTTCGGCAGCGCGTCGGGGGCGCGAGCCTGCCCCCGCCAGCCTGCCCCCGCCGCTGATCCCGGCAGGGCCGCGCCGGCCCGCCTGCCCGTGTCGCCTCGCCCGGCACCTGCGACCGGAAGCACATCGCCCGCATCGGCCGGCTGAAGAACTGCATCGTCCGCGTCCCCGGCATCCTGACGCTTGCCCACCAGCCCGATGAATGGGTGGGGTGGAGGTAAAGAGGACATGGTGCAGTCGGCCGAGGTGATGGCGCTGGTGCCCGGCGACCTCCTCGCCCGTAGCAGGCGGGCCGCCACGCCCCCGCCCGCGCTCCGGGGGTCAGTTGGTGATGACGCCGCCCAGGCTTTCCCAGCCGCCCCATGCCGAGCCGTTCCACCAGCGGTGCCACATCGCGTTGTCGCTGCCGCGGGCGAAGCAGTCGATGCGGTTCGGTCCCCAGGAGACGCATTCGGGCTCGGAGGTGATGACGCCGCCCAGGCTTTCCCAGCCACCCCAGGCCGAGCCGTTCCACCAGCGGTGCCACAACGCGTTGTCGGTGCCGACAGCAAAGCAGTCGATGCGGTTGGCGCTCCAGGCGGTGCAGTTCGGCGCCGACAGGATGATGCCGCCCAGGCTTTCCCAGCCGCCCCAGGCCGCGCCGTTCCACCAGCGGTGCCACATCGCGTTGTCGCTGCCGCGGGCGAAGCAGTCGATCCGGTCCGGCCCCCAGGCGACGCATTCGGGCGGCGTGGTGATGACGCCGCCCAGGCTTTCCCAGCCGCCCCATGCCGCGCCGTTCCACCAGCGGTGCCACATCGCATTGTCGGTGCCGCGGGCGAAGCAGTCGAGCCGGCCGTGCCCCCAGGAGACGCATTCGGGCCGCGAGGTCAGGATGCCGCCCAGGCTTTCCCAGCCGCCCCAGGCGGTGCCGCTCCACCAGCGGTGCCACAGCGCGTTGTCGGTGCCGACGGCAAAGCAGTCGATCCGGTCCGGCCCCCAGGAGACGCATTCGGGCGGCGAGGTGATGACGCCGCCCAGGCTTTCCCAGCCGCCCCAGGCCGAGCCGTTCCACCAGCGGTGCCACATCGCCCGGTCGGTGCCGGCGGCGAAGCAGTCG
>JAHDXW010000011.1:67562-121335 GCA_023383015.1 Paracoccaceae bacterium
GCCGTTCCACCAGCGGTGCCACATCGCCCGGTCGGTGCCGGCGGCGAAGCAGTCGAGGCGGTCGGAACTCCAGGCCGTGCAGTCGATGATCGTGGCACGGCTGTCGTGGGAGGAGGCCAGCGCCGGGCCGGCGGCGGAGACCGCCAGCGGGCCGCCAGCCAAGGGCGGAGCGAGTGCCAGGATGGCTGCGATCGCACGCTTCAGGACTGCCGGGATGGTCATGACGTCCTCCGATCGGGCGATGGCGCGACAGGGGCGGAAGGCGGCGGCGGCCATTGCACCATCGCGACGGGCCCCGTGGCCGCGACACCAGCATAGCACGGCGCCGCGCCCGGCGCGACCGCGCCCTGCCGTGACCGCGCCGCCTCCGAACCCCCTTCCCCCCCGCCCCCCCGCGCCGTAACCTCATCGCCGTCGCAACCCCGGGGAGGAAGCGCCCATGTTCACCCGTCTGAGGACCCTTGCCGCCGCGCTGGCCCTTGCCGCCGCGCCGGCCTTCGCGGCGCCGGAGTCGATCACCGTCGGCATGGTGCTCGAGCCGCCGAACCTCGACCCCACCTCCGGCGCGGCGGCGGCGATCCGCGAGGTGACCTATGCCAACATCTTCGAGGGGCTGACGCGCTTCGGCCCCGACGGATCGGTGAACCCGGGGCTGGCGCGCAGCTGGGAGATCAGCGACGACGGGCTGACCTACACTTTCCACCTCCAGCCGGGGGTGACATTCCACGACGGCACGCCGATGACGGCGGCCGATGTCAAGTTCACCCTCGACCGCGCCCGTGCGCCCGATTCGACCAACGCCCAGAAGCAGCTCTTCGCCAAGATCGGGGCGGTCGAGGCGGTCGACGCGCTGTCCGTGAAGGTGGTGCTGACCGCTGTCGACGGCGCCTTCCTGTTCAACATGGCCTGGGGCGATGCCGTCATCATGTCGCCGGCGACGGTCGCCACCAACGCCACCAGCCCGGTCGGCACCGGGCCCTTCCGCTTTGTCCGCTGGGTGCAGGGCGACCGGGTCGAGATCGAGCGCTACGAGGGCTACTGGGGCGAGAAGCCCGCGCTTGCCCGCGCCACCTTCCGCTTCATCGCCGATCCCACGGCGGCCTTTGCGGCGATGATGGCCGGCGACGTCGACGCCTTCCCGAACTTCCCCGCCCCCGAGACGCTGATCCAGTTCCAGGCTGATCCGCGCTTCTCGGTGATCGTGGGATCCACCGAGGGCGAGACGATCCTGGCCATGAACCACAGGCACCCGGCGCTGGCGGACGTGCGCGTCCGGCGGGCGATCGCCCATGCCGTCAACCGCCAGGAGATCATCGACGGGGCGATGTTCGGACTCGGCACGCCGATCGGGACCCATTTCGCGCCCCACCATCCGGCCTATGTCGACCTCACCGCGATGTCGGCCCACGATCCGGGGGCGGCCGGGGCGCTTCTGGCCGAGGCGGGCGCAAGCGGGCTGAAGCTGCGGCTGGCACTGCCGCCGCCGACCTACGCCCGCCGCGGCGGCGAGATCATCGCCGCCCAGCTGCGCGCCGTCGGGATCGAGACCGAGATCGCCAACCTCGAATGGGCGCAGTGGCTCGAGCAGGTGTTCCGCGGCAAGGATTTCGACCTCACCATCGTCAGCCACACCGAGCCGATGGACATCGGCATCTACGCCCGCCCCGACTATTACTTCCAGTACGACAGCGCCGAGTTCCAGGCGATCATCGCCGAACTGTCGGAAACCGCCGACCCCGCCCGGCGCACCGAACTCATGCAGGCCGCCCAGCGCCGGATCGCCGAGGACCAGGTCAACGCCTTCCTGTTCCAGCTGGCCAAGGCCGGGGTGGCGAACGCGAAGATCGAGGGGCTGTGGGAGAACGCGCCGGTTCCGGCGAACGACCTCACGGCCGTGCGCTGGCGGGAGTGAGGGACGATGGCAGGCATGGGTGTGACCGCGATCATCGCCACGCTGGTCGTCGGTGCCGTGGCGGGCTGGCTTGCGGCGCTGATCGTGCGCGGGCAGGGCATGGGGCTGGTGCTGAACATCGTGCTGGGCATCGTCGGTGCCTTCGTCGCCGGCCTTGTCCTGCCGGGCATCGGCTTGGGGCTTGGCGGCGGGGTGGTGGCCGCGATCGTGCACGCCACCATCGGGGCGGTGGTGCTGCTCCTGCTGATCCGGCTTTTCAAGCGTGCCTGAGCCGGACCTGCTGCGCATCCTGCCGGAGGGTCCGGCCGAGACCGGGCGGCCGCCGGCCGGGCGCGTGCTGGCAGGCGACCCGGTCTTCACCACCTGGAACCACGAGGCACGGGCGGGCCTCTGGTGCGGGGTGTGGGAATGCACCCCGGGACGCTGGCGAGTTGCCTACGACGAGTGGGAATACTGCCGCATCCTGTCCGGCGTCTCGGTGGTGACGCGGGACGGCAGCCCGCCCGTCACGCTGCGGGCCGGCGACAGCCTGGTCATCCGGCCGGGCTTTGCGGGGGTCTGGGAGGTGGTGGAGACGACGCGGAAGGACTACGTCATCCTCGAGCCGGCGCCACCGCCCGGCTGACCGGCGCCGGCAGCGCCCGGGCGGTGCTCAGGCCGGGCGAAGGTAGCCGTCGGATCCCTCGGCGAAGCGGCCCTCGAGCCGCGCGCTTTCGTCGGCGCCGCGCACCCGGACACGGGCGCCGACGGGCACGCGGTCGTGCAGGTCGATGGCGTCTTGGTTGAACAGGCGGATGCAGCCGGCCACCGTGGCCTTGCCCACCGCGCCGGCCTCCTGCGTGCCGTGGATGCGGTAGTAGGTGTCGCGGCCCGCGCGGTAGAGGTAGAGCGCGCGCGCGCCCAGCGGGTTCGGCGGCCCCGGCGGCAGGCCGGCGGCGTAGGGGGCGTAGAGCTCGGGGTTCTGGCGGATCATGTTCGGGGTCGGCCGCCACGGCGGCCAGGCGGCCTTGCGGCCGATCACGCCCTCGCCGGCGAAGTTGCGCCCCTCCCAGCCCACGGCCACCCCGTAGCGCAGCGCCCGCTCGGGCCCCGTGACGAGGTAGAGGACGCGCGCATGGGGATCGACGACGATCGTGCCCGCGGGTTCGGGGCCGGTGTAGGCAACGGTGACGCGCTGGTTGCGGGAGGTGAGATAGGCGTGCGGCACGGCGGCGATGCGGAAGCCCCCGTCCTCGAGCGGGCCGTAGCGCCGCGTGACTGCGACAGGCAGGGTGGCCGGCACATCGGTGCATCCGGCCAGCGGCAGGGCCAGCGCGGTCGCGGCGAGGCCGCGAAGAAGGGTTCGGCGGTCGTGCATGGCGGGTCGTCCGAAGGCCCCGGCTGCGACAGGATAGACCCAGCCGCCGGTCGCGCAACCCACGCGGCCGTGAGCGGCGAGGATCAGCCCGGCGGGGCGCCTCCGGCGGCAGCGGCAAGCGAGGCCTCGGCGAAGGGATCGCCCGAGGTGACGAGGATCGGCCCCTCGTAGGCGACCGATTCCTCGCGCGTGCGCACCCGCACCAGCGCCCCCTCCCGGACGCGCTGGAAGAGGTCGATGCTGTCCTGGTTGAACAGCCGGATGCAGCCTGCCGAGGTGGCCAGCCCGATCGAGGTGATGTCGTTGGTGCCGTGGATGCGGAAGAAGGTGTCGCGGCCGCCGCGGTACAGATAGAGCGCGCGCGCCCCGAGCGGGTTCGACAGCCCGCCGGGAAGTCCGGCACGGTAGGGCCCGTACATCGCGGGGTCGCGGGCCAGCATCCGCGACGTCGGTTGCCAGTACGGCCACTCGGCCTTGCGCCCGACGGTGGCGGTGCCGCGGAAGCCCAGCCCCTCGCGCCCGACGGCGATGCGGTAGCGCATCGCCAGCCCGTGCTGGAGCACGAGGTAGAGGTGGCGCGCGTAGGGGTCGACGATGATCGTGCCGGGCGCGTCGGTCCCGCGGTAGGCGACAAGCTGGCGACGGTTGCGATCGGACAGCAGTTCGGGCGGCACCGCCGGGATCAGGATCTCGCCGTCCTGCAGCTGGCCGTAGCCCGGCACGTCGAGGCGGGTCGCGATCTCGTCGGTCGCGGGCGGTTCGGGCGCGCAGGCAGCCAGAACCAGGGCGGCGAGAAGGGCGAGGACGCGAGCGGCAGGGGCAATCGGGGCGCGGGCCATTGGATTCCAGTGCGATGTGCGTCGACGAGTCGCGACACGCCATCTGCGCAGCGCCGCTCGGCCCGAGTCAACCCCTTGACATGATTCGTCCTGCCGGTTCCTGCGGCGGCAGCCTTCAGGCGTCGAGGTTGGCCACGGCGAGGGCGTTCTGCTGGATGAACTCGCGCCGCGGCTCGACGAGGTCGCCCATCAGCTTGGAGAAGATGTCCTCGGCCTCGGCGACGTCCTCGATGCGCACCTGCAGGAGCGTGCGTGCGGCGGGGTCGAGCGTGGTCTCCCACAGCTGCTCGGGGTTCATCTCGCCGAGACCCTTGTAGCGCTGCAGGGTGACGCCCTTCTCGCCCTCGGCCATCACCGCGTCGAGCAGGTCGAGCGGGCCGTTGACCCCCTGCTCGCGGTCCTTGCGCACCAGCCGGGCCCCGGCCCCATAGGTGTCGCGCAGCGCGTCGGTGTGGGCGGCCAGCCGCCGCGCCTCGCCCGAGCGCAGCGCCGCCCCGTCGATGACGCGCACCTCCTCGACTCCGCGCAGGACGCGCGACAGCCTGAGCCCGTGGTCCTGGGTCGGCCGGCCCTGCCAGCCGCGCTCGTATTCCGCGGCGATGCGGTCCAGCCGGGCGGCGACAGCATCGGCCACCTCCTGGGCGTCGGTGTCCATCCGGCCGGGCATGAAGGCGCCGGCGATCGCGGCCTGTTCGAGGATCGGGCGCGGGTAGTGGGTGGGGAAGGCGGCGAGGCTCTTGCGCACCGCGCGCGCCTCGGCGACCACGCGGGCGAGATCGGCGCCGGCGATCTCCTCGCCGGTCCCGAGGCGGAGCGCGGCCCCCTCGCTGCCGGCGGCGATGAGGTAGTCCTCCAGCGCCGCCTGGTCCTTGAGATACACCTCCGAGCGGCCGCGCGCGGCCTTGTAGAGCGGCGGCTGGGCGATGAAGAGGTGGCCGCGCTCGATCAGCTGGGGCATCTGGCGGAAGAAGAAGGTCAGCAACAGCGTGCGGATGTGTGCGCCGTCGACGTCGGCGTCGGTCATGATGACGACCTTGTGGTAGCGCAGCTTGCCGATGTCGAACTCGTCATGGCCGATGCCGGTGCCGAGGGCGGTGATCAGCGTTCCGATCTCGGCGCTGGACAGCATCTTGTCGAAGCGCGCCCGCTCGACGTTCAGGATCTTGCCCTTCAGGGGCAGCACCGCCTGGTTCTGCCGCGAGCGTCCCTGCTTGGCCGATCCGCCGGCCGAATCGCCCTCGACGAGGAACATCTCGGACTTCGCCGGGTCGGTCTCCTGGCAGTCGGCAAGCTTGCCGGGAAGGTTGGCCACGTCCATCGCCGTCTTGCGGCGGGTCAGTTCGCGCGCCTTGCGCGCCGCCTCGCGCGCAAGCGCCGCCTCGACGATCTTGCCGACGACGTGGCGCGCCAGGCCGGGGTTCTCCTCGAACCACTCGGCAAGCTTCTCGGCCACGATCGCCTCGACCACCGGGCGGACCTCGGAGGAGACGAGCTTGTCCTTGGTCTGGCTGGAGAACTTCGGATCGGGTACCTTTACCGACAGGACGCAGGTCAGCCCCTCACGGGCGTCGTCACCGGTGAAGGCGACCTTCTCGCGCCTGGCGATGCCCGATTCCTGGGCGTAGGCGTTGACCGTGCGCGTCAGCGCCGCGCGGAAGCCCGCGAGATGCGTGCCGCCGTCGCGCTGGGGGATGTTGTTGGTGAAGGGCAGCATCGTCTCGTGGTAGCTGTCGTTCCACCACATCGCCACCTCGGCCGTGATGCCCTCGCGCTCGCCGCGGATGACGATCGGGGCGGGGACCAGCGGCGATTTGGAGCGGTCCAGCCAGCGGACGAACTCGGCCACGCCGCCGTCGAAGTGCAGTTCGCTGCGCAGCGGCTCGGCGGGGCGGTGGTCCTCGAGGGTGATGCGGACGCCGGAGTTGAGGAAGGCCAGTTCGCGCAGCCGCGTCTCGAGGATCTTGAAGCTGTAGTCGAGGTTCGAGAAGGTGCGGGTGGAGGCGAGGAAGCGTACCTCGGTGCCGCGGCGGCCCTGGGCGTCGCCCACGACGGCAAGCGGCGCCACCGGCACGCCATGCTCGAAACGGAGGAAGTGCTCCCGCCCACTGCGCCAGATCTTCAGCTCCAGCCATTCGGACAGCGCGTTGACGACCGACACCCCCACTCCGTGCAGCCCGCCCGACACCTTGTAGGCGTTCTGGTCGAATTTCCCGCCCGCGTGCAGCTGGGTCATGATGACCTCGGCTGCCGAGACGCCCTCGGTGGGGTGGATGTCGGTGGGGATGCCGCGGCCGTTGTCGGTGACGGCGACCGAGCTGTCGGCGTGGATCACCACCGACACCCGGTCGGCATGGCCGGCGAGCGCCTCGTCGATGCCGTTGTCGACGACCTCGTAGACCATATGGTGCAGGCCCGAGCCGTCGTCGGTGTCGCCGATGTACATCCCCGGACGCTTGCGGACGGCGTCCAGACCCTTGAGGACCTTGATCGATTCGGCGCCGTATTCGGCGGCGGCAAGGGCGGGTTCGGCCATGCGGGGGCGTTCCTTGTCGGGTCGCGCGACTTATAGGGCCCGGCGCGCGGGATGTCACGGGCCGGACACCAGATTTGGTGTCACGTGAAGGGGATGACCAGTCCCACGAGGATCAGCAGCGTGCCGGCCGCGAGGTTCATCCGGCGCAGCGCCGTCGGCGAGCCGAGGAGGCGGCGGGCCCGGTCGATCAGCCCGGCGAGCCCGAGGTTGCCGAGCAGCGGAATCGCGACCGAGACGGCGAGGATCGCCGCGACATCGGCCGCCGTCACCCGCGCGAGATCGAAGAAGCCGGGCAGAACGCCCATGTAGAACAGGATCGCCTTGGGGTTGCCGAGGATCGCCGCGAGCCCCGCGAGGAAGCCTGCCATCCGCCCCGGCCGCGTCAGCCGGCTGTCGGTCGACAGCGCCCGGCCGGCGTGACGGATCAGCTGCACCCCCATCCCGAGGAACATCGCCGCGGCGATCCAGCGCATCACCAGCATCGCGCCGGCGACATTGGCCACGAACCAGGAGAGGCCGAAGATCGCCAGCATGGGCCACAGCAGGTCGCCCAGCGTCACGCCCACGGCCAGCGGCCAGGCAGAGGCGAAGCCGCCCGACAGCGCCCGCGCCGTCAGTGCCACCCAGACCGGCCCCGGTGTCGCGAAGAGCACGAACACCGCCCCGGCGTAGAACAGCAGATCGAAGGCCGTGATGGTCACGGTGCCGCCGCGGGCGAGGGGGCAAGCGTGCGGCTGCCGTCGGGGCCGAGCGGCCATAAGGGGTTCGTCGCGACGTCCCAGACTTGGCCGACGGGGTCGGTCCGGTGGCCCGAACAGCCGCCACGGAACACCTCGGCCGGGCCGAGGAGCGCCAGCACCTGGCCCCCGAACCGACAGAAGGTCACGCCCCCGGTCACCGGCACCGGCGCCCGGCCGAGGCGGGCGCGGAAGGCGCGGGCAACACCTCCGGCGCCGGGGGTGACCGGCGTCACGCGCCGGGGGATCATGGCAGCGGTTCCTCCGAAAGCACCGACACCCCTGCCGAATCGGTCACCGCGAAGCCCTGGGCGCGGGCGCCGAGCCCGGCGAACAGCTCCGGTCCGGTGCCGGTCAGGAAGGCCTGGGCGCCGAGCGCGACGATCTCGGCATAGAGCGCGGCCCTCCTGCCGGTGTCAAGATGGGCGGCGACCTCGTCCAGTAGCAGGATCGGCGGAGCGCCGGCATCGGCCGCCAGCGCCCGCGCGTTGGCCAGAACGAGCGACAGCAGCAGCGCCTTCTGCTCACCGGTGGAGCACTGCGCGGCGGGCATGCCGCGGTCGGCCCAGATGGCGGCGAGGTCGGCGCGGTGGGGCCCGGCAAGGGTGCGGCCGGCGGCGAGGTCGCGCCGGCGCCCGGCCGCCAGCGCCGCCGCAAGGCCCGCGGGATCGGCCGGCGTCTCGGCCCCTGCGGGCAGGGTCAGCGCCAGCGCCGCGGCCGGGAACGCCGTCGCCGCCCCCTCCTGCGCCTGCATCAGCCGCGCCACCGTGCGCGTCCGGCCGACGGTGATCGCGGCCCCCGCCCGGGCCATCTGGGCCTCGAGCGCGGCATGCCAGGCGGGGTCGGCCACACCCTCGCGCAGGAGCCGGTTGCGCTCGCGCATCGCCTTGTCGTAGGCGAGCGCGGCCTCGCCGTGCTCGGGCAGGAAGCTCAGCGTCATGCGGTCGAGGAAGCGGCGCCGTCCCTCGGCGGCGTCGGTCCAGAGGCGATCCATCGCCGGGGTGAGCCAGAGCAGCGGGCAAAGCCGGGCAAGGGCGGTCTGTGCCGCGGGCTTGCCGTCGATGCGCAGCTGGCGCGCCTCGCCGGGTGCGGCCCAGGTCTCGATCTCGTGCCGTCCGCCGGGGGCGACAAGGCCGGCGGCGACCTTCCAGCCCGCCGTCCCGGGTGCGCGGGAAAGCTCATCGGGTGCCGCGCGCCGCAGCCCGCGTCCCGGCGAGAGCAGCGAGACTGCCTCGAGCACGTTGGTCTTGCCCGCCCCGTTCGGCCCGAACAGCACCACCGGCCGGCCGTCGAGATCAAGCCGCATCGCCCGGTGGCTGCGGAATTCGGCCAGCCGCAGTGCCGACAGATGCAGCCGGCCGGCGGGTGCGGTCACACCCGCATCGGCATCACGACGTAGACGGCCGAGGTGTCGCTGCCCTCGCGCATCAGCGTCGGATCGCCCGGCGTGTTGAACAGGAAGACCGCGTTCTCGCGGTCGACCTGGCTTGCGATCTCGAGCAGGTACTTGGCGTTGAAGCCGATCTCCAGCCGGTCGGCGCCGTAGGCGACGGCGAGTTCTTCCTGCGCCGCGGCGGTATCGGGAGCGTTGACCGACAGCACCAGCCGGTCGTCCTCCATCTGCAGCTTGACCGCGCGTGCCCGTTCCGACGAGACGGTGGCGACACGGTCGACGGCGCGCGCGAACTCGGCCGCGTCGACCTCGAGCCGGCGGGCGTTCTGGGTCGGGATGACGCGGGCGTAGTCGGGAAACGTGCCGTCGATCACCTTGGAGGTCAGCGTGATCTCGGGGGTGGCGAAGCGCACCTTGGTGTCACTGACCGAGACGGCGATCTCGGCGGCGTCGTCGTCGAGCAGCTTGCGCAGTTCGTTCACCGTCTTGCGCGGCACGATCACCCCCGGCATCGCGGCCGCGCCGGGCGGCAGCGGCGCGTCGATGCGCGCCAGGCGATGGCCGTCGGTGGCCACGCAGCGCAGCACCTTCACCCCGCCGTCGCCGGTGGCGACGTGCATGTAGACGCCGTTCAGGTAATAGCGCGTCTCCTCGGTCGAGATCGCGAACTTCGACTTGTCGAACAGCCGCCGCAGCGCGCCCGCCGGGGCGACGAAGCTGCAGGCGTATTCCGAGGAGGCCATCACCGGAAAATCCTCGCGCGGAAGGGTGGCGAGTGCGAACTGCGACCGGCCGGCCTGGATCGCCAGCCGCTCGGTGGCAGGGTCGGCGGCAAGCTGCACCAGTGCCCCCTCGGGCAGCTTGCGGACGATGTCGTGCAGAAGCAGGGCCGAGACGGTAGTGGCGCCGGCCCGCTCGACCCTGGCAGGGGCGCGGTCGACCACCTCGATGTCGAGATCGGTGGCGCGCAGGCTGACGGTGTCGCCCTCGGCTTCGACCAGCACGTTGGCAAGGATAGGGATGGTGTTGCGCCGCTCCACCACCGACTGCGCCTGCGCCACGGCCCGCAACAGCGCCGTCCGTTCGATCGCGATCTTCATCCCCGTTCCCCGCCCGTCGCCTCGTGCCGCCACCCGCCGGGGCGGAACGGCAGTTTGAGCAAAAGCGGCCGGCAGGCAAGGGCCTTCCGCCCGGCGGGCTCAGGTCTGCAGCACCCGGCGCAGCATTTCCACGTCCTCGGCGATCTGGGGGTCGGTGCGGCGCAACTCCTCGACCCGCCGGACGCCGTGCATGATGGTGGTGTGGTCGCGCCCGCCGAAGCGGCGGCCGATCTCGGGCAGCGAGCGGCTGGTCAGCTCCTTGCAGAGATACATCGCCACCTGTCGCGGCCGGGCCAGCGTGCGCACCCGCTTGGGCCCGATCAGGTCGGCGAAGCGGACGTTGTAGTGCTCGGCGACCTTCTTCTGGATCTCCTCGATCGTGATCCGGCGGTTGAGGCTGCGCAGCATGTCGGCAAGGCAGTCCTGGGCGAGTTCGATGGTGATCTCGCGCCCGACCAGCTGGGCGAAGGCGCAGAGCCGGTTCATCGCCCCTTCCAGCACCCGCACGTTGGTATGCAGGCTGTGGGCAAGGAACTCGATCACCCCCCGGCCGATGGTCACCCCCGAATACTGCTCGCGGAAGCCGTCGATGCGGTTCTGCAGGATGCCGAGCCTGAGCTCGTAGTCGGTGGGATGAAGGTCGACCACGAGGCCGCACTGCAGCCGCGTCGTGATCCGCGCCTCGAGGTCCTTGATCTCGCCCGGGGCGCGGTCGGCCGACAGCACGATCTGCCGCTTGAGATCGACCAGCGCGTTGAAGGTGTGGAAGAATTCCTCCTGGGTGGAATCCTTGCCGGCGATGAAGTGGACATCGTCGATCAGGAGCACGTCGACCGAGCGGAACAGGCTCTTGAACTCCATCACCGTCTTGGTGCGCAGCGCGTTGATGAAGGCGAACATGAACTTCTCGGCCGAGATGTAGACGACCTTCGATTCGGGCCGGCGTCGGAGCAGTTCCCAGGCGATGGCGTGCATCAGATGCGTCTTGCCGAGCCCGACCCCGCCGTAGAGGAACAGCGGGTTGAAGCTGACCTCGTCCTGCTCGGCAACGCGGCGGGCGGCGGCATGGGCGAGGGCATTGGGCTTGCCGACCACAAAGCTGTCGAAGGTGTAGCGTGCCAGCAGCGGCGCGCCCGGCAGCGGCTCGTCATCGGCGGCACGGGGGCGGGCGGGCAGCGGGGTGCGCGGCGGCGCGGCCGCCTCTGACGGCAGGGAAGGGGCGGGCGCCGCAGGCTTCCCCCCACGGCCGCCCCTCACCGCGAACTCGACCCGGTTGACGGCCAGCCCCTGCAGGGCCAGCGCCGCGCGGATGTGCTCGGCGAAGTTGCGGGCCACCCAGTCGGCGATGAAGGTGGTGGGGGCGTCGAGCATGGCGACGCCGTCGCGCACCCCGGCGAAGATGAGCGGTTCGATCCAGGCGAGCACGTTGTTGCGCCCGATCACCTCCACCAGCGCGTTGCGGGCCTGCTCCCACAGCTCTGCCGACATCCGTTCGCCACCTCTCCAGTCCCGCCTGCCTGCCGGCCGGTGATGCCCCCCGCCGCCGCGTCCGCCAGCGGGCGCAGGGGCACGACCATGTGGTCCGGGGAAGGGAAAGGGCAGCACGAAACGACCGACAGGAAGCGGCGCGACACGCTGGCCGCCCGGTCCATGCCGTCATCCCGAACTGACCGGCATGTCGCCGCCCCGTCCAGGCTGCGGCCCGATCTGCTGCCGGCGATTCCACCACGCCCCCCCGGACCGATTGAATCGCCATCAGAGGCTATCAAGGGCGCGTGAACGGGTGCAACCGAACATCGTGCTTGACGTGCCCCCGCATGCCCCGAATCCGGCAATCGGTGCGCCGTTGCCACGGCGGTCGCCGGGGTCGGCGGCCGGACGCAGAAAAGGGGCGCGCCCTTCGGCGCCCCCCTTGCATGCGATCCGGCGGTTGGCGTCGGCCTGCGGCGGTCAGCCCTGGAGGGCGTTCACCCGCGCGGAAAGCCGCGACATCTTGCGGGCAAGGGTGTTGCGATGCACAACCCCCTTGGTCACGCCGCGCGCCATCTCGGGCTGGGCAACGCGCAGGGCCTCGGCCGCCGCACCGCGGTTGCCCGAGGCGATCGCCTCCTCGACCTTGCGCAGGTAGGTACGGATGCGCGACCGGCGCATCTTGTTGACCAGGGTGCGGCTGATCGTCTGGCGCGCGCGCTTCTTGGACTGGGGCGTATTGGCCATCGGGGCTTCTTCCGCTCTGGGCTGTCTTCGATCTGAAGCCGCGCCTATAGGGGGGAGTCGCGGCCAAGTCAACGGCTGTCGGCAAGGCCGCGACCGGCGCCGGCGCCGATGGCGGCGCCGGTTCAGCGGTCGCGGAACTGCGGCTCACGCTTCTCGACGAAGGCGCGCATGCCCTCCTTCTGGTCCTCGGTGGCGAACAGCGCATGAAACAGCCGCCGCTCGAACAGCGTGCCCTCGCGCAGCGTGGTTTCGTAGCTGCGGTTCACCGCCTCCTTGACCGCCATCACCGTCAGCGCCGACTTCTCGGCGATCTTCTGGGCGGCGGCTATCGCCTCCTCCATCAGCTTCTTGGCCGGCACGACGCGGCTGACGAGGCCAGTGCGCTCGGCCTCGGCGGCGTCCATGAAGCGCCCGGTCAGGTGCATGTCCATCGCCTTGGACTTGCCCACGAAGCGGGTAAGCCGCTGGGTGCCGCCGATGCCGGCGACGATGCCGAGGTTGATCTCGGGCTGGCCGAAGCGGGCGGTGTCGGCGGCGATGATGAAGTCGCACATCATCGCGAGTTCGCAGCCGCCGCCCAGCGCATAGCCCGACACCGCGGCGATGATCGGCTTGCGGCAGCGCAGGATCGCCTCGGTCTCGGGGGTGAAGAGGTCGCCGCCGAAGGCATCGACGAAGCTCTTGCCGGCCATCTCGCGGATGTCGGCACCGGCGGCGAAGGCCTTCTCCGACCCCGTGAGCACGATGCAGCGCACCTTGTCGTTGGCGTCTGCCGCGGCGACAGCCTCCCCAAGCTCGGCCATCAGCCGGGCATTCAGCGCGTTCAGCGCCTCCGGCCGGTTCAGCCGGATCACCGCCACATGGTCGGCGGTCTCGACGATCAGCGTCTCGTAGGCCATGGTTTCTCCCTTGGTCCGGTCCGCCCGAACGGCCGCCCGCGCCGCTGCATCCTACCTCTGGCAGCGGGGGCAGTGGAAGGTGGAACGCCCCGCCTGCACCGTCCGCCGGATGCTGCCGCCGCAGCCGGGCGCCGGGCAGGGCTGGCCCGCGCGGTCGTAGACCCGGAAGGCGTGCTGGAAATAGCCAAGCTCGCCGTCGGTGCGGCGGTAGTCGCGTAAGGACGAGCCGCCGGCGTCGATCGCCTCGGCCAGCACCGTGCGGATCGCCGCGGCGAGCGCGGCGACGCGCGGGGCGGCGATCCGCCCCGCCGGCCGCCAGGGGGCGATGCCGGCGCGATGCAGCGCCTCGGCGGCGTAGATGTTGCCGAGCCCGGCCACCACCCGCTGGTCCAGGAGCGCCGCCTTCACCGGCATCCGCCGCCCGGCGAGGCCGGCCGCGAGCGGGCCGGGGCCGAAGGCGTTGCCCAGGGGCTCGGGGCCCAGCCCGGCGAGCAGCGGGTGGGCCTCGATGCGGTCGGTCGGCCAGAGGTCCATCAACCCGAAGCGGCGCGGGTCGTTGTAGGTGATGCGCACGCCGGCTGCCGTCTCGATCAGCACATGGTCGTGCTGCCCGGGAGCGGCGTGGGCATGGTGGAACCCTCCCAGCGCCGCGCCCGAGACGAGGACGCGCCCCGACATGCCGAGATGGACGACAAGCGTCTCGCCGGTGTCGAGGTCGGCAAGAAGGTACTTCGAGCGCCGTCCGAGCCGGTTGACGCGGGCGCCCGCAAGCCGCTCGGCGAAGCGTTCCGGCAGGGGGCGGCGCAGGTCGGGCCGGCGCGTCTCGGCCCGGGCGATCATGCAGCCTTCGAGCACCGGGACGAGGCCGCGGCGGACCGTCCCGACCTCGGGCAGTTCCGGCATCGCCCCCCCCCCCCCGCGCGGACCTTCCGGCGCATTGCGGCTTCTCGGTCCCGCCCTATAAGGAGGGCGGCCAGCGGTGGGAAGGGCAGGGCATGGGCGGGGACGACGGCGAGGCGGCCGCGCGGGAAGGGGCGGCCACCCATTTCGGGTTCCGCAGCGTGCCCGAGGGCGAGAAAGCCGGCCTCGTGCGCGGGGTCTTCACCTCAGTCGCCGCGCGCTACGACCTAATGAACGACCTCATGAGCGGCGGCGTCCACCGGCTGTGGAAGGACGCGATGATGGACTGGCTGGCCCCGCGCGACGGCCAGCGGCTGCTCGATGTCGCCGGCGGGACGGGCGACATCGCCTTCCGCTTCCTGCGCCGGGCACCCGCGGCCGCGGCAGTGGTGTGCGACATGACCGAGGCGATGCTGGCCGAGGGGCGCAAGCGCGCCGAGGCCGCCCGGCTGGCCGACCGGCTGGAGTGGGTGCAGGGCGACGCCATGGCGCTGCCCTTCGCCGACGCGGGCTTCGACGTCTGCACGATCTCCTTCGGCATCCGCAACGTCACCCGCCCCGGGGCCGCGCTGGCCGAGGCGTTCCGCGTGCTGCGCCCGGGCGGGCGGCTGATGGTGCTGGAGTTCAGCCGGGTCGCGCCCGAGGCGCTGGCCTGGGCCTACGACCGCTACTCCTTCAACGTCATCCCGGCGATGGGCCGGGCCGTCACCGGCGACCGCGAGAGCTATCAGTACCTGGTCGAATCGATCCGCCGATTCCCCGACCAGGAGCGCTTCGCGGCGATGATGCGCGATGCAGGCTTCGGCCTCGTGAAGTACCGCAACCTCAGCTTCGGCGTCGCTGCGCTGCATTCTGGCTGGAAGCTCTAGGTGCGCGGCCCCCACAACATCTGGCGGCTGGTGCGCACCGGGGCGACCTTTGCCCGCACCGGGGCGCTGGGTGTCGTGCTCGAGGCCTTCCGCGCCCCGCCCCGGCTGCGGATGGCGGTCTGGGCGCTGTCCTGGCCGTTCAAGTGGCTGGGCCTGCGGGGCGACCCCGCGCTGCCGCCGGCAACGCGGGCGCTGACGGCGCTCGGCCCGGCCTACATCAAGTTCGGCCAGACCCTGTCCACCCGTCCCGACGTTGTGGGAGAGGAGATCGCCGACCAGCTGCGCTACCTGCAGGACCGGCTGCCGCCCTTCGACACCGCGACCGCCCGCGCCACCGTCGCCGATGAGCTCGCGACCCCGGTCGACCAGCTCTTCGATGCGTTCTCCGACGCCATCGCGGCCGCCTCGATCGCCCAGGTGCACCGCGCGCGGCTGGCCGGCAGCGGCGAGGCGGTGGCCGTCAAGGTGCTGCGGCCGGGCATCGAGCGCGCCTTCCGGCGCGACATCGATGCCTTCTACCTCGCGGCGGCGCTGATCGAGGCGATCTCGCCGGCCTCGCGGCGGTTGCGGCCGACCGATGTGATCGCCCATTTCGAGAGCGTGGTGGCCGGCGAACTGGACCTGCGCCTGGAGACCGCGGCAGCCTCGGAATTTCTCGACAACACGCGCGACGACCCGGGCTTCCGGGTGCCGCGGCCGTACTGGTTCCTGTCGGCGCGCCGGGTGATGACCCTCGCCTGGGCCGATGGCGCGCCCCTTGGCGACAACGCGGCCATCGACGCCGCCGGGCACGACCGCCGGGTTCTGGGCGAGCGGGTGCTGCAGCTGTTCCTGCGCCACGCGCTGCGCGACGGCTATTTCCACGGCGACATGCACCAGGGCAACCTGAAGGTCGATCCCGGCGGCGACATCGTGGCGCTGGACTTCGGGATCATGGGGCGGATCGACGAATACACCCGTCGCGTCTATGCCGAGATCCTCTACGGCTTCATCCGCCGCGACTACCGCCGCGTCGCCGAGGTGCACTTCGAGGCCGGCTACGTGCCCGCCGACCGCGACATCGACGAGTTCGCCCGCGCGCTGCGCTCGGTCGGCGAGCCGATCTTCGGCATGGACGCCACCCGCATCTCGATGGCGCGGCTGCTGGCCTACCTCTTCGAGGTGACGGAGCGCTTCGGAATGCAGACCCGCACCGAGCTTCTGCTGCTGCAGCGCACGATGGTGGTGGTCGAGGGGGTGGCGAGGTCGCTGCATCCGCAGATCAACATCTGGGAGGTGGCGCGCCCGGTGGTGGAACTCTACATCCGCGAGAACATCGGGCCGCGGGCGGTGCTGCGCGACCTCGCCCGCACAGCGCGGGTGCTGGCCCGCTTCGGACCGCGGCTGCCAAAGCTGGTCGAGGCCGAGCTGATCCGCCTCGGAGTGATGCCCGCGCCGCAGCCAGCCCGCGGCATGCCGCCCCCGGCGGGGCTGCTGCTGGCCGGAGCGGCCGCCGGCGGCGCGGCGGTCTGGCTGCTGCTGTCGCTGTAGGGCGCACGCCGGTCCGTCGTGTGCCGCCGGCGGGGCCGCGGGAGGGAACGCGGGCGCCCTGTCCGGGCGCTGCGACCGGACGCCGCTGGGGCCATCCGGCGGCCGGGTAGGCGGATGCTTGCCCATCGCGCCGGCAGCCCGCGCGGATGCGGCGCGTCGCGCTTGCTGCAGCGCGGCTTCCGGTCTACCAGCGGTGCAGGACCGCCCCGCGGACCGGCCCCGCGCGTTGCGCGCGACCGGCCCGTGGCACAACGGACGGCCGGACATGGGAACGGGCCCCGCAGTGCTGCACAAGCGCATCTACCGCGTCGCGGCCAACCTGTCGCGCAACCAGAAGCGGTGGATCCTGCTTGCGGTCGACTGCCTGCTGGTGCCGCTGGCCCTGGTGGTGACCATGGCGCTGCTCAACAACGGCGGCGCGGGCATGAAGCTGATGCCGGTGTCGCCGGCGGCGCTGCTGCTGCTGTGCGCGGCAGCGGCGGTGACCTCGGACATGATGGGCATCCCGCGAATCAAGCTGAATGCCTACGAGATGCGCGCCACCCGCAAGACGGCGCTGTTCGCCGCGATCGTGGCGGCGGTGCTGGGGGTGCTGGATGCGGCAATGGCGATCGCCCTGCCGGCGGCGGCGGTGATCCTGTTCGGCATCCTCTTCTTCCTGATGGTGGCGCTGTCGCGGCTGGCGATGCTGCATTCGCTCTTGTGGGTCTACCGCGTCGGCCAGCCGACCTGCCGGGTGCTGATCTACGGCGCCGGCACCACCGGCGCCCAGCTCGCCGCGGCGCTGAAGTCGCACGAATCGATCGAGCCGGTCGCCTTCATCGACGACAACCCCGCCCTGCAGTCGCTGACCATCGCCGGATTGCAGGTCTTTCCGCCGACCCAGATCCAGCAGATCGTGGCCGAGCGGCTGGTCAGCCGCGTGCTGCTGGCGATGCCCTCGGCATCCTGGCCCAAGCAGGCCGAGATCGTGCGCCGGCTGCAGAAGATGGGCCTTGACGTGCATGCTCTGCCCTCCTTCGCCCAGCTGGTGGGCGAGGAGCCGCTGATCGACAAGTTCCGCCCCGTCGCCCCCGGCCGGGTGCTGGGGCGCGACCAGCTTGACGCCGAGCTTCCCGGCACCCGGGCCGCCTACCGCGGCCGCGTGGTGCTGGTCTCGGGTGCCGGCGGCTCGATCGGCTCGGAGCTCTGCCGCCAGCTGCTCGCCTGCAAGCCGCGGCGGCTGGTGCTGTTCGAGGTCAGCGAGATCGCGCTCTACACGCTCGACATGGAACTGCGCCTGCACGCGGGCGAGGGCCCCACCGAGATCGTGGCGGTGCTGGGCTCGGTGACCGATTCGCGCATGGCGCGGGCGGTGATGCACAGCCACGGCGTGGAGATCGTCTTCCACGCCGCCGCCTACAAGCATGTTCCGCTGGTCGAGGACAACCCGGTGGCCGGGATGGCCAACAACGTCCTCGGCACCCGCACGCTGGCCGATGCGGCGCGCGAGGCCGGGGTGGCGCGGTTCATCCTCATCTCCTCGGACAAGGCGGTGCGGCCGCGTGGCATCATGGGTGCCTCCAAGCGGCTGGCCGAGATGGTCATCCAGGACATGGCCCGGCGGTCGCAGCGGACGGTGTTCTCGATCGTCCGCTTCGGCAACGTGCTGGGCTCATCGGGCTCGGTCATCCCGCTGTTCCAGGAACAGATCGCCCGCGGCGGCCCGGTGACGGTGACCCATCCCGAGGTCACGCGCTACTTCATGACCATCTCGGAAGCCTGCCGCCTCGTCCTCGTCGTCGGCTCGTTCAGCTCGGGCGGCGAGGGTGGCGACCCGGTGTCGGGCACGGTCTTCGTGCTCGACATGGGCAGGCCGGTTCGCATCGTCGACCTCGCCCGCCAGATGGTCCATGCCTCGGGCTACAGCGTCCGCGACGAGGACCACCCCGACGGCGACATCGCCATCGAGTACATCGGCCTGCGCCGGGGCGAGAAGCTGCACGAGGAACTCCTGATCGGCGAGGGCCTGCTGACCACACCGCACCCGAAGATTCTCCACGCCCGCGAGGACTGCCTGTCGGAGATCGAGGTCGCGGCGGCGCTTCGGGCGCTGCGCGGCGCGGTGGCGAGCGGAGAGGCGGCGGCGGCCCGCGAGGTGGCCTTGGTGTTCGTTCCCGGCTATGCCCCCAGCGACGCCGGCGCCGCGTCCGGTGGCGGTCCCGCGCGGGCGGCGGCCCTGCCAAGGGTGGAGGAGACGGCGCTCCGCCCGGGGGCCGCGACCTGACGGGCAGAGCCCTTGGGGGTTGTCTGGCGTGCAGGCCGCCTCTACAACAGACCGAACGACGAGGGACATGGGCATGGCGGGCTCCGCGCGAACGGTGCTGAAGGCGACGACTGCAGCCGCCCTGCTGGCCGCGGGAGCGACGACCCCGGCGGTGCCGCAGGGCGCCCCGACGCTCAACCTGTACGGGACGACCGGGCTGATCGACATGCCCTCGGGCCAGCACCAGGCTGACGGCACCTTCAACTTCGGCGTCAGTCACTTCGCGGGCATCACCAGGACGACGCTCGGCTTCCAGATCGCGCCGCGGATCTCGGGCAGCTTCCGTTACGCCGCGGTTGGGGACTGGAACTTCGGCGGGTTCAAGACCTACTACGACCGCAGCTTCGATTTGCGCTTCCGGCTTGTGGACGAGGGCCGCTTCCTGCCGGCCGTGACCATCGGCCTGCAGGATCTCGCCGGCACCGGCCTGTATTCGGGCGAATACATCGTCGCCACCAAGAACCTCACGCCGCGGCTGCGGGTGACGGCGGGTCTGGGCTGGGGGCGGCTGGGATCCTATGGTGCGATCGGCTCGCCCTTCGGCGACCGGCCGCCGCCCGATGTCGGCCAGGGTGGCGTGCCGAACTGGGAGCAGTGGTTCCGCGGCCCGGCCGCCCCCTTCGGCGGCATCGAGTGGCAGGTGACCGACCGGATCGGCCTCAAGGTGGAATATTCCTCCGACGCCTATGAGGTGGAGGACGGCGAGCGCGGCATCTTCCGTCGCCAGAGCCCCTTCAACTTCGGCATCGAGTACCAGGCCAATCCGCTGACTCGGCTTGGCGCCTACTACATGTACGGCTCGGAGATCGGGGTGGCGGCGCATTTCGCGCTTGATCCGCGGGTACGACCGGTGACGGCCGGCATCCTCGGCCCCGCGCCCGCGCCGGTGGAGCCGCGGCCGGCGCGCGCCGCCGACCCCGACGCCTGGTCGGAGGAGTGGGTCACCCAGGCCGATGCGCCGCAGCTTCTGCGCGACAACATTGCCCGCCGTCTGGGGCGCGAGGGGATCACCGTGGAGGCGCTGGCGGTGGAATCGCGCCGCGCCCAGCTTCGCATCCGCAACGGCTCCTACGATGCCGAGGCGCAGGCCGTAGGGCGTGCCGCGCGGGCGCTGGCCAACGTCCTGCCCGCCTCGGTCGAGGTGTTCGAGATAGTGCCGGTGGTCAACGGCATCCCGGCGTCGGCGGTGGTGATGCGCCGCAGCGACGTCGAGGCGCTGGAGAACGCACCCGACGGGGCCGCCCGGCTGCGCGCGGTCACCACGGTGGCCGACGCGGGGCCATTGCCGGCCGGCGCGGTGCTGGGGGCGGGGCTCTACCCAAAGCTCAACTGGTCGCTCGCGCCCTTCGCGCGCACCGTGCTGTTCAACGCCGACGGCCCCGTCCGCGTCGGCGTCGGCGCGCGCTTCTCGGCCAGCCTCGACCTCGCTCCGGGGCTGGTGCTGTCTACCAGCGTGACCAAGCGGATATTCGACAACTTCGGCGAGCCGGCGCCGTCGGATTCGGTGCTGCCGCGGGTGCGCAGCGACATCAGCCTCTACTCCTCGCGCGGTGATCCGGCGATCGAATCGCTGACCTTTGCCTGGTACGGCCGGCCGGGGCGCGACCTGTACTCGCGCCTGACAGTGGGCTATCTGGAGCGCATGTTCGGCGGCGTGTCCGCGGAACTGCTGTGGAAACCGGTCGACAGCCGCCTCGCCTTGGGGGTCGAGGTGAACTACGTCAAGCAGCGCGACTACGACCAGCTGCTCGGCTTCCGCGACTACGAGGTCGCCACCGGCCATGTCTCGGCCTACTACGACTTCGGCAACGGATTCCACGGCCAGGTCGACGTCGGCCGCTACCTCGCCGGCGACTGGGGCGCGACCTTCACGCTCGATCGCGAGTTCGCGAACGGCTGGAAGGTGGGTGCGTTCGCGACGCTGACCGACGTTTCCTTCGACGATTTCGGCGAGGGGTCCTTCGACAAGGGTGTTCGGCTGACGATTCCGGTGAACTGGATGACGGGCACGCCCTCGCGGGCGTCGTTCCCGGTCACGTTGCGGCCGGTGCTTCGCGACGGTGGCGCCCGGCTCGAGGTGGACGGCCGGCTGTACGAATCGATCCGCGACTACCACGCCCATTCGCTCGACACCCAGTGGGAGAGGTTCTGGCGATGACCCGTATGCGCCTGACCGCCCTTGCCGCAGCTGCGGCCGCGCTGTTGTCCGGCTGCGGTTCCGACCGGGGCGGAAGCGCTGCAGGCCCGTTCGCGGCGCTGCGCGAGGTGGGCGCGCCGGTGGTGGCAGCGGCCTTCGCCGCACGTCGCGCGACGCCTGCCCAGCCCGGCACCCTGCCGCGGCCGACGCGCGAGCAGATCGATGGTGCCGACCGCGAGATCATCTTCTCTGCCGTCCCGGCGCGGGGGTCGGGGGCGACACTGGCCAAGATCGGCCAGAACGGCGCGGTCTCGACCTACACCACGGCGGACGCCATGACGCTGTCGCTCGCCGGCGGGGTGGTGGTGGCCAGCCGTGGCCTGGGCGAGGATCTGATGTCGGCCGAGGCGCCCTCTGCCGCGGCGATCGCGGCAGGGAGGGGCGGGCACGAGCGCGCCTACTACTTCCTCGGCGGGCTCGACCAGAAGCGCATCCTGCGAATCGCATGTACCCTGCAGCAGACCGGCGGGGCGACGCGGGTGGAACTGGTGGGCCTGTCGTTCCCGGTGCGCGAGATCACCGAGACCTGCACAGGCAGCGCCGGGACGATCACCAACACATATTGGGTCGAGCCCTCGGGGCGCATCCGCAAGTCGCGCCAGTGGCTGAGCCCGACGGTCGGCTATCTCGAGCTCGAGCTGCTCTCGCGCTGACGCGGCGGATCCCCGCCGGTGTGGGATTTCTGACACGCCGGTGGCTTTCCGGCTCGGGCGTTTACGATCCGCTTCAACAGCTTCCCGGGGAGTGGTAATCGAGGGTCCGGGGATGTGTGGATGATTGCAGAAGATGCTGCATCTGCGCGAAATCTCTTCCGCTGGCCGCGGATCAGTGATACCGTGATCGACGAAGCACTCAAGGAGTTCACCATGAAGAAGCTCACCACTCTGGCGGCGGCCTCGGCCCTTCTCGCCGCTTCCGCGACGGCCGGTCTGGCCGGTGGCCCCGTGATCGTGACGCCCGAGCCCGAGCCGGTCGTGGTTGTTCCCGGTCCGGCCGGCACCATGGCTGCCGGCGTGATCGTCGCGATCCTCGCCGCCGGCGCGCTGCTGCTGGTGCTTTCGGACTCGGACGACAAGACGCCGGGCGAGCGCTGATCGCAGCCTCTGCCTTCTTCGTGCTCGGGGGGTCCGCGTTGCGGGCCCCTCTTGCATTGCGGGCATGCCCCCCGGGCCTGGCCCCACGCGTGCCGGTGCGGCCCCGTCCCCCTTCCACTCCGCCCCGACTGCACGCATATAGGCGCAGACGTCAGAGCGAGAGGAATGGCATGCTCGGGTTGAAGGACGGAAAGTCCGCCGCTGCGCCGGCGCCGGTGAAGGACGGCAGCGAATCCACCTTCATGGCGGACGTGATCGAGGCGAGCCGCGAGGTTCCGGTCATCGTCGATTTCTGGGCGACGTGGTGCGGGCCCTGCAAGACGCTTGGACCGATGCTCGAGGCCGCGGTGGCGGCGGCGCGCGGCAAGGTGCGGATGGTCAAGATCGACGTCGACCGCAACCAGCGCATCGCCGCGCAGTTGCGCATCCAGTCGATCCCCACCGTGTACGCCTTCTGGCAGGGCCAGCCGGTCGACGGCTTCCAGGGCGCCGTGCCGGCATCCGAGTTGCGCGCCTTCGTCGACCGCGTCGTCGCGCTTGCGGGCGACGGCGGGCTGGGCGAAGCCGTGGCCGCGGCCGAGGCGATGCTGGCCGAGGGCGCCGCGGTGGACGCGGCCGAGACCTTCGCCGCGATCCTCGCGCAGGAGCCCGAGCACGCCGCCGCCTATGCCGGGATGGTGCGCGCCTATCTCGCCGCCGGCGAGGCCGACAAGGCGGCCGCGTTCCTGGCTGCCGCGCCCGCCAAGATCGCCAAGTCGGTCGAGCTCGAGGCTGTGCGCGCCCAGATCGAGCTGGCCCGCCAGGCCGCCAAGGCCGGGCCCGTGGCCGAGCTGCGTGCGCGCGTCGCCGCCAGCCCGAGCGACAACCAGGCCCGCTTCGACCTGGCGCTGGCGCTGCACGCCGCGGGCAAGGTCGAGGAGGCGGTCGGCGAGCTTCTCGAGCTGTTCCGCCGCGACCGGGAATGGAACGACGGTGCGGCACGCAGCCAGCTGATGACCATCTTCGAGGCGCTGAAGCCGCAGGATCCCATCGCCCTCAAGGGCCGCCGCCGCCTCAGCTCGATGATATTTGCCTGAGCGCGGCCGCGGCCTAGGTTGCGCAGGATGATCAAGGCTGCCGACCTGCCCGAGACGATTGCGCTGTTTCCGCTGCCCGGGGCGCTGCTGCTGCCCCGGGCGCGGCTTCCGCTGCACATCTTCGAGCCGCGCTACCTGGCGATGCTCGACGACACGATGAAGACGCGGCACCGGCTGATCGGAATGATCCAGCCCCGCGAGATGCCCCGCGACGTGCCCGCCCCGGCCGAGCGGCGGATGCATGCGATCGGATGCGCGGGCCGGCTGACGGCGTTCTCCGAGACCGAGGACGGCCGTTACATGATCACGCTCACCGGGATCTCCCGCTTTCGTTTCCAGCGCGAGGTGCCGGGCTTCACCCCCTACCTCCGCGCCGACATCTCCTGGTCGGGGTTCGAGCGCGACCTCGGCAACGCCGAGTCCGACCCGGGGTTCCGACGCGACCCCTTTCTCGACCTGCTGGGGCGCTACTTCGCGGCCCAGGGGCTGTCGACCGACTGGTCGAGCCTGCGCCAGGCCGAGGAGGAGTTGCTGATCAACTCGCTGTCGATGCTCTGCCCCTTCGCACCCGAGGACAAGCAGGCCCTGCTCGAGGCGCCGTCGCTGCCCACCCGGCGCGAAACGCTGGTGACGCTGATCGAGTTCGCGCTGCGCGGCGGGTCGAGCGAGGAAATCCTGCAGTGACCGGCGCCGGCGACGCCGCCCCCGCCGGTGACCCGCCCGCCGGACCGGGCGCCGGCGAGGATGCCCGCGGCTTCGACCGGCGGATGCTCGAGGCGCTTGTCTGCCCCGTCACCCACGCGCCCCTGCGCTACGATGCCGAGCGGCAGGAACTCGTCTCGCGCACGGCCCATCTCGCCTTCCCGGTCCGAAACGGCATCCCGATCCTGCTGGTCAGCGAGGCGCGCGAGATCGACTGACGCAGCAGCTTGACGCGCGGCACGCCATCAGCCAAGCGGACCCTGCCAGCCCGCGACCGGAGTTGCCCCGATGCCCGCGATCGATGCCGCCGTTCGCGCAGCGCTCTGGGCGGCGGCCCATGCCGCCGCCGATGCCGCCCGCACGGCGACGCTGCGGCATTTCCGTAGCGCCGGGCTGGACGCCGATTCCAAGGAGGCGGCGCGGTTCGACCCGGTAACCGTGGCCGACCGCGAGGCGGAAGCGGCGATCCGCGACGCGCTCGCCCGGCTGCGGCCCGACGATGCGATCCTCGGGGAGGAGTTCGCCGCCCGCGCCGGGGCCTCG
This sequence comes from Paracoccaceae bacterium, assembly GCA_023383015.1. GTDB lineage: Bacteria > Pseudomonadota > Alphaproteobacteria > Rhodobacterales > Rhodobacteraceae > JAHDXW01. Next base: position 91,766 of record JAHDXW010000011.1, read on the forward strand.
GGGCTGACCTGGGTGGTCGACCCCATCGACGGCACACGCGGCTATCTCTCGGGTACCCCGAACTGGGGGACGCTGGTGGCGGTGGCCGATGCGACCGGCGCGCCGCTCCTGGGGGTGATCGACCAGCCCTACATCGGCGAGCGCTTCTGCGGCGGCTGGGGAGAGGGCTGGCTGGAGGGGCCGCAGGGCCGCCGGCCGCTTGCCACCCGCGCGGCCCGGCCGCTGGATCGCGCGATCCTGTTCACCACCTTTCCCGAGATCGGCACCGCCGAGGAGGCCGCGGCCTTCCGCCGTCTGGCGGCGCGGGTGCGGCTCGTCCGCTACGGAATGGACTGCTACGCCTACGCGCTGGTGGCCCTGGGCCAGATCGACCTCGTGGTCGAGGCGGGGCTGGCGGCCTACGATGTTGCGGCCCCGATCGCGGTGATCGAGGCCGCCGGCGGCATCGTCACCGACTGGGAGGGCCGGGCAGCCCACCGCGGCGGCCGGGTGATCGCCGCGGCCAACAGCGGGCTGCATGCTGCCGCGCTGGCGGCGCTGGCTGGCTGAGCGGGGCCTTCAGCGCCCCGGCAGCGCCACCGGCGCGCCATCCACCCAGACCGCGCGCACCGCCCGGTCGTCGCCCATCATGATGGTGGGGAAGAGCGCCTCCCACAGGTCGCCGGCGCGGGCGGCGCGCTGGGCGATCGCGGGGGTCGAGGCGAGGTCGAGCACCACGAGGTCGGCCTCCATCCCCGGGGCGAGGCGGCCGATGCGGTCGTCGAGGTGCAGCGCGCGCGCCGCCCCGGCAGTGGCCAGCCACCAGAGCTGGGAGGGGTGCACGGCATGGCCGCGCAGCTGGGCGATCTCGTAGGCCGCGGCCATCGTCCTGAGCATCGAGAAGGACGATCCGCCGCCGGTGTCGGTGGCCAGCCCGACCCTGACACGTCCACCGGCCAGTCCGGCAAGGTCGAACAGCCCCGAACCGATGAAGCTGTTCGAGGTCGGGCAATGGGCGACCGAGGCCCCCGCCTCGGACAGCCGCGCCCGCTCGCGCGACGTCAGGTGGATGCAATGGCCGAACACCGCGCGCGGGCCGAGAAGCCCGGCAGCCTCGTAGACGTCGAGATAGTCGCGCGCGCCGGGGAACAGCCGGGCGACCCAGGCGACCTCGTCGGTCTGCTCGGCGAGGTGGGTCTGCATCAGGCAGTCGGGATGGGCAGCCCAGAGGGCACCGAGGGCGTCCAGTTGCCCGGGCGAGGAGGTGGGGGCAAAGCGCGGGGTGATCGCCACGCCAAGCCGCCCGCACCCGTGCCAGCGCGCGATCAGGGCCTCGGTCTCGTCATGGGCGGCGCGGGCGCTGTCGGTCAGCCCGGCGGGGGCGTTGCGGTCCATCGCCGTACGTCCGGCGACGACGCGCATTCCGCGCCGCCCGGCCTCGGCGAGGTAGGCATCGACGCTGCCGGGGTGGATGGTGGCGTAGGTGCAGACCGTGGTCGTGCCGTGGGCGGTGAGCAGGTCAAGATGGCGGGCGGCGACCGCCGCAGCATATGCGGGGTCGGCAAAGCGCATCTCCTCGGGGAAGGTGTAGAGGTTCAGCCAGTCGATCAGCCGCTTGCCCCAGCTCGCGATGATGGCGGTCTGGGGGTAGTGGGCGTGGCTGTCGACGAAGCCGGCCGAGATCAGCGCCGTGCCGTAGTCGACGGTCTCGGCCACCGGATGGGCAGACCGCAGGGCACCCGCCGGGCCGACCGCGGCGATCCGCCCGGCCGAGACCAGCACCGCCCCCTGCCGCTCGTGGCGAGCCGCACCGGGGCCCTCGGCGAAGGGATCGCCGGCAAAGGTCAGGGTCTGCCCCAGCAGCAGACGGTCAGGCATCGCGTCGGCCCCATCGTGCACGGGCGGCACTGGCACGGCCACCCGGCCGCGCGGGGCACCGCGGCGCCCCCTGTTGCCGAGAGTAGCATTGCGCTAAGCCGACGCCAGACGCCTTGCAGCCCTGCACGGAGAAAATCCCGGCATGGACCAGCATCCCCAAGGCCCCGACCGCCGGCCGGCCCCGGCGGCGAAGGACCCGCTCGAGACGCTGCGCGCCGCACTGTCGGCGAGCGATGCCGCCGGGCTGAAGGCCCTGCTCGGACCGCTTCATGCGGCCGACATCGCCGACCTGGCCGCCCAGCTTGTCCCGGCCGAGCGACGCGAGCTGTTCGCCCTCTACCGCGGCGAGATCGACGGTGAGATCCTGTCCGAGCTCGACGACGACCTGCGCGAGGAGGCGATCGCGGCGATCAGCCCCGAGGTGCTGGCCGAGGCGCTGCGGGAGCTTGAATCCGACGATGTCGTCGACATCGTCGAGGACCTCGACCCGCCGCAGCAGGGGATGATCCTCGCCGCGCTCGGGTCCGCCGACCGTGCCGCAGTCGAGCAGTCGCTCGGCTATCCGGAGTACTCCGCCGGCCGGCTGATGCAGCGCGAGGTGGTCGTCGCGCCCGAGCACTGGACGGTGGGCGAGGCCATCGACTTCCTCCGCGGCGCCGCCGAACGGCTGCCCGACCAGTTCTATCACGTCATCCTCGTCGATCCGCGGATGCGGCCGCTGGGGTACGTCACCCTCGGCAGGGTGCTGTCGTCGCGCCGCGAGGTGCCCCTGCGCGCCATCACCGAGGACAGCCTCCGCACCGTGAGCGTGCTCGACAAGGGCGAGGACGTGGCGCGCGCCTTCAACAAGTACCACCTGATCTCGGCCCCGGTCGTGGACGGCAACGGCCGGCTGGCCGGGGTCATCACCATCGACGACGCGATGGAGGTGCTCGACGAGGAGCATGAGGAGGACATGCTGCGGCTGGCGGGGGCAGGCGAGGCCAGCGCCGCCGACGGGGTGGTCGGGACGGTGCGCAAGCGGCTGCCCTGGCTGGTCGTCAACCTCTTCACCGCGTCGCTGTCGGCGGTCGTCATCTCGCGCTTCGAGGACACGATCGCGGCCCTCGTGGCGCTGGCGGCACTGATGCCGATCGTCGCCTCGACCGGCGGCATCGGCGGCACCCAGGCGCTGGCAGTGGCGGTGCGGGCGCTGGCGACGCGCCAGATCACTCCGGCGACCGCCCGCAGAGTGATCCTGCGCGAGGCCGGCGCGGGGCTTCTGAACGGGGTCGGGCTGGCGCTGCTGCTCGGGGTGGCGGGCTGGACGATCTTCGGCGAGCCGCTGCTGGGCCTGGTGCTGGGGCTTGCCATGGTCGTCAACCAGCTGACCGCAGCGCTGGGCGGCGTGCTGGTGCCGCTCACCCTCGACCGGCTGGGGTTCGACCCCGCGCTCGCCTCGGGAACCTTCGTGACGACGCTGACCGACGTGATGGGCTTCTTCGCCTTCCTCGGGCTGGCGACGCTGCTGCTGCTGTGACCGTCGCAGCCGCCAAGGCGGCCCTGCGCCGGGCGGCGGCCGCCCGGCGCGCCGGGCTGCACGCCCCCAGCCGCGGCGCGGCGGCGGCGGCGCGGCTTGCCGGGGTGCTCGGCCCGCATGCCGGGCGGGTGCTGGCCGGCTACATGGCGTTCCGGACCGAGGCCGACCCCACGCCGGCCATGGCGGCCCACGCCGGGCCGGTGTGCGTGCCGGTCGTCCTTGCCCCGGGCCGCCCGCTGGGCTTCCGCGCCTGGCAGCCGGGTGCGGCGATGGTGGCGGGGGCCTACGGGGCGCTGGTGCCGGCCACCGGCGCCTGGTGCGTGCCCGACGTGCTGGTGGTGCCGATGCTCGCCTTCGACCGCGCGGGCTACCGTCTGGGTTATGGAGGGGGGTTCTACGACCGCACGCTTGCCCTGCTGCGCGGCCATGGCCGGCCGGTGCTCGCCATCGGCCTTGCCTATGCCGGCCAGGAGGTGGCGGCCGTCCCGCGCGAGGCAACCGACGCCGCGCTTGACCTGATCGTCACCGAGGCCGGTGTGATCCGCCCCGGAACAGCCTGAAGGCCAGGACCGTCCGCGCTCCGGCGGTCAGCAGGCACACCGCCCCGAACCCCCAGGCGAGCGGGGCGAAGGCCCCCGGGAGAAGGCAGATCAGGATGAGGAAGGCGATCGTCTCGGTGCCCTCCAGGATGCCGGCGGTGAAGTAGAGCGACTTGCGCGCCCGCGCGCCCTCGGTCAGCCCGGCGCGGGCGGCCAGCACGGCAAAGCCGAGGAAGGTCGCGCCGTTGACGTAGAAGGTCAGAAGCAGGAAGGCGCCGGCCGCCCCGTTCGCGGCGGGGTCCAGCAGGACGAAGGCGAAGGGCACCGCGCCGTAGAACAGGAAGTCGGCCGCGATGTCGATGTAGCCGCCCCAGTCGGACGGCCGCGTTGCCCGCGCCACCGCCCCGTCCAGCCCGTCGGCGAGCCGCGACAGGACCAGCGGCACCAGTGCCGCTACCGTGGCGCCCGCGGCGATCAGCGCTGCCGACGCCAGCCCCAGCGCCAGCCCCGCAAGCGTCACCGCATCGGCCGGCACGCCGCGCGCGGCCAGTGCCCGCCCGGCGCGGTCAAGCGCGGGGTCGATCCGGCGCCTTACCCAGCCGTCGAACATCGGGCTCCCGGTGGTGCGGGCCGGTCCACCGTCGCCACCGCCTCAGCCCCGCCGCAGCCGCATGAGCAGCTCGAGCGAGACATAGCCGTCCGGTGCCATCCCCGCTGCCGCCTGGAAGGCGCGGATCGCGGCCAGCGTCGCCGGGCCGATGCGGCCGTCGATACCGCCTGTGTCGTAGCCGCGGGCGGTCAGCAGGCGCTGGAGTTCCTCGCGCTCGTCGCGGGTGAGCGGCCGGTCGCCGCGCGGCCAGGCGGCGCGGATCGGCCCGGCCCCGGCCAGCCGGTCGGCGAGATGGCCGACCGCCAGGGCATAGCTGTCGGCGTTGTTGTAGCGCTTGATGACGCGGAAGTTGTCGAAGGTCAGGAACGCCGGCCCGCGCAGCCCCGCGGGCAGGAACAGCGCCGCCGGCCCGTGGTCGGGCAGCCGGCCGCCGTCGGCAAGCACGAGCCCCGCCGCCCGCCACTCGGCGATGCTGCGCCGGCTGCCGGCCACCCGCGCATCCAGCCCCGCGGGTAGCCGCACCTCCACCCCCCAGGGCTGGCCGCGGGTCCAGCCGTGACGGGCGAGGTAGTTGGCGGCCGAGGCGAGCGCATCGGCGGGGTCGTCGCCCCAGATGTCGCGCCGCCCGTCGCCGCCGAAATCGACCGCATAGGCGAGATAGGAGGTCGGGATGAACTGGGTGTGCCCCATCGCACCGGCCCATGAGCCGGTCATCCGCGCGGGCACCACGTCGCCCGACTGGACGATGCGCAGGGCGGCGATCAGCTGCTCCTCGAAGAAGGCGCCGCGGCGGCCGTCGAAGGCGAGGGTGGCGAGCGCCCCGATCACCGGGGTCGAGCCGCGGTAGCTGCCATAGCCGCTCTCGAGCCCCCAGATTGCGGCCACCACCTCCTTCTCGACGCCAAGCCGCGCCTCCACCGCCGCCAGAACCGCGCCATCCGCGGCAAGCCTTGCGCGGCCGTTGGCGATGCGGGTGTCGGACACGGCGCTGTCGAGGTAGTCCCAGATCGCGCGGGTGAACTCGGGCTGGCGCCGGTCGCGGGCGACGATCTCGCCGTCGTAGGCGACGCCGGCGAAGGCGCGGTCGAAGGTGTCGCCGCGGATGCCGGCCCGCAGCGCCCGCGGCCGGAAGCCCTCGATCCAGGTGGCGAAGCCGCGGTGCGCGGGCGCCGGCGAGGCGGTCATCGTCACCCCCCGCAGCTCGGGGCGCGGCTCGGGCCGCACCGACCGCTCGACGCTGCCTGCACCCAGACAGCCCGGAAGAAGGATGAGAAAGAGCCCGAAGCCCGCCGCGCGCGTCGCCATGCCATGCCTGCCCGTCGTTCGTTTGTTTGGCGCCAGTCTAGCGCCAAACGCCCCGCCGGCAAAGCGCCGCGGATCAAGGCCGCGCGGGCCGGCGGCCGGCCGCCTGCGTTACTCAGCGCTCGCGCCGGCGCCGTTCGGCGGTGCGCCGGCCGGTGCGGCCGCGCGCGCGCTCGGCAGCCGCCTTGCGCCCGCCGCCGGCCTTGCCCTTGGGCGCCGGCCCGCGCGGCAGGGTGCGATCCTCCACCGCCACGAGCTCGAAGGCAAGTCCGCCGGTCGTCGGCACCGCCTCGACCAGCTTCACCGTCACCCGCTGGCCGAGGCCGAGCGTGAGGCCGGTTGTCTCGCCCATCAGCGTCTGGCCGTCGGCGTCGAAGTGGAAGTACTCCCGCCCGAGGCTGCGCACGGGGATCAGCCCGTCGGCCCCTGTCTCGTCCAGCCGCACGAAGACGCCGAAGCGGGCGACACCCGAAATGCGGCCCGGGAGGATTGCCCCCACCCGGTCGGCCAGGAAGGCGGCGAGGTAGCGGTCGGCGGTGTCGCGCTCGGCCGCCATCGACCGCCGCTCGGTCTCGGAGATGTGGCGCGCGGTGTCCTCGAGCAGCCCGACCTCGCCGGGAGACAGCCCGTCACTGCCCCAGCCGTGGCCCGCGATCAGCGCCCGGTGCACGACAAGGTCGGCATAGCGGCGGATCGGCGAGGTGAAATGCGCGTATGCCACCAGCGCCAGCCCGAAATGGCCGAAGTTTGACGGGTGATAGTAGGCCTGGGTCATCGACCTCAGCGTGGTGACGTTCATCAGCTCGTCGAAGGCGGTGCCCTCGGCCTGGGCAAGCAGCGCGTTCAGGTGCCGCGTCATGAGGACCTGGCCGCGGGCAAGCGTGAAGCCCGAGGCCTCGGCCACCGCCCGCAGCGCCTCGATCTTCTCGGGGCTCGGCTCCTCGTGGACGCGGAAGAGGAGCGGACGCTGCAGCCGGCCGAGCTCCTCGGCGGCGGCGACATTCGCGGCCACCATCGCCTCCTCGATCAGCCGGTGCGCCTCCAGCCGCTCGGGGAAGCCGACCGACAGCACCCGGCCGTCGGGCGCCAGTTCGATGCGGCGCTCGGGCAGGTCGAGGTCGAGCGGCTGGCGCCGCGAGCGGGCCCGCTTCAGCGCCGCATGGGCGGCATAGAGCGGGCCGATGACCTCCTCCGTCAGGGGCGCGGTGGCGGCATCGGGTCTGCCGTCGGCGGCCGCCTGCACCTGCGGGTAGGCCAGCCGCGCGCGCGACCGGATGACCGCGCGGGTGAAGCGGTGCGACAGGCGGCGGCCTTCGGAGTCAAGCTTCAGCCGCACCGCGACCACCGGCCGGTCGGTGTCGGGGACCAGCGAGCAGAGGTCGGCCGACAGCCGCTCGGGCAGCATCGGCACCACACGGTCGGGAAAGTAGGTGGAGTTGCCGCGCCGGCGCGCCTCGCGGTCAAGCGCGGTGCCGGGGCGGACATAGGCCGCGACATCGGCGATCGCCACCCACAGGACATGGCCGCCGATGTTGCGCGCGTCCTCGTCGGGGTGCGCCCAGACCGCATCGTCGTGGTCGCGCGCATCGGCCGGGTCGATGGTGACGAAGGGCATGTGCCGCAGGTCCTCGCGTCCCTCCGTGGAGGCTGGCCCGGCCGCCTCGGCCTCGGCCAGCGCCTCGTCGGGGAATACATCGGGGATGCCGTGCTGGTGGATCGCGATCAGCGAGACCGACCGCGCAGCCCCGGGGTCGCCCAGCCGGGCGATGACCCGCGCCGCCGGCAGGCCAAGGCGGGCCCGGGTGCCGGTCTCCTCGGCCTCGACAAGTTCGCCGTCGCGGGCGCCCATCGTCGCCCCGGGCGCCACCCGCCATTCGCTGTCGGCGCCCTTGTCGACGGGGGCGATGCGGCCGCCCTCGGCGGCGGCGCGGAAGATGCCCAGGACGCGGCGCGGCTGAATCCCGATCCTGCGGATCACCCGCGCGCTGTAGAGCCCGGGTTCGGCGGTCTCGGCCAGCCGGGCGAGCACGCGGTCACCGGGACCGGCCGCCTTCTCGCCGGGTTGCGGCTGGATCATGATGCGCGCCGCGGTGCCGGCCAGCCGCCCCTCGAGCGGGCGGGCGAAGAGGTCGCCGGCGGCATCCGGGGCGCCCACCTCGAGCACCGTCACCGGTGGCAGCCGCCCGGCATCCTTCCAGCCGCCGCGCTCGCGCGTGACCGCGCCCTCCTCCTCGAGCTCGCGCAGGACGCGGCGCAATTCGGCCCGGTCGGCGCCCTTGATGCCGAAGGCCCGGGCGATCTCGCGCCGGCCGGCGGCGCCGGGGTTTTCGGCCAGCCAGGCGCGCAGCGCCGCCTTCGATGGAAACTCAGCCATGGGCGGGGCTGTCCGGGCATGGCTCCTCCCAGGCGTCGAGGACCGCCATCGCCTCCTCGGCCGTCTCGACGAAGCGCACGAGGTCAAGGTCGCCGGGGTCGATGACACCGGCGGCCTCGAGCCCCTCCCAGTCGATCGTCCGCCGCCAGAAGGCGGCGCCGAACAGCAGCACCGGGATCCGCCGCATCCGCCGGGTCTGGATCAGCGTCAGCGACTCGAACAGTTCGTCGAGCGTGCCGAAGCCGCCGGGAAAGATCGCGATCGCCCGCGCACGCAGCAGGAAGTGCATCTTGCGGATCGCGAAGTAGTGGAAGTTGAAGCAGAGGTCGGGGGTGACATAGCCGTTCGGCGCCTGCTCGTGCGGAAGCACGATGTTCAGCCCCACCGAGATGCCGCCGGCCTCGTGGGCGCCGCGGTTGCCGGCCTCCATAACGCCCGGGCCGCCGCCCGTCACCACCACCCATTCGGCGCCGTAGGTCGCAAGGCTGCGCTCGGTGATGGCGGCGGCGAAGCGGCGCGCCTCCTCGTACCAGGGGGCAAGGGCGGCCTGCGCGGGGGTCCGCGCTGCCGCAGCGCGCTCGGGCGGCGGCACGCGGGAGCCGCCGAACAGGACCACCGTCGAGCGGATGCCGCGCTCGCTCATCACCAGCTCGGGCTTCAGGAGTTCAAGCTGCAGCCGCACCGGCCGCAGGTCCTCGCGCAGCAGGAAGTCGGCGTCGGCGAAGGCCAGCCGGTAGGCGGGCGAGCGGGTCTGCGGGCTGGCCGGGACGGTGCGGGTCTCGGCGATGTCCTGGCCCGCGTCGCGGAAGGGGCTCGTGCGCGCGTCGTCCTTCATGCCCCGTGTCCTGCCTCTGCCTTGCCTCGCGCCCCGCCACCCTCTATAGCCTCGCCGGCCGGAAAGGCCAGAGCGGGGCAGGGGCGATGGAGGACTGGCAGGCGCGCATCCGTGCGGCCGCGACGCGGATCGCCCCGCATGTGCTGGCGACCCCGACGCTTGTCGCCGGCAGCTTCGGGCTTGGTCATGACGTCGAGCTGAAGCTCGAGCAGATGCAGCACACCGGCAGCTTCAAGGCCCGCGGCGCATTCGCCACGCTGACGGCGGCGCCCGTGCCGGCGGCCGGGGTGGTGGCCGCGTCGGGGGGCAACCACGGTGCGGCGGTCGCCTTCGCCGCCCGCCGGCTCGGTGTGCCCGCGCGCATCTATGTCCCCGAGATCGCGGGGCCAGCCAAGATCGCGCTGATCCGCCGGGCGGGGGCCGAGCTTGTCGTTGTCCCCGGGCTCTACGACGCGGCGGCAGCGGCGGCCGAGGCCCATGCCGCGGCCACCGGGGCGATGCAGGTGCACGCCTACGACGCCCCCGAGACGGTGGCCGGGCAGGGCACGCTGATGGCCGAGTGGGAGGCGCAGGGCCTGGAGGCGGACACGGTGCTGATCGCGGTCGGCGGCGGCGGTCTGATCGCCGGTGCGCTGGCGTGGCTGCAGGGCCGGCGCAAGGTCGTGGCCGTCGAGCCCGACCTCGCCCCGACCCTCGCCCGGGCGCTGCGCGACGGTCCCGAGACAGTGGTCGACGTCGGCGGAATCGCCGCCAACGCGCTCGGCGCACGGCGGATAGGGCGCATCGCCTGGAATCTCGCCCGCGCCCATGGGGTGGTGTCGGTCACGGTGCCCGACGCCGCCATCGCCGAGGCCCAGGCGGCGCTGTGGCGCGGCCTGCGCCAGCTCGTCGAGCCGGCCGGCGCGACTGCGCTCGCGGCGCTCCTGTCGGGGGCATGGCAGCCCGCCCCGGGCGAACGGGTGGCAGTGCTGGTCTGCGGCGCCAACCCCGCGCCCGATCCCTTCCCGGACTGAGGGCGACGGGCGGCGTTCAGTCCAGCGGCCAGATCGGGCGCGTGACCTTGCGGTAGGGCAGGGCAAGGGGGTCGCTGGTGCAGGGGCCCGGCGTGCGCACCCAGTAGCTTGCCTTGCCGATCCTGTCGTAGGCCTGCCGGTGCGCGACCGCGGCCTTTACCGCGATGACCTTCAGCGCCGCCGGCTCGATGCCCTGGCTGCGCCACTGGCCGAGGTCGTTGGGCGAGGTCCTGTGGGTGGTCAGGAGGATGGTGACGCCGCCCGCCCGCACCACCGCCGAGGGCCCCATGTCGATGAAGCGCCCGGCGGCGGCGATCATGTGGCTGTGCAGGTCCTCGAGCGTGAACTTGCCGTCGCTGAGCGACACCAGCTCGACCTCCGCCTCGGCCGGCCCATCGAAGCGGTTGCCGCCCATCGCCAGCCGCATCCGCGTGCCCGGGGCGCGGCCCTGGAGCGTGGCCATCGCGGCGGCGTCGCAGATGATCGCGCCCGCGCCGTCGACCCCGCGGCGCAGGAACAGCTTCAGCAGCGTCGTGCAGTTGCCCGGCCCGCCGCCGCCGATGTTGTCGGCGGGCTCCACCATGATGCCGGGGCCGTCGAGCCGGGCGGCGAGGATGCGGTCGAGCGCGTCCTCGGGCTCGTGTTCCCTGACGATGCCCTGCTCGCGGATCTCGCCGGCCAGAGCGCAGAGCTCGTCCACCGCCTGCTCGGCCGCCCCCGCGTTCTCCTCGGTGACGACGCAGAAGCCGACCCCCATCTCCGGCACGTCGGCGAAGGAATAGCCGCCGATCACGTTGACGGCGAGGATGCCGGGAACCCCGTTCTCGATCGCCCGGGCGCGGGCGGCCAGCGTGCGCATCGGCGCATCCGCCGTGCCGGTGGCCGGCGGCGACCAGATGATCCCCGCGTTGCGCCCGACCATGCGCGGCACGACCCCCGAGCCGAGGCAGCGCGCCAGCAGCCCGGCGGCGCGAACGGCGGTCTCGCGGGCGTCGGTGTGGGGGTTGTTGCGGAAGCAGACGAGCGCATCTGCCAGCCCGATCATCCGCTGGGAAAGGTTGGCGTGCAGGTCGAAGGCGCCGAACAGCGGAAGCCGTTCGAGCCCGGGCACCGCGCGCAGCCGCGCCAGCACCTCGCCCTCGACGTCGGGATGGCTCTCGGCGCTCATCGCGCCGTGCAGCACCAGATAGACCGCATCCACCCCCGCCCGCGCTGCCGCCGCGGCCCGCGGCAGCAGGTCGGCAAGGAAGGCGTCGACGACCGCGTCGGCCACCGTTCCCGAGGGCGTGGCGCGGTAGAAGACGGCCGGGACCACCTCCCAGCGCTCGCGCTCGGCCACTTCAAGGAACCCGTCCAGCATCGAGCCGTCGCCCCGGCACGACAGCAGCTGGCCGTCGCGCAGCACGGTGAAGTCGGACAGCGGCGTGATCCCGTCCACGAAGCTGTGGGTCTCGTGCGAGATGCCGGCGAAAAGGATGCGTGTCATGGGGGGCGGCCTCGCGGGGGCTGGGGACGGGGCCCAAGCCTTGGTCAGACCCGCGCCCGGCGACAAGGCAGGCCCGTTTCGCCCTGCGAAAGGTCCGGGCGTGACAGCCGCCCCGCGGCGCTGCATCCTGATCCTCAAACGCCCGGTTCCGGCCGGCGCGGTGCGGGCGGGTGGCCGGATGCCCCGCCGGGGCCCGGCCGCCTGACCGCCGCGAGACCCGATTCGCCCGAGGCCCATCACGGAAGGACTTGCCATGCAGAGGAACACCCCGACCCCTGGCCTGCCGCTCGATGCCGAGTACCGCGCCCTGACGCGGCGCGGGGTCCTGCTGCGCCTCGGGCTGACCACCGGCGCGGCGCTCCTGGCGCCGGGCATGCTGGCCGGCCCGGGCCGGGCCGACACCCCGCGCCGGGGCGGAGCGCTGCGCATCGGCGCCGATGCCGACCCCATCGGGCTCGACCCCACGAAGCTTGCCGCCTTCTCCTCCTTCGACTTCACCGCGCTGATCTACACCGGCCTGCTGCGCTGGAATGCCGAGATGAAGATCGAGCCCGATCTTGCCACCGGCTTCGAGCAGCCCGACGACACGACCTACATCTTCACTCTTCGGCAGGGCGTGAAGTTCCACAACGGCCAGGTACTGACGGCGCACGACGTCAAGTTCACCTTCGACCGCATCATCAACCCCGATTTCGGCAGCCCCCGGCGCGTGCAGTTCATCGACCTGCGCGAGGTCACGGTGATCGACGACCACACGGTGCGCTTCGACCTCAAGCAGCCGAGCGCCCCGTTCCTGGCCTACATGGCCACCAACCCCAACGGTGCCATCATCCCGCGCGAGCCCGGCGACCTGGATGCCGCCCCCGTCGGCACGGGGCCGTTCGTGTTCGAATCCTACCAGCCCAACGTCGAGTTCACGCTGACCGCCAACCGCGACTACTACGAAGAGGGGCTGCCCTACCTCGACCGCGTGGTGTTCCGCTTCTACCGCGACAACGCGACGATCCTGTCGGCGCTGCGCACCAAGGCGATCGACATGACCTGGGTGCGCGACCCGCGCGTGGCCTCGCCGGTGACGCGCGCGATGCCTGACATCGTGTCGGCCCCCGGCCAGACCAGCCGCACCTTCCCGGTGTGGATGAACCTCAAGGCGCCGCCCTTCAACGACGTGCGGGTGCGCCGCGCGCTGAGCCTTGCCACCAACCGCACCGAATGCGTCCAGACCGTGCTCGCGGGCTTCGGCAAGGTCGGCGCGATGATCCCCGAAAGCCATGTCGGCGGCTGGGACGGCACGGGCGAGATGCCCTATTACGCCCACGATCCCGCTGCCGCGAAGGCGCTATTGGCCGAGGCGGGCTATCCCGGCGGGATCGACCTCGGCGACTACATCGTCGTGGCGGCCAACCCGCTGGACGTGGCCTGTGCCCAGATCATGCAGCAGCAGTGGGCCGCCGCCGGCATCACCGTGCGGATCAACCCGATGGAGACGGCGCCGCTGCTGGCGATGTGGCGCGAAGGCTCGTTCCCGACGCTCCTTTCGGTGGCGCTGGCCTGGAACCCCGATGCCGACGCGATCCTGTCCTACCTTAACTCGGGCGGGGATTTCGGCCGCAACCTCGGGATGGCCGACGCCGAGCTCGATGCGATGCTGAACTCCGCCCGGAGCGAGCTTGACCCTGCCGCGCGGTCCGACAAGCACATGGCGATCCAGCGCCACATCGCCGAGCAGGCCTATTGCCTGCAGATCTACCAGTATCCCCTGCGGTGGGAGCTGTGGTGGAACAGCGTGCAGGGCTATGTGCCGCTGTCGGCCAACATCCGTTCGTTCGTGCGGACGACCTGGCTGACGGCCTGATCCTTGGCGACCGCGCGCACGCCTCGCTCGGGGTCGCCGATCCTGCGGCTTGTCGCGGTCCGGCTGGTCTGGACGGCGGCGATCCTGCTTGGTGTCTCGGTCGTGGCCTTCGTGCTGATGCGGGCGCTGCCGGGTGACTTCGCCATCGCGGCGGCCGGGGCGCAGTTCGTCCAGGCCGAGGTGCTGGAGGCCATCCGGCGCGAGTTCGGCCTCGACCAGCCGGTGTGGGTGCAATACCTGCGCTGGCTGGGCGAGGCGCTGCAGGGCGACCTCGGGCGCTCCTTCGTGACCCGGCGGCCGGTGACCTCCGAGATCGGGCCGCGCTTTGTCGTCACCGCGCAGCTGACGCTGATCGCCGCGCTGATGGCGCTGGCGATCGGCGGCACCACCGGGCTCCTCTCGGCGCGGCTGCGCGGGCAGACGGACTGGGTGGTGCGGCTGGTCAACGGGCTGTCGCTCGCGGTGCCGAACTTCGTCGTCGCGACGCTGATCGTGCTCATGGCCGGACTCTACTTTCCCTTCCTCAACCTCTTCAACTACACCCCCTTCCTCGCCGACCCGCTGGCCAACATCGGCAGCCTGCTCTTGCCGGCGCTGTGCCTGGCGCTTGCCGTGTCGGTCACGGTGTCCGAGAACACCCGCGCCGCGGTGCTGGAGGTGTCCAGCCAGGATTTCGTCATGGTTGCCCGTGCCAAGGGCCTGCGCCCGCGGCGGGTGCTGGGCAGCTACCTGCTGCGCAACGCACTGACCCCGGTGATCACGGTCACGGGCCTGCAGGTCGCCTCGCTGCTCGGCGGCAGCATCCTGATCGAGACCATCTTCGCGATCCCCGGGATGGGCCAGTACCTGTTCGATTCGATCACCAGCCGCGACTATCCGGTGATCCAGGCCATCGTGCTGCTGGCAGCAGCGGTGGTGGTATTCGTCAACCTCCTGGTCGACATCGCCTATGCCAGGGCGGACGCCCGGGTGCGCTATGAGTGAGACGCGCCCCGAGGCGTTCGAGGCCGAAGCCCCCGCCGCAGCGCCGCGCGCCCTCCGGCGCCGCGCCGGCGGCTGGCTCGTCCTCGGCCTGGGGCTGGCGATGCTGGTGACCATCGTCCTCGTCACCACCCTCGCACCGCTTCTGGCCCCCTTCGACCCCTCGGCGACCTCGATGAACTCGCTCGACGGCCCCAGCGCCCGGCACTGGCTGGGCACCGACCTGATCGGTCGCGACGTGCTCAGCCGGCTGCTGTGGGGCGGGCGGACGACGCTGCTGATAACCCTCGTCGCAGTGGCGATAGCGCTGGCGGCGGGGCTCGTGCTGGGGCTGCTGTCGGGCTACCTCGGCGGCTGGGTCGACCAGGTGGTGATGCGGGTCCTCGATGTCGTCTTCGCCTTCCCGGTGTTCCTGCTCGCCATCGCCGTGGTGGCGGCGCTGGGGCCCACGGTGCCGAACCTGATCATGACCATCGCCATCGTCTACACGCCGGCGATGGCGCGGGTGGTGCGCGGGCCGGTCCTCAGCGTCAAGCGATGGGACCACGTCGAGGCCGCCCGCTCGGTGGGGATGAGCGAGGTCCGCATCGTCACCCGCCATGTGCTGCCGATGGTCGCCTCGCCGATCGTGGTCGAGACCTCGCTGACGCTCGCGCAGACCATCTTCACCGTCACCGCGCTGTCGTTCCTCGGGCTCGGCCCCCCGCCGCCCGATCCCAACTGGGGCGGCATGCTGGCCGAGGCGCGCCAGTTCATGGAACTCGCGCCGCTCACCGTGCTCGGCCCCGCCGCCGCCATCGTCTTCGCCACGCTGACCTTCATCCTGATCGCCAACGGACTGCGCGAGGTTCTGGACGTGGGCAGCCGCCGATGACCGCCGATGCCCCGCTTCTGGAGGTGCGCGACCTTGCCGCCCGCTTCGTGGCCCGCGCCGAGACGGTCGAAGCGGTGCGTGGCATCTCCTTCGACATCCGCCCCGGCGAGGCGGTGGGTTTCGTCGGCGAATCCGGCTGCGGGAAAAGCGTGACCGCCCGGGCGATCCTGCGGCTTGCGCCCGAGGGATCGACCGTGGCGCTGTCGGGCAGCGTCCGCTACCGCGGCCAGGACCTGCTCGCGCTGTCCGAGCGGGCGATCCGCGCCGTGCGCGGACGGCGCATCGCGATGGTGTTCCAGGACCCCATGACCTCGCTCAACCCGGTCATGACCGTGGGTGCCCAGATCGAGGACATGCTGCGCGAGCACACCGACCTCTCGCGCACCGCGATCCGCGAGCGGGCGGTGGAGCTTCTCGACCAGGTGGGGATCGAGAATGCCCGCGCGCGGGTGCACGACCACCCCCACCAGTTCTCGGGGGGCATGCGCCAGCGCGTGCTGATCGCCATCGCCATCTCCTGCAACCCCGACCTGCTGATCGCCGACGAGCCGACCACTGCACTCGACGTCATCGTGCAGGCGCAGATCCTGCGGCTCCTGCTGCGCCTGCGCGAGCAGATGGGGATGTCGCTGATGCTGATTACCCATGATTTCGGCGTTGTGGCCGGCATGGTCGAACGGGTGAACGTGATGTACCGTGGCCGCATCGTCGAGACCGGCGAGGTCGACCGCGTCTTCGCCGCACCCGCCCATCCCTATACCCGTGCGCTCCTCGATGCCGTGCCCCGGCTCGCCATCGCCCGGGGGCCGGCATGACGGCGCCGCTGGTCGAGGTGCGCGACCTCGCGGTGGCCTTCCCCGGCCGCGGCGGCGGGCCGCCGGTGCGCGCCGTCGACGGAGTGTCCTTCGACATCCGCCCCGGCGAGACGCTGGGGCTTGTGGGCCAGTCGGGCTCGGGCAAGACGACGACGGGGCGGGCGGTGCTGCAGCTCGAGCCCGTCCAGGCGGGCTCGGTCCGGCTGCTCGGGCAGGACCTGACGCGGATGCGCGGACGGGCGCTGCGGCAGATGCGCCGGCACATGCAGTTCGTGCTCCAGAACCCCTATTCCAGCCTGCACCCGCGCATGACCGTCGAGCAGATCCTGCGCGAGCCGCTGGTCGTGCACCGCACCGTCCCGGCGGGGGCCGAACGTGCGCGCGTGGCCGAACTGCTGGAGCTCGTCCGGCTCGACCCCGCGATGATGCGCCGCTACCCTCACGAGTTCTCGGGCGGCCAGCGCCAGCGCATCGTCATCGCCCGGGCGCTGGCGGTGCACCCCGCCTTCGTGGTCTGCGACGAGCCGGTGTCGGCGCTGGACGTGCGCACCCAGGCGCAGATCGTGGGGCTCCTGCGCGACCTGCAGGAGAAGCTCGGGGTTTCCTACCTCTTCATCGCCCACGACCTGGCCATCGTCCGCGAGGTCGCGCACCGGGTCGCGGTGATGGTCGGCGGCCGCATCGTCGAGATCGGCGAGGCCGCGCAGGTCTACGACGCCCCTGCCCATCCCTACACGCGGATGCTGCTCGATGCGGTGGCGGTACCCGACCCCGCCGTGCAGCGCGCGCGGCTCGGGCGCGTGCCGCCCGACATCGAGGGCCGGGCTGCTGCAGCCGGGGGGGCGCGCACGGGCTGAGCGCGGCAGCCCCGGGGCAGGCGCGCCGCCGCGCCCCTCTGAACTTTCGCCCAGCGTCGTCAACCTTCCTGCGTCCGACGCCGGACGCCCAGCCGGGAGCCCGACAATGACCCTGTCCCAAGCCCAGGTCGATGCCTACCGCCGCGACGGTTTCATCGTGGTGCCCGACGTCGTCTCCCCCGCCGAGGTCGCCGAGCTGCGGCGCGTCACCGACGCGCTGGTCGAGGGCGCACGGGCGGTGGCCGCGCACACCGACGTCTACGATCTCGAGCCAGGCCACTCCGCCGCCGACCCCCGGGTCCGCCGCATCAAGGAACCGCACCGGCAGGCACCGGTCTTCGACCGGGTGATGCGCCATCCCTGGATCGTCGCCATCCTGCAGAAGCTGATCGGCCCGGCGCTCCGCTGGGACACCTCCAAGCTGAACATGAAGGCGCCGGGCTACGGCGCGGCGGTGGAATGGCACCAGGACTGGGCCTTCTATCCGCACACCAACGACGACCTCTGCGCCGTCGGCGTGATGATGGACGACTGCGCGCTCGAGAACGGGCCGCTCCTCTGCATCCCGGGCAGCCACCGCGGCCCGGTCTTCGACCACCATGCCGGGGGACGCTTCTGCGGCGCCATGGCCGCCGATCTCGCATGCGCGGACTATGGCGCCGCGGTGCCCTGCACCGGGCCGGCCGGCTCGATCTCGATCCACCACGTCCGCACCGTCCACGGCTCGGCGGTGAACACCTCCGACCGGCCGCGCCGCCTCCTGCTCTACCAGTATTCCGCCGCCGATGCCTGGCCGCTGGCGGGCCCTCCGGCCGACTGGGACGGCTGGCTCGGCCGGGTGCTGTGCGGCCATGCCGACCCCGCGGTGCCGCGGCTGGAGGCTGTGCCGGTACGGCTGCCCTACCCCGGGCCGCTCCATTCCGGCTCGATCTACGAGATCCAGCGCGGCGGCCAGAAGAGCTTCTTCGGCGCCGCAAGGACCGCGGGCATGTAGGCCCCGCCCTCCGGTCCGGGGTTCGGGCGCACCGGGCCGGCGGGTGCGGCCCCCGGCCTACAGCGGCGGCGTCCGGTTCAGCCCGCCGTCCACGGTCAGGCACTGGCCGGTGACGTAGCCGGCCGCCTCCGACAGCAGGAAGGAAACCGCGCCCGCCGTCTCGGTGTTCCGCCCGATCCGGCCCAGCGGCACCCAGCCTGTCCAGCCGGGATGGAAATGCTCCGATCCGCTCTCCATCAGCCCGGGGGCGACGGCGTTCACGCGGATCCGGTCGCGCCCGTAGCGGTCGGCGGCCAGGCGCACCATGCCGTGCAGGGCCAGCCGTACCGGGCCGAGCGGCTGGGTGGCGCGCGGCTGGGCCGCCTCGATTCCCGACAGCAGCACCACCGATCCCCCGCCGCCCGCCTGCATCGCCGGCAGCACGGCCTTCAGCAGCCGCATCGGCGCAACCACCATCGCTGCGAAGACCGCGTGCCAGGCATCGAAGGGCAGGTCGAGCGGGCTGCCGGGATGGCCGGGATCGAAGGCGAAGACGTCGCGCGTCGGCGCCGGCAACGGGCCGGAATCGAAGGGAGCCAGGATGTCGGCATGCCGCGGGCCCGAGAACACCGCCCCGTCGATCCGCCCGAAGCGCGCCACCGTCGCCGCGGCCGCGCGGTGCATGTCGTCATCCGACAGCACCGACCCGGCCAGCCCCAGCCCGCCTGTCTCGGCCGCGATCTCCGCACAGCCCCGGCGCGACATGAGCGCCAGCCGCCAGCCCTCGGCCGCCAGCCCGCGGGCGATCGCCCCGCCCAGACCGCCGCTCGCCCCCGTCACCAGTGCCACCCGGCCCTCGGACATCGTTCCCCCCCGCATTGCGCAGCCCGTGAGGGCGGACTATAGCGGCGCCGTCCCGACCCCGGAACCGCGAGGCCGCCGCCGATGTCCCACAGCGAACTGGAAGCCGCGATCGAGGCCGCCTGGGAGGGCCGCGACAGCCTGTCCCCCGCTTCCCGCGGCCCGGCCCGCGACGCCGTGGAGGCCACGCTCGATGCGCTCGACAAGGGCCGCCTGCGGGTGGCCGATCGGCAGGCGGACGGGCGCTGGCACGTGCACCAGTGGGCCAAGAAGGCGGTGCTGCTCGGCTTCCGGCTGCACGACATGGAGCCTCATCAGGGCGGCCCGCAGGGCGGCGGCTGGTGGGACAAGGTCGATTCGAAGTTCCGCGGCTGGGGCCCGGAGGAGTGGCGCGCCGCAGGCTTCCGCGCGGTGCCGAACTGCGTCGTCCGCCGCTCGGCCCACATCGCCAGGGGCGTGGTGCTGATGCCCTCCTTCGTCAACCTCGGCGCCTATGTCGGCGAGGGGACCATGGTCGACACCTGGGCCACGGTGGGCTCCTGCGCCCAGATCGGCAGGCGGGTGCATCTGTCGGGCGGCGTCGGCATCGGCGGCGTGCTCGAGCCGATGCAGGCGGGCCCGACGATCATCGAGGACGACTGCTTCATCGGCGCCCGCTCGGAGGTGGTCGAGGGCGTGATCGTGCGCGAGGGCTCGGTGCTCGGCATGGGCGTCTTCATCGGCCAGTCGACGAAGATCGTCGACCGCGCAACCGGGGCCGTGATGTACGGCGAGGTGCCTGCGGGGTCGGTCGTGGTTGCGGGCTCGATGGCGTCCTCGGGGGGCGTGCACCTCTACTGCGCTGTGATCGTGAAGCGTGTCGACGCCCAGACCCGGGCGAAGACGAGCATCAACGAGCTTCTGCGGGACTGACGCGGTGGCTCAGTTGAACCAGATGAAGTAGCCCAGAAGCCCGCCCTCCAGCATGTCCAGGATCGTCCACACCGTCTCGGCCGAGACGGTTTCGCCGTCCTCGACATAGGGCAGCACCGCCGAGCCCTGGGCGATCAGCAGCGGGTCGAAGGTCGCGGGCTCGTCGAACATCCGGCGCAGGTTGATTCCGCGCCCGTAGGCGAGCCGCCAGTGCGGGACAAGCCGCTCGCCCGTCAGCACCGCCTCGAACTCGTCAAGGAAGAGCTCCCAGCCCAGCACGGTCGCCTCGGTGATCCGCAGCGCGGGCATGAGGTTCGTCTGGTGGGGACCGGGCAGCCATTCGCGCCGGTCGTCGGTCTCGGCGCGGATGCGGCGCCAGTTCTCGCGGCTGAGCCCGGCCATCCGCAGCAGGTGCTGGCGGGCCGCGGCCATCCGCGCGGGCTCCACCACCGGCCAGTGCATCAGGTGCACGAAGGCGGCGATGTCGGCAAAGGTGCCGAACA
This sequence comes from Paracoccaceae bacterium, assembly GCA_023383015.1. Taxonomy (GTDB): domain Bacteria; phylum Pseudomonadota; class Alphaproteobacteria; order Rhodobacterales; family Rhodobacteraceae; genus JAHDXW01. Next base: position 111,932 of record JAHDXW010000011.1, read on the forward strand.
TGGCCGTCTCCTGTGCGGCCAGCCAGGCCGCGCGCGCCTGCCCCGCGGGGGTGTCCAGCCACGCACGCCATGCCTTCATCTCGGCGTGGTTCCACCGCTCGCCGGTCCATGTGAAGTCGGGCGGCTCCGGGCCGAGCTGCGCCGCCAGGCGGCGCTCCTCGTCGCGCAGGCCCGAGGACGGCAGGCGGGTGGCTGGGAAGGCGTCGTGGAAGGCCGTCTCGAAGCCCGCGCGCCAGTCATGGGCAAGCAGGACGTCGGTGAGCGCGGACAGCAGGTGGCAGTAGGCCTGCAGCCAGGGCGCGTCGCTCTGGTCAAGCCCGACCGGCGGGGTGCGGCCCGCGGCCGCGGAGGCGCCCCATCCGGCCGCCTCCGGCGAGAAGCTGCCGCCGGTGACGGCAAGGAAGATCGCGGCCACCGATTCCGTCTCCGCCCCTGCGCCATCGCCGTCGAGGTCGAGCCGGATCGCCGGCACCCGCAGCGGCAGGTCGAACCCGGCATCAGGGACCGTGGCCAGCGTCGCCTCGGCGAGGGCGAGGTCATCGACGAACCGCGCCAGAACCGCGCGCAGCGCCTCGTAGGTGACAGGCTCGGGGTCGGGGTTGTCGGGAACGGGCAGCCGCAGGAAGGGCACCCCGCCACCGAAAACAAGCATGCCGGGGTCGTTGTGGAAGCTGTTGGCCAGGCCGTGGCGGTGCAGCCCGCGCCCCAGCCCCTCCACCGCCGACAGGAACTGCGCGAGGCCAAGCGCGAACCGTGCCGCGTGGTCGTCCGGGCGGGCGGCGAGCCGCGCCTCGGCCGCGCCGGCGGCGGCGGCGATGCGGCCCTCCATGAGCAGGCCCTCGAATGCCGGCGCGAAGGCGTCCTGCGCCGGGGCGGCCGTTCCGGCAAGGCACAGGGTGGCCGCTGCGAGGGTCTGCCGAACGAGGCGCATCCGCGTCCAACCTCCTGGCTGGCGATGCAACTTCATGACAGCCCGGCGCCGGGCCGGCATTGACCTGCGTCAAGACGGGGCACGCGCGCGGGGCGGATTGCGGGCGGGGGCGGGAGGCGGGTGCTGGACAGTGCCGGCCGGGTGCTGCAAGCTGCCTGCCGTTCCGGCGGCGGCGGCTGGCGGCCCGCCGCGCCCGGCTGCAGGGCGAGCGTCAGGCCGGCGGCGCCGGGATCACGGCCGGCGACCCGCCGCCCGCCCCGCTTCCAACCCAGAACCGAGGCCACCGCCCATGCCCGCCCCTGACCGCCCCCAGAACGTCTACACCCTGCTCGTCGAGGTCGGGCGGAAGTCCGGCGACGGCCTGCCCGACGGCGCGACCGGGGCGGGCCTTCTGTGCTTCGCGACCGGTTGCGACGAGGAGGAGGCGGTCCGCGAGACGGTCGCGGTGCTGCGCGAGGCGGGGCTCGCGCCGCTGGAGGTGACGGGCCACGGCTCGCTGGAGGAGCGCCTGGCCGCCGGCGAGCGGATCGATGCGGCCGAGCGGGCGCTGATGGACCGCGCCGTGGCCGAGAACGCGGTGATCGTGGCCGAGCTGACCGCCTTCGGTCGCGAGCAGGAGGACGAGGAGGGAGAGGACGCGGAAGAGGCCGACGGAGCGGAGGAGGAGGAGGAGGAGGAGGACGGCGAGGCGGGCGGGGCCGACAGGGCGGCGCCGGCGGCGGACGGCAGGGGACGGCCCGGCCCGCGGCGCCGGCCGCAGGGCTGACCGCCCCGACGGCCTGCAGGCAGACGTTCGGCAGGGGCACGGGACGGCGCCCCGTCCCATGCATGGGACAACCCCGGTGTCGTTCAGGATCAATGACCTGGGCGAAGACGTCTAGGATTGCGAAAGGAAGTCCCGCACCTCGCCTGCGCCCTTCGCCCGCAGCGCCGGGCGACGGTGGCGGGGCCGGCGGGTTGCAACTTCAGCCGGCGCGCCGGGGCCGGCCGGGTTCGCGCATGGACATCAGCGCCACCGCCTCGTGGGGGCGTAGCACCGGGCGGGGCGCGGGGCCCGGCGCCTCGGCCTCGAGCGCGAGGGCGTCGGCGAGGATCAGCCCCGGCCGGTGAAGCGCCAGGCGGACGAGGGCGATGGTCGCGGCGCGGCGGTCGCGCAGCCCTGTGCGGCCGTCGGTCAGGTGCCGCGCCTCGACCAGCACCTCTTCCTCGCCGAAGAGGTATTCGGGCTCGATCCCCGACAGCACCACCCGCTGGCCGGGGGCGATCACGAGGTCGGCGCCACGGCCGAAGAACGGTGCCCTGAGCCGCACCGGCGCGAAGGCGCCCAGCATCGGCAGCTCGATCCGGCCCACCGCCGCGAGCGGCGCAGGGCCGGCGGCCGTCAGCACCACATCGCCGGCCCGCAGCGCCCCGGCCGGCGCCGACCCCGACGGTGTAAGCACCAGTGTGGCGGCGGCGACGCCCGAGGGCCGGCCGGGGTCGGGCAGCACGTCGGCCAAGCCGAGCCATGCGGTCCCGGGGTGGCGCGCCCCCGCCCCGCCGGCGAAGACGATGGCCTCGGCGTCCTCGGCCAGGAGCGGCAGCGGCGCGCCGCCGGTGGCGGCGGCGGCGGGCGGAGCGGGGCCGGACGCCTCGTCAGCGCCCGAGGGGCCAAGCCGTTCGGCGAGGAGCAGCGCCCGCCCGGCCGGGGCATCCCAACCGTAGCCGACGCGCAGCCCCGCCGTGCCGGGAGGGGCCGCGCCGTCGAGCACGAGCGTGCTGTCGCGGTCGCCCTGGCTGTGCACGAGCAGGAGCGCCCCGTCGCCGCGCAGCGTCAGCCGCAGGCCGCCGGCCCAGCCCGAGCGGCGCGAATGCTGCAGGAGCGTGGCCGGTCCCGGCCGGCTGCCGGCCAGCGCCACCTCGAGCACCAGCCCGCCCCGGGCCATGACCGGCGGCGGCGCGGGGCCGCGCATGGCGCCGGCGCCGCCCTCTCCCTCGCTGAGTCCGTACCATGTCATCGCGCCATCCGCCGCCGCCGGCGGCCCCGGCGGCCGGCGCGCCGCGCCGGCCCCGCCGCCGAGCGATAGCAGCAGGGGGAGCGCCGGGCGAGCGGGGGCGGGCAGAAATGCCGCGGTTGCGGCGCCGCCGCCGCGCCGCTAACGCTGTTGGCCGGGCCCGTCCCGGGCCCCCCCGCCGGAGGGACCGCCGATGACCGACACCGCCCTGCCGCCTGCCGACGACCCCGTGGCGATCGCCGCGGCGCTGGTGCGCTGCCCGAGCGTGACTCCCCGGGAGGGCGGCGCGATCGCCCTTCTGGGTGCGCTTCTGGCGGGCGCGGGCTTTGCCTGCACGCGGGTGGACCGCGGCGGGGTGGCCAACCTCTTTGCCCGCTGGGGGCCGAAGGGGCATCCGCGCAGCTTCGGCTTCAACGGCCACACCGATGTCGTGCCCCCCGGCGATGACGCGACCTGGCGCCTGCCGCCCTTCGCCGGGACCGTGGTGGAGGGCCGGCTCTGGGGGCGGGGGGCGGCCGACATGAAGTCGGGCGTGGCCGCCTTCGTCGCCGCGGCGGCGGGGCTGGTGCGCGAGGCCCCCCCCGACGGCGCCATCCTGATCACGATCACCGGCGACGAGGAGGGCCGGGCAGTGGACGGCACCCGCGCGATCCTGGACTGGATGGCGGCCGAGGGCGAGGCGATGGCGGTCTGCCTGGTGGGCGAGCCCACCTGCCCCGAGCGGCTGGGCGACATGGTCAAGATCGGCCGGCGCGGGTCGATGACGCTGCGCATCGCCGCGACCGGGGTGCAGGGCCACGCCGCCTATCCCGAGCGGGCGAGGAACCCCGTGACGGCGCTCGCCCGGCTGGTCGAACGGCTGGCGGCGGAGCCGCTTGATGCCGGCAGCGCGCATTTCGGCCCCTCCACCCTGGCGGTCACCGGCTTCGACACCGCCAACCCGGCGGCCAACGTCATCCCGGCATCCTGCCGGGCGGTTGTGAACATCCGGTTCAACGACCTGCACACGCCCGGGGGGCTGGTGGCGCGGCTGCAGGCGGCGGCGGCCCAGGTCACGGCGGAGACCGGCGTCGCCTTCGCGCTGGAGAGCGAGGTGTCGGGCGTGGCCTTCCTCACTCCCCCGGGGCCGCTTGTGGACCTCGTCGCCGGTGCGATCCGGGCCGAGACCGGGAACGAGCCGGCGCTGTCGACCTCGGGGGGCACCTCGGACGCGCGTTTCGTGCGGGCGCACTGCCAGGTGGTGGAGTTCGGCCTGGTCGGGGCGACGATGCACCAGACCGACGAGAACGTGGCGGTTGCCGACATCCTTGGCCTTGCCAGGATCTATCGCCGCATCCTCGACGATTTCTTCGCCCCCGCCGCCTCCTCCGCCCCGGCGGCAGGCGCGGGCGGCGGGGCGGCCCGGCCCGACGGGGCCGCCGCCTAGCGGTTGGCCCCGGGCAGCCAGAGCACGTCCGCAGCGCCGTCGTCGTTGGCGATACGGGCGGCGACGAAGAACCAGTCGGACAGGCGGTTGAGGTAGATCGCCGCCTGCGGGTTGACCGGTTCGCCGGCAGCGAGTTCGACCACGAGCCGCTCGGCCCGGCGGGCGACGGTGCGGCAGAGGTGCAGATGCGCGGCAAGCGGCGAGCCGCCGGGCAGCACGAAGGAACGCAGCGGCGCGAGGCGGGCGTTCATCGCGTCGATCTCGGCCTCGAGCCGGGCGACCTGGCGGGCGGCCACGCGCAGGGGCGGATGCGGTGCCTCGGCCTCGCCGGGCGCCTCGGGGCGGCAGAGGTCGGCGCCGAGGTCGAAGAGGTCGTTCTGGATGCGCGCCAGCGCCGCGTCGGCCGTGCCCGCGGCGTGGAGGCGGGCAAGGCCAAGGGTGGCGTTGGTCTCGTCCACCGTCCCGTAGGCCTGCACCCGGAGCGCGTGCTTGGCCACCCGCGCGCCGTTGCCGAGCGCGGTGTCGCCGGCGTCGCCGGTGCGCGTGTAGATCCTGTTCAGGACGACCATCTCATCCCCCCCGGCGCAGCAGCACGAAGACCACGATCAGCGCCACCGCCACCGCCTGCGCGGCGATCCGCCAGCGCATCAGCCGGTTGGCGTGCCGGCGGTTGAACTCGCCGCCGCGGGCGAAGCCGCCGATGCCGACCGCGAGGATCGCCAGCACCGCGAGGGCCGCGAACACGACGACGAGGAAGAGGGGGTCGTTCAGCATGGCGAGCCCTCCGGGCGCGTGATGGGAGGCATCTAGTGCATCCGGGCGGCCGGGGAAAGCGGTCGGCCACCGGAATGCCCGGCCGGCGCGTCACGATCGCCGGCGCGGGCGGGGGCGGGGGTGCGGGCGGGGCGCCTAGCCGCGGGCGAGCAGCCGGTCGAGCGCGGCCACCGGCAGGAGCCGCCGGGCCAGCGCCATGGCATGGGTGGGCAGCGTTACGCGGTAGCGGGCACGCGGGCGGGGGCTGTCGAGCGCGCGCACGAGAATCGCCGAGACCGCCGCGGGCGGGCGTTCGAAGCGGTCGGGGCCGCGGTCCTCGTAGAGCCGGCGGAGCAGGCTGGCGCCGTACTGGTCGGCCCGGGCCGAGGCCCGCCAGTCGATCCAGCGCTCGAAATGCGGGATCGCGTTCAGCCGGATGCGGGTGCCGATCGGTCCGGGCTCGATCAGGATGACATGGATGCCGGTGTCGGCCATCTCCAGGCGGAGGACGTCGGTCAGACCCTCCAGCGCGAACTTGGTGGCGACATAGGCGCCGCGCCAGCGGATGCCGACGAGGCCGAGGACCGAGGAGCAGTTGACGATCCGCCCATGGCCCTGCGCCCGCATCGCCGGGATCACCCGGCGCGTCAGGTCGTGCCAGCCGAAAAGGTTGGTCTCGAAAATCGCCGCCAGGGCGCCGCGCGGCAGGTCCTCGACCGCGCCGGGCAGCGCGAAGGCGCCGTTGTTGAAGAGCGCGTCCAGCCGCCCGCCGGTGAGCGCCAGGGCCTCGGCGGCACCCTCGGCCACCGACCTTGGGTCGGCGTAGTCGAGCGGAAAGCTCTCGAGCCCCTCGTCCCGGCGTGCGGCGCAGTCCTGCGGCCGGCGGCAGGTGGCAAGCACCCGCCAGCCGCGGGCGGCGAGGGTGCGCGCGGCATCGAGCCCGATCCCCGACGAGCAGCCGGTGATCAGGATCGACCGCCCGGGGGCGGCGGCGGGGAGGGGGGCGATGGTGCTCACTCCGACAGATAGCGCGACGACATCCAGCCGGTCGCCCCGGTCGCGGGCACGCGCACCTCCACCCAGCTTCCCTGCTGCCCGCCGACCAGCTCCACCTCGGCGTTGCGGGTGACCCCGCCGACGATCGCGAAGCTGGTCGAGGGTCCGGCGCGAAGGTTGACGGCGGTCGCGGTGACGGTGCGCAGCCCGGCGGCGGCGGGCAGGGCCGGAGCGGCGGGCGGGGCCGGAGCGGCGGGCGGGGGCTGGGCGCCGGCAACGGCGCCGAGTCCGGCCTCGGTCAGCGCCGGCGGGATCAGCGGCGCGAGCGGCGCTGCGGCCTGGTCGGCATCGTCGCCGGCTGCGGCCCCCTGCGCCGCGCCATCGGCCGGCGCCGCGGCCGTCACGGCACCTTCGCCGGCCGTGGCCGGCGGGGGAGCGAGGGCCGGCGCGGATGGGGTGGGGGCGGGCATGAGGGCGGCAGGCGGAGGAGTGACCACCGCGGCAGGCTCTCCTGGCGGGTCGCCGGTGGTGCGGGCCGGGGTGCTGCGGATCTCCTCGGGCAGATGCCCGGGATCACCGAACACCAGCATGCCCACATAGAGCATGCCGAGAAGCACAAGCGTCAGCGTGATCAATCGCATGTGAAAAACCCGGTGCGCGAGACTCGGTCCGTCGCCGGACCATTCTCATTCCTTAATCCGATTCATGCCAAATGAAAGTGGCTCCGGACGGGCCTGTGCCCCACCCGCGGGCCACTTCGCGGCCGGGCGCCAGTGCTCCGGGCTGGACGATGGCCCGCCCCCCGGGCTACATCGGCCGCATGAGCGCCCCCGAGACGCCCGAGACAGCCGACACGCCCGACGTGCCGCCGGTGACGCATCCCGAGCCGCTGTCGCGGGCGCTCGGCGGGCGCTACCTGCAGTATGCGCTGTCGACCATCATGCACCGGGCGCTGCCGGACGCCCGCGACGGGCTGAAGCCGGTGCACCGGCGCATCCTCTTCGCGATGCGCGAGCTGCGGCTGGCCGCCGGCGGGCCGTTCCGCAAATGCGCCAAGATCTCGGGCGACGTGATGGGCAACTTCCACCCCCACGGTGACCAGGCGATCTATGACGCGCTGGCCCGCCTCGCCCAGCCGTTCGCGATGCGCTACCCGCTGATCGACGGGCAGGGCAACTTCGGCAACATCGACGGCGACAACCCCGCGGCGGCCCGCTACACCGAGGCGCGGCTGACGGCGGCGGCCGAGGCACTGATGGCCGGCCTCGACGAGGATGCCGTCGACTTCCGCCCCAACTACGACGGCACGCAGCAGGAGCCGCTGGTGCTGCCCGCGGCTTTCCCCAACCTGCTTGCCAACGGCGCGAGCGGGATCGCCGTGGGCATGGCGACGGCGATCCCGCCGCACAACCTGGGCGAGCTGCTGGATGCCTGCCAGGCGCTGATTGCCGAGCCCGATTTGCCCGATGCGCGGCTGCTGGCGCTGGTGCCCGGGCCCGACTTCCCGACCGGCGGCGAGCTGGTCGAGCCGCCCGAGGCCGTTGCCGAGGCCTACCGCACCGGCCGCGGCGGCTTCCGCCTGCGGGCGCGGTGGACCCGCGAGGACCTCGGGCGCGGAGCCTGGCAGATCGTGGTCACCGAGATCCCCTTCCAGGTCGCCAAGTCGAAGCTGATCGAGCGGCTGGCCGAACTGATCGAGGAGCGCAAGGTGCCGCTGCTGGCCGACGTCCGCGACGAGAGCGCGGAGGAGGTGCGCATCGTGCTGGAGCCGCGCGCGCGTACCGTCGAGCCCGACATGCTGATGGCGGCGCTGTTCCGGGTCTCGGACCTCGAGCTGCGGGTGCCGCTGAACATGAACGTGCTGATCGACGGCAGGGTGCCGCGGGTCTGCTCGCTGCGCGAGGTGCTGCGCGCCTTCCTCGACCACCGCCGCGAGGTGCTGGGCCGGCGCGCGCGCCACCGGCTGGCGCGGATCGACCACCGGCTGGAGGTGCTGGAGGGGTTCATCACCGCCTTCCTCAACCTCGACCGCGTGATCGACATCATCCGCTACGATGACGACCCGAAGGACGCGCTGATGCGCGAGGACTGGGGGCGCCGCTTCGTGCGGGCGACCTCGGAGGCCGACTATGCCGCGCCGCCGCCGCGCGGGGCGGGCCACGAGGACGGGCTGGGCGAGGTGCAGGCCGAGGCGATCCTGAACATGCGGCTGCGGGCGCTGCGCCGGCTGGAGGAGATGGCGCTGCGCCGCGAGTACGACGAGCTTCTGCGCGAGCGGGCCGGGATCGAGGACCTTCTCGCCGAGCCGGCGCTGCAATGGGCGCGCATCCGCGACGAGCTTGCGGCGACCGCCCGCAGCTTCGGCCGCGACAGCCCCGGGGGGGCGCGGCGGACGGTGATCGGGGCGGCGGGCGGGGCGGCGATGCCGGCCGAGGCGCTGGTCGAGCGCGAGCCGGTGACCGTTGTCTGCTCGCGCATGGGCTGGATCCGGGCGCTGCGCGGCCATCTGCCCGAGGGGCAGGAGCTGAAGTTCAAGGACGGCGACGGCCCGCGCTTCCACCTGCATGCCGAGACCACCGACCGGCTGGTGCTGGCGGGCTCCAACGGCCGGTTCTACACGCTGCAGGCCGCCGCCCTTCCTGGGGGCCGCGGCACCGGCGAGCCGGTGCGGCTGATGGTCGACCTGCCCAACGAGGCCGAGATCGTCGCCCTGTCGGTGCACCGCCCGGAGGCGCGGCTGCTGGTCGCATCGAGCGCCGGCGACGGCTTTCTGGTGGCCGCCGAGGAGGTGGTGGCGCAGACGCGGGCGGGCAAGGCGGTGATGAACCTTGCCGCCGGGGCGCGGCTCGCGGTCGTCCGGGCGGTGGCGGGCGACCATGTCGCGGTGGCGGGGGAGAACCGCAAGCTCCTGGTCTTCCCGCTGTCGGAGCTGCCCGAGATGGCGCGCGGCAAGGGGGTGCGGCTGCAGCGCTACAAGGACGGCGGGCTGGCCGACGCGACCACCCTCACCCTCGCCCGCGGGCTGAGCTGGAAGGATCCCGCCGGACGCACCCGCACCGAGCACGACCTCGGCGAATGGCTCGGGCCGCGGGCCTCGGCCGGGCGCATGGCCCCGCGCGGCTTTCCCCGCGACAACCGCTTCGCCTAAGCCGTCGCCCCCCCCCGCTTGATTTTTTCCCGCCCCGCCGCTAGGTGGCGCGCGGGATCCACACGGGGCCTCCGGGCCCCCTGCAGCAACGGGGCGCCGCGCCATGGCCAAGGCGAAATTCGAACGGACGAAACCGCATGTGAACGTTGGGACGAT
>JAHDXW010000012.1:0-24672 GCA_023383015.1 Paracoccaceae bacterium
GTCTATGCCCGCTCGGTCCGCGTCGGTGGCGACCGGATGGACGAGGCGATCGTCAGCTACCTGCGGCGCAATCACAACCTGCTGGTCGGCGAATCCACCGCCGAGCGGATCAAGTGCACCATCGGCACCGCGCGGATGCCCGACGACGGCCGCGGCGCCAGCATGCAGATCCGCGGCCGCGACCTCCTGAACGGCGTGCCGAAGGAGATGGAGGTCAACCAGGCCCAGATCGCCGAGGCGCTGGCCGAGCCGGTGCAGCAGATCTGCGAGGCGGTGATGCTGGCCCTCGAGGCGACGCCGCCGGACCTGGCCGCCGACATCGTCGATCGCGGCGTCATGCTGACGGGCGGCGGCGCCCTGCTCGGCGACCTCGATCTGGCGCTGCGGGAGTCCACCGGCCTGTCGATCTCGGTGGCCGACGAGTCACTCAATTGTGTGGCGCTCGGCACCGGCAAGGCGCTGGAATACGAAAAGCTGCTCCGGCATGTGATAGACTACGAAAGTTAGGCGGGCGCGCGCCCCGCCGGGGCGGCACGGGGGACGGGGACGGCGGTGGCACGCGATCCCAGCGCAGACAGCTTCGTGCGGCCCGTCCGCAACCTGCTGCTGCTGCTGCTGTGCCTTGCGCTGTTCGGGCTGTTCCTGCTGTGGCGGATCGACAGCCCGCGGGTGGAGCGCTTCCGGGCGGCCTTCGTGGACAGGGTGGTGCCGAACATGGACTGGGCGCTGGTGCCGGTGGCGCGGGCGGTGGTGATGGTCGAGGGGTTCCAGTCCTACGCCCGGATCTACGCCCAGAACCAGGAACTCCGGCGCGAACTGCAGCAGATGAAGGCCTGGCGCGAGGCGGCGCTGCAACTCGAGCAGAAATACGCCAAGCTGCTCGACCTTGCCAACGTCCGTCTGGACCCGATGCTGACGCATGTCACCGGCGTGGTGCTGGCCGATGCAGGCTCGCCCTTCCGCCAGTCGGTGATCCTGAACGTCGGCGCCCGCGACGGCATCCGCGACGGCTGGGCGGCGATGGACGGGCTGGGCCTTGTCGGGCGCATCTCGGGCGTGGGCGAGCGGTCGGCGCGCGTGCTGCTGCTCACCGACCCCTCGAGCCGCGTGCCGGTGGTGATCCAGCCATCCGGCCAGCGCGCGATCCTGTCGGGGGACAACACCGCCACGCCACCTGTCGAGTTCCTCGAACGCCCCGAACTCGTGCGGCCCGGCGACCGGGTGGTGACCTCCGGCGACGGCGGGGTGTTCCCTGCCGGGCTGCTGGTGGGGCAGGTGGCGCAGGGCCCCGACCGGCGGCTGCGGGTGCGCCTCGCGGCCGACTACGAGCGGCTGGAGTTCCTGCGCGTGCTGCGCAGCCGCCCGGGCGTGCCGATCACCGATCCCGGCGGCCTGGTCGGCGCGGCCGGACCGGAGGACGAGGTCGCGGCGGGGGGCGAGGGTGGCTGAGCCGATCCGCGACGACCGCTGGCTCTACCGGGCGCTGTTCGTGCTGGCCGCGGCGGCGCTGCTGTTCCTGCGCATGCTGCCGGTCGGTGTGCTTCCCGGCCGCGTGCCGGCGCCCGACCTCCTGCTCTGCCTGACCCTTGCCTGGGCGCTGCGGCGCCCCGAATACCTGCCCCCCGTGCTGGTGGCAGCGGTGTTCCTGGTCGAGGACATGCTGACGCTGCGCCCGCCGGGGCTGTGGACGCTGGCCGCCGTGCTGGGCACCGAGTTCCTGCGCAGCCGGGCGGTGATCATGCGCGACATCTCGTTCCTGCTGGAATGGGCGATCGTGGCGGCGGTCATGGCGGCGGCGGCACTCGGCACCCGGTTCGTGATGGCGATCGCCTTCGTGCCGCAGCCGGCGCTGGCGGACGGCCTTGTCCACCTGCTGCTCACCGCCCTCACCTATCCGCTTGCCGTGCTGGTGTCCCATCTCGCGCTGGGGGTGCGCAAGCCGGCCACCGGCGAGGTCGACGCCCTCGGGAGGCGGCTGTGAGGCGTTCGGCGCGCGACACCGAGTACAGCGCCCGGCGCATCTCTCGCCGGACGATGATCGTGGCCGGCGCGCAGGCCGGAGTGCTCGGCGTGCTGGCCCTGCGGATGCGCCAGATGCAGGTCGAGGAGGCCGACCGCTTCCGCCTGCTGGCCGAGGAGAACCGCATCGCCATCCGGCTGCTGCCACCCGCCCGCGGGATGATCTACGACCGCCACGGCACCATCCTTGCCGCCAACGAGCAGAACTACCGCGTGGTCGTGGTGCGCGAGGATGCCGGCGACGTCGCGGCGGTGCTGGCGCGGCTGAAGGAACTGATCGGGCTTTCGGACGATGACGTCGAGCGGGCCCTGCGCGAGGTCGGCCGCCGCAGCCCCTTCGTGCCGATCGCGGTGGCCGAACGGCTGAACTGGGAGGATGTGGCGAAGGTCGCCTCGAACGCGCCGGCGCTGCCGGGGGTCTTCCCCGAGGTCGGTCTGTCCCGGCACTATCCGCTCGGGCCTGATTTCGCGCATGTGGTTGGCTATGTCGGCCCCGTCAGCGAGGCAGACCTGGCGCGGCTGGAAGACCCCGATCCGCTCCTGCAGATCCCGCGTTTCCAGATCGGAAAGGTCGGCGTCGAGGCGCGGATGGAGGACGTGCTGCGCGGCAGCGCCGGTTCGCGAAGGATCGAGGTTAATGCCGTCGGGCGGGTGATCCGCGAGCTTGACCGGCAGGAGGGGCAGCCGGGGGCCGACGTGCAGCTGACCATCGACGCCCGCCTGCAGAACTACGTGCAGGTGCGCCTCGGCGAGGAAAGCGCCGCCGCGGTTGTGATGGACGTGACCAGCGGCGACCTCCTGGCGATCGCCTCCTCGCCGGGGTTCGACCCCAACCTGTTCGTGCGCGGCATCTCGGTGGCCGACTACCGCGCCCTGACCGAGAACGACCATCGCCCGCTTGCCACCAAGACGGTGCAGGGCGCCTACCCGCCGGGGTCGACGTTCAAGATGGTCACCGCGCTCGCCGCGCTCGAGGCCGGCCTCGTCACCCCAGACGAGACGGTGCGCTGCCCCGGTCATCTCGACGTCTCGGGCAACCGCTTCCACTGCTGGCGGGGCGGCGGGCACGGGTCGGTCAACCTTGCCCGCAGCCTCGTGGAATCCTGCGACGTCTACTACTACGAGATCGCCCAGCGGGCCGGCATCGACCGCATCCACGCGATGGCCGGGCTGCTCGGCCTCGGACAGCGTTACGACATGCCGCTGTCGGCGATCTCCGAGGGGCTGAACCCGTCGCGGGAATGGAAGCGCGCGCGCCGGGGCCAGGAATGGCGGATCGGCGATACCATCAATGCCGCGATCGGCCAGGGTTACGTGCTGTCCACGCCGTTGCAGCTTGCGGTGATGACGGCGCGGCTGGCCACCGGCCGGGCGGTCGAGCCGCGGATCGTCCGCGCCGTCAACGGCATCGAGCGGACGCCGCCGGTGGTGCCCTCGCTGGGTCTGGACGAGCGTTTCCTGCGCGAGATCCGCCGGGCGATGTACAGCGTCTGCCAGACCGAGCGCGGCACCGCGTGGTCAAGCCGGATCGACGCGGCCGAGGTGCGGATGGCGGGCAAGACGGGCACCAGCCAGGTGCGCAACATCACTGCCGCCGAGCGTGCCCGTGGCGTGGTCAGCAACGACCAGCTGCCCTGGAACCGCCGCGACCATGCGCTGTTCGTCGCCTTCGCACCCCATGACGCGCCGCGCATCGCGGTCTCGCTGGTGGTCGAGCATGGCGGCGGCGGATCCACCGCCGCGGCGCCGATCGCCCGCGACATCGTGCTCCAGGCGCTGTTCGAGGGCACGCCGCCGGTCAGCGCCTACCCGTCCAGCCAGCGCCGGCGGATCGAGAGCCAGCAGCGTGACCTTGCCCCCCGGCTGCTGCCGCCGCCGGGTCCCGGCGCGTCGCGGGCCTGAGGGGCCGGCCGGTGAGCTTTCTCGAATACACCGTCAAGACGGTCCCGACCGGCGTCCGCAAGATGTTCTTCCTCAACTGGGCGCTGGTGGTGCTGCTCGTCGCGGTTGCGGGCGTGGGCTTCCTGATGCTGTATTCGGTCGCCGGGGGCGATCTCGGCCGCTGGGCAGAGCCGCAGATGAAGCGGTTCGCGATGGGGCTGGCGGTGATGCTCGTGATCGCCTTCGTGCCGATCTGGTTCTGGCGCAACATGGCGGGCGTCGCCTACGGCGTGGCGCTTGTGCTGCTGGTCCTCGTTCCCTTCGTGGGGGCGGTGGGGATGGGTGCGCAACGCTGGATCGACCTCGGCTTCATGCGGCTGCAGCCGTCGGAGCTGGTGAAGATCACTCTCGTGATGATGCTCGCCGCCTACTATGACTGGCTGGATGTCCACCGGGCGTCACGGCCGCTGTGGGTTCTCGTCCCGGTGGTGCTGATCTTGCTGCCGGCGCTCCTGGTGCTGGCGCAGCCCGACCTCGGCACGGCCCTCCTGATCGTCGGCGGCGGCGGGGTGGTGATGTTCGCGGCCGGGGTGCACTGGCTCTATTTCGCTGCGGTGATCGCCGGCGGGGCCGGGCTGGTGGGGCTGGTGTTCGCCTCCCGCGGGACCGAGTGGCAACTGCTGAAGGACTACCAGTTCCGGCGGATCGACACCTTCCTCAACCCCGACCTCGACCCTCTCGGCGCGGGCTACCACATCAGCCAGGCCAAGATCGCGCTCGGCTCGGGCGGCTGGACAGGCAAGGGGTTCATGCAGGGCACGCAGTCGCGGCTGAACTTCCTGCCCGAGAAGCACACCGACTTCATCTTCACCTCGCTCGCCGAGGAGTTCGGCTTCGTCGGCGCATTCTCGCTTCTGGTGCTCTATGCCCTTGTCATCGCCTTCTGCGTCGTCTCGGCCTTGAACACCAAGGACCGCTTCAGCCAGCTTCTCATCGTCGGGGTGGCGGCAACTTTCTTCTTCTACCTGGCGGTCAACATGGCAATGGTGATGGGGCTCGCCCCGGTGGTGGGCGTGCCCCTTCCCCTTGTCTCCTACGGAGGTTCGGCAATGCTTGTCCTGATGGCGGCCTTCGGGCTGGTGCAGTCGGCCCATGTCCACCGGCCGAGGAACCGGGCATGACGCTGCGGGTCTTCTTCGGCGCCGATCCGCGGCGCTGGCCGAAATATGCGGGGCCGGTTCGCGAGGCGCTGGCCGAGATCGGGATCGATGCCGAGGTCACCGATGCGGCGCCCGATCCTGCGGCGGTCGACTACATCATCACCTCGCCCGGCGGGGTGATCCTGGACTACCGGCCGTTCAGCCGCGCCAAGGCGGTGCTGAACCTCTTCGCGGGGGTCGAGAACCTGCTGTCGAACCCGACGCTGGTCCAGCCGCTGTGCCGGATGGTCGACCCCGCCATGACCCAGAGCATGGCGGAGTGGGTGACCGGGCATGTCCTGCGCCACCACCTCGGGATGGACGCGCATGTGCTGGGCCAGGACGGGGTCTGGCGCAACCAGATCGCGCCCCCGCTGGCTGCCGAACGGCCGGTCGGCATCCTGGGCCTGGGCGAGCTTGGCCAGGCCGCCGGGCAGATGCTGGCGGGAGTGGGCTTTCCGGTCACCGGCTGGAGCCGGAGGCCGAAGTCGGTGCCCGGGATCGCCAGCCTCTCGGGCGGGCAGGGGCTGGTCGAGGTGCTGGGCGGCTCGGACATCATTGTGCTGCTGCTGCCGCTGACGAAGGATACCGAAAACCTGCTGGATGCGGGGCGGCTGGCCCTGATGCCGGCGGGCGCGGTGATCGTCAACGCCGCCCGGGGCGGGCTGATCGACGATGCGGCGCTGCTGGCGGCGCTTGATTCCGGCCGGATCGGCCATGCGACGCTGGATGCCTTCCGCACGGAGCCGCTGCCGCCCGAGCACCCCTACTGGCAGCACCCGCGGGTCACGGTCACGCCCCACATCGCCGCCGAGACCCGCCCCGGCACGGCGGCGCGGGTGCTGGCCGAGAACATCCGGCGCGGTGAGGCCGGGATGGCCTACCTGCATCAGGTCGACCGGGCCCGCGGCTACTAGGGCCCGGAGCCGCCCCCGGCAGGCTGCACCGCCGCGCCCGCGGGTCGCGGCGGCGGTCGCGGGGGTGGGTGTCCCATGCATGGGACAGGTGGCAAGTCATTGGAAGACAATGCGGGACGCCCCGGCATTCAGGCCTTCTTCACCACTTGCCGCAGCTGGGCGGCGGGCCGGCCGTCGGCGCGCGGCGCCAGCCCCGGGAAAGCGCGGACCGGAGGGGCCGCCGGCGGGCCGCCCTAGCCGCGGCCGGCGCCGGCGGCGGCCGCCCGGTCGGACTGGCGTCCGCCCGACTCGACGAATCCGAGCAGCCGCGGCAGGCAGACCCGGGCAAGGTCGCATCGGGCGACGGCATGGGCGCGCGCCGCCAGCCGCAGCGGCGCCGCGGCGCCGGGATCGGCCAGCGCCGCGATCAGAGCATGCGACCAGCCCGCGACATCGAAGAAATCCACCAGACGACCGGTCACGCCGTCGGTCAGGAACTCCTCCACCGGCGGGGTGCGCGAGGCGACGAGGCAGCAGCCGGCGGCCATCGCCTCGATCATCGACCAGGACAGCACGAAGGGGTAGGTGAGATAGGCGTGCACGCGCCCAACCTGCAGCAGCGCGAGATAGCGGTCGTAGGCGAGTCGGCCGACGAAATGGATGCGCGACAGGTCGAGCCGGTCGCCGAGTTCGGCCAGCATCCGCTCGCGCCAGCTGCCGCCGCCGGCGGGAGGCGATTCGTAGGACGAGCCGTCGCCACCCACCAGCACCACCTGTGCCTCGGGCCGTGCCGCAAGCACCGCCGGCAGCGCCCGCATGAAGACGTGGAAGCCGCGGTAGGGCCCGAAGTTGCGGTTGACGAAGGTGAGCACCTCGTCGCCCGGCGCGAGCACCTGCCCCGTGGGCAGGGTGAAGCGCGCCGCGGGGTCGGGGCGGACCCGGTCGGTATCGACGCCGTCGAAGCAGACGGTGGTCTTGGCGGCGAACTCGTGCGGGAAGGTGGAGGCCTGCCAGCGCGTCGGGGCGAGGGCCGCGTCGGCCTCGGCCATTGCGAGGGCGAGATGGGCCTTGCGCGCCGTCACGCTCATCGCCCGAGCAAGGCCGGGGCGCTGGAACTCCGGATCGAAGTCGGAATCGCGACCGCGGGCGCCATAGTAGAACTCGGCGTAGACGAGATGCCGCGCGGCGGGGAACACCTCGCGCAGAAACAGCGTCTCGCCCCAGCCGAGATGGCCGAAGACGACGTCGGGGACGAAGGCGTGCCGCCCGGCGAGCTGGGCCGCGGCCCGGGCGACGGTGGTCGCGCGGTCGGTCATCTCGGTGAAGGTCCGCCCCAGCCGGGTTGCCGCGGCCTCGGGACGGGTGGCGTCGTGGCGGTAGCGGAAGGTCGTGACTTCGGTGGCCTGCGCGTTGGAGGAATCGGTCAGCGCCACCACACGATGGCCACGCCCCGCCAGCGCCGGCGCGAGGTGGCGGAACTGGCCGGGGAAGTTCTGGTGCACAAAGAGGATGTTCACCGGCGCCGCCCTCTCCGCCGCGGTCAGCTTGCCGCGCCGGCGACAGCCTTGAGGTCGAAGGCCGCGGCCATCAGCGCGCGGGTGTAGGGGGTGCGCGGGGCGCCGAACACCTGCGGCGCATCCCCTGCCTCGACCACCTCGCCGGCCTTCATCACCACCACCTTGTGGGCAAGCGCCCGGATCACCCGAAGGTCGTGGCTGATGAACAGATAGGCCAGCCGCTTGCGGCGCTGGAGCGCGCGCAGGAGGTCGACGATCTGGACCTGCACGGTCATGTCGAGCGCCGATGTCGGCTCGTCGAGGACGAGCAGCTTCGGCCCGAGGATCATCGCCCGGGCGATGGCGATGCGCTGGCGCTGGCCGCCGGAGAACTCGTGGGGGTAGCGACCCATCATCGCCGGGTCGAGCCCGACCTCGGCCATGATCTCTCCCACCATCCGGCGCGGGCTCTGGCCGGCGGCGACGCCGTGCACGCCCAGCCCCTCGGCGATGATCTCCTCCACCGTCATGCGAGGCGATAGGCTGCCGTAGGGATCCTGAAAGACCACCTGCATGTCGCGCCGCAGCGGCCGCAGGGCCGTCGAGCGCAGCCCCTGGATGTCGCGGCCGAGGAACAGCACCGTGCCCTCGGAGGACAGGAGCCGCATCACCGCCAGCGCCAGCGTCGTCTTGCCCGAGCCGGATTCGCCGACGATGCCCAGCGTCTCTCCCTCGCGCACCGAAAGGGTCGCGTCGTTGACCGCCTTGATGTGGCCGACTGTGCGGCGCAGGAATCCGCGCTGGATCGGGAACCAGACCCGCAGCCCGCGCGTCGCCACCACCTCGCGCGCGCCCTCGGGCACCGGGTCGGGGCTGCCGGCGGGCTCGGCGGCGAGAAGGCGGCGGGTGTAGCCGTGGGCGGGCCTGGCGAAGACCTCGGCCGTCGCCCCCTGCTCGACGATCGCGCCGGCCTGCATCACGCAGACCCGGTCGGCAAAGCGGCGGACGATGCCGAGGTCGTGGGTGATGAAGAGGAGGCTCATCCCCTCGTCGCGCTTGAGATCGGCCAGGAGCTCGAGGATCTGGGCCTGGATGGTGACGTCGAGCGCGGTGGTCGGCTCGTCGGCGATCAGCATCTCGGGGCGGTTGGCGAGCGCCATGGCGATCATCACGCGCTGGCGCTGGCCGCCCGAGAGCTGGTGGGGCCAGGCGCCGAGTCGCCGCTCGGCGTCGGGGATGCGCACCTTGTGCAGGAGTTCGAGCGTCCGCGCCCGGGCCGCTGCGCCGGTCAGCCCCTGGTGGACCGCGAGGCTCTCGCCGATCTGCTTCTCGATCGTGTGAAGCGGGTTCAGCGAGGTCATCGGCTCCTGGAAGATGAAGCTGATCTCGTTGCCGCGGACCTTGCGCAGGAGGGGCTCGGGCGCGCCGACCATCTCCTGCCCGCGCCAGAGGATCGAGCCCGTGACCTCGGCCGCGTCGGGCAGCAGGCCGACGGTGGCAAGCGCCGACACCGACTTGCCCGAGCCGGATTCGCCGACGATGGCGACCGTCTCGCCGGCGGCGACCTGGAAGTCGATGCCGCGCACCGCCTCGGTTGTGCGGCCGTCCTGCCGGAAGCGCACCCTGAGGCCGCGGACGTCGAGGATCACGCTCACGGGCGCCTCACCGGAAGGTCTTGCGCGGATCGAAGGCGTCGCGGACGCCCTCGAAGATGAACACCATCAGCGACAGCATGATCGCGAAGGTGAAGAAGGCGGTGAAGCCGAGCCAGGGCGCCTGAAGGTTCTGCTTGGCCTGGAGCGTCAGCTCGCCGAGCGAGGGGCCCGAGGAGGGCAGGCCGAAGCCGAGGAAGTCGAGCGCGGCGAGGCTGCCGATGGTGCCGGTGATGATGAAGGGCAGGAAGGTCAGCGTCGCCACCATGGCGTTGGGCAGGACGTGGCGGAACATGATGCGGGCGTTGGAGACGCCGAGCGCGCGGGCGGCACGGACGTATTCGAAGTTGCGGGCGCGCAGGAACTCGGCCCGGACGACGCCGACGAGGCCGGTCCAGCCGAACAGCGTCATCAGGAACACCAGCAGCCAGAAGTCCATCGCCCAGATCGCCGCGACGATGATAATGATGTAGAGCGAGGGCGTCGCCCCCCAGAGCTCGATCACCCGCTGGAAGAAGAGGTCGACCAGCCCGCCGAAATAGCCCTGCACGGCGCCCGCGGCGATGCCGATGACGCTGGTGGTGAGGGTGACGATCAGCGCGAAGGCGACCGACAGTCGGAAGCCGTAGATGACACGGGCGAGCACGTCGCGGGCGGTGTCGTCGGTCCCGAGCCAGTGGGCGGCATCGGGCGGCGACGGCGCCGGGCGGCCGAGGTCGTTGACGGTGCGGTAGGAATAGGGCACGGGCGGCCAGAGGATCCAGCCGCGCTCCACCGCCTGGCCGTCGACGCTGCCGCGTTCGGCCGCCTCGGCCATCGCCTCGGCCGGCGCGTCAAGGCAAAGCTCGGCCCCGCCGGTGCGGATCAGGCACTGCACCTCGGGGTCGCGGTAGACCGCCTCGGTACGGAAGTCGCCGCCGAAGGCCGTCTCGGGGTAGAAGCGCAGCACCGGGACGTGGTAGTCGCCGCGGAACTTCACCAGCAGCGGCCGGTCGTTGGCGACGAACTCGGCGGCCAGCGAGACCGCGAACAGCAGGCTGAAGACGACCAGCGACCAGAACGCCCGCCGGTTGGCACGGAAGTTCCGCCAGCGCCGCCGGCCGAGCGGCGAGAGGCGGAAGAAGCCCCGCGGCTCGGGTGGCAGGACCGCGGGGTCGAAGGCGGGCGGGGCGTCGGTGCGGGCGGGGTCGAAGGGCTCGTTCATCGCATCAGGTCTCCCGCGTCTCGAAGTCGATGCGCGGGTCGATCCAGACATACATCAGGTCCGAGACCAGCCCCATCAGGAGCCCGATGAGCCCGAAGACGAAGAGCGTGCCGAAGATCACCGGATAGTCGCGCGCAACCGCCGCCTCGAAGCCGAGCCGGCCCAGCCCGTCGAGCGAGAAGATCGTCTCGATGATCAGCGAGCCGCCGAAGAAGACCGAGACGAAGACCGCCGGAAAGCCCGCGATGACGATCAGCATGGCGTTGCGGAAGACATGGCCGTAGAGGACCCGGCTTTCGGCGAGCCCCTTGGCGCGGGCGGTCATGACGTACTGCTTGCGGATCTCGTCGAGGAAGGAGTTCTTGGTCAGGAGCGTGAGCGTCGCGAAGGCCGAGATCGTCGAGGCAAGCACCGGCAGGGTGATGTGCCAGAAGTAGTCGGCAACGCGCGCCGGCCAGGAGAGATCCGCCCAGTTGTCCGAGGTCAGGCCGCGGATCGGGAACCACTGCAGGTAGGAACCGCCGGCGAAGACCACGAGCAGCAGGATCGCGAACAGGAAGCCGGGGATCGCGTAGCCGACGATGATGGCGCCGGAGGTCCAGGTGTCGAAGGGTGTGCCGTCGCGCACCGCCTTGCGGATGCCGAGCGGGATCGAGACGAGATAGGCGATCAGCGTCGACCACAGCCCGAGCGAGATCGACACCGGCATCTTCTCGATCACCAGGTCGACCACCGAGATCGAGCGGAAGTAGCTCTCGCCGAAGTCGAAGCGGAGGTAGCTCCACATCATGTCGAGGAAGCGCTCGAGCGGCGGCTTGTCGAAGCCGAACTGGCGCTCGAGTTCGGCGATGAACTCGGGTGGCAGGCCGCGGGCGCCGAGATACTTCTCGTTGCCGGAGCCCATCTCCTCGCGCAGGCCGGCGTCGCCGCCGCCGGAGATCGCCTCGAACACGTCGCCCCCGCCCTCGAGCCGGGCGATGATCTGCTCGATCGGGCCGCCGGGCACGAACTGCACCAGCGCGAAGTTTATGACCATGATCCCGACCAGCGTCGGGATGATGAGCAGGAGCCGGCGGAGGATGTAGGCGCCCACCGCCCGGCCCCTAGCGGATCGCGCCGGCGGCGCGGAGCGCCGCCTCCTTTTCGGCGCTCCACCACCAGAAGTCGATCTGGCCGAGCGAGAAGGGAGGCAGCGGATCGGGATGCTCGTACATGTCGTAGTAGGCCACGGTGTGGACGTTCTTGTACCACTGCGGAACCCAGATGTGCAGGCTGCGCAGCACCCGGTCGAGCGCCCGCACGGCAGGGGCGAGCGCCTCGGGCGAGTCGGCGGCCAGCACCACCTCGATCAGCCGGTCGACGGCGGGATCCTTCAGGCCCGGCAGGTTGAACACCGAGACGTCGGCGGTCTCGCCGCCGAAATACTGCTTCAGCCCGGCGCCCGGGATGTAGGACATCGGGTAGTTGTGGGTGACGACGTCGAACTCGTAGTTGCGCTCGCGGAACTCCTGCTGGGCGCTGTCGACCCGCGTCTGCACCGCATCCACCCCGAGGTTGCGCAGGTTGTCGACATAGGGGTTGATGATGCGGTCGAAGGAGGGGGAATCCGACAGGAACTCGACCCGCAGGGTCTGGCCGGCGGAATTGCGGCGCAGCCCGTCCGAGCCCACGGTCCAGCCGGCCTCGTCGAGGAGCGCGCCGGCCCGTCGCAGATTGCCGCGGTCGAGCTGGCGGGCGCCGGAGGCAGGGGCCATCACCGCAGGCTCGGTCAGGATCGCCTCGGGCAGGAGCCCCTCGGCGACGAGCGGCGCGAGGATCGCGCGCTCGTCCTCGCCCGGGGGGCCATCGGCAGCGAGCGGGCTGTTCTCCCAGAAGGAGTGGATGCGGGCGTAGAGGCCGTTGAAGAGCGTCTCGTTCGACCATTCGAAGTTGAACATCAGGCCGATCGCCTGCCGCACGCGGATGTCCCGGAAGGACTCGCGGCGGAGGTTGAAGACGAAGCTCTGGCCGGTGGCGATGTTGCCGTCGGGCAGGGCGACCTTCCTGACATGGCCGCGCCCGACCGCCGGGAAGTCGTAGCCGGTGGCCCAGAGCGCGGCGCGCGCCTCGCTGCGGAAGTGGTAGGAGCCGGCCTTGAAGCCCTCGAAGGCGGCATCGTAGTCGGCGTAGTACTCGACACGGATGGTGTCGAAGTTCGAGCGGCCGCGCATCATCGGGTGATCCCAGCCCCAGTAGGCGGGGTTGCGGCGGTAGACGAGCGTCTTGCCCACGTCCATCCGGTCGAGCACATAGGGGCCCGAGCCGGTCAGCGGGACGAGCGTGGAGTCGTCGAACTCCACCCCGCGCGCGGCGTAGGAGGCGCGCGAGAACACCGGCAGGCCGCCCACCGTCGCCGGCAGGTCGCGGGTCGGCGCGCCGGGCTTGAAGTCGAAGCGGATGCGGTGCGGGCCTTCCACGGTCGCGCCCGCGACCTGCTGGGACAGCACGGTGCGGAAGTCGGTCAGCCCCTTGCCGAGCAGGATCTCGTAGGAGAACAGCACGTCGTCGGCAGTGAGCGGGGTGCCGTCGGAGAAGGCGACGTCGTCGCGCAGGTTGAAGACCACGAAGGAGCGGTCCTCGGGGTATTCCAGCGTGGTGCAGAGCAGGCAGTAGGCGGCGCCCACCTCGTCGGCGGTGCCCTCGAGCAGGGATTCGAAGAAGATCGTCGACAGTGCCCCGCCGCGCCCCTTGACCGAGTAGGGGTGCATCGAGTCGAAGCCGCCGAACGCCCAGATCGACATCTCGCCGCCCTTCGGCGCGTCGGGGTTGACGTAGCGCAGATGCTGGAAGTCGGCCGGCATATCGAGCTCGCCGAAGGTCTTGATGCCGTGCGCAACGATCACGCCTGTCTCGGCGGCGCCGGCGGCGCCGGCAAGGCCGGCCGCGAGGAACAGGGCGAGGGACGCGGGACGGCGGCGCATCGTCGGGACCTCCAGCATGCAACAGACAGGCAGGGGGCGGCACCGGCCCCGCATCTCAGCACAACAGGCTAATTGTCGCCGAGTCCACCGCCAAGTCGATAATCCGTGACCGCGGCAAAACGGAGCGCCCCGCGCCGGGGGGGCGCGGGGCGCGGCCGGCGCGGTCGCGGGGTGACGGCGGTCAGTCCGCGAAGGTCGCCATGTAGGCGATCACGTTGGCGCGGTCCTCGGCGTTGCGCAGGCCGGCGAACGTCATGCGGTTGCCGGGGATCGTCGCCCGCGGGTTGGCGAGGTACTCGTCGAGCAGTTCGGGCGTCCACACCCCGCCGTGGCCGGACAGCGCGGGCGAGAAGCGGAACCCCTCGGCGACCCCGACCGGCCCGCCCACGATGCCGTAGAGATTCGGTCCGGTGACGTTGCGGCCGCCCTTCTCGATGGTGTGGCAGGCGCGGCACTGGTTCCAGACGCGCACGCCCTTCTCGGGGTCGCCCGCTGCGAGGATCGGGGAAATCCCGGCCGCGGGCTCCTCGGCCGCGGGCTGCTCGGCCGCGGGCTGCTCGGCGGCGGGCTGCTCGGCCGCGGGCTCCTCGGCCGCGGGCTGCTCGGCGGCGGGCTCCTCGGCCGCGGGCTCCTCGGCCGCGGGCTCCTCGGCCGCGGGCTCCTCGGCCGCGGGCTGTTCGGCCGCGGGCTCCTCGGCGGCGGGCTGCTCGGCGGCGGGCTGCTCGGCCGCGGGCTCCTCGGCGGCGGGCTGCTCGGCCGCGGGCTCTTCGGCCGCGGGCTCCTCGGCGGCGGGCTCTTCGGCCGCGGGCTCCTCGGCGGCCGGAATTTCCAGGATGCCGCCGAAGGAGGCGAGGTAGACGATCAGGTTCGCCCGGTCCTGCGCCCCGCGAAGGCCGTTGAAACCCATCGTCGTGCCGGGCGCGTAGCCGCGCGGGCTCTCGAGGAAGGCGGCGAGCCTGTCGGCCGTCCACTCCCCGCCGAGACCGGCCAGCGTCGCGGAGTACTTGAAGTCACCGACGGCGGCGACCTGCCGGCCGACGACCCCGTGCAAGGACGGGCCGGTGCCGTTGCGGCCTTCCTCGAGCGAATGGCACGCGGCGCACTGCCGCCACAGCCGCCCGCCTGCCTCGGGGTCGGCCGAGGCGAGAAGCGCGTTGAAGTCGACCTCCTCGGCCGGTTCCTCGGGGGCGGCATCCTCGTCGCCAGTCGCGATCACATAGGCGGGGGTGTCGGTGCCGGTGTGATACAGCGACTCGGCCACCCAGTTCCCGAGCAGAAAGACGAGAAGCGCCCCGCAGAGCGCCCCGACCGTCTTGGTGAAGGTCATCGTGTCCAGCATGTCGCTTCCCGTGAGCCCGCAAGGTCGGGGCCTTCTACCCGCTTCCGGTTGGCGCTTTCAAGCAGTAGTGACGCGACGAAACGCGCGTGCCGACCAGCAGTCCGACCGGAGTGAGCCAATGACAGCCCGCATCGCCTTCCAGGGGGAGCCCGGCGCCTATTCGCACCAGGCCTGCCGCGAGACCAGCCCCGACATGGAGGCGCTGCCCTGCCCGACCTTCGAGGACGCGATCTTCGCCGTCCAGAGCGGCGAGGCGGAGCTGGCGATGCTGCCGGTCGAGAACTCGACCTACGGGCGCGTGGCCGACATCCACCAGCTTCTGCCCGACAGCGGCCTGCACATCATCGGCGAGACCTTCGTGCGGGTGCACATCAACCTGCTGGGGCTGCGCGGGAGCAGGATCGAGGACATCCGCACCGCGCTCAGCCACACCGTGCTTCTGGGCCAGTGCCGCGAATTCCTGCGCGGCCGCGGCATCCGCCCGGTGATCCATGCCGACACCGCCGGTGCGGCGCGCGAGATCGCGGCGCGTGGCGACCGCGCGAGCGGGGCGCTGGCCACCGAGCTGGCCGCCGAGATCTACGGCCTGGACGTGCTTGCCCGCCACATCGAGGACCAGTCGACCAACACCACCCGCTTCCTCGTCATGGCGCGGCACATGGACGCCACGCGGCGCGGGGCGCACGGGATGGTGACCTCGTTCGTGTTCCGCGTCCGGAACATCCCGGCGGCGCTGTACAAGGCGCTCGGGGGGTTCGCGACCAACGGGGTGAACATCACCAAGCTGGAAAGCTACATGGTCGGCGGATCGTTCACCGCCACGCAGTTCTTCGCCGACATCGAGGGCCATCCCGATGACGCGGCGGTGCGGCTGGCGCTGGAGGAACTGCGCTACTTCTCCACCAGCCTCACCATCCTCGGCGTCTATCCCGCCGACCCCCGGCGCCACTAGGGCGCGGCTGGCCGCCCGGGGGCGCCGATTCGCGGCGCGGCGGGTGCCGGGCGGCCGGGCGGGGCGGCGGGCAGGGGGCGGGGCCGCCTCAATCCGGCCCGATGCACGCGCGGGGCGCGAGGGGCGGCTTGACTCCGTCCCGGCCGGCTGTAGAAGGCGGGCTTCAGGAATTTGCCCGGGCGCCGGCCGCCCGGATCTGGAGACGCCGCCATGGCCAAGCCGACGACCATCAAGATCCGCCTCAACTCCTCGGCGGGCACGGGGCACTTCTACGTCACCAAGAAGAACGCCCGGACGATGACCGACAAGTTCAGCATCAAGAAATTCGACCCGGTCGCGCGCAAGCACGTCGAGTACAAGGAAGGCAAGATCAAGTGACGGCAGCCCTGCCGCCTTGCTGCCGGGGGCCGTGCCGCGGGCGCGGCCCTTTGCGTTTCGGGCCACGGGCATGGGCACCGCGCCGACGCTGACCGTCCGCCCGGCGGGGCGGGCCGACATTGCCGCGGTCGACGCGCTGCTGGCGCTTACCTATCCCGTGCTCCTGAAGGCCGACTACCCGCCATCGGTGATGGTGACGGCAGTGCCGCTGATCGCGCGTGCCAACCCCGCGCTGGTCACGTCGGGGCACTACTTCGTCGTCGCCGACGGCGAGGGCCGCGTGGTAGGGGCGGGAGGCTGCACGCCGGGCGGGGGCCCGGGGGGCCGGGGAGCAGGCGGAGCGGGGCCGGCAGGGCACATCCGCCATGTCGTCGCCGATCACCGCCGGCTGCGCCAGGGCATCGGCCGTCGGCTGATGGAGCGGCTGTTCGCGCATGCGCACGGCCAGGGGCTGCGCCTGCTGCTGTGCCAGTCGACCCGCACGGCGGTGCCGTTCTACCGGGCGATGGGCTTTGTCGCGCTCGGCCCGGTGAGCGTCGAACTGCGGCCCGGCATCGTCTTTCCCGCCGAGGCGATGGCGCGGCCGCTGTGAGGCGGTGCCGCCCGCGCCCGCTGCCGGCGGGCGGGCGCGCGGCTGATGACCGGACCAAGGAGGGGCAGGCTGCCGCCCAAATGCAGGGGGCCGGCCCTGCGGCCGGCCCCCCGGGGCCCTGCGGTTCAGAGCCTGCGGATCACTCGCGGTTGCCGAGGAACTGCAGCAGGAACATGAACATGTTCAGGAAGTCGAGGTAGAGGCGCAGCGCGCCCATGATCGCCGATTTGTCCATCCACTCCTGATCGCCGATGCCGGCGTGCTGGATGTACTCGTTCTTGATGGCCTGGGTGTCGAAGGCCGTCAGCCCCGCGAAGATCAGCACCCCGAGCACCGAGACGGCGAACATGATCGCCGGCGAGCCGAGGAAGATGTTGACGATCGAGGCCACGATCAGGCCGATCACGCCCATCATCAGGAAGGTGCCCCAGCCCGACAGGTCCTTCTTGGTGGTGTAGCCGTAGAGGCTGAGCCCCGCGAAGGCGATCGCGGTGACGAGGAAGGTCTGGGCGATCGAGACGCCGGTGTAGACGGCGAAGATGAAGCTGATCGACAGCCCCATCAGGGCGCCGAACCCGAAGAAGACGAACTGTGCCATCGCCGCCGACATGCGGTTGATCATCGCTCCGAAGGCGAAGACGACGACCAGCGGCGCGAACATCACCACCCACTTCAGCGGCGAGCCGAAGATCGCGGCGAGCATCGCGTCGTTGGTGCCAACCGCCCATGCCACGCCGCCGGTCACCAGCATCGCCAGCGACATCAGCCCGTAGACCTTGTTCATGTGGGCGCGCAGGCCCTCGTCGATCCGCACCGCACCGGCGGTCCCGGCGCGCGCGCGCATCGTCTGATAGTCTGCCATAGGTTAATTCTCCATTGCCGGTCCCTGACTGGCGACCCCCGCCGGGAACCGCCCGTGCCGGCAATATCGGGAGGCCCGGGCCCGTTTTCAAGCGAAACCGGGCCCGATCATGAGCGAAATCCTCGGCTTTGGCACGGCTGCCGCGGGGTCAGCGGAGCCAGTGGGCGGGCGCATCCCAGACCGGCAGCCCGGCCTCGCGCGCGGCTTCGCGGCGCGAGCGCCCGATGTCGTCGAGCCGGCGGGGCTCGCGTTCGGCCAGCCGCGCCCGCTCCCGGCGGGGGGGGAGCAGGAAGGCGAGGCGGGCAAGCAGCGACCGCGGGCTGCGGGCCGGGGTGCGGACGAAGGGAACGGTGGTGATGGCGACGAGCGACATGGCGTGTTCCTTCCGGTGGCATGAAGGTCGGGGCCGACCCCGGATGAGGCGGGGGCTACCTGTTCGCGGGCACGTCCCACAGCGGGCGCGCCGCCTCCCGCGCTGCCGCGGCGCGCGAGACGCCGATGTCGGCAAGCGTGTGGTCGTCGAGGTCGGCGAGCCGCGCCCGCTCGTGCCGGACGGCGAGAAGCAGGCTCAGCCAGGCGAGCGGGGCACGCCAGGCGCCGGCCTGACGGACGGCGGGTACGGAAGCGAAGCCCAGGGTGTGCATCGCGCGGTCCTTTCGATCTCGTGATGGTCGGGGAGCGATCCATCGCTCTGCTTGATTTCCTACCCGAGTCCTGCCATCTTGTGAAACGAATGGTTGTTGGATGAACCATCAGGATCCGTGATATGCCCCGCACCCTCGACCTGACCGCGCTGCGCAGCTTCGCCGCCGTTGCCGACTGCGGCGGGGTGACGCGCGCCGCGGGGCTTCTGAACCTGACCCAGTCGGCGGTGTCGATGCAGCTCAAGCGGCTCGAGGAGGGGCTGGGCACCGAACTGTTCGACCGCAGCGGCCGGCGGCTGGTGCTGACGCAGCAGGGCGAGCAGCTTCTGGGGTTCGCGCGGCGCATGGTGGCGCTGAACGACGAGGCGGTGGCCCAGCTTGCCCATGGCGAGGAGCAGACCGAGATCCGCCTCGGTGTGCCCAGCGACATCGTCCATCCGGCGGTGCCCGAGGCGCTGCGGCGCATCGCGGCCTGCTTTCCGCGGGTGCGCGTGCTGCTGGTGTCGTCCTTCACCATCCCGCTGAAGGCGAGCTTCGCGCGGGGCGAGCTTGACATGATCCTGACCACCGAGGACCGACCCGGGTCAGGGGGCGAGGTTCTGGCCGAGCGCGACCTGATCTGGGTCGGCGGGCCGGACGGCACCGCGGCCCGCCGGAAGCCGCTGCGCCTTGGCTTCACCGAGACCTGCGTGTTCCGCGGCCTGTCGGTTGCGGCGCTCGACCGCGCCGGGCTGCCGTGGGAGATGGCGATCAACGGCGGCAGCGATTCGACGATCGAGGCGATGTCGGCGGCCGATCTGGTGCTGACCTCGCGGCTGGCCGACCTGCTGCCGCCCGCGGTGGTGCCGATCGACCCCCGCGCCGGGCTGCCGCCGCTGCCGCGGATCTCGATCTGTCTTTATGTCGCGCCGACCCTGCGGGGCGAGGTGGTGCGGGTGCTGGTTGCCGCGCTGCGGCAGGCGATGTCCGACGGCGGGCGGCTGGCGGCTGTGGCGGCGCGCTGAGCCGTCTCAGGCGATCCGGACCACCACCTTGCCGGTCGCCCGGCGCCCGGCGAGCAATGCCAGCCCCTCGGGTGCCCGCGCGAGGGGCACGACGTGGCTGACGTGCGGCCGGATCGTCCCATCGGCCAGCCAGCCCGACAGGGTGGCGAGGCTCGTGCCCAGCACCTCGGGCAGGAAGCCGGCATAACCGCCCCAGTAGAAGCCGACGACGTCGAGGTTCTTGACGAGGAGATGGTTGGCGGCGAACTGCGTCACCTCGCCCGAGGCGAAGCCGATCACGAGGTGGCGCCCCTCGGGGCGGAGCGTCCGCAGCGCCTCGGCCGCGGCCGCCCCGCCGACCGGGTCGTAGACGACATCGGCACCGCCCAGTGCCCGAACCGCCGTACGCAGGTCGGCGGCGGTCGTGTCGATGGCATGGTGGGCCCCCGCCTGGCGCGCCACCGCCACGCGGTCGGCGCCGCGGGCAGCGGCGATGACCCGCGCCCCGAGGCGGCAGCCTATCTCGACCGCTGTCAGCCCGACGCCGCCTGCGGCCCCGAGCACAAGGAGGGTTTCGCCCGCCCGCAGGCGCGCTCGCCGCGTCAGCGCCAGATGCGAGGTGCCGTAGGCGACCTGAAAGGCGGCGGCGGTCTCGAACGCGACGCCGTCGGGGACCGGCAGGCAGCGGCCGGCGGGAAAGCAGCCGGCCTCGGCAAGGCCGCCGCTGCCGACGAACAGCATCACTCGGGAGCCCGGCGCGGGCGCGGTGACGCCCGGGCCCAGCGCCTCGACCGTTCCGGCAAGCTCCATCCCCGGCACGAAGGGCAGGGCGGGCCGTTCCTGGTAGGTGCCGCGGATCAGGAGCAGGTCGGCGAAGTTCAGCCCGCAGGCGGCGATGCGCACGCGCACCTCGCCCGGCCCGGGCACCGGCAGGGGCGCCTCGGCGAGGACCGGATCGGCGCCGAATTCCCTGACGACCCAGTGAAGCATCCCGCCGCCCCCCGCCGCTGCAGAGGGACTATCGCAAGGCGCGGATCGGGGCGCCAGACCCTGCCTTGCAGTTGCGGAATGCGAATCCCCGCAATTCTCCTGCAGGTTGAATTGCGGTATGCAAAATCGCGCCTTGCTGGCAGCGGGCCCGGGGCCGAATTGCTGCCGGGCGGCCCCCGGCATGATTGGCACGGAAATTGCTTCTTCCTGAGTCGCGAGCATGATGTTCCGGGACGGGAAGGAAGGTGGAACGTGAAGCATCCGGTGGACGCACATGTCGGAAAACGGGTCCGGCACCGGCGCTGGATGGTCGGCATGACCCAGCAGCAGCTGGCCGACAAGGTGGGAATCAAGTTCCAGCAGATCCAGAAGTACGAGACCGGCATGAACCGCGTCAGCGCCTCCCGGCTGTGGGAGATCGCCGCCGCGCTCGAGGTGCCGATCGCCTATTTCTTCGACGGCATCGAAGCGGCTTCGGCGCAGACCGAGCCGGCGCAGGGCGACTACCTTGCCGACAAGGAGGCGCTGGAGCTGGTGCGGTCCTATTATGCCATTCCCGAACCGCAGCGCCGGCGGCTGTTCGACCTCGCCCGCGTGCTGAGCGAGGCCGCCTGAGCACGGCCGCGGCCGGGGCTTGATTTGCCGTCCCGGCCGCGCAAGATTGCCGCGATGACGTTCAATCCGCCGACCCCGTTTCCCGGCCCCGTCCGGCCTGCCGACGAAGTCGGCTTCGACCGCAGGGAACTGTCCGCGATCCTGCGGGTCTATGGCCGGATGGTCGCGGCCGGCGAATGGCGCGACTATGCGCTGTCGTGCCGGCGCGACTGCGCGGTCTTCGCCGTGTTCCGCCGGACCGCCGAGCAGCCGCTCTACCGCATCGAGAAGCACCCGCGCCTTCGCGGGCGGCAGGGAATCTATGCGGTGATCGGTCCGGACGGGCGGGTGCTGCGGCGCGGGCATGACCTGGCGCAGGTGCTGCGGGTGGTCGAGCGGCGGCTCATCCGCGCGGTCGAGGCCTGAGCGGGGGCAGCCGGCGCAGCCGCGGCTGCCCCATGCGCGCGAGCGCCGCGGCCAGCGGCTCCTCGGTCACCGCCATGTGGTGGGCGTTGGCGTGAATCAGCCGGCCGCGCCCGGCGACGAGCGCCACATGCCCCGGCCACACCATCAGGTCGCCGCGGCGCGGCGGTGCGTCCGGCGGGAGCGGCCGGCCGACGCCGGCGGCCTGCTGGTCGCTGTCGCCCGGGCAGGGGCGGCCGGCCGCCCGCAGTGCCGCCTGCACGAGGCCCGAGCAGTCGATCCCGTCGCGGCTGTTGCCGCCCCAGAGGTAGGGCGTGCCGAGCAGGCAGCGCGCCGCCGCCACCGCGTCTGCGAACCAGTCGCCGACCCGGCGCAGGTGGACGAGCGGGACGAACCCGCCGCCGTCGGTGCGGGCGTGGCGGCCGTCCTCGGCGACGACGGTCAGACGGGCGCCGAAGGACAGGGCCAGCAGCGGCTCGCGCCGGAGGTCGGGGGCGGGGTAGACGTGGGTGGCGGGCGCGGCGACCCAGTGCGTCGCCGCGGCCCCCGCGGCCAGCGCCGCGACCGCGACATGGCCGACATAGCCGTCGTCGGCCGCAAGCCCGAAGGCCCAGCCGTCGCGCTGCTCGAGCACACCGAAGCGGGCCCCGTACAGGAGCTGGCGGTCCCGCGGCCCCCCCGGTGCGGCCCGGAGGTCGGCGAGCGTGGCGGTGACGCGCAGCCATTCGGGGGTGACGAACCGCTCGGCCGCCACCCGGCCGGCAAGGTCGGCATGGGCGACGCGGCCGTTGGCCGCGAGGGTGCGGCGGTCGGCCGGGCCGGTCACGGGGCGAGGCCGAGGACGCCGGGCAGGGCCGACACCAGCGCCCTGGCGCCCTGGCCCACGCCGCCCTTCGGCCGGCCGGGGGCGTCCTTCGGCTGCCAGCCGTAGATGTCGAAATGCACGAAGCGGCGGGCGGCGCCGACGAAGCGGCGCAGGAACAGCGCCGCGGTGATCGAGCCGGCCATGCCGCCCGAGGGGGCGTTGTCGAGATCGGCGATGCCCGGCTCGATCTCGGCCTCGTAGGGCGGCCAGAAGGGCAGGCGCCAGACCGGGTCTCGCGACGCCCGCGCCCCGGCCTCGAGCGCCGCGGCAAGGGCGTCGTCGTCGGTGTAGAAGGGCGCGAGGTCGGGGCCGAGCGCCACCCGCGCCGCCCCGGTCAGCGTGGCCATCGAGACGAGCACATCGGGGGCCTCCTCGTCGGCCAGTGCGAGCGCGTCGGCCAGCACCAGTCGCCCCTCGGCGTCGGTGTTGTTGACCTCCACCGTCAGTCCCTTGCGCGACGTCAGGATGTCCTGCGGCCGGAAGGCGTTGCCGGCGATGGCGTTCTCCACCGCCGGGATCAGCACCCGCAGCCGCACCCGCCAGCCCAGCGCCATCACCGCGCGGGCCAGACCCAGCACCGTGGCGGCCCCGCCCATGTCCTTCTTCATCAGGCCCATCGAGGCAGCCGGCTTGATGTCGAGCCCGCCGGTGTCGAAGCAGACGCCCTTGCCGACCAGCGTCAGCCGCGGCCCCGCCCCGCCCCAGGCGAGGTCGATCAGCCGCGGCACCCGCGCCGAGGCGCGGCCGACGGCGTGGATCATCGGCAGGTTGGCGGCCAGCAGGTCGCCGCCCCGGGTGACCGCATGACGTGCGCCGAACTCGGCCGCCAGCGCCGCGGCGGCGGCCTCGAGCTCGTCGGGGCCCATGTCGCAGGCCGGGGTGTTGATGAGGTCGCGCGTCAACGCCTCGGCCGCCGCGAGCACCTCGATGCGCCGCGCATCCACGCCCGGGGGCGGCTGGAGGCTGGCCCCCGGGACCTTGCCGGGCTTGCGGTAGCGGTCGAAGCGGTAGCCGGCGATGAGCCAGCCCAGCGCCGCCTCGGCCGCCTCGTCGGGCGGCAGCGCCGTTGCGATCCGGTAGACCCCGGGAGGCAGGACCGCAGCCGCCCGTCCGATGTGGAACCTGCCGCGGGCGCGGCCGGCCGCATCGCCCATGCCCATCACCGCGCCGACGATCTGGCCGCGGGAGTCGGGCATCACGCGGACGTCGCCGAGCGCCCCGTCGAAGCCCGTCGCCGCCAGCCAGGCCTGTGCCGGCTCGGGCAGGCTGGTGACCCAGGCCCTGGCGCCCTCCCTCGTCACGAGATGCAGCGGCAGGGCGGGAAGCGCGGGATCGGCAAGGACTGGGGACACGGAACCTGGCTCCGGACAAGGTGGCAAGCGGAGCCTAGCGCGGCAGGAAGAGGAAGGGAATCACCGCCGGCCGGTCAGCCCGACATGTCGCGGATGTCCCAGACCGCGGCCAGCGAGCGGTCGCCGATCCGGCGCAGGCGGGCGAAGGTGGCGGCGCAGGCGGTCACGTCCATCGCCGCCGCCGCCGCCGCGACATCGGCGGCGACGCGGCCCATCGTCGCCATGCCGACCTGGTGGGACAGCCGGGCGACGGTGCGGGCGTCGCGGCCCAGCCCCGCAAGGTCGCGCCGGCGCCAGTCGCGCTCCATCGCGCCGAGCCGCAGCGCCATCTCCTGCATCGCGCGCTCGACCACATGCTCGGCCTCGCGTTCGCCGAGTTCGGCATAGAGCGACATGACGCGCTCGGGATCGAGGCGCACCACCTCGTCGTGCCGCAAGACGGCAATCTCCATCACCCGCACCCCTGCTTCCGGCCCCCACAGCCGGATGAAAGGCTGCCACGACGCGCTCAAGAAACCGTTGCGGCCGGTCGGCGAAAAGGTTCCAATTGTCGGTGCCCCGGCACACGCAGCCGTGACGGGGCCGGCGACGGAACCGGGTCTCGGGCGCGTTCAAGTGACGGATCGCGGCCGGAGGGCCGGATCGGGACAATGCCGAGGAGACCGAACCGATGAAACGCAACAGCACTGCCATTGCGCTCGCCCTCGCCGCGGCGACGGCCATCGCGCTGCCCGTCTTCGCCCAGGGCATGGGCGCGGGCCCCGGCGGCGGCCAGGGACAGGGCCCGGGCGCGACGCCCGGGGCGGCATCCGGTGCGGCGGCGCCGGCCTGCGGTCCGGGCGAGATGCCGCTGTTCGACCGCCTCGATGCCGATGGCGACGGCAAGGTCACGCGCGACGAGATGCGTGCGGCCCGCGCGGCCGCGGTCGAGGGGCTGGATGCCGACGGCGACGGCCTTCTGACCGCCGAGGAGATCATCGCCCACCGCCTTCGCGAGGCCGAGGTCGAGATCACGCGGCGGGTGGTGACGATGATCGCGGAGATGGACCTCGACGCCGACGGCAAGCTCGGGGTGGCCGAGATGGCGGCCGGCCGGGGCATGTCCGAGGGCATGGCGGGCCGCATCTTCGAGCGGCTGGACCGCGACGGAGACGGTGCCGTCTCGCGCGAGGAGACGGCGGCGGCGCGCGCGGCGCTGCGCAGCGATGACCGGCGCGGCGGCGGGGGCTGGGGCCGGGGCGATGACCGGCGCGGCGGCGAGGGTCGGGGCGACGGCATGGGCCGCGGCCACGACATGGGCCGGGGCGACGGCATGGGCCGGGGCGACGGCATGGGGCGCGGCCACGACATGGGCCGGGGCGACGGCATGGGCCGGGGCGACGGCATGGGGC
>JAHDXW010000012.1:24772-117532 GCA_023383015.1 Paracoccaceae bacterium
GCGGCCACGACATGGGGCGCGGCGACGGCATGGGCCGCGGCCACGACATGGGGCGCGGCCGCGGCATGGGGCGCGGCGACGGCATGGCCCGGGGCACGGGGCCGTTGGACGACTGCGTGCCGGCCCCGCAGGAGTGAACCGATGACGCCGTCCCCGGGCAGCATGCTCCGGGGACGGCACCGGCCGGAGTGTCAGGGTGCGGCCAGCGCGCGCGTTCGGGACGGAGTCGGCAGAGGCGGAGACGCAGCTGCTGCGCCGCTATGCGGCGGGCGACCGGACCGCGGCGCGGGCCCTGGCCGACCGGCTGGTGCCGCGGCTTCTGCAGTTCGCCGCCCGCATGCTGGGCGATGCCGCCGAGGCCGAGGACGTGACGCAGGAGACGATGCTGCGCCTGTGGCGGCAGGCACCGCAGTGGCAGCCGGGGGCCGCGCAGGTCTCCACCTGGGCGTTCCGGGTCGCGGCAAACCTCTGCACCGACCGGCTGCGCCGGCGACGGCCCCTGCCGCTGGAGGCCGCACCCGACCCGGTCGACGGCGCCCCGGGGGCGGAGGCGCGGCTGATCGCGGCCGACCGCGCCGGGGCACTGGCGGCGGCCCTGCTGACCCTGCCCGAGCGCCAGCGCCAGGCGGTCGTGCTGCGCCACCTCGAGGGGCTGTCGAACCCGGCGATCGCCGAGGTGATGGGGGTGGGCGTGGAGGCGGTGGAGAGCCTGACCGCGCGCGGCCGGCGGGCGCTGGCGGGGATTCTTGCGGGACGCAGGGAGGAGTTCGGCCATGACGAATCGCAATGAACGGCCGGCAGGGGCGGACGCCGGCGATGCCGCTGCGGCGCTGGAGGCAGCCTTCGCGGCGCTGAGGACCGAGGCGCCGCGGCCCTCGGCGGCGCTGATGGGGCGAGTGCTGGCGGATGCCGAGGCGGCCGCCCGCGACGGCCGTCGTGCCGGGCTTGCGGGGCTCTTTGCAGCGGTCTACCGCGGGCTTGGCGGCGCGCCGGCGGCGGCGGGGCTGGCCGCGGCGACGCTGGCCGGGGTGTGGATCGGCGCCAGCCCGCCGCCCGTGCTGGACCGGCTGGCCGGTGCGGTGTGGGCGGCGCCGGGCGAGATCGACGTCGGCGGGCTGTTCGAGCCCACGGCGATCGCCGGATTCGAGATCGAGGAGGCGGACGGATGATCCCTCGCGCCGGTCGGGCCAGTGCGGAGACACGCCATGAGCGTCGATGAGGGCATGCCGCCGCGGCGGCCGGTCCGCTGGCTGCGGGTCGCGCTGGTGGTCTCGCTCGGCCTCAACCTCTTGATGGTGGGCCTTGCCGCGGGCCGGGCGCTGAGGCCCGACATGCTTGGCCCAGCGGCGGTCGTGCTCCGCGATCTGAACCTCGGGGCCTACACCGAGGCGCTGGGCCCCGAGGACCGGGCGGCACTGCGGGCCGCCTTTGCCGAGCGCGCGCCGCCGCTGCGCGAGGCGTGGCGCACCCACCGCGCCGAGCAGGCCGCGCTGGTGGCGGCGCTGCGGGCCGAGCCGTTCGCGGCCGAGGCCGTGGCGGCCATGTTCGAGGCGCAGAACCGCCGCCTCGGCGAGCGCGCCGCGCTGGCCCGCGCGATGCTGGTGGAACGGATCGCGGCGATGGACCGCGCCGAGCGGCGCGCCTTCGCCGACCGGCTGGAGGCTGCATTCGCGCACGGGCCGGGCGGCGCGCACGGGCATGAGCGCGCCGGCGGCGACGGCGAGGAGCGGCCGCCGCGCCGCTGAGCCCCCCGGGCAAGCGACGCGGCCGCCGGACTTGCGGGCTTGCGGTACCGCGCGGCGCGCAGCCCGCGGGGCGGCCGGTGTCAGGCGGGCGCGAGGCCCGGGACGACCTGGTTGCGGCCCCGCCGCTTGGCCGTCAGCAGGGCATCGTCGGCGCGCTGGAGTGCGCGGGCACCGGCGTCTCCGGCCGCACGCGCCTCGCCCCCGAGCCAGGCCATGCCGATCGAGACCGTCACCGCGACCGCGCCGGCACCCTCGGGCAGGAGGACCGGCGACGATACGACGGCCCGCCGCAGCGCCTCGGCCACGGCGAGGCCGGGGCCGGGCGCGGTGTCGGGGAGGGCGACGAGGAACTCCTCGCCGCCGATGCGCGCGAACAGGTCCGCGGGCCGCAGCGCCGCGCGCAGGCGGGCGGCAACCGCAACCAGGACGGCGTCGCCCGCGGCATGGCCATGGCTGTCGTTGACCGCCTTGAAGCGGTCGAGGTCGAGCAGCAGGACGGCGAGGCCGCGCCCTGTCTCGGCCGCGCGGGCGGCCAGCAGGTCCAGCCGGTGCAGGGCATAGCGGCGGTTGTAGACCCCCACCAGCGGGTCGATGACCGCCATCCGCAGCCCGGCCCTCACCCCCGCGCGCAGCCGGTCGGCGGCACGCTTGCGGCGCAGCTGGGCAAGGATGCGCAGCGCCGCCTCCTCGGGCGGGAAGGGATCGGCCAGGACCTCGGCAGCGCCGAGGTCGAGCGCCGTCGCCGCAACCGTCTCGGCCGGGACCGGGCCGTCGGCCGGCGGCAGGACGATGCAGACAGCCGCATGGCAGGTCGCCGGCCGGCTGAGCAGCTCGGAGGCGAGCTGGAGCCCCTCGCCCGGGCGGGCGAGGTCGGCGCCGATCACATAGAGCTCGACCTCGCGGCCTGCGTCGGCCAGTACCTGCTCGCGCGTCATGACCTCGGGCGCTCGCCCGAGCGGCCCGGCCAGCGCCCGCCGCCACGCCAGCGCCCTGGCCGGCTGGCCGGCGACGATCGCCAGCCGGCCGGGGGCGGTGTCGTCCC
Organism: Paracoccaceae bacterium; assembly: GCA_023383015.1. GTDB lineage: Bacteria > Pseudomonadota > Alphaproteobacteria > Rhodobacterales > Rhodobacteraceae > JAHDXW01. Next base: position 27,560 of record JAHDXW010000012.1, read on the forward strand.
GTCCGGGGGCAGCGCCGCCGGCCCAGTCGGCCGGACCCTCGGCGAGGCCGGACTCGGCCGCCGCCGCGGCGCCTGCCCCGAGCCCGTCCGCGCGCGCCCGCGCAAGGCTGCGCAGCCGCGCCAGCAGCAGCGTCTCGTTCACCGGCTTGGCCTGGACATCGGCCGCGCCGGCGGCCAGCGCCCTGACGCGCAGCCCCTCGGCCCCGGGCGGGACGAGCAGTATCGCGGGGATGGTCGCGGTCGCCGGGTCGGCCGCCATCCGGGCGCAGAGCGCGGCGCCCTCCATGTCGGGCAGGGCGGCGTCGACGAGGATCGCGTCAGGGCGCAACTGGCGGGCGAGGCGCAGCGCCTCTGCGCCGGTGGCGGCATGGGCACAGGCATAGCAGGCCGCCGCCAGCTTCACCTTGAGCATGATGCGGCCGGCCGAACTTGACTCCACGATGAGAATCCCGCCGGTCATGGCCGCACGCCCGCCCCGCCCGGGAGTTCCGGGTGTTCCGGTCATCGGCGAGATTGGTTAAGAATGTCTTTCGGTCCGCCTGCCGGCGGGCCGCGGCTGGGGTGGCAAGCGATGCGCGGGCGGGATCAGGCCGAGACGGTGGCGCTGGAGGCGCTGGGCTGGATGGCCGGCGCAGGCGACCTGCTGGGCGGCTTCCTGGCCGCCAGCGGCATCGCGCCCGGCGAGCTGCGCGCCCGCGCCGGCGACCCCGACCTGCTGGCCGCGGTGCTGGACCACCTGCTGACAGAGGACGCCTGGGTGGCCGGCTTCTGCGCCGCCACCGGCCACCGGCCCGATGCGCTGCAACGTGCCCGCGCCCTTCTGCCGGGCGGCGCGGCGCCCCACTGGACCTGACCCCCGATGCCGCCGCTGCCCGTTCCTCCGCCGGTCGCGGGCGTGCTGTTCGACAAGGACGGGACGCTCTTCGACTTCACCGCAAGCTGGGCTGCCTGGGTGGCCGCGCTGGTCGCCGACCTCGCCGGCGGCGCGCCCGGGTCGGCGGACCGGCTGTCGCAGGCGATCGGCTTCGACCGCCGGACCCGCCGATTCGCGCCCGACAGCCCGGTGATCGCCTGCACCGCCGAGGAGATCGCCGGCCGGATGCTGCCGCATCTGCCGCAGTGGCAGCTGGACGCGCTCGTGGCCGAGATGAACGCGCGCGCCGCGCGGGTGCAGATGGTGCCGGCCGCGCCCCTGCCGCCGCTGCTGGCGGGGCTGCGCGACGCGGGGCTGCGCCTCGGCCTCGTCACCAACGACGCCGAGGTCGCGGCCGCGTCGCATCTGGCGGCACACGGGATCGACGACGCCTTCGACTTCGTCGCCGGATACGATTCGGGCTTCGGCGCCAAGCCGGCGCCGGGCATGCTCCTGGCCTTCGCGGACCGCTTCGGGCTTGACCCCGCGGCGGTGCTGATGGTCGGCGACAGCCGCCACGACCTGATCGCGGCGCGGGCCGCGGGGATGCCCGCGGTCGGGGTGCTGACCGGCACCGCCGCGGCCGAGGACCTCGCGCCGCTCGCGCTGGCGGTGCTGCCCGATATCGGCCACCTGCCCGGCTGGCTCCGACGCGGCGCCGCGGCCTGAAAACGACCCCTCGCCGTCGCCGCTGCGCGACGCGCCGCCGTGCCTTTGGGGCATGTCTGGCCGCGGGACCCTGTCAGGAGAGGCGGCGATGACCGAGTCGACCGAGCGCAGGCGGCGCGGGGGCGGCCGGGCAGGCCACGCCCGACGCGCCGGCGTGATCGAGCAGATGCCCTGGCGCATCCCCGAGAACCCCGACCGCCCGACCGAGCCCCTGTCGCCCGATGGGGTGGAGCGTCTGCACCGCGGCTGCCTGCGCATCCTTGCCGAGATCGGCATCGAGTTCCTGAACCCCGAGGCCTGCGCTCTGTTCCGGGAGGCGGGCTGCCGGGTCGAGGGCACCAACGTGCGGATGGACGGGGATTTCCTGATGGCGATGCTGGCGCGGGCACCGCGCGGCTTCACCATCACGCCGCGCAACCCCGAGCGCGCCGTTCCGGTCGGCGGCCGGCACATGTCGTTCGTCAACGTCTCCTCGCCGCCCAACGCCTGGGACCTCGAGCGCGGAAAGCGCCCGGGCGACTTCGAGACCTTCCGCGAGTTCATGAAGCTGACGCAGTACTTCAACTGCATCCACATCGCCGGCGGCTATCCGGTCGAGCCAGTCGACATCCACCCCTCGGTGCGCCACCTCGACTGCCTCTACGAGAAGCTGACGCTGACCGACAAGGTCGTGCATGCCTATTCGCTGGGCCGCGAGCGGGTCGAGGACGTCATGGAGATGACGCGCCTGGCCGCCGGGCTGAGCCACGAGGCCTTCGACGCAGCGCCGCGTATGTACACCAACATCAACTCGGTCTCGCCGCTCAAGCACGATTTCCCGATGATCGACGGGGCACTGCGCTGCTCACGGCGGGGCCAGGCGGTGATCGTCACGCCCTTCACGCTGGCCGGCGCCATGGCACCCGTGACGATGGCCGGCGCCGTCGCGCTCAGCCTTGCCGAGGGACTGGCTGCGATCGCGCTCCTGCAATGGGTGCGCCCCGGCTGCCCGGTGGCGATCGGAACCTTCACCTCGAACGTCGACATGAAGTCGGGTGCGCCGGCATTCGGCACCCCCGAGTACATCCGCGCGACCCAGATGACAGGGCAGATGGCGCGCTTCTACGGGCTGCCGCTGCGATCCTCCGGCGTCTGCGCGGCCAACGTGCCGGACGCCCAGGCGATGTGGGAGACGATGAACTCGCTCTGGGCGGCGATCACCTCGGGTACCCATGTCGTCTATCACGCCGCCGGCTGGCTCGAGGGCGGGCTTGTCGCCAGCCCCGAGAAGTTCGTGATGGACTGCGAGGTGCTGCAGATGATCCAGCGCTACTGCGAGGAGGCGACCTGGGCCACCGGGGAGGACGACATCGCCATCGAGGCGATCCGCGAGGTCGGGCCGAACGGGCACTTCTTCGGCGCCGCCCACACCCAGGCCCGCTACAGCACCGCCTTCCACGCCCCCTTCGTGTCGGACTGGCGCAACTTCGAGGCCTGGGCGGCGGACGGGGCGGTGTGGACGGCCGAGCGGGCGCACCGCCTCTACAAGGCGATCCTGGCCGACTACCAGCCGCCGCCGATGGACGCGGGTGACCGCGAGGCGCTGGCCGAGTTCGTCGCCCGCCGCAAGGCCGAGGGCGGGGCGCCCACCGATTTCTGAGCCCGGGCGGGGCGGCGTTGGGATTCCGTTAAGGGACGGCGCCTAGTCTGGCCCGGCCGATCCCGGTGGGGCGGGGGGAGTCATGCTAGGGCTTGTGATCCGCGCCTTCCAGCGCTTCGTCGTCGACACCTACGGGGCCCCCGCCTGGGAGGCCGTTGCCCACCGTGCCGGCCTGCCCGTGCAGGGGGTGGAGGCGATGCGGGTTTACCCCGACGCGCTCGCGGCCGAGGTGGCGGCGGCGGCGGAGGGCGTGCTCGGCCGGCCGCGGGCGGGGATTCTGGAGGATTTCGGCACCTACCTCGTCTCTCACCCGGACCGCCAGGCGCTGCGGCGGCTGTTGCGGTTCGGCGGCGGCTGCTTCCGCGACTTCCTTGCGTCGGTGGAGGAACTGCCGGGCCGCGCCCGCCTCGCCCTGCCCGAACTCGACCTGCCGCAGGTGGAGATCGACGATGCCGGCGACGGCCGGCTGACGCTGGCCTGCCGCCCCCCGGTGCCCGAGGTGATCCATGTCGCGGCCGGCATGCTGCGGGCCATGGCCGACGACTACGGCGCACTCGTCGTGGTCGACACCGCCGAAGGCGCGGACGGGGCGACGCGGCTCACGATCGACCTGCTGGACGCACGCTTCGCCGCGGCGCGGCCCTTCGCGCTGGTCGCCGGGGTGCATTAGGCGATGGCCGCCCGTTCCTCCGCCGCCGTCACCCTTGACCCCGTGGCGCTCGGGCGGCTGATGCCGCTGCACCTGCTGCTGTCGCCGGATGGCACGCTCGCTGCCGCCGGCCCGACGCTGGCGCGGATGCTGCAGGGGACGGCCTGGCGCGGCAGCCACCTGTCCGAGCTGTTCGACCTGCGCCACCCGCGGCGCGGGCTCTCGGGGGGGCCGGCGCGGCTGGTGGGCGAGCGGCTGCATCTGGTGATGCGCCGCCCGCCGCACACCGGCTTCAAGGGGCAGGCCGTCGCCTGCGCGGGCGGCATGCTGCTTGTCAACCTCGGCCTGGGGATCGGCGTCGTCGACGCGGTGCGCGAGCACCGGCTGACCGAGCGCGACTTCGCCCCGACCGATCATGCCATCGAGCTTCTCTACCTCGCCGAGGCGAAGTCGGTGGTTCAGGACGTGCTGCGCGACGTCAACGGCCAGCTCGAGGCCGCCCGCACCGCCGCCGAGGAACAGGCGCTGACCGACACGCTGACCGGGCTGCGCAACCGCCGGGCGCTTGACGGTGCGCTGGCCGGCGCGGTGGCGTCGGGCGCGCCCTTCGCGGTGGTGCGAATCGATCTCGACTGGTTCAAGGCGGTCAACGACAACCTCGGCCATGCCGCGGGGGATGCGGTACTGCAGGCGGTGGCGCGGGCCCTGCGGACGGAGACCCGCGCCGGCGACACGGTGGCGCGCGTCGGCGGCGACGAGTTCGTGCTCCTGCTCGCCGGGGTGGCCGCGGCCGAGGAGGCCGAGGCCATCGGCCAGCGCATCCTCGTCCGGATCGCGGCGCCGGTGCCTTGGGAGGGGCGCGAGGCGCGGGTGTCGGCAAGCCTCGGCTACGTCCTGTCGCGCAGCTATGCCCGGCCCGACCCCGACCGGCTGCTGGGCGATGCCGACGAGGCCCTTTACGCCTCCAAGCGGGCCGGGCGCGGCCGGATCACGGCGGGTCGTGTCGCCCTGGCGGCCGGGCCTGCCCGGCTGTCGCGGCCGGCCGCGGCCCGGGCCCTCCCTCCGGCGCAGTAGCCGACACCTTCCCGGTATCCGCCCCGCCGTCCTGCGCCCCGCCGTCCCGCGCCCCGGCGTCAAGCGGGCCACACGTCAGCGCCGCCAGCGCGCCGCCCAGTCCCGAAAGGGCGATCGGCTTGCCGATGTGCAGGTCGAACCCCTGCGCCAGATACTCCTCGGCCTGGTGGCGCATCGCGTTGGCCGTCACCGCGGCGGCCGGCACCCGCCGGCGGCCGGCCGCGGCCTCGGCGGCGCGGATCGCCGCCAGCGCCTCGCTGCCCGTCAGGTCCGGCATGGCGATGTCGAGCAGGAGCGCGTCGTGGCCGCCGCGTGCGGCCGCGGCCACGGCCGCGCGGCCGCCGTCTACTGCCTCGACCTCGACCCCGAGCCGGCGCAGCATGCTCTGCAGGACCAGCCGGTTGGTGGCGTTGTCATCGGCCACCAGCACCCGCAACCCGGCCGGCAGCGCCGGCGCCGCGGTCGCGGGCGCCGGGCAGGGCCTGGCGCGGGCCGGCGCGGGTGGCAGGGGCAGGGTGACGCGGAACGTCGTGCCCTGGCCCGGGCGGCTGGCGGCGGCGATGTCGCCGCCCATCATCGTCACGAGGTTGCGGACGATCGCCAGCCCCAGCCCGGTGCCGCCGAAGCGGCGGGCCGTGCGACTGTCACCCTGCGTAAACTCCTCGTAGAGGTGGCGCGTCTCCGCCTCGGTCATGCCGATCCCGGTGTCGGCGACCTCGATCTCCATCTCCGCCGGCGGCTGCCCGCCGATCCGCACCGTCACGCCGCCCCGCTCGGTGAACTTGACCGCGTTGCCGACGAGGTTGTGCATCACCTGCAGGATGCGGTGCGCGTCCCCCAGCCGCGGCGCACGGGCCTCGGGCGCGACCTCGATGGCAAGGGCGATGCCCTTCTCGCGGGCCCGGAGACCGTGCAGCGATGCCACCTGCCGGGCCAGTTCCTCCGGCAGCACCTCGCCCTGGTGCAGTTCCAGCCGGCCGGCCTCGATCTTGGAGAAGTCGAGCACGTCGTTGAGGATGGTCAGGAGCGTCTCGCCCGAATCGCGGATCGCCTCGGCCATGCCGCGCTGCTCGGGGTCGCCGAGGGTGCCGGCCAGCAGCGAGGCCATGCCCATCACGCCGTTGAGCGGCGTGCGGATCTCATGGCTCATGGTCGCGAGGAACTGCGATTTCGACCGGCTCGCCGCCTCGGCCCTGGTCTGGGCGAGCTTGAGGGCGGAGACGTCGGTGCCCGTGCCCCGGTAGCCGGCGAAGGACCCCTCGGCGTCGAAATAGGGCTTGCCGCTGGCCCGTACCCAGAGCTCGCGATCGAGGGTCGCGGGACAGATGTAGACGGTGTCGCGGAACGGCTGACGGGCGGCGACGGCGGCGGCGACGGCGTCCCAGTCGGTGCTGGCAGCCGAGGCGGGATGGGCGGCGACCAGTTCGCGCAGCGTCCGGCCGAGCATGCGCGCGGGCTCCACCCCGGTGATGCGGCCGAAGGATTCCGACAGGAAGCTGAACCGCATCGCGCGGTCGGTCTCCCAGATCCAGTCGGAACTGACCTCGGCGACATCGAAGAACCGCTGGCGCGCGGCGTCGCGGTCGGCGAGCGCGCGCTTCAGCCGGTTGTTGGCGGCATGCAGCAGCGCCTTCTGCTGCACGAGCAGGGTCTCGGCCTCCTTGCGGCCGGTGATGTCACGGATCAGCATCAGGAAGCGGGCCGGCTCGCCCGGCTCGCCCGGCTTGCGCGAGACCGACAGCTCGAACCAGCCCGGCCCGCTGCCGGGATCGAACGGGTACTGCCACCCCGTCGACCGGCCGGTCGCCTCTGCCTCGGCTATCGCCGCCATCTGCACCGTCGCGATCTCCGGCGGCATGATCTCGGCGAGGGTGCGGCCGAGGAACTCCTCGGGCGTCAGGTAGAGCTTGCTGCGGTCGCTGCTGTGGAAGGCCAGATAGCGCCCCTCGGCATCGACCTCGAACAACAGGTCGGGGATTGCATCGAGCGTCGATTCGAGCGCCGTCCGCGCCTCGCGCAGTGCCCGTGCCTGGCGCTTGGACTCGGTGATGTCGGTGCGCAGCGTCACCAGCCCGCCGTCGGGCGTCCGCCGCTCGATCACGCGCAGCCAGGTGCCGCCGTCGAGCTCGATCTCGAGTTCGCCGCAGGCCGCGCGGAAGCGGGTGAGCCGGGCGGCGATCCAGGCCTCGGGGTCGCGGCGCGCCTCGGGAACCATCCCGGCGGCCACGGTCGCGCGGATGATCTCCTCCAGCCGCCTGCCGGGCCGCAGCAGTTCGGCCCGGTCGCGGTAGGTCGCGAGGTACCGGGCGTTCCAGGCCCTCAGCCGCTCGTCGGCGTCGAACACGGCAAAGGCGTCGGGCAGCGCCTCGACGGCGTTGACGAAGACCGCCCGCGCCTCCTGCAGGGCGCGCTCCTTCTGCTTCAGTTCGGTGATGTCGAGCCGGTAGGCGATGGTCGTGCCGTCTGGAAGCCTGGTGTCGCGCGACCAGATCCAGCGGCCGTTCCACAGGCGCTGCACGAAGATGTCCCCTCCGGCGCGGAACCGGGCCATGCGTTCGGCCAGCAGCGTCTCGGCCTCGCCCTCGGCGTCGGCGAACACTCCCGCGGCAATCGCGGAGCGCACGACCTCCTCGAACCTGACGCCCGGCTCAAGGATCGGGGCGATCGGCGAGAACATCCGGCGGTAGGCCTCGTTGCACAGGCGCATCCGCTCCTCGGCGTCGAACAGCGCGAAGCCGTTCGGCATCTCGTCGACGGCGCGGCGGAGTTCCTCGCGCGCGTGCTGCCGCTCGCGCTCCAGCGCCCGGCGCTCCTGCTCGCGGAGGTGCCGCTCGGTGATGTCGGCCTCCACCGAGATGAAGCCCGCGAGCCGCCCGTGGTCGTCCCGGAAGGGCTGCAGGTCGATGCTGACCCAGAACTCCCGCCCGTCGCGTCCGCGGTTGAGCAGCTCGGCCGTGACCGGCTGCCCGGCCGACTGCGCCGCGTCGATCGCGGCGATGGTGGCGGGGTCGGTCCGGGGGCTGTTCAGGACGTCGGCCGGACGGCGGCCGCGCACCTCGTCCAGCCGGTAGCCGGTGCGCCGCTCGAAGGCGGGGTTGACCCACAGGATGCGACGGGCGGCGTCGGAGATCACGACCATGTTGGCGGTCCGTTCGGCAACCATGGCCAGCAGCCGCTGAGGGACTGCGTCCGCCTGGGCGTGGCCGTCCGCCTGTTCCTGTGGCGTGGTCGACTCTGGCATCGCTCCGGCCCCTGCCGCCTTCTGGTTGAACCCCAAAGTAGCAAAGATTTCCTTGAGAGGGGCCGTGACCCGTCGCCCGGGCAGATCCTCGGGGGGCTTGCATTCGCCGGGCCCGATGGATAGATGCCGGCCAGGGCCGCCTTAGCTCAGTTGGTTAGAGCACCAGATTGTGGATCTGGGGGTCCCCCGTTCGAGCCGGGGAGGCGGTACCATCCCCGCCGTGCCGTCGCTTCGTGGCGCGACCGCGCCGCCGGGAGTGGGTGTGCGGGCGTCAGTTCACCTGGTTCGATATCCGCAGGGCCGAGCCGACCAGCGCGAAGATCGTCTGCATCGCGGTCACCGGGCTTTCGGTGGCCAGGACGACGTCGCCGGGCAGGACGTGGAACGCACCGGCGCTGAACAGCCCGTCGGCGGTGGTCAGGTCGACGGTGAACACCACCTGGGCGTTGGCGGGCCCCACCGGGTCGGGCTGCACCGCCGTCACCGGGTAGCGCCGCAGGATCAGCACGCCCTTGAGGTTCGCCCGGGCGTCGTTCATGCCGCCCATCAGCGCCGTGGCGTCGAGGACCGACACCTCTTCCTTCGGGAAGTAGACGATCTCCTCGCGCCCGGTCGCACCGAGGGCGAGGAAGTGGCGCCCGTCGGCCTCCAGCACCAGCTTGTCGCCGCCGCGCAGCGTGGTGTCGAGCGACGGGGTGTCGTAGAGCGCCGCCAGCGGGGTGCCGTAGACGTCGCCGCCGCGGATCAGCCGCAACTGGGGGTTGCGCAGCTCGGGTGCAACCCCGCCGGCGAGCGAGAGCGCCGACAGCACCGAGGTGTTGCGGTCGGGCAGCGGGTAGCTGCCGGGGTTGCGGACCCCGCTGACGATGTCGACCGAGTTCTGCCGGCCCGACACCATTGCCAGTTGCACCTGCGCGGTCGGCACGATCTGCACCAGCGCAGCCTGAAGCGCGCGGCGGGCGGCATCGGGCGTCATGCCGGCGATGCGCACCTCCTCGACGTAGGGCAGGAACACCGTGCCACCCGCCGAGACCACCATCTCGCCGATGTCCACCCGCTTCTGCGAGGGGATCGACAGCAGCGAGTTGTCCTCGCTCTGCCACATCGTAATGTTGACGCGGTCGCCCGGCTGGATCACCGGCGACAACGCCCCGCCGCTGCGCGGCACCCAGCTTTGCGGCCGGTCTTCGCCCACCGCGGGCCAGGCGGCATAGGTGGCCAGCCTGTCGCGGGTGACGGGGTAGACGGCGAAATCGGCCTCAACCCCCTCGGGCGGGCGGGTGACCTCGCTCTGGACCGCTGCGCCGCGCGGCAGGTCGCACCCCGCAAGCACCGCAAACCCTGCCGCCGCGGCCGCAATGCGCCATCCCCGGCCCTGTGTCAGCCACCCCATCGGTCCCTCTTTGCCAGCAGCCCGCGCGGGCCGCACCCCCCGGGGATGGACAGGCCCCCGCCGCTCACCATACTGGCGGCTGAGTCCGCGTCAACGGGTCGGGGCAGAGCAAGGATGGCCGCAGGGGCGCCGGTGATGGCGGTCGCGGGCGCCGGGGGGCGGCTTGGGCGCCTTCTTGCCGCCGCCTGGGCCGCGCTTCCGCCGGAGGGCGGCGCGCCGCTCCTCTCGGCCCGGCGGCCGCCGCCGGGGGAGGGCATCGCGGAATGGGATCTGCTGGCCGGTCCGCCGCCGGCATCCTTCGCCGGCGCGGCCGCGCTGGTTGTGCTGGCCGGGGTCACTGCCGGGCCGGGGCTTGAGCGCAACGCGGCGCTGGCCGGGGCGGCGCTGGCCGCGGCCGCGACGGCGGGCATCGGGCGGGTGTTCCAGCTCTCGTCGGCCGCGGTCTACGGGCCGGTGCCGAATGGCGCGGCGGCCGAGGACGCGGCCCTGGCGCCGGCCGGTGCCTATGGCGCGGCCAAGGCGGCGATGGAGGAGGCCGCGCGCGCCGCCTGCCGGCCCGGCGGGCCGGGGTTGACGCTCTTGCGGCTCGCCAATGTCGTCGGCGCCGATGCGCTGGGGGCAGCGCTGTCCGCCGGCAGGACGGTGGTGCTGGACGATGTCGGCCCGCCGGGGGCGCCGGCGGGGCCGGTGCGGTCGTGGATCGGCCCGGCGACGCTGGCGCGCCTGCTTGGCCGCCTTGCCGGGCTGGCCGCCGCCGGCGCGCCGCTGCCGGCAGTGCTGAACGTTGCCGCGCCGCAGCCCCTGGCGATGGCTGCCATCGCCGCCGCGGCCGGCCGGCAGGTGCGCTTCCGGCCGGCACCGGCGGGCGCGGTGGCGCGGGTGGTGCTGGACACCGCGCGGCTGCAGCGCATCGCGCCGGTGCTGGCGGCCGAGGCGACGGCGGCGGCGATGGTGGCCGAGGCGGTGGCGACCGGTGCGATCCCTGCCGCCGGCGGCTCGGGGGAGGCGCCGTGACGCCGGGCAAGCGGGCCTTCGATGTCGTTCTTGCGCTGGTGCTGGTGGTGGTGCTGGCGGTTCCCGCCGCAGCGATCGCGCTGGCGATCCTGCTGACCGACGGCCGGCCGGTGCTCTACCGCGCCGAGCGCATGCGCAACCCCGCCGAGGGCTTTCTGCTGTGGAAGTTCCGCACCATGCGGCGCGCCGCCGCGGGGCCGGCCGAGCGCGGCGTCTCGGGCGGCGACAAGGTGGCGCGCGTCACCCGCATCGGCCGCGTCCTGCGGCGCACGCGGCTTGACGAGATCCCCCAGCTCGTCAACATCCTGCGGGGCGACATCAGCTTCGTCGGCCCGCGCCCGCCGCTGCGCGAGTATGTCGAGCGCTTTCCGGCCCTCTACGCCCGTGTCCTGGAGAGCCGCCCGGGGGTGACCGGACTTGCGACGCTGGTCTTCCACGGCTATGAGGAGCGGCTCCTGGCCGCCTGCACGAGCGCCGGGGAGACCGACGCCGTCTATGCCCGCCGCTGCGTGCCGCGGAAGGCGCGGCTCGACCTCATCTACCAGCGGGCGCGGGCGGGGAGGTGGGGCTTCTGCCTCGACCTCAGGCTGATCGCGGTGACCGCGGCGGGCCTCCTGCCGCGGCGGCTGCGGCCGAAGACAAGGCTTTCCCCCCGACGCGCACCCGGCTAGGAAGGCGCTGCACCGCCGCAGCTGGCGGCAACCCCGGAGGAGACATGAGCGACGAACCCGAAGGCAAGGGCGGCGACCGCGCCGCGCGCCGCCGACTGATCTACGTCCGCCAGCGGCTGGTGGAGATGAAGGCCGAGATGAAGGCGCTGCGAGAGGAGCGGGCGGCACTGAAGGGCCGGCTGGGCGACACCGAGGCGGACGAGGACGACGACGCCTGAGGCGCGGGCACTGCGCCGTGCCCGCATTCCCTACCCGGGGCGCCACCGGCGCCCCGAGAGATCCGCCACGACCAGGGGGAGCCATGCCGCGCGAGATCGTGTTCCACCTCGGTGACCGCAAGACCGGCTCGACCGCCATCCAGCACGCGCTGCGCACCCAGGGCTGGGAGGGCGAGGTGCCGGCGCTGGCCTTTCCGGCCCGGCTGCATCACGCCGGCCTGGCCAACGCGTTCCTGCCCGGGGCGCCGCCCAAGAAGGCCGAGGCGCAGATGCGGGCACTTGCCGAACAGATTGACGGGCTCGATGCCGGGGTGGTCGTGGTCTCGTCGGAGAACTTCGAGTCCTCCGATCCCGTGACGCTGGCCGCGGCGGTCGACCGCGTGCTGGCCCCCCGCGCCGGCCGCATCCGCCTCATTGCCTATGTGCGGCCGCATATCGAGCGTGTCGTGTCGTCCTGGGCCGAGCGGATCAAGCTCGGGCTCTTTCACCGTCCGCTCGACGCCTACATCGAGCGCACCGGGCAGAATGGCCGGTTCCTCTATCACGACCGGCTGCAGCGCTGGCGGACGGCGTTCGGGACGGCCTTCACCGTCCGCCCGATGATCCGCGCGGAGCTTCTCGACAACGATGTCGTGAACGACTTCCTGGCTTTCGCGTTCGACGGCCGCGACTTCCGCCTGACCGCACCGGTGCTGGCCAACGAGTCGCTGTCGCTGCGCCATCTTGCCCTGCTGGCGGCGGTGCACCGTGCCTTCGCGCGCGAGCAGGCCGCACCCAGCCCCAAGCTGCGCGCCGCGGTCGGGCGCAACCTGGCGCTGCGGCTGGCATCCGTGCCGTCGGGGGATTCGCCGAGGCCGGCGGTGTCTGGGGCCCGCATCCCCGGGCTGCAGGACTACTACCGCGCGGATGCGGCCGCGGTCGATGCCGCCTTCTTTCAGGGCGCGCCGCTGACCCGGGCGCTGCAGGGCGCTGCCGCCCGGGCGGTGGACGGCGAACAGTCGATCCGCCTTGCCGACCATTTCCCCGGGCCGGAGGGACGCCACCTGCAGGTGCTGGCCGAGTTCGTGGCCGAGCTGTCCTGCGTGGCGCCGAACCGCCTGCGGCCGCATTTCGTCGCCCGCCGCCTCGCCGCCGGCCTGCCGGCCGAGGAGGATGACGCGGAGGCGGGGGATCACGTCGCGGAGGAAGGTACCGCCGTCGCGGCGCGAAGGCGGGGTCAGCGCAGATAGGCGGCACGCCAGGCCGCGACGCGGGCGGGAAAGCGCGCCTCCAGCCGGTCGTATTCCCCGGCGAGCAGCCCGTAGACCTCGCGCTTCAGCTCGGCGGAGACCGCGAACGGCTTGCCGGGGTTGGCAGTCATCGCGGTGCGCGGGAACATCTCGGCCCGGAACTCCACCCCGAGGAAGGCGCAGAGCTCCTCGAGCACGGCCAGCGGCCGCTCGACGATGTCGTCGAAGAAGCCGGTCCAGACGCGGCCGGGGAAGGCCCTCTCGAAGCGGTCGAGGATCGCGCTGTAGCGGCTCATGTCGATCTGGAATGGCACCAGCGTGTGGGCCCGCAGGCGGGCGTCGTCAAGCTCGGGGTTCTCGGCGGCGGCCTTCATCTTGCCGCCGGAGATGGCGCGCGAGACCGGGTCGCGCATCAGGAAGATGACCTTGGCCTCGGGCGCCAGCCGCTGCATGTGGGCGATGCCCGCATCCGGCAGCATGCAGTACTGGGGCGAGATGTCGCCCACCAGATCGCCCTTCAGCTTGCCGAGGATGCGCAGGTACGCCTCGTCGCCGCCGGCGGCGAGGCGGATCTCGGTGGCCAGCTGGGCCAGAAGCAGCGGACGCTTCTGCAGCGAGGCGGCGTTGCGCAGCAGGATCGGCAGCGCCGCCGCCCTGGGCGCCCCGGTGCCGAGGTAGAGGGTCGCGAAGTAGCGCAGCTCCTTCGGCCGCGGTACGCCGATCGCGGGGTGGTCGCGGAACATCTGCCACAGCCAGGTGGTGCCGCATTTCTCGGCGCCGATGCCGTAGAAGTCGGGTGCCCGGGCGGGGCCGATGGTCCGGGCGAGCTCGGCCATCGCCTCGGCCGGGCTGGGCATCCGCGTGCCGCCGGCGGGAGGGGCGGAGCCGACAGCAAGGGCTCTGGGCAGTCGCGGCATCGCGGCGGGGCTCCTCTGGGTCAGGTCGCGGGGGCGGCGGCCTTGGCGGGCGCTGCCACGGCGCCGCCCGTCGGGGCAGCTCGCTCGGCAGGCGTGCGGGCGAAACGCCGTCCCCAGTCCTCGGCCGTCTGGTGGGCGGGGGCGGCGGCGGCGAAGGCGCGCCCGGCGGCCGTCCGGCGGCGGCGGTAGGAAAGCGCCAGCCGAGCGGCACGCAGCATCATCCGCCACATCCGCCCGCGGTCGGGCACCAGCCGCAGGTGGAAGCTGCGCGGCCCGTTGGTCAGCACATAGGCGCGCCCGCCGGTGTTGGAGGGGTGGGCGTGCACGTCCAGCAGCACCGCCCGCGCGCTGCGCTCGAGCGGGCCGAGCCCGGTGCGCAGGAGCGAGCGCAGCTGGGCGAGCGCGAGGCCACGCATCCCGGCCGGCCGCGGCCGTCCGGGAGCGCCCGGCTCGGTCTTCCAGGCGGCATCGTCCAGCCGTGCAGGCGCGTGGGCGCGGTTCAGCGCCATGATCTCGCCGTGCAGCGCCTCGGGGTCGCGGCCGAAGACGGCCTCCGGCCCGGCGAGGAAGTCGGCCACCGCCCGCATGCGCAGCTCGGCGGTGGCGTACTGGTGGGTGAGGATCGCATCGGTGATCAGCCCGACGACATGGGCCAGCGACAGCTGCCGCACCCGCTCGGGGTAGGAGGCGGCGAAGATCAGCCGGTTGCGGAGGTCGTAGTAGGCCTGCCAGCCCTGCGGCTTGGCATAGAAGGGCTCGTGATGCACGGCGATGCCGGGCAGGGTGACGGTGCGCACCCCGGCGCGCGCCAGCCGCTGGCCGTATTCGAAATCGTCGCCGCGGATGAACACCGGCGCCGGCAGCCCGAGGGTCCGGCAGCGCGCCACCGGCAGGATGCAGAACCACCATGCGTTGTAGTCGGTCTTCACCGGGGTGTTGAAGTGCCACAGCTGCCCGGGGTCGGCGAGGTCGACGTTGTGACAGTAGGGCACGATGATGTTGTCGGCCCGAAGGAAGGCGCCGGCCTCGTACATCACCGTCGGCCGCAGCAGGTCGAGCATGCCCGCTCCGACCGCGACGTCGTCGCTGGCATAGTCGAGAAAGCGCAGCGCCCGCACGATCATCCGAGGGTCGAGCACGATGTCGTCGTCCATCATCAGGTGATGGCTTGCCGGGTCGGCGGCGCCCAGCTCCTCGGCCAGCGACCGGGTGAAGCCGCCGGCGCCGCCGAGGTTGCGCTGCGCGACCTCGTGCATCTTGGGGCCGGCGAGCAGGCCGCGGATCTCGGCCGAGGCGAAGGGGGCGCCCTGGTTGACGACATGGACCGCGCGGATCTCCGGCGTCGCCGCGGCAAGCCGCGCCACCCCGGCCAGGGTGCGGGCGAGATAGGCCTCCTGGTTGAAGGTGCAGAGCCCGACCGACAGCGTCGCCCGGCGGGTCGGCGGGGTCGGGGTGACGAAGTCGATGGCGGTGACCTCGGTGGGTCGCAGTGCCGACAGCTCGACGAAGAGCCGGCTGCGGTGTTCGCCCCCGAACAGCCGCTTGTCGCCGCCGGCGGGCGGCAGGGTCACGAGGAAGCGGCCGCGGGCGGGCGCGTCAAGCCGGTGGCGTGCAAGCTGGACAAGGCCGCCGTCCCCGTCCTCCAGCACCCGGAGCGTCGCCTGGCCGCGGATCTCGACCACCACCGCGATGTCGTCCAGCCCGGCGAAGCCCTTCCAGTAGGCGCGGTAGAAGCTGCCGTGGAAGGTGTCCGTCGACAGGATCTGCCCGGCCTGCAGCGTGACCTCGAGGCTGTCACCACTGCCGTGGTCCAGGCGCACCGGGGTGCGCCGGGCGGTGTCGGTGATGCGCAGGTAGAGGCTTGCGGGAAGGTCGGGGGCGGGCTGCAGCGTCGACTGGAGAAGGTGCATGCGCGGGGCCGTCCTCGACAGGAAACGCGCGGGCCCTGGCCGTGTCGGACCGGCGACGCCGGCACCTCTAGCCGCTGTCGCGGCCGCGTTCAACCCTGCCGCCGGCCCCTCCGGCCGCGGCCATCACCTCGGGCAGCGGGCGGTCCAGATGCCTGGCCAGCGCGTCGCGCACCGCCAGCCGCAGGAGCCGCCGGAACGCGGGCCCATCCTCGCGGTAGTGGCGGGCGAAGCGCGACCAGCGGTAGAGCACGACCGGCAGCACCGCCCAGAACAGCGCACCGGCCGCGTAGCGGTAGGCCAGCAGGCCGTTGCGGTAGTTGTAGTAGGCCTTCCAGAGCGGCCGGTAGACGCGCGGCCCGCCGGCGCCCAGGGTCGCGCAGGCGTGCTCGAAGCGGACCGCGGGGTGGAAGATGATGCGCCCGCCGGAGCGGCTGAGCGCGAGCGTGTAGAGCACGTCGTCGCCGTAAAGGAACAGCCGCCCGTCGGGGAAGCCGGCGCGCCCCACCGCAGCGCGCGACAGGAACAGCCCCACGAACGAGGCCGCATCCACCGGCCGCGGCGCGCGGTCGGAATAGGCGGCGTCGGGCAGGTGGAAGCCCGCCCGCCCGCCGCCGGCGAGCGTGCGCAGGAAGGCCGTGCGGTGCCAGAAGGGATTGAGCGAGGGGCGGTTCATCTCGCAGATGGCGCCGTCGGGATAGCGCACGGCGGCAGCCAGCGCCTCGGTCCCGTCAAGGTCGAGCGCCCGGAAGCGGGCGATCGCGCCGGGCTCGGGCCGGGCGTCGTCGTCCATCAGGATCAGCCAGTCGGGATCGCGCGCTGCCACCGCCCGCCGCATCCCGAGCTCGAAGCCGCCGGCGCCGCCGAGGTTGCGGCCCGCCGTCACCACCTCGAGGCGCGCATCGCCGATCGCGGCCAGCCGGGCCAGCGTGTCGTCGCCGGAGGCGTTGTCCACGACCAGCACATGGTCCACGGGTTCGGCCAGGAGCCGCGCCACCGTCTCGGCCACCGCCGCCGCCCGGTCGTGGGTGACGACGATGGCGGCCAGGCGCGCGGCTGCGCCCGGGCTCACAGCGGCGCCACCGCGAACGCGGGCATTGGCGCGCCGGCGGCACGGCGGGCAAGGAATGTGCGGCCGGCGTCCAGCGCCTCGCGGATCGTCACGTCCATGTCGAGGTAGCGGTAGGTTCCCAGCCGGCCGACGAAGGTCACACCCGTCTCGGCACGGGCGCGGTCGACGTAGCGGGCGAGCAGCGCCTTCTCGTCGACCAGCCGGATCGGGTAGTAGGGGATGTCGCCCGGGCCGCAGGCGCGCGAGTATTCGCGGAAGACGACGCTGCCCTCGTGGCTTTCCCAGGGGGCGAAGTGCTTGTGCTCGGTGATCCGCGTCCACGGCACCTCGACGTCGCCGTAGTTCATCACCGCGCAGCCCTGGAAGTCGCCCCGGTGCTCGATGCGCTCGAAGTCGAGCGTGCGGTAGCCGAGCCGGCCGAGCTCGAAGTCGAACCAGCCGTCGAGCGGGCCCGAATAGAAGACATGGTCGTACCCCGCCCGCGCCGCCCGATCGAAGCGCGTGGACAGGTGCACCGCGATCCCGGGATGGTCGAGGATGCGCTCCACCATGGACGAGTAGCCCTCGGCCGGCATGCCCTGGAAGCGGTGGAAGAAGTAGTTGTCGTCATAGTTGAAGCGCACCGGCAGGCGCTTCAGGATCGAGGCCGGCAGCGCGGTCGGATCGCAGCCCCACTGCTTGAGCGTGTAGCCGCGGAAGAAGGCCTCGTAGAGCTCGCGGCCGATGAACTTCAGGGCCTGCTCCTGAAAGTTCGCGGGCTCGCCGATGGAGGCATCGGCGCGGCCGGCGATGAAGGCGCGCGCCTCCTCGGGGTTCAGCGCCCGGTCGAAGAACTGGTTGATCGTGTGGAGGTTGACCGGCAGCGAATAGACCCGCCCGCCGACCGTCGTCTTGACCCGGTTGCGGTAGGGCTGGAAGGTCTGGAAGCGGTTGACGTAGTCCCACACCTCGGCGTCGTCGGTGTGGAAGATGTGCGGGCCGTAGGCGTGCACCAGCACACCCGTCGCGGGGTCGCGGACGGTGTGGCAGTTGCCGGCGATGTGGCTGCGGGCCTCCAGGATCGTCACCCGGTCCCCCGCCTCGGCCAGCATCCGCCCGATGACCGCGCCGGAGAGCCCCGCCCCGACGATCAGGATGCGCGCGCCCGTCATGCCACCGCCTCCGCGGCCTGCGGCCGCGCCTTGCGCATCCCCCAGGCATGGGCATGGGCGATCATGGCCTCGAGCCCGTGGCGGGGCGTCCAGCCGAGCTCTGCCTCGGCGCGCTGGCTGCCCGAGACCAGGACCGCGGCATCCCCCGACCGGCGCGGGCCGGGCACCACCGGGGCACGCCGGCCCGTCACCCGTTCGGCGGCGGCGATGACCTCGCGCACCGAGTAGCCGCGGCCGCTGCCGAGGCAGAAGGCCCGGCTGCCGCGGCCGGCGAGCAGCCAGTCGAGCCCGGCGAGATGGGCGTCGACGAGGTCGCAGACATGCACATAGTCACGGATGCAGGTGCCGTCGGGCGTCGGCCAGTCGGTGCCGTGAAGCGTCAGCGCCGGCCGCCGGCCGGCGATGGCATCGAGGAGGAGCGGCACCAGATGCGTCTCGGGGTCGTGGTCCTCGCCGGTGTCGCCCTCGGGGTCGGCGCCGGCGACGTTGAAGTAGCGGAACACGACGTGCTCGAGCCCGTGCGCCGGGCCAAAGTCGCGCAGGATGTCCTCGATCGCCCGCTTGGAGGCGCCATAGGCGTTGATCGGCCGCTGCGGCGTGTCCTCCGACAACAGGACCCCGTCCTGGTCGCCGTAGGTGGCCGCGGTCGAGGAGAAGATCAGCCGCCGGCAGCCCGCCGCCACCGCCGTCTCGGCGAGGTTCAGCGCCCCGGTGACGTTCTCGCGCCAGTAGCGGCCCGGGTCGCGCATCGAGTCGCCCACCAGCGACAGGGCGGCGAAATGCATCACCGCCACCGGCGCGTGCTCGGCGAAGGCGGCGGCCAGCGCGGGGCGGTCCATCAGGTTTGCCCGCACCAGCGGGCCCCAGCGCACCGCCACGGCATGGCCGGTCGACAGATCATCCAGCGCCACGGGCAGATAGCCCGCCCGCGCCAGCGCCTTGCAGGCGTGCGACCCGATGTAGCCCGCACCGCCCGTCACCAGCACCCGAGCCGCCATCGCCTTCCCCCTGCCCGCCGCCGACCACGCGCTCGGGGCTTAGACCACCCGCCCCGGTCTGGCAACCGGCCGCGGCCGGCGCGCTGGACTCCGGCCGGAGCTTGCGGCATAGGGCGGGCGCTGTCGCGATCGCCGCTGCCGGCAACGCGGGGCCGCTGGACGAACCGGACGGGACGCGATGCCGCTCATCACCTGCATCACGACGACGTGCAACGACGGCGCGCTGCTCGAGGCGGGCGTGCGGTCGGTGCTGGCGCAGGGCTTCGAGGATTTCGAGTACATCGTCGTCGACGACGGCTCTTCCGACGACACGCAGGAACGGCTTGACGGCATCGACGACGCGCGGCTGCGGGTACTGCGGCAGGCCAACGCGGGGCTGTCGAGCGCCCGCAACCGCGGAATCGACCATGCCCGCGGCGACTATGTCTGCTTTCTGGACGCCGACGACAGCCGCCCCGACTGGGCCTTCGCCGCCATCGCCGGGGCGATCGGCGAGCACCGCCCCGACGTCGTCCTGTGCCGCGGCGTGCTGCGCGAGATACGGGGCGAGCCGGTGCCGTTCTACGACACCGGCCGATTCCGCACGCTGGCCGGGCTCTGCCCCGAGGGCGTCGCCGCCCGCGACCACCCCGATGCGCCGCGGATCTGGGCCGAGGCCTATGCGCTCGAGCCGCAGGCGGCCAGCAAGGCGGTCTCGCTCGCGCTGATCCGGACCCATGGCCTGCGCTTTCCCGATGGCCATTTCTTCGAGGATGTCTTCTTCCACAGCCTCGCGCTCGCTGCGGCCGGGCGCCTGGCGTTCGTGCAGACGCCCTGCTTCACCTACTTCCGCCGCTACGCCCGGCCGCAGATCACGGCCACCCACGGCGAACGCCGCTTCGATGTGCTGGCGGTGATGCGCATGACGCTCGAGGCCTTCGCCGACACCGCCGATTTCGACGACCCTGCCTGCCGGGGGGCGGTGCTGGATTCCTGCCTCAGGCTGGCCGAGTGGTGCGCCACCATGCTTGCCCGGCCGCAGCGTCCGGGCTTCCGCGCGCTTGCCGCTACCGTGCTGACGCTTGCCCATCCGCGCTGGCTGGACCTGGCCGGCAGCGGGCTGGATCCCCAGCGCCTCGACCGCTTCCTGACCCCGCCTGCGAGGATCGCCGATGCCGGATGAGGACGTGACCGCCGCGGCGGAGCCCGCGGCGATGCCTCCCAGCGTCGAGGTTGCGGCCTTCGGCCAGCGGCTCCGGGTCACGGTGCCGTCGGAGGGCTTCATGCTGGCCGATTCGCTCTGGCGGCTGCGCGAGATCCACGAGCCCGCCCTGGCCGCGGCCGCGCCGCTGGGCGCGCGGGGCGTGGCGGTGGACATCGGTGCCGGCTTCGGCGCCTTCGCGCTGACCTTCGCGCGCGCCTTCCCGGGCTGGACCGTCTGGTGCTTCGAACCCGAGCCCGCCGCCTTTGCCGCGCTCGTCCACAACATCGCCGCGCTGGGGCTGACCAACCTCGTCGCCTTCGAACTGGCGGTGGGCGCGGGCGAGGCGGCGACCGACGTTGCCGCCGTCGCCGCGGCGCTGACCGGCCGCGACGGCGCGGCGCTGGCGCGGCTGTGCCCGCTGCGGCCGTTCCGCCGACCCGAGGCGCTCGAGGGCTATCTCGAGGCCGGGACGGCCGACGCCCCCGGCCAGACCGGCCGCAGCTACCCCACGCTGCCGGCCGCCGCGCTGGCCGCGATCGCCCCGACGCTTGTCAAGCTCGTCGCCCCGCGCGCCGAGACCGACGTGCTTCAGGCGCTGGCCGAGGTGCCGGTCGAGGTGATCACGGGCGAGACCTGGTCGCCGGTGCCGGCCCGGCTTGCCTACCGCGCCGCCGGCTGGCGCCAGACCTGGCTGCCGGTGGCCGGGGTGCCGGCGCTGGCCCTGCGCCGCGCGCCCGACCCGGCCGGACGCCGCGAGGGGCTGGACGTCGTGGTGCCCTGCTTCAATGCCCGCCCCTGGGTCGGCGACTGCGTGGCGGCGATCCTCGAGGGAGCCGAGGAGGAGCTGCGCGTGATCGTCGTCGACGACGGCGCCACCGACGGCTCGGGCGAGGCGGTGGCCGAGCGCTTTTCCGGCGACCGCCGGGTGACGGTGCACCGCAAGGAGAATGCCGGCTGCGCCTCGGCCCGCAACCGCGGCCGGATGCTGTCGGACGCGACCCACATCGCCTTCGTGGACGCCGACGACCTGCCGGGGCGGGGGATGTTCGCCGAACTGCTGGACCTTGCCCGCTACACCGGCGCCGAGGTGGTCCAGGGAACCTTCGAGACCCTGTGGGAGGAGCCCGGTGGCGGGCTGCGGCGCGAACCCTCCTACGAGGCGACCGACTGGGCCTTCGCCAACCTTGCCTGGACAGCCTTCGGGCGCGGCGAGATGGCCCCCGCGCCATCCGAGATTCTGCTGGCCGGGCAGCCGACGATCTGGCGCCGGGTCTACCGCCGCGACTTCCTCGATTCGCGCAACATCTGGTTTCCCGAGCACATCCGCGCCTTCGATGACCAGATATTCCAGCATCTGACACTGCATCACGCCCGCAGCGTGCCGATGGCCCGGCACCTGGCCTACGGCTACCGCCAGCATCCCGGCCAGGACATCCGGCAGGGAGACGAGCGCGCCTTCTACGCGCTCGAAATGTTCCGCCTGCTGGCGCGCCGGGCGCTGTCGGAGGGCTGGAACGGCATGTCGCCGCTGATGCGGTCCTTCGTCAACACCGTCAACTGGAACTGGGCGAACCTGCGGGCCGACCTGCAGCCGGACTTCGCCGCGGCAGCCGCCGAACTCTGGGCGGTGCTCGAGGGGGCGCTCGGGCAGGCGGCCTTTGCCGGAGTGCAGGCCGGCGAGATCACGGCCGAGGGCTTCGCCCCGGCCCTGCGGCGGGCGCGGACGCGGCTTTCGGGGCTCGCCGCCGGCGAGGCGCTCGCCTTCCTCGATTCCTGCGCGCTGCACACCCCGCTCGTGCGCGCCGGAATCGGTCGGCGTCACGCGGGCTAAGGGCGGCGAGGGCGCATGCGCAAGCGGCTTGTCCTGCACATCGGGTCGCACAAGACCGGAACCACCCACATCCAGAGCACGCTGGCCCGCAACGCCGCGGTGCTGGAGCGCATCGGCGTGCTCTATCCCCAGGCCGGGCGCATCCACGAGGCCCATTTCCGTCTGTGCTGGCAGCTCAAGGACCGCAAGCTGAAGCAGTCCGCGCTTGCGTCGCTGCCCGATTGGGCGGCGTTGCAGGACGAGATCGACGCCGCTCCGCAGCCCGTCGCCGTGGTGAGTTCCGAGGAATTCGGCCTCGGCCTCGACCCCGCCCGCCTCGCCCCGCTTGCCGAGCGCTACGATGTCGCCGTGGTCTTCTACCTGCGCAGCCCCGACAGCTATCTCGAGAGCTTCTACAACCAGTTCGTGAAGGACTTCGAGACCCGCGAGGCACGCACGATCGACCGCTACCTCGCCGAGGAGCGGCTGCACTTCCTCGAGACCGCCCGCATCCTGCGCCCCTGGGCAGAGCTGTTCGGCGATGCCGCGCTGAGGGTCCGTCTGTTCGACCGGGTGCGTGCCGCCGGCGGGCTGATGGCCGACTTCCTCGATGCCATCGGCTGTACCGAGCGGCCGGCCTTCGGACCGCCCGGGCCGGTTGTGCACCACAAGGCCTCACTGCCGCCGGACGCGCTCGAATACGTCAGGGCCATGAACCCGTGGCTGACCCGGCCGGACGGACATCACAAGTTCGTGGTCCGACTGTCGCGCATGGCGCAGGCCCGGTCGGCCGAACTGCAGCAGACCCGTGCGGGGCTGCTGTCGCTGGCCGGGCGGCAGGCGCTGCGCAGCCGCTTCGCCGACGCCAACCGCAAGGCCGCGCGCGCCTATCTTGGCGTCGATGCCAACCCCTTCCCGCCCGACGAGGCGCCGGCCCCGCCGGCCGACTTCGACGCCCGCCTGTCCGAGGCCACTGCCGCGGTCGTCGGCAAGGTTGCCGCGTTCCTCAAGGAGTACGTCGACGAGGGCTGAGCGTCCCGCCGCGGCGCTTGCATTCGGTGCCGACTTCGGATGAAACGCGCGCCGGGGCGGGCCCCGGCGCATCCGCTTCCAGTGCCGCAACCGGCTGACTGCAGAGGCCCTCCATGCACCTCGTCCTTCATATCGGCCCGCACAAGACCGGGTCGACGGCGATCCAGCAGGCGATCTGGCAGTCGCGCGAGGCCCTGGCGGGGGCCGGGGTGTTCACATGGTTCGCCGACCGCATGCCGGAGAAGGCGCTGGCGCTGGCCTTCGCGGGCGCGGGGCTGCTCGACCAGCCCGACACCCGCCGCCACTTCCCCACGGCCGAGGCCGCCCGGGCCTGGAGCAGGGCGCGCTGGGAGGAGTTCGAGGCCGCCGCCGCCGCGAGCGACTGCCGGGTGGCCGTGCTCTCGAGCGAGCATTTCGCCAGCCCGCGGCTGCCCGGCCCGGTCTTCGAGCGGCTGGCGCGCCGGTTTGCGCACGTTACCGTCGTCGCCTACGCCCGCGCCCCGGAAGGGCTGTTTCTGTCGATGCTCGCCCAGTCGCTGCGGGCTGGCCGCCACCGCATCGGCGACCTCCCGGTTCCGGGCGCCTACCGCTACCCCTACCGCCGGCTGCTGGCAGGCTGGGCGGCGGCGGCGGGCGAGGCCAACCTGGTGGTCCGCAGCTTCGCGCGCGAGAACCTGGCCGGCGGCGACGTGGTGACCGACTTCTTCGGCGTCCTGCGCCGCCTTGCGCCGGTGCCCGAGCCCCGCCCGGTGCGCGCCAACGAGTCGCTGCCGGCGGCGGCACTCGCCTGGCTGGCGTTCAGCAACCAGGTGATCGACCCCCGCCATCCGCCGGAGGCGCGGCGCGAGGCGATCCGGCGGCTGGTGGCCTCGCCGGCGGTTGCGGCGCTGCCGCGGCTGCGGCTGGACGACCCGCTGCTTGCCGCCGCGCTGGCGCGCCAGACGGCCGGCGAGTGCCGCTGGGTGAACCGCCGCTTCCTCGACGGACAGGTGCCGCTGCCCGAGGGCGAACCGGCGGCGGCGGCGCCGGCCGGCGGCGACGCGGACGAGGGGGCGGCGATGCGGCGCCTGCTGGTCGCGGCGCTGACGCCGCAGGCGCTTGATGTCATCGCCGCCGCACTGGCCGGTCCGGCTCCGGCACCCTCGGCGCTTCGCCGCAGCCGGACGGCGGCGGGCAGGGCCGAGCGCCGCCGCGCCGCGCGCGAGGCCGGCGACGGCGCCGCCGGTCCCTCCGCGGCTGCGGACGCCTGATGCCGACCGACGTTCTCATTCTGCGCACCCATGCCGCCGATCCCGGGCGCGATGGGGCCGTCGCGCGGTTCGGCGCCATTGCCGGCCTCCGGCTTGTCGTCGCGGTCGCGGCGTCGCGCGGGCAGGTGCAGCTGCCCGAGGGGGTGGAAAGGGTCGTACTGGACCAGCCGGGGCTGCAGGAGGACGGGCTTGCCACGCCGCCCGACTGGGGCTGGCGCTGCGGCGACTATCCGCTCTACGCCGTGCGGCGGGCCGTTCCGGACGCCCGCTTCTACTGGCTCACCGACAGCGACGTGGTGCTGAACGCCCGCCCCGACCGCTTCTTCGCTCGTTTCGCGGCCAGCGACGCCGACCTGCTTGCCCCCGGCCTGGGCCAGCGGCCGCCGGGATGGGCCCATTACCCGGCAATGGCCCGCTTCGGGACCGAGGTATGGGGCTGCCTGTTCTCGTTCCTGCGCATCTCTGGGCGCGCGATCGACCATCTGCTGCCCCGCCGGCAGGCGCTGCTGGCGCGCTGGCAGGCAGCCAACGCCGCGGGGCCGCAGCTGAAGTGGCCGAACGACGAATCCTTCGTCGCCACTGAACTGCATGCCGCCGGGATGCCGATGGCCGATCTCAACGACTTCGGCCACCGCGTCTACGGCCGCGGCTGGGGCTGGCACTTCCCCATCCACCCCGCGGCGCCGGCCTTCGAGCGCCCCGACGGCCAGATCTACCACCCCGTCGCCGCCGACACCGCCGGCTTCCTGCGCCGGATCGAGCGCACCCTCGCCCGGCTCGAGGCCGCGGGCGATGCGGGGCGCATCCTGCCGGGGCTCACCCGGGCGCTGAAGACCCTGCCGCTGGAAGCCGGCCGGCCGGCCGGCCTTGACGTGCGCCCCGAGGCCGAGGCTGCGCTTGCCGCGATGGTCGCGGCCAGCGCCCTGCCCGGGCAGGGCGAGGGCATCGGTCAACTGGCGAACGAGCTCTTTCCTCCCCGGGAAGGGGTGGCGGAGATCACCCATCACGCCGTCGCCGGGCGGCCGGGCCCGGGCTGGCGGGTGGCGGCGGCGGCCGATTTCCGGCTTGGCCCGGCGGTCGCGGCCCCCTGCCTGCCGCGCGGGCAGGCCACCGCCTACGCGGCCGATTTCGCGACCCGCCGCCTTGCCCTGACGCTGACCCCGTCGAGTACCGGACTGCTGGCAGCGCCGTTCTTCTACCAGGCCCAGCGCGAGGCCGCGCGCTCGGTCGCGTTCCTTCCCTTCGACCGGCTGCCCGAGGCCTATCCGGCGGTCGGCGACCCCGCCGCGGCGCCGCTCATCGTGATGTCGCCGGGCCGCTGCGGGTCGACCTTCATGAATGTGCTCCTGGCCGCCGCCGGGCTGACCGCTGTCTCCGAGCCCGACACCTTCGCGCAGGCGCCGGGGCTGATGGGCCGGGAGGCCGCCCAGGCGGGGCGAGGAGCCGACGCCTGCCGCGCCGATGCGGTTGCAGTGCTTCGTGCCACCGTCGCCTCGCTTGCCTGCGCCACCGCGACCGACACCGGCCGGCTGGCGCTGAAGCTCCGGTCGCAGGCCAATCCCGCTGCCGCGGCGATCCGCGATGCCTTTCCGCAGGCCCGGTTCCTGTTCCTGTTCCGCGATGCCGAGCCCTGGGTGCGCTCGTTCGTCACCGCCTTCGGCCACGAGGCGCCGCGGCTGGTCTCCAATCTTGCCGCGGCGATCCGCGCCTGCGCCCTGATTGCCGACGGTGGCGCCCGCGTTGCCATCATGACCTACGAGCAGCTCGCCCGCGACCCCGCGGCGGCGCTTGAAGCCCTCGCGGCGACTGGGCTGCTGGCCGGCCCGCCGCCGGATCCGGCCGCGCTCGCGCAGGCTGCCGCGGCCGATTCCCAGGCAGGAACCGCCATCTCGCGCGAGGCCCGGGCGGCGCGCGGTGCCGGCGAAGATCCTGCGGTCGCCGCCACCCTTGCCGCCTTCCGCGAGCTCTGGCCGGCGGCGCGCCCGTCGGCCGAGATCGCCCGGCTGGGCCTGCCGTTCTGAGCCGGCCGCGGCGGCGGCGGTCTCAGTCGTCGTCGAGTTCGGCCTCCTCGTCGGCGCCTTCCAGCGCCGCGGCCATGATCGCGAGGTGATGGGCGATGGCGTCCTCGACGTCGTCGTACCAGTGGATGCGCCCGCCATCCAGAACCATGCCCTTGCGGCAGATGTCGCGGATCTTCTTGACCGAATGGGTGACCAGGATCGCGCCGCTGCGGGCGAGCCGCGCCATCAGGATGCGGCGGCTCTTCTCCTTGAAGACGGCATCGCCGACGCTCGTGACCTCGTCGATCAGGTACAGGTCGAAGGGCACCCCCATCGACACCGCGAAGGACAGCCGCGAGCGCATTCCGCTGGAATAGGTGCGGAACGGCAGGTGGAAATGGTCGCCAAGCTCGGCGAAGTCCTGCACGAAGGCGCAGAGCGCATCGCTGTCCACGCCGTAGAGGCGGGCGATGAAGCGGACGTTCTGGGCCCCCGTCAACTCGGCGTGGAAGCTGCCGCGGAAGCCCACCGGCCAGGAGATGCTGCCGTTGCGGATGATGCGGCCGCGATCGGGGTTGAGGGTGCCGGCGATCATCGACAGGAAGGTCGACTTGCCCGCCCCGTTGCGGCCCATCAGCCCGACGCCGGTACCGCGCGGGATATCGAGGGTGATCCCGCGTGCCACCGGGATGGGGTGCCCGCGGACCCACCACGTCTTCCAGACGTCGCGCAGTTCCAGGATCGGCCGGCTGGCGGCATCCTCCGGGTCCGGTCGCCTGAGCAGCTGCAGCATGGCGTCAGCGGCTGTCGCGGATCGAGTAGGCGACGAGGACGATCACCGCCCAGCCGAGGAACAGGAAAAGAACGGTGATGCCGAGGATCATCTCGCGTTCGGGGTAGCGCGAGCTTTCGGCCAGCGTCGGGGCGACGTGGGTGGCCAGATAGCGGCTCTGCCGCTGGGCCTCGGCCACCGCGGCGTCATGGGCCGACAGCGCCGAGCGATACGCCTGTTCGGCGAACTCGCGCTCAAGGTTCAGCCGCTCGAACTCGGCGACCAGCGTCGCATAGCTCTGCCCGCCCGGCCCTGCACCGCTGCCGATCCGCGCGCGCTCCTCGTCGATGCGCGCCTGGATCACCTCGATCCGCCGCTCGAGCTGGGCAAGCCGCGGGTCGCCCTCGCGCGCCGTCTCGCGCAGGAGGTCGAGCTCGATCAGCGTCTCGGCCATCTGGCCCTGCAGCGTGTTCAGGAGCCCCATCTGCCCCTGCAGGTCGGCCGAGGGGTCGACGATCTGGGTGCGGACGCGGAAGGCGGTCAGCGCCTCGCGCGCCTCGGCCAGGCGTCCGAGCGCGATCTGCAGCTCCTCGCGGGCATAGCGCGTCGCGTCCTCGCGCGCCTGCTGCGACAGAGCGTTGATGCGGTCGGTGCTTTCGGCGATGATCGCCTTCGCGATCGCCTGCGCCTCGGCAGGATCGAAGGCGAGCGTGCGGATCTCCATCAGCCCGGTGCCGGAATCAAATGCGATTCGCAGCATGCGGTTCCAGTGCCGCACGAGATCCTCGATGGGGGAACCGGGGGCGAGCCCGAACAGCGGGTCGCTGGAGTGGTGGCGTCCGTAGAGGGCCCGGAGGTCGAGCCTGGCGTCGATCCGCGCCACCATCTCCTCGCTCTGGATGAACTGGTAGAGGATCTCGGCGTCCTTGGAGACGTTGCCGCCGAGCAGCGAGCCGAAGTCTCCCATCACGTCCAGCGACGAACGGGTGTCGGGCGCCTGCACCGAGAACGCCATCGTCGAGGCGTACTGGTCGGCCGCGCGCGCATACAGATACCAGGCGGCGGCCAGCGCAGGCGCCAGCACCAGCGTGACGAATGACAGCAGCACAAGGAGATGCCGCAAGCGGAAAGTCGCCCGCGGCGCGGTCTCGGGCAGGAACACCTCGACCACGCCTTCGGCGGCAACGGCCTCGGCGTCACCGCCATGGTCGGCCGCCTCCTGGGCGGCGCGCCGCAGCCGCCGACCGCCGGCGCGCAGCTTCAGAGCCTGTCGTGCGAGTTTTGCCATCCGTCCGCTCCGGCACGGCGCGGTGACCCTTGGCCGTGCTTTTCATCTTGCTCGCCTTCGTCCAGAATGGCCAGCATCTTCGGACGGCCCCGCCGCGGGGCCCCTGGCCAGGCTGCCGCATCGCGCCCCATGTCGATTGCCCCCCCCCTGCCGACCTCCAGCACGCGCCACCGACCCCGCTTCCTCCGGTCGGTCGTGGCGCTGATGCTGCGCGAGATGGTCACCCGCTTCGGCGGCACGCCGGGAGGCTACATCTGGACGATCGCCGAACCGGTCGGCGGCATCGCCATGATGGTGCTCATCTTCACGGTCGGACTCAAGCTGCGCACCCCGGCGCTGGGCATCAACTTCCCGCTGTTCTTCGCCACCGGGATGCTGGTCCTGAGCATGTACCTCGGCACCTGCAACTCCGTCCAGCGCTCGCTCACCGCCTCGCGGACGCTGCTGACCTATCCCGGGATCGGCTTCATCGAGGCGATCACCGCCCGCTTCATGCTCGAGCTGCTGACCAAGCTCGTGATCGTCTACATCGTGCTCGGCGGCATCCTGCTGCTGTTCGAGACGCGCACGATCATCGACCTGCCGCCGATCCTCGCCGCGCTCGGCCTCGCGGCGGCGCTTGGCCTCGGCATGGGCTGCCTCAACGCCTATCTCATCCCCACCTTTCCGCTGTGGGATTCGGTCTGGGGCATCCTGACCACGCCGCTCTTCCTGATGTCGGGCATCTTCTTCATCTACGAGGATCTGCCGGAGATCGGCCAGGACGTGCTGTGGTACAACCCGCTGATCCACCTGACCGGGCTGATGCGCACGGGCTTCTACCCGACCTATGAGCCCGTCTACATCAGCGTCGGCTATGTCGGCGCATGGGTGCTGACGCCGATGGCCTTCGGCCTGCTGCTCCTGCGCAAGCACCACCGGCGCATCCTGAACCTCTGACCCCTCAGGGCGCGAGGTCGAACCGGGCGAGCACCGGGGCATGGTCGGAGGGCTGCTCCCAGCCGCGGGCGTCCTTCAGGATGCGGCTGGCGTGGCCGGCGGCGGCGATGTCGGCGGTTGCCCAGATGTGGTCGAGCCGCCGGCCGCGGTCCGAGGCGGCCCAGTCGGCGGCCCGGTACGACCACCAGGAGTAGAGCCGGCCGCTGGGCAGGTCAGCCCGGGTGACATCGACCAGCCGTCCGGCCTCCTGCACCTCGGCAAGTCGCGCCACCTCCTCCGGCGTGTGGCTGACCACGGTCAGGAGCGCGCGGTGGTTCCAGACGTCGTCCTCGCGCGGGGCGATGTTGAGGTCGCCGACCACGATCGCGCGCTCCGGCCGGCCGGCCGCCAGCCAGTCACGCAGCGCCGCGAGGAAGTCGAGCTTCTGGCCGAACTTGGGGTTTGCCTCGCGGTCGGGGATGTCCCCGCCCGCCGGCACGTAGAGGTTGTGCACCACCACGCCCGAGGGCAGTCGCGCGGCGACGTGGCGGGCATGGCCCAGGGCCGCGAAATCCTCGCTGCCGGCATCCGTGATCGGCAGCCGCGACAGGATGGCGACGCCGTTGTAGCCCTTCTGCCCCCGGGCGACGGCATGGACGTAGCCGAGGGCGTGGAACTCGCCCAGCGGCAACTTGTCGACCGGCGCCTTGGTCTCCTGCAGGCAAAGGATGTCCGGGGCCTCGCCGGCCAGCAGGCGCTGCACGAGGCCAGCGCGCAGCCGCAGCGAGTTGATGTTCCAGGTCGCGATCGAGAACGCCATGCCGGGCCTCCGCGGGCCCGGCCGCCGGACCCCGTGCAAAGTTAGCGGCCGGGTTGCGCCGCGCCAACCCCCGCCCGGCCGGACCGGCGCCGCGACCGGCCGGGCGGCGGGCGGCGGCCGGCCGGGGACGGTTCCATCGGGGCGGATTCCACACTAGGCTCGGTGGTGCGTTGCCGGGCGGGGAGGCGGGGGATGAAGCATCTCGACGGATTCGGACTGCCGGTTCCGCGCGACCGGCCGGAGGAATGCCGCGTCCGCGCCGCCGAGGTGCTTCCGGCGGGGGGCGGCCACGGCGTGCTGTCGGCCGTCGAGGCAGTGGAGGACGTTGTGCCCGAGGGCGTGCTCACGCCGCTCGCGCTGGCCGCGGGGCACCAGCCGGGCGAGGTGGCGGTGTCCGCCTTCATCGCCTGCCGCGACCGCGCCCGCCGCGACGCGGTGAACGCCGGGGGCATCGCTGAGCCGCGGATGCCGGTCGATGCCCGCGCCGTGCCCTTCGACGGGCGTCGCCTGGTCAGGGGCGGTTTCCGCCCCATCGTGGCGTTCTGAGCGCCGATGCCGCTGATCCGCAGCTGGGTGAGGCCCGCCAACGACCCCGAGGGTTCGTTTCCCCTCAACAACCTGCCATGCGGCGTCTTCTCGACCCCCGGTACCGCGCCGCGCTGCGGGGTGGCGATCGGCGACAGCATCCTCGACGTCGCGGCGATGGAGGCTGCCGGCCTTCTGCCCCTCGCCGAGCGGCCGGTTCTGGGCGAGGGGGCGTGGAATCCCTTCATGGCGCTGGGCCCCGCCGCCTGGGAACGGCTGCGGGTGCTGCTGTACGGTCATCTGGCCGAGGGGGCGGTTACCGCCGGGGTGGTGGCCCCCTTCCTGTGCGGGATGGCGGCGGCGCGGCTGCACCTGCCGTTCCGCGTGGCCGGGTACACCGACTTCTATGCCGGGCGGCACCACGCGATGAACGTCGGCACGATGCTGCGCGGCCCCGAGAACGCCCTGCCGCCCAACTGGGACCACATGCCGATCGGCTACAACGGCCGCGCCTCGTCGGTGGTGGTGTCGGGCACGCCAGTGCGCAGACCCTGGGGGCAGATCCGTCCGGAGGGGGCCGCCACGCCACTGTTCGCCCCATCGCGCCGCTTCGACCTCGAGCTCGAGCTCGGCGCGGTCGTGGGCGTGCCTTCGTCCGGGCCGGTGAGCGTGGCGCGTGCCGAGGCGATGATCTTCGGCTATGTGCTTCTGAATGACTGGTCGGCGCGCGATATCCAGGCCTGGGAGTACCAGCCGCTCGGTCCGTTCAACGCCAAGGCGACGGCCACCACGATCTCGCCCTGGATCGTGCCGGCCGCCGCGCTTGCCCCGTTCCGGGTGCCCGGCCCCGAGCGGGCGGTGCCACTGCTGCCCTATCTGGCCGAGCCGCATCCGATGACGCTGGACATCGCGCTGGAGGTGGCCCTCGCCCCCGCCGGGCAGGACGAGACGGTGATCGCGCGCACGAGCGCGCGCAACCTGTGGTATTCCTTCCCCCAGCAGCTGTGCCACCACAGCACCGCCGGGGCGCCGATGCAGACGGGCGACCTTCTGGGGTCGGGCACCATCTCGGGCCCCGGACGCGGTGAGCGCGGCTCGCTTCTGGAGCTTGCCTGGGGCGGCAGGGAGCCGCTCGACCTGCCGGGCGGGCAGCGCCGCAGCTTTCTCGAGGACGGCGACACCGTGTCACTGCGCGGTCATGCCCGGGCCGGGGGCGTGCGGATCGGCCTCGGGGCCTGCACCGGCACGATCCTGCCCGCGGCGGAGGAGCCGTTCGGGGGCGGTCAGTGACCGCCCGCGCCGTGCTGCCATTCCAGCACGGCCTCGAGCGGCCAGAGCAGCATCAGCACGTTCAGCGCCAGCCCGTCGCGGATGACGACCGCCGTCAGCACCTCGAAGCCGACCACCACCGCCACCGAGACCCACACCGGGACGAGCCGCGCCAGCCAGAACCCGGCGATCATCGCCAGCACGTCCGCGGTCGAGTTCACCACCGAATCGCCGTAGTAGTCGAGCGCGGCGGTGACGCCGCGGTAGCGGTCGATCACCGCCGGGGTGTTCTCGAGGATCTCCCAGGCGACCTCGACCAGGGTTGCCACGAACAGCCGCCAGCGCAGGCCGAGGCCCGGGGCGGCAAGGGCGAGGGCGGCGTAGAACAGGATGCCGTGCAAGAGGTGGCTGGGGGTGTACCAGTCGGTGAGGTGCTGGGAGTTCTCGCCGCTCATCACCGCGCCGTGCCAGAGCTTGACGGTGCCGCAGGCGCAGATCGGCACCCGGCCCATGGCCAGAAGCACCGCCGCCCCCGCCAGCACGGCAAGGAGCGTCAGCCACAGGGGCAGGGCGGGGTTGCGGGCGCTGTCCATGACGGCGACGAAAGCACGCCGCGGGGGCCGCGTCCATGGGGCTGAGGGGGGGGGGCGCGGGGATGGCTGCGGCGTTCCAGCCGCGGAGGCGCGCCGCCGCACGGGAGGCAGAGGGGGCCGGGCCCCGGGAAAGGCGGAGCGATGAACGCTTTCGCGCTGTGGGCGCGCAACAACGCCTGGACGAACGCGGTGCTGGCGGGCGCCTGCGAGGGGCTCTCGCCGGCAGAGTATGGCGCGCGTCGCACCGGCTTCTTCCCCTCGATCCGGGCGACCTGGAACCACCTGCATGCGGTCGACCGCTTCTACATCGACGCGCTCGACGGCGGCGGGCGCGGCCACCGGGTCTGGGACGACGTGCCCGACTTCGCCACCGCCGGGACGCTGCGACCCGCGCAGGCGGCGCAGGATGCCCGGCTGATCGTGCTCCGCGAGCGGCTGACGGAGACCGCTGCCGCGCGCCCGCTGGACCTCGACCGCGGACCGAAGGGCATGATCCGCGAGCGCGTCGACCTCGTGCTGTGGCACCTGTTCCAGCACCAGATCCACCACCGCGGGCAGATCCATGCCATGCTGGCGGGCACCGCTGTGGCGCCACCGCAGCTTGACGAGTTCTTCCTGCCTTCCGACCGCAATCCGACGAACCCCTTCGCGGCCACCGCCGTTCCCGACGATGGCAGGGCCGGGGCAGGCGGGCCGGCGGTTCAGCCGTCGCGGAACTCCTCGCGCGCGTAGCCCTGCAGGTAGAGCAGCGCCGTCAGGTCGCCGTGGTCGATGCGGATGTCGCAGCGGGCGGCGACCGCGGGCTTGGCGTGCAGCGCCACCCCCATGCCGGCGCGGGCGAGCATGTCGAGGTCGTTGGCGCCGTCGCCGACCGCCAGCACCTCGGCCGGCGCGATTCCCGATCCGCCCAGCGCCTCGAGCGCCTCGACCTTGGCCGCCCGGCCGAGGACCGGCGCGCCGACCTCGCCGGTCAGCCGGCCGCCGGCGACGAGCAGGCGGTTGGCGCGGTGCTCGTGGAAGCCGAGCCGCGCCGCCACCGGGCCAGTGAAGGCGGTGAAGCCGCCCGAGACCAGCACGCAGCGAGCCCCCGCGGCGGCCATGGTGGCCACCAGCGCGCGCCCGCCGGGCCGCAGGGTGATGCGCCGGGCCAGCACCTCGGCGATCGCCGTCTCGGGCAGGCCGGCCAGCAGCGCCACACGGGCCCGCAGCGCGGCCTCGAAGTCGAGTTCGCCGTTCATCGCCGCGGCGGTGATGGCGGCAACGCGCGCACCCACCCCGGCGAGATCGGCCAGCTCGTCGATGCACTCCTGCTCGATCATGGTCGAATCCATGTCGGCCAGAAGCGCCCGCTTGCGCCGGCCGGCAGCCGGCAGCACGGCGAGGTCGATGCCGCGGGCTGCCAGTGCCTCGCGAGCGGCCGCGCCGTCGGCGGGCGGCGCGGCCAGCGCGATCTCGGCGGCCACCCCGGGGCAAAGCCACCGCGGGGCGGCGCCGCCCCACCGCCGCGCCAGCGCGGCGGCGGCCGGTTCGTCGAGGACCGGGCGGGCGGGGTCGGTCAGGAGGACGGCGACATGCATGGCGGGGCCTCCGGGCGGCATCGCGGGGTGCGGCATGCCGCACCGCGGCGGCCTAGCGCGCTTTTCGGCCTTGCGCCAGAGCCGGCCCGCCGGTAATTCCGGCGGCGGGACACCCCTCCCCACCGAGGGGCGATCATCTGGAAGGATGGCATGAACGGACTGACACCCCCGGCCGCGCGGCCGGCAAACCCGCGCTTCTCCTCCGGCCCCTGCGCCAAGTTCCCCGGATACAGCCTCGATCTCCTGCGCGACGCCCTTCTGGGGCGGTCGCACCGGTCGGCCGCCGGCAAGGCGCGGCTGCGCCAGGCGATCGACCGCAGCGCTGCCTTGCTGGGCCTGCCGGAGGGCTGGCGACTGGGCATCGTGCCGGCCTCCGACACCGGCGCGGTCGAGATGGCGCTGTGGTCGCTTCTGGGCGCCCGCGGCGTCGAGGTTCTGGCCTGGGAGAGCTTCGGCGAGGGCTGGGTGGCCGATGTGGTGCGCGAGCTGAAGCTCGAGGCCACGGTGCACCGCGCCCCCTACGGCCGGATCGTCGATTTCGCCGCCGTCGACTTCGGCCGCGACGTCGTCTTCACTTGGAACGGCACCACCTCGGGCGTGCGCGTGCCGTCGGGAGATCTCATTCCCGCCGGCCGGCAGGGGCTGACGATCTGCGACGCGACCTCGGCCGCCTTCGCGATGGAGCTGCCGTGGGACAAGCTCGATGTCGTCACCTTCTCCTGGCAGAAGGTGCTGGGCGGCGAGGCGGCGCATGGCATGATCGCGCTGTCGCCGCGGGCGGTGGCGCGGCTCGAGGGCTGGACGCCGCCGTGGCCGGTGCCGAAGGTCTTCCGGCTGGCCGCGAAGGGCCGGCTGATCGAGGGCATCTTCGCCGGCGAGACGATCAACACGCCCTCGATGCTCTGCGTCGAGGACTGGCTGGCCGCACTCGACTGGGCCGAGCGGATCGGCGGGTTGCCGGCGCTGATCGGCCGGGCCGAGGCCAACGCACGCTGCCTGCGCGACTGGGTGGCGACGCGCGACTGGATCGCCGACCTGGCCGAGGATCCCGCCACCGCCTCGACCACCAGCGTCTGCCTGCGCTTCACCGACCCTGCCATCGCCGACCCCGCGGCCTTCGCCGCGGCGGTGGCACGGCGGCTTGAGGCCGAGGGCGTGGCGCTGGACAGCGGCGCCTACCGCGACGCGCCGCCGGGGCTGCGCATCTGGTGCGGCTCGACGGTGGAGGCGGCCGATGTCGCCGCCCTCCTGCCCTGGATCGAGTGGGCCTACCGCGCCGAGCGCGCGCGCCGGCCCGCCGCCGCCTGACCGCCGCCCCCCGGCGGGCGCCCGCCCGTCGTGGGGCTTGCACTTCTGCGACAAAGCGCAAGGAAAATTCCCATGGCACCCAAGGTGCTCGTCTCCGATGCCCTGTCGGAAACCGCTGTCCAGGTGTTCCGCGACCGCGGTATCGATGTCGACTACCGGCCCGCGCTGGGCAAGGACAAGGAGGCGCTGGCCGCCGCCGTCGGCGATTGCGACGGTCTTGCCATCCGCTCGGCCACCAGGGTCACGGCCAAGCTGCTGGCGGTCGCGCCGCGGCTGAAGGTGATCGGCCGAGCCGGCATCGGGGTCGACAACGTCGACATCCCCGAGGCCACCCGGCGGGGCGTCATCGTCATGAACACGCCCTTCGGCAACTCGATCACCACTGCCGAGCACGCGCTGGCGCTGATGTTCGCCGTCGCCCGCCAGATCCCCGAGGCCGACGCCTCGACCCGCGCCGGCCGCTGGGAGAAGAACCGCTTCATGGGGGTGGAGCTGTTCAACAAGACGCTGGGCGTGATCGGCTGCGGCAACATCGGCTCGATCGTCGCCGGGCGTGCGCTCGGGCTGCACATGAAGGTGCTTGCCTACGATCCCTTCCTGTCTGAGGAGCGAGCGCTCGCGCTGGGCGTGGGCAAGGTCGAGCTGGACGAGCTGCTGGCGCGCTCGGACTTCATCACCCTTCACGTCCCGCTGACCGACCGGACCCGCAACATCCTGTCGGCCGAGGCGCTGGCGCGCTGCCGGCCCGGGGTGCGCATCATCAACTGTGCCCGCGGCGGGCTGGTCGACGAGGCGGCGCTGGCCGCGGCGCTGCGCTCGGGCCAGGTGGCGGGCGCCGCGCTCGACGTCTTCGAGGTCGAGCCGGCGACCGATTCGCCACTTTTCGGCCTGCCGAACGTGGTCTGCACCCCCCATCTCGGCGCGGCGACCACCGAGGCACAGGAGAACGTGGCGGTGCAGATCGCCGAGCAGATGGCCGACTACCTGCTGACCGGGGCGGTGCAGAACGCCATCAACATGCCGTCGGTCACGGCCGAGGAGGCCGCGGTGATGGGGCCCTGGCTCAGGCTGGCGGGCTATCTCGGGGCCTTCGTCGGCCAGGCGACGGAAGAGCCGGTGCGGGCCATCAACCTGCTCTGCGACGGGGTGGCGGCGGGGATGAACGTCGAGGCGCTGGCCGCCGCGGCGATCGCCGGGGTCATGCGGGCGACCAACCCCGACGTCAACATGGTCTCGGCGCCGGTGGTGGCACGCGAGCGCGGCATCCGGCTGTCGACGACCCGTCAGGAGAAGTCGGGCGTCTTCGACGGCTACGTCAAGCTGACGGTGGTGACAGACCGCTTCGAGCGGTCGATCGCCGGGGCGGTGTTCTCGGACGGCAAGCCGCGCTTCATCCAGATCAAGGGCATCAACATCGATGCCGAGATCGGTCGCCACATGCTCTACACCACCAACGAGGACGTGCCCGGCATCATCGGCGCCCTCGGCACCACCATGGGGCGCAACGGCGTCAACATCGCCAACTTCACCCTCGGTCGATCGGCCCCGGGCAGGGATGCGATCGCACTGCTCTACCTCGACGCCCCGGTGCCGCCGAAGGTGCTGTCCGAACTCGAGGCCACGGGCCTGTTCCGCCAGATCAGGCCGCTGGAGTTCGAGGTCGGCTGATGCGGGCCTATGCCGTCGGCGACATCCATGGCCAGCGCGCACGCCTCGAGGTCGCCCATGCGCTGATCGCCGCCGACCGCGCGGCGACCGGGGATGCGGCGGCCCCGGTCGTCCATCTGGGAGACCTTGTCGACCGCGGGCCGGATTCGGCCGGAGTGATCGACCTGCTGCTCGGCGGCATTGCCGCCGGCGCCCCCTGGGTGGTGCTGAAGGGCAACCATGACCGCATGTTCCATGCCTATCTTGACGATCCCTTCGGCGCGGCCGGCGCCTTCGCCCCGGCCCATCGCTGGCTGAATCCCGGTATCGGCGGGGTGGCGACGCTGGCCTCCTACGGGCTGCACGCCCCGGGCGACCGGCCGGTCCGGCCCGTCCATGCCGAGGCGGTGGCGGCGGTGCCGGCCGCGCACCGGGCGTTCCTCGCAGGGCTGCCGTTGTGGCACCGACTGGGAGAGGTGCTGTTCGTCCATGCCGGCATCCGCCCCGGCGTGCCGCTGGCGCGCCAGCACGAGGACGACCTGCTGTGGATCCGCGACGAGTTCCTTGCCGACGGGCGCGACCACGGCCCGCTGGTGGTGCACGGCCACACCGCCGTCGCGGTGCCCGAGCACCACGGTAACCGGGTCAACATCGATACCCGCGCCGGATACGGCGGCCCGGTCACCGCGGTCGCCGTCGAGGGGCGGGAGGTGTTCGTGCTGGGCCGCGGCGGGCGCCGGCGGCTGGCTGCGCCTCAGTTCAGGTAGCGGCCGATCACCCGCACCACGACGTCGGGCACCTCGTCCAGCGTGTAGGCCATCGGCCGGTTGACCACCGCCAGGCCGATCAGCCCGGCCGAGACCATGATGAGAATGGCCGCCGCCCTGGGCGGCCGGCCGTCGGTGAAGGCCGACAGGATCGCCGGGACTGCCAGAACCCCCAGTACGATGCCGATCACCAGAAGAAGGTCGGGATCCATCTGCGCCTCCGCCAGCCCGCGCCCGTCCGTGGCGCGCAGTCTATTCCGGGTCAGTCCGGTAAATAAGCCGTTCCTCGCAGGGCGCGACGCGCAGGATGTTGGTCGATCCGGGGACGTTGAAGGGCACCCCGGCGGTGACCACGATGCGGTCGGCCTCGGTGGCGAACCCGTGCTCGCGGGCGGCGCGGGCGGCGTTCACCACCGCCTGCTTGAACCGGCCGAGCTCGGCGGTGAGTTCGCAGTGCGCGCCCCAGATCAGCGTCATGCGCCGGGCGATGTCCAGGAAGGGGGTCAGCGCGATGATCGGCACCCGCGGCCGCTCGCGCGCAACAAGCGACACGGTGGTGCCGGAATGGGTGAAGCAGCAGATGGCGCGGATGTCGGTGGTCTCGGCGATCTCGCGGGCGGCGGCGACGATGGCGTCTGCCACCGTCTCGCGCCGCGCCTGGCGCGAGGCCTCGATGATCTGGGTGTAGGTCGGGTCGCGCTCGACCTGCTGGGCGACCGCATCCATGGTCCGCACCGCCTCCACCGGATAGCGGCCGGCAGCCGATTCGGCCGACAGCATCACCGCGTCGGTGCCCTCGTAGATCGCTGCCGCCACGTCCGAGACCTCGGCGCGGGTCGGCATCGGGCTCTCGATCATGCTCTCGAGCATCTGGGTGGCCACGATCACCGGCTTGGCCGCGGCCCGGCAGGCGCGCACCAGCCGCTTCTGGATCGGCGGCACGTGCTCCACCGGCAGTTCCACCCCGAGGTCGCCGCGCGCCACCATGATCCCGTCGGAGGCCGCGAGTATCTCGGGAAAGACCTTGAGTGCCGCGGGCTTCTCGATCTTCGAGAGGATCAGCGCGCGCCCTGCCACGAGCGCCCGCGCCTCGGCCACGTCCTCTGGCCGCTGCACGAAGGAGAGCGCGATCCAGTCGACCCCGAGATCGCAGGCAAAGTCGAGGTCGGTACGGTCCTTCGCCGACAGCGCGGCAAGCGGTAGGACGACGTCGGGCACGTTGACGCCCTTGCGGTTCGAGATCGTGCCGCCCGCGGTCACCGTGCAGTCGGCGAAGTCGGCGCCGCAGCTGTCGACCAGGAGGCGGATCTTGCCGTCGTTGACCAGAAGCCGCGCACCGGGCCGCAGCACGGCGAAGATTTCGGGATGGGGCAGACTTACCCGGTGGCCGTCGCCCTCGGCGGGGTCGAGGTCGAGGCGGAAGCGCGCGCCTTCCTCGAGCTCGGCCGCGCCCGCGGCGAAGGTTCCGACGCGCAGCTTCGGTCCCTGCAGGTCGGCGATCACCGCCACTGGCCGGCGCGTGTCAGCCTCGACCTCGCGGACCAGCGACAGCCGGCGGGCGATGTCGGCATGGGTGCCGTGGCTCATGTTGAGGCGGAAGACATCGGCGCCGGCCTCCCACAGGGCCCGGATCGTCTTGTAATCGTCCGAGGCCGGGCCCAAGGTGGCCACGATCTTGACCTTGCGAAGCCGCCGCATGTCACCCTTCCCCTTGCGACCTGCCGCGCCGGGGACTTTCCCGCGCGGGCCGGGGCCTTCTATGGCCGATCCGGCCGCAGCCGGCAACTGTTACCGCTACCGCCGGCGGGGGGTGCGGCGATGACGGCGGTGATCATCGACGGGGCGGCGCGTGGGGGCCGCTGGCTGGTGACCTGCGACCATGCCAGCAACCGCGTCCCGCCCGAGGTCGGCGGCTGCCTCGGCCTGCCCCCGGCCGAGATGGCGCGCCACATCGCCTGGGATGTCGGCGCCGCCGGGGTGGCGCGGCGGCTGGCGGCGCGGCTCGGCGGGCCGGCGGTGCTGTCGACCTTCTCGCGCCTCGTCATCGACCCCAATCGCGGCGAGGACGATCCCACTCTCCTGATGAGGCTTTACGACGGCACGGTTATCCCGGCCAACCGCGACGCCGGCCCCGACGAGCTGGCCCGGCGGATGGCGCTGTTCTGGCGGCCCTACCACGATGCACTCGCCCGCCTGGCCGCCCGGCGTCCCGACACGGCGATCTGCGCCGTGCACAGCTTCACCCCCTGCCTGAAGGGCCGGCCGCCGCGGCCCTGGCATGTCGGCATCCTCTTCGATGCGCGCGACGACCGGCTGGCGCGGCCGCTTCTTGCCCGGCTCAGGGCCGAGCCCGATCTCTGCGTCGGCGAGAACGAGCCCTATGCCGGCCACCTGCCCGGCGACGCCATCGACCGCCACGCCCTCTCCCACCGTCGGCCGAACGTGCTGGTGGAACTGCGCAACGATCTGATCGCCACTCCGGCGGCGCAGCGCGCCTGGGCAGACCGGCTGGCCCCGCATCTTGACGCCGCGCTGGGCGCGGCCCAGCTTTGAGCGTGGTCGGAGGCAGGGGGAACGGGATGAACGAGCCGATGCGCACCGAGATCGAGGCCGCGACCTTCCGCCGGCTGGTTCTCCACCTGATGGAGGAGCGCCCCGACGTGCAGAACATCGAGCTGATGACGCTCGCGGGGTTCTGCCGCAATTGCCTGGCCCGCTGGTACGACGAGGAGGCCGCGGCGCGCGGCCAGGCCATCGGCAAGGCGGCGGCGCGCGAGATCGTCTACGGTATGCCCTACGAGGCCTGGGTGGCCCGCCACCAGCGCCCGGCCACGCCCGGGCAGGAGGCCGCCTTCGCCGCAGCGGAGGCCAGCGCCAAGGGCTGAACGGCCGTGCGCCCGCCCGAGGCCGTCTCGGCCTTCGTCCGCGAGGCGGTCACGCTCGGTCGGCCGGAGGACGAGATTCGCGCCGCGCTGGCCGCGGCCGGTTGGTCGGCGGCCGAGATCGCGGCCGGGCTGGCCGCCTGGGCGCGGGCGCCCGGCCTGCCTCCGGTACCGCGGCCGCGAGGGACCGCCAGCCCGCGGGAGGCACTGGCGCATGTCGTGCTGTTCGTGGCGCTCGGCGTGCTGGCGGTGAACCTGTGGCTTGTGGGGGTCGCGCTGATCGACAGGTTCGTGCCCGATCCGATGGACCCCGCGGGCCTGGACCCCGGCAGCGGCGTGCGCTGGGCGGTCGCCGGCATCGCCGTGGCCTGGCCGCTGTGGGCGGTTCTGACGCTGCGGATCGCCCGCGCCGGTGCCGCCGACCCCGGCCGCCGCCGTTCGGCGGTGGGGCGCTGGGTGACTGCGGTGGCGCTGTTCATCGCCGCGGTCACGCTGGTCGGCGACCTCATCGCCGTGCTCGCCCGGTTCCTCGACGGCGAGCTGACCGCGCGCTTCCTTGCCAAGGCGGTGCTCGTCGCGGCGCTGGCCGGGGCGGTCTTCATGCTCTACGCGCGCGGGCTGGACGGGGAGGCGGAGGCGTGACGCCGGCCCGCGCCCGCGTCGCGGTGACCGTCTCGGGCATCGTCGTGGCCGCTGTCGCTGCCGCCGGGCTGTGGGTGTTCGGCGGCCCCGGCGAGGCCCGGCGGTCCGAGCGCGACGGCCGCCGGCTTGAGCATCTGTCCGAAATCGTGGCGGCGGTGGTGTGCCATGCCCGTGCCGGCGCCGTGCCCGAGCGGCCATCGCAGCTCTCCGCCGTGACTGCCGCCTGCATGTCCGCGGCGAGGGCGGCCGAACTGGTCGATCCCGCGACCGGCGCGGCCTACCGGATCGACTACCCCGACCCCCTTGCCGTGCGGGTCTGCGCGACCCTCGAGCGGCCCGGTCTCCGGCCCTGGATGGGCCCGGCGTTCGACCCCGCCGCCGGCTGCCTTGCCGCCGCACTGCGCGACGTGGCGGACGCCGGCGGCCAGAGCCGGAGCCGGCCGGTCACATCGCCGCGCGGCGCATCTCGTCGAGGTAGATCTCGCGCAGCCGCCGCGCCAGCGGGCCGGGCGTGCCATCGCCCAGCCTCACCCCGTCGATCTCGACCACCGGCATCACGAAAGCCGAGGCCGAGGTGACGAAGGCCTCGTCGGCCGTCTTCGCCTCGTCCAGGGTGAAGGGCCGCTCCTCGACCTCGAGCTGGGATTCGCGCGCGAGCCGCATGACCGCCGCGCGGGTGATCCCGTGCAGGATCTCGGTGCCGAGCGGCCGGGTGACGATGCGCCCGCGGCTGACGATCCAGGCGTTGTTGGAGGTGCCTTCGGTGATCAATCCATCCTCGACCAGCCAGGCGTCGTCGGCCCCGGCGGCCTTGGCCATCATCTTGCCCATGGCGGGGTAGAGCAGCTGCACCGTCTTGATGTCGCGCCGGCCCCAGCGCAGGTCGGGGATGGCGATCACCGTCCAGCCCGTGCGGGCGGCCGGGGCGTCGGCCAGCCCGGGCTTGGACTGGGTGAACATCACCACCGTCGGTGGCGTCGCCGGCCCGGGATAGGCGAAGTCGCGGTCGCCGGCGCTGCCGCGCGTCACCTGCAGGTAGACAAGGCCGTCGGTGACCGCGTTGCGGGCGACGAGGTCGCGGTGCAGCGCCAGCCACTCGGCCTCGGAATGCGGGTTCGCCAGCGCCAGTTCCGCGAGCGAGCGGCCGAGCCGCCGGACATGGCCGGGAAAGTCGATCAGCCGGCCGCCCAGCACGCTCGTCACCTCGTAGACGCCATCGGCGAACAGGAAGCCGCGGTCGAATACCGATACCCGCGCCTCCTCCTCGGGGACGAAGGCGCCGTCGACATAGACGATGCGGGACATGGCATTCTCCATCCTGCGGGTGACCGCGCCTTCCTAAGGCCGGCACCGCAACCGTCAAGCCCGCGCGGGCTGGCCGCTCAGCCCCAGAGCGCGGGTTCGGGCGGATGGACCAGCGAGCCGTCGTAGCGCAAGGGGTGCGGCCGATCCTCGGCCAGGAGCAGCGGGCCGTCAAGGTCGACGAGGTCGGCGCCCTGCGCCACCAGCACCGCCGGCGCCATCGCAAGCGATGTGCCGACCATGCAGCCCACCATCACCCCGAAGCCCGCCAGCCGCGCCGCGTCGCGCAGGGCCAGCGCCTCGGTCAGCCCGCCGGTCTTGTCGAGCTTGATGTTCACCATGTCGTATTTGCCCTTCAGCGCGGACAGCGAGGTGCGGTCGTGGCAGCTTTCGTCGGCGCAGACGGGAACCGGCCGGGCGATCTCGGCCAGCATGGCGTCGGCGCCGGCGGGCAGCGGCTGTTCCACCACCGCCACGCCGAGGCGGGCAAGATGGGGGGCGAGATCGGCGTAGAGATCGGCCGTCCAGCCCTCGTTGGCGTCGACCACGATCCGCGCCGCGGGAGCGCCGGCGCGAACCGCCTCGAGGCGGGGCATGTCGTCGGGCGTGCCGAGCTTGATCTTCAGGACCGGCCGCCAGGCGTTGCGCGCCGCCGCCGCAAGCATCCGCTCGGGGCTGTCGAGCGAGAGGGTGAAGCAGGTCGTCACCGGGCCCGGCGCCGGCAGCGCGGCAAGCTGCCAGACAGGGCGGCCGGCGCGCCGGGCCTCGAGGTCCCAGAGCGCGCAGTCGACCGCGT
Source organism: Paracoccaceae bacterium (assembly GCA_023383015.1). Taxonomy (GTDB): domain Bacteria; phylum Pseudomonadota; class Alphaproteobacteria; order Rhodobacterales; family Rhodobacteraceae; genus JAHDXW01. The sequence continues at coordinate 70,696 of JAHDXW010000012.1, forward strand.
TGCGGGCCGCGCCGGGCGGCAGCGCCCGCGACAGCGCCGTCCGGTCGGCGGGCGGCACAAGTCCTGCAAGCAGCGCTGCCACACCTTCCGGCGTCTCGCCGTAGCGTGGATAGGGCACGCATTCGCCGCGCCCCTGCACACCGCCTTCGTCGAGCGTGACCGTCAGCACCCGTGCCTCGGTGCGGCTGCCGCGCGAGATGGTGAAGGTCTCGGCGAGGCGGAAGTGCTCTTCCCTGACCGCCAGTTCCATGCCGCCTCCCGTCCTCCGTCCTCGGTCGCCCGTCGCCCGCGCCGCGCGCTCAGAGCGCGGCGAGCGCGTCCACCAGCCGCCCGGGCCCCATGCGGAACGGATCGACCGCGGGCAGGCCCATCCGCGTCTCGACCTCGGCAAGGCAGGCCTTCGCCTCGGCCTCGCCCAGATACTGGGTGTTGATCGACACGCCGACCGCCCGGCAGCCGGGGTTGGCGAGGCGGGCATGGGCGAGGGCGAGGTCGCGCGTCGCCTCGAGCGAGGGCAGCGGATAGTGCGGAAGCCCCCGCATGTGCGTGCGCGTCGGCTCGTGGCAGACCACCAGGGCGTCGGGCTGGCCGCCATGGATCAGCGCGAGCGTCACCCCGGCATAGGAGACATGGTGCAGACTGCCCTGGCCCTCGATCAGATCCCAGTGGTCGGGGTCGGCGTCGGGGGTCAGCCATTCGATCGCCCCGGCCATGAAATCGGCGATGACCGCGTCGAGCGGCACGCCGTCGCCGGAGATCAGGATGCCGGTCTGGCCGGTGGCGCGGAAGTCGGCCTTCATCCCGCGGGCCCGCATCTCGCGCGCCATCGCCAGTGTCGTGTACATCTTGCCGGCCGAGCAGTCGGTGCCGACGGCAAGCAGCCGCCGGCCGGCGCGCCTCACGCCGTTGGCAATGGGGTATTTCACCGACGGGACGCGCACGTCGTGCAGCTTGCGGCCGAACCGGCGGGCGGCCTCGGCGAGCACCGGCTCGTCGCGAAGCAGGTTGTGCAGGCCCGAGGCAAGGTCCATCCCCTCGGCCAGCGCGTCCACGAGCACCTTGAGCCAGGATTCCGCGATCACCCCGCCACGGTTCGCGACGCCGATCACCAGCGTGCGGACACCGGCGGCCTTCGCCTCGGCCAGCGTCATGTCGGGCAGGCCGAGGTCGGCCCGGCAGCCCTTCATCCGCAGCTGGCCCCTGGCAACCTCGGGCCGCCAGTCCCTGATCCCCAGCGCCACCTTGGCGGCAAGCTGGTCGTGGGCGTCTCCGAGAAACAGCAGGTAGGGGGCTTCGATCATGGCAGGCTCCGCGGTCAGGCGGGGAATGATGCTGCGGAGATCGGGAAATGTGCTCGCCAAGTGGTGAAGCAAGGGGCGTGGGGACAGAATTTCCTGCGGCTGTTCCGACCTGCCGGTGAAGAAGCTGCGAACCGATCCGCCACCCCTCGCGGCCGGGCCGCCGTCGGACGGGGGCGGGCGCGGCATTTTCTGCACCTGCGCGATGCGCCTTGCCGGCGGCTGCCCGATATCCTATCGCGGCGCCATCCTGCCGCATCCCGAAGGGCCCCGCAGATGTCCTTCCGCCTCCAGCCAGCACCCCCGGCCCGCGCCAACCGCTGCCAGCTGTTCGGCCCCGCCTCGCGCCCGGCGCTCTTTGCCAAGATGGCGTCGGCGGCGGCCGACGTCGTCAACCTCGACCTCGAGGATTCGGTTGCCCCCGACGAGAAGGCCGAGGCGCGGGCCAACGCGGTGGCGGCCACGCGCGACGTCGACTGGGGCGGCAAGACCCTGTCGGTGCGCATCAACGGGCTGGACACGCCGTGGTGGTACCAGGACGTGGTGGCGCTGGTCGAGAAGGGCGGCGAGCGGCTCGACCTGATCATGGTCCCGAAGGTCGGCTGCGCCGCCGACCTTTACGCAGTGGATGCGCTGGTGACGGCGGCCGAGAGGGCGGCGGGGCGCCGGAAGCCCCTCGGCTTGGAGGTCATCATCGAGACCGCGGCCGGAATCACCCATGTCGCCGAGATTGCCGCCGCCTCGCCGCGGCTGCAGGCGATGAGCCTCGGCGCGGCGGACTTCGCCGCCTCGATGGGGATGCAGACCACCGGCATCGGCGGCACCCAGGAGAACTACTACATGCTGCGCGAGGGGGCCCGCCACTGGCCCGATCCCTGGCACTGGGCGACGGCCGCGATCGTGGCGGCATGCCGCACGCACGGGGTGCTGCCGGTCGACGGTCCGTTCGGCGACTTCTCCGACGACGAGGGTTTCCGCGCCCAGGCCCGGCGGGCGGCCACGCTGGGGATGGTGGGCAAGTGGGCCATCCACCCCCGGCAGGTGGCGCTGGCCAACGAGGTGTTCACGCCCTCGGCCGCCGCCCTGGCCGAGGCGCGCGAGATCCTCGCGGCAATGGAGGCGGCCAGGGTGGCGGGGCAGGGCGCCGCCACCTACAGGGGCCGGCTGATCGACATCGCCTCGATCCGCCAGGCCGAGGGGATCGTGCGCCAGGCCGGGCTGGTCGCCGCGGGCTGAGGCGGGCGGAGCGATCCGACGCCACCCGGCGGATGCCGGCAGGGTGCAGGCCGTCGGGCGGGGATGCGGGGTCTCGGGGTTGCGGAAGTGCAAGCGGGGGCTGCAGCACCCCCGCGGCCGGCGCTCAGTAGTCGCGCAGGAAGATCATCCCCCAGCCGCAGAGGCGCCGGCAGTCGGTCGCGTCCTGGCCGACGTTGTCGCGGGTGAGGCCACTGGCCACACCCACCCCCTCGAAGCGGGGATCGTCGCATTCGCCGTCATTGACGTATTCACCGACGTCGTTGCCGAAATCCAGCCGCGAGCAGTCGGTGGCAGCGCGCGCCTCGTCCAGCACCCAAAGCCGCAGCAGGCCCCTGGAGTGGAGATGGCGGCAGTCCGAGGCGTCGCGACCGGCCTCCTTCCAGGAGAAGCTCTGCGCCATGCCCTGGCCGACGAAGCGGCGGTCGTCGCATTCGCCGTCGTTGGGATAGCGGCCGGTGTCGTCGCCGAAGTCGGGCGCGGCGGCGCCGGCGAGCCTGTCGCCGAGGCGCTTGACGGCATCGCTGATCCCGCCGCCGCCCTCCTGGGCGGCCGCCGGAAGGGCGCAGGCGAGGGCGATCGCGAGGGCGAGCGGGGCGGCGGACAGGATGCGCATGGGGGTTCTCCCGGAGGGGCGAGGCGAGCATACGCCTGCCCCCGCAGGCCGGCAACGGCCGACTGCGGGCGTTGCGATTTCCGCCGCCAGGGGCCATATCTCGCCCGCCGCCCGGCCGGCGGCAGTGCCGGGAGCATCGCCGATGAACTACCTCGACTTCGAGAAGCCGCTCGCCGAGATCGAGGGCAAGGCCGAGGAGCTGCGTGCGCTCGCCCGGGCCAACCCGCAGATGACCGTCGAGAAGGAGGCCGAGGCGCTGGACCGCAAGGCCGAGACCCTGCTGAAGGATCTCTACAAGAGCCTGTCGCCCTGGCAGAAATGCCTGGTCGCGCGTCACCCCGACCGGCCGCACTGCAGGGACTACATCGAGGCGCTGTTCCGCGACTGGATGCCGCTCGCGGGCGACCGCAACTTCGCCGAGGACGCCGCTGTGATGGGCGGGCTGGCGCGGTTCAACGACGCCCCGGTGGTGGTGATCGGCCACGAGAAGGGCCACGACACCCGCACCCGGATCGAGCGCAACTTCGGCATGGCGCGGCCCGAGGGCTACCGCAAGGCCATGCGGCTGATGGAACTGGCCCACCGCTTCCGCCTGCCGGTGATCACGCTGGTCGACACGCCCGGCGCCTATCCAGGCAAGGGCGCCGAGGAGCGCGGCCAGGCCGAGGCGATCGCCCGCTGCACGCAGAAATGTCTGGAGATCGGGGTGCCCTTGGTGGCGGTGATCATCGGCGAGGGCGGCTCGGGCGGGGCGGTGGCCTTCGCCACCGCCAACCGCGTGGCGATGCTGGAGCACGCGATCTATTCGGTGATCAGCCCGGAGGGCTGCGCCTCGATCCTGTGGAAGGACGCCGAGAAGATGAAGGAGGCCGCCGAGGCGCTGCGGCTGACGGCTCAGGACCTCCAGAAGCTGGGGGTCATCGACCGCATCGTGAAGGAGCCGGTGGGCGGCGCCCAGCGCGGTCGCAGGGAGACGATCGAGGCGGTCGGCCGCGCCATCGAGGTGATGCTGAAGGAACTCGTCGGCCGGAAGCCCGAGACGCTGGTCCGCGACCGGCGGCAGAAGTTCCTCGACATGGGGTCGAAGGGTCTGGCGGCCTGAAGGCGCCGGGCCGGGCCGCCGGCGGGGGTTGACCGCGATCAAGGCAGCCCGCGGATGGCCGGAGACATGATGCGCCTGAGGTCGATGCGCGCCCGGAGGAGTGGAAATGACAGAGCCCGAGAAGAAGGACCGCACCATCGTCGAGACGATCGAGGTCGCGGGTAGCGAACTGATCCAGCGGATCAGGGACATCGTCGCCGAGGGCAACGTCCGCAGGCTGAAGGTGCATGCGGGCGAGGACTTCACGCTCGAGATGCCGGTGACCGTGGGGGTGGTGATGGGCGGAGTGGTCGCCCTGGCCGCCCCCTGGCTGGCGGTACTCGGCGTGGTGGCGGCACTGGTGGCGCGGGTGCGCCTCGAGGTGGAGCGCGAGCCGCCACCGCCGCCGCCGCCCGGTGCCGCCGGCCCGCAGGGCTGAGCACGTGGCCGGCCGGCGCGTCTGCCGCGTGCCGGGCACTGCCGGCGGCCGGCGCCGCGCGGTCCGGCGCGTGCAGAAGATGCACGGTTGAAACAGCTTTTGCGCTTGCAAGCCGGCCGCGCCTCTGCCTAGCGTGACGGCGCGGAGGGGTGTGTCCGGCCACCGCCGCGGCCGGGGCAGGGCCCCGGAGGCCCTGCGTCCGCGCCGGTCTCGGGGGATGGTTCATGGCCCTTGTCTCGACGGCGCGCAGCGCTGCCAGCCGCCTCTGTGCCGGCGTTCTTGTCTGTCTGGCAGGGATCGTGCCCTGGGCTGGCGCCGCGGTTGCAGCCGACCCGCGCATCGTCCTCGGCGACGGCGCGGGCGGGGTGGGCCCGGCGGGCCGGACGGAGCTTCTGGGCCGCGCCGCCGCGCTCGGCCGGTTGCCCGTGATCGTCGGCTTCGACCTTCCGGTACGGCCCGAGGGCACGCTCGCCCCCGCCATGGCAGCGGCCCAGCGGAGCGCCATCGCAGCGCGCCAGGAGGCACTGCTGGCGCCGCTCGGCGCGGCGGCCAACGTCAAGCGCTTCGTGACCACGCCGGCCTTCGCGGCCGCGCTTGCGCCGGACGACCTTGCCGCCCTGCTTGCGGCCCCCGGCGTCACCGGCATCTGGGAGGATGTGGCCGTTCCTGTCACCCTGAACGACAGCGTGCCGCTGATCGAGGCGCCGCCGGTGATCCGGCGCGGCATCACCGGCGCGGGCGTCGCCGTGGCGGTGCTCGACAGCGGCGTGCAGCGCAACCATGTCGCCTTTGCCGGCAGGATCGTTGCCGAGGCCTGCTTTTCCACAACCGAGCCGGGTGTCTCGCGCTCGCTCTGCCCCGGCGGTGCCGGCAGTTCCACGGCCCCGGGTTCGGGCCGCGCTTGCCCGCGCACGCTCGCCAACTGCTTCCACGGCACCCATGTGGCGGGCATCGCCGTGGGCGACCGGCGGCAGCGCCGCGGCGTGGCACCGGGCGCCGGCCTGATCTCCATCAACGTCACCAGCCGCCAGCTGACGGCCGCCAGCTGCGCCGGGGTCGCCCCGCCTTGCGCCAACCCGGTGACAAGCGACATGATCCGCGGGCTGGAGCATGTGGTGGCGCTGGCGGCCACGCACAGGATCGCGGCCGTGAACATGAGCCTCGGCGGCGGCAGCTTTCCCGCCCATTGCGACGACCAGCCGATGAAGCAGGTGGTCGACACGCTCCTGTCGCTGGGCATCACCACGGTGTCGACCTCGGGCAACAACGGGTTCGACGGGTCGGTGGGGTTCCCCGGCTGCATCTCCTCGGTCGTCACGGTCGGCAGTACCACCAAGGCCGATGCCGTGTCGGATTTCTCGAACCACGCAAGAATGGTCGACCTGCTGGCACCGGGGAGCGACATCTCCGCGCCTGCGCTCGGCCGGCGCACCAATGGGATCGAGACCCTGTCGGGCACGTCGCAGGCGGCCCCGCATGTCGCGGGGGCCCTTGCCCTGCTTGCAGCCGGCGCGCCCGGCTCGACGCCGGCCGACCGGCTGCGGGCGCTGGCCTGCAGCGGCCTGCCGGTGTCGCGCAACGATCTTGCCCGGCCGCGCATCCGCGTCTTCCCGGCACTGGCCTTCCTGGGCCGCGTGAGCATCGAGCGTATCTTCACGTTCCGCACCGCAAGGCAGGTCGCCGAATGGGAGGCACGCTCGGGGCGCTGGCGCCTCTTCGAGCGCGCCCTCGTCGGCGACGCGGACGGGGCACAGCTGCTCACCCTCGCCACCGGCCCCTTCTGCGTGCAGGGGGACGGCGCGCTCGACGTGACGGCGACGATCATGCGCGGGGATCCCGACAACTTCACGGACTGGGACACCGGCATCCTGCTCATGTCCGAGCTCGACGCCGACCGCAACCTCTCGGGCCTGTGGTTCGCCTACAACTCCGGCGAGGACCGCGGGCGATTCGAAGTGGACGTCACCGTGTGGGCGATCGAGCGCTACAACATCGACACCGACCGCGGCTCCAGGCCGCGCATCCTGTGCAGGAACACCAGCTTCCGCGGGATCGACCCCCACGACTTCAACCGCCACCGCGTGGTGATGAAGGGCGGGAGGCTTGAGTTCCACCTGAACGGCACGCAGGTGTGCACGGCCGACGATCCCGGCACGTTCACTCCCGTCTCCCTTGCGCTGATGATGGCGGCGCCGAAAGGTGCATCGCTGGCGCAAGAGCATCGCGTCTCGGTCTCGCACATCATCGCCACGGCGACCGCGGCAGAGGCGGCGGCGCCGCCGGCCGCGCCGGCATGGACGAGCTTTGCCGGCGGGGTCGAGCCGGGCGAGGGCCCGCTCTTCGGCCGCGTGCGCCAGGGCGCCGCCGCGGCGCGCTGAGCCGGCGGGGGGCGTCGGCGCGGGCCCCCCGCGGCCTATTCGGCCGGAACCGCCGCTGCCTCGATGGCGAGGGGATGGGGCAGGTGCGCCAGCATCTCCCTCGGGCAGACCTGGACGAATCGCGGCAGTTCCTCGGTCCAGCGGGCAAGGATCTGGGCGGCGCGGCGGCTGCCGGTCTCGGCGGCGTGGCGCTCGATCAGGCCGCGGAGCTGCGTCTCCCAGTGAGGCACGCTCACCGGGCAGGCAACCAGCGTCTCGAGGTTCATCAGCGGCAGGGCGCTGCCGTCGGGGTCGTGGACATAGGCCATTCCCCCGGTCATGCCGGCGCCGAAGTTGGCGCCGATCCGGCCGAGGATCACCGCCACCCCGCCTGTCATGTATTCGCAGCCGTTCGATCCACAGCCCTCGACCACCACCCTCGCGCCGGAGTTCCTGACCGCGAAGCGCTCGCCGGCCCGCCCGGCGGCAAACAGAAGCCCGTCGGTCGCCCCGTACAGCACGGTGTTGCCGATGATTGTGTTCTCATGCGCGACCAGCGGGCTGTCCATCGCCGGGCGGACGACGATGATGCCCCCCGACAGCCCCTTGCCGACGTAGTCGTTGGCATCGCCCATGACCTCGATCTTCAGCCCCGGCGCGGCGAAGGCGCCGAGCGACTGGCCGGCCGAGCCGGCGAGCTTGACCGTCAGATGGTCGGGCTGGAGGGCGTTCTTCATGCCGAACCGGCGCACGATCTGGGCCGAGGCGCGGGTGCCGATGGTGCGGTGGGTGTTGCGCACCGCATAGGAGAGCTGCATCTTCTCGCCATCCTCGAAGAAGCGGGCGGCGTCGCGGATGATCTCGGCGTCCAGCGTGTCGGGCACCTCGACGCGCGGCTTGGCGCGGTCGTAGCGCAGGCCCTCGGAACCGTCGACCGTAATCAGCAGCGGGTTCAGGTCGAGATCGTCCAGATGCGCCGCGCCGCGGCTGACCTGGGCCAGCAGGTCGGCCCTGCCGGTCACCTCGGCAAGGCTCCGCGCGCCGATCCCGGCCAGGATCTCGCGCACCTCCTGGGCGTAGAAGGTGATCAGGTTCACCACCTTGTCGGCGGTGCCGCTGAAGACCGCACGCAGCCGCTCGTCCTGGGTGCACACGCCCACCGGGCAGGTGTTGGACTGGCACTGGCGCACCATGATGCAGCCCATGGCGATCAGCGCCGCGGTGCCGATGCCGAACTCCTCGGCCCCCATCATTGCCGCCATCACGATGTCGCGCCCAGTGCGCAGCCCGCCGTCGGTGCGCAGCGTCACTCGGTCGCGCAGCTTGTTCAGCGCCAGCACCTGATGCGCCTCCGACAGCCCCATCTCCCAGGGAAGGCCGGCGTATTTGATCGAGGTCGCGGGCGAGGCGCCGGTGCCGCCGTTGTGGCCCGACACCAGGATCACGTCGGCCTTGGCCTTGGCGACGCCGGCGGCGATCGTGCCGATGCCCGACTGGGCGACGAGCTTCACCGTCACCCGCGCCCGCGGATTGATCTGCTTGAGGTCGTAGATGAGCTGGGCGAGATCCTCGATCGAGTAGATGTCGTGATGGGGCGGGGGCGAGATCAGCGTCACGCCCGGGGTGGAGTGGCGCAGCCGGGCGATCAGCCTCGTCACCTTGATGCCGGGAAGCTGCCCGCCCTCGCCGGGCTTCGCCCCCTGGGCGATCTTGATCTCAAGTTCCTCGGCGTGGCCGAGATACTCCGCCGTCACCCCGAAGCGGCCGGAGGCGACCTGCTTGATCTTGGCCGCGGGGTTGTCGCCGTTCGGCAGCGGCCGGTAATGCGCGGGGTCCTCGCCGCCCTCGCCGGAATCGGATTTCGCGCCGATCCGGTTCATGGCGATGTTCAGGGTCATGTGCGCCTCGGGCGACAGTGCGCCCAGCGACATTCCGGGGGTGACAAAGCGCTTGCGGATCGAGGTGATGCTCTCGACTTCCTCGATCGGCACCGGCCGGCCCATCGGCTTGATGTCGAGAAGGTCGCGCAGGTGGATCGGCGGGTTGGCGCGCAGGGCGGTGACGAACTGCTTCCACAGGTCGTAGGAACCGCGGTCGCAGGCGGCCTGCAGAAGGTGCATGGTCTGCGCCTCCCACGCGTGCCTTTCGCCCGTCCGCCTGGCCTTGTAGAAGCCTCCGATCGGCAGCACCGCGGCGCCGCCGGCGTAGCCCCGGGCGTGGATCTCCTCGGCCTTCTTCTGGATGCCGGTCAGGCCTATGCCGGAGATGCGCGAGGGCATGCCCGGGAAATACTCGGCCACCATCGCCCGCGACAGGCCGACCGCCTCGAAGTTCAGCCCGCCCCGATAGGACGATACCACCGAGATGCCCATCTTCGACATGATCTTCAGCAGCCCCGCGTCGACGGCGGCGCGGTAGCGGCGCAGCGCATCCTCGAGGCTGCCCCCGATCAGCCCCCGGCGCAGCCGGTCAGCGATCGAATCCTGGGCGAGATAGGGGTTCACCGTGGTCGCCCCGCAGCCGATCAGCACCGCGAAGTAATGCGGATCGATGCATTCGGCACTGCGGACGTTCAGCGAGGTGAAGGTGCGCAAGCCCTTGCGGGTGAGCCATGAGTGCACGGCGGAGGTGGCCAGGATCATCGGCACCGCGACACGCCCCTCTCCCTGGTGCTCGTCGGTCAGCACGACATGGGCCGCGCCCGAGCGCACCGCGTCCTCGGCCTCGGCGCGGATGCGGGCGAGCGCATCGCGCAGCGCCTCGGGATGGGCGCCGGAGGGGAAGGTGCAGTCGATGAAGCCCACCTGGCCGCCGAACTGGCGCACCATCTCGCCGAATTCGGCGTTGGCGACGAAGGGGCTCTCGAGAATCAGGATCTCGGTCTGGCTGGAGTTCTCGTCGAGCACGTTCTTGAGGTTGCCGAAGCGGGTCTTGAGGCTCATCACCCGGTGCTCGCGCAGGCTGTCGATGGGCGGGTTGGTGACCTGGCTGAAGTTCTGCCTGAAGTAGTGGCTGAGCGGCCGGTAGACGGAGGACAGCACCGCCGGCGGCGTGTCGTCGCCCATCGAGGCGACCATCTCCTTGCCGTCCTCGGCCATCGGGGCCAGCACCTGCTCGAGTTCCTCGACCGTGTAGCCGGCGGCGATCTGGCGGCGCAGCAGCCCGGGGCGCTCGAACAGCGCCCGCTCGGGCACGTCGCGCATCAGTGCGTTCAGGTCGACGACCTTCTCGACCCACTCGCCGAAGGGCTGGGCGGCGGCGAGCCGGTCCTTCAGTTCGGCGTCGCGGAAGAGCTTGCCGTCCTCCATGTCGACGGCGATCATCTGGCCGGGGCCGAGGGCGCCCTTCTCCTTCACCCGGGCCTCCTCGACCGGCACCATTCCCGCCTCGGAGCCGGCGATCAGGAGCCCCTCGGTGATGACGTAGCGCAGCGGGCGAAGGCCATTGCGGTCAAGCCCGGCACAGACCCAGCGGCCGTCGGTCATGGCCAACGCGGCCGGGCCGTCCCAAGGCTCCATCACGGCGTTGCAGTAGGCATACATGTCCTGCCAGGCCTTGGGCATCTCGACGGCCTGCTTCGACCACGCCTCGGGCACCAGCATGGTCTTGGCCATCGGCGCGCTGCGCCCCGAGCGGACCAGCGCCTCGAACACCGCGTCCAGCGCGCCGGAATCGGAGGTGCCGGCGGGGATGATCGGCTTGATGTCCTCGGCGGCCGCGCCGAAGGCATCCGAGGACATGCGGATCTCGTGGCTCCGCATCCAGTTGATGTTGCCCTTCAGCGTGTTGATCTCGCCGTTGTGGGCAAGCATGCGGAACGGCTGGGCCAGTGCCCACTGCGGGAAGGTGTTGGTCGAATAGCGCTGGTGGTAGATGCAGAAGGACGACACGAAGCGGGCGTCCCTGAGGTCGGGGTAGAACTCGGCCACCTGTTCGGCCAGCATCATCCCCTTGTAGATGATCGAGCGGCATGACAGCGAGCACAGGTAGAGGCCGGCGATCTGGGCTGCGACCGCCGCCTTCTCGATCCGACGGCGGATGATGTAGAGTTCGCGCTCGAAGGTCTCCTCGTCGACATCCTTGTCGCAGCGGATCAGAATCTGCTCGATCTCGGGGCGGGTGGCGTTGGCCTTCTCGCCGAGGACGGCGGTGTTCACCGGGACGTGGCGCCAGCCGTAGATGTAGTGGCCCATCCGCAGCACCTCGGCCTCGACGATGGTGCGGCAGCGTTCCTGGGCGCCGAAGTCGGTGCGCGGCAGGAACACCTGGCCCACGGCGATGCGGCGGTGCGGGTCGGGCTCGTGGCCGGTGCGGCGGATGACATCCTCGAAGAAGGCCCGCGGGATCTGGACATGGATGCCCGCGCCGTCGCCGGTCTTGCCGTCGGCGTCGACCGCACCGCGGTGCCACACGGCCTTGAGCGCGTCGATGCCAAGCTGGACGACTCGCCGCGAGGGGCGGCCGTCGAGGGTGACGACGAGGCCGACGCCGCAAGCGTCACGCTCGTCCTCCGGGCGCCACAGGCCGGTTGCGGCAAGGCGCTCGCGGCGGGCCTGCTCGGCGGCGGTCCAGTCGGCATCGTAAGCGGTCATGGCGCGTCTCCCTCGACATGGGGGCGGGAAGCCTCGTAGTCCGCGCGGCTCACGCGCGGGTGCGAACCCAGCAGCCCGACGCAGGCGAAGGCCCGGTCGGCATAGACCTCGCGGACCAGCGGAAGGCCGCGCGCAGCCTCGAACAGGCCGGGCATCAGCTCGTAGTCTTTGCCGTCATCGCGAATCCACAGATGGGTGCCGCATGCGGGGCAGAAGGCACGCTCGGCGAAGGGTGACGACCGGTAGGCCCTGACCTCGCCAGTGACCCGGACGTCGGCGGCGGCGGCCGCGAAGGCCCACATCGCCGCCCCCGACCATCGCCGGCACATCGCACAATGGCATGCCGACGCCCCTCCGGACAGCGGCACGGCGGTGATCCGCACCGCACCGCAGAGACACCGTCCCTCCATGGCCGTCACCACCGCATTCCTCCCGCCCTGCCGCGGCGGCCCGGTGCCGGGATGCCCCGGGCGGGCCCGCCGCGGGGGTCACTCTCCGTTCAGGACCGCGAACCTTGCCACGCAGTCGGCGCGCGTCAGCAGCGCCCGCCCCTCGCCGGCGTAGGCAAAGCTGTCGGGCTTGTGGTCGATGTAGATCTCGCTGGTCATCCGCATGCCGGAGGCATCGTCGAACAGCCCGATGGGCAGTTCGACCGTGCCCGACCAGTCGCTCTCGATCGTGACGCGGAACCACAGCCCGCTGCCGCAGCGGCCGCAGAAGGCACGCTCGGCCCAGGACGAGGAAGCGAAGACGCGGATGTGCTCGGCGCCCTCCCAGGCGACGCTGCCGTGCGGAAGGCTGACCCCCAGCAGGGCCGAGCCGGTCCAGCGCCGGCACATCGCGCAGTGGCAGGCGCCGAACTCGTCGGGAACGTCGCGGGCGACGAAGCGCACCGACCCGCACAGGCAGCCTCCAAAACGCTCGCGCATCCGCCCGCCCTCCCTCACTCGGCCGCCACGGCGGCGGGCTGTGCCAGGTAGTCCAGGATCGCGTCGGCCGCCTCGCGCCCGTCGCGGATCGCCCAGACGACCAGGCTTGCGCCACGGACGATGTCGCCGGCGGCGTAGACGCCCGGAAGGCTGGTGGCGTGACTGCGGAAGTCCGCCCGCACCGTGCCGCAGCGCGTGACCTCGAGCCCGGGCTCGCCCCAGAGCCGGGGCAGATCCTCGGGGTCGAAGCCGAGCGCCATGATGACGAGGTCGGCCTCCTCGAGGTACTCCGCCCCCTCGATCACCACCGGGCTGCGTCGCCCGGTGGCGTCGGGCTCTCCGAGCCGCATCCGCTGGACCATGACGCCGGTGACCGGGTCGCCGACGAAGCCGCGGGGCGCGGCAAGCCAGACGAATTCCACGCCCTCCTCCTCGGCGTTGGCGACCTCGCGCTGGCTGCCGGGCATGTTGGCCCGATCGCGGCGGTAGAGGCACCTGACGCTCACCGCCCCCTGGCGGACGGCGGTGCGAACGCAGTCCATCGCTGTGTCGCCGCCGCCGATGACCACGACGCGCCGTCCGGCGGCGTCCAGTTCGCCCGAATCGAACGCCGGCACGTCGTCGCCGAAGCCCTTGCGGTTGGAGGCGGTCAGGTAGTCTATCGCCCGCACGATCCCGCCCGCGCCGACGCCCGGTGCCCTGATCTCGCGCGAGAGGTAGACGCCGGTCGCGATCAGCACCGCATCGTGGCGGCCGCGGATGGCCGAGAAGCTCATGTCGCGGCCGACTTCGCAGCCCGGCACCAGCGTGACGCCCGCCGCCTCGAGCTGGGCGATGCGCTGCATCACCACGGGCTTGTCGAGCTTGAAGCCGGGGATGCCGTAGGTCATCAGCCCGCCCGGGCGGTCGTGGCGGTCATAGACGGCCACCTGCACCCCGGCCCGGCGCAGCCGGTCGGCGGCGGCCAGCCCCGCAGGACCGGCGCCTATGATGCCAACGCTCTCGGGCCGGCCCGCGGCAGGGCGGATCGGCTCGACCCAGCCCTCGGTCCAGGCGAGGTCGGTCAGGTAGCGCTCGATGGCGCCGATCGTCACCGTGCCGTGGCCGGCCTGCTCGATCACGCAGTTGCCCTCGCAGAGCCGGTCCTGGGGGCAGATGCGGCCGCAGATCTCGGGGAAGGTGTTGGTCTCCTGCGACAGCTCGTAGGCCTCGCGCAGCCGGCCCTCGGCGGTCAGCTTCAGCCAGTCGGGGATGTTGTTGTGCAGCGGGCAGTGGACCTGACAGTACGGCACACCGCACTGGCTGCAGCGGCCGGCCTGCTCGGCAGCCTTGGCGGCGGCGTAGTCGCGGTAGATTTCGTGGAAATCGCGGGCGCGCAGCGGTGCCGGCCGCTTCTCGGGCGTCTCCTTCCCGACGGTGACGAACCGCAGCATCGGGGTCGTGGCCATCCTGCGCCTCCCTCTGGCACGCATCTGTCGTCTACGCCGGGTGCGGGAAAAAGAAAAGTCATATCTGCTGTCTCAATATCCGGGTTCTGTTGCGTCTGGTACCCAAGACGACATCAGAAGCTCCAATACCAGGTCAATAATACTGACATTAAATGCTCCTTCCCCTCCTGCGCCGGCGGGATAGGGTGGCGCGGCGAATCGCCGGGAGGCCGGATGACCCTGTTCAACCTGTTGCTCGTGGCCGTCGTGCAGGGGATCACCGAGTTCCTTCCGATCTCGTCCTCGGGCCATCTGATCCTGCTGCCGGCGCTGACCGGGATGGCCGACCAGGGGCTGGTGATCGACGTCGCCGTCCATGTCGGCACGCTGGCGGCGGTGATCCTGTACTTCCGCCGCGACGTGGCGGCGGCGGCGGCGGGACTGGGCCGGCTTGCACGCGGGCGGATCGACACCGACGGGGCGCGGCTGGCCGCGCTCCTGGCCGTGGCGACCCTGCCGGTGGTGGCCGCGGGGCTGGCGCTGACGCTCGCCGGCCTGACCGAGGCGCTGCGGTCGGTGGCGCTGATCGGCTGGACGACGCTTCTGTTCGGCATCCTGCTCTACTGGTCCGACCAGGCGGGGTCCGAACGGCTGCGCGGCGGCGACTGGCGGTTGCGCGATGCTGTCATCCTCGGGCTCTGGCAGGCTGTGGCGCTGGTCCCGGGCACCTCGCGGTCGGGCATCGTCATCACCGGCGCTCGCTTCCTCGGCTACGCCCGCAGCGATGCCGCGCGGCTGTCGATGCTGATGTCGATCCCGACCATCGCGGCCTCGGGCGTTCTGCTCGGCGCCGAGGTGGCGGTGACCGCCGACGCCGCCGCCGCCCGCGACGGGGCGATCGCCGCGGCCTTCTCCTTCGTTTCCGCCCTCGCGGCGCTTGCGGTGATGATGCGGCTCCTGCGCAGCGTCAGCTTCACGCCCTATGTGGTCTACCGGGTGTTCCTCGGCCTGGCGCTGCTGGCCTACGCCTACGCCTGAGCCGGTGGCTCAGAACCGCGGCGGTCGCCGGTCGCGGAAGGCGGCAAGCCCCTCGGCAAGGTCGGGGCCGGTGAAGAGCGCGGCGCATTGCGCACGCAGCGCGCCGGCGCGGGCCGGTTCGGCGGCGGCGATCGCATCGACCGTGGCCTTGGCAAGGCGGATGGTCCCCGGGGCGAGCCCGGCCAGCGCCGCGGCATGCTCGGCCACCGCCTCATCGAGCGCCCCGTCGGCCACGACCCGGTCGACGAGACCGATGGCCAGCGCCTCGGCGGCATCGAGCAGGCGGGCCGAGAACAGCATGTCCTTGGCCCGCGACGGCCCGACCGCGGCGACAAGGGCGGCGGTGTCCTCGAAGGAATAGCCGATGCCCAGCCGCGCCGGGGTGATGCCGAGCCGCGCGCCGGCGGCGGCAAAGCGCAGGTCGCAGGCCAGCGCGAGCCCGCAGCCGCCGCCGACGCAGGCGCCTGCGATGCGGGCGATCACTGGCATCGGCAGCGCCGCGACCGCGGCGTTGGCGGCGCGGACCCGGGTGTTGTAGTCGGCAGCTGCGGCGGGTGAGGCGAAGACCTCGCCGAACTCGGCGATGTCGGCGCCGGCCGAGAACACCGGGCCGTCGGGGCCTGGCGCGCCGGCCAGGATCACCACCCGCACCGCGGGATCGGCGGCAAGCCGGGCGCAGAGCCCGGGCAGGGCGGCCCACATCGCCTGGCCGATGGCATTGCGCCGCCCCGGCACGGCAAGCTCGATGGTGGCGACGCGGCCGGGCCAGAGCCTAAGGCGGCCGTCGGCAAAGGGGATGGGGCGGTCCATGGCGGCGGTCCGGGGCGGTGACGCGGGCATCTTCCCCGTCGCCGCGGCCGGCGCAAGCCCCCGCGGCCCGGCGCCCCTTGATCGGCACCCCGGCGGCGGGCGAGAAGGGGCCGGTGGCAGGTGACAGGGGGCAGGGGATGGACATCGCCGCACGGCTGCAACGGCTCGAGGACGAGCGTGCGATCAACGACGCGATCCACGCCTACGCCTATCACTTCGACCGCAACGAGCCCGAGGCCGTTGCGGCACTGTTCACCGACGACGCCGAGATCGACTACGGGCCGGAGTTTCCCGCCATGCGCGGCCGGAACGTCTTCGCGCCGGCGATCGCCCGGGGGCTGGCCGAGCGCTTCGCGGCGACGAGCCACCACATCTCCAACGTCACGGTCACCCACCAGGGCGAAGGCCGGGCGCGGTCCGTCTGCTACGTCTACGCCTGGCACCGCTACCGGGGCGGGGAACCGGAGGGCGAACTGTGGGCGCAGTATCACCACGAGTGGCTGCGCACGCCCGACGGCTGGAAGATCGCAAGGCTGGTGCTGAAGGCGGCGGGAACGAGGGATTTCCACCGCAGCCGCATGCACCCCATCGGCCGCCGGCAGGACGGGTAGGGACGCGCCGCAGCAGCGGGCAGCGGCATGGTGCCCCCCCGCACGGCCGGCACGGTCAGCGGCGCGGCCCGCCGCCGGCGGGTCGCACACTAGCCGTGCTTCACCATGACGTGCCTGACCACCGTGTAGTCCTCGAGCGCGTAGGCCGAGAGGTCCTTGCCGTAGCCCGACTGCTTCAGCCCGCCGTGGGGCATCTCGTTGACCAGCATGAAATGGCTGTTGATCCAGGTGCAGCCGTAGCGCAGCCGCGCCGCGGTGGCCATCGCCCGGCCGACATCGCGCGTCCATACCGACGAGGCGAGGCCGTAGGCGGAATCGTTGGCCCAGGCCACCGCCTGCCCGACGTCGGTGAACCGGGTCACCGAGACGACGGGACCGAACACCTCGCGCCGGACGATCTCGTCGTCCTGGCGGGCGCCGGCGACCACCGTCGGGCGGTAGTAGAAGCCGTTCTCGCCCATCGCCGCACCGCCGGTGGTGATCTCGACATGCGGCAGGCTGCGGGCACGCTCGACGAAGCTCGCCACCCGGTCGCGCTGGCGCAGCGAGATGAGCGGGCCGATCTCGTTGGCGGTGTCGTCCTCCTGTCCGAGGGTGATGCCCTGCACGGCGGCGGTCAGGTCGGCAACCAGCCGGTCGTACACCTTCGGCCCGGCATAGACGCGGCAGGCGGCGGTGCAGTCCTGGCCGGCGTTGTAGTAGCCGAAAGTCCGGAGCCCGGCGACCACGGCCTCGAGGTCGGCATCGTCGAAGACCACCACCGGCGCCTTGCCGCCAAGCTCCAGATGCGTCCGCTTCAGCGTGCGCGACGCCGCGTCGAGGATCTTGCGCCCCGTCGCGACATCGCCGGTCAGCGAGATCATGTCGACGTCGGGATGGCGGATCAGCGAGTTGCCCACCGTCTCGCCGCGACCGGGGATGATGCTGACGACGCCCGCGGGGAGCACCTCGGCAAGGATGCGGGCCAGCTTCAGCGCCGTCAGCGGTGTCTGCTCGGAGGGCTTGAAGACCACCGTGTTGCCGCCGCCGATGGCGGGTGCGAGCTTCCAGGCCATCATCATCAGCGGATAGTTCCACGGCGCGATCGAGGCCACCACGCCCACCGGGTCGCGGCGGATCATGCTGGTGTGCCCGGCGAGGTACTCGCCCGCCACCGCCCCCTGCTGGCAGCGGACCGCGCCGGCGAAGAAGCGGAAGCAGTCGACGATCGCGGGGATCTCGTCGCCCCTCGCGGCGTTGATCGGCTTGCCGCAGTTCAGCGCCTCGAGCGCGGCAAAGCCCTCCGCCTCGGCCTCGATGCGCGCGGCGATGGCCAGGAGCGCGGCCGACCGCTCGGCCGGGGTGGTGTGCGACCAGCCCTCGAAGGCCGCGCGCGCGGCGGCCACGGCGCGGTCGATCTGGGCAGGCGAGGCCTCGGGTACCTCGACGATCAACCCGCCCGTGCGCGGGTTCAGGACGCGCTCGGCCGCCTCCTCGCCCGGCTCGAAGCGGTCGCCGATCAGGAGCGCGGTGTCGAAGGTGGTCGGGTCCATGGGGGCCTCCCTGAAGGTCATTTTCCCGCACCGGCGGTCGCGTCGCCGCCGCGGGTGAGATGGTAGGCGAGAAGGATCGGCACGAAGGTCGTGGCGAAGACGACGATCGCGACGACATTGGTCACCGGCCGCTGGCGCGGGCGGACAAGCTCGTTCAGCATCCAGATCGGCAGGGTCGACTGCTGGCCGGCGGTGAAGGTGGTGACGATCACCTCGTCGAAGGACAGCGCGAAGGCCAGCATGCCGCCGGCAAGCAGTGCCGAGCCCATGTTGGGCAGGATCACGAAGCGGAAGGTCTGGAAGGCATTGGCGCCGAGGTCCGCGGAGGCCTCGGCCAGCGCACCCGACAGCCGGCGCAGCCTGGCGACGGCGTTGTTGTAGACGATGACGATGCAGAAGGTGGCGTGGCCGAGCACGATCGTGAGGGTGGAGAAGGGGATGTCCATCACCGCATAGGCCGAGCGCAGCGACATCCCGGTGATGATCCCCGGCAGCGCGATCGGCAGGATGATGAGCAGCGAGATCTGCTCGCGCCCGAAGAAGCTCGCCCGCGACAGCGCGGCCGCGGCCAGCGAGCCGAGCAGCAGCGCGAGCGTGGTGGCCACCGCTGCCACCTTCAGCGACAGCCACAGGGGCGGCCAGACGTCGGCGCGGTTCCAGGTGACGCCGAACCACTGCAGCGTGTAGCCGGGCGGCGGGAACTGGTAGGTGCGCTCGTCGGTGGTGAAGGCATAGAGGAAGATCAGCAGGATCGGCAGGTGCAGGAACATCAGCCCGCCCGCCGCGGCGAGGGTGAGCGCGAGCGGGAGGCGCGCGTCAGAGCGCATCGAAAGCCCCCATCCGGCGGGCGATCCGCAGGTAGACCAGCATGATGACGATCGGCACCACGGCGAAGGCCGCGGCCAGGGGCACGTTGCCTGCCGTTCCCTGAAGCTGGTAGACGGCCTGGCCGATGAAGCGCGCCGAGGTGCCGACGATCTGCGGGATGATGTAGTCGCCGAGGGTCAGCGAGAAGGTGAAGATCGACCCCGCGATCACCCCCGGCAGCGCCAGCGGCAGGATCACGCTGCGGAAGGCCTGCCATCGCGAGGCGCCGAGGTCGGCCGCGGCCTCGAGCATCGAGGCCGGCACGCGCTCGAGCGCCGCCTGCATCGGCAGGATCATGTAGGGCAGCCAGACGTAGAGGAAGACGAGCCAGGTGCCGAGGTAGGAGGTGGACAGCGAGTTGCCGCCGATCACCGGCAGGGCCAGCACCGCGTTCAGGACGGCCGAGGCGCCCACCCCCTCGGCCGCCCAGGTGACGATGCCCTCGCGCGCGAGGATCAGCTTCCAGGCGTAAACCTTGACGAGGTATGACGACCACAGGGGCAGCATGACGCCGAGGTAGAACAGCGCCTTCCAGCGGCCCCGTGCGTGGCGGGCGGCGAAATAGGCGATCGGGAAGGCCAGCACCGCCGCGCCCAGCGTCACCGCCGCCGCCATGGTGACGGTGCGCAGGATGATGTCGAGGTTGGCCGGGCTGAAGAGCTCGGCCCAGGTCTTGAGCGTGAAGTCGCGCTGCACCAGGCCAGAGAACTCGTCGATGGAATAGAAGCTCTGCAGCAGCAGCGCGGCGAGCGAGCCGAGATAGACCACCGCCAGCCACAGGAGTGGCGGGGCGACGAGGAGCGCGGCCAGAAGCCCCGGCCGCCGCCAGAACAGCGCGGTCAGCCGGTCGCCGGCGCCGCGCGGCGCCAGCAGCACCGGCAGGGCCGCGCCCGCACGGGCGGTGGCGGCGGGGGTGCTCACTCGCCCTCCATCAGGTGCAGCGCCGCATCGGCCCAGTGAAGGCCCACGGGCGAGCCCTCGGCGGGCGGCGGCTGACCGGCCGGGGCGAAGGCCACCACCGGCGGCGCACCCGCGGGCCCGGCGACGGCGACGGCGACGCGGGTTCCGGCGCCGAGGAAACGCAGCGCCACCACCCGCCCGTCGATCCGCCCCGCGCCGGGGGCGACGATGCGCACCGCCTCGGGCCGCAGCGAGGCCCATTGTGCCGGACCGCCGAGGCGGGCCGCAAGGGCGGGCGGCAGCACGTTGGAGGAGCCGACGAAATCGGCCACGAAGCGGGTTCTCGGCCGGTCGTAGACCTCGGCAGGGCTGCCCACCTGCACCAGCCGGCCGGCACTGAACACCGCCACCCGGTCGGCCATCGAGAGCGCCTCGCCCTGGTCGTGGGTGACGAAGACGAAGGTGATGCCGAGGCGGTGCTGCAGCGCCTTCAGCTCGTCCTGCATCGCCTCGCGCAGCTTGAGGTCGAGGGCGCCGAGCGGCTCGTCCAGCAGGAGGACGCGCGGCTCGTTCACCAGCGCACGGGCCAGCGCGACGCGCTGGCGCTGGCCGCCCGACAGCTCTCCCGGACGGCGGGGGCCGAAGCCGTCGAGCTGGACCAGCCCCAGCATCTCGCCGGCCCGGCGCGCCCGCGTGCGCCGGTCGATGCCCTTCACCATCAGCCCGTATTCGACGTTCTGCTGCACCGTCATGTGCGGAAACAGCGCGTAGTCCTGGAAGACCGTGTTGACGTTGCGCCGGTTCGGCGGCACCCGCCCGGCATCCTGGCCGAAGATGCGGATGGTTCCCGCGGTCGGGGTCTCGAAGCCCGAGATCAGCCGCAGGCAGGTCGTCTTGCCCGACCCCGAGGGGCCGAGCATCGCGAAGAAGGCGCCCTCGGGGATCGCCATGTCCACACCGTCGACGGCGCGCACGGCGCCGAAATGGCGCGAGACGTTCTCGAACTCGACGGCAAGGGTCATGCGGGGCTGCTGCGCAGGGCGGTGCCGGCCGCCCTTGCGCCCGGGAGGAGCGGGTGCAAGGGCGGCCGACCCGGCGCGGGCGACGGGCTCAGCGCCCGCCGATCACGCCGATGTAGTCGGAGACCCAGCGGTAGTAGGGCACGCACTCGCCCTGGCTGGCGCAGCGGGTGACCGGGGTCGTCCAGAAGCGGATCTTGTCGAAGTCGTCGAAGCCGTTCTTCGTGCAGCCCTCGGCGGTCTGCATGCCGCGGCCGTCGGTGCAGGCCGCCGGCACCACCGGGTTGGCACCGAACCACACCGACAGGTCGGCTTGCAGGTTCGACGCCAGCGTGTGCTCCATCCACAGGTAGGCGCAGTTCACGTTCTCGGCCTCGGCGTGCAGCATCGTGGTGTCGGCCCAGCCGGTCGCGCCCTCGACCGGGATGACCGAGGCCACCGGCACGCCGTCGGCTTGCAGCAGGTTGACCTGGAAGGGCCAGGTGCCCGACGCCGCCATGCCCTCGTTCTTGAAGTCGTCCATCTGGATGAAGGCGTCATGCCAGTAGCGGGAGACGAGCTGGCGCTGCTGGCGCAGCAGGTCCAGCGCCGCCTTGTACTGGTCATCGTTCAGCTCGTAGGGCGAGGTGATGCCCAGTTCAGGGCGGTGGTGCATCAGGTACTGGGCAGCGTCGGCAACATGGATCGGCCCGTCATAGGCCTGCACCCGCCCCCGGTTGGACTTGCCGTCGGGCAGCGTCATCTCCTCAAACACGACGTTCCACGAGGTCGGCGGCTGGTCGCCGAACACCTCGGTGTTGTACATTAGCACGTTCGGGCCCCACTGATAGGGCACCCCGTAGTGCACGCCGTCGACGACATACCAGGGCGCCTGCTTCAGGCGCTCGTCCACCGTCGGCCAGGAGGGGATGAGGTCCACGTTGACCGGCTGCACGCGCTTGCCGGCGACCAGCCTGAGCGAGGCGTCGCCCGAGGCGGTGACGACGTCGAAGCCGCCCTCGTTCATCAGTGCCACCATCTCGTCGGAGGTGTTCGCCGTCTTGACGTTGACCCTGCAGCCCGACGCCTCCTCGAACTTCGTGACCCAGTCGAACTCGGCCATCGTCTCGCCGCGCTCGATGTAGCCGGGCCAGGCGACGATGTTCAGCTGCCCCTCGGGCGCCCCGACCTCGGTGATCTGGGCAAGGCCCGTCTGGGCGGTCAACAGCAGGGCAATGGCAGTACCCGCGGTCAGCTTCCTGGCGATCATGCGCTCGCTCCCCTGTCGCAGGCGGTGCCGCGCCACGCGGCCCGCCATGGTCTTCGTGCCGCCGGCGACGGTAAGGGCCGCGCACGACCCTTCGCAATGGCAAAAAGGTGAAGGCAGGTATCGGCCCGACCGATTGATTGCAGGCGCGGCCGCATGCTGCCGGTCACGTTTCGCAGGACGGCATCGGCGCGGCTTGACGGCCCCCTCGGCACGGCCAAGACTGGAGTGCGCGGCGCGTCGGGCCGGCCGCGTCCAGCCCCAACCGGCCCCCGACCCTGCGGCCCGCCGGGCCGTGCCGACGAGCATCCCGATGCAGCTCTACCTTCCGATCGCAGAGGTCTCGGTCAACGCCTTCCTCCTGCTCGGACTGGGCGGCATCGTCGGCTTCCTGTCGGGGATGTTCGGCGTCGGCGGCGGCTTCCTGATCACGCCGCTCCTGTTCTTCATCGGGATCTCGCCGACGGTGGCGGTTGCCACGGGGGCCAACCAGGTGGTCGCCTCGTCGCTGTCGGGGTTCCTCACCCACCTGCGGCGGCGGACGGTCGACCTGCGGATGGGCACGGTGCTGCTGGTCGCCGGGCTGGGCGGCTCGCTGGCCGGGATCGGGGTCTTCAACGCGCTGCGCCGGGCGGGGCAGGTCGACCTGTTCGTGCAGCTGTCCTACGTGCTGTTTCTAGGGCTGATCGGGGCGCTGATGTTCCAGGAAAGCCTGCGCGCGATGACCCGCGCCCGCGCCGGCGCGCCGCCCCGGCGGCGCATCCACCACTGGGTGCACAGGCTGCCGCTGAAGATGAAGTTCCGCACCTCGGGCCTCTACATCAGTGTCATCCCGCCGGCCGGCGTGGGCATCCTCGTCGGCTTTCTCGCCGCGATCATGGGCGTCGGCGGCGGTTTCATCATGGTCCCGGCGATGATCTACCTGCTCGGGATGCCCACCAAGGTGGTGGTCGGCACCTCGCTCTACCAGATCATCTTCGTGACCGCCTTCGCGACCATCATGCACGCGGTGACCAACCACTCCGTCGACATGCTTCTGGCCGTGGTGCTGATCGTCGGCGGGGTGGTGGGGGCGCAGGTCGGCGCCATCGTCGGGCTGCGGATGAAGGCCGAGCAGCTGCGCATCCTGCTGGCGCTGCTGGTGCTGGCGGTGGCCGGCAAGATCGCGCTCGACCTCGTCCTCGAGCCGGCCGAGCCGTTCTCGCTGGTGGCGGGGGGGGCACGGTGAGGGCGCTTGCCGTCCTGCTTGCGCTCTGCGCGGCGCTCTGGCCCGCGGCGCGGGCGGCGGCGGAGACGGTGGTGCCGGGGCTGAGCCAGAGCCGCGTCGCCATCACCGCCAACTTCGACGGCTCCGAGCTTCTGGTCTTCGGCGCCGTCCGCCGCGACGGCCCTCCGCCCGGCGGTCCGCCCCTGCATGTCGTGGTCACGGTCGAGGGGCCCTCGGGCCCGGTGACGGTGTGGCGCAAGTCCCGCCGCATGGGCATCTGGATCAACAGCTCGGCGGTGCGGATCACGCAGGCGCCCGCCTTCTACGCGGTCGCCACCACCGGCCCGCTGGCCGAGATCATCTCGGCCACCGAGGACCTGCGCCACCGGGTCTCGATTCCGCGGGCGATCCGGTCGGTGGGCACCGCCGGCACCGCCGACGCGCCCGACTACATCGAGGCGCTGGTGCGGCTGCGCAGCGCCGCCGACCTCTACCAGCTGCGCGAGGGCAGCGTCGAGCTGGCCGAGGACGCGCTCCTGCGCACCAGTGTCACGCTGCCGGCCAACCTCACCGAGGGGCTGTTCACGGTGCGCATCCTGCTGCTGCGCGGCGGCACGGTGATCGACAGCGCCAGCCGGACGATCGACGTCCAGAAGGTGGGGATCGAGCGGTTCCTGTTCCGCCTCGCCCGCGAGGAGCCGCTGGCCTACGGCGCGCTGGCCCTGGTGCTGGCGATCGCCGCGGGCTGGGCGGCCTCCGAGGGGTTCCGCCGGCTGCGCGGCTAGGGCGCGACCCGCCCCGACCCCGCCGCCGGCAGCAGCCGGCGGGCTCAGCCGCGGCCGACGAAGGGCATGGCGGTGGCCATCACGGTCATGAACAGCACGTTCGCGCCGGCGGGCAGGCCGGCCATGTGCATGACGGCCTCGGCCGCCGCGTCCACGCCCATCCGCGGCTCGGGGCGCAGCGTGCCGTCGGCCTGGGGCATGCCGCGGTCCATGGCGGCGGTCATGTCGGTGGCGGCGTTGCCGATGTCGATCTGGCCGCAGGCGATGGCGAAGGGCCGGCCGTCGAGCGCGATGGTGCGCGTCAGCCCGGTGACGGCGTGCTTGGTGGCGGTGTAGGCGGCCGAACCCGGCCGCGGCGCATGGGCCGAGATCGAGCCGTTGTTGATGATCCGCCCGCCCTGCGGCGCCTGCGCCCGCATGGCGCGGAAGGCGGCGCGGGCGCACAGGAACATTCCCGTGAGGTTGACCTCGACGGCAGCGCGCCAGTCGGCGGGGTCGATCTCGTCGATGGTGGCGGCCGGGGGAAAGACGCCGGCGTTGTTGAACAGCACGTCGATGCGCCCGAAGCGGGCGGCGGCGGCGGCGAAGGCGGCATCCACCGCCGCCGCGTCGGTGACGTCGCAGGGCAGGGCCAGCGCCGCCGGCTGCCCGCCCGCCGCCGCCTCGATCAGCGCCGCGCGCCGGGCCAGCAGCGCCACCCGCCAGCCGCGCGCCAGCGCCAGCCGCGCCACCTCCCGCCCGATGCCCGAACTTGCCCCGGTGACGACAAGGACGCCCGCCACCGCTAGAACGCCCGGAAGGTCATCGTCGTCAGCGTCCGCTGGATGCCGGGAATGTCGAACAGCCGCTCCGACAGGTAGCGGCCGACGTCCTCGCCCACGGGAATGTAGACCTTGGCGATCAGGTCCCAGTCGCCCGAGGTCGAGAAGAGCTCCGACACCACCTCGCGGTCGTATACCGCGGTGGCGACCTCGTAGGTCTTGCCGGGGGTGCATCGGAACTGGACGAAGACGCAGGTCATGGGCGCATTCCGGTTGGACGTCGGCAGTCTAGAGCGCTTTGGCGGCGCGGGGAAGCGGGCGCGGCCGGCCGGCGGACGGTTGACATCGGCGCCGGCGGCGCCGACCCTGCGGGCGGCGCCGGCGGCCCCGGCCCGCGAAGGAGACCTGGATGAATCCCCCCCCTGCCGCCGCGCTGCCCGCGGCGCTGGCGCTGGCCGCCGCGCTGGCGCTGGCCGGATCGGCCGCCGCCGGCCCCGCCGCCGACGCCGCCGCCGAGGCCGAGCGGCTGATGGCCGAGGGCCGCGTCGCCGAGGCGGCCGCGGCGCTGCGGGCGGGGATGTTCGCCCTTCTCGACCAGGCGCCGGCGGTGGGCTTCACCGCCGTCGTGCTGGTGGCCGAGGGCGCCCGCGGCTTCGGCGCCTACACCCCCCGGGCGCCGGGGCCCTATGCCGTGGGAGAGCCGATCCGCGTCTATGTCGAGCCCGTGGGGCTGGTCGCCGCGCCGCAGCCCGACGGCAGCTTCGTGATGGGCTTCGCGGTCGATCTGGTGGTCCGCGACGCCGCCCGGGGCGTGATCGGCGCGGCCCCCGCGCTGATGGAGACAAGCGTGCGCGGGCTGCGCCGGCCGGCCGACTTCTTCGGCTCGCTCACCTACAACCTGACCGGCCTGCCGCCGGGGCGCTACACGCTGGACAGCACCATCCGCGACCAGAACTCCGGCCGCAGCGGCAGCTTCGCCGTCGAGGTCGAGATCGGCGGCTGACGCGCCGCCCGCGGGGGGCGGGCGGGGCGGGCGGGCCGGGGGCGGGGCGTCACCGCGCGGGCGGCGCGGCGGCGCGGGCCCGGTTCAGCGCGAACAGGCGGGCAAGGATGTCGTCGTCGGTCATGCGGCCGGCGCGCCAGTCCGCGCCCCAGCCGTAGGCATCGGCCACCGCGGCGTCGAGCGCCCCGTGGGCATGGGCCAGCCAGGCAGGGCGGGCGTTGTAAAGCGCCGTCAGCGTGCGCGCCTTCAGAAGCCTCGCGGCGGCCTCGTCGCGCGGCAGCAGCCGGTCGGGGTAGCCGGGCACCACCTCGGGGACGCGGCAGACCAGGTCGGGCGGGTTCAGCCAGGCCTCGCGCAGCGCGTCCAGCCGGGCGGCGGCGGCGGCGATGGCGGCCGCGCGCGGGTCGTCGGCGTAGTCGGCGGCGGGGATGTCCGGGGTCAGGCCGGCGGGGAAGGGGAAGGTCTCGAAGGTGGTCGAGGGGGTGTAGCGGGGATCGTTCCCCACCCCGAGGAAGGTGCCCGTGCGCAGCGCCCAGAGTTCGTGGAAGCGCGAGTGCAGGATGCCGAAGGTGGTGTCGTCGTCGCGGGCGATGACCATCAGGTTCTTGTCGGGCAGCCTCCACTTCGGCATCCACACAAAAAGGCGATGCTTCGCCACTTCGGGCGTCACGATGAAGCGCTCAAGGTTCGTGGTGGCCTCGCGCATCTCGGGTCGAGGCCGCCAAAGAAGCCACCAGTTGTCCCGCAACCATGCAATCTTGTTGGGCGCGCGCTCCGGTTTGACAGCGTGCTCGAGGAAGGCAAACGGCTGCTCGTAAAGGGCGGCTTCTTGCTCCGTGGTCTCGGGAGCGAAGTCGATTAGCCAAATGTCCTGTGGCCGTCGCGTAAGATCGACGCCGTTCCAGTATGGTCTAAGGACGTCGCTGTTGAGCCGGCCGTTGGGATTGAGCGGTGCTATGAGCATTGCACGCGCCGTCGCGCCGGGAATGTTAAAGGCCCCCGTCTTCTGGATTCCGACGAACGATCGTTGCGCGTTTTCCGGCAGTCGTGCAACCGCCGTCAGGTCCACCCCGTCCGCACTCGCCGTCAAATCCGCGAACACCTCCGCCACCTCGGCCCCGTCCAGCCGCGCCGGCCCGCCCTTCTGCCCGTCGAAGCAGACCATCGACACCCGCACCGCCGCCCCGTCCACCGTCCAGGGCTGGTCGCTCCACGCCTCGAAGATCCGCCCGCCCCCGGTGATCGCCTTCAGCACCGCCCGGTTGGCCCCGCCGCGGATCGAGTTGGTCGCCACCAGCCCGGCGCGGGCAAGCGTGCCCGCCTGCACCATCTCCCACGCCCTGGCGAACCAGTAGCAGACCAGGTCGGCCCCGCCCGGCACCTCGGGGAAGGCCCGGCGCAGGGCGGTGGCGTAGCCCTCGCCAAGCTCCCCGATCATCTTCTTGTTGCCCAGGAACGGGGGGTTGCCCACCACCACGTCGGCGGCCGGCCATCCGGCGCGGGTGCCGTCGGGGTCGAGCACCGCATCGCGGTTGGCGATGGTGGCAAGCGGCCGCAGGATCGGGGCGCGGGCGGGCTCGAAGCCGTTCCTGCGCGACCACTGGATGTCGCCGATCCAGACCGAGACGCGGGCAAGCTCGGCGGCATAGGGGTTCAGCTCGATCCCGAGCAGGTTCTCGGGCCCGCACAGCGGCACCTCGCTGCCAAGCCCCACCCCCAGCGCCTCGGCCTCGATGTTCACCCGCCGCTCGATGTCCTTCAGCACCGAAAGCGCGAGGTAGAGGAAGTTGCCCGACCCGCACGCCGGGTCGAGCACCCGGAAGGCGCGCAGCCGCTCCGTGAAGGCGGTCTTCAGTGCGGTCGCCTCGCGGGTGGCGCGGTCGGTGGTGCCCATCCGCCCGCGCGTCCGGGCGCCGGCCATCAGGGCCGCGATGCGCGCCTTCACCCCCTCCCACTCGGCCACCAGCGGCGCCTCGATGACCGGGCCGATGATCTGCATGATCTTGTCGCGGTCGGTGTAATGGGCGCCAAGCTGGCTGCGCTTGCCGGGGTCGAGCCCGCGCTCGAACAGCGTGCCGAGGATCGAGGGGTCGATCGCCGACCAGTCGAGCGCGGCTGCGGCGATCAGGTCGGCGACGTCGTCGCGCTCGAGCGGCAGCGCCGCATCGTCGTCGAAAAGCCCGCCGTTGAACCACTCCACCGCCTCGAAGCCGACCGTCCCGCCCGCGCGCATGGCGGCGAAGAGGGTCGCGGCATGGCCGGCGAAGGTCTCCGGCCGGGCCCGGGCGGCGGCCAGCATGCGCTCGAACATGCGGTCGGGCAGCAGGCCCACGTCCTCGGCGAACATGCAGAAGACGAGGCGGTTGACGAAATGGGCCACCGCATGGGCCTCATGCCCGCGGTCCCGCAGCCGCTGGGCCAGCGCCGCGAAGCGCTCGGCGGCCTCCTCGGTCAGCACCTGCCGGGTCTTGCCGGGCTTCAGCCGCTCGGGGTCGAGGAAGGCCCAGCGCAGGAGGTCGCGGCGGGCGGCGTCGGCAAGGTCGTCGAGTGCGAGCAGATGCACGCTCGGGACGGTGTTGGTCCAGTTGGTGTGGATGCGGATGCGGTCGGTGTCCGAGACGATCAGCAGGGGCGGGTTCTCCAGCGCCACGGCGTAGCGCTGCAACTGCACGAAGGCGGCGTCGAGGTCCCGGTGGCGGCCCTTGTATTCCCAGGCGAAGGCGCCCCGGCGCCAGACATCGGCCCAGCCCTCGCCGCCGGTGGTGCGGGCGGCGCCCTTCTCGAAGGTGAACCACTCGCCGCGCGGGTCGGCCGTCACCGGGTCGTCGATGCAAAGAAGGCGGCAGAGGTCGATGAAATGCGCCTGCGCGGCGCTGCGCTCCTTCAGCGCGACGGGGCGCCACTTGGTGATGAACTCGCCGGGGGTCATCGCACGCGGCCCGCCCTTCTGCCCGGAGCCCAGAAGACACCGTCGCGCCCCTTCGGGCAAGCGGCCCAGTCAGTCCGGCGCAAGGGCAAGGGGGGCGGCGGGGGCGGCAAGGTCGTCGGTGCCAAGCGGGCGGGTCGGGCGGGCGAGCATCGCCCGCGTCACCCAGTGAAGCCGGTGCTGGGCGCGGGTGACGGCGACATAGGCCAGCCGCTTCCAGAGCGGCGTGCCGGCCTCCTCGCGCCCCGAGGCGGCGGCGGCGAAAAGGTCGGGGGCGAAGACCTGCACCTCCTCCCACTGCGAGCCCTGGGCCTTGTGGATCGTCACCGCGGCGCCGTGCAGGAAGGCCGCGCCCATGCGGGCGGCGAAGGGGATGAAGGGCTCCTCGCCCTCGGCAGTCTCGATCTTGATGATCGCGGCGGCCGAGACCTGCGGCTGCTCGGCGCCCGCGACATGCAGCCGCGCGAAGCCCGGGCTGCGGCCGGGGCCCAGCCAGATCGCCTGCGCGCCCTTGATCAGCCCGCGCGCCTCGAGGTCGATGCGCTTGCGGCGGTGCTTCAGCGGCAGCTCGATGCCGTCGCAGATCAGCGGCTCGCCGGGCAGAAGCGCGTCGGGCGGGCAGCCGTGGGCGGTGCGGAAGGCCTGGATCAGCCGCACCCGCGTGGTGTTGCGCCAGACCAGCACCGGCGAGCGCGCCATCAGGTCTGCCGAGACGCGGCGGGCGAGCACGACGCGGGGGTCGCGCGCGGCGGCGGCGGCGACGCGATCCTCGAAGTCCTCGAAGCCGAGCGCGGGGTCGGCCAGCGCATGGGCGAGGTCGAGGATCGGGTTGCCCGCGGCCTGGCGGTGGATGCGGGCGAGGGAAAGGCGGCGGCCGGCGGGGATGGCGTCGAACACCATCGCCCCCGACGCGCCCACCGGGGCCAGCTGCGCGGGGTCGCCGAACAGCACGAGGGTGGGGAAGATGGCGGCAAGATCGGCCAGCGCGCGCTCGTCGAGCATCGAGGCCTCGTCGACGAAGCCGATGTCGAGCGGCTCCTCCCGCCGCTTCCAGCCCTTGATGAAGTCCGACCCGCGCAGCCCCGCCGCCGCCAGCGCCCCGGGGATCGAGGGGATCTGGTCGTAGAAGGCGCGGGCGCGGTCGAGCGCCGCCTCGCCCAGCCCTTCCACCGCCGGCCGGCTGCCATTGCCGGCGAGCCATTCGGCAATGCGCTCGTACTGGGGGTCGTAGATCGGGGTGTAGAGGATGCGGTGGATGGTCGTGGCCGGCACGCCTTGCAGGCGAAGGACCGCGGCCGCCTTGTTGGTGGGGGCGAGGATGGCGAGCGTGCGCCGTTCGCGCCGCCGCCGCCCCTCCCACTCGGCCGCGACGGTCTCGACGCCGAGCGCGACGAGGTCGCGGGCAAGGGCTGCCAGCAGCAAGGTCTTGCCCGAGCCCGCCTTGCCCATCACCGCGAGCACGCCTGCCCCGTCGCCCCGGGCGGCGCCAAGGAGGTCGCCGGCGAGGTCGGCGCCGGTTCCGGCGAGTGCCGCGGCGATGCGGTCGTAGGCGGCGGCCTGGTCGTCGGAAAGGGGCGGGGCGGGCAGGGCCATGGGCGGCGAGCCTAGGGCGGAATCCGCGGCAGGGAAACCACCCCGCCACCCCGGGCCGGGACGCGACCGGTACTGCCGAGGGGGAGGGATGGGCGGCCGGGCGCTGCCGGCGCGGGCAGCACGCGCGGAGCGGAGGGAAACGGGATGAGCGCACGCGGCCTATGTCGTGATCATCGCCGCCGCGCCCTTCCGCCCCCACCTCGCCTGGCAGCCGCGGGCAGTGCCCGAACGCGGGATGGCGCCAGCCCGCCGGACCCGCGTGCGCCAGGCCCGGCGGGTGCCCGGGGGCCGGGGTCAGGCGGCGACGGGCAGCAGGGTGGCGGCCGCCGCCCGCGCCGCCGCCATGGCCGCGGCCCCCGCCCGCACTGCCAGCCGGTCGCGCACCGCCGGACAGAAGGTCCAGCGGCCAAGCCGGATCGCCGCCGCGCCGGTTCCCGCCTGTCCCAGCACCTCGGGCTCCCAGCCGAAGCGGGAATAAAGGCGGCACATCGGCACATCGAAGACGGCAAGGGCATGGGACAGCCCGGCGGCCAGCCCGACCTCGGCTGCGGCAAGCAGCAGGCGCCGCGACACATCGGGGCCGGCGGCGGGGGCCAGGCAGAAGCGGGTGCACTCCCACACCGCCGGACCGGTGATCATGGCCCCGGGCAGATGCCCGAAATGCTCGGCCAGCATCGTCCGCCCGGTGGTCGGAAGGAAGCGCAGCGATCCGGCATGGCCGCCGTCGGGGCCGGTGGCGACGACATAGAGCGGATCGAGGGCGTCGTAGGCGTCGCGCTCGCCGCCGTCGGCGCCAACGGCGACGGGCCAGCCCATGCGGTCGCGGAACTGTGCGGCGCGGTCGCGGAACATGGCGAGCGCAAGACGGGGCCGTCGCGAGAGGTCGCGGGCGCGGAGAAGCTGGAGCATGCGGGTCGGGGCCTCCTGCCGGGAACGGTCAGGGGGTAGCCGCGGCAGGGTGAACACCGCCGCGCCGGGGCGCGCGGCCCGGCAGGAATTCGTCAACTCCCGCCGGCTGGCCCCGGCGCCGGCGACGGGGGGCGCGGGCGCCGGGATGCGCGGACGCGAAGGGGCGCAGGCACGCAGGGATGCCGCGGCGCCGCCGCCGGCAGGCCGGCTCAGACCACCAGCAGCCCCCGCGTCAGCGCCCTGGCGACGGCATGGGTGGTGTTGGCGGCGCCGAGCTTCAGCCGTGCGCTCTCGACGTAGTCGCGCAGCGTGTGCTCGGAGATGTCAAGGTTCTCGGCGGCGCGGGCGCGCGAATAGCCGAGCGCGAGGAGCGTCAGCGCGTCCGTCTCGCGGGGCGACAGCGCAGTCTGCAGCGGCGGCTGCCGCCCCTGCGCCAGATCGAGCGCCTTCTGGTTGACATAATGGGCAATGAGGATGAGCTCGCCCTGGTGACGGGCGGCGTGACGCGCCCATGCGGCATCGCTTGCACGGTGGCTGACCGTGAACACCGCGAACTGGCCGCCGGGGCCGCGGATCGGCACCGACAGCCCCTGGTTGCCGACGCCATGCTCCATGGCCTCGCCCAGGAAGGCCCGCGCCGGCCGTCCAGTCCAGTCGAGCGCTTTCCAGTCGACTGGGGTGAACCGGCGGTAGCAGCCCTGCACCACCGGGTCGAGGCGCGCGTAGTCCCGGGCGATGTAGCGGTCGACCCAGGCCCCGGGGTAGGTAAGGACTGCATACTGGCCGCCGGCGGCGTTGACGGCGTGATAGACGACGTGCTCGACCTCGAAATCCTCGCGGATGTCGAGGATCAGGCGCTGGAGCGCCTCAAGGCTCCGCGCCCCCTGCAACCGCTCGATGAAGCCCGCCAGCGGCTGCCGCATCCGCCCTCGCCCGCGCCGGCACCACATCCCGCACCGCGGCAAGCTCGGCCGCGGCGATGAGCCTCGAATCCTCGAGCTGCTCGGCCAGTACCCCCAGCCCGTTGCGGCGGGCAAAGGTGGCAAGGTCGGTCAGGACGTCGATGATCCAGTCGTGCTGCATGGGATGCTCGCAAAGGTCGGTTAAGGGAGGGTTAACACAACCCTAGCACGAATTGGCACTACCGGGAATCCGCGGCTTCTGCCTCCCCCGGAACGGGGGGAGGCCGCCCGCCAGGCCATTGACGGGCAACGGCACGGGCCGCAGCCGGGCGGCCGCGGCGGGCGATTCGGCCGCCGGCACGCCGGCACGCCGCCCCGCCGGCACCCTCAGCGGCGCCCGGCCTCGAGCGCGTCCTCGAAGGTGCGCAGGCCCGGGCGCGGCGCCTGCACCAGTACCGCCATGTTGCCGGGCTTGTGCTCGTTGCGCCACATCTTCATGTGCGCGGCCGGGATCTCGGCCCAGGGCAGGACCTCCGACAGGCAGGGGTCCAGCCGGCGCTCCACCATCAGCCGGTTGGCCGCCGCCGCCTGCTTGAGATGCGCGAAATGGCTGCCCTGCAGCCGCTTCTGGTGCATCCACATGTAGCGGACGTCGAAGCTGCAGTTGAAGCCCGAGGTGCCGGCGCAGATCACCACCATGCCGCCCTTCCGGCAGACCAGCGCCGAGACCGCGAAGGTCGCCTCGCCGGGATGCTCGAAGACGATGTCGGGGTTCACGCCCTTGCCGAGGATGTCCCAGATCGCCTTGCCGAAGCGGCGTGCCTCCTTCAGCCAGTCCGCGTATTCGGGGCTGCCGACCCTGGGCATCGCCCCCCAGCAGCGGTAGTCGCGGCGGTTGATGGCGCCCTTCGCCCCGAGGCCCATCACGAAGTCGCGCTTGTCCTCGTCGGAGATGACGCCGACCGCGTTTGCGCCGGCGGTGTTGCAGAGCTGCACCGCATAGGAGCCGAGCCCCCCCGAGGCGCCCCAGACAAGCACGTTCTGGCCCGGCTTGAGGTCGTGGGGATGGTGGCCGAACAGCATCCGGAAGGCGGTGGCCAGCGTCAGCGTGTAGCAGGCGCTCTCCTCCCAGGTCAGGTGGCGCGGCCGCACCATCAGCTGGCGCGCCTGCACGCGGGCGAACTGGGCGAAGCTGCCGTCCGGCGTCTCGTAGCCCCAGATGCGCTGGCTGGGCGAGAACATCGGGTCACCGCCGTTGCACTCCTCGTCGTCGCCGTCATCCTGGTTGCAGTGGATGACGACCTCATCGCCCACCTTCCAGCGCCGGACCCGGCGGCCGACCTTCCAGACGATGCCGGCCGCATCCGAGCCGGCGACGTGGAACGGCGCCCTGTGGCCGTCGAAGGGGCTGACCGGCTGGCCGAGGCAGGCCCAGACGCCATTGTAGTTGACGCCCGCGGCCATCACGAGAACCAGCGCCTCGTCGTCGCCAACCTCCCAGGTGTCGACCACCTCGGCCTGCATGGCGCTGTCGGGCGGCCCGTGCCGGTCGCGCCGGATCGCCCATGCGTACATCTTCGCCGGCACATGACCGAGCGGTGGCATCTCACCGAGGTCGTAGAGGTCCTTCTGCGGCGCGTCGTAGGCCGCGATCGCGGTGTGGGTGTCGAGGGCCATGTGCGCCTCCTGGTCGACTGGCAGTGCCGCAGCGCAGAATCGCGCCGCATGCCGCAGGGGGTAGCGGTCCGTGCGCAAGAATGCAATACCAGCGAAGGTGCAAACGAAACTTTATGTCGCAGCCGCTGTGCCGCCTTGTGCGTCCTCGTCGCCGCCGTTCCGGTGCGCGAGCGATGCGGCATAGAAGGCAACCAGGGGCTCGGCCCCTGGCGCCGGGCAGATGGCGCCACCGGCCTCGACCACAAGCCCGCGGCCGATCAGCAGCGCAAGCCCCTGCTCGACGACGCGCCCCGGCTCGGCATCGCCGGCCATGGGCGCGAGGCGCCCGCCGAGGGCCGCGCGCGTGGTCGGCAGCGGCACGGCCATCAGGGCCGCCGCGACCAGCGGCACCGGCAGGGCCGGGATCGCCGCGGCGACCCGCGCCATCAGCACCTCGGCCAGCGCCTCCACATCGGCCGAGGGCCGGGCGGCGCGGAATGCCGTCAGCGACAGCGGCGGGCCGAAGGCCACGGCGGCGCGGCCGAACCGGCCCGCCCGCCCGCGCAGCCGCCGCCAGAGGTGCCGCAGGGCAAAGCCCAGGATGGTCGGGATGCCGGCGCGGAAGCGGCGGTCGCCGGTGGCCGCCGCCTCGACGAGCACGCGGTCCTCCAGCACCCGGTCGTAGGCGATGCCCACGGGGACGAACACCACCTCGCGCCCGCTCTCGACATGGCCGGTCCAGACATGGCGCAGGATGCCCATGCGCGGGGGCTGCAGCCGTCCGTCCAGACTGAGACCGCCCTCGGGGAAAAGCGCCTGCGTCACCCCGCCGGCGGTGGCCATCGCGACATAGCGGCCGAGCACGGCATGGTAGAGCGCGCCGCGGTAGCGACGGCGGATGAAATAGGCGCCCATCGCCCGGATCAGCCCCGACAGGGGCCACACGCGCGCCCATTCGCCTACCGCATAGGTCAGCGCCGCCCGGTCGGAGACGAGGTAGGTGACCAGCACATAGTCCATGTTCGAGCGGTGGTTGATGACGAAGACCACTTCGGCGCCATGGTCGATGGCATCCAGCGCGGCGGCATCCCCGGTCATGCGGACGTCGAACAGCGCCTGCGACAGGCGGCGGGCGGCGCGGCTGGCGAGCCCGAAGTAGGTGAAGGCCGAGAAGGCCGGCACGATCTCGCGGGCGTAGCGCAGCGCCCGCTGGTGGGCGACCGCCTCGGGCACGCCCTCGCGCCGGGCGTGCTCGGCCACGGCGGCCAGCACGTCGCGGTCGTAGATCAGACGCTGGATGGTGTCGTGCCGGCGGGCCAGCTTGAAGGGCTGGATCGGCCGCTTGAGCCGCCGGTTCAGCCGCCCCACCGCCCGCTCCAGCCGGCGGCGGAAGAACCAGCGCACCGAGGGGAACAGGAAATGCGACGCGAAGGTGACCGCCGCGAAGGCAAGCACCAGGAGCAGGAGCCAGAGCGGCAGCGTCACGGGCTGGAACATCGCCGCCACGCTGGCAGGAAAGCCGGGGGGCGGCAATCTCCGCCCGCCCGCGGCGCACTTCGCCGCGCTGCGGCGAATTGACGGGTCAGGAAATTGCCGCTATCTCGCGGGGGCGCGCAACAATCTTGCGTGCTGTTGGAGGGCGAGATGACCGGACGCGACGCACCCTGGCTGTTTCGCACGTATGCGGGCCATTCGACCGCCGGGGCCTCGAACGCGCTCTACCGCACCAATCTCGCCAAGGGGCAGACGGGGCTGTCGGTGGCCTTCGACCTGCCGACCCAGACGGGATACGACAGCGACCACCCTCTCGCCCGCGGCGAGGTCGGCAAGGTCGGAGTGCCGGTCGCCCATCTCGGGGACATGCGGATGCTGTTCGCCGGCATCCCGCTGGCGCAGATGAACACCTCGATGACGATCAACGCCACCGCGCCCTGGCTTCTGGCCCTCTATGTCGCGGTGGCCGAGGAGCAGGGCGCCGATCCGGCCGCCCTGCAGGGGACGGTCCAGAACGACATCATCAAGGAATACCTCAGCCGGGGAACCTACATCTGCCCGCCCCGGCCGTCGCTGCGGATGATCAGCGACATCGCCGCCTGGTGCGGCGAGCGGCTGCCGAAGTGGAACCCGATGAACGTCTGCTCCTACCACCTGCAGGAGGCCGGGGCGACACCCGAGCAGGAGCTCGCCTTTGCGCTGGCCACCGCCTGCGCCGTGCTCGACGAGCTGAAGGGGCGGGTGGCGCCGGACCGGTTCCCGGCGATGGCCGGGCGGATCAGCTTCTTCGTCAACGCCGGCATCCGCTTCGTGACCGAGATGTGCAAGATGCGCGCCTTCGCCGAGCTGTGGGACGAGGTTCTGCGCGACCGCTACGGCATCGCCGAGGAGCGCCACCGCCGCTTCCGCTACGGCGTCCAGGTCAACAGCCTCGGCCTGACCGAGCAGCAGCCGGAAAACAACGTCATCCGCATCGTCCTCGAGTTGCTTGCCGTGACCCTGTCGAGGACCGCGCGGGCCCGTGCCGTGCAGCTGCCGGCCTGGAACGAGGCGCTGGGGCTGCCGCGCCCGTGGGACCAGCAGTGGTCGCTGCGGGCCCAGCAGATCCTCGCCTTCGAGACCGACCTGCTGGAGCATGCCGACCTCTTCGACGGCAACCCGGTGGTGGCCGCGAAGGTGGAGGAGCTGAAGGCCGCGGCGCGGGCCGAACTGGCCCAGATCGACGCCATGGGCGGGGCGGTCGAGGCGATCGAGTACATGAAGGGCCGGCTGGTCGAGGCCAATGCCGAGCGGATCGCCCTGATCGAGCAAGGCGGCACGGTGGTCGTGGGCGTCAACCGCTTCACGGAGTCCGAACCCTCGCCGCTCGTCGCCGGGGCGGACGCGGTGCTGGTGGTGGACGAGGCCGCCGAGCGCGACCAGATCGGCCGGCTGGCCGCCTGGCGGGCAGCGCGCGACGCGGCGGCGGTCGCCCGGGCGCTGGCGGCGCTGCGGGCGGCGGCAGCGGGCGGCGAGAACATCATGCCGGCCTCGGTGGCGGCGGCGCGGGCGGGGGTGACGACCGGCGAGTGGGGCGCGGTGGTGCGGGCGGCCTTCGGCGAATACCGGGCCCCGACCGGG
The DNA here is from genome assembly GCA_023383015.1 of Paracoccaceae bacterium. Lineage (GTDB taxonomy): Bacteria > Pseudomonadota > Alphaproteobacteria > Rhodobacterales > Rhodobacteraceae > JAHDXW01. Next base: position 107,568 of record JAHDXW010000012.1, read on the forward strand.
GTGGCGCGGGCACCCTCGAACCGCACCGCGGGGCTGGAGCCGGTGCGGGCGGCGGTCGATGCGGCTTCGCGCCGGCTGGGGCGGCGGCTGAAGCTGCTGCTCGGCAAGCCGGGGCTGGACGGACACTCCAACGGCGCCGAGCAGATCGCCGCCCGCGCCCGCGACTGCGGGATGGAGATCGCCTACCAGGGAATCCGCCTGACGCCGGGCGAGATCGTGCGGGCGGCGGCGGCCGAGCAGCCGCATGTCCTCGGCCTGTCGATCCTGTCGGGCAGCCACCTGCCGCTGGTCGCCGAGGTGATGGAGGGGTTGCGGGAGGCGGGGCTGGAGGGCGTGCCGGTGGTCGTGGGCGGCATCATCCCCGAGGAGGACGCGCGGGCGCTGCGGGCCGCGGGGGTGGCGGCCGTCTACACGCCCAAGGATTTCGAGATCAACCGCATCATGCTGGACATCGTGGCGCTGGCCGGGCGGCAGCCCGGGGCCGCGGCCTGAACGGCGCCCGGCGGCCCCCCGTCCCACGCGTGGGACGGGGCGGGGAAACGCGGAATCAAGGGGTTGAGTCCCGCGATTCAGGAATCGTCAATGCCTGTCCCGGTTCGGCACGCCGGTGCACTGCCGGCGGGGAGGGGCACGGCGAGGCGTGGCGTGACGGGGCAGGCCGGGGCGTCTGACGGGGCGTCCGGGCAGGACACCGCCCGGATGCAACCCTTCCGCTGCCCTTTCCCTGCCCGTGCCTCCATTGCGAATCGGGCATGGAAGGGACCGGCGCGGCCGCGCCGGCCCGCCCGCACACCATCGTTCCTGCCCCGTCTCTTCCGCCCACGCGCCCGCATGTGCGGCGCCCGGCGGCCGCGCGGGCGGCCGGTCCGCCACCTCCGCGGTCGGGCACCGTCCGTGGCTCTCCGGCGACGGGGGGAAAGCCTGGGCCGGCGCCGCCGCGGACCGCACCAGCCGCACGCAACCCGTCCGGTTCCCCTTCCTTCGGCCTGCGCCAGCACGGGCACCGGGGCGAACCGGGAAAGTCCATGGAAAATCTCTTATGATCAATGTACTGGCATGGATGCTATCGGATAGCGCCGGGTCCGGCGGCGGCTGTCGCCGGATAGCGGGCGGACGGTCAGGCGATAGCCCGGCGGCGATATTGCCTGTCCGGCGGGGTCGGGCCGATCAGGGTGGCACCGGACGGCCCCGGGGCGGCGGACAGCCCGCAGCACACCGGCGCCGAACCCGAAAGCGCAACCGGCCCGACCCGACGCGGCATCGCCGCACCCACCCAAGGATGAAAGGACCCCTCCGATGCAACTCGCCGCCACGCTGAAGACCGCCGCCCTCGCCCTCGCGCTCTCTGCCGGCGCCCTGGCCGCCCCCGCCCACGCCGGCTGCACCGTCGCCAGCGTGACGCAATGGGGCGCGGGCAACGCCGCGGGCATCGGCCAGTCGGGCCCCTGCAACCGCGTCACCATGATCCAGGACGGCGACGGCAACACGGCGCTGTCGTCGCAGGACGGGCGCCGCAACCGTGCCGTCGTGGTCCAGGGCGGCAACGGCAACTATGCCGACACCGACCAGCGCGGCCGCGGCAACATCGCCGGCATCGCCCAGGGCGGCAACGGCAACGACGCATCCATCAGCCAGCGCGGCAGCCGCAACGCCGCAGCGATCATCCAGGGCGGCAGCGGCGGCAGCGCCAGCGTCGCCCAGGGCGGGCGCGGCAACGTCGTCGTGATCGTCCAGAACTGATGGCCGCAGGGCGGACGGCCCGCGCCGGGCCGCCCCCCCCCCCCCCCCGGCCCCCCCGGCGCCCCCCCCCCCCCGGCCGGGCGGGGCCCCCCCGGCCCCCCCCCCCCGCCCCCCCCGCGCCCCCCCCCCCCGGGCGGGGCCCCGGCCACCCCCCGGCCCGACCGGCCGACCCCACCCGACCGACAGGAAGGAGACCGCCATGACCCGCACCCTCTCCCGCCGAGCGCCCTCCCGCAGCGGACGTGCCGCCGGCCTAGCGCTGCTTGCCGCCGCGGCCCTCGCCGTCATTGCCTCGACCGACGCCCGCGCCTGGCCGTCCGGCGTGCCCGCAGCGGGCGGCTTCCACTGCGGCTACAGCCTGCGCCACGACCTCGGCGGCATGCTGATGGAGGGTCGCATCGCCTCGGACCGGCCGATCGCCGGGTCCTACGAGATCCGCGTCATGCGCCGGGCCGCCCGGGGCATGACGCTGGTGACCACCTCGGGGTCGTTCACCGCCGCGCTGGGCAGCCCGGCCTCGACCGGGACCATCCACTTCGGAGACTCCTACGCCCTGCAGGACATCCGGATGGTCCTGCGCATCAACGGCAAGCGCTGGCCCTGCGTGGAGCTCGGCGGCAGCCTCTGAGCGACACTTCCGCCCTCCCCGCGCGGCATGCCGTCCTCCCGGCCGCGCGCACCTTGCCCGGCCGCCCCGCGGCCGGGTACATTTGTCTCCGGGAGGGAGGCGCCTGCGTGGCCTTCACGATCCGCCAGTTGCAGTTCTTCGTCGCCGCTGCCGAGCAGGGCAGCGTCACCGGCGCGGCGCGGGCGATGTCGATCTCGCAGTCCTCGGTCACCGAGGCGATCCGGGCGCTGGAGGCGGACCTTGGCGTGGTGCTGTTCGAGCGCCGCGCGCGCGGCCTCGAGATCACCCAGAAGGGCAGCCTGTTCCTGCGCCATGCAAGCAAGATCCTGGCCGATGTCTCGTCGGCGCGGATGGCCTTCCGCGACGACGGCGAGCAGCCCGCGGGCCGGCTGGCGCTGGGCGTGACCTCGCTGGTCGCGGGCTATGTGCTCTCGGACATCCTGTCGCGGTTCCGCCGCGCCTATCCGCGGGTCGAGCTGACGGCGATCGAGGACCAGGGCGACTATCTCCAGCACCTGCTGATCGGCGGCGAGCTTGACGTCGCGGTGATGCTGACCTCCTCGATCCGCGACCGGGCGGCGCTGCAGGTGGAATCGCTGCTCGTCTCGCCCTTCCGGCTGTGGCTGCCCGCGAGCCACCCGCTGGCCGAGACCGAGGCGATTGGGCTCGACCGGCTTGCGGGCGTGCCGCTGATCCTGCTGACGGTGGAGGAGATCGAGGAGAGCACGCGGGCGCTGATGGCGGCGCTGGCGGTGCGGCCGACGATCGCCTTCCGCACCCGCTCGGTGGAGGCGGTGCGCAGCCTGGTGGCGACCGGGGCGGGGGTGGCGATCCTGCCGTCGCTTGTCTACCGGCCGTGGTCGCTCGAGGGCGACCGGATCGAGATCCGCGACGTCTCGGGCGACCTTCCGTCGGTGCAGGTGGGGCTGGTGTGGCGCAAGGGCGCGCCGCTGACCCCCGCGGCGCGCAGCTTCGTGCGCGCCGCGCAGGGGGCGGCGCCACAGCGCTAGGGCGGCGGGCGATGCGCGTAGCCAGGCCGGCGCGCGCGTGCTATGCTTGCGGCCAAGCACCGAAAACGGGCACGGGCAGGCGGCAGGACCATGGCAGCGGGCAGGCGCGGCGTCTTCGCGATTTCCTGGGAACAGACCGAGATCGACGGCATGGCGGGCGCCCCGCCCGAGGAGCTTTCGGTAGGGGCAAGCTGGCGCTGGGGCGGCGAGGCGCTGCGCGTCGACGGGCCGGCCGGGCTGCTGCCGCTGGTCGGGGCGGCGGGGCTGGCCGAGCTGGCCGGTCGCGCGGCGCGCAAGGCGCGGCGGCTGGCGGGGCTGGCGCCCCCGCCGGCGCCGGCGCCGGTGCCCGAGCCGGCGGAGCCGCCGGCGGCGGCCTGCTTCACCGTTACCGACGGGCGCCGCGCCTGGGCGGTGGGGGTGGCGCCCGGGCGGCACGGGCCGGTGCTGGTGCTGGACGGCGAGCTGCCGCCGCCCGCGACGGAGCTGTGGGTGGTGCGGCGCTCGGCGGCGCTGGGCCGGGCGGCCGGGGCGGCGCAGGCGCCGGCCGGGCTGGTGGCGGGAACCCGCGTCGCCACCCCGCAGGGCCCGCGGCTGGTGGAGGATCTCGCGCCCGGCGATCCGGTGCTGACCTGCGACGAGGGCGCCCGCCCGGTGCTGTGGGTCGGCCGCCGGACGGTGTCGGGGGCGCGGCTGCGGCTGCGCCCGGCGCTGCGCCCGGTCAGGGTGCCGGCCGCGACGGGGCCCGGCGGGGCGCGCGGCGTCCTGCTGGTCGGGCCGGGGCAGCGGCTGGTCCTGCGCGGGCCGGCGGTGGCGGCGGCCTTCGGCGCCGAGGAGGTGCTGGCGGCGGCGGGCGACCTGGTCGGCGGCTGGCCGCTGCGGGTGGACCACGGGCTGGCGACGCTGAGCTACGTGCAGCTGATGTTCGCGCGCCACCAGCTCGTGCTTGCCGAGGGCCGGGCGGTGGCGAGCTTCCACCCTGCCGAGGCGTCCCTCGACCCGCAGGACGCGGCCGGCCGCGCCGGGCTGGAGGCCGCCTGGCCGGGGCTGGCGGCGGACCCCGACCGCTTCGGCCCGCCGGCGCGGCGACTGCTGTCGCAGGCCGAGGCGGCGATCCTCGCCCACCGGCCGCCGCCGGCGGGCTGAGGCCGGCCGCGGGGCGGGCGCTCCGGCCTCCGGTGACGCGGTCGGGGGACGCGATCATGACAAGCACGGTCATGCCGGCCGCCACACTTGAGCGGCCGGGCCGGCGCTGCCATGGCCGGGGCATCGCCGGCGCGTCCCGCGCGCCAAGTCCCGCCCCGATCCGGAAGGCCGTGCCATGTTCGACGCCCTTCGCCGCATCCGTGCACGCCGCCGGCCGGCAGTGCCGCCGCAGGACCCTGCCGACCTCGGGCGGCGGCTGCGTGCCGCCGGCATCCTGCGCGACCCCGCGGCGCTTGACCCCGACAGCTTTGCCTTCGCCCTCGCCCTGGCCGGGGTCGATGTCGCCCAGCTTGGCGACGAGGCCTTCGGTGCCGCCTTCCGGGCCATCGCCGGCCGCGCGGCGGCCGCGCCGGCCGCGTGACGCGGTGGGCGGGCCATTGACAGCCGCGGCCGGGCCCGTATAAGCGCGCGGTCCGCCGCGGGCCCGCCCGCTGCGGAGGCAATTGGTGTTGGCGGCCCCCGCAAGGGGATGCCTGTCGTCCGGGTGACCGGAAGAGGACAACGCCCTTCAACGGATGAAGGAGATCAGGGGTGACCAAGCGCACCGCTGCCAAGCACAAGATCGACCGCCGGATGGGCGAGAACATCTGGGGTCGCCCGAAGTCGCCGCTGAACCGGCGCGAATACGGCCCCGGCCAGCATGGCCAGCGGCGCAAGGCCAAGCTGTCGGACTTCGGTACCCAGCTGCGCGCCAAGCAGAAGCTGAAGGGCTATTACGGCGACGTCACCGAGAAGCAGTTCAAGGGCATCTACCAGGAGGCCGCGCGGGTGCGGGGCGACACCGGCGAGAACCTGATCGGGCTTCTGGAGCGGCGACTCGATGCCGTCGTCTATCGCGCGAAGTTCGTCGCCACCGTCTTCGCCGCCCGCCAGTTCGTCAACCACGGGCATGTGTTGGTGAACGGCCGGCGGGTGAACATCCCCTCCTACCGTGTGAAGGAGGGCGATGTCGTCTCGGTGCGTGACAAGTCGCGCCAGATGGCCGCGATCCTGGAGGCCACCCAGCTTGCCGAGCGCGACGTGCCCGACTACCTCGAGGTCGACCACGGCAAGCTGACGGCGACCTTCCTGCGTACGCCCAAGCTCGGCGACGTGCCCTATCCGGTGCACATGGAGCCGAACCTCGTCGTCGAATACTACGCCAAGAACGGCTGAGACCGCCGCCCGAGGCAGCACACCGGGCCGCGCCGCGATGGCGCGGCCCGGCGCATGCGGGGATTGGCGCGCCGTTGCGCCGGCGGCCGCGCGCCGCCCGCGGCGGGGCCCTGCCGGCGGCTTGATGGCAGGCAGAAGGCCGGGGCTGCCGGCACTGCCTTGCCCGGCACCATCCGCATGCGACCGTCCCCGCCCCGGCCCGCGGCAGGACGGAACCGCGCGAGCGCGCGGGGCGCATGGCGCGTTGCCGCCGCGAGCCCTTGCATCCGGCGGCGGATGCGCTAGCCCGGCCGGTGGCCGGTGCACAGCCCGGACCGCGAAGGGAGGCGCGCGCCATGACCAGCTGGCCCAGCCACGGCCGCATCGACGGCGCGATCGTGATGATCGGCTTCGGCTCGATCGGCCGCGGGACGCTGCCGCTGATCGAGCGGCATTTCGAGTACGACCCACGTCGGCTGGTGGTGATCGCGCCGGAGGGCGAGCACCGCACCTTCATGGCCCAGCGTGGCATCACCCACCTGCAGCAGGCGCTGACGCGCGAGAACTTCCGCGAGGTGCTGGGAGGGGTGGTGACGCCCGGGGCGGGCTTCGTCGTCAACCTGTCGGTCGATGTCGGCTCGCTGGACCTCATCCGCTTCTGCCGCGAGCTCGGGGTGCCCTACATCGACACGGTGGTGGAGCCCTGGGCGGGCTACTACTTCGACGACAGCCTGCCGAACGCGATGCGCACCAACTACGCGCTGCGGCAGGCGGTGCGCGACGAGAAGGCGGCCAACCCCGGCGGGACGACCGCGGTCTCGTGCTGCGGCGCCAATCCCGGGATGGTGTCGTGGTTCGTCAAGGAGGCGCTGCTGGCGCTGGCGCGCGACACCGGCCGGCCCGGCCATGCCCCGCGCTCGCGCGAGGGCTGGGCGCGGCTGATGGCCTCGCTCGGCGTCAAGGGCGTGCACATCGCCGAGCGCGACACCCAGAAGTCGGTGCGCCACAAGGAGGTCGGCTGCTTCGTCAACACCTGGTCGGTGGAGGGCTTCGTCGCCGAGGGCTTCCAGCCGGCGGAACTGGGCTGGGGCACGCATGAGCGCTGGTTCCCCGAGGACGGGCACCGCCACGACCACGGCTGCCGTGCCGCGATCTGGCTGGAGCGGCCCGGCGCGATCACCCGGGTGCACACCTGGTGCCCGACGGCCGGGCCGCAGTACGGCTTCCTGGTCACCCACAACGAGGCGGTCTCGATCGCCGACTACTACACGATCGGTGCCGGCGACCGGCCCGAGTACCGCCCGACCTGCCACTACGCCTACCACCCCTGCGACGATGCCGTGCTGAGCCTGCACGAGACCTTCGGCTCGGGGCTGATCCAGCCGCGCCACCGCATCCTCGACGAGAACGAGATCGTCGAAGGCGCCGACGACCTCGGCGTGCTGCTCTACGGCCATGCGCGCAACGCGCTCTGGTACGGCTCGCGGCTGTCCATCCACGAGACGCGCGACCTCGCGCCGTTCCAGAACGCCACCGGCCTGCAGGTGTCCTCGGCGGTGCTGGCCGGGATGGTCTGGGCGCTGGAGAACCCGCAGGCCGGGATCGTCGAGGCCGACGAGATGGACCATGCCCGCTGCCTGGAGATCCAGCGCCCCTACCTCGGCCGGATCGAGGCGCATTACACCGCCTGGACCCCGCTAACCAACCGCTGGCGCCAGTTTGCCGAGGACATCGACGAATCCGACCCCTGGCAGTTCCGCAACGTTCTGGCGAGCTGACCGGCGGGGCGGGCGGGGCGGGCGGTGCGTCCCCGCGGGCGCTTCCATCCGGCCGGTCGCTGCCCTAAGAGGGCGCGGCAATCGACGGGGCCGTCCATGACCGACACGATCCGCCCGCAGCCCGGCATCCTCGACATCGCGCTCTATGTCGCGGGCGACAGCAAGGTGGCGGGCGTCGACCGGCCGCTGAAGCTGTCGTCGAACGAGAACCCCTTCGGCCCCTCGCCGGCGGCGATCGAGGCCTTCCGCGCCGCCGCCGGCAGCCTGCACCGCTATCCCTCGTCGGACCACGCCGGCCTGCGCGCGGCAATCGGCGCGGTGCACGGGCTGGATGCCGACCGGATTATCTGCGGCGCCGGTTCGGACGAGGTGATCACCCTTCTGTGCCAGGCCTATGCCGGGCCGGGCGACGAGATCATCCACACCGAGCACGGGTTCCTGATGTACCGGATCTCCGCGCTCGGTGCCGGGGCGCGGCCGGTCGCGGTGCCCGAGCGCGAGCGGGTGGTGGATGTGGACGAAATCCTCGCGGCGGTGACGCCGCGGACGCGGCTGGTGTTCCTGGCCAACCCCGCCAACCCCACCGGGACGATGCTGCCCGAGGCAGAGCTTGCGCGGCTGGCCGACCGGCTGGCGCCGGGCGTGCTGGTGGTGCTGGACGGCGCCTATGCCGAATACGCCGCGATCTGCGACGGCGCGGTGGCGCTGGCCACGACGCGGCCGAACGTCGTGGTCACGCGCACCTTCTCGAAGCTTCACGGGCTGGGCGGGCTGAGGATCGGCTGGGGCTACGGGCCGCGGGCGGTGATCGACGTGCTGAACCGGCTGCGCGCGCCCTTCAACCTGTCGACCGCCCAGCTTGACGCCGCCGAGGCGGCGGTACGCGACCGCGCGCATGCCGCCTTCGGCGTGGCCGAGAACGCGCGGCTGCGCGCCTGGCTGGCCGAAAGGCTGCGGGCGCTGGGCCTGGGCTGCGACACGAGCCAGGCCAATTTCGTGCTCGCCCGGTTTGCCGACGCCGCCGCCGCGGCCGCCTGCGACGCCGCACTGCGCGGGCAGGGCATCATCGTGCGCGGTGTCGCGGCCTACGGGCTGGCGCACTGCCTGCGCATCACCGTCGGCACCGAGGCAGACTGCGCCCGGCTGGTGGCCGCGGTCGCCGCGCATCTGGGGGCCGGGGGCGCATGAACACGCCGATCTACGACCGGGTGGCGCTGATCGGGCTGGGGCTCATCGCCTCGTCGATGGGCCATGCGATGAAGGCCGCGGGACTGGCCCGCCACATCGCCGGTCACGCCAAGACCGAGGCGACGCGGGCCGCGGCGCTGGAGGTCGGCTTCTGCGACAGCATGCATGCGACCGCCGCCGGGGCGGCGGCGGAGGCCGACCTGGTGGTGCTGTGCGTGCCGGTGGGCGCGATGGGCGAGATCGCCGCGGCCATCGGCCCGGTGCTGGCCGCCGGGGCCACGGTGACCGATGTCGGCTCGGTCAAGCGGGCGGTGATCGCGACGGTCGCCCCGCATGTGCCGACGGGCGTGCATTTCGTGCCCGGCCACCCGCTGGCGGGGACCGAGCACTCCGGTCCGCGGTCGGGTTTCGCGACGCTGTTCCGCAACCGCTGGTGCATCCTGACCCCGCCCGCGGGCACCGACCGGACGGCGGTGGCGCGGCTGCGCGCGCTGTGGGCGGCGATGGGCTCGAACGTCGAGGAGATGGACGCCGAGCACCACGACCTGGTGCTGGCGGTCACCTCGCACACGCCGCACCTGATCGCCTACACGATGGTGGGAGTGGCCGACGACCTCGAGCGCGTGACCGACAGCGAGGTGATCAAGTTCTCGGCCGCGGGGTTCCGCGACTTCACCCGCATCGCGGCGTCCGACCCGACGATGTGGCGCGACGTGTTCCTGTCGAACCGTGACGCGACGCTGGAGATCCTCGGCCGGTTCACCGAGGAGCTGTTCGCCCTTCAGCGGGCGATCAGGATGGGCGACGGTCCGCTCCTGCACGCATATTTCACGAGGACAAGGGCGATCCGTCGCGGTATCATCGAAGCCGGGCAGGATACCAGCGCCCCCGACTTCGGGCGCGTGAAGGCAGGCACATGACGGGACACCGCGTACTTCTCGCCGCGCTGGTGCTGGCGCTTGCCCCGTCCGCGATGGCCGGTGCGCCGTCGGCCTCGGTCAGGCCGCTGCCGCGGCCGGCTGTGGAGGCGGCGCCCGAGGCCTGGCCGCGGCCGCGGCCGCGGCCTGAGCCTGCGGCAGGCGCGCCGGCCGCCGCCCCTGAGGCGGCGGCGCCCGTTGCTGCGGGGGAAGGGCCGGCGCTTGCGGCCGATGCCGGGCTGCGCCCGCGGCAGCGGCCCGCGGGCTCCGCGCAGCCGCTCGAGGAGGGCGATGCGCTGCCGCCGCTGCGCCCGCGCCCGCGGCCCTCTGTCGCCGTCGCCGCAGCCGGCGCCGCGCCCGCGGGCCC
>JAHDXW010000013.1 GCA_023383015.1 Paracoccaceae bacterium
GGGCCGGGCGCCGCGGCGGGCCGGGTGGCAGCCCCCCGGGCGCGCCGCCGGGCTGAGGGCGCGGGGCGGGCAGCAGGGGCGGCAGCGGGCTGGCGCCCGCGCGGCCCGCCGAGGCCTGCCGAGGGGTGAACGACAGGTTGATCTCCGGGCATAAGACTTTGAATATCAATGTCATGGACTTTGTCCCACGGGTGGGACGGCGGCACCTCAGGCGATCCTCGCGCCGCTCCCCAGCAGCGCCGCCTCGCGGGCGAGCGCGGTGATCCGCCGCCAGTCGCCCGCCCGCACCGCCGCCGCCGGCGCCACCCAGCTGCCGCCCACGCACAGGACGTTGGCCAGCGCCAGATAGGCAGGCGTGCGCGCCGGCGTGATGCCCCCGGTCGGGCAGAAGGCCACCTGCGGCAGCGGCCCGGCCAGTGCCTGCAGCGCCGCTACCCCGCCCGCGACCTCGGCGGGGAAGAATTTCTGCACGCGGTGGCCGCGGTCGAGAAGCGCCATCACCTCGCTTGCCGTCGCCGCCCCCGGCAGGAACGGCAGCCCCGCCGCCGCCACCGCCTCCAGCAACCCGGGCGTCGCGCCCGGCGAGACGCCGAAGCGCGCCCCCGCCGCGGCGGCCGCCGCCACGTCGGCCGGCCCGAGAAGGGTGCCGGCGCCGACCACCGCCCCCTCCACCTCCGCCATGGCCGCGATCGCCGCCAGCGCGGCGGGGGTGCGCAGGGTTACCTCGATCACCGGCAGCCCGCCGGCCACCAGCGCCCGCGCCAGCGGCGCCGCCCGCGCCGCATCCTCCACCGTCAGCACCGGGATCACCGGCGCCATCCGGCAGATCGCCGCCACCCGCTCAGCCATTCCCTCGGCCATCGCCCCCCCCCTTTCAGACCACTACGCCCGCGCCCGCCGTTGCCGGCCCGACCGCGCGGCGGAAGGCCTCGAACAGCTCGCGCCCGGTGCCGGTGGCGTTCGCCGCGAGGTCGGGCGCGGCCGGGCTGCGGGCGGCAAGGTCGACGCCGATCACGTCAAGCCGGCCGGCGGCGGCGTCAAGCCGGATGAGGTCGCCGTCCCGCAGCCGCGCCAGCGGCCCGCCGTCGGCGGCCTCGGGGCAGAGATGGATCGCCGCCGGCACCTTGCCCGAGGCCCCCGACATCCGCCCGTCGGTGACCAGCGCCACCTTCAGCCCGCGGTCCTGCAGGACCGACAGGAGCGGTGTCAGGCTGTGCAGCTCGGGCATGCCGTTCGCCCGCGGGCCCTGGAAGCGGACGACGACCACCGCGTCGGCGGTGAACGCCCCGGCCCGGAAGGCCGCCTTCACCGCCTCCTGGCTGTCGAAGACGCGCGCCGGCGCCTCCACCACCTGCCGCCCGGGCGCCACCGCCGAGACCTTGATGATGCCGGTGCCGAGGTTGCCGGAAAGCCGCCTGAGCCCGCCGGTGGGCTGGAAGGGCGCGGCCGCCGGCCGCAGGATCGCGCGGTCGAGCGTCTCCGCCGGCCGCTCGACCCAGTCCAGCCCGCCGTCGCCAAGCCGCGGCTCGCGCGTATAGCGCGCCAGCCCGGTGCCGGCGACCGTCTCGGTGTCGGGGTGCAGCAGTCCCGCCTCGAGAAGCTCGCCGATCAGGAAGGCCAGCCCGCCGGCGGCGTGGAAATGGTTCACGTCGGCCAGCCCGTTGGGATAGACGCGCGCCATCAGTGGCACCGCCGCCGAGATCGCGTCGAAATCCTCGAGCTCGATGATCACGCCGGCCGCCCGCGCCATCGCCGGCAGGTGCATGACAAGGTTGGTCGAGCCCCCCGTCGCCATCAGCCCGGCGATGCCGTTGACGAAGGCGCGCTCGTCGAGGATGCGCCCCGCCGGGCGCCAGTCGTTGCCCTGGGCGGTGATCGCCGCCGCCCGCGCCACCGCGGCTGCCGTCAGCGCCGCGCGCAGCGGCGTGCCAGGGTTGACGAAGGACGCGCCGGGCAGGTGCAGCCCCATGATCTCCATCAGCATCTGGTTGGAGTTGGCGGTGCCGTAGAAGGTGCAGGTGCCCGGCCCGTGGTAGGAGGTCATCTCGGCCGCCATCAGTTCCGCCCGCCCCGCCCGGCCCTCGGCGAAGGCCTGGCGGACCTTGGCCTTCTCGTCGTTGGGCAGGCCCGAGGTCATCGGCCCGGCGGGCACGAACACCGCCGGCAGATGGCCGAAGCTGGCCGCGGCGATCACGAGGCCGGGCACGATCTTGTCGCAGACGCCGAGGAAGAGCGCGGCATCGAAGCAGTCATGCGACAGCGCGACCGCGGCGGAGAGCGCGATGACGTCGCGCGAGAACAGCGACAGCTCCATCCCCGCCCGCCCCTGGGTGACGCCGTCGCACATCGCCGGCACGCCGCCGGCGACCTGGGCCGTCGCCCCGGCGGCGCGGGCGGCGGCGCGGATGGCCTCGGGGAAGCGCTCGAACGGCTGGTGGGCCGAGAGCATGTCGTTGTAGGCAGTGACGATGCCGAGGTGCGGCGCGCGGCCGGCGGCCAGCGCGCCCTTGTCGGGGCCGCTTGCGGCATAGGCATGGGCCTGGTTGCCGCAGGCCAGATGCGCCCGCGCCGGCCCGTCCGCGGCGGCGCGCGCGATGCGCTCGAGGTAGCGGCCGCGGGTCTCGCGCGAGCGGTCGCGGATGCGGTCGGTGACGGCGGCGATGCGGGCGTCGAGCGGCATGGGCGGCCCTCCCTTCCGGCGGCATGACCCGAGATAGGCCGTTAGCGCTAACCCTGCAAGCCCGCAGCGTGCCGGGCGGTGCCGTTGCCATGCACGCGCGGCATGGCGGGACTGCCGAAGCATGTCTGGTGCAGGCCGTCCCTACCGCCTACCTCCCGCCCCGATGCTGCAGAGCAGCGAAACGGAGTGACCGAAGATGCCCGCCATCCAGACCGCAACTACCGCCGCCAAGCGCGACGTCGCCACCCTTGACGTCGCCGCGCTGGAGCGCGAGGCGGCGCGCCTGCGCGCCGAGACGCTCGCCGCCGGCTTCGCCGCCGCCTTCCGCTGGCTGCGCGGCCTCGTTGCCGGGCGCGGCAGCACCGACGGACGCACCGCCTGAGAGGCCTTCCGCCGCCGCCGGCGACCAGCTAGGACGGCGGCATGACCGATCCCGACGATCCCGCCGGCGCGGACGGCGGCCGCCCGGCCGCGGCAGCCGGGTTCTTCCGCCCGGTGGTGCGGCTGCGGCCCGGGGCCGACGCCCGCGCCATCCGCCACGGCTTTCCCTGGGTCTATGCCGACGAGATCGTGGCCGACCGGCGCACCCGGGCGCTCGCCCCCGGCACCCTGGCCGTGCTCGAGGACGCCGAGCGGCGGGCCATGGGGCTTGTCACCGTCAACCCCGGCTCGCGCATCGCCGCCCGCCTGCTTGACCCCGACCCGGCGGCGACCATCGACCACGGCTGGTTTTGCGCGCGCCTCGCCCGGGCCATGGCCCTGCGTGAGCGTCTCCATCCCGCGCCCTTCTACCGGCTAGTCCATGCCGAGGCCGACGGCCTGCCGGGCGTGGTGATCGACCGCTTCGGGCCGGCCGCCGTGATCCAGCCCAACGCCGCCTGGGCCGAGGCGCATCTGGAGGCGCTGGTCGCGGCGCTGGTCGCCGTGACCGGCGTCGTGACGGTGGTCAAGAACGGCGCCGGACGGATGCGCGCGGCCGAGGGGCTGGCGGAGGAGACCGCGGTCGTGCGCGGGGTGCTCGATGGCCCGGTGGCGGTGGAGATGAACGGGGCCGTCTACCTTGCCGATCTCATCGCCGGGCAGAAGACGGGCTTCTACTACGACCAGCGCGACAACCACGCGCTCGCCGCCCGGCTCGCGCGCGGGCAGGAGGTGCTCGACGTCTTCGCCCACACCGGCGGCTTCGCGCTGGCCGCGCTGGCGGCCGGGGCGGTGGCGGCACTGGCGGTGGACGGCTCGGCGCCGGCGCTCGCGCTGGCCCGGATGGGGGCGGGGCGGACGGGCGTCGCCGACCGGCTGGAGACGCGGCAGGGCGATGCCTTCGACGCCATGGCCGGGCTGGCTGCCGCGGGGCGGCGGTTCGGCCTCGTGGTCTGCGACCCGCCTGCCTTCGCGCCGGCGCGGGACGCGCTCGAGGCGGGCCTGCGCGCCTACGAGCGGGTCGCCCGGCTTGCCGCGCCGCTGGTCGTGCCCGGGGGATTCCTGGTCCTGTGCTCCTGTTCGCATGCGGCGGATCTTGCCGCCTTCCGCGCCGCCTCGGTGCGCGGCATCGGGCGGGCGCGGCGGCGGGCGCAGATCATCGCCACGGGCTACGCCGGCCCCGACCACCCGGTGCTGCCGCAACTGGCCGAGTCGGGCTACCTCAAGGCGCTGTTCCTGCGGCTGGACGGATGAGCGGGCCTGCCGCGGCACCGGTCGTCGCCCCGGCCGCGGTGCTGGATGCCTGCGTGCTCTACCCCACCGTGCTGCGCGAGATCCTGCTCGGGGTCGCGGCGGCGGGTCTCTTCGCCCCGGTCTGGTCGGCCGAGATCCTCGAGGAATGGGCGCGTGCCGCCCGCCGCCGCCTCGGGCCCGCCGAAGAGGCGCTGGCGCGGGCCGAGATCGCGGCCGCCCGCGCCGCCTTCCCGGCCGCCGAGGTGCCGGTGCGCGCCGATGCGGCGCTGGCCTACGGCCTGCCCGACCCCCATGACGGCCATGTCGTGGCCGCCGCCGAGGCGGCCCGCGCGGCGGTGATCGTCACCCGCAACCTGGCCGACTTCCCGCGCCGGGCGCTGGCACCGCTCGGCCTTGCGGCCGAGCACCCCGACCCCTTCCTGCTGCGCCTCCGGCAGGCCGGCCCCGGCGCCGTCGCCGGGGTGGCCGAAGGCGTGGCCGCCAGGGCCGCCCGGCTTGCCGGCCGGCCGCAGCCGCTGCGCCCGCTGCTGAAGCGGGCAGGGCTGCCGCGGCTGGCCCGGGCGCTGGAGCGCTGAGCCGCGCCCTCAACCCATCGCGCGCTCGAACTGGCGGGTGTCGGCGACGTGGCGGAAGGCGGTGACGAGGCCGTCGGTCCCGAAAGTCCAGAGATGGATCTCGAGGTCGCGCACGGTGCGGCCGGTGGCAATCACCCGTGCCTCGAGGCGGATGACGGCGGCGACCTGGTTGCCGCCCTCGAGCAGGTTCGCGACCTCGAAGCGGAGGAACTCGATGCCGCGCAGCATCTCGAAGAAGCCCGGCACCTCGGCCCGGCCGCGCCGCGGCAGGAAGATCGGCAGGGGCTCGATGCCCCAGTCGTGCTCCCACTCCACATCCTCGGCCAGATGGGCGAGGATCGCGGCGATGTCGCCGGCCCCGAAGGCGGCGTAGATCGCCTGCACCCGCGCGATCCCGGCCGACTGTGCCGCAGCCGGCCGCGCCGCGGCCAGCCCGGCCGTGGCAGCGAGCGTCGCTGCCAGCGCCCTGCCCAACGCCTTGCGTCGTGTCGTCATGCTGCCCTCCCCGATGCCCTGTGCCCGCCGGCCGGGCGCCGGCGCCGGGGGGCGGCGCGCGGGCTCCCCGCCCGGCGGCGGGCGAGGGGCAGCATAGCACGGATCGGCTGCCACACGAAACGGTCCCGCCCGACCGGGGCGGCTTGCCGGCGGCCGCCGGACGGGCGCCGGCCGGCGCCGACCGGCGGGCCGCTCAGCGGGGTGGCTGGCGGGGGGGGGCGGCGGGCAGACCCCAGCGCGCCTCGAGCGCCTCGATCGCGGCGATCCGCTCCCCGGGCCTGGGGTGGGAGAGGAACCAGGCCGGCACCTCCGCCCCCGCCCCGCCCGCCAGCCCGCCGAGGCGGGCGAACAGCGCCTTCTGCGGCGCCGTCCCGATGCCGGCCCTGACGAGGAGCGCGGCCGCCCAGGCGTCGGCCTCGTACTCGTCCTGCCGCGACAGCCGCGCCGCGAACAGCCCCGCCGCGAGATTGGCCAGCCACACCCCGAGTCCCGGCAGAAGCCGGCCCAGAAGGCCGGCCAGCACCAACCGCAGCGCGTTCTGCCCGGTGAAGTCGATCAGCCGCCGCCGGGCGTGGCCCAGCGCGACATGGCCGAGCTCATGGGCGACGACGCTGGCCAGTTCCTCGGCCGAGACCTCGCCGTCGCGGTAGCGGTCCAGAAAGCCGCGGGTGAGGAAGATCCGCCCGTCCGCGGCCGCCAGCCCGTTGACCGCCGGCACCTCGTAGACCTGCACCCGCACCTCCGCCAGACCGAGCGCGGCAGCCAGCCGCGCCACCACCGCCTTCAGCCGCGGGTCGGCAAGCGCCCCCGAGCGCGCGTCAAGCTCGCGCGCCGACCGCCAGGCCGAGAAACGCCAGGCGAGGACGCCGTAGGCGATCATGATCAGGAACGGCGTGAGCTTCAGCATGGCTGCCAATATGGGGTGCTGGCGTCGCCCGCACAACGCCGGGAGCACGCCCGCCTGGCCCGCGCCGCCCGCCCCTGCCGGGCCGCCGGCACGGCTGCCGCATCCCGCCGGTGCGGTGTCGCATTGGGGCTTTCCGCGGCAACCGAACCAACTATACACGGCCGCGGCGCGCCAGGGGGAGCGAGGAGACACGTCAATGACCCATCGTACCGACATCGAGATCGCGCGGGCGGCCTCCAAGAAGCCGATCCAGGACATCGGCGCGCGGCTCGGCATCCCGGCCGCGCATCTGCTGCCCTACGGGCACGACAAGGCCAAGATCGACCAGGGCTTCATCGCCGGCCTTGCCGGCCGGCCGATGGGCAGGCTCGTGCTCGTCACGGCGATCAACCCCACCCCGGCCGGCGAGGGCAAGACGACGACGACGGTCGGCCTCGGCGACGGGCTGAACCGGATCGGCAAGCGCGCCGCGGTCTGCATCCGCGAGGCCTCGCTCGGCCCCAACTTCGGCATGAAGGGCGGCGCGGCCGGCGGCGGCATGGCCCAGGTCGTGCCGATGGAGGACATGAACCTCCACTTCACCGGCGACTTCCACGCCATCACCTCCGCCCACAACCTGCTCGCGGCGATGATCGACAACCACATCTACTGGGGCAACGATCTCGGCATCGACGAGCGCCGCATCACCTGGCGGCGGGTCATGGACATGAACGACCGGGCCCTGCGCGACATCGTCGTCGGGCTCGGCGGCGTCGCCAACGGATTTGCCCGCCAGACCGGATTCGACATCACGGTGGCCTCCGAGGTGATGGCGATCCTCTGCCTGTCAACCGACCTGGCCGACCTGCAGCGCCGGCTGGGCGACATCGTCGTGGCCTACCGGCGCGACCGCACCCCGGTCTACGCCCGCGACCTGAAGGCCGACGGCGCCATGACCGTGCTGCTGAAGGACGCCATGCAGCCCAACCTCGTGCAGACGCTCGAGAACAACCCCGCCTTCGTGCACGGCGGCCCGTTCGCCAACATCGCGCACGGCTGCAACTCGGTCATCGCCACCACCACCGCCCTGCGGCTGGCCGACTACGTCGTCACCGAGGCCGGCTTCGGCGCCGACCTCGGGGCCGAGAAATTCTTCGACATCAAGTGCCGCAAGGCCGGGCTGAAGCCCGCGGCGGCGGTGATCGTGGCCACGGTGCGGGCGCTGAAGATGAACGGCGGCGTCGCCAAGGCCGACCTCGGGGCCGAGAACGTGGCGGCGGTGCGCAAGGGCTGCCCGAACCTCGGCCGCCACATCGCCAACGTGAAGGGCTTCGGCGTGCCGGTGGTGGTGGCGATCAACCACTTCGGCAGCGACACCGAGGCCGAGATCGCGGCGGTGCGCGACTATGCCGCCGGCCAGGGGGTGGATGCGATCCTCTGCCGGCACTGGGCGGAGGGCTCGGCAGGCATCGAGGAACTCGCGCGCAAGGTGGTGCAGATCGCCGAGGCGGGGACGGCGAACTTCGCTCCGCTCTATCCCGACGACATGGGGCTGTTCCAGAAGATCGAGACCATCGCCCGGCGCATCTACCACGCCGGCGAGGTGATCGCCGACAAGTCCGTGCGCGACCAGCTGAAGGCCTGGGAGGCGGCGGGCTACGGCCATTTCCCGGTCTGCATGGCCAAGACGCAGTATTCCTTCTCGACCGATCCCAACCTGCGCGGGGCCCCCACCGGCCATACCATCCCGGTCCGCGAGGTGCGCCTGTCGGCCGGGGCCGGCTTCGTGGTGGCGATCTGCGGCGAGATCATGACCATGCCGGGACTGCCGCGGCAGCCCTCGGCCGAGGTCATCCGGCTGAACGGCGCGGGCCAGATCGAGGGGTTGTTCTGAGACCGGACGGGACGGGGGATCGACCCCCGTCCCGTCCGCGCCGTCCCCCTGGCGGGGGCGGCGGGCCCCGCCGGCGGCCCCGGTCCCGGCGGATGGCGGCAGGACCGGCCGGGACAGGCAGGCGGCAGGCGACAGGGAAGGGCAGGGCATGGCGGCGGCGATCATCGACGGGAAGGCCTTCGGGGCGGCGGTGCGGGCACGGGTGGCCGCCGAGGTGGTGCGGATGCGGGCCGCGGGCGTCACCCCCGGGCTGGCGGTGGTGCTGCTGGGCGAGGACCCCGCGAGCCAGGTCTACGTCCGCTCTAAGCACCGGGCCACGGTCGAGGCCGGCATGGCGAGCTTCGAGCACCGGCTGCCGGCGGCCACGGGGCAGGCCGAACTCCTGGCCCTGATCGCGCGGCTGAACGCCGACCCGGCGGTGCACGGCATCCTCGTCCAGCTGCCGCTGCCGGCGCATCTCGACGCCGACCTCGTCATCAACGCCATCGACCCGGCAAAGGACGTCGACGGCTTCCACGTCACCAACGCCGGGCGGCTGGCCACCGGACAGTCGGCGCTCGTTCCCTGCACGCCGCTCGGCTGCCTGATGCTTCTGCGCGACCGCCTGGGCTCGCTTGCGGGGGCCGAGGCGGTGGTGGTCGGCCGCTCGAACATCGTCGGCAAGCCGATGGCGCAGCTCCTGCTGCGCGACAGCGCCACGGTGACGATCGCCCATTCGCGCACCCGCGACCTGCCCGCGGTGTGCCGGCGGGCCGACATCCTGGTGGCGGCGGTGGGCCGGGCCGAGATGATCCGCGGCGACTGGGTGAGGCCCGGCGCGACGGTCATCGACGTCGGCATCAACCGCGTCGCCGGCCCCGACGGGACGGCGCGGCTGGTGGGCGACGTGCATTTCGACTCGGCGGCCGCGGTGGCGGGCGCGATCACCCCGGTCCCGGGCGGCGTGGGGCCGATGACCATCGCCTGCCTGCTGGCCAACACGCTGACGGCGGCCGCCGGTGCCCACGGCCTGCCGGCCCCCGCCGGGCTGACGGCCTGACCGCGCCGCCCCCGCCCGCGCGCCCCCACTGCCGACCTCGGCCGTCCGCCCGGCGCACGCTCACCCCGCCGGGGCGGCCGGCGCGGGCGCGCCGAAGCGCATCAGCGACACCCAGCTGTCGCCGTAGCGGCGGGCATCGAGGGCAGCAAACCCCGCCGGCGGGTCCATCCGCGCGGCCTCTTCCCAGACCGCCACGGCGCCGGGGGCAAGCCAGCCCCCCGCGCCCGCCGCGGCAAGCGCGCGGGCGCCGAGACCGCGGCCGTAGGGCGGATCGAGGAAGACCAGGGTGAAGGGCGGGCCGCGGTTCGCGCCGAGCGCGGTCGCGTTGCGCCGGCACAGCCGTGTCGCGCCTCCCGCCCGCATCCGCCCGACATTGGCCCGGATCAGCGCCCCCGCCGCAGCCCCGTCCTCGACGAAGGTGACATGGGCGGCGCCGCGCGAATAGGCCTCGAGCCCCAGCGCACCGGTGCCGGCGAAGAGGTCGAGCACGCGCGCGCCCGGCACCGGGTTGCCGGCCGGCCCGTGCTCGAGCAGGTTGAAGATCGCCTCGCGGACGCGGTCGGCGGTGGGCCGCAGCGCCGCCGCCGGGTCGCCGGCACCGACGGCGGCAAGCTCGGTGCCGCGGAAGCGCCCGGCGATGATCCGCACCGCCTCAGCCCAGCAGCGACTTGAGGCTGGTCGCGGGATCTGCCAGCGCCGCGGGATCGGGGCTTCTGCCCGCCTCGATCAGCCGCTTGCCCGCCATGTAGGCGCGCGGGTCGCCCATCGCGTCCACCGCCAGCAGCCGGCCGGCGGCGAAGTACCAGTGCGACCGCGCCGCCCCGTCCTCGCGCACGACGATGCGGTCGGCTCCGCGGCCGAGGCCCGCGATCTGCAACTTGACGTCGTACTGGTCCGACCAGAACCACGGCACCGGGGCATAGGCGAGACCCGCGCCCAGCATGTTGCGCGCCACCGTCTCGCCCATGTCGATGGCGTTCTGCACGCTCTCGAGCCTGAGCCGGCCGCCGCCGGCGGGGAAGGAGGCACAGTCGCCCGCCGCCCAGATCGCCGGGTCCGAGGTGCGGCCGAAGGCGTCGCAGGCGATGCCGTCGTCGAGCGCCAGCCCGGCGGCGGCGGCCAGCCGCGTGTCGGGGGCGATGCCGATCCCCACCACCGCGAGGTCGGCCGCGATCCGCCGTCCGCCGGCCAGCCGCGCCGCGGCAAGGCGGCCGCCGGCCCCGGCCTCGAGCCCCTCCAGTGCCGTGCCGGTGAGAACCTCGACGCCGTGGCGCGCGTGCAGGGCGGCGAACCACGCCGCCGTCTCGGCGCAGGCGACGCGGGCAAGAAGCCGCGGTGCGGCCTCGATGACGGTCACGGAGAGGCCGCGCGCCGCCATCACCGCCGCCGCCTCGAGCCCGATGTAGCCGCCGCCGACGATCACCGCCCGCGCCCCCGGGCGCACCTCGGGGGCCATGGCGTCGACATCGGCGATGCGGCGGACGACATGGACGCCGGCCAGCGCCCCGCCCGCCGCCGCCGGCAGCCGCCGCGGCAGGGCGCCGGTGGCCAGCGCGAGCTGCTCGTAGCCCCGTGTGCTGCCGTCGGCGAAGGCGATCCTCCGGCCCGCCCGGTCGATGGCCGCGACTGCGCGGCCGAGGGCGAGCTCGATCCCGTGGTCGGCATAGAATGCCGCGGGGCGCAGGAACAGCCGCTCCGCCTCGATCTCGCCCAGCAGGTACCTCTTCGACAGCGGCGGGCGCTGGTAGGGCGGCACAGGCTCGTCGCCGACCAGCGCGAGCGGCCCCGCATAGCCCTCGGCCCTGAGCCTTGCCACAAGCGCCGCGCCGGCCTGGCCCGCGCCCACCACGACGATTCCGCCCATGCACTGGCCCCCGCCCGATTCGTGCCGCGATCCGCGCCTGCCCACTGGCCACCGCGGCGCCGGAGCCTATATGGGCCGCGACCGCGGAAACAACCAGCGAGGACTCCCATGACGATCTCGACAGGCGACCGGCTGCCGGAGGCGACGCTCACGCGGATGGGCGCGAACGGGGCCGAGACGGTGGACCTCGGCGCGCGGCTGAAGGGCCGCAGCGTGGCGATCTTCGCCGTGCCGGGCGCGTTCTCGACCACCTGCCATGTCGCCCATCTGCCGAGCTTCCTGCGCAACAAGGCCGCGTTCGATGCCAGGGGCGTGGACGAGATCATCTGCATCGCCGTCAACGACCCCTTCGTGATGAAGAGCTGGGGCGAGGCGACCGGGGCGACCGCGGGCGGCATCACCATGCTCGCCGACGCCGACGGGGCCTTCACGCGCGCGATCGGGATGGCCTTCGACGCCCCGGCGGTGGGCTTCTTCGGCCGCTCGCGGCGCTATGCCATGCATGTCGTCGACGGGGAGGTAAAGGTGCTGAACGTCGAGACCGGGCGCGGCTGCGAGGTCTCGGCCGGCGAGGCGCTGCTGGCGGCCATCTGACCGGCGCGGCCCCTCCCGGGGCCCCTCCGGATGCCCTAGCCGCGCCAGAACCGCGGCATGAACAGCACCAGCACCGCGAGCATCTCCAGCCGGCCGAGCAGCATGCCGGCGATCATCAGCCATTTCGCCGCGGCCGGGAAGCTGTGCATGGCCCCGGTCGCACCGACCTCGGGGCCGAAGGCGGGCCCGATGTTGAAGAGCGCCGTCCAGGCCGCGGTGACGGCGGTCTTGAACTGCAGCCCGGTCATCGACAGCAGCACCGACAGCACCCCGAAGCCGAGGATGAAGGCGGTGAACAGCAGGATCACCGAGGCGACCACGTCCTCGCCCACCGGCCGGCCCTCGAGGCGCAGCGGCACCACCCGGCTCGGTGCATGGATGCGCCGCACCTGCGCCTTGATCGCCTCGATCAGGATCAGGTAGCGGAACACCTTGATCGAGCAGCCGGTCGAGGCGGTGCAGGCGCCGATCATCCCGACGACGATCAGGATCACGAACGGGAAGGATCCCCAGGCCTCGACGTTCTCGGTGCCGAAGCCGGTGCCAGAAAAGATCGAGACGGTGTTGAAGACGACGCCGGCGAAGCTTTCGACGGGGTCGGCGCCGCCGACGAGCACCCGGTGGGCGTAGATCATCGCCAGCGCGTAGAGCGTCCAGCGCAGGTAGGCGCGCACCTGCACGTCGCGCAGCAGCGGCCAGGCGCTGCCGCCCATCAGCTGCACGAAGCGGATGAAGGGCAGCCCGGCGAGGAACATGAACACCGCCCCGGCGAAGTGCAGCGCCTGGCCGAAGCGGGCGAAGGAGAGGTCGGAGGTCGAGAAGCCGCCGGTGGCGATGGTGGCAAGGGCGTGCACCGCGGCTTCGAGCCCGGTCATGCCGAGGGCGAAGTAGGTGATGCCGCAGGCCACCGTCAGGAGGATGTAGACCTGCAGCAGCGCTGCGGCGATGTCGAGCGCCCGCGGCAGCACCTTGCCCAGCGTGTCGAAGGCCTCGGAGCGGAAGTACTGCATGCCGCCGACCTTCATCACCGGCAGGAACACCATCGCCAGCACGATGATGCCCAGCCCGCCCAGCCACTGCAGGATGCCGCGCCAGAGGTTTGTGCCGCGCGGCAGGACGTCGAGCCCGAAGAAGACGGTGGCCCCGGTCGTCGTCATCCCCGACACCGCCTCGAACATTGCGTCGGTGAAGCCCGCGCCGGGCGCCCCGAGCATGAAGGGCAGGGCACCGAAGAGCGGCAGCGCCACCCACACCCCGGTGGTGACGAGGAAGGCCTGCTGCAGGCTCAGCCCGCGGCCCAGCCCGTTGGCGCAGGCCAGCGCCAGCGCGCCGCCGGTCGTGGCGGTGAGCACGGCGCATTCGAGGAAGGTAAGCCAGTGGTCGTCGCCGGCCAGCAGGTCGGCCCCGAGCGGCACCAGCATCGCCGCGCCCAGACCCGCGATCAGGATGCCGAGGACATAGCCGATGGGTCGCAGGTCGTGCATGGGTCGGAGCGTTGGTGCGGCCGCCGCGGCCTGTCAAGCCGCCGCCGTGCGCCGCGGTTTTCCCCGCCCGCGCCCTGCGCTATGGCGGGCGGGCACGGGCAGGGAAGGGGTGGGCCGATGGACGCAGCGGAATTCCTCCGGACGCCGCAGGGCCGGCGGATCGCCCATCACCGCCGGCACGGGCGCGGGCCGGGGGTGGTGTTCCTCGGCGGCTTCCGGTCCGACATGACGGGCAGCAAGGCGCTGCATCTGGACGCTTGGGCCGCCGCCGCCGGGCGGGCGTTCCTGCGCTTCGACTATTCGGGACATGGCGCCTCCTCCGGCACCTTCGAGGAGGGCTCCATCGGCGACTGGGCGGCCGATGCCGCGGCCGTGCTCGCGGCCCTGACCGAGGGGCCGCAGGTTCTGGTGGGCTCGTCGATGGGCGGCTGGATCGCCCTGCTGCTGGCCCGCGCCCGGCCCGACCGGGTCGCCGGGCTGGTCGGGATCGCGGCCGCGCCGGACTTCACCGAGGACGGCTACTGGGCGGGGATGGACGAAGGCGCGCGGGCGGCGCTGGCGGCGCGCGGCTTCATCGACGTGCCGAGCGACTACGCGCCCGCACCCTACCGCATCACCCGCCGGCTGATCGAGGACGGGCGGCGGCACCTCGTTCTGCGCGTGCCGCTGGCCGCGCCCTTCCCGGTGCGGCTGCTGCACGGCAGCGCCGATGCCGACGTGCCGGTCGGCTGGGGGCTGCGGCTCCTCGACCACCTCGACGGCCCGGATGTCCGGCTGACGCTCGTCCGGGGGGCCGACCACCGCTTCTCGGATCCCGCCTGCCTGCAGCTCATCACCCGGACGGTCGAGGAGATCGCCCCCTGACCCTGCGACGGGTGCGTGTGCATCCCGCGCCCGCCGCCGCGCCCCTGCCTAGCCCTTCGAGGCCGCAAGCGTCAGCGCCGGCCGGTCGCCTGCGGCCGCCGTCTTCGGGCCGGGCGGGCCGTTGGCGTCGATGAAGCCCAGCACCAGCGGGCGGATGTTGTTGCGCCAGGACTTGCCGGCGAAGATCCCGTAGTGGCCGGCCCCGGGCTCGACATGGCTGGCCTTCTTGTGCGCCGGCAGGCCGGTGCAGAGTCCCAGTGCCGCGATGCACTGGCCGGGGGCCGAGATGTCGTCGTTGGCGCCCTCCACCGACTTGACGGCGATGTCGGTGATCTTTCCGATGTCGACGGGCTTGCCGGCGACGGTGAAGACGTTGCGGGCAATCTCCCGGCCCTTGAAGACGCGCTCGACCGTCGACAGGTAGAACTCCGCCGTCATGTCCATGACCGCGAGGTATTCGTCGTAGAAGCGGTTGTGGGCGTCGCGCTCGGATGCCTCGCCCTTGGCGGCGCGGATCACCTGCTCGAAGAAGGCCCGCCCGTGGCGCTCGGCGTTCATCGAGATGAACGAGGCGAGTTGCAGGAGCCCCGGATACACCATCCGCCCGACGCCGGCGTATTTGAAGCCGACCCGCTGGATCGCCAGATGCTCGAGCTGGCCCATGGTGACGCGGCGGCCGAAGTCGGTCACCTCGGTGGGGGCGGCGTCGGGATCGACCGGCCCGCCGATCAGCGTCAGGGTCCGCGGCTGGGCGGCGGGGTCCTCGCCGGCCAGGTAGGCGCAGGCGGCCAGCGCCAGCGGCGCCGGCTGGCAGACCGCGATCACATGCGTGTCCGGGCCGAGGTGGCGCATGAAATCGACAAGGTAGAGCGTATAATCCTCGATGTCGAACTTGCCGCTTGAAACCGGGATGTCGCGGGCATTGTGCCAGTCGGTGATGTACACCTCGCAGTCGGTCAGCAGGCTCTGCACGGTCGAGCGCAGGAGGGTGGCGTAATGGCCCGACATCGGGGCCACCAGCAGCACCCGCCGCCGCCGCGGCGCCCGGCCCTGCACCTCGAACTTCACGAGATCGCCGAAGGGGCGGGTGACGCGGGTGACGACGTTGACCACATGGTCGCGCCCGTCGTCGCCCACCACCGTCCGGATGCCCCAGTCGGGCTTGATCACCATCCGGGCGAAGCTCCGTTCGGTCACCCGGCCCCAGGCCGACATGACCTTGAACAGGGGATGCGGCACGAGCCCGAAGACCGGATAGGACGCGATCGCCCGCGCCGAGGCACCGAGCCATTCATTGGTGTTGCGCGCCGTCTCCATCAGGTCGTAGGTCATCATGTAGCGCATGGGCTCTCCCGCCGGGGCCGGCCGTGGTCACGTCGCCGCCTTCTCGCGGGCTGCGGGGGCGGTATGCTGCAGGTGCGAAGATAGAAGGGAAGACATCCCGTGACAACCGAGGAAACGGAACGGCAGCAAAGTCTCGAGCGGCTTAACAGAAATGTCGCACGGATCGAGGAACTGTCGCAGCGGCTCGTGGCGGCACTGTCGCGCCGCCGTCCGGTGGACCCCAGCCTGCAGGGGCCGAGCCACGAGGTCTTCGTCAAGGCCGCCGCCGCCTATTTCGCCGAGATGATGCGCAACCCCTCGCGCATCATCGAGCAGCAGGTCGGCTACTGGGGCAAGGCGCTGCGCCATGCCGTCGAGGCCCAGCACATGATCGCGAAGGGCCGGCTGGACGCCCCGCAGGACGTCGTTCCCGGCGACCGCCGCTTCTCCAACCCGCTGTGGGACACCCATCCCTATTTCAACTACATCAAGCAGCAGTACCTCATCACCTCCGAGGCGATCGCCAACGCCGTCGGCACGCTCGACCACCTGCCGGCGCGCGAGCGCAAGCGCATCGAGTACTTCACCCGCCAGATCGTCGACATGCTGGCGCCCACGAACTTCCTGCCGCTCAACCCCGACGCGATGCAGAAGGCGGTGGAGACCGAGGGCGAGTCGCTTGTGCTGGGGCTGGAGAACCTCGTGCGCGACATCGAGGCCAACGACGGCGACCTTCTGGTGACGCTGGCCGACCGCGACGCCTTCAGGGTGGGCGAGAACCTCGCCACCACCGAGGGCGCCGTGGTGTTCCGCAACCGGATGTTCGAACTGATCCAGTATGCGCCCCGCACCGAGACCGTGCACCGCACGCCCCTGGTGATCTTCCCGCCCTGGATCAACAAGTTCTACATCATGGACCTGAAGCCGGCGAACAGCCTGATCCGCTGGATCGTCGAGCAGGGCTTCACGCTCTTCGTCGTCAGCTGGGTCAACCCCGACCCCAGCTACCGCGACGTCGGCATGGAGACCTATGTCGAGGAGGGCTATCTCGCCGCCATCCGCGAGGCGCGCGCGATCACCGGCGAGGATCAGGTCAACGTCGTCGGCTACTGCATCGCCGGCACCACCCTGGCGCTGACGCTGGCGCTGATGGCCCGGACCGGCGACCGTTCGGTGGCCTCGGCGACGTTCTTCACCACGCTCACCGACTTCTCCGACCAGGGCGAGGTCGGGGTGTTCCTCGACGACGACTTCGTCGACGGCATCGCGCGCGAATGCGAGGAGAAGGGCATCCTCCACTCCTTCTTCATGTCGCGCACCTTCTCGTACCTGCGCTCCAACGACCTGATCTACCAGCCGGCGATCCGCAGCTACATGCTGGGCGAGGCGCCGCCGGCCTTCGACCTGCTGTTCTGGAACGGCGACGGCACCAACCTGCCGGGCCGGATGACGGTGGAATACCTGCGCGCGCTCTGCCAGGAGGACCGCTTCGCGAAGGGCACCTTCACGCTGATGGGCCGGCGGGTGGCGCTGGGCGACGTGGCAGTGCCGCTCTGCGCCATCGCCTGCGAAACCGACCACATTGCCGCCTGGCGGTCGAGCTACAACGGCATCCGCCAGATGGGCTCGGCCGACCGGACCTTCATCCTGTCGGAGTCCGGCCATATTGCCGGCATCATCAACCCGCCCGGGAAGAAGAAGTACGGCCACTACACCAACGCCGGCCTGTCCGCCGACCCCGACGCCTGGAAGGCGAAGGCGACGCGCCACGACGGCTCGTGGTGGCCGCGCTGGGCGGCCTGGCTTGCGCCGCGCTCGGGAGGGCTGGTGCCGGCGCGCCCGCCCGGCGACGCCGCCCATCCGGTGCTCGCCCCGGCGCCGGGCACCTACGTGCTGGCCGACCCCAACCGCTGAGCGCTGCGGCGCGCCGCCGCAGCGTTCGTCGCTGCGGTGCGGCGACGAGGGCTTGCAATGCTGCACTGCAGCATGTATATCCCTGCCATCGGATGCAGGGGGCGTGGCCCCGGGGTCAAGGAGACGCGACGATGGCCAAGACGAACGACTTCACCAAGATCATGCAGGACATGATGTCGGCTTTCCCGGTTGACAGCCGCGGCATGCAGGACGCCTTCCGCACCTCGGCCGCGCTGGGCGAGCGGATGACCCGCGTCGCCGTCGAGGCCGCCGAGAAGTCCACCGAGATCACTGCCAAATGGACCAAGGACACGCTGGGGCGCATCCACGCCATGGCAAAGGCCAAGGACGAGCCGGCGGAATACACCAAGGCCGTGACCGACTTCGCCTCGGCCTCCGCCGAGATGGCGGCCGAGAACATGGCGGCCTTCGCCGAGGTGGCCAAGAAGGTCCAGATGGAAACCATCGAGATCATGCTGGCTGCCGGCAAGGATTTCTCCGAGGATGCCACGGCGGCGGTCAAGAAGGCCACCGCCGAGGTGACGACCGCGGCCAAGAAGGCGACCGCCGCCGCCGCGGCGAAGTGATCCCCCCGCCATCGCCTCCGCCCGGCCCGCACCGCGGGCCGGCGTCCGGGGGCGGGGCACCGGGTGGCGATTGGGCGGTCGCGGGCCCGCCCTTTCCTTTTTGGCAGCGCTGGTCTAGCGTGCCCCCGACACGCCGCAGGGGGAGGGCGCGCTCTTGGCCGACACCGACAAGCCGCTCCTGATTAAGCGCTATGCCAGCCGCCGCCTCTACAACACCGAGACCTCGGATTACGTCACCCTCGAGGACATCGCGGGTTTCATCCGCGCCGGGCGCGAGGTGCAGATCGTCGACCTCAAGACCGGCGACGACCTGACGCGCCAGTACCTGCTGCAGATCATCGCCGAGCACGAGAGCCGCGGCGACAGCGTGCTGCCCCTCAACGTGCTGACTGACCTGGTGCGCGCCTACACCACCGAGGTCCAGGCAATCATGCCGCAGTTCCTTGCCGCCTCCTTCGACATGCTGCGCGAGGGACAGGCCAAGATGCTGCAGAACTTCGCCAAGGTGCCGAACCCGATGGCGACGCTGCCGGGCTTCGAGGCGCTGCAGCGCCAGCAGGAGGCGTTCCTGAAATCGATGATGGGCGGCTGGCCGGCTGCCTCCTCCGGGCGTCCGGCGGCCTCGCCCAGCCAGGAACTCGACGACATCAAGAAGCAGCTGGCCGAGCTGCAGGCCAAGCTCTCCAGGCTCGGCCAGTAGCGCGGGCGCCGGGGCCGGCCGGGCCCCCTCGTGCACGCCCCGGGCGGTCGGACGCTTCGTGTTCGGCGGGCCCCGCGTCGCCCCACCGGGGCGACGGTGCCGCCTCACCCCGCGGTTGGTCGCCGCCCGTGGCTCGATGGCGAGGCTGCAAGGCCGGGACCGTCTGCCTCTGCGCAACCCCACCCACCCGCCCGCAAACGTCCCTGATCCCGGGCCCCGCCCCCATGCGGCGCCAGCACGGGCAGCGCCCGACCGCCCCCCCGGGCGGGCGCTTCCGCGCCGCCCGCGGTTGGTCGCCGCCCGTGGCTCGATGGCATTGCAGCGAAGCCGGAACCCCGGCCTCTGCGCGACCCCCCGCCCGCCTGCTGGCGTCCCCGTCCCCAGGCCCCGCCCGCGCCGTCCTCCGCGGCCGGTGGCCCGCCGGGATGCGGCACGTCGCGGCCCGGGCTCAGGCGACCTCGGCGAACACCCGCGCCAGCGCCGCGTCGAGTTTGTCGAACATCTCGTCCATCTGCGCGTCGGTCATGATGAAGGGCGGGGCGAGGACGATCGCCTGGCCGAGCGGCCGGCAGATCAGCCCGTGGTCGATGCAGCTGTTGGCGATCCGCTCGCTGACCGACAGCCCGGCCTCGAAGGGCGCCTTGCTCGCACGGTCGCGCACCGCCTCGAGCGCCCCCATCAGCCCCCGCGCCCGCCACTCGCCGATATTGGCGTGCCGGTCCATCAGCGCCGCCAGCCCGGCCGCGAAGCGCGGCGCGAGCCGGCGGACGTTGTCGATCAGCCCCTCGTTCAGGACCACGTCGATCGCCTTCAGCGCGATTGCCGCGCCGACCGGATGGCCCGAGGCGGTGAATCCGTGGGGGAACTCCTCGACCTTCTCGGCCGCCGCCTGCACCCGGTCCGCGAGACCGGGGCCGAGGATCACCGCCCCCATCGGAAAGAAGCCGGCGGTGAGGTTCTTCGAGGCGATGATCGCGTCGGGCATGAAGCCGCAGGACTGGCAGCCCCAGACCTCGCCGGTGCGGCCGAAGCCGCAGATCACCTCGTCGGAGATCAGCGGGATGCCGTAACGCTTCAGGACCGGCGCCACCGCCTGGAAGTAGCCCTTCGGCGGCGGGATCGCCCCGCCTGCACCCAGCACCGGCTCGGCGAAAAAGCCGGCGACCGTGTCCGGCCCCTCCCTGATGATCGTCGCCTCGAGCTCGCGCGCCAGCCGGGTCGAGAACGCCTCCTCGCTCTCGCCCGCTGCGGCGAAGCGCCAGTGGTGCGGGCAGGTGAGGTGGATGAAGCCCGGCAGCGGCAGGCCGAAGAGGGCGTTGTAGGGCTTGCCGGTCATCGACGCGGAGACCGCCGTCACGCCGTGGTAGCCGCCCCAGCGGGTCAAAATCTTGCGCCGCTCCGGGTGGCCCTCGAGATGGCCGAGGAACCACAGGATCTTGACCATGGTGTCGTTCGCCTCCGACCCCGAGTTGGTGTAGAACACCCGCCCGCGGTCGAAGGGCGACACCTCGACCAGCCGCTCGGACAACTCCACCGTCCTGTCGGCGATCCGGCCGAAGAAGGCATGATAGCCCGGGAAGCGCGCATACTGCGCCTGCGCCGCGGCGATCAGCCCGGGGTGGTCGAAGCCCGCGACCATGTTCCACAGCCCCGAGTTGGCGTCGAGGTAGCGGCGGCCGTGGACGTCGACGACATGGGGGCCCTCGCCATGGGTGACCACCACGGCGCCGCGGGACTGCACCGAGGGCAGGTCGGTGAAGCCGTAAAGCGCGAAGCGGTCGGCGCGGTTCTCCCAGGAGTTCGGGGCATGGTCACGCATGGCGGCGTCCTTCTGTGATGGCCAAGCAATACAGGGCCGGCGGCGCGGCTTCAATCGGCCCGGCCTTGGCGCTGCCCGCGACCGTTCGGGGAAAGGGGATCGGCGGCTTCGGCGCCGCTCCGCCTGACC
The DNA here is from genome assembly GCA_023383015.1 of Paracoccaceae bacterium. Classification (GTDB taxonomy): domain Bacteria; phylum Pseudomonadota; class Alphaproteobacteria; order Rhodobacterales; family Rhodobacteraceae; genus JAHDXW01. The sequence goes on from JAHDXW010000013.1 coordinate 20,522, forward strand.
GGCGCCTGCCTCGATGGCATCGCCGCCGGCCCGTGACCCTGCCCGCGCGGCCCGCACGGGCGGCGCGGGCGTGCGCGGGGCCCGGCGGCGGCGCCCCGGGCCGCGCGGGGCCGGTCGCGCGGCGCCTCAGACGCCCAGCCGGTCGCGCAGGGCGTACCAGCTCATCGCCAGCACGAGCAGCGGGTGGCGCAGGGCCGCGCCGCCGGGGAAGGCCGGCACCGGCAGCCGTGCCATCAGGTCGAAGCGGCCGGCCTGGCCGGCCGCCGCCTCGGCCAGGAGCCGGCCGGCGAGGGTTGCCAGCGCCACCCCGTGGCCGGAATAGCCCCCCGCCGACAGCACGCCCGGCGCCGGGCGGGCCAGGTGCGGCAGGCGCGACATGGTGATGGCCAGCGTCCCGCCCCAGGCATGGGTCAGCCGCACGCCGCCAAGCTGCGGGAAGACCCGCTCGAGGGGGCGGCGGACCAGCCCCGCGATGTCGGCCGGGAAGCGCCAGCCGTAGGTCTCGCCGCCACCGAACAGCAGCCGCCCGTCTGGGGTGGGGCGGAAGTAGTTCAGCACGAAGCGGTCGTCGGCGACCGCCACCGGCGCCGCCAGCACCTCGGCCAGACGCTCGCCGAGCGGCTCGGTGGCGACGATGAAGTTGTTGATCGGCATGACGCGCGCGGCCACCGCCGGACACAGCGCGCCGAGATAGCCGTTGCCGGCCAGGATCACCTGCCCGGCCTCGATGCGCCCCGCCGCGGTCTCGACGGCGGGCCGCCGCCCGGGGTGGATGCGGGTCGCGCGGCTGGCCTCGTGCAGCCGCGCTCCGGCCGCCTCGGCCGCCCGGGCAAGGCCGAGGGCAAAGCGCAGCGGGTGGATGTGGCCGGCGCCCCGGTCGATGGTGCCGCCGCGGTAGGCCGGCGAGCGGACCAGTGCGGCGAAGGCATCGGGTTCGGGCGTCTCGATCGCGCCATAGCCGTAGCGGTCGGCGAGGTGGCGCGCCTCGGCGGCCAGCCGGCGGGCGCCGGCCGCGGTCCAGGCGGCGTGGGCGACGCCGTCGCGCCAGTCGGCGGCGATGTCGTGGGCGGCGATCAGACCGCGCACCAGCGCCTTGGCCTCCTCGGCCAGATCCCAGAGCCGGCGCGCGTCGGCAGCCCCGACGAGGCGCTCCAGCCGCTCCTGCCCCAGCCGCTGGCCCGTGCCCACCTGCCCGCCGTTGCGCCCCGAGGCGCCCCAGCCGATGCGCCTGGCCTCTACCAGCGTCACCGACAGCCCGGCGCGGGCGGCGTGCAGCGCCGCCGACAGCCCGGTGTAGCCGCCACCCACCACGGCGACATCGGCCCGCGCCGTCCCCTCGAGGCGCGGGTAGGGGGCAGGCGGCGCGGCGGTGGCCGCATACCAGCTTGCCGGGTAGTCCGCCGTCCCGTCGTTGGCGTCGAGAAGGTTCATACGTTGAGCAGCAGATGCTCCCGCTCCCAGGGGCTGATCACCTGCAGGAACTCCTTGTATTCCAGCCGCTTGACGGCCTCGTAGACGCCGCAGAACTCGACCCCGAGGGCCTCGCGGACGGGCCTGCTGTCGGCAAAGAGGTCAAGCGCGTCGCCCAGCGTGAAGGGCAGCTCGTCCTTGGCCAGGTAGGCGTCGCCGATGAACTCGGCCTTCGGCAGCCGGGCCTCCTTCAGCCCCAGATAGCCACAGACGAGCGAGGCCGCGAGGCCGAGGTAGGGGTTGCAGTCCATCCCCGCAAGGCGGTTCTCCAGCCGCCGCGCCTGCGGCTCGGAGATCGGTACCCGCAGCCCCGTGGTGCGGTTGTCGCGGCCCCATTCGAGGTTGATCGGCGCCGCGAAGTCGGGGACGTAGCGGCGGTAGCTGTTGACGTAGGGTGCCAGCACCGCGATCACCGCCGGCAGGTAGGTCTGCATTCCGGCGATAAAGTGCAGGAACGCCTCGGTCTCGCTGCCGTCGGCGGCGGTGAAGATGTTGGCCCCCGTGGCCGTGTCGATGACGGAATGGTGGATGTGCATGGCCGAGCCAGGCTCGCCCTCGATCGGCTTGGCCATGAAGGTGGCAAAGCAGTCGTGGCGCAGCGCCGCCTCGCGGATCATCCGCTTGAAGTAGAAGATCTCGTCGGCCAGCGCCACCGGGTTGCCATGCGCGAGGTTGATCTCCACCTGGCCGGCGCCGCCCTCCTGCAGGATGCCGTCGATCTCGAAGCCCTGGGCCTCGGCGAAATCGTAGATGTCGTCGATCACCGGGCCGTATTCGTCCACCGCCGACATCGAGTAGGCCTGCTTGGCCATCGCCCGCCGGCCCGACCGGCCCATCGGCGGCTCGATCGGCTTGGCCGGGTCGATGTTGCGGGCGACGAGGTAGAACTCCATCTCCGGGGCGACGATCGGCGTCCAGCCCTCGGCGCGGTAGAGGTCGCACACCCGCTTCAGCACGTTGCGGGGCGCCACCGGCACCGGCCGCCCGGCCTGGTCGAAGACATCGTGGATGACCTGGATCGTCACGTCGGCCGTCCACGGGGCGGCGGTGGCGGTGCGGAAGTCCGGCGTCAGGATCATGTCGGGCTCGGTGAAGGCTTCGGCCGGGCTGTCGGCCCAGTCGCCCGTGATCGTCTGCAGGAAGATCGAATTCGGCAGGTAGAAGCGCGGCTGCTTGGCGAACTTCGAGGCCGGCATCGCCTTGCCGCGGGCGACCCCGGCGATGTCGGGGACGATGCACTCCACCTCGTCCAGCCGCCGGCCGGAGATGTAGGCGCGTGCCGCCTCGGGAAGGAGGTCGACCCAGTCAGACATGGCTTTCGGCCCGTGCTGCGTGAAGGAAGGCGGCGATGCGCTCGGCGATCGCCGCGGCGTCGGTGGGTGCGTCAAGCCGCCCGCGGGCGGCGGCCATCCGGTCCTCGGGCACCACGCCGCGGCCGCGCGTCGCCATCAACCCGGCGATGAAGCCGGCGTCGAACTCCGGATGGGCCTGCACGCTGAAGGCGCTCCGGCCGTAGCGCAGCCCCGCCACCGGGCAGGCGGGGTGGGTGGCGATCACCTCGGCGCCGGGCGGCAGGGCGACCACCTGGTCCTGGTGCCAGGCATTCAGCCGGATGGTGCGGTCGCCGAAGGCGTAGTCCTGCGGGCCGACCTGCCAGCCCTGCGCCGCCTTCTCGACCCGCCCGCCCAGTGCCTGGGCGATGATCTGGTGGCCGAAGCAGATGCCGACCAGCGGCACGCCGGCGGCACGGGCCTCGCGGATGAAGGTTTCGAGCCGCGCGATGAAGGGCAGCCGGTCATAGGCGCCATGGCGCGAGCCGGTCAGCAGCCAGCCCTCTGCATCGTGCACGCCGGCCGGGAACTCGCCCTCCACCACCCGCCAGGCGCGGAAGTCGAAGCCGTGCCCGGCCAGGAGGCGGGCGAACATGTCGGGGTAGCTGCCGTGCTCTGCCCGCAGATCGTCGGGCGCGAGTCCGGTCTCGAGGATGCCGATGCGCATGGGGATGCCGTTGGGGTGACCGGAGGGCAAGCTAGGCGCGCGCGGGCCGGCCAGCAAGGGGGCTCAGACGGTGTCGAGGTAAAGCTCCAGCCGCTCCTCGGGGGTGGCCTGGGCGATGTAGCGGATCTCCTGCCGCTTGGTCAGGATGTAGTTGTCCACAAGCTCGCCGGGCAGGATGCGGCGGGTGAAGGGGCTAGCGGCGAAGGTCGCGAGCGCCCCCTCCCAGGTCAGCGGCGGCTGCGGAAGGGCAAGCGCGTAGGCGTTCCCGGTCACGGGCGGGGGCGGCACCAGCCCGTCCTCGATCCCGGCCAGCGTCGCCCCGAGGACTGCCGCGATGGCCAGGTAGGGATTGACGTCGCCGCCGGCGACGCGGTGCTCGAGGCGCCGCGCCGCCGGCGAGCCCGAGGGCACGCGGATCGCGGTGGTGCGGTTCTCGTGCGCCCAGGCCAGGCCGGTCGGCGCGTGGGCCCCGGGCACGAAGCGGTCGTAGCTCGAGGCATGGGGTGCCAGCAGCAGCATCGAGGCCGGCATCGCGGCAAGGCAGCCGGCGATCGCCTGGCCAAGCAGCGCCGTGCCCTCCGGCCCGCCGTCGGAGAACAGGTTCCGCCCGGCGCCGTCGGTCACCGAGACATGGATGTGGAAGCCGTTGCCGGCATGGGCCTCGTAGGGCTTGGCCATGAAGCTCGCGGCAAAGCCGTGGCGGCGGGCAAGCCCCTTGACGAGCAGCTTGAACAGCCAGGCGTCGTCGGCGGCCCGCAGCGCGTCGGGCCCGTGCATGAGGTTGATCTCGAACTGCCCCGGCCCGGCCTCCGAGATCGCGGTGTCGGCGGGGATGTCCATCGCCTCGCAGGCGTCGTAGAGGGCGGTGAAGAAGCGGTCGAAGGCATCCAGCGCGCGCAGCGCCAGCGTCTCGGCGCCGCTGCGCCGCTTGCCCGACCGCGGCGAGGGCGGCACCCGCGGCGCGCTGCCCGAATCGTCGATCAGGTAGAACTCGAGCTCGGTCGCCACCACCGGCACCAGCCCGCGCGCGGCGTAGCGCCCCACCACCGCCGCCAGCGCGTGGCGGGGGTCGCCGGGATAGGGCTCGCCGCTCTCGCGGAACATCCAGATGGGCAGGAGCGCGGTCGGCGCCTCGAGCCAGGGCATCGGCAGGAAGCCGCGCTCGGTCGGCCGCAGCACCCCGTCCATGTCGCCCGAATCGAACACCAGCGGGCTGTCCTCGATGTCCTCGCCCCAGATGTCGAGGTTGAGCACCGAGAAGGGAAACCGCGTGCCCTCGCGGAGGATGCGGTCGGCGAAGCGGGCCGGCATGCGCTTGCCGCGGGCCTGCCCGTTGAGGTCGGCAGCCGCGACGCGGATCGTCCGGACCTCGGGGTGCTCGCGCAGCCACTCGTTCATGATGCGCCGGAAGGTGACGCCGGGCACGCGCCCCCGGCAGGCCACGGCAAGCTGTCGCAGGCCGGCCGGGCAGTTGTAAAGGCCGTGCGACAACGTCGCGCTGCGCCTCAGCCCCCGGCGCCGCCGCCGGACTGCCGGCGGTTCCAGCGCACCGACGACCACAGCGAGATGCCGATCAGCGCCGCCCCGCCCAGCCCGGTGATAAGCTCGGGAATGTGGACCAGCGACTGGGCGTACATCACCACCGAGAGCGCGATGATGGCGTAGAACGCCCCGTGCTCGAGGAAACGGTACTGCGCCAGCGTGCCCTTCTCGACCAGCATGATGGTCATCGAGCGGACGTACATCGCGCCGATGCCGAGGCCGATGGCGATGATGAACAGGTTCTGGCTGAGTGCGAAGGCCCCGATCACCCCGTCGAACGAGAACGAGGCATCCAGCACCTCGAGATAGAGGAAGGCGCCGAGCCCGCCCCGCGCGGCCCCCTGCAGCGCCGCGTCTGCGCTGTCCAGAAGCCCGCCCAGCACCTCGACCAGAAGGAAGGTCAGCAGCCCCCAGATCGCCGCCGAGAAGAAGACCTGCGTCTCCCCGTCCTCGAGGAGACGCGAGAAGCCCAGCACCAGCAGCAGGACCACCGCCACCTCGATGCCGCGGATGGTGGCATAGCCGGCCATCCGCCGCTCGATCCACTGCACCCAGTGCACGTCCTTCTCGTGGTCGAAGAAGAAGCTCAGCCCCACCATCATCAGGAAGGTGCCGCCGAAGGCGGCGATTGGCAGATGCGCGTCATGCATGATGCGGGCGTATTCCGACGGCTCGGTGGCCGCCAACACCAGCGCCTGCCACGGCCCGATGTTGGCCGCGATCACCACGATCAGCAGCGGGAAGACGACCCGCATCCCGAACACCGCGATCAGGATCCCCCAGGTCAGGAAGCGGCGCTGCCATTCGGGGCGCATGTCCTTCAGCTTGTTGGCGTTCACGATGGCATTGTCGAACGACAGCGAGATCTCGAGAACCGCCAGCACCGAGCAGATCACGAACACGGTCAGCATGCCGCCGGCGGTGCCCGTGGTCTGCCAGCCGAGCAGCGCGCCGAGCGCCAGGCCCGCCGCCGTGACAAGGAAGGCCCAGCGGAAGTAGCGGAGCAGGCCGCCGCCCTCCGGCGTCGCCTGCGGGGCCCCGGCCGGGGGCATCCTGGTCGCTGGCATGTCGTGCACAATCCCGCGGCTGGGGCGCCCCGCGGTGCCGACATCGCGGAAGCGCCGCCACTTCCGCCAGAGGGGCCCGGTCACCGATCCCTGTCCGCCGCGGCGGACGCCCGATCAATAGCCCCTTGGGCGGCAGGCGCAAGCGCTGAAGCGCCCGGGCCGGGTGCGACGCCCGGGCTCTGCCGGCGGCCGGCCGGCGCGCGCCGCCGCCGGCCGCTCAGCCCGCCGTCGCCGACAGGAACTGGCGCAGCCGCTCGCTCCGCGGGCTGCCGAACAGCGTTGCGGGCGGCCCCTCCTCCTCGATGCGCCCCTGGTGGAGGAACACCACATGGTCGGCAAGGTCGGCGGCCAGCTTCATGTCATGGGTGACGATGATCATCGTCCGCCCCTCCTCGGCCAGCGCCCGGATCACCCGCACCACCTCCTGCTCGAGTTCGGGGTCGAGCGCCGAGGTCGGCTCGTCGAACAGCAGTGCCTTGGGCTCCATGCACAGCGCCCGGGCGATCGCCGCGCGCTGCTGCTGGCCGCCCGACAGCATCGCCGGCCAGGCGTCGGCCTTCTCGGCGATGCCGACCTTGGCCAGCAGCGCCCGCGCCCGTGCCTCGACCTCGGCCCTGGGCTGGCGCAGCACCGTCAGCGGCGCCTCCATGACGTTCTGCAGCACGCTCATGTGCGACCACAGGTTGAACGACTGGAACACCATCGCCAGGTTTGTGCGGATGCGGATCACCTGGGCACGGTCGGCGGGGTGGCGTCCTGCTCCCTCGCCGCGCCAGCGCACCGCCTCGCCCTCGAAGCGGATCTCGCCCTGCTGGCTGTCCTCGAGCAGGTTGCAGCAGCGCAGCAGGGTCGACTTGCCCGACCCCGACGAGCCGATCAGCGCCACGACATGGCCGCGCGGCGCGGCAAGGTCGACGCCCTTCAGCACCTCCAGCGCGCCGAAGCTCTTGTGCAGGTCGCGGATCTCGATGACGGGTGCGCTCACGCGGGGCTCGCTTTGCGGCTGGGTCGCGCCATCTTGCCCGGGCGCGGCGTCGGTTGGCAACCGGCTCGCGCGGTCACCGGCCCGATTGCGGCGAGGGCAGCGGCAGCAGCGGCGGCAGCGGTGGCGGCAACGGCAGGACGGTGTAGGCGGCGGCGGGGATGGCCACGATGCCCTGCAGCATCAGCGCCGCCCGGTCGGCAGCGGCGAGCGCGGCCACGGCATCGGCGACCGCGGCGCCGATCGCCGCCGCGTCGGCGCCGGCGGCGGCGATCAGCGGCAGCCCCGGCGTCGGCACCGTGCGCCCGAGCACCCGCAGCCCGGCGGCGAGCGCGGGCTCCCAGCGGGCGGTCAGTGCCCAGCTGACCGCGTCGATGGCGGCAACGTCGGCCAGGCCGCCGGCGACGGCGGCGGCCGAGGCACGATGCGCCCCGGTCACCAGCGCGCCGCCGAAGGCCACGCCGGCGGCTGCCGCGGCGGCCGCCACCGCCGCCCAGCCCGACTGGCTCAGCGCGTCGTTCACCGCCAGCCGCGCCCCGGCGAAGGCGGCCAGCGTGCCGCGCGCGTCCCCGGCACGCACGACCAGGACGCTGCGGTAATGGCCCGGCGGGCAACCCTCGACCCCGTGGTCGGGGGTGCCGACCAGTGTCACCCGGCCGTGCAGCCGCGCCCGATAGGGCAGCCCGCAGGTCTGGGCCAGGACCAGCCGGGGGTGCTCCCACAGCGCCCAGAGCCCCCCGTCGCCGGGCCGGCAGAGCGCCCCGGGGGCGGCGATGCCGCGGCTGCGCAGCCCCTCGCGGACCAGCGTCCAGAGGCGGTCGGTGGCGGCGCGGGTCTCGGGCCGGTCGTACATCGGCAGGCCGGCGACGGGCCCGCCCGCCTCAGCGTCCAAGCCGCGCCTCCACCCGCTGGCGGGCCAGCCCGCTGTCGCGGTCGGTGATGCCGAGCAGGCTTGCCACCAGCCGAAGCTTGGCGTCCTCCTCGGCGTCACGCCGGCCGTCGGCCAGCGCCACCTCCCACAGCGCCTCGATCAGCCCCGCCCGCTCCTCGTGCGGCACCGCCTCCTTCAGCACCCGCGTGAAGCGGACGGTGTCGGGGGCGGCGGCTTCGACCGCTTCGGCCTCGGCCCGCAGGCGGCCGACGGCGGCGTCGGCGAGCCCGTGCCGGCGCGCCAGCACGGCATCGATGCCGGCGATCTCCGCGGGGGCGTAGCGGCCGTCCGCCCGCGCCACCCGGACGAGAAGCGCAGCCAGCGCCAGCCGCGCGTCCGCGGGCGCGAGCGGTGCGGCGGCGACGGCATCGCCGGCCAGCCGGCGCAGGAGCGAGGCGATCATGGCCCCGCTATAGCGCGCCCGCGGCCGCCGGCCAAGGCCGTGCCCCCCCGCGCAGTGCAGGGTCCGGCGGGCCGGGGCGGGCGGGCAGCGGCCCGGCGCCTCGTGCGGGGTGCCGGCGGGCCGGGGTCAGGCCCCGCCGGGGCTGCGGTCGAAAAGCCCGGCCAGGGCGCCGGCCAGGATCTCGGTCACCCGCGGCCGGGTCCGGGCCACGAACGGCAGCGGCCGGCAGACCTCCATCGCCGCGACTCCCACCCGCGCCGTCAGCGCCCCGTTCACCACCCCCTCGCCGAAGCGCCGCGACACCTTGGCCAGCAGCCCGCCGCCGGCAACCGACGAGACGAGGTCGTCGCCCACCGCCACCGCACCCGTCGCCACCAGATGCGCGAACACGGCCCGGGCGATCCGCCACGACCCCAGCGCCCCGGCGTGGCCGCCGTAGATCTCGGCGATGCGGCGGATCATCCGCAGGTTGGCCGCCAGCGCCACCGCCACATCCGCCAGCGCCAGAGGCACCAGCGCCGTCGCCGCCGCCACCTGCCGTGCCGCCGCCTCGATCTCGGCCCGGGCGGCGGTGTCGAGCGGGCCAAGCAGGTCGGTCTCGGCCGCCGCCAGAAGCGCGTCCGCGTCCACCACCTCGCCGGCCTTCTCGGCCAGCCGCGCCCGCCCCCAGCGCAGCTCGGCCCGTCCGGCGTACAGCGCCCCGAGCCGCCCCAGCACCGCCCGCGCCGCGGCCAGGTCGGCGCCGGCGCGGGACGCGGCCGCCGCGGCGCGCAGCGAATCAAGCCGGCCAAGCCGGGCCAGCCCTGCCGCCTCGCGCAGGCCGAGCAGGAGCAGCGCCAGCACGACGAGCCCCACCAGCACCACCGCCGCGCTTCCGAGCAGGGTGCTGCGGGCCAGAAGCTCGGTGGCGTAGTCCCAGACTGCAAGCGACAGGACGAAGGCCGCCAGCGTTCCCGCCGCGCCCCAGAACAGCCGCGCCGGCGCCGAGGCGGGCCGCGCCACCTGCCGCACCGCCCGCGCCAGCGCCGCCTCGTCGGGCGGCGGCGCGGCCTCGGGCACCGGCGGGGCTGCCGCGGGGTCGGGCGGCGGCGTGTCGAGCTCGATCAGCACGGGGCGGGGGCGGTCGGCGGTCATGGCGTCTCCGGGCGGGCCGGCGCCGACCCGCCCCGCCCATGTGGCCCGCCGCGCGCCGCGCGGCAAGCCCGCCGGCCCCGGCCTTCCTGACCCTGCCGCTCCGCCCCGCCGCTGCCGGCCCTCGGCCCGCTCAGCCCTCGGCCGCCGGCGCGGCCAGCTGGTCCCAGCAGGCCAGCGCCCGGGCGGCATACATCAGCGACGGCCCGCCGCCCATCTGCACCGCCATCGCCAGCACGTCGGAAACCTCCGCCCGGCTCGCCCCGGCGCGGACCAGCGCCTCGACGTGGAAGGCGATGCAGGCATCGCAGCGGATCGCGACCGAGATCCCGAGGGCCACGAATTCCTTCTCCTTCAGCCCCAGCACCCCGTGCTCCTTGACCGCCTTCGACAGCGCGCCATAGCCGCGCGTCGCCTCGGGCAGGGCGCGGTTCAGCGCCCGCAGCTCGTCCCTGGTGGTGTCCAGATAGGCCTTCCAGTCCATGCCGTCCCCGCTCATCTGCGCCCGGCGCCGCGTACCCGCTCGCGCCAGAGGGTGAAAAGCCCGGCCGCGACCACGATGGCCGCGCCGACGGCCACGTGAAGCCGGATCGTCTCGTCGAACACCAGCACGCCGATCGCCGCAATGAACACCAGCTGCAGGTAGGTGAACGGCTGGATCACGGTCGCCTCGGCGACCTCGTAGGCGCGGATCAGCATCCAGTGGCCAAGCGCCCCGGTCAGGCACAGCGCGCCCATCCAGCCCCAGTCGCGCGGCGCCATCGGCTCTAGAAACCACAGCCCGACCAGGGTCATGAACCCCGCCCCCGCGATGCCGGTCCAGAAGAAGCTCACCTCGGCCGCGTCGGCCCGCGCCACGTAGCGCGTCAGCAGCGCATAGAGCGCGAACATCACCGCCGCGACCAGCGGCACCGCCGAGGCCGCCGACAGCGCCCCGGCGCCGGGGTTCAGCACCACCAGGATGCCGGCGAACCCGACCAGGATCGCCGCCCAGCGCCGCCAGCCCACCGGCTCGCCCAGCACCGGGCCCGACAGCGCCGCGACGATCAGCGGATGGACGATGAACACCGCCGCCGCGTCGATCAGACCCAGCAAGAGGAACCCCGCGACCGCGACGCAGATCTGGGCCGCCAGCAGGACGCCCCTGAACGCCTGCAGCCACGGCAGCCGTGGGGCAAGCGCGCGTCGGATGCCGCCCGGCCGGCGTGCGGTCAGGGCAACCGCGAAGGCGGCGAAGAACCAGTAGCGGACCATCACCACCATGAAGATGTTGTAGGTCTCGGCAAGGTAGCGCGACATGCCGTCCTGGATCGCGAAGACCAGCGTCGTCGCCACCATCAGCAGGATCCCGAGGCGGTCGTCCTGCCGCGTCACCGCGCGCCCTCGCGGGCCCGGGCGCGGGTGCGCAGCAGCGTGAAGACGCCCGAGGCGGTGACGATCGCGGCGCCGGCCACCGTGCCGGGCTCGAGCGACTCGCCGAAGGCGACGATGCCGACGATCGTCACGAAGACGAGCTGGAGGTAGGCGAAGGGCTGCACCGCCCCGGCCTCGGCCACCGCATAGCAGCGGATCATCAGCCAGGAGGACAGGATCGCCACCGCCCCGTGCGCCACCATCAGCGCCCAGTCCTGCGCCCCCATCGGCTCCCAGTACCAGATCCCGGTCGCCGTGGCGGTGATCGCGCCAAGGATGCCCGACCAGAAGAAGGCGGTGAAGACGGGCTCGGTCCGCGTCGCCTTGCCGGTCAGCAGCGAGTAGAGCGCGAACATGGTCGCCGCTCCCAGCGGCAGCAGTGCCGCGGGGGCGAACAGGTCCGAGCCCGGGCGCAGGATCACCAGCACGCCGGCGAAGCCCGCCGCGATCGCCGTCCAGCGCCGCCAGCCGACGCGCTCGCCCAGCACCGGTCCCGAGAGCGCGGCGATGATCAGCGGGCAGGCGGCGAAGACGGCATGGGTGTTGATGAGCCCCACCAGCACGAAGCTCGCCACGATCAGGCCAAGCTCGGCCACATGCAGCACCGCCCGAAGCCCGTGCAGCCCCAGCTGGCGGGTCGGTGGCACACCGCGGCGTCCGCCGCGGGCGAACGCCAGCATGATCACGAAGGCCGCGAAGAACCAGTAGCGGACCATCACGACCATCAGCACGTTGTAGTTGCCGGCCAGATGCCGCGCGAGACCGTCCTGCACCGCATAGCAGAACACGGTCGCGATCATCAGCCAGATGCCGAGGCGGTTGTTGGGTTCGGTCATCTCTCCAGCCGCCCGGCGGTCATGTGGCGCTTTGCCGCGAAGCCCGGCCGCCGCTCTATCGCAAAGCCCGCCGCCTGCAAGGCCCGGCGGATGTGGCCGGCGGCGGTGTAGCTGGCCACCGTCGCGCCGTCGGTGCTGCAGGCGGCGACGGCGGCCAGCAGCGGGGCTTCCCACATCCCGGGGTTGCGCAGCGGGGCAAAGCCGTCGAGGAACCAGGCATCGGCCCGGCCGGTCCAGGCGGGCAGCGTCTGGCGTGCGTCGCCGCGGATGAGGCGGGCCGACAGCCCCGGCAGCTCGAGGGCGTCGACCGCCCCGGAGAGCAGCGGCAGCAGCGCCGCGGTGTCGGCGGCGAGGCCGGGGAAAGCGGCATGGGCGCGGCCGATCGCCGCGGTCTCGGGCGGGGCCTCCTCGAAACCGGTGTAGCTTAGCGGCCCCGCCGCGCCGGCCTGCCGCCATGCGCGCCAGGCGGCGATCAGGTTCAGCCCGGTGCCGAGGCCGAGCTCGGCGATGGCAAAGCCAGGCCGGAACCGCCCCGGCAACCCGTTGCCGGCTAGGAAGACATGCGCGGCCTCCGCCAGCCCGCCGGCACGCGAGAAGTAGGGGTCGCCGTAGCGGCGCGAGATCGGCACGCCCTCGGCCGTCCAGTCGAGCGCCGGGGGCTGGTCGGGCGGCATCGGGCGGCCTATGGCTGGGTCGGCGCGACCATGGGGAAGGGCAGGGGCCTTGGCAAGGGCGGACGTCGCGGTGGTGGGGGCAGGCATCCTCGGCCTCGCCATCGCCTGGGAATGCGCCCGCCGCGGCGCGCGGGTGCGGCTGGCAGAGGCGCGGGCGGTCGGGTCGGGCTGCTCGGGCGGGCTGGTCGGCGCGCTGGCTCCGCATGCGCCCGATGCCGGGGCGGGATGGACGCCGCTGAAGGCATTCCAGCTTGACAGCCTTGCCGCCGCCCCGGGCTTCTGGGCAGAGGTGGCGGCGGCCGGCGGGCATGACCCGGGCTACGCCAGGACCGGCCGGCTGCAGCCGCTGGCCGATGCTGCGGCGGTGACGCGCGCGGCCGCGCAGGTGCAGGCGGCCGGCACGCGCTGGGCCGGGCGCGGACGGCTTGAGGTGGTGCCCGCGCCGGCCGGCGGCTGGCCGGCGGCGCCGGCCACCGGCCTCTGCCTGCTCGACGACCTGACCGCGCGCATCCACCCGCGCCGGGCGCTCGCCGCGCTCGCCGCGGCGCTGGCCGCGCGCGGCGGCAGGATCGATGCCGGCCGGGCGGAGGACGAGCGTCCCGGCGGCCCGGCCGCCGCCGTCGTCTGGGCGACCGGCTGGGAGGGGCTTGCCCGACTGGCCGCCGGTCTCGGCCGCGACGCCGGCGGGCCGGTCAAGGGCCAGGCGCTGGCGGTGGCGCTACCCGGCGTGGCCGGCCGGCCGCTGCTTCACGCCGGCGGGCTGTTCGTGGTGCCGCATGCCGACGGCACGGTCGCCATCGGCTCCACCGCCGAGAGGGAGTTTGCCGACCCGTTCGCCACCGACGACCGGCTCGAGGCGCTGCATGCCGCCGCGGTGGCCGCCTGCCCGGCACTGGCCGGGGCGCCGGTAGTGGCGCGCTGGGCAGGGCTGCGGCCGCGGTCGGCCACCGGCCGGCCTGTCCTCGGCCCCTGGCCGGGGCGGCCGGGGCATTTCGTCGCCAACGGCGCCTTCCGCATCGGCTTCGGCCTTGCCCCCGGCATCGCCGGGCTGATGGCCGATCTCGTGCTCGAGGGCCGCGACGCGATCCCCGGGGAGATGCGGCTCGCCCCCGGCTGACCGCCGGCGCCAGCCGCGCCGCCGGCACGCCGGCTGCCCACGGTTGCCCGCTCCCCCCAAGACGCCGTCGCCCCGGCCGGCTCAGCCGAAGCGGGCGGGCGACAGCGCGGCCACGGTCGCGGCGTCGAGGTCGGGCGCCCGCCCGGCGACAAGGTCGGCAAGCAGCCGGCTCGCGGCCGGGGCGGTCTGGAATCCGTAGCCGCCCTGTCCCGCGGCCCACAGGAACGCGGGCTCCGCCGGGTCGGGGCCGATCACCAGCACCCGGTCGGGGGCGAAGGTCCGCAGCCCCGCCCAGGAAGCCAGCAGCCGGGTGACCGGCGCCGCCGTCATCGCCTCGAACCGCGCCAGCCCCTCGGCCAGCACCATGTCGTCGGGGAAGGCGTCATGGGGCTCGGCGGGGTCCTCCTCGGCCGGCGAGACGATCAGCGCGCCGGCGTCGGGCTTGGCATACCAGCCCTCGCCCACCCCGAAGACCATCGGCCAGCCGCGGGCGTCGTGGCCGCCCGGAACGGCGATGCGCGCCATCGACCGCCGCAGCGGGGTGAAACCCAGCCGGCGCAGCCCGGCCAGAGCCGCCACCTCGTCCACCCAGGCGCCGGCGGCGTTGACGACCAGCCGCGCCTCGATCGTGCCGGCCGGCGTCGCGGCCGCCCAGCCCGGCCCGGTACGGGCCAGCGAACCGACGCGGGCGCCGGTCAGCACCCGCGCCCCGTTCGCCCGCGCCTCGCGCAGGAACGACTGCATCAGCCGGTCCGTATCGATGTCCCAGGCGTTCCGGCCCATGGCCGCGAACGCCACCGCCGCGGGCGAGAGCAGCGGCACCGCGGCCAGCGCCGCGGCGGCGGCGATCTCCTCCAGGCCCATGGCGGCGGCATCGTCCAGGAAGGCCGCGCGCTCGTCCTCGCGTCCGACCAGCATCAGCCCGCGGGGCGACAGCACCCCGCGGTCGTCGTGCTCGTCGCGACTGGCCCGGTTCAGCGCCCGTACCGCCGGCAGGCCGTAGCTCGCCTCGAACAGTGCCGCCGAGCGGCCCGAGGCGTGGTAGCCCAGCCGGTCCTCGGCCTCCGCCAGGACCACGGTGCCCAGATGCGACAGCCGGCCGGCCGCCGCCGCGCCGGCGATGCCGCCGCCGATCACCAGGAAATCCGCCGTCATCCCACACCCCGGCCCGCGCACGGGGCCGCCCCTTCCGCCGCCGCGGCACGCGCGCCGCGCGGCGGCCCCTGCACCGCCGCGCCGCCCGCGCCGGGCGAGGCTCTCGCCTCAGTTCGGGATCGCGCCCTCGATCCCCTCGATGTAGAAGTTCATGCCGAGCAGCGTGCCGTCGTCGGCAACCTCGCCCGCGGCAAGCCACGGCGAGCCGTCCTGGCGGTTGATCGGGCCGGTGAACGGGTGGTAGCTGCCGTCCGAGATCGCCGCCACCATCGCCTCGGCCTCGGCGCGGACATCGGCGGGGATGCGGTCCGAGAAGGGCGACATCACCACCAGCCCCTCCTTCATGCCCTGCCACACGTCGGTGCTTTCCCAGCTGCCGTCGATCACCGCGCCGACGCGCTCGACGTAGTAGGGGCCCCAGTTGTCGATGATCGCGGTCAGCTGCGCGGTTGGGCCGAAGGCCTTCATGTCCGAGGCCTGGCCGAAGGCATAGATGCCCTTCTGCTCGGCGATGGCCATCGCCGCGGTCGAATCGGTGTGCTGCATGATGACGTCGGCGCCCTGTTCGATCAGCGCGTTGGCGGCATCGGCCTCGAGCGCGGGGTCGAACCAGGTGTAGGCCCAGACGACCTTGAACTGCACGTCGGGGTTGGCCTTGCGGGCGTGCAGGAAGGCCGCGTTGATCCCCATGACGACCTCGGGGATCGGATAGGAGGCGATGTAGCCGACGACGTTGGTCCTCGTCATCTTGCCGGCGATGTGGCCGATCACCGCGCGCCCCTCGTAGAAGCGGGCGTTGTAGAGCGCCACGTTCGGATGCTCGCGCTTGTAGCCCGTCGCGTGCTCGAACTTCACGTTCGGGAAACGCGCGGCGACGTTGTTGATCGGATCCATGTAGCCGAAGGAGGTGGCGAAGATGATGTCGGCCCCCGCCAGCGCCATCTGCGTCATCACCCGCTCGGCGTCGGCGCCCTCGGGCACACTCTCGACGTAGGTTGTCTCGACCTTGTCGCCGAAGTGCTCCTCGACCGCGAGGCGGCCGATGTTGTGCTCGTGCGACCAGCCGAAGTCGCCGATCGGGCCGACGTAGATGTAGCCCACCTTCGCCGGCTCGGCGGCTGCGGGCGCGGCAAGGGCAAGGGCCAGCACCGCCCCGGCCAGCAAGCGTGTCGTCGTCGTCATGCACGTCTCCCCTCTTGGTCCGGGTCCGGCTCGGCCCGGCGGTTGGACTGCCGCTCAGCCGGCGGCGTGGAACGGCCGGCCAAGGGCCGCGGGCGCGTTCAGCGCCGCCCGCGTGCGATCGGCCGAGATGATCACAAGCACCACAATGGTCACGACGTAGGGCGACATGGCAAGATACTCGACCGGAATCTTCACCCCGGCCGCCTGCAGGTTCAGCTGCAGGACCGCGATGCCGCCAAAGAGCCAGGCGCCGAGCAGCACCCGCCACGGCCGCCAGGATGCGAACACCACGAGCGCGAGCGCGATCCAGCCGGCGCCGGCGGTCATGCCCTCGGTCCATTGCGGCACCCGCACCAGGCTCAGATGCGCTCCCCCGAGCCCCGCGCAGGCGCCCCCGAAGACCACCGCCGCCGCCCGCACCCGCCGCACCCCGAAGCCGAGGGCATGGGCGGCGTCGTGGCTTTCGCCCACCGCCCGCAGGATCAGCCCGGCGCGGGTGTAGCGCAGGAAGGCCCACACCCCGGCGACCAGCGCGAGGCCGGCATAGACCAGCACGTCATGGGCGAAGAGCAGCCGGCCCGCCACCGGCAGATCCGTCAGCCCGGGCAGGTCCAGCCGCCCTGCCGGCGGCGGGCGGACGCCGATGTAGCCCTGCCCGATCAGCGCCGAAAGACCGAGGCCGAACATCGTCAGCGCCAGCCCGGTGGCCACCTGGTTGGCCAGAAGCCCCAGCACCAGCAGCGCGAACAGGGCCGCCAGCGCCGCCCCCCCCGCCGCCGCGGCAAGCAGGCCGAGCCAGACATCGCCGGTGGCCACGGCCGCGGCGAAGCCGACCACCGCGCCAAGGATCATCATGCCCTCGACACCGAGGTTCAGCACGCCGGCCCGCTCGGCCACGAGTTCGCCGATCGCCGCCAGCAGGATCGGCGTCGACGCCACGATCAGCGCGGCGGCGACGGCGATCGGGTCGATGCCGGCCAGCCCGCTCATGCCGCCGCCCTCCGCCCCAGCCGCAGCCGGTAGTTCGCCGCTAGGTCGAGGCCGAGCAGGAAGAACAGCAGCATTCCCTGGAATGCCTGGATCGCGGCGGCCGGCAGGCCGATGACGAACTGCGCGATCTCGCCGCCGATGTAGGTGAGTGCCATCAGGAACCCCGCCAGCAGGATGCCGGCCGGGTGCAGCCGGCCGAGGAAGGCGACGATGATCGCGGTGAACCCGTAGCCCGAGCCGAAGTCGATCCGGATCTGGCCGGCCGGCCCGGCGACCTCGAACAGCCCGGCCAGCCCCGCGAGGGCCCCCGACAGGCCCATGCAGGCGAGCGTCAGCCGGCCGGGGCTGACGCCGGCGAAGCGCGCCGCGCGGGGCGCCAGCCCCGCCAGCCGCGCCTGGAATCCCAGCCGGTGGCGGGCGAGCACCAGCCAGATCACCGCCACCGCCAGGAACGCCGCCACCACCCCCCAGTGCAGCCCGGTGCCCGGGATCAGCTCGGGGTTGGAGGCGGCGGGATAGCGCGCGAGGTTGCGCGAGCCGGGAAAGCCCGAGGCCTCGGGGTTGCGCAGCCGGCCGACCGCCATCGCCGCGACGATCTTCTCGGCGACGTAGACCAGCATCAGCGACACCAGGATCTCGCTGGTACCGAAGCGCACCTTCAGCAGCGCCGGGATCATCGCCCAGGCCCAGCCGCCCAGCCCCCCCGCCAGCACCATCAGCGGAAAGATGTACCACCCCCCGAGCGGGTAGAAGGCCAGCCCGACGGCGGCGCCGCAGATCGCGCCGACGATGTACTGCCCCTCCGCGCCGATGTTCCAGATGCCGGCCCGGAAGCCCAGCGCAAGCCCGGTCGCGATCAGGATCAGCGGCCCGGCCTTGACCAGGAGCTGGGGCCGCGAGAAGGCGGCATACTGCGGGCTGAAGAGCGGATCCCAGAAGATCGTGCGGATCGTCGCCACCGGGTCCTTGCCGAGCATGGCGAACATCACCCCGCCCGCGACCATCGTCAGCGCGACCGCCAGCACCGGGGTGCCCGCGGTCCAGAAAGCCGAAGGCGCGGGGCGCCGCTCAAGCCGGATCATGGGCAAGCCTCCCCGCTTCCGGCCTTGCCGCCTGCATGCCATGCGCCCCGCCGAGCATCAGCCCGATCTCGCGCAGGGTCAGCCCCTCCACCGGGCGGGCGGCTGACAGCCGCCCCTCGTTCAGCGCCGCGAAGCGGTGCGCAAGCTCGAGCAGTTCGTCGAGATCCTGGCTGATCACCACCACCGCCGCGCCCCCCGCCGCAAGGTCGATCAGCGCCTGGCGGATCGTCGCCGCCGCCGCCGCATCCACGCCCCAGGTCGGCTGGTTCACGACCAGGGCCCGCGGACGCTGCAGGATCTCGCGGCCGATGACGAACTTCTGCAGGTTGCCGCCCGACAGCGCCCGGGCCGGCACCTCGGTCCCCGGCGTGCGCACGTCGAAGGCCGCGACGACGCGGGCGGCGAAGGCGCGGGCGGCGCGCCAGTCGATCATCCCGCGGCGGACCAGACGCTCGCGCACGGCCCCGGTCAGCAGCGCGTTCTCGGTCAGCGTCATGTCGGGCGCCGCGGCATGGCCCAGCCGTTCCTCGGGGGCGGCGCAGAGGCCGGCGGCGCGCCGCGCCGCGGGGCCGAGCGCGCCGATCGGCCGGCCGTCCAGCCGCACCGCCGCGGCTGCCGCCCGCCTTTCGCCCGACAGCGCCGCCAGAAGCTCGTCCTGGCCGTTGCCCGCCACCCCGCCGATGCCGAGGATCTCGCCGGCCGCCACCGTCAGCCCGACCTCGCGCAGCGCCCGCCCGTGCGGGCCGGCCGGTGGCAGCGACAGCCCCGCGACCTCCAGGACCGGCGCCCCGCCGGGCGCGGCGGCGCGGGCGGCCGGGGCGATCAGCCGGCCCACCATCATCTCGGCCAGTTCGCGCGCCGCGCGCTGGCGGGGGTCGCAGCCGGCCACCACCTTGCCGCCGCGCAGGATCGTCGCGCTCTCGCAGAGAAGGATGATCTCCTCGAGCTTGTGGCTGATGTAGAGGATCGAGGTGCCCTCGGCGGCGATCCGCCTCAGCGTGCCGAACAGGATCTCCACCTCCTGCGGGGTCAGCACGCTGGTCGGCTCGTCCATGATCAGGAGCCGCGGCTCCTGCAGGAGGCAGCGGACGATCTCGACGCGCTGGCGCTCGCCCGCCGAGAGGTCGGCAACCGGCCGGTCGGGGTCGAGCGGCAGGCCGTAGGCCCCGCTCACCGCCCGGATGCGGGCGGTCAGCCGGCGCATCGGCGGCGGCCGCTCCATCCCGAGGGCGACGTTCTCGGCCACCGTCAGCGCCTCGAACAGCGAGAAGTGCTGGAACACCATCGCCACCCCGGCGGCGCGGGCGGCCGCCGGCGAGGCCGGCGCATAGGGCGCCCCGGCGAGCCGCATCCGCCCGGCATCGGGCCGCACCAGG
Source organism: Paracoccaceae bacterium (assembly GCA_023383015.1). Taxonomy (GTDB): domain Bacteria; phylum Pseudomonadota; class Alphaproteobacteria; order Rhodobacterales; family Rhodobacteraceae; genus JAHDXW01. The sequence goes on from JAHDXW010000013.1 coordinate 39,871, forward strand.
CCGTAGATGATCTTGACCAGCGTCGACTTGCCCGCGCCGTTCTCGCCCAGCAGGGCATGCACCGCCCCGTGCCTGATCGCGAACGACACCCCGGCGTTGGCGACGACCCCGGGGTAGGCCTTGGTGATCCCCTCGACCTCGAGCAGGGGGGGGCCGGCGGTCATGCTCCGGCTCCGGCGGCTCGGCCGCGGGCAGCCGCGGCCGTGGACAGCAGCGCCGCGGCGACGCCGATGGCGATCGCCTGCGGATGCTTGCCGAGCGCGGGGTCGCCGATCGGGCAGTCGATGCGGTCGATCTGCGCCGGCGCGTGGCCGAGCGCGGCGAGTCGGGCGCGGAAGCGGGCGCGCTTCGATGCCGAGCCGATCAGCCCGAGCGCGGCGAAGCCGTGGCCGAGGAGCGCGTGGCAGAGCGCGAGGTCGAGGGCGTGGGAATAGGTCACGACCAGGTGCCGCGCCGCCGCCGGCGCCTGCCCGACCAGCGCCACCGGATCGGCCGCGGCGAGCACCTGCACCCCCGCCGGCACCGCCGCCGGGAAGCGGGCGGCGTCGGTGTCGACCCAGGTGATCGCGAAGTCCGGCAGCGGCGCCAGCGTCGCCACGATCGCCCGGCCGACATGCCCCGCCCCCCAGACCCAGAGGTCGCGGGCGGGCCGTGCGACCGGCTCGGCCAGCCAGCCCGCCTTCCAGATCAGCGCCGCCACCCCCTCGCCGCGCGCCTCCCTCAGCGCCCGGGCGATGGAAAGGGGCATCGCCTCCGTCCCCTCGAACCGGCGGGCGTGCATTCCCGCCGCCGGGATCGCGGCCAGGGCGGCGGCGTCGATGCGCTCGTAGACAAGCGTCACCGCCCCGCCGCAGCACTGGCCGAGCGCGGGGCCGAGCGGCAGCCGCTCGGCAAGGCGCGCGCCCGGCGCGCCGTCCCCGCCCGCGTCCCCGCCCGCGTCCCCGCCCGCGCCCGGCGCCGCACCGGCCAGCAGCGCGCGCGCCCGCGCCGCCGCCTGCCATTCTAGCGCCCCGCCGCCCACCGTTCCCGACTGGCCGTCCGCCCAGACGAGCATCGCCGCCCCCGCCTCGCGCGGGGAGGACCCCTGATGGCCCGCGACCACCACCCGCACCACCGCGCCGTGGCAAGCGACGGCCCCGGCAAGGGCGGCGCGGTCGAGGCTCACGGCGCTTCTCCCCTCACCCGCGCCACCGCCGCCAGCACCCGTTCGGGCGTGGCCGGCGCGTCGAGGGCGGGGTAGATGCGCCCGTCGCCCGCCGCCGCCACCGCGTCCGACAGCGCCATCAAGACCGAGATGGCCAGCATCAGCGGCGGCTCGCCGACCGCCTTGGAGCGGAAGATCGTCTCGGCCCGGTTCGCCCCCTCCCACAGCGCGACGTTGAAGACGCGCGGCCGGTCCGAACAGGCGGGGATCTTGTAGGTCGACGGGGCATGCGTCATCAGCCGCCCGGCGGCGTCCCGGACCAGCTCCTCGGAGGTCAGCCAGCCCGCGCCCTGGACATAGGCGCCCTCGATCTGGCCGATGTCGATCGCCGGGTTGAGGCTCGCGCCGCAGTCGTGCAGGAGGTCGGCGCGCAGGATGCGGTGCTCGCCGGTCAGCGTGTCGATCGCCACCTCCGAGACGGCGGCGCCGTAGGCGAAATAGTGGTAGGGCCGGCCCGTGCCACGGAGGCGGTCCCAGGACAGCCCCGGGGTGCGGTAGAAGCCCGTCGCCGACAGGCTGACGCGGCCGGCGACGGCGCGCCGGGCGGCCTCGGCAAAGTCCATGCCGGCCGCCCCCACACGCACCCGGCCGCCGTCAAAGACCACCTCGTCCGGCTGCGCCTGGTGCTCGGCGGCGAGGAAGGCGGCGATGCGGTCGCGGATCGCCACCGCCGCGGCCTGCGCGGCCATGCCGTTCAGATCCGACCCCGAGGAGGCGGCGGTCGGCGCGGTGTTCGGCACCTTGGCGGTGTCGGTGGCGCTGACGCGCACCATGTCCGCCGGCACGCCGAAGGCCGCCGCCACCACCTGCGCCACCTTGCGGAACAGGCCCTGGCCCATCTCGGTGCCGCCGTGGTTGAGGCGGATCGAGCCGTCCTCGTAGACATGCACCAGCGCCCCGGCCTGGTTGTACTGCGTCAGCGTGAACGAGATGCCGAACTTCACCGGCGTCAGCGCCAGCCCGCGCTTGATGACCGCGCTCGTCGCGTTGAAGGCGCGCGCCTCGGCCCGCCGGCGGCGGTAGCCGGCAGTCGCCTCCAGCCGGTCGGTCAGCTCGTGGAGGATGAAGTCCTCCACCTCCTGGCCGTAGGGCGTCAGCCGGCCCTCGCTGCCTTCGCCGGGGGCGCGGGCCGGGGCGCCGGCAGCGCGGGCAGGGCGGTAGTAGTTGGCGCGGCGGATATCGAGGGGGTCGCGGCCCAGCGCATGGGCGATGTGGTCGATCACCCGCTCGGCCCCGGCCATCCCCTGCGGCCCGCCGAAGCCCCGGAAGGCGGTGGCGCTCTGGTGGTTGGTCCGCAGCCGGTGGCTCTCGATCCGCACCGACGGCAGCCAGTAGGCGTTGTCGGCATGCAGCATCGCCCGGTCGGCGACCCCGGTCGTCAGGTCGCGGCTCCAGCCGCACAGCGCGTAGTGGCGCACGTCGAGCCCGAGGATGCGCCCCCCCGCGTCGACCCCGGCGCGATAGTCGATCCGGAAGGCATGGCGCTTGCCGGTGATCAGGAAGTCGTCGTCGCGGTCGTAGCGCATCCGCGCCGGCCGCCCGGTCAGCCGCGCCACCAGCGCGCAGGCGACGGCGAGCGGGTTGGCCTGGCTCTCCTTGCCGCCGAAGCCGCCGCCCATCCGCCGCACCTCGACCCGGACCGCCGCCATCGGCAGGCCGAGCGCGGCCGCCACCTTGTGCTGGATCTCGCTCGGATGCTGGGAGGAGACGATGACGGCCATCCCCCCGTCATCGCCGGGGATGGCCAGCGCCGCCTGGCCCTCGAGGTAGAAATGCTCCTGCCCGCCGGTCTCGATCCGGCCCTCGACCACATGGGGGGCAGCGGCGATGGCGGCCTCGGGCGCGCCGCGCGACCACACAAGCGGGCCCTCGTCGAGACGGCTGCCGGCGGCAAGCGCCTCCTCCACCGTCAGGACGGGCGGTTCGGCGTCGATCTCGAGGCGCGCGCGGCGGGCGGCGATGCGGGCGGCGCGGTGGCTTTCGGCGGCGACAAGGAAGACCGGCTGGCCGGCGTAATGCACCCGGCCCTCGGCCAGCAAGGGCTCGTCGCCGGCGCCGGCGCTCACGTCCACCGGACCGGGCAGGTCGGCGGCGGCCAGCGCCAGCGCCACCTCCGGCGCGCTGCGCACCGCCGCGAGGTCAAGCGCCACGATCCGGCCGCAGGCCACCGGCGACAGGCCGAAGGCCAGGTGCAGCGCCCCCGGCGGGGTGGCGATGTCGTCGACATAGCGTGCCTGCCCGGTGACGTGCAGCACCGCCGAATCATGGGCCAGCGGCTCGGCGACGCTCACGGGCGGACCTCCAGCACATCTACCGTCACGCCCATGTCCTCAAGCAGGCAGCGCCGCAGCATCGCGCGGGCGGCGGCCATCCGGTAGCCGGCCGAGGCGCGCATGTCGCTGATCGGGGCGAAGTCGGCCTCGAAGGCAGGCATCGCGGCGGCGACCGTCGCTTCCGTCCACGGCCGGCCGAGGAGCGCCGCCTCCACCGCCCGCGCCCGCGTCGGCACCCCGGCCATGCCGCCGAAGCCGATCCGCGCTGCCGCCACGCGCCCCTCCTCGACGGCGACCGAGAAGCAGCCGCAGACGGACGAGATGTCCTGGTCGAAGCGCTTGGAGAGCTTGTAGCAGCGCAGCCGGTCGGGCTGGCGGGGAAAGCTGACCGCCTCGACGAACTCGCCCGGCCGGCGGTCCTGCCGGCGGTAGGCAAGGAAGAAGTCCTCGAGCGCGAGCGTCCGCCGCTCCGGCCCGCGGCGCAGGTGCAGCCGGGCGCCCAGCGCGACCAGTGCCGGCGCCCCGTCGCCGATGGGCGAGCCGTTGGCGATGTTGCCGCCGATCGTGGCCGCCGCCCGCACCTGCTCGGATCCGTAGCGGCGCAGCAGCTCCGCAAGGCCCGGGTGCAGGGGCGCCATCGCCCGGCGCAGCGCGGCGATGGTGACGGCGGCGCCGATGCGCACCTCCGTCGCGCCGATCTCGATCCGCGCCAGCTCGTCGATGCCGGCGATGAAGGCCACCGGGCCGAGCGGGCACAGCTCCTTGGTCACCCGCAGCGCGACGTCGGTCGCCCCGGCAACAAGCGTGCCCTCGGGATGGGCGAGGCACCAGCGGGCCAGCGCATCAGCGGTCCGCGGCCTCGCCACCGGGGCAGGGGGGGTGTCGGCCGCCTCCTCCGCCCCGCCCTCCGCCGTGCCGGCCGCCGACAGCGCGCGGGCATCGTGCTGCATCCACTCCGGCACCGGCGCCCCGGCTGCCGCCTCGGCGGCGCGGACGATGGGCGCATAGCCGGTGCAGCGGCAGAGGTTGCCGGCCAGCACGTCGTCATGGTCGCGCCGGCCGGCCAGATGCGCCACCGCAAGCGACACGACGATGCCCGGCGTGCAGAACCCGCACTGGCTGGCGTGGTGGTCGACCAGCGCCGCCTGCACGGGGTGCAGCGCGCCCTCCGGGCCGGCGATGCCCTCGACCGTGCGCACCGCCTTGCCGTGCAGCTGGGGCAGAAACAGGATGCAGGCGTTGACCGCCCGGCTGCCGGCGGCATCGGTCAGCATCACCGTGCAGGCGCCGCAGTCGCCCTCGGCGCAGCCCTCCTTGGTGCCGGTCAGCCGCCGCACCTCGCGCAGCCAGTCGAGCAGGGTCTCGGACGGGCCGGCGGTCGTGCGCACCGGCGCGCCGTTCAGCAGGAAGGAGACTTCCATCGGACACCCGCCGCCTTACCCATCCCCTCCCCGTGGCGCGCGGTCGATGCGGCGTAGAGCGCGCGCAGAGGGCATTTGAAGCCCGCGCCCGGCCCTTTGGCAAGGGGTTGATCGGGGCAGGGTCGACGCCGGGTTGCAGACCGCCGGCGCCGGACGCTAGCCTCCGCCCATGGCCGCCCCGCGATTCATCCACCTGCGCGTGCACTCCGACCACTCGCTCCTCGAGGGCGCCATCGCCGCCGCCCGGATCCCGGCCCTCGCCCGCGCCGAGGGGATGCCGGCGGTCGCCCTGACCGACAGTGCCAACCTCTTCGCCGCGCTGGAGTTCTCGGTCGCCGCGGCCGAGGCGGGGATCCAGCCGCTGCACGGCATGCTTCTGCCCCTCGACCACGCCCCGCCCGACCCCGGCGGCCGTGCCGTGCCGCCGGCGCCGCTGCTGGTGCTGGTCCAGGACGCGCAAGGCTGGCAGAACCTGCTGAAGCTCGCCTCCTGCCTCTATCTCGCGCCCGGCCGGGCGGTGCCGGCGGTGACGCCGGGCGAGCTCGCCCGCCATGCCGATGGGCTGATCTGCCTCACCGGGGGGCCCGACGGGCCGGCCGGGCGGCTTATGCGCGCCCGCCAGCCGGCCCGCGCCGAGGCGCATCTGCGCGCCCTCGCCGCGGCCTTCCCCGGCCGGCTCTATGTCGAGCTGCAGCGCCACCCCGACGCCGCCGGCCGCCTGCCCGCCGCCGAGGCCGAGACCGAGGCGGGGCTCGTCGATCTTGCCTACGCGCTCGACCTGCCGCTCGTGGCCACCAACGACGTCCATTTCGAGGGGCCGGCGATGTATGAGGCCCATGACGCGATGCTCTGCATCGCCGAGGGCGCCTATGTCGACCAGGCCGCGCCGCGCCGGCGGCTGACGCCCGAGCACCACTTCAAGCCGGCCGAGGCAATGGCGGCGCTGTTCGCCGACCTGCCCGAGGCGGTGGAGAACAGCGTCGAGATCGCCCGCCGCTGCGCCTTCCGTGCCCGCAAGCGGGCGCCTATCCTGCCGCGCTTTGCCGACGACGAGGTCGAGGCCCTGCGCGCGGCCGCGCAGGAGGGCCTCGCGCGCCGGCTCGCCCGCGGCCCGCTGGCCGCCGCCCCCGAGGCCTATGCCGCGCGGCTCGACTACGAACTCGGCGTCATCGTCCAGATGGGCTATCAGGGCTACTTCCTGATCGTTGCCGATTTCATCCAGTGGGCCAAGGCGCAGGGCATCCCGGTCGGGCCCGGCCGCGGCTCGGGCGCCGGCAGCCTGGTGGCCTGGGCGCTGACCATCACCGACCTCGATCCGCTGCGCTACGGGCTTCTCTTCGAGCGGTTCCTCAACCCCGACCGGGTGTCGATGCCCGACTTCGACATCGACTTCTGCATGGACCGCCGCGACGAGGTGATCGCCTATGTCCAGCGCCGCTACGGCGCCGACCGCGTCGCCCAGATCATCACCTTCGGCGCGCTCCTGTCGAAGGCGGCGGTGCGCGACGTCGGCCGCGTGCTGCAGATGTCCTACGGCCATGTCGACCGCATCGCCAAGCTGATCCCGCTCGAGGGCGTCAAGCCGGTCTCGGTCGCCCGCGCGCTGGCCGGGGAGCCGCGGCTGGCCGAGGCCGCGCGCGCCGAGGAGGTGGTGGCGCGCCTGCTCGACTACGCCGGCCAGATCGAGGGGCTCCTTCGCAACGCCTCCACCCACGCCGCCGGCGTCGTCATCGGCGACCGGCCGCTCGACGAGCTCGTGCCCCTCTACCGCGACCCGCGCTCGGCGATGCCGGCCACCCAGTACAACATGAAGTGGGTCGAGGCCGCGGGGCTCGTCAAGTTCGACTTCCTCGGGCTGAAGACGCTGACGATCATCCAGAACGCCGTCGAGCTGATCGACCGGCGCGGGGAGGCCGTCGACATCGCGGCGATCCCGCTCGACGACCCGGCCACCTACGCGCTCTACGCCTCGGCCCGCACGGTCGCGGTCTTCCAGGTGGAAAGCGCGGGCATGATGGACGCGCTCAGGCGGATGCGGCCCACCTGCATCGAGGACATCGTCGCGCTGGTGGCGCTCTACCGCCCCGGCCCGATGGAGAACATCCCCCGCTACTGCGACGTCAAGAACGGCCTTCAGCCGCGCGAATCGGTCCACCCGCTGATCGACCACCTGCTCGAGGAGACGCAGGGCATCATCGTCTACCAGGAGCAGGTGATGCAGATCGCCCAGGCGATGGCGGGCTACACGCTCGGCGAAGCCGACCTGCTGCGCCGGGCGATGGGCAAGAAGAAACCCGAGGATATGGCGCGCGAGCGGCCGAAGTTCGTCGCCGGGGCGCTGGCGCGGGGGGTCGACGAACGCAAGGCCGGCGAGGTCTTCGACCTGCTCGAGAAGTTCGCCAACTACGGCTTCAACAAGAGCCACGCCGCCGCCTACGCGCTGGTCAGCTACCAGACCGCCTGGCTGAAGGCCAACCACCCGGTGGAGTTCTTGGCCGCGGTGATGAACGCCGACCTCCACCAGACCGACAAGCTCGCCGTCTTCGCCCGCGAGGTGCGCCGGCTCGGCATCGCGATCCTGCCCCCCTGCGTCAACCGCTCCGAGGCCGTCTTCTCGGTCGACGGCGGTCGCATCGTCTACGCGCTCGGCGCCCTGCGCAACGTCGGGCCCGAGGCGATGCGGGCGATCGCCGCGGCCCGCGGCGGCCGCCCCTTCACCTCGCTTGCCGATCTCGCCCGCCGCGTCGACCTGCGCCGCATCGGCCGCCGGCCGCTCGAGATGCTGGCGCGCGCCGGCGCCTTCGACACGCTCGAGGCCAACCGCCGGCGGGTGTTCGAGGGGCTCGAGACGCTGGTCGGCTGGTCGGCGGCGGTGCACGAGGCGCAGGCCTCCGCCCAGGTGTCGCTGTTCGGCGAGGCCGGCTGCGACCTGCCGCCGCCGCGCCTGCCGGCGGTGGCCGATTGGCCGGTGCCCGAGCGGCTGGCCGAGGAGCATGCAGCGATCGGCTTCTACCTCACCGGCCACCCGCTGGACGACTGGATGCCCGCGCTCGCCCGCCGGGGCGTGATCACGCACGCCGAGGCGGCACGCCGCGCCGAGCGCGGGCCATTCCTCGCGCGGCTGGCCGGGGTGGTGGCCGCCCGGCGCGACCGCAAGTCGGCCCGCGGCAGCCGCTATGCCCATGTCACCCTCTCCGACCCCTCCGGCCTCTACGAGGTGACGGTGTTCTCCGAGCCGCTGGAGGCCGCGCGCGACCTGCTCGAACCCGGCACCGCGGTGGTGCTCGCCGCCGAGGCCGGCGTCGAGGACCAGGCGCTCCGGCTCACCGCCCGCAGTGTCGAGCCGGTCGAGGCGGTGGCGGCCGCCGCCGGCGCGGCCGGGCTGCGGGTGCATGTCGCCGCCCCCGAGGCGGTGGCGGCGGCAGCCGCGCTCTTCGCCCGGCTGGCGGCCGAGGCCGGCCAGCGCACGCGCGGGCCGGTGCGCCTCTGCGTGACCGACCCCGCCGGGGGCCGCGAATACGACCTCGAGATCGGCCGCGATCTGCCCGTGGCCCCACCCGTCCGATCGGCCCTGAAGTCGCTTCCCGGCGTCGTGGCGGTGGAGGAGTTCTAGCGCCGTGCCGGTCGCACCCGGAACCGCCCCGCGGCCCCCCGCCGCGGTGCCGGGGGCGCCGCCGGTGGGCGGTTCCGGCCGGAGAGGAAATGCACTAGATGCGGGGCAGCCGCCCGCAGGAGCACGCCAATGATCGGCCGTCTGAACCACGTCGCCATCGCCGTCCCCGATCTCGAGGCCGCCGCCGCGCAGTACCGCGGCATCCTCGGCGCCCGGGTCGGCGCCCCCCGGCCCGAGCCCGCCCACGGCGTCACCGTCGTCTTCATCGACCTGCCGAACACCAAGGTCGAACTCCTGCATCCGCTCGGCCCCGACAGCCCGATCGCCGGCTTCCTCGCCAGGAATCCGGGCGGCGGCATCCATCACCTGTGCTTCGAGGTCGACGACATCCTCGCCGCCCGCGACCACCTCCGCGCCGCCGGCGCGCGGGTGCTGGGTCCGGGCGAGCCGCGGACCGGGGCCCACGGCAAGCCGGTCCTTTTCCTGCACCCCAAGGACTTCAACGGCACGCTGATCGAGCTCGAGCAGGCCTGATGACGATCACCTCCGCCATCGTGCTCTATGCCGTGCTGTGGTTCCTCGTGCTGTTCGTGGTGCTGCCGCTCCGGCTGACCACCCAGGGAGAGGCCGGCCATGTGGTGCCCGGCACCCCGGAATCGGCGCCCCACGACGCCGGCCTGCCGCGCAAGATGCGCATCGTCACCGCGGTGGCCGCGGTGCTGTGGCTGGCGATCGCCGGCACCGTCCTGTCGGGCGCGATCAGCGTCCGCGATCTCGACTGGTTCGGGCGGATGGGGCCGCCGCCAGCCGGTGAAAGAGGTGGGTGAAGGTCGCCGCGCCGAGGACCGGGATGACGAGGTTGACCAGCGGCACCGACAGCGGCACCGCCATCAGCACGCCGGCGACCCAGATGCGCCCGGTGTTGCGCGCCCGAAGGTCGCGCGCCCCCTTGCGGCCCAGCCGCCGCATCGCCACCAGCATGAAGTACTCGCGCCCGAGCAGCAGACCGTTCAGCGCCCAGAAGACCAGCGGGATCGCCGGGCCGGCGAAGGCGTAGGCGATCAGCGCGATCACGTTCACCCCGACCAGCAGGCCGAAGTAGTTGACGCTGTCGACCACCGCCTCCCAGGCCGGGATCGGCGGGGCCGGCGGCAGATGGGGGTAGTGGCGCGCCTCCACCGCCGCCGCCACGTCCTCCAGGAAGAGCCCGGTGAAGGCCGAGGCGACGGGCACCATCAGGAACACCGACAGCCCGGTCATGAACAGGATCGAGCCGAGCGACAAGAGCGTCCCCACCCCCTGCACCTCGCCGACCAGGGGCAGGGTGATGGTCCCGGGCGTCAGCCACTGGATCACCCACAGGAAGACCCCGTAGATCGCGAACAGCAGCACCAGCGCCAGCGCGATGCCGAGCCACACCACCCGCCTGAAGCGGGGGTCGGAGAACTGGGCGACCGCCTTGAGGAAATCGCCGAGGATCATGCCTCGACCCAGGTCACGATGCGGGCAAGGTCGGGGCGCGGACGGTCCTGCGGTGCGGCGGTGGCGGTGCCGATGTGGACCAGCCCCGCCACCCGCTCGGCGGGGCCAAGCCCCAGCCCCTCGGCGCGGAAGACCGCGTCATAGACCGGCCAGCCGGTCAGCCAGGCCGCCCCCCAGCCCGCCGCCAGCGCGGCATTGAGCAGCCCGAGGCAGACGGCGCCCGCCGACAGCGTCTGCTCGATCGCCGGGATGCGGTCGTCGGGCCGCGGCACCGCGATCACCGCCACCGCAAGGCCGGCCTCGGCATATTGCGCCACCCCCTTGGCGATGCGCTCGGGCTCGATCCCGAGGTCCGCCCCGCGCGCGGCGGCCAGCCCGGCCAGGCGTTCCAGCGCCGGCCGCGCCAGCACCATGAAGCGCCATGGCTCCAGCTTGCCGTGATCGGGGGCGCGGGCGGCGGCGGTCAGCAGCACGCCGAGTTCCTCGCGGTTAGGCACCGGCAGTCCCAGCGTGCGCGCCGGATGCGACCGGCGGGCAAGCAGGAAGCTCATCGCGGCGGTATTGACGTGGGGCATGGCGTCTCCTGCAGGCGGGGCGGCGCGACGGATGTCGGGGATCGCGCGGCCGCGGTCAAGCCGTGCCGCGCACCGGCCCCGCCGGCTTGCGCCCGCTGGCCCCGCCGGGGTAGGTCGGCGCATGCAGCCCCGCATCACCCGCCGCGCCCTCGGCGCGCTCCTCCTCGCCCTGCCGCTCGCCGCCTGCGGCCGGCCGCGCCGCGCCGCCGCGCCGGCCCCCGGGCACGGCGACCTCAATCCCAACGAGACGCCCGAACTCCGCCGGCTGATCGAGGCGGCATCGCGCGACTCCGGCCTGCCGCTGGCGCTGGTCCAGCGGGTCGTGGCCGAGGAAAGCCGCCACCGGCCCGAGGCGCGCAACGGCCCGAACTGGGGGCTGATGCAGATCCGCGCCGACACCGCGCGCAGCATGGGCTACCGCGGCCCGCCCGGAGGGCTGCTCGATGCCGCCACCAACCTGCGCTACGGCACCCGCTACCTGCGCGGCGCCTGGATCGTGGCCCGCCACAACCCCGACCGGGCGGTGATGTGGTACCGCCGCGGCTACTACTACGAGGCCCGGCGCCGGGGCCTCCTGCGCGAGGTCGGGCTGGCCGGCTGAGCGCGCCTCACAGGCCGTGCAGCCGCGCCATGCGGTCCAGACGGGCGCCGACGAAGGCGTCGAAGTCGGCGTCGGGCTGGCGGGCGGCCAGCGTCGCGGCCAGCGGGTCGGGCGCGGCGATGGCGCTGCCGGCCAGGGTGGCGATCACCGCATGGCCGCAGAACGGCACGTAGACCTCCGAATAGCCGCCCTCGTGGACAAGCGCGAGCCGCCCGCCGCACAGGCGCGCGGCCGCCCCCATCACCTGCGCGGTCATCGCCCCGAACGTCGCGGCGGTGGCCAGCATCCGGCCGAGCGGGTCGACCGCGGCGGCGTCGTAGCCGCAGGCGACGACGATCGCGTCGGGGCCGAAGCGGTCCAGCGCCGGCAGCACGATCCGCTCCATCGCCATCAGATAGCCGGCATGGCCGGTGCCCGGCGGCAGCGGCAGGTTGACGTTGAAGCCGAACCCGGCGCCGCGGCCGCGGTCGCTTGCCGCACCGCTGTCGGTGGGGTAGTTCCGGTCCTGATGCAGCGAGACGGTCAGCACGTCGTCGCGGTCATGGAAAATCGCCTCGGTGCCGTTGCCGTGATGCACGTCCCAGTCGACCACGGCGATCCGCCGGGCCAGCCCCGCGGCCAGCGCCGCCTCCACCGCGATGGCGATGTTGGCCAGCAGGCAGAAGCCGTTCGGCCCCGCGGGCAGGCAATGATGCCCCGGCGGGCGGGTCAGCGCATAGGCGTTCTGCACCCGCCCCTGCAGCACCGCCGCCAGCGCCGCCTTGGCCAGCCCCGCCGACAGCGCAGCGATCTCGTAGCCGCCCGCGCCGAAGGGTGCCCGCGGGCCAAGCTCTCCCCCGCCCGCATCCGACAGCGCCTTGAATCGCTCGAGGTAGGCCTCGGGATGGACGCGGGCGAGATCCTCGCGCGTGGCCGGCGGGGCGCTGCCGGCGGCCAGCGTGTCGGTCAGTCCGGTGACGTCCATCAGGTTCTTCAGCCGCCGCTTGGTCTCGGGCGCCTCCGGCAGCCCGCCGGCGACCGGCTGCACCAGCCCGCCCGCGGGCAGCGTGAAGGCATAGTTGCCGCCGGCGTGCCAGAAGCAGCGCTCGTCCCACAGGAATGCCGTCCCCATCGCGACCCTTTCGTCTTGCCAAGCGCGCCGGGCCTGCCAGTCTGGGGTGGCCTCTGCCGGAGACCCGCCCTGACCGCGCCCAGCCTTTCCCATCTCGCCCGCCCGGGCGCCACCGTCGCCGTGCGTGTCACCCCGCGCGCCGCGCGTGAGGCGCTGGTGGCCACGGACGAGGGGATCCGCATCTACGTCACCGCCCCGCCCGAGGGCGGGCGGGCGACCGAGGCGGCACGGGCGCTGCTGGCCCGGGCGCTCGGGCTGGCGCCCTCGCGGCTTGAGCTGTTGCGCGGGGTGGCCAGCCGCGACAAGGTGTTCCGCATCAGCGGCTGACGGGGCGGCGGCGGTAGACGCCTTCGGGCAGGTCCAGCGCCGCGGCAAGGTCGCGCAGCTGCGACATCGACAGGGTCACGCGCGCGGTGGAGTCGGTCTCGGGGTCGTACTGCTCCACGCTGACCCGGTCCTCGTAGGCATGCACCACCACATCCTCGCCCAGCCGGCCGCCGCCCTCGTCGACAAGGGTGATGACCGTGCGGTCGAACTCGTGCTCGATGGTGAACATGCGCATCAGGATAGCCCGCTTCGGCGCCGGCGCAAAGCTGCCGGCGCGCGGCCGCCTGCCCGGGCGGGATTGATCTGGATCATGGCCGTCCCGCCGCCGGGTCGGGCAGCCTTGGCTCCGGTCCGGCCGCGACGCGGCCAGTGAAGGGGGTAGGCCATGTTCGGGACGACCAGGCTCGATCGCCACGGCGCGCTGATGACGCGATTGGCCGGGGCCGTGGGTGCCGATCTCGCCCACGCGGTCAGCGACGGCCGGCTCGGCGCGCCCGACCTGCGGACGGCGCTGCTCGGCTGCACCGCCTGCGCCAACGCCGGCGCCTGCGAGGACTGGCTCGACGAGCATCCCCGCGGCGCCGGCGCCGCCCCCGGCTTCTGCCGCAACCGCGAACTGCTCGAGCGGCTCGCCGGGCGCTAGCGGCGGACAGCGCCCTGCGGACGGGGGTGTCTCCCGGCCGGAATTGATCGAAGCGGATAGGAGGATCGTTCCATGCGTGCCCTGCTCTGTTCTGCCGCGATCGCCGCGGCCGGTGCCACCGGCGCCGTGGCACAGTCGGTGTTCGACGGTCCCTATGTCGGCCTCTCGGCCGGTTACGGCATGGGCGAGGTGTCGTCCTTCGCGGCCTCCGGGCCCGACCCCGCGGGCTTCGCCGGCGGCGTCTTCGCCGGCTTCAACGCCAGCCGCGGCGCGATGCTCTACGGTGCCGAGATCGGCGCGAGCCTCGGCAGCGTCAGCGACCGCTCGGCCTGCATCAACCCCACCTGGACCTGCTCGGCCGAGGTCGCGTGGGTGGGCACGATCCGCGGCCGGCTCGGCGTGGTGCAGGGCAACACCCTCTTCTACGCCACGGCAGGCTTCGCCGCTGCCGACGCGACGCTGGCCACCCGCAACAGCAGCGGCACGCGATTCCCCGATTCGCAGACCGTCACCGGCTGGGTCGCGGGGCTCGGCATCGAGGGCCGGCTCGCCGGCCGCAATACCGGCTGGCGGGTGGAGTACCTGCACCACGACTTCGGCCGCCAGACCTTTGCCACCGACGTTCCCTACCGCGCGCGCCTCAGCTATGGCGAGCTCCGCGTCGGCATCGTGATGGGCTTCTGACCGCAGCCGCGGGGCCTCAGCCCCGCGTCTCCGCCTCCACCCAGGCGGCATAGTCCGCGCTCGCCCGCAGCGGGACCGCCAGGATCGCCGGCAGTCGGTAGGGATGGCTGGCACGGACCGCCGCCACGAGGGGCGCGAACAGCGCCGCCCGCGTCTTCAGCCGCAGCATCACCTCGGCCTCCTCGACGATCTGCCCCTCCCAGCGGTAGATGCTGCGCACCTGCGCGCCGACGTTGGCGCAGGCCGCGAGCCGCGCCTCCACGAGGGCGCGTCCGATCCGCGCCGCCGTCGCCGCATCGGGGCAGGAGACCTCGACCTCGAGCAGTTCCATCGCCACCTCCGCCCGGCCCGCCCCTGACATCGGCGGCCGGGCCCGGCCCGTCAAGGGCCGCTTCCCGCTCCGGCGGCGGGCCCTTGGCGTGCCGCTCCTGCATACACGCTGCATGCTCGTCGCCCGCGCCGGCCCGCCGGCACCCCGGACCGGCCGGGCGCGCCTGCCCCCGGCGGACGCTGCCGGCGCCGGTCCAAACCAGCCGCGGGCCTGAAGAAATGTCGCATGGCGCGATGCTGCGGCAGAGGTTAATGTTTCCGCCGTTGTCCGAGCACCGGGCTGCCTCGACCGGGGCGCGCACCGTCCGACCCTTGTGAACGCCGGTCGGTATACACAACGCGGGGCTCGCCATGTTCGACACGGAACGACGCATCCATCACAGCGTACTCATGGGCCGCATGGCCGAGGCCGCCGGTGCCGACCTCGGCGCCGCGCTCGCCGACGGCCGGCTGTCGGTGCCCGACCTCGTGGCCATGCTCGGCCGCTGCATGGGCTGCCAGGCGGCTCCCGAGTGCGAGGTCTGGCTCGACTACAACCCGGTCCGCGCTCCCGCGCTGCCGGGCTACTGCCGCAACCGCGACCGGCTGGCCGGGCTCGCGGCCTGCTGAGGCTGCCGCGGCCCGCCGCGCCGGGCGGCCGGCTTGCCGGCCCCGGTCCCATCCGCTAAGCCGGCCGCGGCGATGACGGGGGGCCGCGGCATGGACGGCGAGGGCAAGGTGAAGGCGGCGCGCCGCCCGCGGGCCGAGACGCCCAGGGGCTTTCGCGACTACTTCGGGGCCGAGGTGAGCGAGCGCAGTGCGATGCTCGACGCCATCGCCGCGGTCTACCACGCCCACGGCTTCGACCCGCTCGAGACCTCGGCGGTGGAGACGGTCGAGGCGCTGGGCAAGTTCCTGCCCGACGTCGACCGCCCCAACGCCGGCGTCTTCGCCTGGCAGGACGAGGGCGGCGACTGGCTCGCCCTGCGCTACGACCTGACCGCGCCGCTCGCCCGCGTCGTCGCGCAGTTCCGCGCCGACCTTCCCCAGCCCTACCGCCGCTACGCCATGGGCCCGGTCTGGCGCAACGAGAAGCCCGGGCCGGGCCGCTTCCGCCAGTTCTGGCAGTGCGATGCCGACACGGTGGGCGCGGCCTCGGTCGCCGCCGATGCCGAGATCGTGGCCATGCTGGCCGAGGCGCTGGAGGCCGCCGGCATCGCCCGCGGCGACTACCGGCTGCGGATCAACAACCGCAAGGTGCTGAACGGGGTGATGGAGGCCGCGGGCGTGCTCGACCCCGCCGACCCCGCCCGCTTCGCCGCCGAGCGCGGGGTGGTGCTGCGCGCCATCGACAAGCTCGACCGGCTGGGCGAGGAGGGGGTGCGGGCGCTTCTCGGTGCCGGCCGGCGCGACGAGTCGGGCGACTTCACGCCGGGCGCCGGGCTCTCCGGCGACCAGGCCGCAATCGTCATGGGCTTCCTTGCCGCCAAGGGGTCCGACGGGGCGGTCACGCTCGCCCGGCTGGCCGGGCTCGTCGGCAGTTCGTCCACCGGTGCCGAGGGGGTGGCCGAACTGGCCGAGATCGCCGCTCTTCTGGGCGCCCGGGGGATCGGCGAGGACCGCGCCGAGATCGACCCCTCGGTGGTCCGCGGCCTCGGCTACTACACCGGCCCGGTCTGCGAAGCCGAGCTGACCTTCGAGGTTCTCGACGAGAAGGGCCGCCCGCGCCAGTTCGGCTCGGTCGCCGGCGGCGGGCGCTACGACGATCTCGTCCGCCGCTTCACCGGCCAGTCGGTGCCGGCGACCGGCGTCTCGATCGGCGTCGACCGGCTTTACGCCGCGCTGGCCGCGAAGGGTCGGGCAGGGCAGGGGCGGGCCGGCGGGCCGGTGGTGGTGACGGTGATGGACCGCGACCGCATGGCCGACTACTTCGCCATGGCGGCCGAGCTGCGCGCGGCGGGCATCCGCGCCGAGGTCTACCTCGGCAACCCCAGGAACTTCGGCAACCAGCTCAGATACGCCGACCGCCGCGCCGCCCCGGTGGCCGTGATCCAGGGCTCCGACGAGGCCGCGCGCGGGGTGGTGACCCTGAAGGACCTCGTCCTCGGCGCCCGCATCGCCGAAGGCGCGAGCCTCGAGGAATGGAAGGCCCGGCCGGCCCAGCAGGAGGTGGGGCGCGCCGGCCTCGTCGCCGCGGTCCGGGCGATGCTGTCGGGGCGCTGAGATGGGGCCGGCGGCGGCGGCGCGCGCCGAGGGCGAGCGGCTCCTGGCCGCCTTCGCCGCCGCCGGGGCGCTGCGGGTGGAGGCGCCGGTGCTGCTGCCGGCGGCGGCGCTGATCGACCTCTGGGGCGAGGACATCCGCGGCCGCGCCTATGTCACCCGCGACCCGCTGGCCGGCGAGATGGTGCTCCGCCCCGACTTCACCGTGCCGGTGGTCGAGGCGCACATGGCCGCCGGCGCCGAGCCGGCACGCTACTGCTACCTCGGCGAGGTGTTCCGCGCCCAGGAGCGGCCATCGGAACGGCCGCGGGAGTATCTCCAGGCGGGCTTCGAGCTGTTCGACCGCACCGACCCGGCGGCCGCCGATGCCGAGGTCTTCGCGCTGTTCGCGGGCCTGCTGGACGGGCTCGGACTGACCGCCGTCACCGGCGACATCGGCATCCTCGCGGCGGCGGTGCGCGGGCTGACGACGACGCCGGCGCGCAAGGCCGCGCTCCTGCGCCACATCTGGCGGCCGCGCCGCTTCCGCCGGCTGCTCGACCGCTTCGCCGGCCGCAGCCCCGCCCCGCCCGAGCGGGTGGCGCTGATCGCCCGGCTGTCGGGGTCCGACCCGGCCTCACTCGCCGCCGCCGCCGGCCCCCTCGTCGGGCTGCGCGGCGGGGCCGAGATCGCCCGCCGCATCGCCGCCCTCGTCGAGGACGCCGCCGCCCCGCCGATCGCCGCGCCCGAGGCCGCGCTCCTCTACGACCTTCTCGGCCTCGCCGCCCCGGCCGGCGCCGCGCTCGCCCATCTGCGTGGCATCACGCCCCTGATGCCGGCCATCGGCCCGGCGGTCGACCGCTTCGCCGCCAGGCTGGCCGCGCTGGCCGCGCGCGGCATCGACCCCGCGGCGCTGCCGTTCGAGGCCAGCCACGGGCGCAGCACGCTCGAATACTACGACGGCTTCGTCTTCAGCCTCCACGCCGCCGATCCCGCGCTGCCCCCGGTCGCCTCGGGCGGGCGCTACGACGCGCTGACGGCGGTCCTCGGCCGCGGCCGGTCGATCCCGGCGGTGGGCGGCGTCATCCGGCCGGCGCTGGTCGCGGCGCTCAGGGAGGGGCGGGCATGACGCTCGGGCTCGGCGTGCCGTCCAAGGGCCGCCTGATGGAACAGACCTTCGACTGGTTCGCGGCCCGCGGCGTCACCCTCCGCCGCAGCGGGCAGACGCGCGAATATGCCGGCGCCGTCGACGGCGCCGAGGGCGTGCGGCTGGTGCTTATGTCGGCCGGCGAGATCCCGCGCGAGCTTGCCGCCGGGCGCATCCACCTCGGCGTGACCGGCTCGGATCTCGTGCAGGAGTCGCTGGCCGACTGGCAGGCCGAGGTCGCGGCCCTGGCGGCACTCGGCTTCGGACATGCCGACCTCGTGATCGCCGTCCCCGCAGCCTGGTTGGATGTCGAGACGCTCGACGACCTCGACGCCGCCGCCGCCGCCTTCCGCGCCGCCCACGGCCACCGGCTGCGCATCGCCACCAAGTACCACCGCCTCGTGCGCGAGTTCCTGCGCGCCCACGACGTGGCCGACTACCAGCTCGTCGACAGCCAGGGGGCGACCGAGGGCACGGTCAAGAACGCCACCGCCGAGGCCATCGCCGACATCGCCTCGACCGGCGCGACGCTGCGCGCCAACCACCTGAGGCCGCTCGCCGACGGGCTCGTGCACGCCAGCGAGGCGACGCTCTTCGCCTCCCGCCGTGCCGACTGGTCGGCACCCGCCGCCGCCGCCTTCGCCGACCTCTCCGCGCGGCTCGGCCTTCAGCGCCTCGCTCCGCCCGGCCTCGGCGGCTGACGGCGCGGGGGGTTCACGGCGGCGCGAGGCTCGTCTAGTCTCGCCCCGCCAGGGGGGCCCGGAATGCCGGGGGCCGCCCCGGCCCGCGCCCGCCGGCACGGGCACTCAGGGAGGGACCATGCGCGCGATTCCCACGATTCTCGTTGCCGCCTCGATGCTCCTTGCACCCGCCGGCACGGCTTGGGCGCAGGCCGACGTGCTGCAGCGCAGCTTCCCAGGCGGGGCGGCGCTGCCGCCGGCCTTCGACACCCCCGAGGAGCGGCGGGCAGTGCCGGCGCTGGCATGGACCGGGGGCGCCGCCGCGGGCGGACCGGCCGGCGGCGGGCCGGAGGATGCCGCCGGCGCGGCCGCCCCGGTCATCCTGCCCGCGGGCCTGCCCCACCCCGACGCCGACGCCGAGGCGCGGCGTCGCTTCGCCGACGACTGGGCGCTGGCCGCACTGCCCGCCCCGCCGGCCGCGACGGCGGAGGCCGAGGGCACGGTCGCCACCTTCACCCAGTACCGGGAGAACGCCGTCGCCTTCAACCTCGACTTCACCCAGCGCACCATCGGCAAGCTGTTCTTCACCGCCCCGGGCGGCGACGCCACCTGCTCGGGGGCGGTGGTCAGCGGCAACAACCTCGTCGTGACCGCGGCGCACTGCTGCTACACCCCCGGCTCGGGCTTCCACACCAACTTCACCTTCTTCCCCGGCTACCGGCTGGGGGCCAGCCCCTTCGGCGGCTTCACCGCCCGCACCGCCGTTGTTCCCGCCGGCTGGCGGACCGGCGGCTTCAACCGGCGCAAGAACGACGTCTGCCTGCTGCGCATGCGCCCCAACCGCGACGGGCGCGACATCACCTTCTTCACCGGTCACCTCGGGCTCGGCATGGGCCTGCCCTATGTCCAGAGCCTGCACGCCGTCGGCTACCCCGGCAACATCGGCGGCACCGAGTTCATGGAGCTCTGCACCGCCGAGAGCTTCCGCCCGCCGCGGGGCTGCGGCCGCGACAACGTGCTGAACATGGGCTGCTCGATGACCTTCGGCTCGTCGGGGGGGCCGTGGGTGGCAGGCTACCGGGGCTCGAACCTCGTCACCGGGGTCGTCTCTGGCTATGACGATGCCACCTGCACCGGCCCGTTCGGCACCACCTTCAACGGTCCGCGCTTCACCGCCGCAACCATCGGCAAGCTCTGCGACCGGCTCGGCGGCTGCTGAGCGGCCCCGCGGGCTCAGCGCAGCCCGATCTCGGCCAGCGCCGCCGCCAGCCCCGGCGGCAGCGCCTCCTCCCGCGGGCGCGCGGCCGGCAGGTCGCGCGGCGCCGCGCTGGGGGCAAGGTAGCGCCAGCCCTGGAAGGCGGCGCGCGGCACCGGCTCGGTGCGCAGGATCGCGGCATCGAGCACCAGCGCGCAGCGCAGGATGCCGTCCGCTCCGCGCCGCTCCTCGAGGCCCAGCAGGCGCTGGCGGCACAGGATCTGCCCCTTGATCACCCAGTAGAGCGAGCCGCCGGCGAGAAGCTCGGCCTGCCGCCTGGGCCACATCCGCGTGACATGCTCGGCCCGCCCCGCCGGCCAGCGCGGCCGCTGGCTTTCCTGCCATTCGGCAAGATCCGCGACGCTTTCGGCACCGACGCAGAGCTTCACGAGATGTATGTGATCGGCCACCGCCATCCCCCAACAGGTCGTGGCATCCTAGCGCCGCTGCCGCCGGGTTCAAGTTGACCCGCGCCGGGGGCGCCCCTATCCTCCGGCTTCCCCCGACCCGCCGGAGCCCGCCGATGAGCCGCTTCGCCGCCCCGATCGCCGAACAGATCTGGGACATGAAGTACCGCCTGAAGGCGGCCGACGGCACACCCCTTGACGCCACCGTCGAGGACAGCTGGCGGCGCGTGGCCCGCGCGCTCGCCGCCGCCGAGGCCGACCCCGCCGCCTGGGAGCCGCGCTTCTACGCCGCGCTCGAGGATTTCCGCTTCCTGCCGGCGGGCCGCATCCTCGCCGGGGCCGGGACGGGGCGCGATGTGACGCTCTTCAACTGCTTCGTCATGGGCACCATCCCCGACAGCCTTCAGGGCATCTTCCAGTCCCTGAAGGAGGGGGCGGTGACGATGCAGCAGGGGGGCGGCATCGGCTACGACTTCTCCACCATCCGGCCGCGCGGGGCGCCGGTGCGTGGCGTGGCGGCGGATGCCTCGGGGCCGCTGTCGTTCATGGACGTGTGGGATGCCATGTGCGCCACGATCATGTCCGCGGGCAGCCGGCGCGGGGCGATGATGGCCACCCTGCGCTGCGACCACCCCGACATCCTCGATTTCGTCGACGCCAAGCGCGACCCGCGGCGGCTGCGCAATTTCAACCTCTCGGTCCTGGTCACCGACGCCTTCATGGCGGCGCTCGATGCCGGGGCCGACTGGCCGCTGGTCTTCGGGGGCGCGACCTTCCGCACCATCCCCTCCCGCACGCTGTGGGACCGGATCATGCGCGCCACCTACGACGTTGCCGAGCCGGGGGTGGTCTTCATCGACCGGATCAATGCGATGAACAACCTCTGGTATGCCGAGACCATCGCGGCGACCAACCCCTGTGGCGAACAGCCGCTGCCGCCCTATGGCGCCTGCCTGCTCGGCTCGCTCAACCTCGCCCGGCTGGTGGTCGATCCCTTCGGCCCGGATGCCGCGCTCGACCTTGCCCTGCTCGACGAGCTCGTGGCGGTGGCGGTCCGGATGATGGACAACGTCGTCGACGCCAGCCGCTTCCCCCTGCCCGAGCAGGCCGCCGAGGCGCGCGCCAAGCGGCGCATCGGCCTCGGCGTCACCGGCCTGGCCGACGCGCTGGCCATGCTCGGGCTGCGCTACGGCAGCGACGAGGCCGCTGGCCTCGCGGAGGCCTGGATGCAGCGCATCGCGCGGGCCGCCTACCTCGCATCGGTGGACCTCGCGCGCGAGAAGGGGCCGTTTCCGCTCTTCGACGCCGAGCGCTTCCTCGCCTCGGGCACAATGGCGCGGATGGACGAGGAGGTGCGCGCGGCGGTCGCCCGCGACGGCATCCGCAACGCGCTCTTGACCTCGATCGCCCCGACCGGCACGATCAGCCTCTATGCCGGCAACGTCTCGTCGGGCATCGAGCCGATCTTCGCCGCCGCCTACAGCCGCAAGGTTCTGCTGGCCGACGGCAGCCGCGCCGAGGAAGAGGTGACCGACTTCGCCGTCGCGGCCTGGCGGGCCCGATTCGGGGCGGCGCCGCTGCCTGCCCATCTCGTCACCGCCCAGGACCTTGCCCCCGTCGATCATGTGCGCATGCAGGCCGCCGCGCAGCGCTGGGTTGATTCGAGCATCTCCAAGACGATCAACGTCCCCCCCGACATTCCCTTCGAGGATTTCCGCGAGGTCTACCGCCTGGCCTGGGACAGCGGCTGCAAGGGCTGCACCACCTACCGGCCGAACGCCGTCACCGGCGCCGTGCTCAGCGTCGCCGGCCCGCCCGCGCCCGCGCCGCTGCCCGCGGCCGATGCCCTACGCTCGGTGCCGCTCGCCCGGCCGCCGGCGCTCGGCGGGCACACCTACAAGCTCAAATGGCCGGTCTCCGAGCACGCCATCTACATCACGATCAACGACATCGACGACGACGGCCGCCGCCGGCCCTTCGAGATCTTCATCAACTCCAAGAACATGGAGCACTACGCCTGGACGGTGGCGCTGACCCGCATGATCTCGGCGGTTTTCCGGCGCGGCGGCGACGTCTCCTTCGTGGTCGAGGAGCTGAAGGCCGTCTTTGACCCCCGCGGCGGGGCCTGGCTGGAGGGGCGCTACGTCCCCTCGATCCTCGCCGCGATCGGCGGGGTGATCGAGCGCCACCTCGTCGCCATCGGCTTCATCCCCGCCGAGGGTCTGGGGCTCAAGGCCGACCCGCGCGCCGGCGCCGGAACCGCGACGGCCGCCGCGCCGGGGCGCAGCTGCCCGGCCAGCGGCGCGCCCGAGCTGGTGATGATCGAGGGCTGCATGACCTGCCGCGCCTGCGGCCATTCGGACTGCAGCTAGGGCCCGCGCCGGGGCCGGCCGCTCAGCTGCCCGCCCCCTCCCAGCCGCCGACGATCAAGAGCATGCCCTCGCTGACCGGCAGCCGCAGCGCCCGCGCGGCCTGGTACTCGGGGCTGTCCCAGCACGCCTTCGCCGCCTCGAGGCTGGGGAACTCGATGACGACGGTGCGGCTGCGGGCGCTGCCCTCCACCACCTCCTGGGCGCCGCCGCGCACGAGGAACCGGCCGCCGAACCTGGCGAAGGCCGCGGCATTGGCGGCCTTGTAGGTCTCGTAGACCGCGGCGTCCCTGACGTCGACGTTGCCGATCCAGTAGCCCTTGGCCATCGCCGCCTCCCCGCGCCTGCCGCCGCGGCATTCAAGCCCGCCCCCGCCGCAAGCGCAAGGGTCAGGCGGCGAAAAGCGCCGCGACCTCCGCGGCGGCGGCGTCCATCCCCCAGGGCGGGTTCACGGCGAGGACGCCGCTGCCCTCCATCCCGTGGCCCGGCCGCGCCGCGGCAAAGCGGACCTCGTGGCGCAGGCTGCGCCCGTGGAAATGCCCCGCGAGGGCCGCCAGCATCGGCGCATGCGGGGCCGCGGCGAGCAGCGGATACCACAGCAGGATCACCCCCACCGGCCAGCGGCGGTGGATGTCGGCCAGCACGGCCGGGATGCGCGCGTAATCAGCCTTCACCTCCCAGGAAGGATCGACCAGCAGAAGCCCCCGCCGCGGTGCGGGTGGGGCCAGCGCGCGGGCCATGGCCAGCCCCTCGGTCCGCCGGATGTCGGCCCGGCGCCAGGCCATGGCGTCGACCAGCGCGGCGTGCTCGGCGGGGTGCAGCTCGGCCAGGTGTAGCCGGTCGGCCGGCCGCAAGAGCGTCGCGGCGATCAGCGGCGAGCCGGGGTAGGCATGCGGCCCGTGGCGGGCGC
This sequence comes from Paracoccaceae bacterium, assembly GCA_023383015.1. Classification (GTDB taxonomy): domain Bacteria; phylum Pseudomonadota; class Alphaproteobacteria; order Rhodobacterales; family Rhodobacteraceae; genus JAHDXW01. The sequence continues at coordinate 63,081 of JAHDXW010000013.1, forward strand.
GCACGGCGGCGACGGCGCGGGCATAGGGATGCTCGGGGCGCAGCCGCCGCAGAAGCCGCACCACCCCCGCCGCCGCCTCGCCGGTCACCACCGCCTCCCGCCCGGCAAGGTCGTAGAGGCCGCGCCCGGCGTGGGTCTCGATGTAGCTCAGCGGCCGGTCCTTCGCGGCAAGGTAGTCCAGAACCCAGGCCAGCAGCGCATGCTTGTGCACGTCGGCGGGGTTTCCCGCGTGATAGGCGTGCTGGTAGGACAGCACCGCGCCGCCCCGCCCCGCCGCGCCCGCCGCCGCGGTCAGCCCGCCGCCGGCCGGCGGGCGGCACGCAGCGCCACCACCGCCAGCAGCGCGAGTGCCGCCGCCGCCGCCGCCACGACCGGCAGCGCCCCTCCGCGGCCGAGGTTTGCCGCGATCACCCCCGCCAGCGCCCAGCCCACCGCCGCGGCATAGGCCGGCGGCGCACCGCGCGCGATCACCCGCGCGGCCAGCGCGGCGACGGCGGCCAGCGCCAGCAGCGCCGCCGTCATCTCGCCGGTCAGCCCGTGGCCGGCCAGCATCAGCCCCGCCGCCACCCCGGTCGCCGCCGTCAGCCAGCCGGCGTACAGGCCGAGCGGTGCCCCCGCGGTCCAGCCGTCGCGCCGCGGCGCGCGCGCCAGCGCCGCCAGTGCCCCGGCCAGCATCACCACAAGCAGTGCCGTCGCCAGCCCCGCGCTCAGCCCCGCAGTCGGTATCCACACCGCCCCCGGCACCAGGCTGGCGATCAGCGGCCAGCGCGGTGCGTCCCAGTCGGCGGCATCGGCCCGCCGGGTCAGCCCGACGCCCGCATGGACCAGAAGTGCAGCATAGATCAGCCCCCAGATCGCGAAGGCCCAGCCCGCCGGCTGCACCGGCGGGCGCTCCTGCGGAACCGGAAAGAGGTCCGGGGCGAAGCCTGCGAACCCGTCCGCGACCAGCGGCGAGGCGGCGAAGGCGACCGTCGCGGCGAGCGTGACCACGGCCTTCAGCCGCCGGGCGTCGATGTCGGGGGAAAGGGGCTCAGCCAAGGCGGCCGTCCGCCAGCAGCCGCCGTGCCCCTCCCAGCCAGGGCGCCAGCGCCTCCGGAAGGCCGACCGATCCGTCGGCCTCCTGCCCGTTCTCCAGGACCGCGATCAGCGCCCGCCCGACCGCCAGGCCCGAGCCGTTCAGCGTGTGCACGAACTCCGGCCGGCCGCCGCCCGCGGGGCGGAAGCGCGCGTTCATCCGCCGCGCCTGGAAGTCGCCGCAGACCGAGACCGAGCTGATCTCGCGGTAGCGCCCCTGCCCGGGCAGCCAGACCTCGATGTCATGGGTCCGCCGGGCACCAAATCCCATGTCGCCGGTGCACAGCACCACCGTGCGGTAGGGCAGGCCCAGCCGTTCCAGCACCGTCTCGGCGCAGCGGGTCATCCGCGCGTGCTCGTCTCGCGACGCCCCGGGTGCGGTGACCGAGACCATCTCGACCTTCTCGAACTGGTGCTGGCGCAGCATCCCGCGGACATCCTTTCCGGCGCTGCCGGCCTCCGAGCGGAAGCACAGCGTGTGCGCCGTCAGCCGCACCGGCAGTGCCGCCTCCTCGAGGATCGCGCCGGACACCGTGTTGGTCAGCGTCACCTCCGAGGTCGGAATCAGCCAGCGCCCCTCGGTGGTGCGGAAACTGTCCTCGGCGAACTTCGGCAGCTGGTTGGTGCCCACCATCGCCTCGTCACGCACCAGCACGGGAGAATTGACCTCGGTCAGCCCGTGCTCGGTGGTGTGCAGGTCCAGCATGAACTGCGCCAGAGCCCGGTGGATGCGCGCCAGCGCACCCCGCAACAGCACGAAGCGGGCACCCGACAGCCTTGATGCGGTCTCGAAATCCATCAGCCCGGCGACGGCGGGGATGTCGAAATGCTCGTGCGGCGCGAAGCCGAACTCCCGCGGCATGCCCCGGCGGCGGATCTCGACGTTGGCGGTCTCGTCGGGTCCCTCGGGCACGTCCTCGTGCGGCAGGTTGGGGATCGTCAGCAGCAGGTCGGCCAGCGCCCGGTCATGCGCCGCCGCCTCCGCCTCCAGCCGCGCCACCGCCTCCTTGCGCTCGGCCGAAAGCGCCCGCAGCCGCGCGAATTCCGCCTCCTCGCCGCGGGCCCGCGCGCCTCCGGCCTCTCGGGCGGCGGCGTTCTGCTCGGCCCGCGCCGCCTCGGCCGCGGCGATGGCGGTCCGGCGGGCGGCATCGATGGCCAGGACCTCCCCCGCCTGGGGCGGCAGCCCGCGCCGGGCGAGCGCGGCGTCGAAGGCGGCGGGTGCCTCGCGGATAAGGCGGATGTCGTGCATGGGCGACCTCTTTCCGGCTCGCGGTTCGCGGTCCGCATATGCCCCATCCCCGCCCGCGGGGAAAGGCCCGCCGCGCCGCCGCCGCAGCCGCCGCCCCGGGACAGTCCTGAAAGATCGTTAATCGCGCCGCCCAACCCATTGATCAGGCGTCATCTCGCCCCCGTCCCATGCATGGGACGCCGGCCCCGCCGGCAGGCTCAGCCGGCCGCCACCATCAGCCGCTCCAGCCCGTGGAAGTGGTAGAGGTCGGCATAGCAGGGCGGGGCCGCCAGCCGCAGCCCGGGCCGGCGCGCGAACAGCACCGGCAGCGCGACCTGCAGCTCCAGCCGTGCCAGCGGGGCGCCGACGCAGAAATGCAGCCCCGCACCGAAGGACAGGTGCGCCCGCGCCGGCCTACGGGGGTCGAAGCGGTCGGGCGCCTCCCACAGGGCAGGGTCGCGGTTGGCGGCGGCCAGAAGGCAGGCCACCTGCTCGCCCGCCGCGATCCGCCGGCCCATCACCTCGACCTCGGTATAGGCCCAGCGGGTGAACAGGTGCAGCGGCGGGTCGAAGCGCAGGATCTCCTCCACCGTGCCCTCCACCGCGGAGGGATCCAGCATCCGCGCCGGCTCGCCCGCCTCCAGCAGTGCCTTCACCCCGTTGCCGAGGGTGTGCACCGTCGCCTCGTGGCCGGCGTTCAGCAGCAGGATGCAGGTCGCCACCAGCTCGTCGGGCGACAGCCGGCTGCCCTCCTCCTCGGCCGCGATCAGATGGGTGATCAGGTCGTCGGCCGGCCGGGTCCGCCGCTCGGCGACGTGGCCGCGCAGGAAGGCGGCGAAGTCGCGGGCCGCGGCGTTGGCCGCCACCTCCATGGCCGGCGTCCGCCGCGCCTGGTAGATGCCCACCATCGCGTCCGACCACGCCAGCAGCTGCGGCGCCATCGATTCGGGTACGCCGAGAAGGCGGGCGATCACGACCACCGGCAGCCGCTGGGCGAAGGCGGGCAGCAGGTCGACCGCGCCCTCCGCCGGCATGGCGTCGATCAGCCCGTGGGCCAGCGCCGCGATCTCGGGGGCGAGCGCCGCGATCCGCCGCGAGGTGAAGGCCCGCAGGACGAGGTTGCGCAGCCGGGTGTGCCGCGGCGGCTCCAGTTCGAGCATCGAATGGGCCTCGACGGCGAAAAAGTCGGCCAGACCGGCGGGCACCGGCGGGCGGCAGTCGGCGGGCGGCTCGCGCCCGAAACGCCGGTCGCGCAGGATCGCCGAGACCGCCGCATGCGCCACCGCAGCGGTCATCGCGTAGTCCTCCCAGCGGAAGAGGGGTCCCGCGGCGCGCGCGGCCTCGTAGAACGGGTAGGGATCCTGGACGAAGGCCGGGTCGGTCGGCGACTGGCGGAGGACGGCAAGGCCCGCCGCCGCCGCCCCGCGCCCCGCCTCAGCCGGCGGCATCGAGGGAAGCGATGATGGCCCCGAAATCGGCCGCCGCCAGCGAGGCGCCTCCGACCAGCGCGCCATCCACCTCGGCCACCGCGAAGATCGCCGCGGCATTGGCCGGCTTCACCGAGCCGCCGTAGAGCAGCCGGACCGCCGCCGCCGGGCCGGCGCCGAGATGGCGGGCAAGCTGGCTGCGCAGATGGCCGTGCGCCTCGGCGATCTGGGCGGGGCTCGGCGTGCGGCCCGTCCCGATCGCCCACACCGGCTCGTAGGCGACGACGAGGGGCGCGTCGGTGCCGTCGGGCAGCGAGGTTGCCAGCTGGTCGGACAGCACCTGAAGCGTGCGGCCGCCGTCGCGCTCGGCCTCGGTCTCGCCGATGCAGATGATCGGCACCAGCCCCGCGGCCCGCGCCGCGCGCGCCTTGGCGGCGACCACGGCCGAGGTCTCGCCATGGTCGGCGCGCCGCTCGGAATGGCCGAGGATGACGAAGGAGGCGCCGGCATCGGCGAGCATTGTCGCGGCGATGTCGCCGGTGTGGGCGCCCTTCGCGGCAACGTGGCAGTCCTGCCCGCCAAGGCAGTAGGGGCTGCGCTTGAGCCGTTCGGCCATCCGCGCCAGCAGCGTCGCCGGCGGGCAGATCACCACCTCGCAGGCCGGAGCGGGGTTGGCGGCCCGCAGCGCGTCGATCGCGGCAAGGTCGGCGGCGAGGCCGTGCATCTTCCAGTTGCCGGCGGCGAGCTTCTGGCGCATGGGGCCCCCCCTTGGTTCGCTGCCCGTCTGATAGCCGGGCATGCGCGGGTGAGGGAAGGGGCCTCAGACCGGGACAGCGACGGTGGCAGGCGCCGCTGCTGCCGCGGCGAGGCCGGCGAGCAGCCCGGCAAGGGCTGGGGCCTTGGACATGAAGGGCGAATGCGAGGCCGCCATCTCGATCGTCCGGCCGGCCTGGGCCGCGAAGACCCGTTGCAGCGGCACGGGCACGGCGAGGTCTTCGGTCAGCAGCAGATAGGTCGAGGGGATGCGCTGCCATGCCGCAGGGCCGACCGGCGTCGTCACCACGGCGCCGTTCTGCGGCACGAGCCGCGCCTTCGCCCAGGCGACATCTTCGGGCGTGCAGTCGCCGTAGAGGAACTCGCCCACCGCCCCGGCGACGGACCGCGCGATCCCGTCGGCCCCGATCGTGACATAGGGCGGCAGCGGCCCCGGCGGCAGGTAGCTCACCAGGCTGCGGCCGGTCGCCGGCATGAAGGCGCCGAGATAGGCGAGGTGGACGACCTCGGGGCCGGGTACGGCGTTGGTCAGGGCGACGCCGCCGTAGGAATGGGCGACGACCGTGACCGGCCCGCCAAGGCCGCGGGCGGCAGACGCGATCGCCGCGCCGTCGGCGGCGAGGTCGCCGAGCCGGGCAGGATCGCTGCCGCAGGACGGTAGGGCGACCGCGGCATGGCGGATGGCGGGAAAGTCGGCGTCGAGCGCGGCCTCGACGCGCTCCCAGCAGCAGGGACCGTGCCAGGAGCCGTGAACGAGCAGGAGGGCAGGGGTTGGCATCGGAGTCGCTCCATGATTTACTCCGAACCAGAGTATATCAATAGTCCGATCCGGAGTAAATGGCGCCGATGGACCTGCCGCCGCTGACCGTCGCCGCCCATGTCATGCTCGGCCATTTCGCCCTGCGCGACTGGACGCCCTACGAACTCGCCCGCGAGATGCGCCGCAACATCTGCTTCTTCTTCCCGCGGGCGCAGAGCCAGGTCTATTCCGAGCCGCCACGCCTGGCCGCGCGGGGCCTGCTGGTCGCGCGCGAAGAGGTGACGGGCCGGCGCCGCCGGACGGTCTATTCGATCACCCCCGAGGGGCGTGCGGCACTCGCGGCCTGGCTGGCGGCGCCGCCGGCAAAGGGCCCCGAACTCGAGGCCGAGCCGATCGCGCGGGTGATGTTCGGCCCCTTCGGCTGCGACGACGACCTGCGGCAGGCCGTGGCCAGCGTCCACGCCTCGGGGCGGAGGCTGTGCGAGACGGCCCACCGCATCTGCGCCGAGTACCAGGCCGGCCGCGCGCCGTTCCAGACCCACATCCGCCACCGCGCGCTCCTGCACGACTTCCTGACGAGCTTCGGCATCCTGATGGAGGAATGGGCCGTGCGCTCGGCAGCGCGGATTGACGCCTGGGAGCGGGAGAACCCGGGCGAACAGACCGAGGCCGCGCGCCGGCTGATCGCGGCGTCGACCGCGCCGTGGCGGCGCGCCGACCTGCCGGCCAGCGCGGTCGCGGCGGCCCGCCGCGGCGCCGAGGCAGGCGCGCTCAGCCCGTCGCGCCGGAGGCGGCCGCCTGCCCGGGGGACGCGAACCTGATCGATTCGCCGCAGCCGCACGAATCCACCACATTGGGGTTGCGGAAGCGGAAGCCCGAGGCGAGCAGGTCGGTCTCGTAGTCGATCTCGGTGCCGATCAGGAACATCTGCGCCATCGGCGCGATCAGCACCCGCGCCCCGTCCTGCTCGACCACCTCCTCGTGCGGCCGGGGCTCGGCGGCGAGCTCCATGGTGTATTCCATTCCCGCGCAGCCGCCCTTGCGGACGCCGATGCGCAGTGCGTGGGCGCCCTTGCCCTGCATCAGCCGGGCCACCTGGGCGGCGGCGCGCGGGGTCAGGGTGACGGCGGCCTTGCCGGGAATGCCGAACATCTCAGACCTCTCGGGGGGCGGCCGCGGCGCGGATCGGCCGGGCGGGGTTGCCGGCGACGGCGGTGCCGGCGGCGACCGGGCGGGTGACGACGGCGCCGGCGCCGATCACCGCGCCGTCGCCGACCTCGACGCCGGGCAGCAGGATGGCGCCGCCGCCGATCCAGACATCGGCGCCGACGGTGACCGGGCGGCCCCACTCCAGCCCCGCGGCACGGGCGGCCGCGTCGCGGGGATGGTCGGCAGCAAGGATCTGGACATGCGGGCCGATCTGGCTGCGCGCCCCGATCCGCACCGCGCAGACGTCGAGGACGACGCAGCCGAAGTTCAGGAAGCAGCCCTCGTCGAAGAAGATGTTGACGCCGTAGTCGACGTGGAACGGCGGCCGGATCACCGCCCCCGACCAGCGCCCGAGCAGCGCACCCATGATCTCGGCCCGCCGCGCGTCCTCGCCCCAGATGGTGGCGTTGTAGTCGCGTACCAGCGCCTGGGCGCGCCTGCGCAGGGCCGCAAGCTCGGGGTCGCCGGGCCGGTAGGGCAGCCCCGCGAGCATCCGGTCTCGTTCGCTCTGCACCGCCGCGGCCGCCATCGCCGTCACATGAACCCCAGTTCCAGCCGCGCGGCGTCGGACATCATGTCCATGCCCCACTGCGGCTCCCACACGAGGTCGACGTCGACCTGCGACACGCCCGGCACGGCGCCCACCGCATCGGCCACCCAGCCCGGCATCTCGCCGGCGACCGGGCAGCCCGGCGCGGTCAGCGACATGGCAATGCGCACCCAGCCCGCCGGGTCGATCTCGATCGAGTACACTAGGCCGAGGTCGTAGATGTTGACGGGAATCTCGGGGTCGTAGACCGTGCGGCAGGCCTCGACCACCGGCTCGTAGAGCGGATGGTCGACGCTGGACGGGCGGATCAGCGGCTCGCCTTCGGCCGGGGGGGTGGTCTGGGCGGTCATGGGCCTCTCGCCGATATCCTGAGTGAAGATATAGGATATTCGGGCGGGAGGGTAAAGGGAGGCCGCCGCGACGCCCTGCGGCCGCCGGCGGGGGCTTGGCGCGGCGGCGAATCCGGGCCAGAAGGCGCGCCCCGGAACCACGGAGGGGGCATGGCGCAGGCGTTCGGTTTCACGGTGACGGCGACCGACGGGAGCGCCCGCGCGGGGGTGATCGCGACGCCCCGCGGCACCATCCGCACCCCCGCCTTCATGCCCGTCGGCACCGCCGCGACGGTCAAGGCGATGCTGCCCGACAGTGTCGCGGCCACCGGCGCCGACATCCTGCTCGGCAACACCTACCACCTGATGCTTCGCCCCGGCGCCGGGCGCATCGCCGCCCTCGGCGGGCTGCACCGCTTCATGAACTGGGACCGCCCGATCCTGACCGACTCGGGCGGCTACCAAGTGATGAGCCTCGCGGGGCTGCGCCGGCTGTCGGAGGACGGCGTGCGCTTCCGCTCGCACATCGACGGCTCCGAGCATCTGCTCTCGCCCGAGCGCAGCATGGAGATCCAGCGCCAGCTCGGCTCCGACATCGTCATGGCCTTCGACGAATGCACCCCGTTCCCGGCCCCAGAGGCGGCGGCGGCGGCCTCGATGCGGCTGTCGATGCGCTGGGCGGCACGGTCACGGGCGGCCTTCGGCGAGCGGCCGGGGCATGCCCTCTTCGGCATCCAGCAGGGCTCGGTCTACCGCGACCTGCGCGCCGAGAGCGCCGCCGAACTGGCCGGGATCGGCTTCGACGGCTATGCCGTTGGCGGGCTCGCGGTGGGCGAGGGGCAGGAGGCGATGTTCGCCGTGCTCGACTACGCGCCGGCCATGCTGCCCGCCGACCGGCCGCGCTACCTGATGGGCGTGGGCAAGCCCGACGACATCGTCGGCGCGGTGGTGCGCGGCATCGACATGATGGACTGCGTGCTGCCGACCCGCTCGGGGCGGACGGGGCAGGCCTTCACCCGCCGCGGCACGGTGAACCTGCGCAACGCCCGCCACGCCGCCGACCCCCGGCCGCTGGACGAGGCCTGCACCTGCCCGGCCTGCCGCGGCTACAGCCGCGCCTACCTGCACCATGTCCACCGGGCGGGCGAGATCATCGCGGCAATGCTCGTCACCTGGCACAACCTGCACTACTACCAGGAGTTGATGGCCGGGCTCAGGACGGCGATCGCGGCCGGCCGGCTGGCGGGCTTCGTGGCCGCCTTCGAGCGGCTGCGCGCCGAGGGCGACATCCCGCCGCCCTGACGGCCCGCGCGCCGCCGCCCGTCAGGGCTCGGCAACCCCGCCGAGGGCGGTGGCAAGCCGCAGGAAGGTGGCGCGCGCGGCGTAGAGATGGGTGGTCATCACCGCGTCGGCCCAGTCGGGGTCGCCGGCAGCGAACGCGGCCAGAAGCTCGCGGTGGTGCGACTGGCTGCGCTCCAGTTCCTCGGCCGTCCAGCCGCGGAAGGTCGGGCTGGTCAGCCGCCGGCGGGCCACCCCGCGGACCGCCGACGAGGTGGCGCCGCTGCCCGACTGCGACAGGATCGCCCAGTGGAAATCCTCGTTGGCCTGCCGGTAGAGCCGAAGGTCGGGCTCGGGGCCGCAGCGCGCCGTCTCCATCCGCGCGATGCACTCGGCCAGCGCCTCCAGGAAGCGGCCGTCGACGCGGCTCGCGGCCAGCCGGGCCGCGAGCGGCTCGAGCCGCGCCCGCACGATGAAGATGTCGACCACCGTGACCGGGTTCACCTCGGCGAGGTGGACGCGCCGGTTGGCCCGCCGCTCGACGATGCCCTCGGCCTCGAGCCGCTTCAGCGCCTCGCGCACCGGTGTCCGGCTGACCTGCAGCCGCTCGGCCAGCCCCTCCTCGGGCATGGCGTCGCCGGCGATGTAGACGCCCTCGAGGATCAGCCCGCGGATGCGCTCGTAGACGTCGTCCCTGCGCGGGGTCACGCCCGCGGCTCCTGCTGACGGGGCTCCATTCAGTGCAGGCCCCGCGCGGCCATCCACGCCAGCATGTGGCGGGCCGCCTCGTCCAGATGTCCGGGCTGGCCGACGAAGTAGTGGTTGGCCCCCTCGACGCGCAGCATGCTCTTGTCGCGGCTGCCGATGGCGGCGTGGATGAGCGTCGTGTGCGGCTGCGGCACGGCATCGTCGGCGCCGCACTCGATCGCCAGGAACGGCACCGAGACCGAGGATCCCCACCGCAGGCTGTCGGCAAGCGAATCGTCGTGCGACCACTGCGACAGCCAGCTCCGCAGCGTCGAGAACCGCGCCAGGCCGACGGGGCCGCTGTTCACCGTCTCGGGATGGCCGAGGTAGCACCACATCGGCTTGCGTCCGTTGGGGTCGATGGCGGTGTCGAGCCAGCGCGGGTCGGCCATCGTCCGGTATGTGACGAAGCCGCGCTCGACCTCGGCGCCGCCGCGCCGGCGCAGCGTCTCCAGCGTCTCGTGCACGCGCGCGGTGATGCGGCGGATGCGCGCCAGCTGTGCCTGGCGGTAGGCGGCAAGGAAGCCTGCCTCATAGCGCGGCGCCGTGTCGGCATAGCCGGGCCGGTAGAGGTCGAGCGCGGGGTCGCGGTCGTCGGGGTCGTTCTCGTCGCGCACCGAGGGGTCGATCCACTCCGACAGCACCTTGGCGCGCGAGTGATGCGCCGCGAGGCTCAGCAGTGCGTCGGCCGGAACAAGGCCCGCGCCGGGAATGTCGACAGGGTCGCCCGCCGGCGTCCTGGTGACGCTCGGCCGTTCGGCCTGCGCCTGGTAGTAGCAGGCCAGCGAGCCGCCGCCGCTCCAGCCGCACAGCACGACCTTCTCGTATCCCCACTCGTCCCGGGCGGCGCGGATGTAGGCGCCGAGGTCGACCAGCACGTTCTCCATGATCAGGGCGGTGTCGTTGCGCTGGTAGCGGCTCCCGGCGGCCAGCACATGGCAGCCCATCGCTGCCAGCCGGTTCGGCAGCGGCAGCAGCTGAAGCGTCGAGGCGGGGTGCATGAACACCAGAAGCGTCCGGCTCGCGTGCCCTTCCGGGTGCAGGAGCACGCCCTCGAGGTTGACCGCCCCCTGGCTTCCCGAGAACCCGTAGGTCTCCGTGAAGGCCGCCGGATTGCGGAACGCGATGTGCTTCCAGCTCCGGATGACGGGGTAGGTGGGGGTCTCGGTCATGGGGCGTGTCCTGTTCTTGTCGCGTCGGTGCCCGGTCGCGATGGCGGCCGGCCGGCGGTGCCGGAGGGGTCAGTCAGTGCGCCGAAGAGATGGCAGCGGGCCGCATGACCCGCCCCGACCGCGAGGAGCTCGGGCTCGCCGCGCCGGCAGATGTCGGCGGCATGGGGACAGCGGGCGGCGAACCGGCACCCTTCAGGGGCGTCCAGCGGCGAGGGCACATCGCCCTCCAGGACCACGCGCGTGCGCCGCACCAGCGGGTTGACGTTCGGGATCGCGGCCATCAGGCGCTGCGTGTAGGGATGCGCCGGCTGCTGCAGCACCCGGCGCACCGGCCCCTCCTCGACGATGCGGCCCAGGTACATGACGGCGACCCGATCGCAGATGTAGCCCACCGTCGCGATGTCGTGCGAGATGTAGAGGACCGCCAGGCCGAGCTCGCGCGACAGCATGTCCAGAAGCTCGAGCACCCCGGCCTGCACCGAGACGTCCAGCATCGAGACCGGCTCGTCGGCGACGATGAAGCCGGGGTCGAGCACCAGCGCCCGGGCGATCGCCACCCGCTGCCGCTGGCCGCCCGAGAGGTCCGAGGGAAAGCGGTCGCGGAACTCGCCGGGGGGCAGTCGGACATGGCTCAGCGCCGCGTCGACCTTCGCCCGGCGGTCCTCGCGGCTGCCGATGCGGTGGATGCCCAGCGGCTCGGCCACGATCTCGCCCACCGTCAGCCGGGGGTTGAGCGAGCTGTAGGGATCCTGGAAGATGATCTGCGCCCGGCTGCGGAAGCGCTTGAGCTCGGCGCCGCCGATGTGGGTGATCGGCCGGCCGTGATGGAGGATGTCGCCGCCGGTCGGCTCGATCATCCTGACCAGCGTCATGCCGAGGGTGGACTTGCCACAGCCGCTCTCGCCCACCAGCCCCAGCACCTCGCCGGCCCGGATGCTCAGGTCGACCCCGTCGAGCGCGCGCGCGAGCCGCCCCGGCCGCCCGGCCAGGGCGGCGATGATGCCCCCGCCGACGCGGAAATGGGTCTTCAGCCCGCGCGCCTCGATCACCGGCGCCGCGTCCTGCCCGGGCCTCACCGCACCGCCTCCGCCATCGCCTTCCATGTCTCCGGCAGGGCGCCGAGCCGGCGGAACTCTCCGGCCTGCGCGGCATGGTGGCAGGCCGCCGCCTGGCCGGGCGCGGCCGGGCGCAGCGCCGGATCCTCGGCGCGGCAGCGGTCGGTGGCGAAGGGACAGCGCGGCGCAAATCGGCAGCCCGCGGGCGGCGCAAGCAGGTCGGGCAGCGCCCCGGCGATCGAGATCAGGGGCGGCCGCCGCTCGCCCTCCGCGGGCATGCGCGGGAAGGCGTTGTGCAGGCCGATGGTGTAGGGGTGGCTGGGCCTGACCAGCACCTCGCTCGCCGGGCCCGATTCGACGATCCGGCCGGCGTACATCACCGCCACGCTGTCGCAGTTCTCGGCGACCAGCCCGACGTCATGGGTGACGAGGATCATCGAGCGGTGCAGCACCTCCTTGATCCGGCGGATCCGCGCCATGATCTGGTCCTGCATGATGGGGTCGAGCGCGGTGGTCGGCTCGTCGGCCAGCAGCAGCCCCGCATTCAGGCTCAGTGCCATTGCGATCACGGCGCGCTGGCGCATCCCGCCCGAGAACTGGTGGGGGTAGTCCTCCAGCCGCCCCGGCGGCAGCCCGACCAGCGCAAACAGCGTCTCGGCCCGCGCCCAGGCGGTCGCGCGGCCCACCTCCTCATGGGCGCGGATCGATTCGACGATCTGGTCGCCGACGCGGATGACCGGGTCGAGCGCGTTCATCGCGCTCTGGGTGATCAGCGCGATCTGGTTCCAGCGCACCCGCCGCAGTGCCCGCGCATCCATCGCCAGGATGTCGCGGCCGTCCAGCAGCACCCGGCCCCCGACCCGCGCGCTGTCCGGCAGCAGGCGCATCAGCGCCTTGACCACGGTGCTCTTGCCGCAGCCCGATTCGCCGACGAGCCCCAGCACCATGCCGGGCCTGACCTCGAAGGACACCCCGTCGACGGCCGCCACCGGCCCGCGCCGCGACTGGTAGACCACCCGCAGCCCCTCGACGGCAAGGTGCACGGGCGGCTTGGCGCCGAGGCGGCGGTCGAACTCGGTCTCGGGGATCGCGCCGGCCATGTCAGTCCCTCCGCAGGCGCGGGTTGGCCTGTTCCTCGAAGGCCCGGCCGACGAGGTAGAGCGCCGAGATCAGCATCACCAGCGCCACGCTCGGCGGCACCACCCACCACCAGGCCGAGCGCAGGTTGCCGCTCGCGAAGGCGGTGTTCAGCATCTGCCCCCAGCTGACCACCGAGGGGTCGCCGAGGCCGATGAAGCTGAGGCTCGCCTCGGTCAGGATCGCGAAGGCCACCGACATCGTCACCCACAGGAAGACGACGCGGAAGACGTTGGGCAGGATGTGGCGCAGGATCACGTGCAGATGCGACGCCCCCGCCGCCCGTGCCCAGCGCACGTAGACGCGCTCGCGCTCGGTCAGCACCGCCGCGCGGATGATGCGCGCGCCGTTGCGCCAGAACAGGATCGCGATCACCAGGATGATGTTGTTCACGCTCGGCCCGAGCAGGCCGACGGCGACGATCGCGAAGGGCAGCGTCGGGATCGACAGCGCGATGTCGGTCACCCGCATCAGCACGTCGTCGACGATCCCCCCGAAATAGCCCGAGACGACCCCGAACAGCGTCGAGATGACGCCGACCGCCAGCGCCCCGAGGATGCCGACCAGCAGCGCGATGCGGAACCCGAGGATGAACTGCGAGAAGACGTCGTGCCCGAAGGTCGTGGTGCCGAGCCAGTGCTCGCCCGAGGGCGGGCGCAGCCGCATGAGCCGGCCCTCTGGGGTCAGCGCGGCCTCGTAGGGGGGATGGGTGGCGATCCAGGGCGCAAGGATGGCGACCGCCACGAACACGACCAGCACCGCAAGCCCGGCGACGGCGAAACCGTCGCGCAGCAGCGGCCGCAGCGGCTCGACCAGCCAGAAGCGGCGCCGGGCGGTTCTGCCGGGGGAAGCTGCCATGTCGGCCTCACCTGTAGACGACGCGGGGGTCGAGCTTGCCGTAGGTCAGGTCGGCGGCGAGATTGGCCAGCACGATCATGACCGCGAGCAGGAAGAAGGCCGCCTGCGCCAGCGGATAGTCCTGCCGCGTCACCGCCAGCACCAGCTCGCGGCCGATGCCGGGCCAGCTGAAGACGATCTCGACCACAACGATGCCGGCGATCGTCTCGGCCAGGGCGGGGAACAGCCAGGTGATCAGCGGCAGCATCGAGTTGCGGCCGGCGTGCCAGGCCACGCGGGCGTCCGAGACGCCCTTGGCGCGCACCAGCTCGATGTAGTCCTCGGTGCGGTTCTCGACCACGCCGCTGCGCATCAGCAGCAGGTTCTCGGGAATGAAGTAGATGACCACCGCGAGGACCGGCAGGATCAGGTGCAGCAGGAACTCCCAGCGCAGGTAGCGCGCGATCCCGGTGGCATCGCCGGCGTTGCCCATGCCGAAGCCCGGCAGCCAGCCGAGCCAGCTCGAGAACACCGCCAGCAGGGCGATGCCGATGATGAAGCTCGGCGTGCCGCGGATGATCGTGGCGATCAGGATGCCGCCGCGCTCGACCGCGCCGCCCCGGCGTGCCCAGCCGACCGCCATCCCCAGCGCGGCGCCGATCAGCGCCCCCAGCAGCAGACCCGGCACCGCGATCCACAGCGTGTTGACGATCCGCGGCAGCAGCACGTCCCAGACCGGCATCCGGTAGAAGAACGAGTTGCCGAAGTCGCCGGCCAGCAGGTTGGCGAGATAGCGCAGGTATTGCTGCCAGAGCGAGCCGGTCAGCCCCCAGCGCTCGAGCAGCGCCTGGCGCGCCTCCTCGGACATGCCGCGCTCGACCATCATCACCGTGGGGTCGGACGGCACGATGCGGAAGAGGAAGAACATGATCGTGGTCACCGCGAAGACCACGACGAGGGACTGCAGCAGCCGCCGCAGGATGTAGGCGCGCATGGCTATCACCCTTCCCGATCCGGCGGGCCGGTCCCCGGCCCGCCGGCAGCGGCCGGGGGCGCGCCGCGCGCCCCCGGGCCGGCCACCGCCGGCTCAGCCCGGCGGCATGTGCAGACGGCCCGACGCATTCCAGCCGTAGCCGGCCTCGCGCAGGATCGCGCGCGCCGCCTCGACGTCGAAGGCGATCTGCTCCAGCGCGGCGTTGTACCACCGCCCGAGCACCCGCGGCACCGGCCCCTCGGAGGCGGGGATGCCGAAGCCCTGCCAGCCCTCGATCACCACCCGCTGCTTGTTGCTCGCCGTGCGCAGCGCCATCCGGAAAGCGCGGTCGCTGAACGGCGCCTTCTGGTTGTTCAGCCAGACGAACATCGTCGAATGCGACGGCACCTCGATGAACTCCAGGAAGTCGTTCTGCCGGGCGAGGTCGTCCATCGTCGCGACCGGCAGCACCGTGGTGGCGATGTCGCCGGTGCCGTCCAGCATCGCGGCGCGGATCGCGTCGGCCTGCCCCAGCGCCAGCCGGCGCAGCCCGTCATAGGCCGGCGGGTTGAAGTGCGCGGGGAAGGCGGCCAGCTCGTGCACCTCGTTCACCCGCCAGGCCTGGAACCGGAACGGGCCGCTGCCGATCACCTTGCCGGCGGCCACGATGTCCCATTCGAGGGCGTTCTCGGGGGCGTCCTTCCAGATGTGCTCGGGCAGGATGAACAGGTAGGTCAGCACGGTGATCTCGAAGGCCGCGTCCGGATCCTTGAGCAGGATGCGGAAGGTGCGGTCGTCCACCTTCTCGGCGCCGGCAAGGTTGCGGGTGCGCGCCGACATCGCCGGCGGCTGCCAGGCGATGACCTGCTGGATCGTGAACACCGCGTCGTCGGCGGTGACCGGCTCGCCGTCGTGGAAGGTCATGCCGTCGCGCAGCGTCACCTCCACGGTGCGCTCGTCGATCCACTGCCAGGACGCCGCCGCCCAGGGCACGGTCTCGCCGCGGGAGTTGTTCTTGGCGAAGGTGTCGAAGACGAAGCGCAACCACCCCACCGCGCCTTCCTCCGACAGCGGGTTGTAGGTGCTGACGTCCTCGAAGTAGGCCCAGTCCAGCCAGCGGTCGTCGGTCAGCGGGCGGGCTGCCAGCCAGGGGTTGACCAGTTCCTCATGCGCCGCCACCGGCTCGGGGCTGGTGACGTTCTCCCACTTCGCGCTGTTGTAGAGGATGCCGTAGGTGCGGTTGATCACCGGCCAGAACGGCATCTCCCCGACGAACATCGCCTGCAGCTCGTGCACCGCTGCCAGCCGCTCCTCGGTGCTGATGATCGACCGCTGCGCCACCGCCTTGGCCGAATAGGCCTCATCGCACCATTTGGATCCGTTGCGCCGCTGGCCGCAGGCGGCGATGTCATGCACCCAGTAGGCCGGGTCGACCCGGTCGGGGTCGGCGCCGACCGTGAACACGGCGATGTCCTCGAGCTGGCCGCCGACGATGAACTGCGACACGAAGGTCGAGAACTGGACCGGCACAAGCTGAAGCGAGATGCCGAGCTTCGCCCAGTCGTCGGCCAGGGCGCGGGCCGACTGTTCGAACTCCGGCCCCATGTCGGCCGCGTAATAGACCACCCGGAGCTCCGGCACCGGCTCGCCCAGCTGCTGGGCCACGCCGGCCCCTCCGGCCAGCAGGCCGACGAGACCCGCAATGCCTCCCGCTGGCAACAGCCGTCGCCAGGTCAATCCTTCCATCGTTCCATCCTCCCCCATGCAATGCACGCAGCCACCGGCAGCGCGATCGCGCCACGTTCCTGCCGGCGCCGATCCCGACATGATTGTATGCGTTTTCTGATCCGTCAATCGTCGGAATCGCCATCTGGTCCGCCAGCCAGTCCGGCCGGGCCGGAGCCGGCGCGGGCTCCCTCCGCTTCCCGCGCGCGGATGTTTGTCATTTGATGGCAATGATTTGCCGGAATGTCCGGCTGCCCGTCCGCAGCCGTCTTCCTCTGCCTGGCCGGTCCCCGGCCTGTCCGCAGGCGCCCGGCGCTTTACAGCCTGCGATCTTTTGTATTCACTTTGCCGCGGAATCGCCCGGCTGCAGTGAAGGGGAGGACCGATGGAGGCGAGCTGGATCGACAGCGCCGAAGCGCCGGGGACGGACTTTCCGCTCGCGAACCTGCCGCTCGGGGTCATGCGCACGGGCCGCGGCGCGGCCTGCGTGTCGGCGATCGGCGACCGCATCGTCGATCTGGCGCTGCTCGAGCGGGCGGGGCTTGTCGATGCCGGCGGCGGCGGCCCGGTCTTCGACGGCCCGGCGCTCAACGACTTCATCGCCCTCGGCCCGCCGGCGTGGGAGCGGCTGCGCGCCCAGCTCACCGGGCTGCTCGCTGCCGCCGGGCGGCCGGCGCTGCGCGACGATCCCGACCTCCGCCGCCGCGCCCTGCCGCCGCTCGCCGGGGCGACGATGCTGATGCCCGTGCGGGTGGCCGGCTACACCGACTTCAACGGCGCCCGCCAGCACGCCTTCAACGCCGGCTCGATCCTGCGCGGGCCCGACCGGGCGCTGCCGGCAAACTGGCTGCACATGCCCATCGCCTACAACGGCCGCGTCTCGACCGTCTGCGTCTCGGGCACGCCGATCCGCCGTCCGCTCGGGCAGTTCCTGCCCCAGGGCGGGGAGCGTCCGGTGTTCGGCCCCAGCCGCCGGCTGGATTTCGAGCTCGAGCTCGGCACCATCCTCGGCGTGCCCTCGCGCATGGGCGAGCCCCTGTCGGTGGCCGAGGCCGACGCGATGATCTTCGGCCATGTCCTGCTGAACGACTGGTCGGCGCGCGACATCCAGGCCTGGGAGACGGTGCCGCTCGGCCCCTTCCTGGGCAAGGCCTTCGGCACCTCGATCAGCCCCTGGGTGGTCACCCGCGCGGCGCTCGAGCCGTTCCGCATCCGCGGGCCCGAGCCAGAGCTGCCGCTCTTGCCCTATCTCCACGCCACCGCGCCGCTGCACCACGACATCGCGCTCGAGGCCGCGCTCGTTACAGCGGGCGCCGCCGACGAGGCGGTGATCGTGCGCACCAACACGCGCCATCTCTACTATGCCCCGGCGCAGATGCTGGCCCAGCACGCCATCGGCGGCTGCCGGATGGATGTCTGCGACCTGATCGGCAGCGGTACCGTCTCCGGTCCCGACCCGTCCTCCTGGGCCTGCCTGCTCGAGATCACGCGCGGAGGGCGCGAGGCGCTGCAGGTGGCGGGCCTGCGCCGCACCTACCTCGAGGACGGCGACACCGTGGTCATCCGCGGCGCCGCCACGCGCGACGGGCGGCGCATCGGCTTCGGCGAATGTCGCGGCACGATCCTTCCCGCCCCGCCGCACCCCGCCGGCGGCGCGGGCGGCTAGGGCCTGCTCGCCACGGGGGGGCGCCGCAGCCGCCGGTGCGCCCGCGTGCCCCGGGCCGTTGCCGGCGGCGCCTGCGACATGCCGGCGGCTTGGCCGGAGGCCGGCTGCGCCGCTAGGCTTGCCCCGGCGCCGGGCAGGGGGCCACGCGGCGCGGAGGGCCGGCCGGGATGTCGCATCCCTTCAGCATCATCGCCAAGCCGATCGGCCCGCGCTGCAACATCGACTGCCGCTACTGCTACTATCTCGAGAAGGAGCGCCTTTACCCCGACACCGGCCGCTTCCGGATGCCCGACGCGGTCCTCGCCCGCTATGTCGAGGACTACATCGCCGCGCAGGAGGCCGCCGGGCTGGCCGAGGTCACCTTCTTCTGGCAGGGCGGCGAGCCCACCATCCTCGGCATCGACTTCTTCCGCCGGGTGCTGGCGCTGCAGTCCGCCGCGGCGGGCCGCGGAACGGTGGTGCGCAACGCGCTACAGACCAACGGCACGCTGATCGACGCCGACTGGGCGGCCTTCCTTGCCGACGGCGGCTTCCTCGTCGGTCTCTCGATCGACGGCCCGCGCCCCCTGCACGACCGCTACCGGCGCGACCGTGCCGGGCGGCCGACCTTCGATGCCGCGCTGCGCGGGCTCGGGCATCTTCTGGCCGCCGGGGTCGAGACGAACATCCTGACCGCCGTCCACCGCGCCAACGTCGTCCGCCCGCGCGAGGTCTACGGCTTCCTGCGCGGGCTCGGCTGCCCGTTCCTGCAGTTCATCCCGATCGTCGAGCGCGCCGCCCCCTCCGGCGGCGGGCTGTCGCAGTCGCCGCCGCCCGGGGGGGGCGGCGATCCGGCGGTCACCGAATGGAGCGTCGCGCCCCTCGCCTGGGGTCGCTTCCTGTGCGAGGTCTTCGACCAGTGGTACCGCCACGACGCCGGGCGGATCTCCGTGCAGTTCTTCGATGTCCAGCTCGGCCTGTGGTCGGGCGGGCCGGCGGGGCTCTGCGTCTTCGCCGAGGAGTGCGGCGGCTGCCTCGCGCTCGAGCACAACGGCGACCTCTACGCCTGCGACCACTATGTCTATCCCGCCTACCGGCTCGGCAACGTCATGGACGAGGGGCTCGCGGCGATGGCCGCCAGCCCCGCCCAGCGGGAGTTTGGGGCGATGAAGTCGGCGGCGCTGCCGGCCCGCTGCCGCAACTGCCGCTTCCGCTTCGCCTGCAACGGCGGCTGCCCCAAGCACCGCTTCGCCCGCTGCCCCGACGGCGAGCCCGGCCTCAACCACCTCTGCGAGGGCTACCGGCGGTTCTTCCACCACGCCGGCCCGCGGCTGGCCGGCATGGCCCGGCGCATCGCCGCCGGGCTGCCGCCCCTTCCCGCCGCCCCGCCCGAGGCCCGCCCCTAGCCGGGCCTTCGCCTCCTCACGCCGCGAGCGCTAGAACCGCCCCCGCCGCCGCGGCGAAGGCCACCACCGCCCAGGGCGGCGCCTTCCAGCCCGTCAGCAGAACGAAGCAGGCCACCGCCAGCGCGAACTCGGCCGGTCCCCGCACCGCCGAGGTGAACACCGGCGACCACAGCGCCGTGCCGAGGATGCCCACCACCGCGGCATTGGCCCCCTGCATCGCCGACTGCGCCCGCCGCAGGCGGCGGAAGGCGTCCCAGAAGGGCAGAACCCCGACCAGCACCAGAAAGCCCGGCAGGAACAGGGCCAGAAGCGCCAGCGAGGCACCCGCCGCCCCGGCCGGCCCCGGCGACAGGACCGCGCCCAGATAGGCCGCGAAGGTGAACAGCGGCCCCGGCAGCGCCTGCGCCGCCCCGTAGCCGGCCAGGAAGGCATCCCGCGTCGCCCAGCCCGGGCCGACCACCGCCGCCTCGAGCAGCGGCAGCACGACATGGCCGCCGCCGAACACCAGCGCCCCGGCCCGGAAGAAGGCCTCCGCCACCGCCAGCGCCTGGCCCGCCGCCGCCAGCACGGGCAGCGCCACCAGCAGCAGCGCGAAAAGCCCCAGCGCCGCGGCCCCGGTGCGCGGCGCCACCGCCACCGCCACCGGCGCCCCTCCGCTGGCTGCCCCGCGGCCCAGCGCCAGCCCCGCCAGGCCGCCCGCGAGGATCGCCGCCACCATCCCCGCCCCCCCGGGCAGCAGCGCCAGCACCGCCACCGCGCCGGCGGCGATGCTTGCCCGGGCCGGGTCGGGGCAGAGGCTGCGCGCCATGCCCCAGACCGCCTGCGCCACGATCGCCACCGCGACGATCTTCAGCCCCTGCAGCGCACCCAGCCCCGCGGGGTGGTCGATTCGCGCCGCGGTCAGCGCAAACCCCAGCATGATCAGCGCCGAGGGCAGGGTGAAGCCGGCGAACGCCGCGACCGCACCCGCCCAGCCCGCCCGCATCATCCCCAGCGCGAAGCCCGCCTGGCTGGAGGCCGGACCGGGCAGGAACTGGCAGAGTGCCACGAGATCGGCATAGGCCTGGTCGGTCAGCCAGCGCCGCCGCGTCACCAGCTCGTCGCGGAAATAGCCCAGATGCGCCACCGGCCCCCCGAACGAGGTCAGCCCCAGCCTCAGGAACACCGCGAACACCTCGCCGGCGCTGCCCCGTCGCCCCGCCGCCCCGGCGCCGCCGCCTGCCTGCCCGTCCATCGTGCCCCTCCGGTTCCGCCCGCCCCCCGCCTTCTCAGCGCGGATGCGGGTCCCAGGCAAGGCGGAAGCCCAGATGCCCGGTCGCGCTGTCGGGCGGCAGGCCCAGCCGCGCGGCCACCCGGTAGCGGTGGCAGTAGCTCGCATGGCAGAGGTAGCTTCCGCCCTTCATCACCCGCTGCCCCTCGGCCCGGGCGGCGGCGTTGCGCGCCTGCGCCGGCCGCGCGAGCGACCGGATGCGGAAGGGGTCGGCGCACCACTCCCAGACGTTGCCCGCCATGTTGTGCAGCCCGTAGCCGTTTGGCGCGAAGCTCAGCGCCGGGGCGGTGCCGCGCCAGCCGTCGGCGCCGGTGTCGTGGTCGGGAAAGCGGCCCTGCCAGATGTTGCAGGGCAGGAAGCCCGTGTCATCGGGCGGCTGCCCGCCCCAGGGATAGGGACCATCGCCGCCGCCGCGGGCGGCATGCTCCCACTCCGCCTCGACCGGCAGCCGCGCCCCGGCCCAGGCGGCGAAGGCGGTCGCGTCGTTCCACGAGACATGCACCACGGGATGCGCCTCGCGGCCCAGGATGCTGCTGCCCGGCCCCTCGGGGGCGTGCCACGCGGCCCCCGGCACCCCCGCCCACCACGGCGCCACCACCGAGGGCGGCAGCCGCGCCGCCTCGGCGGCGGGCAGGAAGCCGCGGAACACGAACGACCAGCCGATCCGCTCGGCCTCGGTCACATGGCCGGTGGCGGCGACGAAGGCGGCAAAGCGCGCGTTGGTCACCGCGCCGCGGTCGATGCCGAAGGGGGCAAGCCGCACCGTCCGCCGCGGCCCCTCGCCGTCGGCGCCAAAGAGCGGCCGGTCGGTGCCGACATGGCTTGCCCCCCCGGCAAGCCAGACCACCTCCCCGCCCTCTGCCGCAGCCGCAGCCGCAGCCGCAGCCGCAGCCGGTGCCCGGGGCGGGGCAGGGGCGGCCTTGGCCCGCGGCGGCGGCGGCGCGCCGGCCCGGCCGGGCGCGCAGCAGCCGCCGTCAGTGCCCACCGCGCTCCACCCGCTGGCGCGGATCAAGAACGTCCCGCAGCCCGTCGCCCATCAGGTTCAGCCCCAGCACCGCCACCGCGATGACGATGCCGGGGAAGACGGCGATCCACCACGCCTCCTGGATGTAGCTTCGCCCGTCGGCGATGATGTTGCCCAGCGACGGCGCCGGCGGCGGCGGCCCGACGCCAAGGAAGGACAGGATCGCCTCGGCGATGATCGACACCGCGAAGACGAAGGTCAGCTGCACGATCAGCGGCGACAGCGCGTTGGCCAGGATGTAGCGGAAGACGATGCGGCCGTGGCCGGCGCCCACCGCATGGGCGGCCTCGATGTACTGCATCCCCTGCACGACCAGCACGCTCGCCCGCACGATCCGCGCCGTCCGCGGCGTGAAGGTCACCGTTAGCGCGATGATGGCGTTGGTCTCCGACGGCCCCAGCGCGGCCGCCAGCGCGATCGCCAGCAGGACGCCCGGAAAGGCCATCAGCCCGTCCAGCCCGCGCATGATCAGCCCGTCCAGCCAGCGGACATAGCTGGCCAGCGTGCCGAGCAGCGTGCCGAACACCCCCACCATCGCCACCACCCACAGCCCGATGGTCAGCGACACGCGGGTGCCGTGCAGGATGCGGCTCAGGATGTCGCGGCCGAAGCCGTCGGTGCCGAACCAGTGCGCCGCCGAGGGCGGGGCCAGGATCGCGCGGTAGTCGATCTTGGTCGGCGCGTAGGGGGCGATGCGGTCGGCCAGCAGCGCGGTGGCGGCGAAGGCCGCCAGGATGACGAAGCCGATCAGGAACGAGGGATGGCCGAACAGCCGCCGCAGGAAGGCCGCCCGCCGCCGGCGGCGGGCGCGCGCGATCTCGGCGGCCAGCGACAGAGGTGCGGGGGCGGCCTCAGCGGCCATCGCGCACCCGCGGGTCAAACCAGCCGTACAGCATGTCGACGATGATGTTGACAAAGACGAAGACGCAGGCCGTCACCAGAAGCCCGCCCTGGATGATCGGGAAGTCGCGGCGCTGGATCGCGCCGACGATCAGCCGCCCCACCCCGGGCAGCGAGAAGACGGTCTCGATCACCACCGCCCCCGACAGCAGGATCCCCGTCAGCACCCCGACGACGGTGACGATCGGGACCATCGCGTTGCGCAGCGCATGGCGGAAGACCACGGTGCCGCGCGGCATGCCCTTGGCGCGGGCGGTGCGGACATAGTCCTGCCCCAGCACGTCCAGCATCGACGAGCGCGTCATCCGCGCGATCACCCCCATCTGGGTCAGCGCCAGGGTCATCGCCGGCAGGGTCATGCTGCGGGCCCAGCCGAGGGGGTCGTCGGTCAGCGCCACGAAGCCGCCGGTCGGCAGCCACCCCAGCCACACCCCGAACAGGATGATCAGCACGATGCCGAACCAGAAGTCGGGGATCGACAGCCCGATCAGCGCCGTCACCATCGCCCCCTGGTCGGCCAGCGTGTTGTGGCGCACCGCCGCGAGGATGCCCAGCATCAGCCCCATCACCGTCGCCAGGACCAGCGCGAGCCCGGCCAGCGACAGCGTCACCGGCAGCCGCTCGAGTACCGCATCCAGCACCGGCCGCTGCAGGAGGTAGGAGTATCCGAGGTCGCCGCGGAAGAGGTCGCCGTACCAGGCCAGCGCCCGCTCCCACAGCGGCCGGTCAAGCCCCAGCCGCCGGCGGATCGCCTCCAGCTCCTCGGGGGTCGCGTCGGTGCCGCCAAGCTCGGCCGAGATGTCGCCGGGCACCAGCCAGATCAGCAGGAAGGTGACCAGCGACACCACCAGGAGCACCGGCACCGCGCTGAGGATGCGCGTGATCAGGAAGCGGGTCACGGCCGGCGATTCCGTTCGGCAGGCGCCGGCGCGCCGCCGGCCGGCCGGCGGGCGGCGCGGGCGCTCATTGCTCGAACCAGACGTTGTACATCCGCGGAATCCGGAACGGCACGTAGCCGCGGACGTTCGACCGCGTGGCCTCCATCTTTCCCCAGTCGCCGATCTTGATGATCGGAAAGCTCTCGTAGAGGTAGGCCTGAGCCCGCCGGAACGTCTCCTGCCGCGCCTCCACCGTCGGCCCGTTGGCCAACTCGCGGAAAAGCGCGTCGATCTGCGGGTCGGGGGCAAGAAACAGCGGCTGGGCGCCGGTCATCGTTGCCAGCGTGTCGACGGGGCCGAAATAGGGCGCTGCACCCATCTGCCCGGTGGTCAGGTGCCAGCCCTCCGGACGGCGGCGCAACTCCAGCACCGTCGGCTGGTCGAACTGGCGGATCACCACGTTGATACCGGCGGCGCGCAACTGCTGCTCGGCCACCACGGCGGTGCGGATGTTCTGCTGGCTCGCCGTGTCGGTCACCAGGATCACCTCCTCGCCGGCATAGCCGGCCCGGGCGAGAAGCTCGGCGGTGCGCGCAAGGTCGGAGCGGTTGTAGCGGTCGCGCCCGACCTCGCCGGGATCGTAGGTGCTGCCCCGGTACTGCCAGCGGTGGTTGAGATCAAAGAGGCCCTCGCCGACGATGGCCATGATCTCCTCCATGTTCAGCGCCGCCTGCACCGCCTCGCGGAAGTCGCGGTTGGCGCCGGGGCCCGCGGCGGTGTTGAAGATCAGCACCGTGAAGGCCCATGGCATGTTCTCGTGCACGACGATGGCGTCGCTGCCGGCGAGACGGCGGCCCGAGGGAACGCCGATCCGCTCCAGCACATGCACCTCGCCGGCCTCGAGGGCGGCGACCTGCGCGCCCGGGTCGGGCATGATGCGGAACACCACCTCGTCGAAATGCGGCGCCTTGCGGCCGCCGAAGCCGTCGCTGCCCGCATAGCGCGTGTCCTCGGCGTAGTCCTCGAAGCGGGCGAGGCGGACATGGCTGTCGGGCACGTACTCCACCAGCCGGTAGGGCCCAGTTCCGACCATGCTAATGCGCCCGACCTCGGCCGCGGCGTCCTCCTCGGGGATGATCACCACCGGGGCGCGCGGCGAGGCGAACGCCTCCAGGAACATCGGCGTCCTTGCCGACAGCCGCAGCGTGACCTCGTGATCTCCCGTCACCTCGACGCTTTCCACCGGCGCGAGCAGCGACTTCGTGGCCCCGACCCGGCGGTAGCGCTCGATCGAGGCGCGGACGTCGCGGGCCGTCATTTCCTTGCCGTTGTGGAACCGCACGCCCTGACGCAGGGTGAAGACATAGCTCAGCCCGTCGTCCGAGATGGCGACGCCCTCGGCAAGCTGGGGGATCGGCGCGATCGTCTCGCTGTAGGCGTAGAGGGTCTCGTAGATGTGCATGGTGATGTTGCGCGCCGCCTCGGCGGCGGTCGCCATGCCGTCGAGCGTCGGCGGGTTCGCCGCCTGGGCAACCACCACCGTGCCGCCGCGCTGCTGGCCCGAGACCGCGCCGGGAAGGGTGCAGGCCAGCAGGGCCGTGGCGACCGCCGCCACCAGCCTGAGGGGGGTGCGCAGACCGAGGGAGGGGATCATCGCGCGTCCTTTCCGGTTTGCGTGGGGATGAAGGCGGATGAGCACAGACATCCGGATCGTATACAATCATACGATACGCGCCACCAGGAATCCTGTCAACGGCACCCGAGAATCCCGCGCGGGCGCCGCCCGCCTTCCGCCGCCCCCCGAGATGCCGACGGGCGGCGGCGTCGCCGCCGCCGCCCGCCGCCGCACCCGCCGAGGCGGGCCTCAGTTCTCCAGCCAGATGTCATGCACGCGCGGGAAGCGGAACGGCACATAGCCCTTCACATTCGCCCGCCGCGCCGTCATCAGCCCCGAATCGCCCAGCTTGACGATGCCGAAGATCTCGTAGAGCCGGGTCTGGATCTTGCGCATCGCCTCCTGGCGGTCGGCGACCGTCGGGCCCGAGATCAGCTCCTGGTACAGCGCATCGAGCGCGGCGTCGGGCACCACGAAATGCGGCCGGGCGGGCGAGGTCAGCGTCGCCACCACCCCCACCGGGCCGAGGTAGGGCTCGATGCCCATCTGCAGGGTCCAGCCGTTCCAGCCGGTGTCCTGCAGCCGCAGGTTCAGCGCCGTCGGCCAGTCGACCATGTTGATGGTGGCGTTGATGCCGACCGCCTTCAGCTGCTCGGCGATCACCACCGCGGCCTTGTTGTGCTGGGGGATGTTGCTGTCGGTGAGGATGACGAACTCCTCGCCGCCGTAGCCTGCCTCGGCAAGCAGCGCCTTCGCCCGGTCGGCATCGGCGAGGTTGTAGTACTGCGCCCCGATGTCGCCGGCGTCATAGGTGGTGCCGGGATACTGCCAGCCGTGGTTCAGCTGGAAGATGCCCTCGGAGGCGATCGCCATGATCTCCTCCATGTTCAGCGCCACCTGCACCGCCTCGCGGAACTTGACATTGTCCGTGGGCGGGACGTTCAGGTTCATGATGAACACCGAGAACGCCCACGGCATGTTCTCTTCCAGCACGATGTCGGGGTTCGATTCCAGCCGCCGCGCCGCCGGCACCGGGATCTGCTCGAGGATGTGCACCTCCCCGGCCTCCAGCGCGGCCACCTGCGCGCCCGGCTCGGGGATGATGCGGAAGGTGACGGTGTCGAGGTAGGCGGTCTTGCGCCCGCCGAAGCCGTCCGGGCCCTCCTGGCGGGTGTCCTGGCTGTAGTCGGCGAACTTCTCGATCGTCACATGGCTGTCGGGAACGTATTCGACGATGCGGTAGGGCCCGGTCCCGATCAGGCTGGTCTTGCCGGCCTCGGCCTCGGCGTCCTCCTCGGGGATGATCACCGCCGGCGCCCGCGGCGAGGCGAAGGCCTCCAGGAAGGTCGGGGTCGCCGTGACCATGTGGAAGGTCACCTCGTGGTCGCCCGTGATCTCGATCTCGCGGACCGGCGCCAGCAGGTTGGCCGTCGCCCCGACCTTGCGGTAGCGCTCCAGCGAGGCCTTGACGTCGCGCGCCGTCATCTCCTTGCCGTTGTGGAACTTCACGCCCTGACGCAGGGTGAAGACATAGGTCAGCCCGTCGGCCGAGATCTCCACCCCCTCGGCCAGGATCGGGATCGGCTGGATCGCGTCGGAAAAGCCGTAGAGGGTCTCGTAGACGTTCATGTTGATGTTGCGCGAGGCCTGCGAGGAGGTCACCATCGCGTCAAGGCTGGGCGGGTTCGAGCCCTGCACGAACACCGCCGTGCCCCCCATCACCTGCGCCATGGCCGTGCCGCTGGAGAGCACCGCGCCCAGGGCCAGTGCCCCGGACGCCACCGCAACGCGCAGCCCCGTCCCGATTAGGTCAAGTCGTCTCATTGCCCTGCTTGCTCCCTTGCTGGTGGTCCCCGACGTTCCGGGGGCTGGCCGGATGCCCTGCATGGCGCCATCTCGACTCCCCCGGGCAGGATCGTATAATCGTATACGATGTTCGCCCTCTCCTTCGATGTCAAGGAACTTGCAGCCCATGCCCGCATCGCCGACCTCGCCACCCCGCGCCGGCCTCGGCCGGCTTGCTCCGCTGGCCGCCCGCACCCTCGTCGACCAGGTCGTCGACGCGATCGTCGAGGCCACGGCGCGCGGGGTGTTCCTGCCCGGCGACCGGATCGTCGAGGCCGAGGTCGCCCGCTCGCTCAACGTCAGCCGGATTCCGGTGCGCGAGGCGCTGCGGCTTCTGGAAAGCCAGGGGGTGGTGGTCAGCGAGCGCTACCGCGGCATGCGGCTGATGAGCGTCGACATCGACCGGCTGGAGAAGATCCTCAAGGTCCGCCTCGCGCTCGAGAAGCTCGCCGGCGCCGAGGTGATGGCGCGCGCCGCCGCCGGCCCCGCCGTGCTGGCACCGCTCGAGGAGGTGCTGGCGCGGATGCATGCGGCGGCTGACGCCGAGGACGGCTTCGGGGTCGCCCATCTCGACACCGAGTTCCACCGCTGCCTGTGCCGGCTGTCGGGCAACGACGTGCTGGTCCAGAGCTGGGAGCCCCTGTCGCGCCAGCTGACCATCATCTTCGGGCTGGCGACACTGAAGAAGACCCTCAAGGGCATCGTCGAGGAGCATGACGCGGTCATCGCGGCGCTGCGCGCCGGTGACGCGGCGGGCTTCGACCGGCTGATGGAGGTCCACATCCTCGAATACTCGCGCGCGGTCGACTACGAGAAGCTCGTCGAGCAGCTGCGCCGGCTCGAGACCCGCCGCCGCGCGGGCTGACGCATCTCCTCGCGCCGGCCGGAAGCGGCTGCTCGCCCGGCGGCGCCTGCGGGGGCGGCGCGCGCCCGGCGGTCAGCCAGCCGCAGGTGCGCCTGGTGCATGCCCCTGCCGGGGCACGGGCTGCGGCCGCGGCCTGCACGGGATGCCCCGGCGGCGGCGCAGCCAATCCTTGCCGAAACCTTGCCGGCGACCGTCAAGACATTGATCTGACGAGCGCCAGGATCCGTCCCACGCATGGGACGGTTGCCCTGCGTCACCCGGCGGTCACGGCGGCACCGCCCGCCGGGCCGGGTGCCCGAAGGCCGGTGCCAGGGCGAAGTCGTCCTCCGCAGCGTCCAGCGTCCGCACCAGCGCCCCGTGCAGCGCCGCCGCCGTCGCCTCATGTCCGGGCCCGTCCAGCAGGTTGTGCTGCTCGAAGGGGTCGGCGGCCAGGTCGTACAGCAGCCAGGGCCGCGCCCCGGCCCGGTTACCCTTCACCGCGTACTTGTGCCTCCGGGTCCGGATCGCCCGCCAGGTCTCGGCGTAGAAGCCCCGCCCCGGCCGGGTCTCGGCCACGTATTCCAGCAGCACACCCTCGCGGTCCGGCTCCGGCCCGCCGCGCAGCAGCCCCGCGAGATCAAGTCCCGGCAGCCCCTCCGCCCGCCCCCCCGCGAGGCCGACGAGGGTTGGAAAGAGGTCCTCGGTGGCCACCGGCAGGTCGATCGTCCGGCCTGGCACGATTCCCGGCCCGGCGGCGATCAGCGGGATGCCGACCGATTCCTCCTGCGGCTGGCCCTTGCCGAGCAGCCCGTGGCTGCCGCCAAGTTCGCCATGGTCCGACAGGAACACCACCGTCGTCGCCTCGCGCAGCCCCTCGGCGGCCAGCAGCGCATCCAGCGCGCCCATCCCGTCGTCGATCTGGGCGATCATGGCGTACCAAGCCTCCATGTTGGCCGCGAAGACGCGCGCCACCCCGGCGGGATCGGCGGGGTCGACCGGGCCCTCCGGCCCTCCCGCGGGCTCGAACCATTCCGGCGGGAAGAACCGGATCGCCCCGGGATCGACGTTCGGCCGCAGCCGCAGCGGCCCGCGGGCGCGGATGCGCGCCAGATGGCCGGGCGTGGCCATGAAGGGCGGATGCGGCGCCTCCAGCGACAGGACAAGGAAGAACGGCCGGTCCCGCGGCCGGTCGCGCCGGATGTAGTCGAAGGCCAGCCCGAACAGCGCGTCGGTCTGGTGGCCCGCCAGCCGCCGCGGTTCGGCCTCCCCGTCGTGGAACACCCAGGAATCGTGAAAGTCGTTGCGCAGCTCGAACCCCCTCCAGTGGTCGAAGCCGCGCCGGTGGCCGGCCGGTACGGGGGTGCGCGCGGCCTGCGACAGCGTCAGCCCGCCCGAGACCCCGTAGGCCGAATAGAGGTGCCACTTGCCGATCCAGGCGGTGGCGTGGCCGCAGCCCGCCACCGCCTCGCCCAGCGTCCGCTCGGCGGGCGACAGCCGGTAGCCCAGGGCCGGGACGTTGCGGCTGTGGGCGTGCTGGCCGGTCAGCAGCGAGAAGCGGAAGGGCACGCAGGCGGGATAGCTCGACGACGCCTGGGTGAACCGCGTCCCCCGTGCGGCAAGCGCGTCCAGATGCGGGGTGTCGACATTGGGGTCGCCGGCGCAGGACATCGCGTCACGGCGCATCTGGTCCACCAGCACCAGGATCAGGTTTCCGCCCGCCATGGCCATCGTCCTCCTGCCGCTCGGGGCTTGCAAATCGTATAATGGTATACGATCCTGCGCCCTGCAACAGCTTTCCCCCCGCCGAGCCGTCCCGCCCCATGCCACGCGCCGAACCGACAGCCGCCATTGCTCCGCCGCCGCTGATCGCGGCCGAGGAGCTGACGGTCCGCTTCGGCGCGCTGACGATCCTCGACCGCATCAGCTTCAGCGTCGCGCCGGGCGAGATCGTCGGCATCGTCGGCGAATCGGGCAGCGGCAAGAGCATGACGGCACTGGCGCTGATGCGGCTTCTGCCGCGCGGCGGCTCGCTGTCGGCCCGCCGGCTGGCGTTCATGGGCGAGGACATCCTGTCCGCCCGCGAATCGCGGATGGAGCGGCTGCGCGGCGCCGCCATGGGGATGATCTTCCAGGAGCCGATGACGGCGCTGAACCCGGTGCTGACGATCGGCGAGCAGCTGGCCGAGACCGCGCGCCGCCACCTGCGGGTGGGTCCGCGCGAGGCCCGCGACCGTGCGGTCGAGGCGCTGCGGCGGGTCGGCATCCCCGCCCCGGAGACCCGGATCGACGACTATCCCCACCGCCTCTCGGGCGGCATGCGCCAGCGTGTGATGATCGCCATGGCGCTGATCTGCCGGCCGAAGCTTCTGATCGCCGACGAGCCGACGACGGCGCTCGACGTCACCATCCAGGCCCAGATTCTCGACCTGATGCTCGACCTGCAGGCCGAGTACCGGATGGGGATCATCCTCATCAGCCACGACCTCGGCGTGGTCTCGGCGTTCTGCGACCGGGTGATGATCATGTATCTGGGCCAGGTTCTCGAGGAGGCGCCGGCGGCCGCCATCTTCGCCGCCCCGCGCCATCCCTACACCGAGGGGCTGCTCGCCTCGATCCCGCAGGTCGACCGCGACGTGGCCCGGCTGCAGGCGATCCGCGGCACCGTGCCGCCGATCTTCGAGCTGCCGCCGGGCTGCCGCTTCGCCCCGCGCTGCGACCATGCCCGCCCCGCCTGCGACCGCGCGGTGCCACCCCTGATGCCCTGCGGGCCCGGCCACCGCGCCGCCTGCATCCGCAACAGCGGCTATGTCTTTCCGGGGGCGGTGCCATGAGCGCGCCGCTGCTCGCCGTCGAGGGGCTGCGCAAGGAGTTCCCGACCGGCGGGAAGGGGCTGTTCGGCGGCGCCGGGCGGCTGGTGGCGGTCGACGGCGTGAGCTTCGCGCTGGCCCGCGGCGAAACCCTCGGCCTCGTCGGCGAATCGGGCTGCGGCAAGACCACCACCGGCCGGCTGGTGCTGCGGCTGATCGAGCCCACAGCCGGCACGATCCGCTTCGAGGGCACCGACCTGCGCGCCCTGCCGCCGGCAGCGATGCGGGCGATGCGGCGGCGGATGCAGATCGTCTTCCAGGACCCCTTCGGGGCGCTCAATCCGCGGATGACGGCGGGCGAGCTGATTGTCGAGCCGCTGGTCGTGCACGGCATCGGCGACCGGCTGGCGCAGGAACGCCGCCTGCGGGCGCTTCTCGACATGGTCGGGCTGGCCGCCTTCCATGCCGGCCGCTTCCCCCACGAGTTCTCGGGCGGCCAGCGCCAGCGCGTCTGCATCGCCCGCGCCCTCTCGCTCGACCCCGACCTCGTCGTCTGCGACGAGGCGGTGTCGGCCCTCGACGTCTCGGTGCAGGCGCAGATCCTCAACCTGCTGGCCGACCTGCGCCGCGACCTGAAGCTGACCTACCTGTTCATCTCCCACGATCTTGGCGTCGTGCGCCACATCTCGGACCGGGTGGCGGTGATGTATCTGGGCCAGATCGTCGAGATCGGTGCCCGCGGCGCGATCTTCGAGGCGCCGGCGCATCCCTACACCCGGGCGCTCCTGAACTCGGTGCCGTCGGCGCAGAAGGGGCGCAAGAGCTTCTTCACCATCGCCGGCGACGTGCCGAGTGCGGCGAGGCCGCCCCCGGGCTGCCGGTTTCACACCCGCTGCCCGATCGCCGTCGACCGCTGCCGCAGCGAGGCGCCGGCGCTGCGCCCGCTCGGCCCCGGCCGGTCGGTCGCCTGCCACCTCGCCGGGCCGGGCCCGGCCGCGCCGTCACAGGAGGGCCCGCCGTGACCGAACGGCCGAACATCGTTCTCGTGATGACCGACCAGCAGCGGATGGATTCGCTGGCCTGTTACGGCAACCGCTTCACCGAGACCCCGAACACCAGCGCCATGGCCGCCGCCGGCATGCGCTTCGACGCCGCGCTGACCCCCTGGCCGGTGTGCACGCCCGCCCGCGGCACCTGCTGGACCGGCCTCTACCCCACCGCCCACGGGCTGATCGACAACCTCTACGGCGTCGACAATGCCTTCGCCACCCATGCGCGGGTGCGCGAGACGGTATGGGACCGGCTGCGCGGCGCCGGCTACAGCACCGCCCATTTCGGCAAGTGGCATCTGGGCGAGGCGCAGCCGCCCTTCTTCGACCACTGGGAGGAAAGCTTCAACTCGCGCCGCGGCCACTGGATCGACGGCCGGCTGGACGGTACCTACCGCCCCGACCGCGCCACCGACGCTGCCTGCCGCTACATCGCTGCCCGCTCCGGGCAGACGCAGCCCTTCGCGATGGTGCTGAGCTTCTACCCCCCGCACGACCCCTATTCGGCCCCGGCGCGCTTCTATGCACCCTACCGCGGCCGCGGTGTGCCGTTCGCGGGCTACTATGCCTCCGTCAGCGCGCTCGACCACAACCTCGGCCTCCTGCGCGCGACGATCGCCACCGCCGGGCTCGGCCCGCGCACGGTGGTGATCTACTTCTCCGACCACGGCGACACCTTCTGGTACCGGCGCGAGGGCGAGCACAAGTTCGTCTGCACCGACGACGCGCTGCGCATCCCGCTCCTGATCGAGGGGCCGGGCGTCGCGACCGGCGGCAGCTGTCCGCTGCCGGTGGGCCTGCAGGACCTTGCCCCGACACTCGAGGCGCTGGCCGGCCTCGCCCCCTCCGGCCACGGCGCAAGCCTCGTTCCGCTCCTTGGCGGCGGCCGTCCGGCCGGCTGGCGGCGGGGGTTCTACGTCCAGAACGTGACCCATGTCAGCGGGATCGTGCAGCGAGCCTGGCGAACCGACCGCTGGAAGCTGATCGTCGCCGCCAACGGGGCGCACGAGCTCTACGATCTCGCCGCCGACCCCGAGGAGGAGCTGAACATCTTCCTCACCCCGCGGCCCGACGGCGGCTTCGAGCGCTTCACCCACTACCCCGACCATGCCCGCGAGATCGACGCGCTCGCCGCCGGCATGGAGCGCGAAGCCGCGCGCATCGGCGATGGCGAGGGGCAGGCGATGGTGGCGGCAATGCGCGCCGGGCTCGGCCCGCGGCTGGCGGCGCTGGGGGCCGCGCCATCGGGTTGAGGGCGCGCCCGCCGCGGCGCGGGGGCACGGGGCCGGCGTCAGGAGTCGAGCCAGCTGTCGGCGTCCTCCAGCAGGTGCTGGGCGGTGCTCGGCGGGCGGGTGCGGGCGCCCCAGTCGCGCAGGATGCGCTTCTCGGCCGTCCGCGCGTCGACCTCGCGGCGGATGGCGGCGGCGTCCCAGCCGGCCAGAAGCCGGGCCGCGAGGCTGCGGCGGACCTCCGCATGTGCCTCGCTGTCACCGAGGTCCACCGCCTCGCCGGGGTCGGCGGCAAGGTCGAAGAGCATCGGCCGGGTGCCCTCGACATGGACGTACTTCCACCGCCCGGCCCGCAGCATCCGCTGCGTCGTCGGCACCCGTCCGGTCCAGGGCGAGGCGCTGTCGGTGACGTATTCCGAAAAGGTCGCGTCCTCCCAGGGCGCGGCGGGGTCGGCCGCGACGCCAAGCAGGCTGCGCCCGCGCGAGCGGGGCAGGGGAGGCGCGCCGGCGGCGGCCAGGAAGGTGGCGCCGAGGTCGGCCAGGTTCGCGACCCGCGGGCAGCGCGCGCCCGGCGGCAGCCGCCCGGGCCAGGCAAGGACAAGCGGCACCCCGACGGACTGCTCGTAGAAGGTGTTCTTCCACCACAGCCCGCGCTCGCCCGCCTGCTCGCCGTGGTCGGAGGCGTAGACGATCAGGGTGTCGCGGTCGAGCCCGGACCCGCCGAGCGCTGCGAGGATGCGCCCGATCCGGGCGTCGAGCGCATGCACGAGCCCCCAGTAGGCGGTGCGGGCGCGGTCGACCTGAACGGCGGTCGCCCCGCCCGTGCAGCCCTCCTCGCGCCAGCCGGCGATCCAGGGGTGCTCGGGCTGCGACCGCGGCAGGCGCGGTGGCGGCACCCGCCCGGCAAAGCGGGCGTAGTCGGCCGGGCGGGCGACGAAGGGGCAGTGGGGCAGCAGGAAACCCACCTGCATCATGAAGGGGGTGTCGTCGCCCGCCGCCCGCGCCCGGCCGAGCGCGGCCAGCCGCTCGCAGGCCGCCGCGGCGGTGGCCTCGTCGACGACCTCGTAGCCCGACTGCCCCGGCCCCGCGCAGGCCAGCGACCGCGCAAGCCCGCCCGGGCCGGGCCCGCTCGGCCCCTGGGCGCCGGCCAGCGGACCGAGGCGCTGGCGCGCGACGCCAAGCCAGTTCGGCCCCGCATCGCCGCCGATCCGCTCGGCGAAGCCGTGGTGCTGGTCGGGGCCGACCGAATGCATCCGGCCGACAGAGATCGTCCGGTAGCCCACCGCACCGAGGCCGTGGGCGAAGGTCGGCAGGTCGGAGGCGAGGCCGTCCTCGAGCGTCCAGCAGGACTGCTCGTGCGGCCAGCGGCCGGTCAGCAGCGACATCCGCGAGGGCGTGCAGATCGGCGCCGGGCAGTAGGCGTCGGTGAAGGTGACGCCGCGGCCGGCCAGCGCGTCCAGATGCGGCGTGGCGCCGAGCGGGTCGCCGTAGCAGCCGGCGACGTCGCGGGCGTGCTGGTCGGAGAACAGGAACAGGATGTCGGGGGGGCGCGTCATGGGGCAGGGCATCCTCGGGCGGGATCGTGCCGGCAGCGGCGGGGGGGGCCGCTGGCCATGGCTAGGCAAGCTCCGGCGTGCGGTAGAGGACGCGGTCGCCGACCGTGATCTCGGTCTGCACCAGCCAGGGGCGCAGCGCGGCGGCGTCCACCTCCACTCCCAGCCCCGGCGCCTCGGGCGCGCGGATGGTGCCGTCGGCCGCCCGCGGGATCGGAGCCCTGACCATCGCCTGCGCGAGGGCCGAGGGGGCGCCCGGGAATTCGCAGATGCGGTGGTCGGCGAGGCCGGCATATGGCTGCAGCGACGCCGACAGCGCCAGATGGGTGGTGAAGGTGTGGTTGACGAAGGTCACCCCGCGCGCCGCCGCCAGCTCGGCCACGGCCCTTGCCGGGCCGATGCCGCCGATCCGCCCGGTGTCGATCTGGATGTAGCGCACGCCGCCGTAGGCCATCAGGTGGCGGGCCATGGCAAGGGTGTGGGCGGCCTCGCCGCCGGCCAGCGCCACCGCCGGGCTGCGCGCGGCGAGCGCCGCATAGGCCTCGTAGGCATGGCCGGCGAAGGGCTCTTCGAACCAGGTCGCGCGGGCGTCGGCGAGCGCGGGCAGGCGGGCGGCGGCGGCCTCCACGTCCTCGCCGAAGACCTGGCCGGCATCGACCATCAGCAGCGCCTCCGGCCCCACCCCCTCGCGGGCGGCGGCGAACTGGTCGGCATCTGCCGCCACCGTGCCGCGCCCGATCGGGCCCCAGCCGAACTTGGCCGCGCCGAAGCCCTCGGCCACCGCCCGGCGGCCGCGCGCCAGCGTCTCGGCCGGCGTGTCGCCGAACAGCACCGAGGCGTAGGGCAGCTTCGGCTCGGACCTCCGGTAGCCGAGCAGGCTCCAGACCGGGGCGCCGCGGGCGCGGCCGAGAAGGTCCCACAGCGCCATCTCGACGCCCGACCAGGTGTGGGCGGCCTGCAGCAGGTCCATCGACTCGCGGGCGATGCGGTCGGCGATGGCGGCGATGTCGGCCGGCCCATCCAGCCGGGCGCCCAGCACCGCGGCGCCGACCGGCCGGCAGGCGCCGTGCGACATCGGGCAGACGAAGGCCGCGATCGAGGGCAGCGGCGCGGCCTCGCACTCGCCCCAGCCGACATGGCCGCCGGCGGCCACCCGGACCAGCGCGGCGTCCTGGCTGCCGTCGGCCGCCGTCGTCACCTCGGGCATGGCGAGGTAGAAGAAGTCCACTGCCTCGATCCGCATCGCCCTCACCCCGCCCGGCGCGCGAACAGCACCGGCTGCGGCATGAAGTCCACCCCCTCGTCGAGGGGATAGGTCGGGCGCCGACAGATCGTGTGGCCGAGGCTGCGCACGTCCGCCGAGGTCGCGCCCGGGGCGTCGATGTTGAAGTTCTTCTCCACCCAGGCGTCGTACATGTGGTACTCGGCATGCGGCGACTTCATCACGATCAGGTCGAAGTCGCGCGGGTTCAGGCCGTTGGCGAAGTAGAGGGCGCGGTCGAACAGGCTGACGGTGCGCGATAGCACCACCACGGTGAAGGTGCCGAAGCGCAGGACGGCGGTCGGCCCGGCGGCCAGCGCCGTGCCCATGGTCTCAAGCCGCGCCCGCCCGTCGGACAGCAGCGCGACCTCCGCCTCCACCGCCATCGGCTGAAAGCGCGCGGGGTCGATCGAGCCGCCGAGGGTGACGCGGATGGTGGCGCCGACGCCCGCGGCATGGGCCGCCGCGGCCGCCGGCGCGTCGACGATCTGGGCCAGCACCCGGCCCGGATAGCCCGCCGTCCGCAAGGCCGCGATGATGGCGTTGGAATCCCCCGTCGCACCCGAGGAGGTGGCGTCCGCGGCATCGGTGAACAGCACCGGCCCGGCCATCGTCCGCGCCTGGGCGATGGCCCGCGGCAGGGCGATCAGCTTGCCCTGCATCCGGTGGCGCAGCGGCCAGAACTCGGCGGCGATGCGGCTGGCCTCGGCGGCCGCGACCTCGGCTGCGCCGTCGGTCGTCACCAGCACCTGGCAGCCGAGTTCGGGAACGTCGGTGAACGGGTTGCCGATGATGATCCCGGCGGCCAGCGCGGTGCCGTCGCGCTCGATCCGCTGGCACTCGCGGATCAGGTCGCCGTAGCAGCCGCTGCGGGTGATCAGCTCGTCGCCGCGCACGATCGCGGGGATCCACACCCGCGCCGTCACCGGCCGGGCGCCGCCGTCGATGATCCGCAGCAGCAGCCGCGCCGCCCGCGCCCCGGTGTCGGCGAAGTCCACATGCGGGTAGGTGTGGTAGAGCGTCAGCCCGTCGACCTGCTCCAGCATCCGCGGGGTGCAGATGCCGTGCAGGTCGAGCGACATCACCATCGGCTTGTCGGGCCCGATCATCCGCCGGATCTCGGTCAGCAGGTGTCCCTCGGGGTCAAGCTCGCCGACCGCGCCCATCGCCCCGTGCAGCGAGGCGTAGACGGCGTCGGCCTCGCCCGCATGCGCCGCCACCGCGGACAGCACCTCCTCCGACAGCCGCGCCCAGCCCTTCGCCGACAGGATGCCGGCGCTGCCCGCCCGCGCCGCGATGGTCGGGATCACCGCGACGTCGGGGCGGGCGTCGAACACCGACAGGGCGCCGGCGATCTCGGTGTTCAGCCGGCGGTGGTCGAGCATGTCGGCGCCGCGCAGGATGTGGAAGTTGGCGAACTCCGACTCCAGCGGATTGAACGACGAGATCTCCTGCTTGCAGTCGACGATCAGTATCTTCGGCATCGCGCTCACCCCGGATAGTCGGTCATCACCACGGCGACGGTGTCGCCGCGCGCCACGCGCCCCGGCCCGGCCGACATCCACAGGATGCCGTCGCGGCGGTAGCGCACCTCCACAGGCGCACGGCCGGTGTCCTCGACGAAATGCAGGTATCCCGCCGGCGTGCCGGCGCGCACCTGCTGCCCGACAAGGCCCGTCGGTTCGAACGTGCCGGCGGCGGGGGCGAAGCTGTAGCAGTCGCGCCCGGGCACATGCATGTGGCGCGTGCCTGCCGCGCCGTCGCGCTGCACGGTGTCGGGACTGCCCTCGACCATGCCGAGGTGCCTCAGGATGTTCATCACCCCGCGCCGGCCGATCCGCAGCCCCTCGATGTTTACCCGCCCCCAGCCGCCAAGCTCGGTGCCGAGCGACAGGATGCCCCGCCGCTCGACCGCCGAGGTCAGCGTCGCGCCCTCGTCGACGCCCGCGAAGACGACGTTGTAGGGTGCCCCGAAGGCCTCGGCGGCGGCAAGCGTGCGGGCCATCAGGCCGGTGTCGGCGATGTGGTGCATGTTGGTCGAGGGGACGGAATCGCCCGAATGCCCGGCGGTGTGCAGGTCGACCGAGACGTCGACCATCGGCAGGATCACCGCATCGAGGAAATGCGCCAGCATCTCCGAGAAGGTGCCGCGGGCGTTGCCCGGAAAGCAGCGGTTCATGTCGCGGTTGTCCACCGGCGACAGGCGGGTGTCGGCCAGCACGGCGGGGATGTTGACCGCCGGCATCATGATCACCCGGCCCTGCAGCTGTGCGGGCTGCAGCGTCCGGGCGAGCTCGGAGACGGCGATCTGCCCCTCGTATTCGTCGCCGTGCACGCCGCCGGTCAGAAGCAGCGTCGGGCCGCGGCCGTTCCTGACCACGACGATGGGGATTTCCACCACGCCCCAGCCCGAGGTGTTGCGCGACAGGGGCGCCCGCAGGTAGCCCGCCTGCCGCCCCTCGGCGTCGAAGTCGATCTCGTGCGCGATGCGGCTCGCCACCGTCGTCTCGGCCATCTGTGTCCTCCATCCCCGGGGCGCGCGCCCCGCGCCGCCCCTCTGCCCGCCCCCGCGCGCGCTCAGCGGGGGTCGTAGTCGGTCATCACCGCCGTCAGCCGGTCGCCGCGGGCGACCCGCCCGGGGCCCGCCGCCATCCAGAGCAGGCCGTCGCGGCGATAGCGCACCTCGACCGGCGGGCGGTCCACGTCCTCGACGAAGTGCAGCCGGCCGGCGAGTTCTCCCGCCGCGACCCGCTCGCCCGCGCGGTGGCAGGGCTCGAACGTCCCTGCCGCCGGCGCGAATTCGTAGAAGCTGCGGTCGGGCACCTGCATGTGCCGTGTCCCGGCGCTGCCGTCGCGCTGCGCGGTGTCGGGATGGCCCTCGACGATGCCCATGTGCGCGAGGATGTTGCGCAGGCCCCTGCGGACGATGCGCAGCCCCTCGACGTGCACCCGCCCCCAGCCGCCCACCTCGGTCCCGAGCGAGACGATCCCGCGCCGCTCGACCGAGGAGGTGAAGGTCGCACCCTCGTCGATGCCGCCGAAGACAACGTTGAAGGGTGCGCCGAACGCCTCGGCCGCGGCCAGCGTCCGCACCCGGCGGGCGGGGTCGGTCAGGGCGTGCATGTTCGTCGACAGGGCCGAGTCGCCCGCCTGGCCGCAGCTGTGCACGTCCACCGACAGATCGGCCATCGGCAGGATCACGGCATCGAGGAAATGCGCCAGCATGTCGTTGAAGCCGCCGCGGGCATCGCCCGGGAAGCAGCGGTTCAGGTCGCGCCCGTCAAGGGGCGACAGGCGGCTGTTGGCATGGACGGCCGGTAGGTTGACCGCCGGCATCAGGATCACGCGGCCCTGCACCTCGCCGGGCTCGAGGGTGCGGGCCAGTGCGGAGATCGCGATCTGCCCCTCGTATTCGCTGCCGTGGATGCCGCCCGTGAACAGCGCGGTCGGGCCGCGCCCGCGGGCGATCACCGTCACCGGGATCTCGACGACGCCCCAGCCCGAGGTGTTGCGCGACAGGGGCGCCCGCAGGTAGCCCGCCTGCCGCCCCTCGGCGTCGAAGTCGATCTCGTGCGCGATGCGGCTCGCGCTGCCCAGTCCGGCCACTCCCGCTTCCTCCTGCCGCCCCGTCCTGCTTGCCCCGTCCTGCCGCGGCGCCCGGCAGCGGCACGGGTTCCCGCGCCCGGGCACGGGCGGCACCCCAGCTTTCCCCCTGCCGCTTCAATCGTATGATTGTATACTATCCGTCGCAGTGTCAATATGGGCTCCGTCCGGGTCAGGGGCGGGGAATCGGCAGATGGGACAAGGACAGGCGCGGCCCGCGGGGGCGCTCGGGATCAGGCGGATCGTGGCCGCACCGCTCTACGGCGAAAGCCCCAAGGGTGGCTGGTCGACCGAGATCAAGCCCGGGGATTCGATCCAGACCCTGATCGCCGTGCACACCGAGGGAGGGATCACCGGCCACGGCAGCGCCTTCGCCCCCGGGCCTCTGGTGGCCGCGGCCCTGGCCCTGCTCGAGCCGCTCTTGATCGGCGAAAGCGCCACCGAACCCGAGCGGATCGCCGAGAAGCTGCACCAGAACACCTTCTGGTTCGGCCGCGGCGGCACAGTGACCCATGCCATCAGCGGCATCGACATCGCGCTCTGGGACATCCTCGGCCAGGTCACGGGGCTCTCGGTCGGCCGGCTGATGGGCGGGCGGCACCGCGAGCGCGTGATGCCCTACTGCTCGCTGCTGATGGAGGAACCCGGGGCGATGGCCGCGGCGATCCTGCGCTACCGCGAGCAGGGCTTCCGTGCCTTCAAGATCGGCTGGGGGCCCTTCGGCCGGCGCGACGACCACCGCCTGGACGAGGCGATCGTGGCCGACGCCCGCGCCGCCCTGCCGCCGGGCGGCCGGCTCTTCGTCGATGCCGGGGCCTCGGATGCCTACTGGCCGAACGGGCTGAAATGGGCGCTGCGCACCGCCGACATGCTGGCCGCCCATGACGTCGGTTGGTTCGAGGAGGCGGTCAGGCCCGACGCGCTGGAGGATTTCGTCGAGCTGCGCCGGCAGGCCCGGCTGCCGATAGCCGGCGGCGAGGTGCTGACGCGCCGGCAGGCGTTCCTGCCCTTCCTCAGCCGCGGCGCCTTCGACATCGTGCAGCCCGACGCGACCAAGGTCGGCGGCCTTTCCGAGCAGCGCCGCATCGCCTGGACGGCACAGGACTTCGGTGTCCGCTACGTCGGCCACGGCTGGAACACCGCGCTCGGGCTTGCCGCCGACCTCCAGCTCGCCACCGCCCTGCCGGGGGTCGACCTTGTCGAGTACATCGGCGGGTCTGCCTATGTCGACGGGATCGTGGCCGCGCCCTTCCGGCTGGACGGCGACGGGACGCTGGCCATCCCCGACACCCCCGGCCTCGGTGTCGCGCTCGACCCCGACGCGGTGGCGCGCTTCTCGCCCGCCGCCGCCGCCCTCTTCGATCCGGAGGCCGCAGTGTGACACCGGTTCCGATCCCCACCGCCGCCCGCCACCAGCACTGGCGCCTTGCCAAGCCGGCCGTCGTCACCGACCGCGGGGCGGTGGCGGCCCAGAGCGCCATCGCCGCCGACGCCGGGGCCCGGGCGCTTGCCGCCGGCGGCAACGCCGTCGATGCCGCGGTCGTCACCGCGCTGGCCCTGCATGTGGTCGAGCCATGGTCGAGCGGCCTCGGCGGCGGCGGCATCATGGTGCTCGACCTGCCGGCGAGCGGCCCTCAGGCGGTCAACTTCTCGATGAAGGCGGCCGCCGACGCCCTGCCCGAGCGCTATCCGCTGGCCGGCGTGCCCGGCCGCCACGGTCCGTTCCAGTGGGCCCGCGTGGCCGAGGACCGCAACACCTTCGGGCCGTGGTCGATCATGATCCCCGGCGCCGTCGACGGGCTGGCGGTGGCGCTGGAGCGCTTCGGCCGCCTCGGCTGGGGCGATGCGCTCGAGATCGTCATCCCGCTCGCCGAGGCCGGCATCCCGGTGGGCTGGTACACCACCTTCGCGATCGCCGTCGAGGCGCGCGGGCTGTCGCGCTTCGCCCATGCCCGCGACGTCTTCCTGCGCGACGGGCTGTTCGCCCCGGTGAGCGAGAGCGACGATGCCCCCGCGGTGGTGCGCGACCCGCTGATGCCCGCCCTGCTGCGCCGCCTGCAGGCGCGCGGGCCGCGCGACTTCTACGAGGGCGAGATCGCCGGCGGCCTGCGCGCCGATCTGGCCGCGCTCGGGCGCGACTGGCCGGCCGCCGACCTCGCCGCCTACCGGGCCCGGGTGACGGCGCCGCTCCGCCAGCCCTACCGCGATGCCGAGCTTCTGGGCGTGCCGGGGCTGAACGGGGCGCCGACGGTGATGCGCTTCTTCGCCGCCAGCGCCGAGCGCTTCGCGCCGACGCTGGCGCCGCCCGGGCCGCAGGACTACGCCCGCTTCGCCGCGCTGATGCGCGAGCTCTGGGAGGAGCGCTACGCCAGCATGGGCGACGAGGGGCCGGCAAGCCCGCTCGAGCGCTGCACCACCCATGTCGCCGCCGTCGACCGCGAGGGCGGCATGGCCTCGCTCACCAACACCCTCGGGGCGCGCTTCGGCTCGAAGGTCGCGCTGCCGGGCAGCGGTCTTCTGATGAACAACGGCATGTTCTGGTTCGACCCCGAGCCGGGACGGCCGAACTCCATCGGCCCGGGCAAGTGGCCGCTGACCAACGCCTGCCCGATGATCGTCCGCCGCGGCGGCGCGCCGGTGCTGGCGCTCGGCGCGGCCGGCGGCCGGCGGGTGCCGCCGGCGGTGCTGCAGCACATCGCCTTCGTGCTCGACCACGGGCTGACGATCGAGGCCGCCGCCCACACCCCACGCATCGACCCCGTCCGCCCCGAGGCGGTGGCCTGCGACCACCGGCTGTCGGCCGAGGTGCTGGCCGCCATCGCCGCGGTGGCGCCGGTCAAGGTGGTCGAGAACACCGTCTACCCCTTCCTGTTCGCTTGCGTCTCGGCGGTCGCCCGCGACCCCGCGACCGGGCAGAACACCGCCCAGCCCTCGGTCGACCTGCCCTATGCCGCCGCCGCCGTCGAGGCGGGCCCTGCCGCCGGCTGAGGCCCCCTCAGCCGGTCCGCGCGGCCAGATAGACCACAGCGCGCGCCGGCGTGGCGATGGCCGGGTAGTCGGCCTCGGGTATGGCCACCCCGAGGCGGAGGTGGAGCGCCGCGACAAGGTTCAGTACATCCATCGAATCGAGGTCGAGATCCTCCTGAAGGTGGTCGTCGGGCCCGATCGCGGCGGGGTCGAGGTCGGGGGCGATGGCGGTCAGCTCCTCCAGGAAGGCGGCGCGGATCTCGGCTTCGGTCATGGCTCCTCCGGGCTGGCAAGCTGGCGGGCGATGTCGGCAAGGAAGCGCGCCCCGGTGCGCCCGTCGCTGGCGCGGTGGTCGGCGGCCAGGGTCACGGTGACGACCTGCCGCGCCACCACCGCGCCCGCCGCCACCCAGGGCCGCAGGACCGGTGCGCCGAAGCCCACGAGCGCCACCTGCGGCGGATAGATGACGCCCGCCAGAGCCTCGGCCTCGCCCTCGCCGAGGCTCGAGACGGTGATCGTGCCGTCGGACAGCTCGGAGGCACGCAGCCGCCCGGCCCGGGCGCGGGCGACAAGCTCGCGCAGGGCGGCCATCAGCGCGTCGAGGTCCAGCCGGTCGGCATCGTGGATCGCCGGCGCCACCAGCCCGCCGCCGCGCAGCGCCACGGCAAAGCCGGCATGGACCCGCGCCGAGGCGGCAAATCCCTGCGCCCCGGTCTGGCCGTTCAGGACCGGAAAGCGCGCCGCGGCGCGGGCGGCGGCGCGCAGGAACAAGGCCCCCATCAGCAGCCGGTCGGCGGGGGCGCAGCGCGCGTTCCGGGCCGCCAGCCAGTCGGCGGCCGGCTGCAGGTCGACCGTCTGCGACAGGTAGTAGTGCGGGATCTCGCGCTTGGAGCGTGCCATGGCAGCGGCGATGGCGGCGCGCATCGCCGCTGCG